>DASXZL010000022.1:0-719670 GCA_036501935.1 Polyangiaceae bacterium | reverse complement strand
TTCTCGATGGATCTCGGACGGGCGGCGGAGCCGCCGTCAGCACCGCGAGCGTGAGCGAGCGGTGAGCCGCGCCGCTTGCACACGGCACTCCGCGCCGCGACGTTGGTCGCTCACCGCTCGCTCACGCTCGCGGTGCTGATGCCGCTGGCGCGGCATCGGGCGGCGTCTGATCGACAATCGCGCTCGGTAGCGCTCGGTCATTTAGGTGAGACCAACGCGCTGTCATGCTGAGCCCGAAGGGCGAAGCACCCCACGGCCCGAGCGGGATCCCTCGGCTTCGCCTCGGCCCAAGAAACTTGGCCGCCGGTCGCGCACTGCGGCGTAGTGGTCCGACGCGCCATGCAGCTACCCGGCCGCCTGAAGTCGACCACCCTCGGTGACCTGCTCGGCGCTCTTCATCGCGAGTCGTCGACGGGCACGCTGGAGCTCGTGGAGGATCGAGGCCGCACGCATCGCGTGCACCTCACCCTCGGACGCGTCGTCGCCGTCGAGCTCGACGGCGCCGCCCCCTCCCTCGCCGAGATCCTCCGCCGCGACCACGCCGCCGACGACGACACCCTCCGTCGCTCCCTCCTCCGTGCCATGACCTCCCGTCGCCTCCACGGCGAGGTCCTCGTCGACGAGTTCCACCTCGCGCCCTCCGTCGTCGGCGCGGCCCTGCGCCGCCAGCTCCTCGCGCGCCTCACCGCGCTGGAGCAGCTCGCCGACGCCCGCGTCTCCTTTCGCGTCGCCGTCCGCGCTCCCCGCGGCGCGCTCCATCAGTCGCCGCTCGACGCCCGCGAGTTCCTCCACGGCCGCCGCCGCGCGCGCGCCCGTACCCCCTCGCCTCCGCCCGTGGTGCACGCCACGCGCGACGTCACCGCCTGGCGCGTCCTCGGCCTGCCCCCCGGGTCCGACTCCGCCGAGATCAAGCGCGCCTACCGCCGCCTCGCCCGCACGGTTCATCCCGACCTCCACCCCGGCGCCACCGACGCCGAGCGACGCGCCCTCGAGGCGCGCTTCCACGAGATCACCGAGGCCTATCGCGCGCTCGTCGCCTGAGCCGCTCGCTCGAGCCGACGTCAGTGGTTCTGCGTCAGCGTCGTCAGCGCGAGCTTCGCCTCGGGGGCGTAGTGCGAGTCCGGGAATTTGCGCAGCAGCGTGCGCCACGTGTTCTTCGCGTCGTTGTACGACTCGATCTCCGTCTGGCACCACGCGAGCTGCTCCAGCGCGTCGTCGAGCACCTCCCGGTCCGCGGCCTGCTCGGACAGCGGCGCCAGGATGGCGATCGCCTCCTTCTGCTTGTGGAGCTTGCGGTACGCGCTCGCCAGCTGGAGCTTGGCGCTCGGCGACACCGACGCCGCGTCGTCGTAGCGCAGCGACTCCTCGTACGCCGCCGCCGCCTCCTGCCAGCGCTGCAGGCGCGAGCTGTCGAGCCCCTGGAGGTAGAGCTGCGTCGCCTGCTCGACCTTGGCCTTCTGCACGGCCTCGGCGAAGAGCTGCGACTCGCTCCGCGTCAGCGGCTTGGCCTTCATCGCCTCCCAGCCGCGGATGACGTCGATGCGCCGACCCTCCTTCACGAGCTCGTAGAACTTCGCCGCCTCGATCTCCGCGGCGTTGCGCTCGGCCTCGCGCTGGCGGCTCTCGTCGAGATCCGTCTTCAGGCGGGCGTTCTCGTCGCGCAGGTGCTTGGCCGTCGCGTCGATGGCGTCGACCCGGGCGTCGACCGCGAACTTCAGCGCCGCGAAGACGACGACGACGAAGACGACGTACGCCGTCGCCCCGTTCCACGCGAAGCGGCGCTCGTAGTTCTGCTGGCGCTTGGCGATGGACTTGATGTCGGCCGAGAGCGCGTTCGTCAGGTTGTTCGTCTTGATGACGAGGCCACGCGACTCGATGATCTCGCGCTTGATGTCGCGCAGCTCGTCGTCCACTTCGTGCATCGCGCCCCTGGCTGTACGCCGGGCCCCCTCCTACCGGCAAGCGGCAAAAGAGAGGACAATGAGCGGATGCGCTCGGCCTGGCTCTGGGGGTTCGTGGTCCTCGCGGCGTGCAGCAGCTCCGGGAACCCGGCAGAGCCCACGGCGACGACGTCGGAGGAGCTGCAGCAGTGCGAGACCGTGAGCGTCGAGGGGGTCGACGTCGCGTCGGGGCAGGGCGCCATCGACTGGACCTCGGTGAAGGGGGACGGCGTCGACTTCGCGATCATGAAGGCGACGCAGGGGACGTACTACACGGCCTCCACGTTCGCGGCCGACTGGTCCGGCTCGAAGACCGCGGGTGTCTTGCGCAGCCCGTACCACTTCTTCGATCCCACCGAGGACGGCGCCCTCCAGGCGCAGTTCTTTCTCTCCGTCGTGGGCACGCTCGGCGCGGGAGATCTGCCGGCCATGCTCGACATCGAGTGCCCGACCGGCTCGGCCGACACGACGTGCCTCGGCAACGGCATGTCGGACGCGGCGTCGGGGGCCGATATCGCGACGCGCATGTGGGCCTTCATCGACGCCGTCGAGAGCGCGACGGGCAAGAAGCCGCTCATCTACACCTATGGCAGCTACTTCACGGACAACGGCGTCGACACCACCGGCCTCGACGCGTACCCGCTCTACATCGCCGACCCCGTGACGGGCAGCTGCTTCAACGTGCCCGCGCCATGGACCGCCGCGGTCATGTGGCAGTACTCGTGGACCGGCACGGTGACGGGCATCTCGGGCGACGTCGATCGCGACAAATTCATCGGCAACCTCGCGGCGCTGCAGGAGCTCGCGCAGACCACCGTGGCCGTGGACGCGGGGCCCGACGCTGGCTCGGACGCGAGCACCGATTCAGGCGCGCCCGCCGACACCGGCACGGGTCCGGACGCGCACGCCGTGGGAGGGGAGCCGTCGGACCACCTCGACTCGGGAGGCGCCGCTGCTGGCGACGCGGGCTCCTGGGACCAGGGGGCGCCGTCGAAGGGCTCTGCCGGCGGCTGCGGATGCCGCGTCGACGCTGCGCGAGGCGCGGGCGGAGCGTGGCTCGGAGCGGCGCTCTTCGCGCTCGCCGGGGTGTGGCGTCGTCGACATCGCAGCGGCCTCGTGCTAGCTGGGCGCTCCAAAGAACATCCACCATGCAGACGACCGACATCCGCAAAGGCCTGAAGATCCAGATCGACGGCGTCCCCTACGCCATCCTCGAGCACCAGTTCGTGAAGCCCGGCAAGGGGCAGTCGTTCACGCGCTGCCGCGTCCGGAACCTGCTGACGGGCAACACCATCGAGCGGACCTGGAAATCGGGCGAGTCGGTGGAGCTGGCCGACGTGGAGACGCGCAAGCTCAACTATTCGTGGGACGAGGGCGACAGCCTGGTCTTCATGGAGACGAGCACCGGCGAGCAGCTCCACGTGATGAAGGACAAGGTCGGCGACGAGACGCGCTTTCTCAGCGAGGGGCTCGACGTCGAGGTGATGACCTTCAACGGCAACGCCATCGGGATCGAGCTGCCGCCGAGCGTCGTGCTCCAGATCACCGAGAGCGAGCCCGGCATCAAGGGCGACACGGCGAGCGGGGCGACCAAACCCGCCAAGCTCTCGACCGGCGCCACCGTGAACGTCCCGCTCTTCATCAAAGAGGGCGAGTGGATCAAGGTGGACACGCGCACGGGGGCTTACCTCGAGCGCGTGAACAAGTAGGCGCGCTCATCGCGCCACGGCGCGGTCGACCTCCGCGGCGCGGGCCTCGGCTCGCGTGGCCGCGGCCTCTTCACCGAGCGCACGGCGTACCTCGGCCTCGAGCCGCCCGAGCTCGGCGTAGGCGGCGGCCTTCTCCTTGCCGAGGAGCGTGACCACGGTGGAGCCGTCGACACGCTCGACGCTCGAGGCGAGCGCGCCGCCCAGCGTTCTTCGGGCCTCGAGGAGGGCGGCGAGAGCGCCGGGCGGATCGCCGCCGGCGAGGCTCGCGCGCACCGCGGTCATGCGTTTCGTGAGCTCCTCCAGCAGCCGGACGATCGGGTCTTTCTCGATGAGGCCCATGCGCCCTTTCGTATAGCGTAGAAGCCCGATGCGAATGGCGCGAGTGCTTCCCGTCATCGTCGTCGCGTCGCTCTTCCCGGCGTGCGGAAGCTGCCGCAGCACGCCCGCCCCGGCCCCGCTCGTCTACGTGAGCGACGAGGAGGGGGGCTTCGTCGCGGCCGTCGATCCCGCCACCGCCACGGTGGTCGCGAGCATCCCGGTCGGCAAGCGGCCGCGGGCCGTGAAGCTGTCGCGCGACGGCAAGCGGCTCTTCGTGGCCCTCTCCGGCTCACCGCGCGCAGGCCCCGGCGTCGACGAGTCCAAGCTGCCGCCGGCCGATCGCAGCGCCGACGGCATCGGCGTCGTCGACCTGGCGACTCGCAAGCTCGTGAGCACGCTGCCCAGCGGGCAGGATCCCGAGTCGTTCGATCTCTCGCCCGACGGCGAGACGCTCTACGTGTCGAACGAGGAGACCGCCGAGCTGACGGTGCTCGACGTGACGTCCGGATTCGTCCGGGGCCGCGCGCACGTGGGCCGCGAGCCCGAAGGCGTGACGGTGCGTCCGGATGGCAAGGTCGTCTTCGTCACTTCCGAGGCGGACAGCGAGGTCACCGTCGTCGACGCCGAGACGCGGACCGTCCTCGCCCACATTCCCACGGCAGCGCGGCCTCGCTCGGTCGTCTTCACGAAGGACGGGCAGACCGCGTTCGCGACCGACGAGGCAGGCGGCAAGGTCACCGTGATCGACGCCGTCGGCTACAAGCCCCTCGGCGACGTTCCCATCCACCTGAGCTCACCGATGCCGAGCGGCCCCCGGCCGATGGGCGCGGTCCTCTCGCCCGACGGCAAGCTTCTCTACGTGACGTGCGGCCGCGGCGGCTCGGTCGCCGTGCTCGACGTGGGGGCGCGAAAGCAGGTCCGCTCCATCGACGGCGTCGGCGATCGCCCCTGGGGCATCGCCCTCAGCCGCGACGGGACACGCTTCTACACCGCGAACGGGACCTCGGCGGACATGTCCATCGTCGATCCGGCCTCGGGCAACGTCGAGAAGCGTGTGCACATCGGCGGGCTGCCGTGGGGCGTCGCCGTGGCGCCCTGAAGGCTACGGCGTGAAGACGTAGAGCTGCCCGTCGACCCCCACGACGATGCGGCCCTTTCCGGCGGCGATGGGGGTGTTCCACTTCTGCACCGCCGTCGACATCTTGGTGTTGGTCCCGTCGACGATGACGGCGCCAGTGTCGCCGTTCCACCCGTAGAGCGACTGGTCCGCGTTCCAGACGATGGGCTCGGACGTGCCGTCGGTCGTCGTGATCATCGGCGAGCCGAGGTCCCCCTGCTTGGAGCACCACACCGTCTTCACTGCCATCGGGCTCTGCGTGAGCTGCAGGACGACCTGGTTGCCGCCCTGGCCCGAGGGACAGTTCGCGCCGCTCGCCCCCTCGACGTGCAGCGCCACGTACGTCCCCTTCGCGGTCGTGTAGGCCGCGAGGGCGCCCTTGATGTTCCCGTTCGCCACGGGCGTCTTCAGCAGCTCGCCGCCGATGCCGCCGAGGTTGTCGCGATTGAGGACGTAGAGGTTCCCGTCCTTGCCTCCGGCGGCCACGAGGTGCGGGTACTGGGCTCCGGGCATGTCGAGCAGCACCTCGCTGGCGCCCCCCAGGTCCGTGTCCGAGTCGTCGAGGTCCTGCCAGTTGCTGGGCGCGTAGTAGTCGGCGGTCTTGCCCGAGAACGCAGGTCCGGCCGTCAGACGGATGACGGCCTCGCCGCCGCCCCAGACGTTGTTGGCGCCCGACGTGTTGCCGGTGATCGGGAAGAGCGAGGTCCCGTCGGTGGCCAGCGCTCCCGGCCCCCAGATGCCGCCCTTGGCCGCCGTCGTGTGCCACCACGTGGGGCTCTGCGGGCTCGCCACGGGGAAGCCGACGACCGAGCCGTAATAGGTTCCGCCGTCCCCGTCGTACCCGCCGTAGGGGACGTAGACGACGCCGTTCAGGAACTGGAGCGCGCCGCGCTGGTTCTGGATACCCGAGTTGAACCCCGCCGCCGCGGTGTTGACGTCGACGCCGCCGGTGGGCCAGCCCGACGCGAGGGCGCCCGTATCGAGGCTCAGCGCGAAGACCTTGTGATGGTAGCTGGCGTTGCTGTCGGGTGTCGTCATCGCGTCGAAGAAGATCGTGCGCGACGTGATGTCGATGTACGGCGTCCCGGTGATTCCGATGTGGGCCGGTCCCACCGACCCTCCGGGCGGGTTCTTGGTGGCGTAGGCGCCGATCGTCGTCGGGCCCGTGTCCCAGACGACGGCGCCCGTCGTCGCGTTGTAGGTCGTGACGTGGTTGTCCTCCGTGGCGACCACGAAGACCTCGGCGGCGCCAGGGCCGTTTTCGACATAGAGCGGCTGCGCGTAGACCGTCGTCGTCACGCTGCCCATGAAGCCCGAAAGCACGTGGGTGGTCGCCGCGGCGGCTTGCGTCAGGACGGAGTCGACGTAGAGCCCGTCGCGCGTGCCGTTTCTGTGATGCTGGTAAACCGACGGATCGGCCGCGGGCTGTCCGCCATCGGTCCCCCCGCTGCTGCTCCCGCTGCTGCTTCCGCTGCCACCGCCGCTGCTGCTCCCGCTCCCACCCCCGCTGCTGCCTCCGCTCCCGCCGCCGCTTCCCCCGCTGCTGCCCCCGCTTCCGCTCCCACTCGCCGTCGCGTCGGAGCGCCCCCCGTCTCCGCCGCCTCCGCCACCGGAGCCGCTGTTGCTGGAGCTGCAGGCGACTGCGAGCGCGACCGCGGCGAGCCCGCCCATCCCAGCGAAGGCAAAGCGACGATGCATGGGAGCTACCTCCTCTTCCAAGCTCAGCCTAGCGCCGCGTTCGCGCGCGACTCGTCAATTGCCCCGGACATCCGCGAGATTGCTGCGAGAGTGTGCGAGCTGGCCGCTGGATCACGAGCGAGCCACGTCGTTGCACGAGCGCCGGATTGCGGGCATCATGAGCGCCATGAACTGGACGACCCCGGTGTACGAAGAGGTCAAGATGGACGCGGAGATCGGCTCGTACCAGGAGGACGGCGAGTGGCCGCCGATTGTCGAGCAGGCCGCCGCCGACGCCGAGTAAGGGAGCGGTCTTCTGCGCGCGCACGTGCTGGGGTCCGCCGCAGGCGGGGGACTGCCGCAATGGAACTGCGCGTGTGACAACTGCGCCCTCGTGCGCGCCGGTGACGCGCGCATCCAGGCGCGCACGCAGGACTCGCTGGCGCTGAGCCGAGGGGACGCCGGCGACCGCTGGCTGCTCGTCAACGCGTCGCCCGACGTGCTCCGGCAGATCGAGCGCTTCGCGCCGCTGCATCCGCGCGCCCCGCGGGACACGGGCATCGGCGCCATCGCGCTGACGAACGGCGATCTCGATCACGTCCTCGGGCTGCTGTCTCTTCGTGAGTCGCAGCCCCTCGTCGTGCTGGCCACCGAGCGGGTGCGCGCCGGGCTCGTCGAGCGCAACGCGATGCTGCGCACCCTGGCGCGCACGCCCGATCAGGTGACGTGGAGGACACTGGAGCTCGGGCGCGAGGTGGTGCTCGACGCCGTGGGGCTGGGGGTGACGGCCGTCGCCGCTCCGGGCAAGCTCCCCGTGCACCTCGTCGGCGCCGTCGACGCTTCGCCCGAAGACAACGTGGCGCTCCGCGTGCGGGATCTCACGAGCGGCCGCGTGGCGGCGGTGGCGACGGCGGTCGGCTCGCTCGACGGCGTGGAGGCGCTGCTTGGCGGCGCGGGGCTCGTGTTCTTCGACGGGACGTTCTGGAGCGAGGACGAGCTCGTCGCCCAGGGCCTCGGCAAGTCCCGCGCGCGCGACATGGCGCACGTCCCCATCGGCGGCGACGGCGGCAGCCTCGCCGGGTTCGCGCGCATGCGCGGCCTCGACGCCGTGCGCCGCGTCTACACGCACCTCAACAACACGAACCCGGTGCTGCGCGAGGGCACCCCCGAGCGCGCCGCCGTCGAGCGGGCGGGCTGGGAGCTCTCGTTCGACGGTATGGAGATCACGCTGTGACCGCGCTCTTGCTCGCGCCCGACGCCTTCGTCGAGCGGCTCCGTCAGGAGGGCGCGTCGCGTTACCACAGCCTGCACCCCTTCAACCTGGCCATGCACCGGGGCGCGCTCTCGCGCGAGCACCTGCAGCGCTGGGTCCTTCACCGGTACTATTACCAGACGCGTATCCCCATCAAGGACGCGCTCATCCTGTCGAAGAGCGACGATCCGGTGTTCCGCCGTGCGTGGATCCGGCGCATCGCGGACCACGACGGGACGAAGGACGGCGAGGGAGGCCTCTCGGAGTGGCTGGTCCTCGCCGGCGCCGTGGGGCTCGACGAGGACGAGGTGCGGTCGTTGCGGCGCGTGCTCCCGGCCGTGCGCTACGCGTGCGACGCGTACGTGGAGCTCGTGCGAGAGCGGTCGCTGGTCGAGGCGGTGGCGTCGTCGCTGACGGAGCACTTCGCGCCGGACATCATGCGGACGCGCGTCGCGGCGTGGGAGCAGCACTACCCGTGGGTGGATCAGACGGCGCTCGCGTACTTCCGGTCGCGGGTGCCGCGGGCGACGCGCGACGCCGAGGAGGCGCTCGCCTTCGTGGTGCAGCACGCGACGACGCCTGCGCTGCAGGAGGCGTGCGTCCGCGCGCTCGTCGACAAGTGCCGCGTCCTCTGGTCGATGCTCGACGCCGTGGCCGAGGCGTCCGCGTGAGACCGCGCCTGTCGCGCAAGGCCCGCGTCCAGCCGGACCCGCGCGACGGCCGCCCGGTGCTCCTCTCGCCCGAGCGGGGCCTGCGCCTCGGCGATACGGCGGCCGCCATCGTCGCCCTGTGCGACGGCACGCGCGACGTCGACGCCATCGTCGCCGAGCTGGCTACCCGCTACGGCGCGCCCCGCGACGTCATCGCCCGCGACGTCGACGCGCTCCTCGCCGACCTCCACGCCCGCGGCCTGCTGGAAGACTTTGATGGGCACAGGGAGGGAAGGAGAGAAGGAGATCGGGAGCCTCGGACTTCCCCGGATCCCCTCCTTCTCTCCTCCTCTTCCCGTGACCCACTCTCCCTTGCTCCGTACACGCTGGTGGCGGAGCTGACGCACCGGTGTCCGCTGGCGTGTCCGTACTGCTCGAATCCGACGAAGCTCGTGCGCGGGAACGAGGAGCTGTCGACCGACGAGTGGCTGCGGGTCCTCGACGAGGCGGCGGAGCTCGGCGTGATGCAGATGCACCTGACGGGGGGCGAGCCTCTGGCCCGGTCGGACCTCGAGGCGATCGCGGCGCGGGCGCGCGAGCGCGGGTTCTTCGTGAACCTCGTGACGAGCGGCATGCCGCTGGACCGCGCGAGGCTCGAGAAGCTCGCGCCGTCGCTGGACCACGTGCAGCTCAGCGTGCAGGACGCGGACGCCGCGTCGAGCGATCGCATCGCCGGGCTCGCGTCGCACGAGCAGAAGTTGCGCGTCGCGGCGTGGGTGAAGGAGCTGCGGCTGCCGCTGACGGTGAACGTGGTGCTCCACCGGGCGAACCTCGATCGCGTCGAGGCCGTCGTGGCCATGGCGGAGCGCCTCGGGGCAGACCGGCTGGAGCTGGCGAACGTGCAGCTCGTCTCGTGGGCGCTCGAGAATGCAGAGGGCCTGCTGCCGACACGCGCGCAGATCGACAGGGCACGCCTGGTGGCGCACGAGGCGAAGGAGCGCCTCGCGGGGACCATGGAAGTCGTCTTCGTGCTCCCCGACTGGCACGCCGACCGCCCGCGCGCCTGCATGGATGGCTGGGGCCGGCGATTCGTCGTCGTGGCCCCCGACGGTGCCGTTCTCCCGTGCCACGCGGCGCGTTCGCTCCCCCTGTCGTTCGAGAGCGTTCGCGGCGACTCGCTCGCCCGCATCTGGCGCGAGGGCGAAGGGATGCGCTCCTTCCGCGGCGAAGCGTGGATGCCCGAGCCTTGCAAGAGCTGCGATCGGCGCGCCGTCGACTACGGGGGATGCCGCTGCCAGGCCTTCGCGCTCACGGGGGACGCGCGCGCCACCGATCCGGCATGCAGCCTCGCCCCGCAGCACGCGCTCGTCCGCGAAGCGAGGGCCCGCGCCGAGGGCGCGGCGGAGCGGGAGCCCCGCTGGGTCTATCGGGGGCGGTAGATCGCCGAGCGTGGCCGAGCGTGGTTGTCGATCAAACGCCACCCGATGCCGCGCCAGCGGCATCAGCACCGCGAGCGTGAGCGAGCGGTGAGCGACCAAGCTCGCGGCGCGGATTGCCGTTTGCAAGCGACGCGGCTCACCGCTCGCTCACGCTCGCGGTGCTGGCGCTTCCCGAAGTCGATGGTGAAATCTCGAGTAAGGGGAGTGCCCTCCGGCCTCATCCCCAGAGCTTCGCCAGCGGAATCTCCAGCCCGTCGAAGCTCGCAGGTCGGAATGTCTCGTCGTCGGCGAGCGAGGCCGCGATGGTGTACGCGCCGTCGCGCAGCACCAGGCGCTCCAGGGTGCGCGCCTGCGGATCGACGAGCCAGTATTCCGGGATCTCGCGCTGGGCATACCAGCGCAGCTTGGTCACGCGGTCGTAGCGGGGGCTCGACGGGGACACGACCTCGACGACGAGGTCGGGGCGACCCGCGACGAGGCCCTGTTGCTGTTCACGTGAGGCGTCGTTTCCCGCGCGGTAAAATTGTAGGTCGGGCATGACACCGCGCCGGTCGGAGATGCGGACCTTGTAGCCCGACGCCAGGGCGCGGCCGCCGTTACCGGCGTCGCTCCACACCGTGAGGGCCGAGCCGATTCGCACGACGATGTGCTCGTGACTGTCCGTCGGCACTTCGACCTCCACGAGCTCTCCGTCGATGAGCTCACGCAGGTCGTCCTCGTCGAGTGCGACGAACTCGTCCCACGTGATCGGGGCGCTTGCGGCGTGTGAAGGCATGCCGGGAGTATGGCCCATGGCGTCGGGGACTGCAGGGTGCGCGCCAGAGGCCGAGGTCAGAAAAGTCGCGCGGTTGGGATGCCGGCGGGGGTGTCCCGGACAGAACCAGGGCTGTCCCGGGACAGTCACCTCATCGCGGCTACGAGCCCGGCTGGGACGACATCAGCTTCACGTAGCGGGCGATGGAGTCGCGCACGGGGGCCGGAGCGTCGCAGAACTCGAGCCCGATGGCGTTGATGCCCTGCCGATCGACGCCGCGCGCGCCGCGCACCCAGCGGACAGCCGCCTCGACCGACGCCACCTTTCCGTCCATCGGAAGGGCGAAGCGCGCCGATACGCTCTGTCCCGCCGCGCACACCGCCGGCGTCAGAATGAGGAGCCCACCCTCCGAGATGTCCTCGGTACGACCGTCGACCGTGCCTCCCTGGACCACCAGCCGAACGGGCGTGTTGTAAGGCGCTCGCGCCGCGCGCCGGTGCTCGACCGTCCCGGCTTGCTGTCCGGGAAGGGGCGGCGGGCTCCGAAGCTTCGTCGTCCGAGTGGCACCCGGAATGGCGTGCTCGATGGCTATCGCCATGTCGCGCATCGTGCCGAAGCGCGCCGCCGGCGCTCGGGCGATCGCTTGATCGACGACCGCGCCGAGCGCCTTCGGAACGTCCGGCGCGGCGGCGCTGAGCGGTGTGACGGGCGGGCCGCCCGCGGCGCTGATGAGGATCCGCGAGTAGTTTCCCTGGTGCGGCGTCGCCCCGCTGAGGCACTCGTACAACGTGACGCCGAGGCTGTAGACGTCGGAGCGCGCGTCGATGTCCCCCTCGCCCAGCAGCTGCTCGGGAGGCATGTAGTCGGGCGTGCCGACCACGGCGCCCGCGCGCGTGAGCTTGTCCTCCGAGACGGAGTCGAGGAGCTTCGCGACGCCGAAGTCGAGCAGCTTCACGACCTCGAAGCCCGGCGTTCCCCGGACGACGATGATGTTCGACGGCTTCACGTCGCGATGCACGACGCCGGCCCCGTGAACCGCCCCGAGCGCGTCGCAGAGCTGCAGCGCGAGGCCCACAGCGTCGTTCACCGGGAGCTTGTTGCGGGCCGCAATCATCCCCTCGAGCGTGCGCCCTTCGAGCATCTCGAGCGCGAGGTACGAGTAGCCTTCCACCGTGAGCCCGCCGTCGAGCACCTCGACGACGCCCGGGTGTCGGATCGACGCGAGAGCGCGTCCCTCCCGCTCCAGCCGGGTGCGCAGCTCCGCGTGGTCCTTGCGCCGCGCCTGCGGGAGCAGCATCTTCACCGCGACGAAGCGACCCGTGAAGAGGTGCCTCGCTTCGTAGACGACGCCCGCCGCGCCGCGCCCGAGGTCGCGCAGGAGCTGGTAGCGGCCGTCGAGCACGTCGCCGACGTCGAGCATGCCCGGGTGGCTGGCGCCGGGCGTCGTCGGTCTATCCCCCCCGCTGGTCAAGCGACCCCTTCGACCGCCGGAAACGGCGGACCCGGCTTGGCGAAGAAATAGCCCTGGAGCAGCTGGCATCCGCACCCGAGGACGCAGTCGCGCTCCTCGGCCGTTTCGATGCCCTCGGCGACGACGAGCATCTTCATCTCCTTGCAGAGCGACGTCATCGACTCCATGAGCCGCCTCCTCACCTCGGACTTGTGAACGTCGCGCACCAGCGACATGTCGAGCTTCACGATCTCCGGCTGCAGCGCGGCGAAGCTCGACAGCCCCGCGTACCCCGCGCCGAGATCGTCGATCGCGATGCGGAACCCGCGCCCGCGCAGGAGCGCCACGCGCGACTGGATGTCCTTGATGTCGTCGATGGTCGAGCGCTCGGTGATCTCGAGGACGACGCGCTCGGCGAGCAGCCCGAGGGGCGCCTTCGACTCGAAGAGCTCGATGTCGAGCAGATCGTGCGGGTGCAGGTTCACGAAGAGGACCGCGTCGCTCCGGGCGCCCGCGAACGAGTGGGCGGCCAGCTCGCGCACGCGGCGGCCCAGCCGGTGAACGAGATCGAGCCGCTCCGCCGCCTCGAGGATCGCGCCCGGGTGCGGCAGCGACGGCTCGCGACTCCGCATGAGCGCCTCGTAGCCGAAGAGGGTGCGCCCGGAAGCGTCGACGATCGGCTGAAACGCGATCCACATCGTCTCGAGCGCGCGGTCGAAGCCCGCCTGGAGGCCGGCGCGGTCCCCGGCCAGCGCGTCCTCCCCTCCCGCGAGGCGCAGGGCGTCGCGCTTCAGCTGCGCCATGCGATGGAGCATCGAGGCCCGCCGTACGGTCTCGATCAGCACGTCGTTCGGGACGGGCTTTCGCAGATACTGCAGCGCGCCCAGCGAGATGGCCGCCATGGCCGTCTCCAGCGTCGGGTTGCCCGTCATCAGGATGACCGGCACGTCGAGGTCGTTCGCGCGCACCCCCCGGAGCACCTCGACCCCGGAGAGGCCCGGCATCTGGATGTCGCTCACGATGACGTCGAACGACTCGCGCTTGATCGCCTCGAGGGCGGCCCCACCGTCCGTCGCCACGATCACGGAGTAGCCGGCCCCGGAGAGCACGCGCTGCACCGCCCGCCCGAGGTTTACATCATCGTCCACCACGAGGACCGACGAGCTCATAGGCACTCTCGCATCCTAGGCCCAATGGATACGAGCTCAAATGATCTCGAGCACGATGCATTGGGAACCCAACTTTCCCAACGTTGGGAATCGCTCCCGACGGGACTCTGCACCAACCGATCGGACCGCGCTTCGCTCCGTCGCTGCTCGGCTTGTGCTGCTCGCTTCTGACGTACCATCGGGCCCGTGAACGCGGCCTGTCTCCTCGTGCGGGTCGACTCGCGCACGTGCGCCCTTCCGATCGACTTCGTTTACGAGATCATGCGGCCCCTTCCGATCGAATCCCTCGCCGGGATGCCGGCGTTCGTGCTCGGCCTGTCCGTCGTCCGCGGAGCCCCCGTCCCCGTCGTGGACGCTTCGCGCATGCTCGGCGGAGGCGTCTCGGCTCGGCCGGGCAGGTTCGTGTCGGTGAGGATCGGGGCTCGCGGCGCCATCCTTGCGGTCGACGAGGTCCTCGGTGTCCGCGACGTCGCGCGAAGCTCCCTCGACGCGCTGCCTCCGCTGATGGGCGAGGCGAGCGCCGACCTCGTCGACGCGATGGGCACGCTCGACGCCGGCCTGCTCTTGCTGTTGAAGAGCAGCCGCATGGTGCCCGCGTCGGTCTGGACGACGCTGGAGCGGGAGAACGCGTCGTGACGCGGCTGCCGCACGCGACGCACCTGGAGCGCTTCCGGTCGCTCGTCGGCCGCCGGCTCGGGCTACAGCTCGACGGCGACCGTGCCGCGACGCTGGCGGAGACTCTCGAACGGCGGGTGCAGGCGTCTCGCCTGACGCCGGAGGCCTACCTCGATCGGCTCGAACGAGAAGGTCCGTCGCGCGACGAAGTCCGCGCGCTCGCCCAGGAGACGACGATCGGCGAGACGTACTTCTTTCGCAACGTCGAGCAGTTTCGAGCGCTCTCCGAGATCACGCGAGCGCTCCCCAGGGTGCGCTTCCTGTCGGCAGGCTGCGCCAGCGGGGAGGAGACCTACACGCTCGCGATGGTCGCCCGGGAACATGCCGTGAGCGGCGTCGAGGTCTCGATCACCGGAGTCGACGTCAACGCGGCGGCGATCGCGAAGGCCCTGCGGGGGACGTATTCGGCGTGGTCCTTGCGTGAGACACCTCCAGAAGCGCGACGACGATGGTTCGGGGCCGCGGGGAGCGAATTCACGGTCGCCCCGTCGCTGCGGTCCGCGGTCCGGTTCGAGGAGCGTAACCTCGCGGACGACGAGCCCGGGTTGTGGCTTTCCGAGTCGTACGACGTCGTCTTCTGCCGCAACGTCCTCATGTACCTGACGCCGGAGGTCGCCCGGGCCGTCGTCGCGCGCATCGGCAGGGCCCTGGCGCCCGGGGGCCACCTCTTCCTCGGGAGCGCCGAGAACTTGCGCGGCCTGTCGCACGGGTTCCACCTCCGCCAGTCGCACGGGACCTTCTACTACCAGCGCAAGGGTGCCGCGGCGCCCATGAGCGACGAGCCTCCGGAGCCCAGCGTGACGACGCCCGGCGACGCCGAGGACTTGGACGCCTCCCGATGGACCGATCTGGTGCAGGCCTCTTCGAAGCGCATCGAGGAGCTCGGCGAGCGTTCCGGGGAACTGGCAGGGCGGGGTGTCGCCCGCGCGGCGACGTTCCCCCTGGACATGAGCCGCGCGGTCGAGCTCCTGCGGACCGAGCGCTTCGGGGACGCCCTCCAGGCGCTCGGCGACCCGGTCGGCCCGGCGCGCGATCCCGAGGCGCTGCTGCTGCGCGCCGTGCTGCTCACGCACTGCGGCCGCCTCGACGAGGCCGAGAGCGTCTGTCGGCAACTGTGTCTGCTCGACGATATGAGCGCCGGCGCCTACTACCTCCTCGCCCTGTGCCGCGAGCGCGCGGGGGACCCCGAGGGTGCCGGCGAGCACGATCGCGCCGCGGCCTATCTCGATCCCGGCTTCGCGATGCCCCGCCTCCATCTCGGATTGCTGGCGCGCCGGGCGGGGGATCTCGAAGGCGCGCGCCGCCAGATCGAAGAGGCACGGGATCTCCTGGCCCGGGAAGACCCGTCCCGCATCCTCCTCTTCGGCGGAGGCTTCACGCGGGAGGCGCTCGCGCACTTGTGCCAGTCCGAGCTCCTCGCCATCGGCGGCTCCAAGTGAGCTCGCCGTCGCCGACGCTCCCCGCGGAGAAGCTGCGCTCCGAGTTCGACAGCTCGTTCGCGGCACCGCCCTCGGATCGCGGGCAGGACGTCGAAGCCTTTCTCACGATGCGGATCGCCTCGACGCCGTACGCGATGCGCCTCCTCGACGTCACCGGGTTCGCGACGGCGCGGACGATCGCCCCTCTGGCGAGCACCCTGCCAGCCCTGCTCGGCCTCGCGGCCGTCCGGGGCAGCCTCTTTCCTGCGTACAGCCTCGAGGCGTTGCTCGGCTACGAGACCGCCGGCGCGCCGCCGCGGTGGTTTGCGCTGTCCGGGGGCTCGGATCCCGTCGCGCTGGCCTTCACGCAGTTCGAGGGCCACGTGCTGGTCTCCAGGTCCGCGCGGGTTCCGGCGACCGGGAGCCATCGGGCCCACATCCAGGAGATCGTTCGTTCGAACGGCGAAGTGCGCGGAGTCATCGACGTCGCCTCGCTCGTTCAGGTCATTCACCAGAGAGTCTCGGCCAGCAAGCCACCCAAGGAGCGATGAGATGTGGACGTTCGGTAGGAAGATTGCCGCAGGCTTCACGCTGGCGTTCGTGTTGCTGGTCGGGGTGGGCCTCGTCTCGTACAGGAGCATCGTCTCGCTCACGCAGACCAGCTATCTGGTCGCGCACACGCACCTCGTGATCGAGCACCTGACGACGGCGCTGAGCCTCCTCAAGGACGCCGAGACCGGGCAACGGGGCTACGTCATCACGGGGGACGACACGTACCTCGAGCCGTACCAGCACGCCGTCGGAGCTCTCCCCGCGACCTTGAAGGAGCTCCGCGAGCTCACCGGGGACAACGTCGCCCAGCAGCAGCGGCTCGACCAACTGGACGCCCTGGTCGCCCAGAAGCTCGGGGAGCTGAAGCGGACGATCGATCTTCGACGCACGGCGGGCTTTGCTCCAACCGTGGAGGTCATCCGGCAGGGGGAAGGAAAGCGCACGATGGACTCGTTTCGTGCCGTGGCGAGCGACATGGACCACGACGCGCGCGATCGGCTCAGGCAGCGCGCGGACGAAGTGGAGTCCTCGGCCGCGACGGCTCGGTCGACGATTCTCGGTGGCACGCTGATCTGCCTGCTGCTCGTCACGGGGGCGGGCTTTCTCATCACGCGGTCGCTGAGCACGCAGATCGGTTCGGCCGTGCAGCACGTGCAGAGCTCGTCGGCGGAGCTGCAGACGGCTGCCAACCAGCAGGTGGCGGGCGCGAAGGAGCAAGCGACGGCGATGAGCCAGATCACGACGACCATCAGCGAGCTCCTGGCCACGTCCCGCCAGATCGCCGAGAGCGCGAGGCGCGTCGCCCAGATCGCATCCGAGGCCGGCTCGGCTGCTCGCTCGGGGGACGACTTCGTGGTCAAGACCCAGGATGCCGTGGGCGCCATCAAGCGCCAGGTGGACGCCATCGTGACGCACATGCTCGATCTCGGAAAGAAGTCGCAGCAGATCGGCGGCATCCTCGATCTCGTCAACGAGCTGGCCGAGCAGACCAACATCCTCGCCATCAACGCCACCATCGAGGCCGCCGGCGCGGGCGAGGTCGGCAAGCGCTTCGGCGTGGTGGCCGACGAGATCCGCAAGCTGGCCGATCGCGTCGCCGGCTCCACGAAGGAGATCCGCGGGCTCGTCGACGACATCCGGGCCTCCGTGAACACGACGGTGATGGCGACCGAGGGCGGCGCGAAGGCGGTCGACGCCGGCACGCGGAGCTTTGGGGAAGTAGCCTCTTCGTTCAAGCAGATCGCGGGGCTCGTGGCGACGACGTCCGAGGCGGCGAGGGAGATCGAGCTCAGTACCAAGCAGCAGACGACCGCGGTCGAACAGGTGAACGTCGCGGTCGTGAACGTGTCGCAGGCGTCCCGCGAGACGGAAGCGAGCTCCAGCCAGACGCTCCAGACGTCGTCGGAGCTCGCGTCGCTCTCGCGGGGTCTGTCTCTGCTCATCCGACCGCAGGCCCGGACGTAGAGCCCGCCGGCGGGCGACATGGCGAAGGACCCCTACAAGTACTTCCGTATCGAGGCGCGCGAGCTCCTCGATGGCCTCGGGGCAGGCGTGCTGGAGCTCGAGAGGGGCTCCGGCGGAGCGGAGCTCGTCGTCCGGATGCTCAGGCTCGCGCATACCCTGAAGGGCGCGGCGAGGGTCGTGGGCCAGGCCGGAATCGCGGACGCGGCGCACGCCGTGGAGGACGTGCTGGCCCCGCATCGCACGGCGGACGGCGGCGCGCTGCCCGCGGAGGCGCTCCGACGCCTCTTGCAGTCGATCGACGACATGGGTGCACGCGTCGCTGCGCTCGGGGTCGATGGTGCCGCGCCCTCGCCTGGACGGGGGGCCCCCGGGCCGGCACCCCTCGAGAACGTGCGCATCCAGATCGGCGAGATGGATGCGCTCCTCGAGGGCGTCTTCGAGACCGACGTACGGCTCACCGCGATCCGGCGGGACCTCGAGGACGTGGCGAGAGCGGCCACGCTGGCGGCGAGCCTGGTGAAGTCGTTGCCGGCGGCCACGCGCGCGCGCGGGATCGCCGAGGAGCTCGCGTCGGTGATCAGCCGCGCCGACCGCACCTTGACGGCGGGTCTCGACCAGGTCGACCACGAGATCGCCCAGGTCCGCGAAAAAGCGCACGAGCTTCGTCTCGTGCCGGCCAGCGCGGTCTTCGCGGAGCTCGAGCGCGTGGCGCGGGACGCCGCGCAGTCGCTCGGTCGATCGGTTCGTCTCGAGACGTCCGGTGGCGACCACCGTCTGGAGGCGAACGTGCTGTTCGCGATCCGGGACGCGCTCCAGCATGTGGTGAGGAACGCGGTGGCCCACGGGATCGAGCCGCCGGAGGAGCGTCGGCGCGCGGGGAAACCGCCGGAGGGTCTCGTGCGCCTGGAGGTGATGCGTCGCGGTCACCGGATCGCGTTCGTGTGCCGTGACGACGGTCGCGGCATCGACGTCGATGCGGTTCGCCGGGTCGTCGTCCTTCGCGGCGTGGCGACTGCCGAGCGCGTGGCCGCGCTCAGCGCCGAGGAGCTCGTCGCGGTCGTGCTCGAGAGCGGGCTGTCGACGTCCGACCAGATCACGCAGGTGTCCGGGCGTGGCATCGGGCTCGACGTCCTGCGAGCTACCGCGGCGGACCTCAAGGGCGAGATCTCTCTGAAGAGCGAGGCGGGAAGGGGCACCACGGTCGACGTGTGCGTCCCGGTCTCCCTGTCATCGGTGTCCGCGCTCGTCCTCGACGCGGGAGGGCTTCTCTATTCGTTGCCGCTCGATGCCGTGCGCCAGACGCTGCGCCTCCGATCCGGCGACATCGCGCGCTCCAGCGAGCGTGACTCGATCGTCGTCGAGGGGGAGGCTGTCCCGTTCATGCCGCTGGCGAGTCTCTTCGGGGGAGCCGCGTCCGCGACGCTCGGTCGCGCGTGGTCGGCCGTCGTTGTGCAGGCCGGGCCCCAGCGCGCGGCGATTGGCGTCGATCGACTCGTCGGGACCTCCAGCGTCGTCCTGCGGCCGCTGCCGAGGCTCGCCGGGTCCGTGCCTGCGGCGGCCGGCGCGTCGCTCGACGCCGAAGGCAACCCGCGGCTGGTCCTCGATCCGCGCGGCCTCGTGGAGGCGGCTCGAGCGAGCCGGGGGAGCGCGGCGCTCGAGGCGCCTGCGGCCGCGAGGGCGCCGGTGCTCATCATCGACGACTCGCTCACGACGCGGATGCTGGAGCAGAGCATCCTGGAGTCCGCGGGCTACACGGTGGACCTGGCCGAGTCGGCGGAAGAGGGACTCGCCAAGGCGCGGCGCGCGTCCTACGGCTTGTTCCTGGTCGACGTCGAGATGCCCGGCATGGACGGCTTCACGTTCGTCGCGCAGACCCGCGCGGACCCGGCTCTGCGCGCGGTTCCCGCCATCCTCGTGACGTCGCGTCACTCCACCGAAGACCGGCGTCGCGGAGTCGAGGCGGGTGCGCATGCGTATGTCGTCAAAGGCGAGTTCGACCAGGGCCATCTCTTGCGGACGATCCGTCTGCTGATCGGATGATTCCGTTGCCCAAGATCCGTGCACTCGTGGTCGACGACTCGGTGACCGTTCGTCATCGCCTGGTCGAGGTTCTCGGCGCCGACCCGGAGATCGAGGTGGTCGGCGAAGCCGGCGACGGCAAGAGCGCCATCGAGCGGTGCACCAGGCTCCGCCCCGACGTAGTCACGCTGGACATGATGCTGCCGGTGATGACCGGGCAGGAGGTCACCGAGTACGTCATGGCGCACTCTCCGACGCCGATCCTGATCGTGTCGTCGTCCACCAACCGAGGAGAGCTGTTCAAGACGTACGAGGCGCTGGCGGCGGGGGCGGTCGACGTGCTCGAGAAACCACGCGGCGACGAGCGGGACGGCGAATGGGAGCGAAGCTTTTGCGCTGCCGTCAAGATGGTCTCCCGCATCCACGTGATCACGCACGTCCGCGGACGACTGGGTGCGCTCGGCCGCGCGAGGCCTTCGGTGCCGCCGGAGGACCTTCGCCCGCGTCTGGCGGGGGCCCTCGAGATCGCGGTGGTCGGCGCGTCGACGGGTGGACCGGCGGCGCTCATCGCGCTCCTCGGCGCCATTCCCGCGGGCTTTCCGCTTCCCATCGTCATCGTGCTTCACCTCGACGAGGTGTTCGGCTCGGCGTTCGCCGAGTGGCTCGACGGCCAGACGCGCCACAGGGTGGCCTATCCCGCCGATGGGGAGCCGGTCGCCTCGTTCGCAGGACGCGTGGCGCTCGCTCCGCCGGGTCGCCACCTGACCATCGCCGGGGGACGGTTCCACATCTCCTCCGAGCCTCCACGCCACTCGTGCCGTCCCTCGGTCGACGTTCTCTTCGAGTCGATCGCGCGCGAATACGGACCCTCCGCGGTCGCCTGCCTCCTGACGGGGATGGGGAAGGACGGCGCCGCAGGACTGTTGGCCATCCGGAGGGCGGGCGGGACGACGGTGGCTCAAGACGAAGCGACGTGCGCGGTCTACGGCATGCCGCGCGAGGCGGTCTTGCTCGGCGCCGCCGAGCGCGTGCTGCCGCTCGACGCCATCGGTCCGACGCTCGCGGCTCTGGCCGGCGTCCGGGCAGGGGGTTGAGCCATGGCGGGTGTCGTCCTCATCGTCGACGACAGCTTGACCGTACGCATGGACCTCGCCGAGTCCCTGGAGGAGGCGGGCTTCCGGGCATTGCCCTGCTCGTCGGTGGCGGAAGCGCGGGCGGCGATGGCGCGCGAGGCCCCGGCGCTCGTCATCCTCGACGTGATCCTTCCCGACGGGGACGGCGTCGAGCTGCTCCGGGAGATCCGCGAGACGGCGCCGGCCGCCACGCGCGTGCTCATGTTGTCCAGCGAGGCGGAGGTCAAGGATCGGATCCGCGCCCTCCAGACCGGCGCCGACGACTACGTGGGAAAGCCGTACGACCTCACGCACGTGCTGGCACGCGCGAGAGAGCTCCTTCGCGCGCAGCTGGCTCCTGCGGCCGATCGCCCCACCGTGCTCGTCATCGACGACAGCCCCACCTTCCGCGAGGAGCTCCGCAGCGCGCTCCAGGAGGCCGGTTACGTCGTCCTCACCGCGTCGAGCGGCGAGGACGGGCTGCGCCTGGCCGCGAGCAATCGGCCGAACGCGGTGCTCGTCGACGGCGTGCTGCCCGGGATCGACGGCCCCGGCGTCATCCGCAAGATCCGCCTCGACTCTGCGCTTCGCGGCACCCCGTGCGTCCTCTTGACGGGGTCCGAGGGCGCAGCCACCGAGCTCCACGCGCTCGATGCCGGCGCTGATGCGTTCGTGCGCAAGGAAGGCGCCCTCGACGTCATCCTCGCCCGGCTCGCGGCCGTGCTGCGCGGCTCCAGCGTGCAGCGCGCGGACACGGCGAGCCTCATGGGGCCGATGCGGGTGCTCGCGGTGGACGACAGCGTGACCTACCTGCAGGAGCTCGGCTCGATGCTGCGCGGAGAGGGCTACGACGTCGTCCTGGCGCGGTCGGGCGAAGAGGCCATCGACCTTCTCGCGGTGCAAGCCGTCGATTGCATCCTCCTCGATCTGCTCATGCCCGGCCTCGGAGGCAAGGAGACGTGCCGCCGGATCAAGCAATCCACGGTGGTCCGCGACGCGCCCCTCATCATGCTGACGGCGCTCGAAGACCGGGCGGCGATGATCGGGGGCCTGGCTGCCGGAGCGGACGACTTCATCTCGAAGTCGAGCGACTTCGAGGTCCTCAAGGCGCGCATTCGTGCGCAGCTCCGACGCAAACAGTTCGAAGACGAGCACCGGCGGATCCGCGAGGCGTTGCTGCGCAGCGAGCTGCAGGCCGCCGAGGACCGTGTGGCTCGCGAGGTCGCCGAGGCGCAAGCCGCGCTCGCCGGCGAGCTCGAGAGAAAGAACAAGGAGCTCGAGTCGTTCAGCTACTCGGTCTCTCACGACCTTCGCGCCCCGCTGCGCACGATTCACGGCTTCAGCAAGATCCTGGTGGAGGACTACGCGGCGGTGCTCGACGACCAGGGTCGGGGCCACCTCCATCGCGTGTGCAGCGCCGCGGAGCGAATGGGGCAGCTCATCGACGACTTGCTCGAGCTGTCTCGCGTAAACAAGGGAGGCTTGAACCGTGCGCCGTCCGACCTCTCGGCCATCGCGCGCGCGGTCACGACGGAGCTGGAACGAAGGGAGCCGGAGCGCCAGGTCGAAACGGTGATCCACGGCAACATGACCGCCTCGGCCGATGCCCGCCTCGTCCGCATCCTGCTCGACAACCTCCTCGGCAACGCGTGGAAGTTCACGGCTCGTGTGGGAAGCGCGCGAGTCGAGTTCGGAGCCGAGTCGCGTGAAGCGGGCACGGTCTACTTCGTACGCGACAACGGGGCGGGCTTCGACATGGCGTACGCGGACAAGCTGTTCGCGCCGTTCCAGCGCCTGCACACCGAGGCAGAGTTTCCAGGAACGGGGATCGGGCTTGCGACCGTGTATCGCGTGGTCGATCGGCACGGGGGGCGCGTGTGGGCGGAGGGCGCCGTCGGCCGCGGTGCGACGGTGTTCTTCACGCTCCCGGCGTCCCCGACGCCGATGGTCCGATCGTGCTAAGTCCCCCGGACCATCGAAGTCTACGGCCACAAGACGGGTCTCTCCCCTTCGGCGCTCCGCGCGCTGGAGCGCCTCTACCGGCGCCGCGTCCCCGCGGACGACATCACCACTCCCGAGCTGACTCGCTCGCTCGCGGCGATCTCGCTCGAGACGGGGCGGCAGGTTGGGGTTCTCGTCCATCGCTCCGGGCAGGTCGACTACGTGGTCGTCGGCGATGCCGGAAAACTGATGCTCCCGGACATCGGGCGCCTCCGCGCCGCAGAGGGGCGCTTCCGGGGGCTCCGTCTCGTGCACACGCACCTGCGGGCCGAGCCGCTGACGCACGACGACCTCGTCGACCTCGTGCGCTTGCGGCTCGATCTCGTCGCCGCCATCCAGATCGCCCACGGCGGCGAGCCGCGCGCGATGATGTACGCGTACAACGTCCCGGCCGAGGACGGCGCGCTTCCTTACCGCGCCGTCGGCCCGGTGCCCATCGGGCAGGCGCGCCTCGACGTGTCGCGTCTGATGGCGGAGCTCGAGGCGGAGTTCGCGCGCCGCGCCGGCGCTCGCGAGGTCAAGGCGAAGGACGGCCGTGCAATCCTCGTCCACGTCGGCGACAAGTCGAAGGGGGCGGGGGCCGCGCGCGAGGCCGAGGAGAGCATGCGCGAGCTTCGCGAGCTGGCGCGGACGGCGGGGACGGACGTCGCCGACGGGGTCGTTCAGCTCCGCGAGCGCATCGATCCGAAGCTCGTCATGGGCAAGGGCAAGCTCGAGGAGGTCGTCGTCCGCGCGATCGAGCTCGACGCCGGGGTCCTCGTCTTCGACCGCGAGCTGACGCCCGCGCAGGCGAGCGGCATCGCGAAGCACACCGACCTCAAAGTCATCGACCGGACGCAGCTCATTCTCGACATCTTCGCCCAGCGCGCGCAGGGGCGGGACGGCAAGCTCCAGGTCGAGCTCGCGCAGCTGAAATACGCGATGCCTCGCCTCGGGCAGAAGGACGACTCGCTGTCACGCCTCACGGGCGGCATCGGCGGCCGCGGTCCCGGGGAGACGAAGCTCGAGATTGGCCGCCGCCGCGCGAAGGACCGCGTCACGCACCTCGAGCGGCAGCTGAAGAAGCTCACCCAGCAGCGCGAGCAACGCCGCCGCAGGCGCACGCGCGCTGGCGTCCCCACCGTGGCCATCGTCGGCTACACGAACGCCGGCAAGAGCACGCTCCTCAACACGCTGACCGGCTCCGACGTCCTCGCCGAGGACAAGCTCTTTGCCACGCTCGACACGCGCTCGCGCACGCTGCGCTGCGGCTGGGCGGGCTGGGGCGAGCGGGAGGTCGTCGTCACCGACACGGTGGGCTTCATCCGGCAGCTGCCGGAAGATCTCTTCGCCGCCTTCCGGGCGACGTTCGAGGAGGCCGCCGACGCGGACCTGCTGGTGCACGTGGTCGACGCGAGCGATCCCTCGATGGAGGACCACGTGCGGACCGTGATGAAGGTGCTCGAGGAGCTCGAGCTGCTCGAGCTCCCGAGGCTCCTCGTGCTCAACAAGACGGACCTCGTCGAGCCCGCCCAGCGCCGCCTCCTCGCGCGCAGCCACCCGGACGCAGTGCTCGTGAGCGCCACGCACCGCGAGAACGTGCGCCCGCTCATCGAGCGCATCGCCAGGGAGCTAGCCGAGAAGTGGGAGCAGAGCGCCCGGGGCCCGAGCGTCGCGCCCGACGTGAGCCTCGAGAAGGAACCGCGGGCCGAGGACGACGGGGAAGGCGAGATGACGACCCTGGACCAGATGCTCCGGGCCGCGGGCAAGCGCGTGCGGGTCCGGGCGGGCTGACGGTCGCGCGTCCTCCGCTCTCGGGCCTTTACACGCGACCGGCGCGCGAAGCATCATCGCCCGCGCAATGGCGCACATCACGATCGCCGCGCCGGGGCTGGCGAGCGAGACCAGCCTGGAGGTCGAGGACGGGGAGATCGTCATCGTCGGCCGAGATCCCGTCGACGGCGCCGACGTCGAGCCTTCTCGTACGGCGACCATCCCGGTCCCCAGCGTCTCGAGTCGCCACGTCCGGCTCTCCGCGACGAAGGGCAGCATTCGACTCGAGGACCTCGGCAGCCGCAACGGAACCTGGCTGCGTCTCACCGAGGGGAGCCCCGTCCAGATCGGCGACGAGCGCCCGCTCCACCTTCGCCTCGGGTTCGACGCTCCGCGGGTCGCGTCACCCGACGACCCGGCCGGCGCGCGCTGGACCGACTCCGGCGACTACCACGTCGGGGTGCGGGAGGCGGTCGTACGCTGGCTGCAGGAGAGCGGAGTCGCCGCCAGCGTGACGGTTCACGAGGGTGCCCCCTCCGGCGGCAATCGACCCGACAACATCCCGCTGGCGAACCGAAGACTGCTGCGCATCGAGCCAGTGGAGACGGTGGACGGGAGCTGGCCGGACGTCCTCGGCCGCATCTGGCGTTACTGCGCGAGCCAGGACGCGCGATTCGAGGCCGAGGAGGCCACCCGGAGGGAAGGGCTCATCCTCGCGTCGGACTCGATCCGGCAGGCCCATCGCGACGTCGTCGAGGCCGCGGCTCGCGGGCTGCGCACGCTGCTCATCGTTGGTCCCTCGGGCTCGGGCAAGGAAGGACTGGCCCGCTGCTACCACCGGCATTCCGAGCGGAGCGGCGCGTTCGTCCCCCGGAACTGCTCGATGTTCAACCGCGAGCTCCTCAAGTCCGAGCTCTTCGGGGCCGAGGCCGGCGCCTTCACGGGGTGCATCCGCCGCATCATCGGCGCCGTGGAGCGCGCCCAGAGCGGCACGCTCTTCCTCGACGAGATCGGAGAGATGACCCCGGATGTCCAGCCGATGCTGCTCCGCTTCCTCGATCGCGCCGAATACGAGCGGATGGGCGACTCCGACAGCCGGACGGCCGATGTCCGGATCGTGGCGGCCACGAACCGGGACCTGCGAACGGCGGCGCTCGGCGGCGAGTTCCGTGCCGACCTCTGGTATCGGCTGTCGATCCAGGTGGTGGAGGTGCCTCCGCTCCGGGAGCGGCAAGCGGACATCGTCGCGTTTCTTCGCTCTCGGCGCGCCCGGGAGGGCTGCTCGGTCTTCGACGTCTTGAGCACCGGAGCGCGCGAAGCCGTCGCGGAGCACGCCTGGGAGGGGAACTTTCGCGAGCTGATGAACTTCGCGGAACGGATCACACGCGCGCGGGGCGCGGACACCGTCGACGCGGACGCCTGCCGTGCCGTGCTGAAGCAGGTGAGCCTCTCGCCGACCGTGGCCTCGGACCGCACGTCCATCGCTGCCGGGGCCAGCGACCAGGATCTCACGGAGACCGCCCGGCGAGCCGCCAGGGCTTTCGAGGAGGACTTCGGTAAGTCCGCGCCTGGAACCTGGGACGAGGTGAAGGACTACCTCGAGAGATACTGGAAGCCCTGCATGTTCGCCCACATGGGCGGCGTCTCCCACGAGGCGAGCCGTGATTCCGTGGACGCCGCCTCGCTCGCGAGGCGCCTCGACGCCGACCGTGGTACCGCGACGAAGCACATCAGCCGTTTCTTCGAACGATTCACCCGCTGACGTCGCGAAAAGGGGAGGGGCTCACAGGTGACGCCGGCCGCTCGACTCGACGATCGCTCGCTGTCCGGAGGCGACTTCGCGGCGTATCTCTCGGAGAGCCGCGCGCTCGTCCTCGACGAGATCCGCCGATTCATCCCCGAGGATGGCCCGTTTCGAAAGGTCCTCTACGACCTCATTCTCGACTACCCGATGCGCGCCGCGAAGGGCCTGCGTCCCGCGCTGTGCCTGTCCACCTGCCGTGCGCTCGGTGGCAGCACGTCGGCGGCGCTTCCCTCGGCGGCCGTCCTCGAGCTTCTTCACAACGCGTTCCTGATCCACGACGACGTCGAGGATGCCTCCGAGCAGAGGCGCGGCCGTGCCTCGCTCCACGAGGAGCACGGGACCCCCGCGGCCATCAACGTCGGTGACGCGATGCTCGCGCTCGCCATGTCTCCGCTCCTCGACAACATCCGGCACGTCGGTCTCGGCAAGGCGTTGCGGGTGCTCCAGGCCGTGAGTCTCATGTCGGTCCAGACGGCCGAGGGACAGGCGCTCGAGCTGCACTGGGTCCGCCACGGGGTCGAATCCTTCGACGACGCCGACTACGTGCGGCTCGCGGAGAAGAAGACCGCCGTCTACAGCTTCGTCACGCCCATGGCCGTGGGCGGCATCCTCGGCGGAGCATCTCCGTCGGTGATCGAGCGGCTGGAGGCGGTCGGGCGCGCTCTGGGCGTGGCCTTCCAGATCCAGGACGACGTCCTCAATCTCGCGGGCGACGAGGGAGCCTACGGGAAAGAACGCTACGGCGACCTGTGGGAGGGCAAGCACACGCTCGTCGTGGCGCACATGCTCCGCTGCGCCGCTCCCGATCGACGCGAACGCGCGCAGCACATTCTGCGAAAAGCCCGTCCGGCGGCCCGGCCCGCCGCGCTCGAGGCCGTGAGGGTGGCCCTCGATTCCTTCGAGACCGACGCGGACATCTCACCGCGCGCCCGTCGCGCGCTGCACGAGGCCCTTGCGACCCAGGCCCCCATCGCGGTGAAGACCGAAGCCGACGTCCGCTTTCTTCTCGGCGAGATCGAGGCGTGCGGCAGCATCCACCATGCTCGCAACGTCTCGCTCGACTTTGCACACCGGGCGGCGGCAGCCTTCGAGTCGCTCGCCGGGGACCTTCCGTGGTCCGTGCATCGCCAGTTCCTGTGGAGCCTCCTCGACTTTGCCGTCCATCGAACCTCGTAAAGGACTGCCCATGGCCCCGAGCTCGAAGACTCACTCGTTGCTGCGAGAAATGCTCAAGGACGGACTTCCCCTCGACGCGGTGGTCGACGTCCTCTCGACCATCGACGATGCGAGGAAGCTGAGGAACGACCTGACGGCGAACGCGACCAGCCTGCCGATGCAGCTCCTCGCGCCCGGTTCGCTCCGAGGAGCAGGAGACCTGCTGTGGGGTCTCGCGGATCTCCAGCTCCGGCAGCTGGACCTGGTCGCCGGCTTTGCGAAAAAGCACGTCGAGTCGAGGCTCGCGGCTCTTCAGAGGCACGCGGCCCCGCGTCGCACCGTACTTCGTGCGTCGGGCCGGAAGGATTCGAACGCCGAAGGCGCGTTCGTGATCCACAACCGTCGCTCGGCCGAGGTGGCTCCCGCGCTCCCCGTCGAGCTGACCTTCTGCAAGGAGGACGGGACGTCGTGGACGACGGCTGCCACGTCCATGTTCGACGGCACGCCCCCCACGCTGGCACCGGGCGCGAAGGCGACGGTCCGCGTCGTGGTCCCGCTGAGCGACCCGTTCTTCGAAGCAAGGCGGACCCACGTCGCCCAGCTCGACATCGGCGACGGCACCGGCAGAGGCGCCGTGCACGCCTTCGACCTCCGGATCGTGGTCCTGGGCTGAGGGGCGCCGCCGGTCATGGCATCGGACACGGAAGAGGAGGACGTGCCGGTCGTCGTCCTCGAGGATCCGGACGACGAGCTCCTGCGGGTGCTCCGCGAGGCGCAGCGTCTCCTCTTCGTCCATCCGATCGCGGCGCAGGCGGCGTTCAGCGCGTTCGTCGCCGAGGGCCGCGCATTCGCGAAAACGCCGGACGGTGCCCGGTGGAAGGCGCGCCTGGAGGGCAGCGCACTGATGAGGCGAGTGGCCACCCTCTGGGACACCGCTTCGCTGAACTTGCTGGAGGAGCGTCCCGCAGGGCTGCTGCCTTCGAGGCTGCTCGACGTCGTCGTGATGGCCGCGGGCCGGACACCGCTCGATGCGCTCCTCGCGCGTCTCGTGGATCACGGCGACGGCAATCCTGCGGATACGACATGATGGCGGCGGTCTCGCAGCGCCGCCGACTGGACCTCGCCTCGGGGGATGCCGTCTTGCACCTCGCGCTGGGGCTACTCTCTGCGAAGCGCCGTCTCGACGCCCTTCTCGACCCCGGCGGGCTCGCCGCGAGAGCTCCGGCTCCGGCGGCGCGGTCGCCCCAGTCGGACG
Organism: Polyangiaceae bacterium; assembly: GCA_036501935.1. Lineage (GTDB taxonomy): Bacteria > Myxococcota_A > Polyangia > Polyangiales > Polyangiaceae > Palsa-1150. The sequence continues at coordinate 690,988 of DASXZL010000022.1, read as the reverse complement.
TCGTCCTTCATTTCGTCCTCGGGCTCGTGGCCTTCGCTCGCTCGGTTCGGGGCGCCGTCGACGCTGCGACCGGCCCGGAGTCGATGCCTGAAGCGGGCGCCGACGTTTCGGGGCCGCTGCGGGAGGTCCCTTGGCGCTAGCCGGCATCGAGGCCATCTCCCGCGCGATCACACGCTCGGACTACTTCCGGCGTGCGCCCCGTCTCGGCGGAGAGCCGTCGGGGCACCGCGAGTGGCTGCACTTCTGCGTTCGCGGTGACGGGGTCGACGTCCTCGTGAACTTCAGCCTCTCCGACGACACGTCGGCCGGAGCCGAGCAAGGGCACGTGGCCACGCTCGTCCACGCCGGAGGCTGGACGGGAAGCGTCGACGCGTTCGAGGGCGCCTCCCTCAGCGTCTCGCGCGGGTCGATCGACGGGTCGTTCGGCGCCAACCGCGTTCGATACAACGGCAAGGCCTTCGAGGTCGTCACCCGCTCGTTGGACCCGCGGCTCGACGTGGACCTTGCGTTCTCGCCGGCGGTGCTGCCCGCCGTAGCGCACAACATGCCGCTGCCCTCGGGCGCGCGCACGAGCTGGCTCGCCATCCCGCGACTGACCGTCTCGGGCACCGTGCGCCTGGGCGATCGCGTGCACTCGGTCCACGGCGCGCCCGGGTACCACGACCACAACTGGGGTCGCGGGCTCGGCAGCGACTTCGCGTGGGAATGGGGCTACCTGGCGCCGCGGGATGCCGGGTCGCCGTGGAGCTGCGTCTTCGTACGCGTCGGCGACCGGATGCGGACGAGCACGTGGATGCAGGGGCTGTTCCTGTGGCGTGGCTCTCAGCCCCATCGCGGGTACCGCGGGCCCGAGCTCGAGGTGACGACGGACGGCCTGCTCCGTCAGACCTTCGTCCCGAAGTTCCCCGGAGTGGCGAGCATCCTCTGCCCCGGCGCGTTTGCGGACGTGCCACGAACGCTCCTGGCCGAGGGTCGGGCCGATGGCGACCGAGTCGGCTTCCGGTTCGAGGCGACGGACGTAGCCCAGATCGTCGTTCCCGAGGACGACGCGCGGAGGACGATCATCAACGAGGTGCGGGGCACCGCGACGCTCCACGGCGTCGTCGGCGGCGAGCGCGTCGCGGTCGAGGGCGACGCCTTTGCCGAGTTCGTGCAGGGAGCGACGTGACCGCGGGGATGTCCTCGGCCCTTCGCGCCACGCTCGGGGGCACGCTCGCCGTCATGCGCGAGGAGGCGCCCGGCGCGTACGGCAGGCTGTGTCTGCGCCTCGGCGAGGTGACGGCGAGGTTGTCGGTGGATGCCGAGACCGTATCCCTGTCGTGCGATGGGGCGGTGGTCGACGTCGACGACCGCCCGGCCGACCCGCGAGTCACGATCCGCACGGACCGCGCGACGCTGCTGGACCTCGCCGCGGCGCGCGCGTCGCTCGTCGACACCATCCTCGACGATCGCCTGTTCGCCCGCGCGGCCCTTCCGGACCTGGTCGCGGTCGAGGAGGCCCTCGTCGTCTATCTCTGCTGGGCAATACGCAATCCCAGGGCCCGCGCCCTACTTCGACGTTACCGCGATACGTGAACGGGGAGATGTCATGCCGAAGCACATACTCGTAGTGGGCGCCGGCATCACCGGCCTGACCGTGGCGCACGAGCTCATGCAGCGCGGGTTTCGCGTCACGGTCGTCGAGCAGGCGCGCCTCAAGAAGGTCGACGAGGCTTACGTCCTTCCGGCCTATCCGGCGCTCGCGGAGAACCAGAACGCCGCGCGGGCCGCGACATGCGACGTCGGCGGAATGGCCAGGACGCAATGGTGTGAGATCTTCACGGAGGTGAAGCCTGACCTGAAGGGCCCGATCCCGGGTCCTTCACCGAAGAGCCTCCGCGAGTACGACATCGCGTTCCAGTCCGACTCGGTCGTTCCTGTGGACGAGGCCGCGTGCGGCAAGGCCATCCAGGATGCGGTGAACGTTCTCCAGGGCGATCCGGTCGCCGTGATGGGGATCTATGCCGCCAATACGCCATATGGCAAGAAGATCATCGACTGGTTGGGACAGCAGCTCGACGCCAAGATCCAGCCGAGTCGCTGGCAGTCGAACCTCACCACGGGCGCCCTTCCCAACAAGGCCATGATGAGAATCCCGTTCGCCACGGTCCCCGGCGAGCACGGATTCCGCTTCTTTCCCGCCTTCTACCGGCACCTGTTCGACACGATGCAGCGCACGCCGATCCCCGCGTCGACACGCCCCGTCAACGACTTCGCGGAGACCGTCTACGACAACCTCGTCTCGACGCAGACGCTGCAGATCGGCCTCCTCGAGCGAGAGTCGTTCTCGGTGAACCGAGAACCACGCTCGTTGAAGGCGCTGCGCAAGATCCTGCACGACGTGCTCTCGCGCCTCCGCTGGTCGCCCCAGGACGTCGCGCGGCTGGAGCTGAAGATGTTCAAGTACATGACGTCGTCGAAGAAACGACGGGAGGACGAGTACGAGAACATTTCGTGGAGCGACTTCATCGAGCAGGAGCGCTACAGCAAGGCGTGCCAGGAGGATCTCGAGTGGTCCCCGCAGACTCTGGGCGCCCTGCGCGGGTCGAAGAGCGATTGCCGGACGCAAGGCGACATGTCCGTCCAGCTTCTCCTCGAGCAGGTTTCCGCGGGGCCGCGCTTCGACTCGCTGCTGAATGGCCCGACGTCGGTCGCCTGGCTCCGGCACTGGCGGGCGTTTCTCGAGGAGGGATCGGTCGAGTTCGTGCTCGGCAAGCTCGTCGGCTTCGAATCCAGGGGCGAAAAGGTCGTGCCGGTAGTGAAGCCCGTCGACGACAAGGGGGAAACCGGCGCCGGTCCGATCCCCGAGCTCGACGGGATGGACGGATACGTGCTCGCGCTCGACCTTCCGTCGCTGCGCGATCTCGTAGACGAGTTCGTCGAGGCGGCGACGGCCGCGAACGCCGCGAATGCCAATGAGGAGACGCTCGCAGACTACGGCCGGGTGAAGGCTCTCTTGCCCGGTGACTGGCGGAAACGGTTGAACGTGCCCGCTCCCGTGGGACCGCTGCAGCACCTCAGCGGGGTCCAGTTCTACTTCGTCGGCGACGCCTCGATCCGCCTCGCGGAGGGTCATACGCTTTACATGGATGCCCCGTGGGGGTTGACATCGATCACGCAGTCCCTCTTCTGGCAGGGCGGAGCTCCGAGCGACAGCGTGATCTCGGTCGACATCGCCACGTGGAACCGGCAATACCCCGACAAGGATGGAAAGAACGCCTGGGACTGCGACGCGTCGACGTTGGCCAACACGATATGGCAGCAGATCGCCAAGGCACAGACGACGGGCGACACGCTGGGGGGCCTACCCACCCCGGTAAAGGCCACCGAAACAGGGGTGGCTGCTATCGGAAAGATCGAGCTCCCGCTTCCGTCCGCCTACCACGTCGACGAGAACCTGGTGTTCGAGGGCGGCCGGGTAAAAGAGAACAAGACGCCATTTCTCGTCAATCGCGTCGGTGAATTCCCGCGGCGGCCCGGGCGGCTCGTTCATCAAGGTCAGGTGGACCCGGGCTATCAGGTCTGCCTGAACGGGTGGGTCCTCGCAGGCACGTACATGCAGACGCACACCCGCATCACGACGATGGAGGCTGCGAACGAGTCCGGGCGCCACGCGGTCAACGGATTGCTCACGCACCTCGGGTACACGGGGGAGCGCTGTCAGATCTGGGATCCCGAAGACCACGAGGTCGACGACCTCGACGTGCTCAAAGAAGTGGATCGCAAGCTCATGAAGCGCGAAAAGCCCCACTTCGTCGACATTCTCGGGTGGGAATGCCTCGACGAGGAGCTGTTGCCGTCGAGTCTCGACGGACTGTTCGATGACCAGGACGAACCCAAAGGAAAAGCACCATCATGCCCGTAGATCTCCTTGCCGAAGCGAAGCCGGCGCTCAAGGCCTTCGCCAAGGCGCAGAACCTCCCCCTGGTCATGCGGTCGACCGTGGACCCGACCGATCCCAAGATCGTGCAGGCGCTTCAGCAGGCTGCCCACCAGCTCGACGGGATCTGCCCGGGCGAGTGTCAGCCGTCGTGCTGGGAGATGGCGAGGACGGTGACGATCCTCATGCCCGACGGCACGGAGGTGGTCGGCGCGCTGTTCTGGCAGTGTCAGTGCGTCGACTCCTTGGGCACCCCGTGCCCCGATCCGGCCGCGGGTGCTCAGTAAGCCCCCATCACACGGGGACCAGCATCGCCGCCATCGCCGCCGGCGACTGGATCGACTCGCCGAGCATCCACGACGCCGTCGACGCGCGGCCGGCCGCGCCTTCGTCACCCCCGAGGAGCGCGCTTCGCTGGTGCAGCGCCGCGTGCTCGTAGAGGCTCATGCCGCTTCGCGCGAACCCGGACGCCGCCTGCCCCAGGCGCTCGACGGCGCCGCGCGTGTCGCCCTCCAGGTTGTGGATTCCGGCCTCGAGGGCGCCCGCAAAGGGTCGGGCGACGTCGAGCGCGTCCGCCGCGATCGTCGCGGCTTCGCGGCGGGCGATCTGCACGAGCTGACCGGCGCGCCGGGGCTGTGAGCGTCGGCTGGCAGAGGCCAAGGCGAGCGCCGCGCGGGCCTTCAGGTGACGCATCTCGATCCGCACGAACTGCGCGCGAAGAAGCTGCGACGAGCGGAGGCGCGGCCAGTCGTCCTCGACGGTGCGCCAGGCCGCCGCCGCGTCGCCCGCGTAGAGCTGCGCCTGCACCGAGGCGAGCAAGAGGTGGCAATGGGGCGTCAGGTAGCGGTCGCGCGGAAACGGCTCGATGCCGTCCTTCGCCACGCGCAGCGCCTCGTCGGGTCGGTCCGCGCAGAGATAGACGAGGTTCTGCTGGCCGAGCCGGCACGTGTTGGCCGCGAAGAGGTCGCCGCGGGCGTCGGCCGTCTCGAGCGCGCGTGGCACCCTTCGCGCCAGCTCGGTCAGGCGCCCGAGGTAGGCGAGCGTCGGCAGCGCGTAGGCGTCCGTGATGGCGACCTCCCAGGCGATGCCCCGGCAGTTCTCGCGGTAGAGGACGGCCGCCTCGTCGCAGCTGGCGAGCGCGAGGTCCCAGTCGGCGTGAAACCACGCCGTGATTCCCTTCGACATCCTCGCCCAGGCGAGGTCGTAGGAGCTTCCCGTCTCGGCTGCCATCTGCTCCATCCGCGCCACGATGCGTGCACACCGGCTCCGGAAGAAGCTGCCCCCCAGGATGGCTTCGAAGGCCGCTTCGTACCCGAGACCGCGGATGATCCTCGACGGCTCTCCGGCGTCGAGCGCCTCGAGCAGATGCTGGACTCCGAGCGCGTCCGCGATCACGTAGTCGAGCATCGAGAGGCTGGTGGACGAGCCCCAGAGGGCATCGATGCGGTCCAGGTTGGGGTGCGGGGGGCCGTGCGACCGGAACTGGGTCCCGCGAAGCAGGAGGCTGGCTCGCCGCAGGCCGGCGTCGAGCATCGCGCGTCCTCGCGACCTCGGGATCACGAACCCCACGGTCGCCGCCACGCCCTCGAGGCAGCGGCTTCCCTCGTCGATGTGTCCGCTGCGCAGGTAGTGCTCACCCTCACGTCGGCGGTACTCGAGGACCCGCGGGTCGTCGCCCCTCGTCCGGGACAGCTCCTCCGCCGCCGCCCCGAAGGCGCGCGCAGCGTCCGCGCTCCGCCCGGCGTTGGCGAGCGACTCCGCGAGCAGACCGTGGAGCTCGGGCTCGGGCCGGACCCTCAGGGCGAGCCGGTAGAGCTCCGAGGCGCGCTCGAAGGCCAGCGCCGAAGCCGCGCGATCGGCCGCGACGCGAGCGAAGTCGCCCGTCTGACGGTCGTCGCCCGCCTGCACGTAGTGCTCGACCAGGACTTCGGGGTCGACGCTCGGGTCCCGGCGCAGGCTGTCGGCGAGCCGGCGGTGGGTATCACGCTTCTTCTCGGGCGAGAGCTCGGCGACGACGAACTCGCGGATCCGATCGTGATAGATCTCGATGGCCGGCTGGTCGTGCCATTCGGCGGGGCGGACCAGGTTGCCGTTTCCGAGGCGGAGGAGGTCCAGCCTCCCGCCGCCGCCGACCTCGGCGGCCTCGACCACGACGTCGCGCGCCACGGGGCCTCCTGCGATGGCGATGGTCTCCACCAGGCTTCGTTCGCGATCCGTCAGCTTGCCCATTCGCTCGCGAACGACCTGCGACAGCGCGACGCCGTCCGCCGAGGAGCTCCCCGACTCCGCGCGACGCTGGGCGATTGCTCCGATGAAGAAGGGGATGCCCGACGACTCGGTCGCGACGGCGTCCGCGATCCGATCCGGAGCCACGCCGTGGGTGTCACAGAGGGCGCGCGCCAGCCGGAGCGTCGCGGCAGAGTCGAGCGCCTCGAGAGTGATCGTGTCCACGCGCTCCGCGGGGAGCTGGTCGAAGAGCGCCCCGGCAGCCTTCAGGACCTGCCCCGGTCCGGTCTCCTGGACGCGGAACGAAACGATGAGGAGCACGGCGGGCGCCTCGTCGGCGAGGATCACCTCGCGCAATGCGAGCAGGCTGTCGACGTCCCCCCACTGCAGGTCGTCGATCCAGAGCGTCACCCGTCGCCGTTCCGCGACGCGGCCCACCAGCTGGCGGAACGCTTCGAAGGCGCGCCTGCGTTGCTGCTGAAGACCGGTCTGCACGTCCGCGCGGACCGGAGCACGAGACGGAAAGGGGCGCGCGAGCCCGGGGAACACCTGGACCAGCGGGCCGAGGTCCGCAGGCCTCATCGCCTCACGCTGATGCTGCGGCAGCGTCGTCAGATGCCGGACGAGCCCGTCCACCGCGGCGTCGAGGGCCTTGTACGGGACCGACTCGAACGGGTGGCACCGCCCTTCGAGGACGAGGGACTGCTCGTCGCTGCGCAGGTCCGAGACGAACCGCCGAACCGTCTCGCTCTTTCCGATGCCCGATGGCCCCGTCACCCGGACGACGACCGGAAGGCCGCCGGCGGTGACGCGCGCTCGCGCCTGGGCCAGGCGTTCGAGCTCCTCGCCACGCCCGACGAAGGGCGCGCCGAGGGGCACGCGCGTTCGCGTCGCGATGCCTCCGTCGAGGACAGCCAGGACCTCCGCGGCCCCGGGGCGTTGCGAGGAGGCGGGCGACAGGAGCCGGGACACGAGAGCGTCGAGGTCCTCCGGGACCCTCGGATCGAGATCACGGGGACGAGGCGGCACGGAGGAGCGCTTTCGCTCGAGGACCTCGTAGTGGGAACCTTCGAACGGAGGCCGACCGATCAGCGCCTCGAACAGCATCACTCCGACGCTGTACCAGTCGGCGGCGACCGATGGGGGCGACGAGGGGTGTAGATCGGGCGCCATGTAAACGGCCGTTCCGACGAGGCCGCGATCGGCCGGGACGTCGTGGAGGGACGCCGTGAGGCCGAAGTCCAGAATGACCACGCGGCCGCCACGGTCGACCAGCACGTTGGATGGCTTGACGTCCCGATGAAGCTTGCCCGCACCGTGAATGGCCGTCAGGCCGAGCGCCAGCTGGCGCGTCAACGTGCGCAGCCGTGCCACGCGGTCCCCGTCCGAGCCCGGCGCCTGCACGAAGGGAACGCCGTCCACGAGCTCCATCGTGAAGTAACACTCGGGACCGTCGACGAAGAGCTCGTGCAGCTCGACGAGATTGGGATGAGTGATTCCGGCGAGCGAGCGAAACTCGGTCTTCAACTCCGAAAAACGCGCCTCCTCGACCGACCGGAGCGCCTTAAGCGCGACGTCGGCGTCGAGCTCCTCGTCGCGTGCCCGATACACGACGCCGCTCGAGCCCTTGCCCAGCACGCCACGGAAGAGGAACCGACGATTTCTCGTGAACGTGTGGTCGCGGAAGACCGGCGGCTCCATCCGCGCACATCATAGTCCACACCCCCGCGCCGCCCCGCGTGACAGAGCAGCCCTCAGAAGCGCCCCTGAACCCCTCCCGTGGCCCCGACGACGCCGTTCGACGGACCGTACAGCGGAGAGAGCGTTGGCGCGAACGAGCCCTGCGGGCCGAGCAAGCGTCGAGCGTTCGTGTTCGAAGACACCTCGTACAAGAGCGCGCTCGTGAACGGCATGAGGACCACCCCGATGACGAGCGGCAGCGTGGGGTCCGTCGTGCCTGCGGTGTATCCCGAGAACGCAACGAGCCCGCCGAGGAACGCCCAGCCCAGCCCACCGTCGCCGCCCGAGGCCATGCCCAGACCCCAGACGGTGATGGGCGTGACGACGACGTTGACGCCCAGGGCCTCGAGCCCACCGCCGAGACACGGCTGGTCGCCGCAGGCTGCTTTGAAGGTCCCGTACGCCGCCAGCGAGCCGACCACGGCGCTGCCGAGTGACTCGAGAAAGAACCGCCCCGCGGAGAACTTCGCGCGGCGCGCGGCCGCGAAGCCCTCGCCGCCGTCGACCGCCGGCGTCATCGCGGCAACGGGAGTCGCGAACGAAGAGGGCGGCCGCAGCGGCGGCGGCGGCGGCGGAGGCGGAGGCGGCGCGACCAGGTCGAGGGTGATGGTCTGCTCCGTGGACTCGACGGCGTCGAAGCCGGCGCTCTGGGTCAGCATGCCCGGCGCGCCCGCCGTCACGACGTGGTGTCCCGGATCGACGGGAACCGGCAGGCGCTCGGCGCCGTCGGGAAGCGACTCTCCGTCGATCGTCCAGCTTACCGAACGCTTGCCCGGCGCCCCGCGGAGGACGAGCCGGATGCGCGGAATGCGGGACCCCAGATCCGAGAACATTTGGATCGCCTCCCGGCGCGCGCTCGACCCCGCCGAACCAGGGACGGGCGCCGCACCGTAGGCGACGGATACGAGGGCCTCTCGCGCCTCGACGAGGCGGCCCAGCTTCGCCCGGACCCTGGCCAGAGCGAGCGCGAGATCGGGCGCGGCGTCGAGCGCAACCGCCTGCGCCAGGACGTCCTGCGCAGCGGTGAGGTCCCCCGTCTGCTCGAGCGCGGCGGCCTGCCGTGCGAGCCGCTGCGCGCGAGCGACGTCGGCGGGGGCGCCCACGGCCGGGGCGGCCGCGAGGGCGAGGAAGGCAAAGAGGCAGAAGGACAGTCCGCGAGGTGCCGTGAGCTTCATCACTCGAAGCTAATCGCCGGGCGCGACGGCGCGATGGTCACTTGTTCTGGGCTCGGCCGGCTACGAGGCGGCGCGAACGCGCTCGCAGAACGCGATCGCAGTCGCATCGTCGGACGCGGCCATCCCCACGATCTCCCATGGGATGTGAACGGCACGGGTCGTGCGAAGGGGCCTGTTCACGCCATGCCGTCTCTCCCCGCCGACCTGCCCGATGACCTCCGCGCCTGGGTGTTCGACGAGGCGACCCAGGTCGCCGTGGTGGCCTTCTCGTTCTCGCGATGCTCCGTGCTGAGCGCCGCGGAGCTCGACGTGGCCCGAGCAGCCGCCTCCGGACTGTCGAACAGCGCCATCGCGCGCAGACGCGGCACGTCTGCCCGGACCGTGGCCAACCAGATCGCGAGCGTCCTGCAGAAGCTCCACGCCGGGTCTCGTGCCGAGCTGTCGACGATTCCGGAGCTTCTGGGATGACCCGCACCCGCACGACCCTCGAAGCGGCGCCGGGGCAGTCCCCTGCAGCGCGTCGTCCGCTCGCGCCCGAGGAGGCCGCCCGCATCTGGAGGGAGCTGGCCACGGGCCTGTGGCGCGTGCTCGCCGCCGTCGACCACGATGGGGCGCGCCATCTCGTGATCGGGCGCGCTGCGAGCCAGCGGCCGGTGGAGTGGGAGCGCCTCGGCTTCCGCGAGCGGCGAATCCTGGATCTGGCCTCGGGGGGCATGTCTCAGAAGGTCATTGCCATCGAAATCGGACGATCGAGATCGTCGGTTTGCGAAACGTTGCGGAGGACGAGGCTTCTCTTGCGCTTCGCCAGCTTCGCGGAGCTCGTGCGAGCCTACCGCGCTCGCCGCGCGTCGGCCCCGGAGAGCAGACGGGCCGTTCTCGACTCGACCGGAGACGGCCGGTGACCGCTACCTCCGGTTTCGCTCCGGTCCGCGCGGGCGACGTCCTCGCGGGCAAGTACCGCGTCGAGCGCGTGCTCGGCGCCGGAGGCATGGGCGTCGTCGTCGCAGCCCATCATCTGCAGCTCGATCAGAAGGTGGCGCTGAAGTTCCTACTTCCGCAGGCGCTCGGGAACGCGGAGGTCGTGTCCCGGTTCGATCGCGAAGCGCGCGCGGCGGTGCGGATCAAGAGCGAGCACGTCGCCCGCGTGATCGACGTGGGCAAGCTCGAGAGCGGCGCGCCGTACATCGTCATGGAGTTCCTCGAGGGAGGCGATCTCGCGTCGTGGCTGGACCATCGCGGCGCTCTCCCCGTCGAGCAAGCCGTGGAGTTCGTGCTTCAGGCCTGCGAGGCCATCGCCGAGGCGCACATGCTCGGCATCGTCCATCGCGACCTCAAGCCGGCCAATCTCTTCTGCATCCGTCGACCCGACGGGACGCTTTCCATCAAGGTGCTCGACTTCGGCATCTCGAAGATGACCGGGTTGAACGCGTCCGGCGACATGGGGATGACCCGGACCGCCGCGATCGTCGGGTCTCCGTTCTACATGTCGCCCGAGCAGATGCACTCGGCGAAGGGCGTTGATGCTCGCACCGACATCTGGGCGCTCGGCGTCATTCTCTACGAGCTCCTCACCAACCGCGTGCCCTTCGAGGCGGAGGCCATCCCGGAGCTCGTCATCAAGGTGCTGCGGGACGCGCCGCTCTCTCCCGCCATCCTGCGACCCGAGGTTCCGCGCGCCCTCGAGCAGGTGGTGCTGCGGTGCCTCGAGAAGAACCGCGAGCTGCGGTATCCCGACATCGGCGCGCTCGCATCCGCTCTCGCGGAGTTCGCTCCGGCCCGCGCGCGTCACTCGGTGGAGGTGGTGCGCGGGATCGTGGGCGGTCCCGCTCTGCCCCACGTGCAGCCCCCTCCCCAGGCGGCGACCCTGGCGTCCTGGGCAGGCACGGGCAGCGCGGCAGGCAAGGACACGCGAAGGCCACGTCGGGCCGTCCTGGTCGCGGCGGTGGCGGGCACGCTCGTCGTGGGCGCCGCGGCCGCCGCAGTGCGAGGCGTGCTTCGCGAAGAGGGAGAAGGGCCGGTGGACCCGCCGCCGACGCTCGCGGACGCCGCCGAAGAGCACACGGCCGATGCCGGCGTGGACGCGGAGGTCGACGCGCCCATCGACACGGAGGCATCCGTTCGCGCCGACGCCGCGGACGGCTCGGAGCCGCGACCGCGTGACCGCGGTCTCTGGAGATACCAGCCGCCGCCGCCGCCGCCACCGCCCCCGGCGACCAACTGCAACCCCCCGTACTTCTACGACGCCCAGGGAAACAGGGTTTTCAAGATCGGATGCTTGCCATGACGCGCACGAGACAAAGGACACTGGCACTTCTCGCCGGGCTGGCGCTCTCCAGTCGAGTCGCCGCCGCCGACGTGACGAAGGCGCAGTGCATCGACGCCGATACGAACGCGCAGTCGTTGCGGCGCGCCGGCAAGCTCGCAGAAGCGCGCGCCACCCTGGCTGTGTGCGGAGACGCCCAGTGCCCGGCGCTCGTCCGCGACGATTGCACGCGGCAGCTCGACGCCATCGCGCAGGTGCAGCCGACGATCGTCTTCGACGCCAAGGACCCGGTGGGCGCGGACCTCAGCGCGGTGCGGGTCACCGTCGACGGCGCTCCACTGGCGGAGCGCTTGGACGGTACGGCCCTGCCCGTCGACCCCGGCGCGCACTCCTTCGTCTTCGAGGTGAGCGGGCAGCCTGCGGTGACGGTCTCGCTCGTCGTGAAGGAGGGAGAGACCGGGCGGCGCGAGCGCGTGACGGTCGGGCGGCCCGCGCCGAAGCCCGATCGCGGCGACGAAGGCCGCGCGAGCCCGGAGTCGGGGCTGCGACGAACCCTCGGGCTCACCGCGGCCGCCCTCGGTGCCGCGGGCCTGGGGGCGGGCGTCGTCTTCGGAGTCCTCGCGGCATCGAAGTGGAGCGCGACGAAGGCCGACTGCAGCGAGGGGGACTGCCCGAGCTACAGCCAGGCCGTCACTGACCGCGGCGCCACCGTGACCGACGGCACGATCGCGACCGTCAGCCTGCTCGTGGGCGGCGCCCTTCTCGCCGGCGGCGCGGCGCTCTTCTTCACCTCCGGCCCGGTGACCGGTGTGGCGCCCACGGTCGGCCCCGGCACGGCGACGCTCAGCGTCGTCGGCCACTTCCAGTGAGAGGACGGAACCAATGACGCAACGATCGTTCGTCTCGACATTTGCGATCGTTCGTGGCGCGGGCGCTCTTCTTCCGGTGCTCTTCGTCGCGACGACCGCGTGCACGTCGGCCCTCGGCGTCACGGAGCTGCCGGACGGTACATGCGGAGGCGCGTCGTCGTCGACCGACTGTTCGTACTGCCTCAACGTGAGCTGCTGCGCTCAGGCCACGGCCTGCGGGGCCGACCCGGCGTGCGTGAGCATCGTCGATTGTGCGGCGTCGTGCGCGCAGACCACGTCGGGGAGTGACTTCACGACGTGCCTCGACGGGTGCGGGTCCAACGACCCTTCCGGAGTGAATGACTACAACGCCTACGTCACGTGCAGCAGCACGTGCACGTCGGCCTGCAGCAACGACAACGGGCAGTAACCGAACGGCCCCCGGACGGGGCCACGCGAACGAAAGGGCACGAACATGACGAGGCATTGGTTCGGAAGTCTGATGATGGCGCTGCCTGCGGCGGCCGTTGCGTTGTCCACCGCCTGCAGTGGCGGAGGTAGTCCGGGAGGCGGCGGCGGTGGCGGGAGCAGCAGCGGCAGCAGCAGCGGCACCATTCCGTTCAGCGGAAGCAGCAGTGGGAGCAGCAGCGGAAGCAGCAGTGGGAGCAGCAGCAGCGGCAGCACCAGTGGCAGCAGCTCGGGGGGCGCTCCGGCCTGCGTGCCCGCCGGTGAAACCTGCACCGCCACGGGGCCGCTGTGCTGTCAGTCCGGTGCGGGCATCGGGCCGGAGGGCGCGACCTGCATCTCCAACGACGACAGCTGCCACGCCAACTGCAGCTCGAACAGCGAGTGCACGAGCGGATGCTGCGCGCAGGTCCAGGGCCAGACCTACGGTGTCTGCGCGGAAGCGTCGGACTGCTCTTGCAACGTGGCGACCGTGGCGAATAACTGCACGATCCCCAGCGACCGCGCCTGCACCTCCACTGCCTGCTGCAGCCCTTCGTCGCCATACTACTGCGCCACGACCAACCTCTGCTACGAGACCGCGGCCGACGCCTACGCGGCGTGCCCGTCTCTCGCGTGCGTGTCGTGCGAGTGACGCGAGCTCACTCCGCGGGCTGCTTCGACCCCCGCTGCTCGAGGACCGACCTCGGCGCCCATCGGGGGAACTGCGGCACGCTGTCCTCGATGGGCTCCCACGGGGCCTTGTCCGAGACCCAGGTGTGCGCGCGCGGCCGCCCGTGGAACGGCGTGTCGAGGCTCCCGAGTCGGACCCGGAGGACGTCGCGGGTCGCCACGAGGTACGCGTAGATCGGCGAGCCGCAGTTCGAGCAGAAGACGCGGAGCTTGCCGGGCGACGACTCGTACTCGCGAAGGAGCTCGGCGCCCGACACGAGCTCGAAGCGCGCGCGGTCGACCGGTGTGTTCGCGCCGTGCGCGCTGCCGCTGGCCTTCCGGCAGCTCGTGCAGTGGCAGTAGCCGAAGTCGCCGAGCTCGCCGGTGATCACGTAGCGAACTCCCCGGCAGAGGCAACTGCCCTCGTAGCGGCGTTCGTCGGACGTCATTCCTTGGCCCTAGGGCAGGGTGGGCGCGCGGGCAAGCCTGCGGCATGCGCCGTGGGTCCAGAAGCGCCCAGGAGGCGCTGGGGCGGGGCCGAGGGTGCGTGTTGGCATTCCGACAGCCGACGGCTTTCCTGCGCGCATCCGGCCTTTGCGCTCCGTCGATGTGTGTAGACTGGGCCTCGTTCGCAACGCCGTCACACGTGCGCGCGTCGAAGAGGGGAAGCGAGCCGCACGGAGAGGGACGAGAGGCTGGTGAACGTCGTTCAGACACCCACGAACCGGTTCGCCCGGATGCTCGCGAGCCTGCTCCGGCCCTTCGGGAAGGTCGAACCCGCGGAGGCCATCACCGCGTCGATCATGACGCTCACGGTCTTCCTGCTGTTGACCGCGTACTACCTCCTGAAGACCGCACGCGAGCCGCTCATCCTCCTCCACGGGGGGGCCGAGGTGAAGCAGTACGCCGCCGTGGGGCAGGCGCTGATCATGGTGGTGGTGGTCCGCGCCTACAGCGCGCTCGCCCGCCGCGTCGGGCGGCAGAAGCTCATCGCGACCGTGTACCTCTTCTTCGTCTCGAACCTCGTCGTCTTCGTGATTCTGGCGCGCGCCAACGTCGTCATCGCCGTACCGTTCTTCCTCTGGGTGGGCGTCTTCAACTTCACGGCGGTCTCGCAGTTCTGGACGTTCGCGGCGGACATCTACACGCAGGAGCAGGGAACGCGGCTCTTCGCGATCCTCGGCATCGGGAGCTCGGTAGGCGCGGTCGCCGGAGCGCGCTTCGCCAAGTCGCTCGTTCCGTTCGGGCCGGCGGGCCTGATGGTGGGCGCCGCGATCATCCTGACCCTGTGCGTCGGACTGTTCGCCTGGGTCGGCGCACGCGCCGGCTCGCCGGGCCGGCAGGCGAGCGAGACGCACCCGGACGAGCCGCTCGTCCACGATCACATCGCCCGGGTGCTCGCCCGCGACAAGTACCTGCTCCTCATCGCCGGGCTCACGCTGCTGCTCAACTTCGTCCGCAGCAACGGCGACTACGTGCTCGACAGGACGCTGCTCGCGGCGGTCGCCGACGCGAAGGCGCAGGGCGTCGACCCGTCGACGTTCGTGACGTCCTTCAAGGCGGACTACTTCGAGTGGGTCAACATCGCCGGCGTCGTCCTCCAGCTCTTCGCGGTGTCGCGCATCATGAGCCGTTTCGGCGTCCGCAACGCGCTCCTCGTCCTGCCGGGCGTCGCCTTCCTCGAGTACGGGATGTTCCTCGTCGCCCCCATCCTCTCGCTCTTCAAGATCGGAAAGATCGCCGAGAGCTCGCTCGAGTACTCGCTCCAGAACACAGCGCGGCAGGCGCTCTTCCTCGTCAGCTCGCGTGTCGAGAAGTACGTCGGAAAGACGGTGGTCGACACCGTCGTGGTCCGGGCGGGCGATGCGTTGACCGCGCTCGTGGTGCTGGTGGGCACGCGCGCCGCGCTGTCCACGCAGGCATTCGCCACGCTCAACCTCGTGCTCGTCACCGTCTGGATCGTCGCCGTCTTCGCGATCGGCCGGGAGAACCTGCGGCGCAGCGGTGAGAGCCCGGAGCTCGTGGCGGCCGAGCCCGTGCTGTCATGAGGGCGGCCGTCCTGGCTGGAGGCGTGGCCCTCCTCGCGAGCTTGCTCCCGACGGTCGCGGCGGCCGACGAGCCGCCTCCCGCGCAGTCCGTGCCTGCGCCTCCCTCGACCGCCCCGCAATCCACTTCGTCGCCGAAGCGCGCCGTGCCCGACTACGGCGGGCGCGGACCGGAGCCGACGACGCCGGGCGAGGCCGCTCTCTGGGTCCCCCGTGTCATCCTCTCGCCACTCTATTTCACGACGGAGTATCTCATCCGCCGTCCCCTCGGCGCCGGCATCACCGCGGCCGAGCGCGCCGATCTGCCGAACGTCCTCTACAATTTCTTCGCGTTCGGGCCCGACCACAAAGCCGGCATCGTCCCCATCGCGTTCGTGGACTTCGGCTTCAATCCGAGCATCGGCGTCTACGGCTTCTGGGACGACGCGTTCTTCAAGGGCGACGATCTCCGCGTCCACGTGGACTTCTGGCCCTCGGACTGGGTCGGGGGGTCCCTCGTCCAGCGCGTCCACCTCCACGGCAAGGACAGCGTTCAGCTCAAGCTCGTCGGCATCCGGCGGCCCGACCACGTCTTTTACGGCATCGGTCCCGGCACGCTCCAGTCGGCGCAGAGCCGCTACGGCCAGGACAAGCTCGACCTCGGGGTCCTCGCCGACTTCCCGATGTGGCGCTCCAGCAAGATCGACGCGGGCGTCGGGGTCCGGAGCGGCAGCTTCTACGATGGTCACTACGGGGGCGACCCCGGCGTCCTCCAGAACGTGGCCGCGGGCATCTTTCCTCTGCCCGACGGGTTCGCTCGCGGCTACACGGCCGAGTACAACGACGTCCTCGTGGCGGTCGACTCGCGGCGCCCCTATCCGGCCTCGGGCTCCGGCGTGCGCGTCGAGGCGCAGGCCGAGCAGGGGAGCGACGTGCGCCGGTCGCCGGCGTCCGGGTGGCTCCACTACGCGGCGGGGGCCGGCGGCTTCTGGGACGTCACCGGAAACCGGCGTGTGCTCAGCCTGTCCGTGCTCGCGATGTTCTCGGACCCCCTCGGCAGCCAGCCGGTTCCCTTCACGGAGCTCGTCACGCTCGGCGGCGACATCGCGCAGCCCGGGGCATTTCCGGCGCCCATGCCGGGATTCTTTCCCGGGCGCATGGTCGACCGCAGCGGCGCGGTTGCCACGCTTCGGTACAAGTGGCCCATCGCCCCCTTCGTCGCCGGCTCGCTGCAAGGCGCCGTCGGCAACGTCTTCGGCGAGCACCTCGAGGGCTTCGACACGAGGCTCCTGCGCTTCTCCGGCGCCGTCGGCATCGAGAGCGACAGCTCGCCGGACAGCAGCTTCGAGCTCGTCTTCGGCCTCGGCACCGAGACCTTCGAGCACGGAGCCCAGATCGACTCGTTCCGTCTCGCCGTCGGCATCACGCGCTTCTAGAGGGATCCACGGTCATGACCCCACGCCTCTTGCTCCTCCTCGTCTTCGCCGCGACCGGATGCGCCGCGACGGACCGGGACTTCCCCCTCCGCGATCCCATGACGGTCGACACGGATCTGCGTCCGGTCAGCCTGGCGTGCCGCCCGTCCCCGACGCCGAAAGATCCCCACAACATCTCCTGCGCGCCCGACGTCTACGTCTCGCCGCTCATCTGGGACGGGACGGACAACCTGCTCTTCCGGCCGCTCTCCGAGATGCTGGGCGTCGTTCATCACGGCGAGGCGGTCAACGCGAACAGCCTCGACGAGGTCCCGGATTCCTCGTGGTTCACGAACCGCATCGGCGTCCACCCCGACATGCCCGCGGAGGACCTCGCCCGCGGGGCTTGCACCCCGGCGCTTCTGCTCGATCCGGACAGCGCGGCCGACGGCACCTGGGTCGTCGATCACGGCAAGACGGACGGATCGTCGCCGGGCTTCCGAGTGACGATCCCGGGCAAGGGCAAGTACCTCTTCAAGGGCGAGCCGAAGGAGCAGCCCGAGCGCCCGAGCGCGGCGAGCGTCCTCGGCGCCGCGGTCTACGAGACGGCCGGCTTCAACACGTCGTGCGAGCAGATCGTGTACTTCCGGCCGTCCCTCCTCAAGCTGGAGCCGGGGCTCAAGGTCAAGGGCAACTTCGGCGCGATGGAGCCCTTCGACCAGAAGAAGGTCGACAAGATCCTGGGCGACTCGCCGCACCGGGGCGGCCTCGTGCGCATGCAGGCCTCCGCCTGGTTGTCCGGGTACCTCATCGGTCCCTTCCGCTACCTCGGTACGCGCCCGGACGATCCGAACGACGTCATCCCGCACGACGACCGGCGCGAGCTGCGGGGCGGACGGCTACTCGCCGCGTGGCTCGATCACTTCGACGCGCGCGAGCAGAACTCGATGGACGTCTGGATGACCGGCGCCGCCGCCGCCGCGGGCGCCAAGGTCAAGCCCGACGCCTCCCCCGGGCACGTCGTCCACTACTACCTCGACACGAGCGACTGCCTCGGCTCCGAGTGGGACTGGGAGCCGATCTCCCGGCGCCTCGGCTACTCCTACGTCGCCGACTGGGCCGACATGGGGAGGGACTTCTTCACCCTCGGCATCCCGACGCGCCCCTGGGACCGCGTCCGCCGGGAGCCGGGCCGCGAGATCTTCGGCTTCTTCAATGTGAAGGACTTCGAGCCGGACGAGTGGAAGAACGAATACCCCAACGCCGCGTTCAGCCGGATGACCGAGCGCGACGGAGCCTGGATGGCCCGCATCCTCGCGCGCTTCACGCCGGAGATGGTCGTGACCCTCGGGCGGATGGCGAAGTTCTCCGACCCGGGCAACACGCAGTACCTGACCGACGTGCTGGAGGGCCGCCTCGAGAAGATCCTCGAGCGCTATCTCACGCGCCTCTCTCCGCTTGCGAACGTCCACCTGGCGGACGCCGACCGGCTCTGCGCCGAGGATCTCGCGGAGACGCGCCACCTGCGTCCGGCCTCCTCCTTCCAGTACGCGGCGCGCCTCTCGGACGGCGCGGCGCTCCCGGTCATGCACCAGGCCGGGGCCGGCGGCGTCTGCGTCACGTTGCCTCACGCCGGGCCCGCGAGCGCCGCCAATGCCTCGTCCGCGCGTTACCTGCGCGTCACCCTCTCGGACGGCGTCTCCCGCGGCCCGCTCGTCGCGCACCTCTACGACCTCGGGCCCGCAGGGGGATTCCGCCTCGTGGGCCTCGAACGACCCGAGCCCTGAGCCATGGCGGCCAGGCACTCCGTCGCCTTCGCGGCCATGCTGGCGTGTGTTGCGTCGCCCGGGTGGGCGCGCGCCAGCGACCCGCAGACGGTCGCGTGGAGTGACGACTGGCCGCGGGTCCACCTCTGGGAAGCCGTCGCGGCGGTCACCCTCACCGTCGGTGACACGCTGTTCGAGGACTACGTGCCGCTGCCCAGCCACGCCGTCTGGACGAGGCCGATCCTGTTCGACTCGTGGGCGCGCGGCGTGTTTCGCGGACGCACCGCCGCCGTACAGTCCTTTGCCTCGACTTCGACCGACATCATGTACAAGGCCGGCGCCCTCGTCCCCTTCCTGGTCGACGACTACTTCGCGGCGGCCGGTATTCACCAGAACGCGGAGGTCGCCGTCGATCTCGCGATCATCGACTTTCAGTCGTACGGGATCGCAGGGCTCGTCAGCCTCGGCGCCGAGCACTCCATCGGCCGGGCACGCCCGTACACGCTGAGCTGCGACGCGAACGGCAACGTCCTCGACGCGCGAGGTCACGTCATGCAGACGTGCGGCACGGCCAACGACTTCCGGAGCTTCTACAGCGGCCACGCCACCGCGACCGCCACCACGGCGGGCCTCGTCTGCGTGCATCACCAGCATCTGCCCCTCTTTGGCGGGGGCTTCGCCGATCTCGCGCCCTGCCTGCTGATGATCGGGGTCTCGGCGACGACGGGGGTTCTCCGGCTGGTCTACGACGAGCACTGGGCGTCCGACGTGATGGTCGGATGGGCCGACGGGGTACTCTCGGGGTACGTCCTGCCTTCACTGCTCCACTTCGGCTTCGGAAGCGGGCACCCGGTCGGAGAGATCCGGACGGGGTCTCTCGACATGGCGCCGTCGCTCCTCGCCCGACCCGGGGGGACGGAGCTCGGCATGGTAGGGGTCTTCTGATGGGCGGACGCTCCTCGTGGCTGCCCGGGTTCGTGGACGTCCGCCGCGACGAGATCCGCGCGCTCGTCACGGTGTTCGCCGTGCTCTTCCTCCTCATCACGGCCCACACGGTCCTCGAGACCGCGCGGGACGCCCTCGTGCTCACGCGGCTCCCTTCGCGCGCGCTCGGCGTCGTCTACGTGGCGGTCGCCGTCTGCGCGCTCCCGGCGGCGGCCCTCGCGGCCCATGCGACCGAGCGCTTCGGCGTGCGGCAGGCTCTCGTCGGTGGGCTCCTGACGGGAGCGGTGCTGCTCGTGGCGCTCTTCGTCGTTCCCAGCCGCCGCACGTCGGCCGTCGCGGTCTACGTGACGAGCGCGCTCGTCGGCGCGGTGCTCGTTCCACAGTTCTGGAGCCTGCTCGGCTCCATCTTCAACGTCGCGCAGGCGCGCCGCCTGCTCGGGATCGTCGGCGCGGCGGGCGTCATGGGCGGAGCCGCCGGATCGGCGACCGCGGCGGCGTTGCTCCTCGTCCTGCACGTCAAGATGCTGCTCCTCGTGTCGTCGGGGCTGCTCCTGGTCACGGCGTGCGTGCTCGTGGGGATGCACGTCGACGACCGGAGCGCGCGGCCGCAGCCCCTGGAGGCGCTCCCCTCGCGGAAGGCCACCGCCGCGCTGCGCGAGGAGCCCTTCCTCCAGCGGATCGCGCTCCTCGTCGTCGCCACCACGGCGGCGGGGCTGGTGCTCGACTATTTCTTCAAGTGGACCATCGCGCGGACGGTCCCCCACGAGCACATCGCCGGGCTCGTCGCGACTTACTACGCCTGGCTCAACGGCGTCTCGCTCGTCGCGCAGCTCTTCGTCACGGGGGCCCTCGTCCGCCGGGTCGGCGTCGCGACGACCCTCGTCGTGACCCCCGCGCTCCTGCTTCTCGGCGGCGTCGGGGCGCTCGTCGCCGGCGGGGCCCTGGCGGTGGTGCTCGGGCTGCGAGGGATCGACGGCACGCTCCGCAACTCCGTCAACCGCGCGACGACGGAGCTCGTCTACCTGCCGGTGCCGCAGCGGGTCCGCGCGCGGGCGAAGCCCTTCATCGACGGCGCCCTCGCCCGGGTGACCCAGGCCGTGGCCGGGGCCGTGCTCCTCGCCCTCGGCAGCGCGAACTATCTCTCGTCGGCTCTCCTCGCCGGCATCGTCGTCGCCGCCATCGCCGTCTGGCTGGCCGTCGCCGTGACCACGCGCGGCCCCTACCTCGCGGTCCTCCGTCACGCGGTGGCGGGGGACGCTCTCCTGGCCCAGCCCGAGCTCGACCCCATCGACGTCGAGAGCGCCGGGACCCTCGTCGAGTACCTCGCGAGCGAGGACACGGGGGTCGTCGTCGGCGCCATGAACGCCCTGGCTCGCCGCGGACGGGAGCAACTGATCCCCGCGCTCGTGCTCCTCCACGAATCGGACGCCGTCGTCATCCGCGCGCTCGCCATCTTCGGCGCCTCGGCCCGCGAGGACTGGGTCCCGCGGGCACGCCGGCTGCTCACGCGTCCGGACGAATCCGTTCGCACGGCGGCGGCGCGCGCGCTCGCGCTTCACGGTCGACTCGACGCGGCGGACCTTCCCACGGAGGCCGGCCCGCGCTTGCATGCGTACGCAGCGCTCCACCTGGTGCTCGCCCGTCCCGACGCGGATCCCGCGGATGACGCTCACGTGGCCCAGCTCCTCGAGCTACCGGGAGAGGAGGGCGACGAAGCACGCCTCGGGCTGCTCGCCGTCGTCGCCGACGCGAAGCCCGACGCGAGGCTCTCCCGACTGCTGCAGGTCCTCGAGATGAGCGCCAAGGGAACGCGCGAATGGACCGAGGGGCTCGCCGCGGCCTCGGCCTCGCAGCACGCCGAGTCCATGATCCCGGATCTCATCGCGCGCCTGGTGGACCGTGACGGCCGCGAGGTCGTTCGACGCGCGCTCGTGGCGCTGGGCACGCCCGCGATGGACGCGGTGTGGGCCGCGCTTCGCGACACGACGCGCGAGCGTCGGCTGCGCGTCCACCTGCCGAACACGCTCGCCCGCTTCGGGACCCGCGCCGCGGCGGAGATGCTCCTCGAGTGCGTCGAGACGGAGCGCGAGGGCTTCGTGCGCTACAAGGCCATCCGCGCGCTCGGCAGGCTCACCAGCGACCAGCGCCTCACGATGGACCGGCTCCGCGTCGAGCGCCTCTCGTATGGCAACCTCGTCGAATACTTCCGCCTGCTCGGCCTGAAGGCCGCTTTCCTGTCGTCCTCGGGCGGCGCGCGTACCCCCGACGCGGCCGCCACCGAGCGCCTGCTGGTCGGTCTCCTCGACGACAAGCTGCGGCAGTCGCTCGAGCGGACCTTCCGCCTCCTGAAGATCGCCCACCCGCGCGACGACATCCGCCGTGTCCAGGCCGCGAGCCTGTCGGAGGACGGCCACACGCGGGCGAACGCGAGCGAGTTTCTCGATGCGCTCCTTCGCAAGCGCGACCAGCGCGCGCTGCGCGAGCTGCTCCTCATCGTGGCGGACGACCTGGCCATCGACGCACGCGTCGCCAGAGCCGCCACGATCACGCACGGAACCGCCCCGGCGACGCGCGAGGCCGCGCTGGCCTCCATGATTCGCGACACCGACGCCGTCCTCGCCGCGCTCGCGTCGCTCCACACGGCCACGGTCGCCGGCAAGCCGTGGCGCGTGGCCATCGGCGGACGACCGGGCGAACGCCCCCCCATCGAGCTCGCCAGCTCCGGGACGCTGCCCGCGTCGGTCGGAGCCGAGGAAGGCCGCCCCGATGCTTGAGGGGCGCCTCGCGCGCGTCGGCCGAGAGGTCGTCCTCACGGCCCTCGGGCTCCCGCTCGAGAACCTGGATCCGTGGGTCATCGACCGGCTGACGAGCATCCTCGACGAGCAGCACGTCCACGCCGGAGAGAGGATGTTCACGGCCAACGAGCCCGCGGAGTTCATGTACTTCATGCGGGACGGAGAGGTGCGCTTCACGCGGGAGGGCCGGCACTCGTGGACCTTCCAAGGGCGCTGGTTCCTCGGCGGGTTCGAGGTCCTCAGCGAACGGGCCAGCTCGCGCACCGCGACCGCGCTGACCGACTTCGACGCGATGAGGCTTCGCGGCTCCGCGTGGGTCGAGCTGCTCGAGGACAGCTTCCAGCTCGCGCGCTCGGCCGTGACGAACCTCGCGCGGGGCGTGGCGCGGCTCGAAGAGCGCGTCCCCGACGGAGCCCCCCCGTCGCCGCGGGGGGAGCTCGTCCTTGCCGCGGTTCCCGTCGGGCCGCTCAGCGTGATGGAGCGGCTGGCGCTCCTGCTCGACATCCGCATGCTCCGCGGCGCGGGCGTCCAGGCCCTCGCCGACCTCGCGGTCGTCTCGCACCAGGTCTCCTTCCGCGCCGGCCAGGGGATCCTCGGGCCCGGCGTCGAGCAGGGATACGTGGTCCGCATCGTCGAGGGCGAGGTGCTCGCGAAGCGCGCCGACCCCGCGGTCGTACGGCGGTACGGCCCGGGAGACCTCGTCTGCGGAGCGTGCGTCGTGGGGGGAGTGACGGACGCCTGGACCGCGGACGCGGTGACGCCGACGCGCGGGATCGCGATCCCGCTCGAGGCGCTCTTCGACCTGATGGAGGAGCACTTCGACCTCGTGCATTCCGTCCTCGCCGCGCTGGGCTCCCGGCGGCAGCTCTTGCTCGAGCACCTGACGGCATCGAGCGACCTGGTGCTGAAGTGAACTCACGACCCGCCGCGGGCTGGCTCGCGGCGATCACGGTCCTGTGCTGCGCAGGCGACGCGGTCGCAGACGGTCCGGCGCCGCCGGACGGTGCCCACCTCGTCGCGCCGCCTCCTCTCGTCTGGGATCCTGGCTGGAAGGCCTTCGGCACGGGCGACTACACCCTGACGGGGCTGAGCGCGGGCGTCGCGATCGCCGGAGCCATCGTCACGCCGCTCCCCCATCACCTCTACGGGGGCGTCGCCTTCGACGACGCCGTACGCAACGCTCTCGAGATCCGCCCGAGCAACATCGGCGCGCGCTACGTCGCGCGCGACACGAGCGACGTACTCCTCTCCCTCGCGGTGACCTCGCCGTTCTTCTTCGACGCGATGCTCACCGCCTGGTACCAGCGCCGAAGCCCCGAGATCGCGGAGCAGATGGCGCTCGTCGACGCCGAGGCCTTCGCGATCGCCGGCGCCGCCCAGGAGGTGACGACGGCGCTCGTGAGCCGCGAGCGCCCTTACGGCGTCGACTGCGGAGGTGCGCTCCCTTCGACGACGCTCGACTGCACGAACCCCGGGCGCTACCGGAGCTTCTTCAGCGGTCACGCGACGCTGTCGTTCACCGCGGCCGGTCTCACCTGCGAGCACCACCTCACGCTGGGCCTCCTCGGTGGCGTCGAGGACGCGCTCGTCTGCGCGGGCGCCTTCGTCCTGGCCGCCACGACGGCGACGCTCCGCGTGGCGTCCGACCAGCACTACGCGACCGACGTCCTCGCGGGGGCCCTCGTCGGCACCGCCATCGGGCTCGGTGTCCCCGCCCTCCACTACAGCGGCAGCCGCTGGAGCGAACCGCTGGCCACGGGCTCGCTCGAGCTTCGCGTCGTCCCCACGGGCTTCGGGGCCAGCGTCCTCGGCGTCTTCCGATGAGGCGCGCGACGTCCCTCCTGGCCCTGGCTCTCGCCTCCGCGCAGCTCGTCGTCGTCGCGCCGGGCAGGGCGCAGACGCTCGGTCCCACCCTGCCGGACTACGAGCCCGTCGTCCCCCCGAAGCCCCAGCCTCCGCTCGCGACGCCCAGCACCTTCATCGACCGCGACATGACGCGGCCCTGGAGCGTCGGACACGTCCGCGACTTTCTCGCGGTCACCGTCGACGTCGGCTACCTGTACCTCCGGCCCAAGCTGTCCCTGGGGTACGGGCGGCCCTACTCCTCGTGGATCGGCCTCGACCTCGCCCCGGTCGTCTCCTCGTTCGAGGTGGCGGCCTACGGCGGCCTCCGCGCGCTCTTCGGCCCGATCGATTTCCGCGCCGGCGCTCGTTACAACTTCCCTTACTATTACAACTACCTCGCGCAGGAGCCCTCCTACTCGCGGCTCGACCTCGAGTCGACCGTCGGAGGTCGGGCCACGTACGAGGCGCTCGAGACCGAGCTCAAGACGTCGATCGGCGTCGGGCCTGGCAGCGTCCTCGCCATCGCGAGCATGTTCTACCTCCTCGGCGTGCCGGCGGGCTTCGACGTGTACGAGGACACGCTCCACACGATCGCCCGGCCGCCGCTCGTCGCGTGGGGACGCAGCGGGTACGACTTCCACTTCGGGACGCAGGGCCAGCACGGCCTCGCCGTCGTCGGCGACGTCCTCTACTCGCCGGACCGCGACGCGACCACCGTGCGCGCGGGCCTGCTGCTCCACATCGCGTTCAGCCACCATTTCGAGATCCGCGGCAGCTTCGTGCCCACCGTGTGGAGCAAGGACTCCATCGGCCTCGCGGGCGACGACTTCACCGAGCTCGGGCTGCGCTACCGGTGGGCCACCGGCGACTGAGGGGCAGGGAACGCGCGATGCCTCTCCTCCACCGACGCTGCCTCGCGATCCTCGCCGTGCTCGCGGGAGCGCTGACGTCGTCCGGCACGGCGCATGGCCAGACGCAGGGGAACGAGCTGCGCTGGAATCCCGTGGTGGACCTCACCGTCATCAACCTAGGCGCGGCCATGTGGATCGGTACCCAGACCTGGGAGGGCAGCCTGGTGCCGGCGACCTGCCGCTGGTGCGGCGTCGACCCGCTGGACCTCGACATTCGCCGGGCGCTCGTCTGGCATCATCCGGCAACCGCCAACGTGCTCAGCGACGTCGGTGCGTTCGCGCTGCTTCCGGCGGCGGCTGTCGGGCTGGAGGCGCTCGCGGCGTCGCACGACGGCGCCGGCCATCGGGTCCCGGTCGACGTGGGGATCGTCGCGGAGGCCACGGTCCTCGCGGCCGACGTGAACGCGGTGACGAAGGTGCTCGTCGGCCGCGAGCGTCCCGACGTCCATGCGCTCAGCCCGGAGGAGAAGGCGCGGACGCCTCGTCGCACGGACGACAACCTGTCCTTCTTCTCCGGCCACGCCACCGAGGCGTTCGCCCTCGCCACCTCGGCCGGGACGGTCGCCAGCTTGCGCGGCTACCGATGGGCACCGGTCGTCTGGAGCGCAGGGCTGCCCCTGGCCTTCGCGACCGCGTACCTGCGCATCGCCGCGGACCGACACTGGTTCACCGACGTCGCCGTGGGGACGATCGTCGGCGCAGGGCTCGGCGTCGGGATCCCTTGCGTCTTTCATCGAGCCGACCCTGTCAGGGCGGCCCCGGCCCCGTCGGGCGTCCGGATGGCGTCGTTCAGCTTCGCGTGGTGACGGGGCCGTCCGAGAACACCTCGGCGTTCGAGCAGGCCGCCGACGCGGACCTGCTGATGCAGGTGGTCGACGCCTGGCCTTCCGGTAGGGCAACGACACGCGAGCGCAGGGTCAGCGCGCCTGGCCGGTAACGCGGGTGAAGCGGTAGGTCGTCGTGTCGCTGGTTCCGTCCGGTGCCTTGTAGATCTCCGTGTCGTCGAACGAGTCCCCGGCGAAACGAAGGGCCCGTTCCACGAGCATCGACTGGTCGCCGCTGCGGTTGGTCACGTCGACGAAGCGGAAGACGACCGCATCGCCCGACGACTCGACGGCGCGAAGCCGCGGCTGGTTGCCCTGGGCGCAGTAGTGCGTGAGAAGAAGGTCGGAGTGGTCCGGGTAGAAGACCGTCTCGGTTTCGTGCGGCGTGCCGAGGCCCCACTCCTCGACGAGCGCCGACCCGCCCGAGATGAGCCGGTACGACACGACGAAGTTGCCGCCGCTCTTCGCGGGCATGCTCCACGAGCCCGGAAGCTCGCGCTTCAAGCGGTCCCACGCCGGCGCACCGACATTGGCGACTGGGGGCGCCGGGGCGGTAGCGCCGACCTGGGCCACGGGGTCGCGCGCGCAGGCGCCGAGGACGAGAGGGAAGAAGAGGAGGGAAGAGAGGAGGAAAGACAAGAAGCGTCGGTGCATGTTCGAGCCGACGGAATAGCCCGGCCGTTGCCGCCTCTCCAGCGGCCCGCAACCGTAGCCTCACGGAGCCCGAAGGGGGCCTCCTAGCCGCTCTCCGCCACCCGACTCGCGGGCATCTCGAACCAGAAGATGGCCCCGTGCCCCGAACGCGGGAGGACGCCCACGCGGCCCCCGAGCGCTTCTACCAGGCGCTTCACCGTGGCCAGGCCGAGGCCGATGCCCGGCTTCGTTCCGTCGACGCGGACGAACGGCTCGAAGACGCGCTCGCGGTCCCCTTCGGGAAGCCCCGCCCCGGTGTCGGCCACTTCGACGCGTACGTGTTTCGCTTCCTCGTAGGCACGGATCGAGACGAGGCGCGACTCGGAGTCCGGCGGCATGTACTTGATGGCATTGCTCACCAGATTGCTCACGATGCTGGAGAGCACGCCCGGCGCGCAGGCGACCTCGCCAGCAGGCAAAGGGGCGACCTCGACCTCCACGCGCGCCTCGGACGCCGCGGGCTCCAGATCCTGCAGGACCCCGGCGACGACCACGCGAAGTGACGCGTGTGCCTGGAGGTCGGGTTCTGCTGCGGCGCGCGCGTACGTCAGCAAGTCGTCGACGAGCCTCTCGGCGCGATTCAAGCTGCGGAGCCCTCGGTCGACCAGGTGTCTGCGCGGGCTGCTCGCATCCAGGTCGTCGGCCAGGCACTGGAGCGCGAAGAGCGGGGGCGTCAAGGGCCCGCGAATGTCGTGCGCAACGCGCGCGGCGAAGGCGTCGAGTTCCTCGACGCGGCGCTCCTCGGCTGCGATGTAGCGGCGACCGCTGCGGAGCGCGATGACTGCCAACCCAGCCGTCAGGACGACGCATACGAGGTCGAGGGCGATCGACACGCGCCTTGCGCGAAGCCAAGCCCTGTCCGCGCTCCTGGCAGCGTGGGTCCCCTCTTCGATGTTGATGCGGCGTAGCTCGAGGAGCGCGGCGTTGGCCATGGCTTCGACCGGGACGAAGTCGCGATCCACACGGACCTCCGCGTCGTACTGGCGTCCGCTTTTCACGTCTCCCATCACCGCGACCACGAGGTGCGGCACCTCGTCCAGCATCGGCTGCGCGCGCGCCCAGACCTCGGTCTCGCCCGCAAACTGCGGCACCCGCTCGTAGGCGGCGCGTGCGTCTTCGAGCTCGCGCAGGTGCTCTTCGAGCGCGGAGGGATCGCCTTCCTCGCCCTCGGACGCTTCCTCGAGCGCGGAGTGAATGTCGGCCAGCTCCCGTCGCATCGTCCCTATGTGCACGAGGCTCGGCATCGCGTTGTCGGAGACGTCGTGCGCCAATCGGTTGACGTGCTCCAGGCGCGAGTCCTCGTAGACCGTCGCGCCGAGGAAGGACGCGGCGGTGAGGACGAATCCGACGAGGACGATCCAGAGATGGCGCGCGCTCGCGCGCGACGCGCGGAATCGACGCATGGCCACAATGCTCTGGATCGTAGTGGGCAGGCGAGGCAGTGCGAGCTCGGCCCAGATAACCCGCGCGGCCAGGCCGGTGCAGCAAGGACGAGTCTCGGCAACCCAAGGGCGGCGTCCGCAACTGAAGGGCGGCGTCAGCCAGCCGGCCTCGCACTGGATTGCGACGCCCCGGAGGGGGCGGACCTCCCCGACATTGTGTGCACGTGGACCCTCGCGCGGCGACTGCACTGTTCATGGCCCCCGACGCTGGGTCCGGTATTCTCATGCGATGGGAAACTTCCACCGCCTCCTTTTCCTCGCGCTGACTGTGCTCGCCCTTGCCGCCGGCGCCGCCGCGTGCGGGAGCAACGGCGGCGGGAGCAACTTCCAGGGCCAGACCGACGCGTCGGTGTCCGGCGACGGAGGGGCCGGTGACGGGCCGACGGGCTTTCTCGGGGACGGGGCGTCGTTCGGCGACGGAGGCACCGCCGGTCAGGGCACGCTGGCCATCAGCCCGCAGAACCCGACGATGACGGTGGTCAACGGCACCATCCCGACGCAGCCCTTCACGACGACGCTGACCCTCGGGGGCGCCACGCAGACCGTCACGTCGACCTGGGCCCTCGCCGACTACACGCTCGGCGCGATCAGCGGAGCTGGCACGTTCACGCCACAGGGGACCATCGCGGGGACGGCGACCGTGATCGCGATGTACGGAATGGCAAAGGCGACGACGACGGTCACCATCACGATCGACCTCAGCGCGCAGCTCGGCCCCGTGACGCTCCCCGACGGGACCACCATTCCGCAGAGCGCGGCCGGCATCACGCCCACCAACCTGACCGCCCTTCAGGGCACGCCGACCGCCACGGACGCCGGGACACCGACGACGATCATCTATCCCTACGATCAGACCGTTTTTCCGCTCGGGCTCCTCGCTCCGGTGGCGCAGTTCTCGGCGGGGACGATCGCGCCGCAGGACTTCAAGATCAGCCTCGATACGACGGGCTTTCACTGGGACGGCTACGGGCACGTGGGCAACCCGGCGCAGCTCCAGGCGGCGATACCGCAGCCGATGTGGGACGGAGCGCTCGCGAGCGCCCAGCCGACGAAGGCGAACCCGCAGGCGGTCGTCGTCCTCTCCATCGTGAAGGCGGCGGGCGGCGTGGCGTACGGTCCGGCGCAAGCGCACCTCGTCATCGCGCCGGGGCAGCTCACGGGCATCATCTATTACGAGAGCTACAGCTCGGACAACCTGCCCGACGGCGGCGGCACGGACTTCGGTCTCTGGGCCGTGAAGCCCGGCCAGGAGCAGCCGCCGTCGCACCTGCAGCAGGGGTGCATCATCTGCCACGGCGTGGCCGCGTCCGGGAACACGATCACCATGGGCACCGACGATCCGACGGTCGGTCAGCTCACCGGCGTCTACCGGATCGAGACGGACGGCGGCTACACGCAGCTCGCGACCTCCCCCGCCAACCTGCCGTACCCGATCACGAGCATCGATTCGCGCGGCCTCGGATGGGGGACGAACAGCCCGGACGGCAAGGTCGTGCTGCGCGGGCTGAACCAGTTCTGGGGCGGGCAGACGCTGCTGGCGTGGTCCGTCCCCGGCTCGCCGCTCGTCGACGACGCGGGAGCCGTGCAGCCGCTGTCGACGGTGATGACCGTGAACGGCGACTTCAACATGTTCGTGCCGGAGTACTCGGTGGACGGCAACCACCTCGTCTACGTCACGGCTACGAACGCCGCGGGCGCGGGCCCGGCCGGGACGCCGAGCGAGTCGATCGGCATCGTCGACATCGCTACGAGCCTCGGCGACGGAGGCGCGGGCGGCAACGGCGCGGTCACGCTGTCGAACCCGCAGATGATCTACGACTCGACGCAGCCCGGCGCGGGGACGGGCGCGGGCCTCTTCACGAAGGTGCCGACGTTCCTGCCCGACTCGAAGAGCATCGTCTTCGAGGAGACGAAGTCGACCGCGCAGGGGACCGGCTATAACTCCATGCTGCCGGATTACGTCGACTCGACGAACCACGTCGACGGCGAGCTCGCGATGCTGCAGCCGGCGACGGGCGGAGGGTACGTGCGCGTGTCGATGACGAACGCGAACACGGGGTCGCAGGCCGCCTTCTCGACGCAGAACTACGAGCCCAAGCCGCTGCCCGTGCAAGTGGGCGGGTACTACTGGGTGGTGTTCGCGAGCTTCCGGAACGACGCGTACCCGACGCTGGCCACGCCGAAGAAGCTCTGGGTGACGGCCATCTCGCCGGGCGCGGCGCCGGGGACGGACGCGAGCCATCCGCCCTTCACGCTCGTCAACCAGGCGATCGTCGCGCCGCAGCAATCGCAGCGTGCGTACTGGGCGCTCGCGCCGTGTCAGGGGATGGGCTCGGGCTGCCAGAGCGACAGCGATTGCTGCACGGGGGGCTGCGTGCCGCAGTCGCCGCCGACGAACACGCCGGTGCTCGTGTGCGGTACGCCGAGCACGGGCTGCGTGGCGACCGGCGGACGCTGCGATGCCGGGCAGTCGCAGGAGTGCTGCGGGGCCGCGCAGGGCGTGCAGTGCATCGGGACGCTCAACGGCTACGGCACGTGCAACGCGCCCGGCGCCGCGCAGTGATCGGGATCGAGTCCTCGCTTCACGCAACCGCGGCCGACCTGCGGCCGATGGGTGTGTAGAATCGAGGCGCTTCATGCACGCGCGTTCGCCGGTCCGGCTGCTCTTTCTGCTCCTGCTCGCGTCCCTCACGGCTTGCGGCGGCGCGCTGGCCGAGGGGCGCTCGCAGTTCGACAAGGGCAACTACCCGGAAGCGAAGCAGACCTTCGCCGCCGCCGAGGCCGACAGCCGCACCTGGGGCGACGCGCACCGGGCCGAGTACGCCCTCTACCGGGGGCTCACCCTCGGCGCGCTCGGCGACCACGCGGCGGCGGGTGTGTGGCTGCGCGAGGCCAAGGCGATCGAGGACGCTCACCCGGGATCGCTCCCGCCCGAGGAGGCCCAGCGGTTGCACCTGGGGCTAGAGTCGACGCAGTGAGCGTGTTCACAAGCGCGTCAGCACGAGGCCGACGAGGAAGGACACGGCGTTGGCCACGCCGCTGACGCCGAGGGCGCGCGTGCGCGGCATCGCCGGAAAGACGAGGGCGTAGACGACGGCCTCGCACGCGATCGCCCACGACTCTGCGGTGCAGACCATCACCCACCGGGGCGCGAGGACGCGCGCGAGGACGAACCAGACGATGGGGTGCGTGGCGAGGTTGCCCACGACGACCGCCCCAACGCGGCGTGGCAGCGAGCCGGCCCCGCGGAGGAGCGGGAGGGCGACGATCAGCTCGATGGCCACCGTGAGGGCGAAGTACCGGACCCAGAGGCCCTCGTAGCTCATGGCTCGATCACCGGCTGGCGCATCCTTCGCCGCATCTTGTCACTGATGGGCGCGCCGTGCGCGCGGTCCCTCGACCCGGGAGGCGTCCTGGTCTACGCCTGGCTCCCATGTCCTCTCCGCGCACGCTGCACGCCCCCACGGGGAGCCAGCTCTCCTGCAAGGGCTGGGTCCAGGAAGCCGCCCTCCGTATGCTGCACAACAACCTGGATCCCGACGTGGCCGAGCGTCCCGACGACCTCGTCGTCTACGGCGGCACCGGCAAGGCGGCGCGAAACTGGGAATGTTTCGACGTCATCGTGCGAGAGCTTCGCGCGCTCGGCGGCGACGAGACGCTGCTCGTGCAGAGCGGCAAGGCGGTCGGCAAGTTCCGAACGCATCCGGACGCGCCGCGGGTCATCCTGGCGAACTCGAACCTCGTCCCGAAGTGGGCGACGTGGGACGAGTTCCGGCGCCTGGAGGCGATGGGGCTGACGATGTTCGGTCAGATGACCGCCGGCTCGTGGATCTACATCGGGACGCAGGGCATCCTGCAGGGCACGTACGAGACGTTCGTCGCGGCGCGGCGCGCGTACGCCGAGAGGACGAAGAAGGCGGGGTCGTTCTGGGTGCTGACGGCAGGCCTCGGCGGCATGGGCGGGGCGCAGCCGCTGGCGGCGACGATGGCGGGCCTCAGCTGCCTCGCCGTGGAGGTGGACCCGTCGCGCATCGAGAAGCGCCTCGCCACGCGCTACGTGGACATGCGGGTCGACGATCTCGACGCGGCTCTGGGCCAGCTGGAGGCGGCGCGCAAGGAGGGGCGGGCGCTCAGCGTGGCGCTCTGCGGCAACGCGGCCGAGGTGTATCCGGAGCTCGTCCGCCGGCAGATCGTGCCCGATCTGGTGACCGAGCAGACGGCGGCGCATGATCCGCTGAACGGGTACATCCCGCTCGGTCTGACGCTGGCCGAGGCGGCGGAGCTTCGCGCGGAGGACGCCGGAGGCTACGTCGAGCGCGCCACGGCGAGCATGGCCGAGGAGGTCACGGCGATGCTCTGGATGAAGGCGCGCGGCGCCGAGGTCTTCGACTACGGGAACAACATCCGCGCCTGCGCGAAGGAGGCGGGGTGCCAGGATGCCTTCGATATCCCGGGGTTCGTGCCGGCCTACATCCGCCCGCTCTTCTGCGTCGGCAAGGGCCCGTTCCGGTGGGTCGCGCTGAGCGGCGATCCCGCGGACATCGCGGCGACCGACGAGGCCGTGCTCGCGGCGGTGCCGGGTGACGAGGATCTGAAGCGGTGGATGGAGCTGGCCAAGGAGCGCGTGAAGTTCCAGGGTCTGCCGTCACGCATCTGCTGGCTGGGCTACGGGGACCGCGCGAAGGTGGGGCTCGCGTTCAACGAGCTCGTTCGCACGGGCAAGGTGAAGGCCCCCATCGTCATCGGGCGCGACCACCTCGACTGCGGGAGCGTGGCGTCGCCGAACCGCGAAACCGAGGACATGAAGGACGGCTCGGACGCCATCGCGGACTGGCCGCTGCTGAACGCCCTGGTGAACACGGCGGCGGGCGCGAGCTGGGTGAGCTTCCATCACGGCGGCGGCGTGGGCATGGGGATGAGCCTCCACGCCGGGATGGTGGTCGTGGCCGACGGGACGCCAGAGGCGGCGAAGCGCCTCGAACGTGTGCTGACGAGCGATCCGGGCATGGGGGTCATCCGCCACGCCGACGCGGGGTACGACGACGCGGTGGCCTTCGCCGAGAGCCACGGCGTCCACGTGCCTCACCGGTCGAACGGGTAAGAGCTGACGGCGACGCGGCGCCCGTCGGGATCGCGGAAGTAGAGGGTATGGGGGGTCTCGGTCTCGACGTCGACGCGGGAGCGCCAGGGCTCCTTGTCGTCGACCGCGAAGGCGAGGAGCTCCCCGCTCCCGGGCGGGATCGGCGGCTCGCCCGGCTCCGCGCGCTCCAGCATGAGGACGGCGCCGCCCGCGTCGAGCCAGACGCTCCCGCGGGCATCGTCGCGCCGGAGGACGCCGAAGCCGAGGACGTCGACGTAGAACCGCTCGAGCCGCGGCAGGTCGGCCGTCCGAAACGCGGCGTGGTGGATCCGCACGAGCCCATGCTATGCGCGAGCCGTGACCACAGGCCACGCTCCTCACGTCTTCGTCGCGACGCACGGCCACTGTTTCGACGGCCTTTGCTCCGCGGCTCTGTTCACGCGGCTGTATCGCCACCGTTTCGAGGGGGACGGCGCCACCTTCGCGTACCACGGCGCCGGCTACGGTCCCGGCCAGAACGGCGTCGATCCGAAGCTCGTCACGGGGGACGTGAACGCCATCCTCGACTTTCGGTACAGCCCCTTCGAGAAGCTCGACTGGTACTTCGACCATCACGTCAGCGCCTTCGTCACCCCGGCCGATCGCGCGGACTACGAGCGACGAGCGCTCGCACAGGAGGCCGCCGGTGAGCGCCGCTTTTTCCACGACGGCACGTACAGCAGCGCGACGAAGCTCATCGCCGACCTCGGGCGCGAACGCTTCGGCCTGGATCCCGCGCCGACGGCGGAGCTCGTGCGCTGGGCGGACATGATCGACAGCGCGGCCTTCCCGAGCGCGAAGATGGCCGTCGACCGCACCGAGCCGGTGCTCCGTCTGATGACCGTGGTCGAGAACCTGGGGGACGACGCGTTCCTGACCCGCATGGTGCCGCGCCTCCTCTCGCAGCCGCTCGCCGAGGTGGCGAGCGCGCCGGACATCGCGCAAGCGTACGAGCCACTGGGACGGGCGCACGACGCGTTCGTGAAGCTGGTCGAGCAGCGCGCCCAGAAGCAGGGGATCGTGGTGGTGGTCGACGTGAGCGATCAGCTCATCGACGTGGCGGGAAAGTTCGTGACGTACGCCCTCTACCCGGAGAGCGCGTACTCGATCCTGCTCAGCCGCTCGAAGAGCAAGTGCAAGATCAGCATCGGCTACAACCCGTGGTCGCCGGTGCCGAGGCGGCACAACATCGCGGCCATCTGCGAGCGACACGGCGGCGGCGGGCACCCCGTCGTCGGCGCCATCTCGCTGCTCGCGAATCAGGTCGAGGAGGCGAAGGCGCTGGTGCGCTCGATCGCCGAAGAGCTCGCGGCGTGAGTCTATGGCAGAGCGCGGGGGCGCTCGTCGTCGGTCATCGGGGCGGGCGAGGGGAGGGGTGGCCGCGCGAGAACACGCTTGCGGCGTTCGAGCAGGCACGCGCACAAGGCGCTCGGGCCATCGAGCTCGACGTGCGGACCTGCGGGAGCGGCGAGGTCGTCGTCATCCACGATCCGACGCGCGCGTCGCTCGAGGAGCTGCGGGTCCTCGGCGTGCCCACGCTGGCCGAGGCGCTCGCGTGGGCGCACGAGAAGGACGTGGCGGTGAACGTCGAGCTGAAGCACGACGTGCCCAACCGGCTACTCCTCCTCGAACGCGTGCGGCGCATCGTCCGCCCGAGCCGAGCCGACGTCCTGCTCTCGTGCTTCGATCCGTTCCTGCTCGCGGCTGCCGCGATGGCCCTGCCGGGGACGCGCCGCGCGCTCCTCACCGCCCGCAATCAGCGCCCGCGCGTGCCGTCGGTCCTCGCGACACTCCCGTACGTGCAGGCGCTCCACGTCGAGCGCACGCAGACCCAACCGGCTTCCATCGCCCGCTACCGCCGCCGGGGCCTTCGCCTCGGCGTGTGGACGGTGAACGATCCCCGCGAGGCCGCGGACCTCGTGGCGCTCGGCGTCGAGACGCTGATCACCGACGCGCCCGGCGCCATCCTCGGCGCGATCGCCGGCGTTCGACCCGGTCCCCTCACTCGGGGCAGGTGACCTGCTCGACGCGCATCCCTGCAGGAACGGGCTGGTCGAACGTCCCCTCCGGCAAGGGCGGGTTCCAGGTGAGCTGCTGGTACGTGAAGCGCACGTCGGCCTCCGGCACCGGCACGTCGACGTGGATCCTCCGGGGAACCTCGGCGTCGCAGACCGGCCCGCTCGGCGGGATGGGGGGCTCGAGGTTGTCCGGATCGATCCGCGGCCCCGCCGTCGGCTGGCTCGCGTGCTCGCTCAGCTCGGCGTGGTAGAGGACGTACCCCTGCTGCACGACGCGCACGTCGAGCACGCGCATCCGCTGCTGCTCCCAGGGGCGGCCCCAGTCCTCGGGACGCGGGGCGAGGTGGATCTCCTCGCGCGCCTCGCGGGTGCTCGGGATGGAGAGCGTCCACCAGCCGTGGGCGTCCCAGGCGATGGTTGCGCCGGCCCCCTCGTGCTTGAGCACGGGCGCCTCTCCCCGAAGAAGATCGACGAGGACGTGCCCCGGCACCGGCACCGTCGTCAGCCGCGCGATGTTGCAGGCCGCCGCCGGACCCGTGAAGAACGTCTTGTCCCTGAGGTCGGCGAGGCCGAAGCGGCGCCCGTCGCTGGTCAGGGTCGCGATGGCCACGCCGAACGGGCTGACGACGTCCATGCGCAGGCGGGCCGGCCGGGCGGCAAAGAGCATGAGATCGCCCCGGACGCGCCCGTGCTCGCCGAAGTGGTCGATCTTCGCGTTGGCCTGGACCGCGTTGGCGCAGGCGAAGGTCGCGTGCATCCGCGCGAGGGCTGCGTCCGCGGTCGGCGGAGCGGAGGCAGGCGGCGCGACCCGAGCGCATCCGGTGAGCAACGGAAATGAGGTCAGCAGAACCGTGACGAGGCGGCGCTTTCGACGCATGGCGGCAGAGACGTTACCAGTGCGTCCCATGTCTGAGCTTGTCCGAATCGCGGACATCGCTGCCCGGTGAGCTGTCAATGACGGGTGACACAGGCTGTGCGGCTTCTCGGGAAAAATCGCGTACGCCCGTGGCCGCCGGGTTGCTCAAGGGAGGGGCAGGGAGGCAGACGATGACGACGGCGACGCAAGGCGGCGGAACCTTTTAGGGCTGGGGATGGGCGGGGGCTCGGGGGCGACCGCGCGCCTAGGCTTTCGCCCGTAGAATCTGCGCGCCCGGGATGTGATCCACGGGCAGGGCGCTGGCGTTCTCCGTGTAGAGCTCCGTGTAGCCGCAACCGCGGCAAACGTACGCCTGGAGGGTGCCGACTTCGACGTCCTTCCAGTCGAGGTGCGTGACGTGGAGCACGAGGGGACGGACCTTGTCGTCGTCGTCGCGGTCGGCGACGCGCGGCACGAAGAGAACCTCGCCGTGCCTGCACTTGGGGCAAACGTGGGAGCTTCGCATGCGACCACGCTAGTCGACCTTCCCGGGCTAGAACTAGCGGCGAATGCCGCGGTCTTCCCTGCTCCGTCCGCTCGAAGAGGACTGGCGTGACACGCTCGACGCGATCGCGCGCGCTCGCGGCTGGCCGGCGAGCACCGACGTCGCGCGGCTCGCGGCGCAGGTCGAGGCGCTCTCGCACGCCTACAACGACCCGTCGCGGGCGAGCGCGGCGATCCGGGACGCGGGGGCCGCGCGGCTCGGGTTTTCCTTTGCGCGCGACGTCCCGAAGGGGGCCGCAGCCGTGCGCGAGCTCGTCGCGACCGGGGCCTTGCAGGTGGGCGCCGGGCTGCGCATCCTCGACGTCGGCGCAGGTCTCGGGGCGACGACCTGGGGGGTGGTCCGGGCGCTCGAGGCGGCGGGCGGCTCGGGGATCGTCGAGGCCACGTGGCTCGACTCGGACGCGCGCGCGCTGGAGGTGGCCTCGGCGATTGCGAGGGCACGGGAAGGAACGGGCGCCATCCGCCTTCGGGTGACGACGATGCACCGTCCCGCCACGGGCGCCTTCGACGCGCTGCCGCGGTTCGATCTGGTGCTGGTCGGGCAAGTCCTGAGCGAGCTCGACGTCGGCGCGGCGGACGACGCGCGGGTCGCGCGCCACGCGGAGCTCCTTGCGACCTGGCTCGACCGCCGCGTCGAGCCGCACGGGTCCCTCGTCGTCGTCGAGCCGGCCCTGCGCGATCGCTCCCGCCACCTGCACCGCGTGCGCGACGCCCTCGTCGCCTCCGGCGCCACGGTCTTCGCGCCGTGCCTGCACGCCGCCCCGTGCCCGGTCCTCGCCCGCGAGACCGACTGGTGCCACGAGGATCTCGACGTCGATCTTCCTGCCTGGCTCGTCCCGGTCGCGCGCGCCGCCGGTCTGCGACGCGAGGGGCTGACCTTCAGCTACCTCGTGCTGCGCAAGGACGGCGTCACGCTGGCGAGCTCCGTCGCGGTGCCGGCGTCGGCGACGCGTCTGCGCGTGGTCTCGGGCGCCATCGCGACCAAGGGCAAGCTCGAGTCGTTCCTGTGCGGGGAGCTCGACCGGGACGGCGCGCGGGTCGTGGCCCGCGCACGCACGATGCGCCTCGACCGCGATCGGTCCCCGAAAAGCGCCGCCTGGGATGCGCTCGCCCGCGGCGACGTGCTCGTCATCGACCCCGCCCCCGACCTCGACCGCCCGCGGATCGGCTCGAGCTCGACCGTCGCCAGGCTCGAGCCCGGCGAGATGGGACGAGCACCTGTCAGCTCTTCGGGCGACAGCAAATCGCGTTGACGCGGCTCGTGGAGCTCGATTACGAGCCGAGCTTGGATGCGCGGCCTTTATGCCATCGTCGACCTCGGAGCGCTGGGCGCCCGGCGCCTGGATCCCGTCGCCTTCGCGGCGGCGGTCCTCCGGGTGGGCCCTGCCGCCCTCCAGCTCCGCGCGAAGGACCTCCCCGCGCGCGAGGTCCTGTCCTTGCTGCGCGAGCTCGCCCCCATGTGCCGTCGCGCGGGCGTTCCGCTGGTCGCCAACGACCGACCGGACCTCGCGCTCCTCGCCGGCTGCGACATGGTCCACGTCGGGCAGGACGACATGCCGATAGAGCGCGTGCGGCGGATCACGCCGGGTCTCGGCGTGGGCGTGTCCACCCACTCGCTCGACCAGCTCGGCGCGGCCCTCCTGACCGGGCCCACCTACGTCGCCCTGGGCCCCATCTTCGAGACCCGCTCGAAGAGCCATCCGGACCCCGTCGTGGGCATCGAGGTGCTCCGTGCGGCGAGCGTGCAAGCCGAGGCGGCCCGAGTGCCCCTCGTCGCCATCGGCGGCATCACCCGCGAGCGCGCGGGCGATCTCGTCGGTCTCGTCGACGCGGTCGCCGTCATCGGGGAGCTCCTGCCGTCGCGAACGGGGAGCGATGGGCTGCGCGAGGTCACGTCTCGCGCGCAGGCCATCCACGATCTGTTCGCCCCCGCGCCCGTGCTGGCCGGGGCGGCCCGTTGACCATCCTCGTCGACGCGGCCGTCCTCGTGGGGGGGCTCGCGCTCGGGCGGTGGATCGTCCGCCGCGTCCGGGCGCGTCGTGCCGGAGCCGCGTCGCAGGAGCCCGACGACGGCGCCGGAGCTCGGTCGGCGCGCGACGTTCTGCCGGCGAGCTTCCCCTGCAAGCTCGGCGACGTGGTCGTTCGCGTGGCCGAGCGCGACGAGGCCTGGCTCGCCGGGGCCATGGTCTTCGAGGAAGAGCGCCCCGTGGCGGCCCTCTTCGTGGCGCCGGAAGCCGGAGGGGACCGCGCGATCTTCGTCCGGGACGCGGTCGGTGCCGGGATGACGTGGCTCCTGCCCATGGCGGAGCCGCCGGCGATGACCCAGGAGCCGCCGCACGCGCTGGAGCACGAGGGCGTGCGGTACGAGCGCGCCCGACGCCTCCCGGTGCGCGTCTCGCGCGCGGGCTCGGGCGCGCCGTCGGTGGGCGACCGCGCGGTGGTCGCGGAGTACGCGGGGCCCGCGGCGATGCGCCTGCTCGTCGTCGCGGGGAGCGAGCAGGTTCTCGCGTGGAAGGGCACGGCCCTCGCCGATGGCGACTACGACGTCCTCCCCGGTAGCCCGGACACGCTGCGGAAGTAGGCGCCGAGCGGGGCGCCGCGACGGGACCTACGCGCTTCGCATCTTCATCAGCATCGCCTCGACGGTGAGCTGCGAAGACGCGTTGCCGTCCAGCTGCTGGAGGGCTGCCAGCGCGAGCGCGTGGCGGGCCGCGGCACTGTCGGCCCGGTGGTCCGCGTCACCCGCCGTGGCTCGAGCGTGCACCGCCAGCGCCGCCGCGAGCGCCTCGATCTGCACGACGAGGGTGCCCTTGTCCCCCTTCTTGGCGTCCTCCGCGAGCTCCAGCGCGCCGCCCAGATCCTTCGTCTCGAGCGCCGACAGAGCGCGCGACACGAACTCTTCGCGCCGCGCGCTCGCTTCGGGATCGCCGAGCGCGACCGCCGTCGCCATGCTCCCCCCGGACAGGCGCGCGGTCTCGTCGGCGAGCGCCCGCTCGACCCCGCGAGCGACCAGGAGCTTCGCCACGACGGCGTCCGGCAGCGCGCCGAAGCGCACCCTCTGCGTCCGCGACCGGATGGTGGGCAGCAGGGCGTCCGCGATCGCCGAGAGCAGCACGAAGTGCGTGCGCTGCCCGGGCTC
Source organism: Polyangiaceae bacterium (assembly GCA_036501935.1). GTDB lineage: Bacteria > Myxococcota_A > Polyangia > Polyangiales > Polyangiaceae > Palsa-1150. The sequence continues at coordinate 651,345 of DASXZL010000022.1, read as the reverse complement.
CTCGAGCGTCTTCAGGAGGGCGTTCGCCGCCGAGGTGCTGAGCTCCTCCGCGCGCCGGACGATGAAGACCTTGGCCCGCCCCTCGTGCGGGGCGAAGGCCGAGCGCGTGAGCGCCAGCGTGCGCACCTGGTCGATGCTGATGTCCTGGGTCTCGGGAGTCCTCCGCCCGATGGCCGCCGGATCGTAGAGCCCGCGCTCGAGGATCACGACGTCCGGATGCAAGGGGCGCGACTCACCCGGCCGCGGAACCGCGCGCGCGCACGCCCGGCACTCGCCGCAGGCCTCGCTCGAGCCCTCCGGACGGCGCTCGCACACGAGCGCCTGCGCCAGACCGAACGCCGTGCGCTCCTTGCCGACGCCGTCGGGCCCGTCGAACAGGTACGCGTGGTGGACACGCCCCGCCGCGAGCGCGCGCCGGAGTGTCTCCACAGCCGTCGGCTGCGCTTCCACGGTCGAGAGCAGGCCGGTCACGGGGTACCCGTCTATCGCCCGCTCCGCCGCGAATCAAGCGAGGCGGGTCGCGCTCGTCTCCACCGGCTCGTCCGGCACCCAGTGAAAGCCGGGGCCTCGCACGAAGATCGCCATCTGCTCGAGGCGCAGCTCATCCATGCCGGCGAGATCGTGCCAGCGTTCGTCCAGCTCGGCGCGCGGCAGGAACGCGTAGGCGCCGGTGGTCATCACGCTGGGGTCCATCACGTAGAGCCGCTCGGCGTCGTAGCCGACCAGGATGACGTAGTGGCCCGCGTCCCACGTGTCGCGCCACGGGCGGGCGTCGTCGCGCCAGGCCTGGAGATCGACGATGGGCGGCTGGCCAGCGTCGACGGCCGCCTCGAGCTCGGCCAGCGTCACGTCTCCGTACCGGTATTCGGCGTCGAGGCCAACGACCTCGCGCAGGTACTCGACGATCGGCTCGGGCTCGGTCCCCTGGGTCTCCGTCGTCCGCAGCGGCGCGTGCAGGGACGCCTCGTCGACGCGGGAGAATGTCTCCCACCGCCAGTACCGGAGCATGGACAAGGTTGCGGCGGGCCCGCAGCTGTAGCTCGTCATCTGCTTGACGGGCGGAATCGCGATGCGGTTGGCCGGCATGCGGCAGACGAGCGGTTCTGCCGGTGCGTGGTCGAGACCTGGGGCCACGATGGCCCTATAACGATCATCCAGCATGACGCATGTGCCCTCGAAGACCCGGAAGAAGGTGGAATGGCTGTTTCGTCGTGCCGAGGGGGCCCTCCTGCCGGAGGCGACCCTCTCGCGCGAGGGGGCGCACCTCGACTGGCCCGAGGCGCTGAAGCGGCTGGCCGACGAGCGCGCGGCCATCGCCGCCCTCGGGCTCGACGCGCGCTTCGAGGCTCTGACGCGCCTGCTGTCCAGCGCGGACGCCCGCGATCGCAGCACGTACGTCGAGCAGCACGGCGTTGTGGGCACGCGGCGCTTCCGCGCTGGCTCGGGCACGCGCATCTACTGCATGAGCGTGGAGACCTTCCCCCACCACATCAACAACGTGTACCTGCTCGTCGAGGAGGGGAGCACCCTCCTCTTCGACTGCGGCTCGGGCTCGGCGACCTCGCGCCGCGACCTCGCCCTCGGGTTCGCCGTCGTCCGCGCGTGCTTCGGCGAGGACGTCCGCTACGAGACCGTCGACTGGTGCGTCGTGTCGCACGCGCACTTCGACCACTTCGGCGGCGTGAACCTCTTCAAGGAAGAGACGCGCGGGCACCTGGCCGTCCACGAGCTCGACGCACGCGTCCTCTCCTGCTTCACCGAGCGCATCGTCATCGCCTCGAAGGACTGCGACGTCTTCTGGTGCCGCGCCGGGGTGCCCGACGCCGAGCGCGCCGTGCTCCTCACCATGTACCAGTCCGCCAAGAGCGCGTTCCGGCCGCAAGAGGTCGACCGCGGCTTGCGCGATGGCGACACCATCGGCCCCGGCTACCGCGTGCATCACGTGCCCGGGCACTGCCCGGGGCTGATGTGCTTGCAGGTGCACGACGTGCTGCTGACGAGCGATCACGTTCTCTCGCGTATCACGCCGCACCAGTTCCCGCAGGCCATCACCCCGTTCGCCGGGCTCGAGCATTACTTCCACAGCCTCGCGAAAGTGAGGAAAGTCGAGGGGATCAACTTCGCTCTCGGAGGCCACGAAGAGCCCATCTGGGATCTCCGGGCCCGCGTCGACGCGATCGCACTTTTCCACAGGGACAGGCTCGCGAAAGTGCTCGATGTTTGCACTGAGGCCCGCACGGTCGTGCAGGTGTCTCAGGCGCTCTTCGGCGATCAGGAGGGGTACTCGCGCATCCTCGCGCTCGACGAGGCGGGCGCCCACGTCGAGTACCTCCACCAGCTCGGCCAGCTCCGCATCGCCAACCTCGACCAGGTCGCCGGGTCGCGCGATCCGATCATCGAGTACGTGAAGCGCTGAGAAGGGCTCAGTCCTCGTGCTCGAGGGCGTCGAGCTCCTCTTCCGTCAGCTGCTGGCCGCTGGCCGCCGCGCGTTCGCGGGCGAACATGCGGTTGAGGGTGCGGCGATCGATGCCGAGCACCTCCGCGGCGCGCGTCTTGTTGCCGCCCGTGCGGGAGAGGACGCGGTCGATGTACCGGCGCTCGAGCACCTGGAGCGAGGGCCAGTCGTCGGCCAGCGAGCCCATGCTCCCGCTCGTGCCGCCCTGCGCGGTCCACGCCTTGGTCACCTCGGGCGGCAGGTCCGTCGCCGTGATGACGCCCTCGCGGGCGAGGAGCATGGCGCGCTCGATGATGTGCGAGAGCTCGCGGACGTTGCCCGGGAACTCGTACCCCTCGAGCATCTCGAAGACCTCGGGGGCCACGTGCGGCGCAGGCCGGCCCAGGCGATCGGCGTGGCGCATGATGAAGTGCTTGATGAGGAGCGGAATGTCCCCGCGGCGCTCGCGGACGGGCGGCACGACGACGGTCACCACCTGGAGGCGGAACAGGAGATCCTCGCGGAACCGGCCCGCCGCGACCTCCTGCTTCAGGTCGCGGTTCGACGCCGCCACGACGCGCACGTCGACCTTGATGGTCTCCGCCGCGCCGACGCGCCGGATCTCGGCCTCTTGCAGCACGCGCAGCAGCTGGACCTGCATCTTCGTGCTGATCTCGCCGATCTCGTCGAGGAAGAGCGTCCCGCCCTTGGCCTCCTCGAAGAGGCCGCGCTTCTGCGCGCTCGCCCCCGTGAAGCTGCCGCGCTCGTGGCCGAAGAGCTCACTCTCGAGGATCGACTCGGGAAGAGCGCCGCAGTTGATGGCGACGAACGGCTTGTTGGCGCGCGGGCTCTTCGCGTGGATCGCCCTCGCCACGAGCTCCTTGCCCGTGCCGCTCTCGCCGACGATGAGCACCGTCGCCGTCGTGGGCGCCACGTGTGCCACCGTCTTGTAGACGGTGAGCATCGCGGGCGTCGTCCCGACGATCTGCGCCACGGCCTGCGCGTCGGCGCGCGTCGGCGCGGGGGGCTCGGTCTTCGCGAGCTTTCGCCGCTCGATGGCCTCGCCCACCATGCGCTTCAGCTCCGTCGGCTCGATGGGCTTGGCGAGGTAGTCGTAGGCGCCCTCGCCGACGGCGTTCATCGCGCCCTCGATGTCGGCGTACGCCGTCATCAGGATGACGGGCGTCGTGGGGCTGGCCTCGCGGATGCGCCGGAGGACATCGTGCCCGCTCGTATCGTTGGCCAGGTGGATGTCGCTGAGAACCACGTCGTACCGGGCGAGCTTCGACCCGGCCGGGACGGCCTCGGCGCTCTCGAGGACGTCCACGTGGTAGCCCTCGGTCCGCAGCACGCGCGCGAGCAGGCCCGCCAGCGTGTCGTCGTCCTCGAAAAGCAGGATGTGCGCGCCTGCCCCCGCCCCCTCGACCCCAGCCTTCGCCGCTTCGTCGGTCATCGCGTTTCCCCGTCGTAGCAGGGTTGCCGCCTTCGCACCGCCTGGTCCCGCGCCGCCCCCGAGACATGCTGCCCCATGCTGACTCATTGGACCGACCTCCTTTGCGCCTCCCTGTCCCGTTCTGGTGGTCTGCGGGGGCACTCCGTAGGCCTCTATTCACGAGCGATGCCGTCGAGCCCCCCGGGGCTGTAGCCTGAAGGGGTGACGCTGATCGACCCCGTCCGGATCCAGGAGCACGTGCACGGCCACATCGGCTGGCTGGCCGCGATCGCGCTCGTCCACCCGGCCATCCTGCTGCGGCGGACCAAGCGAAAGGCACACCTCTCGGTCGCGTTCGCCGTGGGAATCGCGACGCTGGCGGGGGGTCTCGGCGCCGCCATGTACGGTGAATACAGGGACAGGCTGCGTCAGCCGATCTTCCAGCACGCGCCGGCCATCGGGTACCTGTTCGAGCGCAAGGAACACCTGGCCTTCGGGGCGATCCTGCTCGCGTGGGCCGGCGGACTGGCTTACGTCGGCGCGGCGAAGCTCGAGGGAGACACGAGGGAGCGCCTCCGGAAGGCAGCGCACTGGGCCTTCGTCGCCGCCGCGGCGATGGCGGTGGCGACGGCCGCGCTGGGGACCGTCATCGCGGCGTACAAGACGTTCTGAGAGAGGCGCATACTTCCCGGGAAGCCGATGGCCGAGACCGAGCCCACGAAGTCGTCCAGACCCCGACGCCGCCGGTGGCGCACCGTGCTGCTCGCTCTCGCCGCGATGCTCGTCACGCTGGCGACCTACACGTACTTCCACACGTGGCGACTCTCGACGCGCGGGACGCCGCTCGCGGCGGGCACGGTCGCCGCGGACTTCACGCTCCCCGACCACTCGGGCGGCACCGTGTCGCTCGCGGCGCTGACGGCGAAGGGGCCGGCGGTGCTCGTCTTCTACCGCGGCTTCTGGTGACCCTTCTGCCGCAGCCAGCTCGGGGAGCTGGAGAAAGCCCGGGCGCGGATCGAAAGCGAGGGCGGGTCGCTCGTCGCCATCAGCGTCGACGAGCGCGCGGACTCGGTGAAGCTCGCCGCCGACCTCGGCCTGCGCTTTCCCCTGCTCTCCGATCCGGACCTGCGCGTCGCGACGGCGTACGGCGTGGCGATGAAGGGGCGGGACATCGCCGTGCCGTCGGTGTTCGTGGTCCGGACCGACCGGAGCATCGCATTTCGAAAGGTCGGCGAGACGATGGCGGACCGCCCGACCGCGGACGAGGTGGTCGCGCAAGTCACGGCGGCCCGCTGACCTCGGATACGATACGGCGGGGGTTCCCATGCGACGACTGCTCGTCCTCTCGTTCGTCCTCGCCGCCTTCGCTCTCGCGCTGCTCGCCGGGCCGCGTCGGGCCCATGCGTTCTGCGGGTTCTACGTGGGAGGAGCGGACGCAAAGCTCACCAACGGCGCCACCCTGGTCGTCCTCATGCGAGACGGCAACCACACCGTACTGTCGATGCAAAACCACTACGAGGGCCCCCCCGAGGGCTTCGCGATGGTGGTCCCGGTCCCCGTCGTCCTCGCGAAGGACAACGTGCGCACCTTGCCCGCCGACGTCTTCGACCGGATCGACAAGCTGACGGCCCCGCGCCTCGTCGAGTACTGGGAGCAGGACCCGTGCGGCTCTCTCGGCCTCGACTTGGCCGGCGGGGGAGGGCTGGGCATCGGCAACGGCCTGGGGCGGCTGGGTGGCGCGCACATGGGCGGTGACCTCGGCGTGAAGATCGAGGCCGAGTTCGCCGTCGGCGAGTACGCGATCGTCATCCTCAGCGCGGAGGACGCGGCCGGGCTGGAGACGTGGCTGAAGCGCGAGCGCTACGAGATCCCCGACGGCGCGGCCGCGCTCCTCAGGCCGTACGTGGAGCGCGGGACCAAGTTCTTCGTCGCCAAGGTGGACCCGACCAAGGTCAAGTTCGTGAATGGCGCGGCGACGCTTTCGCCCCTGCGCTTCGACTACGAGTCGTCGACCTTCGAGCTGCCCGTGCGTCTCGGTCTGCTCAACAGCGGCGGCGTGCAGGATCTCGTCGTGAACATCCTGGCGCCGCAGCGCTACGAGGTGGCCAACTACGACAACGTCGCCGTCCCGACGAACCTCGACCTGCCCGAGTCCGCGCGCGCCGATTTCCCCGCGACGTACGCCGCCATCTTCGACGGAGCGCTCGCCGCGCACCCGAAGGCCGTCGTCACCGAGTACGCGTGGAGCTCGGGCTCGTGCGACCCCTGTCCCGGCCCCGTGCTCACCGGCGCGGACTTCGCGACGCTCGGGGGCGACGTGGCGCCGACGTTCCAGGGGATGACGTCGGCGCCCGGGAGCCCGAGCCTGCGGGAGGGCACAGTCTCGGTCACGGGCGGGCTGCCGCCCGAGGTCGTGCGGCGCGTCGTCCGGCAGAACTTCGGTCGATTCCGGCTCTGCTACGAGAACGGCCTGAGAAAGAACCCCGCCCTCGCCGGCCGGGCGGCGATGACGTTCGCCATCACGCCCAAGGGTGACGTCGGAAAGACTGCGACCGACGGATCCGACCTGGCCGACGCCGACGTCCTTCAGTGCATGGCCCGCGGCGTCGGCAACCTGTCGTTCCCCGACGCCGCGACGGAGTCGAAGGTCGTCTTTCCGATCCTGCTGACCGCGAGCGTGTCCGGCGGGGCGCTCTCGCGCCAGGCCGCCGCGTGGGTGCTCACGCGCCTGCACGCGCGCTACGGGAAGGACGCGCTCGGCGAGGACCTCGTGTTCCGGACGGCGCCCCCCATCCGGGGAGGGCGCGAGGTGTACGGCGGCGAGGACGGGGGCGCGAAGCTCGAGCAGGGCGCGAAGCCGGCGGACACGAACAACTTCCAGGCGCGATACGCCATCCGGCATCCGTGGACGGGCCCCATCGCCTGCGCGTCGCCGCGGCGCGGGATCTGGGGAGGCAATCCGGCGGGCGGAGCGACGCCGGTGATGGCGGCGCAAGGGGTGGCGTTTGCGCGGGGAGGGACCGCGGCAGTCCCCCTGCCGGGACCGGCCGCCTCCCTGACGACATCGACGAGCGATGCCGAGGCGCCCCCGGGCTCGCCGCCGGCGACGCCAAGGTCGCGGGGTTGTGCGGGGTGTACTCTGGGAGAGACCGGGAGCGAAACGAGCGGTCTCGCGCTGCTCGCGCTCGGGATCCTCGTCGTGACGAAGCGCCGAACGAGGCCGCGCCCCTGACGCATCACCGGCGAGCCGGGCCACGGCCCCCAGGGAATCGATCTCCCCACCGGGGGCCTCGGCATCGTCGTGGGCAACGTCGTCTCAGCGGCGGCAGCAGTGGCGGCGACGGCGGGGCGAACGTGGCATCTTCGCCGGGCAATCACAGTGGCTGCGGCTGTCTTGCTGCCGGACGCGAGGACCTGTCGGGGCTCGCGCTCCTCGTGCCGCGACTCGCGATCGCGGCGTGCCGCTTGCGGATTCGTCGGCACCGCCACGCCTGAGCCGCCATGGCGCAGGCGATGCAAACCGCCTTGCACCATGACGATCTCGCGCGGGGTCGTGGCTTGCGCGGCGGTGCTCGTCGCAGGCTGCGGCGGACAGAACGACGGAGAGGCCACGGGGACGGCGGCGGCTCCGTACAAAGATACCGACACCTCGGTCCACACGCCCGCCGGCAGCAGCGCCGGGACGGAGGACGGCTCGCCTTCGCCTCCGGCGCCCCCGTCCAGCGAGATCTACGTGGCGCTCGGGAGATGCTCCGTCGAGGTCGGCCTGGCTTGCACGGGCGGCTACTGGGTCCGAGAGGTCAACACGCAGGCGACGTGGCTCGTGAAGCTCGACCTCTCCCGGCTCGAAGGCGCCGCGATCGAACAGGCGAACGGCGCCGGCGCGGCGCTGATCTTCCGCGGCCAGCTCGGGGCGAGCACGCGGACGGGACTCGCGACGTTCAGCACCACGGACGCCTGGCGCGGGTTGCCCGACGTGAGCCCTCCCGCCAGTGACACGATCGTCGCGGTCGCATCCACCGACGGCGCCCTCGCCATGATGCCGGTCAACGGGACGTCCGACTCGGGCATCGAGTCGCTCTCGGTCGCGGGCTTCGCGCCGCACCTCGTGGACCCTGCGTGGCTGAGGACGCGCGTCCTCGACCACGGCGCGCTCGTGGCTGGTGCGCTGCAGGGCGCCACGCTGCAGGCCGATCAGGTCTACGTGCACCTTCCGGACGCCCCGGGCCCCTGCCGCCCGTCGCGCTCGTATTGCGACGGCTTGGACGAGATCGTCACGGTGACCCGCGACGCGGACCGCTGCCTCGTGCCCACCGGGTGCATCCACCCCCTGCCGTGCCCTCTCCACCAGCCGGTCTGCGCGCCGGGGTACGTGCTGTCGGCGTGGCCAAGCCTCCCGGGCGCGTGCGCCGCGTTCGCATGCGACGCGGCATTCCTGGGTCAGTGAGGCATCGAGGTCGCGTCGCGGCGCGGGCGAGCCGGGCTCGCGTCCCGTCGCGTGCCCTCGCGACCTCGCGCGGGTGGTTCTCCCACGCACCACGCTGATTTCCCGTGGAAATCAGCGTCCTCATGGGGGCATGGCGGTTGCGTAACGCGCCGCGATGCTGCCCGTGCTCGCTTCGCATCGCGGTTTTCTCGTGGCGCTCTCTCTCGGCGCCGGTGTGGCCCTCGCCGGCTGCGGGGACGCCGGTCCGTCGGGGCCAGGCGAGCGCACCGCCACCGCGCAGGCGGATCTCTTCGCCAACGACGTGACGGCCTGCAACTACTTCGTCGGCAAGGGCCTCTCGAACTTTCAGGCGGCCGGGATCGTCGGGAATCTCGATCAAGAGTCCGGCGTGAGCCCGACGGCCGTGCAGTCGGGAGGCCCCGGGCGAGGCATCGCGCAGTGGTCGGTCGGCGGTCGCTGGGACACGGACGCGAACGACAACGCCGAGTGGTACGCGACCCAGCAGGGCCAGTCCGTCGACGCGTTGACGCTGCAGCTCGACTTCATCTGGTACGAGCTGACGACGTTCTCCGGGTACGGCCTCGCGTCGCTCAAGGCGAGCACCAACGTCACCGACGCGACCGTCGACTTCGAGACGGACTTCGAGGGCTGCGGGCAGTGCGATCAGTCGACGCGCATCTCGTACGCCGAGGGCGTCCTCCCCTCGTGCGAAGCCTCGGCGGCCCCCGCACCGTACGCCGCGCAGTTCGTCAGCCAGAGCTTCCCGCTCGCGACCACCACGCTGACGATGATCGCGGGTCAGGTGATCCCGTCGTACATCGAGCTGAAGAACACCGGCGCGAAGTCCTGGGACTCGAGCACGCGCATCGGCACGACGCAGCCGCGGGACCGCGTGAGCGTCTTCGCCGACGGCACCTGGGAGGCCGACAACCGGCCCGCCGCGGTCACCGGCACGGTGGCGCCGGGAGCCACGTACAAGTTCACCTTCGACCTCGCGGCGCCCGACAAGCCCGGGAGCTACGACGAGTTCTTCGGCGTGGTGGAGGACGGCGTGGCCTGGTTCAGCGATCCCGGGCAAGGGGGGCCGCCGGACACCGACCTGGAAGTGAAGATCACGGTCGTCGCGGGCGACGGGGGGACGGTCGAGGACGACGCGGGCAAGGACGACGCGGGCAAGGACGACGCCGGGAAGGACGACGCGGGCGGAAGCGCGGGCGACGACGCCGGCGCGAGCATGGGCGACGGGGGCGGCATTGCTCACCCTGGGTCCAGCAGCGGCTCGAGCAGCGGCGGCGGCGCGGGCGACGGAGACTCGGGCACCGTGAACGCGGCCTCTCCAGGCAGCTCCGGGGGCTGCAGCGTCGTGGCGACGTCGGCCGGCGACGGAGCGCTCCCGGGAGGCGGCCTCGGGCTCTTGCTCCTCCTCGGCGCCGTCGCGCGGCGCAGGCTCACCAGAAGTCCTGCGTAGCCCACCAGCTGTCCTGTCCGGGGACCTGGTAGAAGCCGCACGCGACGCGCGTGTACTTCGCGTTCGACATGTTGAGCCAGTGGTTGTCCTGGCCCGCGGGGGGCGGCCCTTCCTGCCACATCTGGGCGAGGCAGCTCGTGTCGATGGAGCTCGGCGGGCCCGGCCACCCCGGGCACTCGTCCTGCGCGGACTCCATGCACTTGCCGAACGCCGAGTGCGCCGTCATCGACGTGTAATCCGCCTGCGCCTGCCCATCGACGCACGACTCGTCGGAGGCGCTCGCCTCCGTCAGGGCCGGCGAGCCCACGGTCGCGCGGTACATGTTGATGACCTGCACGCACTGCGAGCGCGCCGCCGCGAGGGGATCGCTCGAGCTGCCGGTGCCATCGGAGCCGCCGCCCGAGCTGCTGCCGGAGCAGGCGACGACCAAGGTGGTCGCGACGATGATCGAGAGTCTCGATGGGGCCACGGCTGTCCTCCTCGTCTCGAGGTTTGCTCTCACGAGACTACCGTGACGCGCGGAGGGCTGCGTGGATGCCGTCGAGAGACACGGTGGATTGGCCGCAGAGGCGCGGAGACGCAGAGAGGGAGCCGTTCGTCGACGTGGGGCGGCGTGTACGTCGTCATGGCTCACGTCGTCGTCTTCGTTGGCCATGGCCGGGTCCCTGGCTCGGTGGCCATCGGGTCCCGTGGCGGCTGTTTCGCCGAGGATGGCGCCGACATCATGGGCGGTGGCGTCCCTGAACCGGCAATCGAAGGTGGGGTCGCTTCTCTTGGCGCATGACACGACGAGGACCGGGCATCGAGCCGCCCGATTGGCGCCTGCTTGCCCGACGAAGGCGGCTTCTTGTGCGACGAAGGCGGCTTCTTGCTCGACAAAGGCGCCGAGGCCGCGTGACGAGGCGCCTGGAAAGCGCCCTTGTCCGGGGAGAAGCGCGCCCGTGGCGGGTCCGTCGGCTCGTGGCCCGCAGAGAGCCACAACATCGGCGCCATGAGAAGCCGCATGGGCGCCAACCAGTGAGCGTCATCGCTTGCGATGGTGACGTGTGGCGCTGGATGAGCGAATGTCGACGCCACCTTGTGCCAACAAGGCGCCAGTACGTGATGGATTCGCGCCGATTCGTCCAACGGAGCCGCCATGGTCCCGCATGATGCCGCCATCGTCGCTTCCAGAACCGCCACTCTCCGCCACCGACGCGCATCTTGGGGCGGATGGAGCGCCACGTGCGGGGGACGAACCGCCAGAAAAGGCACGAGCGCCGCCAAGAGCGTGATCCGAGGCGCCCAGGCGCCCCTCAACGACGCCAGGGAGGTTGCTCCGGGCCCTTGGAGAAGCTCGGGATCCTCCTCGGCGCCTGCAAGGGCGTCCCTCGAGGCTCGGAGACCCGCCGGTCGAGCCAATCCTCGAACGAACGGCGGCCTGGAAGGCGCCAGGTGGGCTGCGGTCGCCGCCTCAGGTGCGGTAGCGGAGGATCGTCTCGCACTGCGGAGCGCCATGACCGACGCAGGCGACGCGGTCGACCGACCAGTGCTTGTACCCCATGGCCTCGAACACGTAGGCCATCGTGTAGATCGTCACCCAGCAGAGCACCGGGTGGTGCCCGGCCCACCCGGAGACCACGGAGAGCGCCTCCCCCTCCGCGCGCACCTGCATCGTGCGCTCCCCCGTCGTGTGCATCCTTCTCCAGAGCCGCGAGACGTGCCGCGCGTAGAGCTCGGGAGTCGCCACGGCGCGGAAGGCCATGCGATAGATGCCGCGGATCATCCTCGGTACGACGTCGTGGTTGGCGTCGCGCGCCAGGTCGCGCCCTTCGTGACCGTGCTCGGCGGCGATGCGGTCGAGCATCGGGTGCGTCAGCGAGGTCGGGTACCAGCTGGCCCCGAGGATGCCCAGCCCCGGGCGCGAGACGTCGACCATGCCGAGGAGCGCGGGAGGGACTCGCTCGACGAGCCGCGCGGTCTCCTCGCGTCCGTATTTGCCGTCGTACCAGAGCAGGAGCTCGCGGACGGCGGCGCCTTTGATCCGAGGCTCGTCCACCCGAAGGGGAGCGTATCAGGACGCAGCCGATCTGGCCCCGAAGCCCTCAGCGCCCTTCGAACTTCGCCGCGCGCTTCTCGAGGAACGCCTTCATCCCTTCCTTCTGGTCGGCCGTCCCGAAGAGGGCGGCGAACGCGGTGGCCTCGAGCTCGTTGGCGGTCGGGAGCGGCACGTCGGCCCCTCGCAGGATGACCCGCTTGGCCGCCGCGATCGCGAGCGGTCCCTTCGCGGCGATCTTGGCCGCGACCTCGTGCACCTTCGTCAGGAGCTCGGCGTGGGGCACGACCGCGTTGACCAGGCCGATGCGCAGCGCGTCCTCGGCGCCGACCATGTCGCCCGTCATGCAAAGCTCCCGCGCGCGGGCCTCGCCGACGCGTCGCGCGAGCCGCTGCGTGCCGCCGAACCCCGGGATGACGCCGAGGTTCACCTCGGGCTGGCCGAGCCTGGCCTTGTCGCTCGCGTAGATGAAGTCGCACGCGAGCGCGAGCTCGCACCCGCCGCCGAGCGCGAAGCCGTTGACCGCCGCGAGGACGGGGAAGTGCGCCGTCTCGATCGAGAGGCCGATCGCGTGCCCGAGCTCGGCGAACTGCCTCGCGCGCGTCGTGGTCATCTCGCTCATCGCGGCGATGTCGGCGCCGGCGGCGAACGCCTTCTCCCCCGCGCCCGTGAGGACGACGCATCGCACGGCCGCATCGCCCGAGAGCTCGTGGAACGCACGGCCGAGCTCGACGAGGAGCTCCTCGTTCAGCGCATTGAGCTTGTCCGGTCGGTTGAGGGTGACGGTGACGATGCCGCCGTCGCGGTGGACGAGTACGGTGCTCATTGGTCCGTGGCCTCCCGAATCTAGACGGCGTTGCCCATGCGGTTGCCCTTGTCGTCGTAGACGTAGAACCCCTTGCCGGACTTCTTGCCGAGCCAGCCCGCGGCGACGAGGTTCCGCAGCAGAGTCGGCGCACGGTACTTGTCGTCGCCGATCTCCCGGTGGAGCACGTCGGCGATCGCCAGCACGGTGTCGAGTCCGATGAGGTCACTGAGCTCGAAGGGGCCCATCGGGTGATTGAGGCCGAGCTTGGCGCCGGTGTCGATGTCCTCCGGAGCCCCCACGCCCTCCTGCAGGGCGAAGCACGCCTCGCACAGCATCGGAATGAGGATGCGGTTCACGAGAAAGCCGGGCGCGTCGCGGCTCGTCGTCGTGGTCTTGCCCATCTTCTCGGCGAGGATGACCGTCAGGTTGTAGGTCTCGTTACTCGTCTGCAACGCGCGCACGATCTCGACGAGCTTCATCACCGGCGGTGGGTTCATGAAGTGCATCCCGACGACCCGGTCGGGCCGCGAGGTCGCCGCGGCCAGCTTGGTCAGCGAGATCGACGACGTGTTGCTGGCCAGCCACTTTCCGGGGGCGAGCGCCGAGTCGATCTTTTTGAGGAGCGCGACCTTCAGGTCGAAATTCTCGGTGGCCGCCTCGATGACGAAGTCGCACGTGCGAAAGTCCTCGACCCCGGCCGAGGGCTCGATGCGCGCGAGGAGCGTCGTCGACGCCGGTTGCGTCATCTTGCCCTTCTCGACCTGGCGAGCCAGGCCGGCGGCGATCTTCTTCTTGCCGCGATCGGCCAGGTCGAGCGTCGCGTCGACGAGCACGACGTCGAAGCCGGACGCGGCGGCGACCTGCGCGATGCCGCTGCCCATCTGTCCCGCGCCGAGGACGCCGATGGTCTTGATCTCATCGAGATGTGCCATGCTCCAAACGCTCCAGCATGAGGGTTCACGCGCGGCATACCACGCTTTGGGCCTCGGCCGCGCTCGCGCTTTGCCTTCTCGCGTCCGGGGGGTGCGCGCGGGCGCCCGTCTCGGACCGGGCGCAGTCGCTCGTCCGCCAGCACCGCGAAGAGGAGGCCGTGGCGCTCCTCCGCGTGGAGCTCGCGAAGCACCCGGACGACGTGCCGGCCCGCCGGCTCCTCGTCCGCCTGCTCGGTTTCACGGGCGACATGCCGGGCGCGCGGGCCGAGACCGAGGAGCTGGCCCGCCGTCTCGGGCCGAACGACCCGACGCCGTACCTCGAGCTGGGTCACGCGCTGGAGCTGTCCCATCGCTACGACGAGGCGCTCGAGGCCTACGACGCGGCGGCGACGGCGGCGCCCGCGTCGCCGGCGGGACCGCGGGAAGGGGGGATGCGCGCGGCGCGATGGGGCGAGCTCGAAGAGGCGCGACCGAGGCTCGAAGAGGCCGTGAAGCGAGGCGCGAACGACGCGGAGACGTGGCACGCGCTGGGCCTCGTGAGGCTCCACCTGGGCGACGCGGAGGGCGCCGAGCAGGCGTACCGCGCGGGGACCGTGGCGGCTCCGGGGGCGCCGGAGTGCTGGCTGGGGCTCGCGACGGTGGCCGTCTCGCGGGGCGACGCCGCCGGAGCGCTCGCGGCGTACGAGAGGCTCCTCGTGCTTCGCCCGCGCTTCGCCCCCGGGGAGCTCGGGCGCGCGTGGGCGCTCGCGAAGCTCGGTCGGCGCGACGAGGCGAGCCGCGCGCTCGATCACGCCGAGGAGCTGGGCGCTCCGGCGCAGAACGTCGCGAAGCAGCGGGCGGCGCTCACGACCCCGTGAACGACAGCGAATAGGTCACGATCATCGAAGCTCCGCCGGCAGGCGCGGGGAACGAGAGGCTCTCGAAGGCGCGCTGGACGCACGTGAGGACCGCGGCGTCCCCGAGGACCGAGCCCGCGTCGCTCACCGTGCCGACCGCGCCGTCCGGCTCGATGACGAAGCGCGTCCGGACCGAGCCTGCCAGCGTCGAGTCCGTCCGCAGGCCGCTCTCGTAGCAGAGGCGGAACCGGCCGAAGTTCTGCCGGACGATGCGCCGGATCACCTCCGCGGGAAGAGCGGCGCTGGAGAGGGTCGCGCCGTCGTCGCGGACATGAGGCGGGACGGGTCCTCTGCGGGGGCCGAAGCTGGAGGTCCCGAGCGCGGGCGCGCTGACGGAGGACGGTGTGCTCTCGGGTGTCAGGACGCGAGCCGAGGTGGCTGCGGACGGGACGCCGCCCGTCGTGGCAGGAGCCAGCGGGCCATCGTCGGCCGGGTGAGTGCCTCGCGAGCAAGCCCCGACGACGAATAGCGCACCGTAGAGGAGGCAGCGTGTGGGTGGTCGTGTCATCGCGAGGCCCCCGCAGTGTATGCTCCGCCCCCTCATGACGGACACCGCGTCGTCGGATGACGTTCCCGAGGTCGTCGCCAGGGCACGCGCCGCTCAGCCCGCGTGGGCCGCGCTCACCGCGGACGAACGCGCACGCCGCATCGCACCGCTGAAGAACCGCGTGCTCGACCGCGCCGAGGCCATCGCCCGCGTCGTTCGCGAGGAGGTCGGCAAGCCCGAGGTCGAGGCGCTGCTGGGCGAGGTCCTGCCGTCGGCGGACGTCGTGCAGTACTGGACGTCGCACATCGCCGATCTGCTCGATCCGGAGGAGATCGACATCGACGCGATCGCCTACCCCGGCAAGGAGGGCACGCTCGAGCGCGAGGCGCGCGGCGTCGTGGCGGTCATCATGCCGTGGAACTTCCCGTTCGCGCTTCCGCTGCGGACCATCGTCCCCGCGCTCCTCGCGGGCAACGCGGTCGTGTTCAAGCCGAGCGAGGTGTCGCCGAAGTCGGGGGCGCTCGTCGCCGAGGTTCTCGCCGGGTTGGTGCCGGACGGGCTCTTCGGTCTCGTGCAGGGCGCGGGCCCCGTGGGCACGGCTCTCTGCGAGGCGGACGTCGATCTGGTGGTCTTCACCGGGAGCGTGGCGACGGGGCGCAAGGTCGCGCACGCGTGCGCGGAGAGGCTCGTCCCGTCCGCCCTGGAGCTCGGGGGAAAGGACGCGGCGATCGTCCTCGCCGACGCGGACCTGGATCGAGCGGCCAACGGCGTCGTCTGGGGCGCGATGATGAACGCCGGACAAAACTGCGCGTCGGTCGAGCGCGTCTACGTCGTGCGCTCGGTGGGCGAGGCCTTCACGAAGAAGGTGTGCGACGTGGTCGCGTCGCTGAAGCCGGGAGTGGACGTCGGGCCCCTCGCCACTCCCGCCCAGCGCGCGATCGTGGCGCGCCACGTCGACGCGGCGAAGGCGGCGGGCGCCAAGGTGCTCGCCGGCGGCGCGGCGACGAGCGAGAAGGAGACGCGCGAATACCCGCCCACCGTGGTGAGCGTGCAGGACGACGAGACGCCGCTGATGAGCGACGAGACGTTCGGGCCCGTGCTGCCCATCGCGCTGGTCGACGACGCCGACGAGGCCGTCCGGCGCGCCAACGCCTCCCGTTACGGGCTGACGGCGAGCCTGTGGACGCGCGACAAGAAGAAGGCGGCCGTCCTGGCGAGGAAGCTCCGCGCCGGGGTCGTGACGATCAATAACCACGGCTTCACCGGAGCGCTGCCGAATGCCCCCTGGAGCGGCCACGGGGAGACCGGCTGGGGCATCACCGGCTCGAGCCTCGCGCTCGACACGCTCACGCGGCCGCGCCTCGTCCTGGTCGACCGCAGCCGGGGCAAGAGCGAGCTGTGGTGGTACCCGTACACCCCCGCCCTCCGGAACGTCGCCGTCGCGATGGCCACGCTCCGCAGCGGCACGCGAAGCATCTTCGCGCGCATCGGCGCCCTCTTCCGCCTCGTCGGCGCGATGCTCGCCCGCGGCCGCGGTCAGTAGACGAGGCAGCTCTCGACGCGGACCGGCAAGAGCCGCTCGCGGCCGCCGAGGAACGACAGCTCGACGACGAACGCGTAGCTGATCACGTACCCGCCTTGCTTGTTCACGAGCGCCGCGGCCGCCATCGCCGTACCGCCTGTGGCCAGAACGTCGTCCACCACGACGACGTTCGCCCCCTCGCGGATGCTTCCCTTGTGCATCTCCAGCGCGTCCCGGCTGTACTCCGTCACCAGCTCGACCCGGTCCACCGAAGCCGGGAGCTTGCCCGGCTTTCGCACGGGCACGAAGCTCGCGTTGAGGCGCGCCGCCAGCGCCCCGCCGAAGATGAAGCCCCGCGCCTCGACGCCGGCGATGACGTCCACGTGCTCGCCGATGAAGCGTTCGGCGATCCCGTCGAGCACGATGTGCAGCGCCCGCGGGCTCGCGAGGAGCGGCGTGATGTCCTTGAACATGATCCCCGGCTTTGGGAAATCGGGCACGTCGCGGATGAGCGAGCGACAGAGCTGGAAGCTCTCCATGGGCCGGGAGACGTGCACCGCGGGGGCCGGCTGCCGCGCCGCCGCGGACGCACGACGAGCCGCCACGCGGACGGGGGGGACCTTCTTCTTGATCTTCGTCTTCTTGGTGGGCATGGGCGGGCCGCGAGCGTATCACGCGGCCTGAGCCGGCTACTTCGGGTGCGAGAGCCGCGCGACGAGCGCCTCGGTCATGGCGTGCTGGACGGTGGCCGTGAGGTCGAGGCGCAGCGGCGTGACGGACGCCGCGCCGTCGTCGTACGCATCGGTGTCCGTCCCGGCGTCGCGCTCGTGACGCACGCCCGGTCCGCCGAGCCACAGGTACTCCCGCCCTCGCGGGTCCTTGCGGAAGTCGACGAGCTCCTCGTAGATACGGGCGCCGAGGCGCGTCGCGCGGATCTCACCGGTCCACGCTCGGGGCACGTTCAGGTTGAGCAGGGCTCCCGAGCCCGGGTGCGCCGCGAGCAGCTCGAACGCGAGGCGCGCGCTGAGATCCGCGACCGCGTCCGGCGCGGCGCCCGCGTGCGCGCTGGTGGCCACGGCGGGGATGCCTCGCAGCGCCCCCTCGCGGGCCGCGGCGATGGTGCCCGAGTAGAACGCGTCCTGCCCGAGGTTCATGCCGTGGTTGATGCCGGAGACGATGAGGTCCGGCTTCCGTGGCAGGACGCGCTCGCCCGCGTGCAGCGCGACGTACACGCAGTCGGCGGGGGTCCCGTCGAGCGCGAAGATGCCCGGCTCGACGGCGCGCAGCCGCAGCGGTCGATGCAGGCTCAGCGAGTGGCTCGACGCGCTCTGCTCGTTCTCGGGCGCGAGGACCACCACGTCCGCCGTCGCCGTCAAGGCCGTGCGCATCGCGCGGACGCCTGGGCTCGCGTAGCCATCGTCGTTCGACAGGAGCACGAGCGGTCGCATGGCGACGACTTATCACAAAAGCCCGGCGGGCCCCGATCGCGCCGGACCACGGGAGCGAAGGTCGTCTAGAATCGATCCGTGGCGACGCGCAAGGATGACCTCGTGGAGGTGCTTCACGGCGTCGCCGTGGAGGACCCGTACCGATGGCTGGAGGACGGGGCCTCCCCCGAGGTGCGCGCCTGGGACGAGGCGCAGACCGCCGCGACGCGAGCGTGGCTCTCGCGCATCCCGGGCCGCGAAGCGCTGCGGGCGCGCGTGCGCGAGCTATTGTCGATCGGCTACGTCGGGGCCCCCGTCGCGAGGACGACGGCCGAGGGCGGCCGGCGCTACTTCCACATGCGACGCGAGGGTGGGCAGGAGCAGGGCGTGCTCTACGTCCGCGATGGAGTGCACGGCCCCGACCGCGTGCTGATCGATCCGGCCCCGCTGTCGACCGACGGCACGACGGCCGTCGACTGGTGGGTGGTGACGCGCGACGGAGCGCGCGTCGCCTGGGGCGTCAGCGAGGCAGGCAGCGAAGAGAGCACGCTGCGCGTTCGAGACGTCGCCACGGGGGCCGACCTGCCCGATCGCATCCCGCACACGCGCCACGCCACGGTCGCATGGCTCCCGGACGGCCAATCCTTCTTCTACACGCGCTACCCCTCGCCGGGTGACGTCCCCGAGGGCGACGAGAAGTACTTCTGCCGCGTGTACCGCCACACGCTGGGCGAGGACTGGACGCGCGACCCGCTGGTCTTCGGGCAAGGCCGCGACAAGCTCGACGTGCCGAGCGTGCTCGTCTCGCCGGGCGGCCGATGGCTGGTCGTCCGCGTGCACATGGGCTGGCAGAAGAGCGAGGTCTGGCTGCGGGATCTGGCTTCGCCGGGGTCATCGTGGGTGGCGGTGGCGACCGGCGTCGAGGCGCTCTACGAGCCGAGCCCTCTCGACGACGTCCTCTACGTGATGTCGAACGACGGCGCCCCGCGGTACCGGCTCTACGAAATGGACTACGGCGCCCCGGCGCGCACGCAGTGGAGAGAAATCCTGCCGGAGGGGCAGGACGTGCTCACGGACGTGGCGATCCTCGGCGGAGCGCAGCGGATGATCGTCGCGTCGTACCTGCACGAGGCCAGCGCGCGGATCGAGCGGTTCTCCGGCACCGGGACGCCGCTCGGGCCCATCGAGCTGCCGGTCCTCGGTTCGGCCGTGGTATCGGCCGCGTGGGACGGGGACGAGGCGTTCGTCGAGCTCACCTCCTTTGCGGTGCCTTCGCAGGTGCTCCGCTTCGAGCAGGCGACGGGCCTGACGACCATCTGGGACCGCGTCGGGGCGGGCCTCGCCCTGTCCGAGCTCAGCATCTCGATGCTCTACGCCACGAGCAAGGACGGGACGCGCATCCCCATGTTCGTCGTGGAGAAGCGCGGGACGCCGCGCGATGGCGACCGGCCCGCGGTGATCTACGGGTACGGCGGCTTCAACATCGCCCAGACGCCGGCATTCAGCTCGCGGACGCTGCTCACAGTCGAGCACGGCGGCGTCTGGGCGGTCGCGCTGCTTCGTGGAGGCGGGGAGTTCGGCGAGGACTGGCACCGCGCCGGGATGCTCGAGCGCAAGCAGAACGTGTTCGACGATCTCTACGCGTGCGCGGAAGAGCTGATCCGCGCGAAGATCACGCAGCCCGAGCGGCTCGGCGTCGTCGGCGGCTCGAACGGCGGCCTGCTCGTGGCCACGGCCGTGACTCAGCGCCCGGAGCTTTTCCGAGCCGGCCTCAGCCTCGTGCCCCTCGCGGACATGCTGCGCTACCACCGGTTCCGCATCGGAAGACTGTGGACCGCGGAGTACGGCGATCCCGACGAGCCGGCGGCCTTCGCGTGGCTGTACGCCTACTCGCCCTACCACCGGGTGAAGGACGGCGCGCGTTACCCGGCCGTCCTCTTCACGACCGCCGAGAGCGACTCGCGCGTCGACCCGATGCACGCCCGAAAGATGGCCGCGCGCCTCCAGGCCGCGCAGAGCCATCCGACGCGCCCGATCCTGCTCCGCGTCGAGAGCCGCGCAGGCCACGGGGCCGGAAAGCCAGTCGCCAAGCTGGTCGAGGAAGTGAGCGACGAGCTCGCCTTCCTGTTCCAGGAGCTCGGAATGATGTGACCTGTCCTCCTCCAAATCGGAGGACGCTTTCTGGACGGACGTTCAGTATCGTCGTAGGGTCCGCCCATGAGTATCGAGGCAACGGTTCTCAGGGCAATGTTGCGTGTGGCGAGGCGTCGAGAGGCGGCGGACGAGGAGGCGCTGGCGGCCCGCGTGGGCGATCCCGCCGAGGTGAGAGACGCCATCCGGCGGCTCGACGCCGCGGGGCTCGTCGAACGACGGGGACGGGCCGCGCCCCGGCTCACGATGGCCGGGCTGGCTGTGGCGGTGGGGTTGCTCCCGATCGCGGCATCGCAAAACCGACGATCGGCGCGCCGCTCTTCACGCGCCGCCTGAGTGGTGCATCCGTCGTGGTAACAAGGCCCCGTGCAGGCGAGGGCGACCTACGAGCGAGGACGGGACCAGCGGTCGCAGGAGGCCGCGCAGCTCGAGGGACGCGCCCGGGCCATCGGCACGGCACGACTCGCGCTTGCGGTGATCGCGCTGGGCTGCATCGGCGCCATCCTGTGGGCGCACCTCGCGTGGGCCTGGTGGGTGCTGGCCGCGGGCCTGGTTGCCTTCGTCGGGCTGGTCGTCGTGCATTCCCGGGTGCACGACGCCAGGGAGCGCGCCGCGGCGGCGCTGCGGTTCCACCAGCGCGGGCTGGCGCGGCTCGACCACGCCTGGGATGCGCTGCCGACGACGAGCGCACGCTTCCAGTCCGCGGACCACCCATTCGGGCAGGATCTCGACGTCTTCGGGCACGCCTCGGTGATGCAGCTGGTCGATGCGACCGAGACGCGCTTCGGAGAAGAGCGTCTGGCCAAGCTCCTGTCCCTCGAGGATCCTGGCGGCTGGCCCGACGAGGTGGCGGCGCGCCAGGCGGCGGTGCGCGACCTGGCAGGACGCCCGGGCTTTCGGGAGGCGCTGGCGACGGTGGGAGGCGTCCTCGCCGACGAGAAGCCCGATCCGGCGCCGCTCCTCGCGTGGGCCGAGAGTCAGGGGGGGCTGTCGTCGGCGATGAAGCCGCTCGCGTGGGGGCTTCCGCTCGTGACGCTCGCCGTCATCGCGGTGGGCTCCGTGGTCGGGCTCGGCTCGGGAGTGGTCGCGTTCGTCGTGGTGGTGCAGCTCGCGATCGGGATCGCGGTCGGGGTGCGTCTCACCCCGATGCTGTCCGCGGCCTCGGCGCGGGAATCGTCGGTGACGCGCTGGCGCTCGATGCTCGCCGCCATCGAGGCCGAGCCCTTCGAGGCGCCGCTCTTGCGAGCCCACCAGCAGCGGCTGGCGGCCGGCAAGCGCAAGGCGAGCGAAGAGATCGCGGCGCTCGAGCGCATCGTCGGGTTCGTCGACGCGCGCCGCAACGAGGTGTTCCGCCTGCTCATCGGGCCTCTGCTCATGTGGGACGTGCACTGCGCCTTCGCGCTCCTCGGCTGGCGCGCGCGTGCCGGCCAGCACGTCCGGGCCTGGCTCGAAGCGCTCGGGGAGGTGGAGGCGCTCGCGTCGCTGGCAGGGTTTGCCTTCGAGCATCCCGCGTTCGCGTGGCCGGAGCTGACGACTGGTCCCGTGCTCGACGCGCGCGCGCTCGGCCATCCCCTGTTGGCCGAAGACCGCCGCGTAGGGAACGACGTGAGCTTGCCGGAGGCCGGGCGCGCGCTGGTCGTCACCGGCTCGAACATGTCCGGAAAGAGCACCCTGCTCCGCGCGCTCGGCGTGAACGCCGTCCTCGCGTTCGCGGGGGCGCCCGTCTGCGCCCAGGCTCTGCGCATCGGAGCCGTCCGGGTGGCGACGAGCATGCGCATCGACGACTCGCTCGAGGAGGGTGTGTCGCACTTCTACGCCGAGCTGCGCCGCCTCAAGCGCGTCCTCGATCAGGCGCAAGAGAAGGGACGCCCGCCAGTGCTGTTTCTCCTCGACGAGATCCTGCACGGGACGAACTCGCGCGAGCGGGTCCTCGGCGCGTGCGCGGTGGTGCGCGAGCTCCTGGCCTGCTCGGCGCTCGGCGCGGTGTCGACGCACGACCTCGGCATCACGGCGCTGGAGCGTGAGCTCGGCGGGCGGGTCGAGAACGTGCACTTCGAGGAGCAGGTCCACGGCGAGGCGATGACGTTCGACTACGTACTCCGGCCCGGGATCGTGCAGAGCTCCAACGCGCTCCGGCTGATGCGTGCGGTGGGAATCTCCGTCCCCGACGACCATGATGGACCTCCGGGCCCGAAAGCGCCCTAGAATCCCCCCCCGATGGAACCCTCCGGGATCAGTCAAGGCTCGCGCTCCGTACCCCGCGTTCTCGTAGGCACCGTGATGTCCACGAAGAGCCGCACGCTCGAGGAGCTCGGGAGGGTCGCCGCCGACGAGGTGAGGGCAGCCAACCTGACGCTCGTACGCAGCGTCGTCGTCAACGGCGAGCCGCACTTCATCCAGCAGCTCGTATCGAACGTCTCCAACGACAACGAGGCCGACGCTATCGTCCTCGTCGGCGGCACCGGCTTCGGTCCGAAGGATACGACGGTGGACGCGATCGACACCTTCTGCGAGCGTCGTATCGAGGGGTTCGGCGACGCCTACCGGCTCCTTCTCCGCGACGAGATGGGGTTCGGGCCGCACGCGTGGCTCTCGCGCGCCACCGCGGGCGTCTACAACCAGTGCCTCGTCTTTGCGATGACGGGCCGGCCGAACGACGTGAAGCGCGCCATGCAAAGCATCATCGTGCCGACCCTCTCGGACGCGGTCGAGCTGGCCACCGGCCGCATGCGCACGGTCCACCTCCGCGCCTGAGAGACGCCGTTGACCCCGTCCGTCGAAGCGTGGCGCCGCCGCGGACGGCTCCTTCCGACGCGGGACGGGGACGTGTGGACGCTGGACCTGCCCGGCCCGGACGCCGCCCGGACGCCCGTGCTCGTCCTCCACGGCTTTCCGTCGAGCGCCTTCGACTTCGCCGCGGCGATCGACGGCGTCGCGACGGGGCGGCGCGTCGTGGCCCTCGACTTTCCTGGCTTCGGCCTCTCCTGCAAGCCGCGCGACCACGGCTATTCGCTCTTCGAGCAGGCCGACGTCGTCCTCGAGGTCGCGCGCGCCGTCGGTCTGGAGCACGCGCACCTTTGGGCGCACGACATGGGGACCAGCGTCGCGACCGAGCTGCTCGCCCGACGCGAGCGCCGCCTCTGCCCGCTCGGCATCGACAGCGTCACGCTCATGAACGGCAGCGTCCACGTGGAGCTGGCGCACCTCACGCGAGGGCAGAAGCTCCTGCGTTCGCCGTTGGCGGGCATCTTTGCCCGGCTCAACTCGCGTGCGACGTTCCAGGCGCAGCTGCGCCGCACGTTCGGCCGCGAGCCGGACGAGGCCACGCTCCACGCGATGTGGGACCTCGTGTCGCGCGACGACGGCCTGGCGCGACTGCCGGCGACCATCCGCTACGTGGAAGAGCGAAAGCGCTTCCGGCGTCGCTGGATCGGCGCGCTCGAGCGGTGCGGCCTGCCGCTGCTCGTCGCGTGGGGACGCCGCGACCCGGTCGCGGTGATGGCCATCGCCGAGAAGCTCGCGCGAGGCACCCCCGGGGCGCGCATCGAGACGTGGGACGACCTGGGCCACTGGCCGCAGGTCGAAGATCCCGAACGCGTCGTCGCGACGGTCACGGCGTTCTGGGACACGCTGGGCTGACCCGACGCGCGTGGCGCCTCACAGCTCGTCGGCCGTGAAGGCGAGGACGTCGGCGATCTCCGTCGTCCCGCAGGCGAGGGCCGCGAGGCGGTCGAGCCCGAGCGCGTTGCCCGCGCTCGGCGGGACGTGCGCGAGCGCGTCGAGGAAGCGCTCGTCGATCGGGTACACGGGCAACCCGCGCGTGCGGCGCTCGGACTGGTCCTGCTCGAGGCGCGCCCGCTGCTCCACGGGGTCGACGAGCTCGCCGAACCCGTTGCACAGCTCGACGCCCGCCACGTAGAGCTCGAAGCGCTCCGCCACGCGGGGCTCCCCAGGCTTCTTCCTGGCGAGTGACGCTTGGGTCGCCGGGTAGTCCACGAGGAATACGCCGCGCCCGAGCGCCGCCAGCGCCGGCTCGACCTCGTCCACCAGCGCACGGAAGTAGCGGTCCTCGTCGCGGGCCGCCGCCTCCAGCGTCGTGTCCTCCGTCCAGCCCGCGAAGCGCGCGAAGGCCGCGCAAACCGTCAGCCGCTCGAGCGGCGGGCGCACGTCGATCGTCCGCTCTCCGAGGCGCACCGTGCCCCCGGTCACCGCGGCGACGAGCTGCTCAGTGTCCTCGACGACTGCGTCGACCCCCGCGTTCGCCCGGTACCACTCGAGCATCGTGAACTCGGGGTTGTGCCGGGCGCCGACCTCGCCGCGCCGGAAGCACGGGACGATCTGGTAAATGCGCTCCCAGCCGGCGCCGAGCAGCCGCTTCATCTGGTACTCGGGCGACGTGATGAGCCAGCGCCGGGCCCCGCGGTCGCCGCCGGTCACCTCGAACGCGTCGAGGTGCAGATCGAGCCCGGGCGAGGGCACGGCGACCGGCGTCTGCACCTCGAGGTACCCGCGCGCATCGAAGAAGCGGCGCACGTCGGCGAGCACGCGCGCGCGCTCGCGCAGAAGCTTCACGGCCGCCCGTCCTGCGGCGACAAGCCCCGCAGCACGAGCTCCGCCAGCTGCCCCGACGCGCGCACGAGGCCGCCCCGATCCGCCTTGCCGAGGGCCCAGGTCATCGTGATCCCGTCGAGCGCGCCGAAGATGGCCCGCGCCGCGAGGTGGGGCGAGACGTCCCCCCGCAGCTCGCCCGAGGCCTGCCCGTCGGCCACGACGCGCGCGATGGCATCGAGGTACGACGTGAACTTCGGCGCCGCGTACTCCTTCATCAGCTTGGTCGATTGCCGGAGGATGACCGTGATCACCTCGGCCAGGTCTCGCTCGCCCTCGAGCAGCCCGAGCTGCAGCTCGATGATGCGACGCAGCTTCTCGGCGGCGCCCGCCGTCGCCGGCAGCTCCTTCTCGAGGAACGTGAGGAGCCGTTCCACCCGGTCCTCGAAGAGCGACACGAGAAGCTGATCTTTGGATTTGAAGTAGAGGTAGATGGTCCCGTCGGCCACGCCCGCGGCCTTGGCCACCTCGCTGACGCGCGTCGCGTGGAACCCCTTCTTCGCGAAGACGCGCACCGCGGCGTCGAGGATGCGCTCGCGCTTGTCCCCGGTGCGCGCCACCCGGGCCGCGGGACGGCGCCGGCGTGTACTGAGTGAGGATTCACTCATTCGCGTGGGAGCTATCAGACGGGTCGCGGGCGGTCAAACCCGGTCAGCGCGCCGAAAACATCTGCGTCGCGAACGCCGCCACCTCGTGGCCCATCCACGGCCCGAGGAGCGCCACGGCGACGATGACCGCCAGGAGCCGGGGTAGGTGCGCCAGCGTGGGGTCCTGGATCTGCGACGCAGCCTGCACGGCCGCCACGATGAGGCCCACCACCGCGGCCACGCCCAGCACCGGCAGCGAGACGGCGAGGACCAGGAACAGCGCCTGCTGCGCGTCGTGCACCAGCGTCGAAGGCGGCACGACGGGATCTACTCCCCCGAAGCTTCGGCGGGGGGCCCGTCGGAGAGGGCGTCGCCCTCCGTGCCGCTCTCCGGACCCGCCTCGGAGGCGCTCTCGGCCGGGGCATCCGCCGCTGCCTCGGAGCTCGACGCTTCGGTCGTCTCCGAGTCGGGCGGCGTGGGGCTCGCGTCGGGGATGGTGGTCGACGACTGCGAGCACTCCGGCGTGGTCGCGTTCGCGCGGTCCTGCGGGCAGCAGCGTGGGCTGTTGGCATTCTGGAGGCCCGTCGTGCAGACGAGGGGCGCCTGGCAGTCGTCGTTCCCGCCGTTGCCCGCGTTCGTGTCGCAGGGTTGCCCCTCGCCCTGGTTCTGGCATGCGGCGAACAGGAAAGCGGCGAAGACGGGGAGCAGCAGGAAGGCAAAGCGAGGGCGCATCGGGGGGGCAGGCGCGAACTTATCCAGAAAGCGGGGCAGAACGCCAGCGGCACGAGCGGGACCGCCTCTCAAGCAGACGCGTCCCGGCGCTTCTCCTTGGCCTCCACCGCCTCGGCGAAGAGGCGCACGTACTGCGCGGCGCTCGCGAACGAAAAGAGGAGCGACAGGTAGACGAGCGCCCGCCCGACATGAACGAGGTCGACCACGCCGAGGTCGAGGCCGGCGTACGACAGGTGGTACGGGTAGCCCAGCACCAGCGCGATGATGCCAATCATCTGCAGGGCCGTCTTCGTCTTGCCCTCGTTGCCGGCGCTGATGACCACGCCTTCGCTGGCCGCCACGCTTCGCAGCCCCGTGACGCTCAGCTCCCGCGCCAGGAGGAGAACGACGGCCCACGCCGGCATGCGTCCCATCGGCACCATCCAGACGAGGGCCGCCATCACGATGAGCTTGTCGGCCAGCGGATCGAGGAACTTTCCGAGGACGCTGACGACCCCCAGCTTTCGGGCCAGGTAGCCGTCGAGAAGATCGGTGATCGCCGCGAGCGTGAACACGATGCACGCCCAGAAGCCGCGGATGGGCGTCGGGGTGTCGAGCAGCCACACGAAGAACGGGATGGCGACGACGCGCCCCATCGTCAGAAGGTTGGGGATGTTGAGGGCGTCCTGCGCGAGAGTGCGGCGATTGGGACGGGCGGGGTCGGGGCTCATTGGGGTCGTGGGCCGATTTCTCAGCCGGCGCAGACCAGCACGGTGCCCTCGCCGGAGAAGGCAATCAAGCCCCGCTGTCCGCTCGGCGACTCCGCCGGCGGCGAGGCCCTCGGCACGAGCCGTCCCAGCCACCCCACGATCCACTCGCGGCGCACGAGGAGCGGCTGGCCCGGCGTCGACGGCACGCTGGCGAGCTCCCCCGCCAGCTCCAGGACGACGGCGCCCGTCCCACGCAGCTGCACGAGGTGCGCGCCCTCGCCCGCGGCGCGTCCGCCCTCGCCCGGCGCGTCGAGCGCGAGCCGGCCGTTCTCGTAGGCCAGGCGCAGCTCGAAGCCGAGGAGGGCCTCTTCGCGGATGAACGCCAGCTCGTCTTGCAACGCGACCGGGACGATCGCGTGCCCCGGCCTCGCGCCCAGCACGAGCTTTGCGTCCCCGGCGACACGAACGATGGGTGTGCCGATCCCGCCGAGCACGTCGTGCGTGTCGGCGTCGCGCAGGCGCCGGTGAAGCACGCGGGTCGCGGCAGTGCCCGCGACGATGCGCAGGGACTCGAGCTTCGCGGCGAACGCGTTCTCCTCGGTGGTCCGTACGAGGAGTACGCCCCGAGCGTGCAGCGTGACGGGCGCCTCGGTCGCGTGGGCGAAGAGCGACGGCGCGACGTGCCGCTCGCCGGCGGGCGAGGGGAGCGACAGCGGCGCCGGCACGTCCGGCGGTGGTGGGACGAGGCGCGTCGAGACGGCGGCGGGCGACACGACGGGCGGCGCGGGGGGCACGGTCACCACTTCGTGCGGCGACGGGTAGTGCATCGTCATCACCGGCGGCGGCGGAGGCTTCGTGCGGGCCTGACCGGTCGCCGCCTTCGCCACGTCGCCCGGCTCCGTCGTGTGCCACGGCGAGTCGCCCGATCGGGGCGCCGCCTGCTCGGCCAGCGCGAACCGCAGCTCCCCCGCGTCGAGCTCCGAGAACGCAGTCTCGGCCGCCGACCGCACCCCCTCGTCGATGCCCGCCCCGCCGCCGGCCGGCGCGGGCATGGTGACGCGCTGCCGTCGCTCGGTCACGCGCCTCGCCATCATCGGGTGGCCACCGCGCTCGAACGCGATCTGCGCCTGCTCGAGCTCCCCGAGCTTCTGCAGGGCGAGGCCGAGGTACCCCCAGGCGCGCGTGTGCTCGGGATTGATGCGGGTCGCGTCCTGGAGCGTGCGCCGCGCGGCCTCGGGCTGACCGGTCTTCAGGTACGAGAGCGCGAGGTTGACCTTGATCGACGCGTCGTTCGGGAAGCCCTGCTCGAGCGCCTCGTAGATCTGGATGGCGCGCGGGTAGTGGCCGAGTCGAAAGTAGACGGCGCCCAGCAGGTCCTGACCCTTTGGGTCCTGGGGCTGCATCGTCAGCGCGAACTCCAGCTCCTCCTTCGCTTCGAGAACGCGGTTCTCCTGGAGAAGCTCGCTGCCGCGGTAGAGGTGAAAGAGAAAGTCCTCCTGGGCGACGTCGCGCGTCGACTCGGAGGCGAGGGTGGAGTGGGGGGGAATCGAGTGAGAGGCCGTGGCGGGGATGAGGCGTCGCTCGGTCGTGCGATCGTCGGAGCCTCCGGAGCCACCCGGCGGGACGCTCGGGCGCTTCTCCGGGCCGGGAGAGCGAGGCATTGCGAGGATCATAGGGCAATCGGGCCCCAAAACAGGGCGGTTTCTGGAAGATGGACGGCGTCACGGCTTCGATGCCTGCGCGCGCAGCCCACCCGCCAGCACGAGCCCGGCGGCCGCCGCGAGCGCCATCGTCACGATCGCGGGCACCCCGGTTTCCGCTTCCGTCGCGAACCGCACGTCGAGGAGCGCTCCGTGCGTCAGCGAATGAAGCGCCCAACCCCACGCCGCGCTCGCGCCGACTGCCATCCACGCTCCTCGATCCTTCACCCAGATGCAGCCCAGCGCCACGCCGCGCAGCCCCGCGACCAGCAGCGACAGGTCCAGCACACCCTCGGCCCCGTACCGCGCTGCGGCCGCGGCCGCGCCGCACGCCGCAAGCGATGCCCACGCCGGCAAGAGCCCACGCGTCGCACGGAGCACGATGCCCCTCAGGAAAAGCTCGTCGCGCACCGCGGCGAGGACCGCCACGACGAGCCCCACGGCGAGCGAGCCGAGCCCCGGCGTCGCGGGCGCCATCACGGCGGCACCCGTGACCATCGCGAGGACGACGACCGCGGCCGCGGCCGCCGCGCCCATTGCCGCTCCGAGGCCTGCGCGGCGCGCGATGGCCTTGCCCGACGGGATGGCCGCGAGCGGATCGCTCCACGTGATGCCGATGCGACCCGCGCCCCACTCGGCGACGGCAGCCTGCACCGCGACGAGCGCCGTCGCGTTGTTCGAGAAGACGGCTCCGGCCAGCTGCGAGGCCCCCCAGAAGACGAGGCCCCAGCCGACCACCCTCCGCGCCTCGGGCATCGTCGAAGCCGCCGTCGGATCCGCGGGCGAGTGAGACGTGGCGTTGCTCATCGGAGCTCTGTCGCGAAAGCATCCCCTTGCGCGAGGAGGCCGGGCAAGCCGCCCGTGTGCAGAAAGAGGACCCGCGCCCCCCGCGCGATGTCCCCGCGCTCCACCGCCTGCTTGAGCCCGTGCATGGCCTTGCCCGTGTACACGGGGTCGAGCAGCAGCCCGCTCGCCCTCGCGACCGCCACGATGGTCGAGCGCTGCTCCGGCGTGGACACGGCGTAGGCCGGACCCTTCGCCGTGTCGTCGACCACGAGCGGCGCCGGCGGTCCGAGCGACGGATCCCATGCGCGCGCCTCGCCCACGATGCGCGCGACGGTCTTCTCGAAGTACGCCGCGTCGTCGCACACCGCCATCGCCCGCACGCTCCGCGCCACTTCGTGGTGCGAGGCGCCCAGCGCGACTCCGGCGGCGGTCCCACCCGAGCCGCAGGCATGCACGACGACGTCGAAAGGCGCCCGCGTGCCCGCCAGCCCGAGGCGCATCTGCTCGCGCACCTCCTGCATGCACGTCACGTAGCCGAGCGACCCGAGACCGTTCGAGCCGCCCTCGGGCACCACGTACGGGTGCTTGCCCTGGACGCGGAGCTCGCTGGCGACGCTCTCCATGACGGCCGATCGCACGGCGTACTCGGCGTGCGACACGAGGCGCACCTCGGCGCCCGCGAGCCGATCGAGGAGCACGTTGCCGTCCCGGGGAAGGGGAGTCGTGTACGGCTCCTTGACGCGGAGGAGCAGCACGCAAGCAAGGCCGAGCGACGCGCACGAGAGGGCCGTCGCGCGCGCGTGGTTGCTCTGCAGGCCCCCACACGTGACGACCGTGTCGCTCCCGCGTGCGAGCGCGTCGCCGAGCAAGAGCTCGAGCTTGCGCACCTTGTTGCCGGCCTCGGCGCCGCCGGTGGCGTCGTCGCGCTTGATCCAGAGCTCGACCCCGAGCATCGCGTCGAGAGCCGGCCGCTTCACGATCGGCGTCGGGCCGTGCACGAGGGCGACGCGCGGCGGGCGAGGCAGATCGAGCATCCGCGTGACGTCCTCAGACGAGCGTGACGAGCTTTGCGTTTCCCTCGACCGTGGCGCCGGGCGCGACGTGCACCTCCGCCACGGTGCCGGCGACGCGGGCGCGCACCTCGTTCTCCATCTTCATCGCCTCGAGGACCAGCAGGCCCTGGCCGACCTCGACCGCGTCCCCCTTGCTGATGAGCACCTTCACGACCCGGCCGGGCATGGGGCTCTTCACGGTCTTCTCGCCGCCCGCCACCGTGGACTTCTTGGCCTGCTCGGCCGAGCGCATCCGTTCGCTTTCGACGCGCACGTACGACCGGTGGCCGCTGGCGACCGCGCCGAGCTCGGGCGGCGTCCCCTCGGTCGTGAGGTCGACCACCTGACCGTTGACCCGCACGCTGAGCTGCGAGCCGACGACGACCACGTCGACGTCGATGGGCTCGTCGTCGAGGCGGGCCTGCAGCGCGCCGCTGGGGAGCTCGACGAGGTCGACGAGGACGGGTCTGGCGCCCGGAGCGGGGTCGAGGGTGACGTAGTAGCGCACGGCGGCAACGTACTACAAAATCGCGGGCCGCTTCAGGGGCCCGCTCACTGTTTGGTGAAGGTCTCCACCAGCGTGCGGGCGCCCGCGTCGTCGGTGCCGCCGTCGAGCGCGACGATGAACGTGGTCGGGGTCGCCGTGTAGCTCCCGGGGCGCGCGTCCGTGTCCGGGCAGGTGTCGACGGAGTCGATGCTCGTGCCGTTCGTCGAGAACGTGACCGTGCGGGTCGCAGGCTCGCCGCTGCTCACGACCTGGATCGTGCTCCCGCTGATCTGGAACGTCGTCTGCGCGGTGCCGCTCGGTCCGGCGGGACCCCCGGCGCCCGTGTAGATGACGGCGGAGCTGAGCGTGTACGTCCCGTCGACCGGGACGCCGCCCTGGGAAGCCGGAGGATCGGCCGCCACCTGCACGACGCCGATGGACGGGGCGCTGTTGACCAGCATGTTGCACACGGGCGGAGCATCGGGGCTCGCGTCGTTCGCGACGTCCGGTCCGGCGTCGACGCTGGCCGAATCCCTTCCTGCGTCGGGGACGGGAGCGTCACCGGAGCTGCCGCTGCTACAGCCGGCTAGGCACAGGAGCGCGAAGAGAAGAGGTCGGAGTTTCATGGGGGCCCTTTCACTCTCGTTAACGCGCGAGGCCCGCGACGTGGGAACCTTCCCCGGCGCGATGGACGCCCCCCCGCCCCCGACGGAGCCCGGCGTCACCATCACGCTGCCCTGGCTCGCGACGCAGCTCCTCCCGAGCCCGGAGCTCGCCTACGGGCAGGACGAGGCCCGCTTCGGAGTGCGCTGGCAGGTGACGCCGCTCCTCTTCTCGTGGGGGATCCACCGGGGGCTCTCGCCGTGGCGGTTCTTCGTAGCGGAGCCGTACGTGCGCCAGTCGGGCTCCGTGGAGCTCTTCGTCACACCGGAGTATGTCGCCTACGCCTCGTCCTTCTCCGACGGCTGGATCCTGCGGACCGGCGTGCGGTCCTATTTCCCGCTCGTCGAGCACGGCGAGTACCTCTCCGTTTCCATCGGCGCATCGTCCTTCGTCTTCGGCGGCCGGTGGTCGGCGGCGTACGAGGTGGGCGCCTACGCCCTCTTCGGCATCGTCGGCGTGCAGCTCACCGTCGCGCCCGCGCCTTCCGCAGCGCCGGTCGCCACCATCGCGACGCTTCGCCTGCGGTACTTTTGATGCGGCGCCGGATGCCGCTCGCCCTGGCCGCCTGCCTCCTCGCCACCGGGTGCTCCGGCTTCCTCTTCTCGCGGACACGGCCCGTGGCGAACCGCATCACGCAGCCGCGCCGCCCCGATGCGCGCCTCGCGGTGCTCTGGGTGGGCCACGCGACGGTCCTCGTGCAGATGGACGACAAGTTCATCCTCACAGATCCGCTCCTCGAGAGCACAGTCGGACAGCTCACCCGCCGTCTCCAGGAGCCCGGGATCGATCCCGCAGATCTGCCGCCGCTCGATGCGGTCGTCGTCTCGCACATGCACTTCGACCATCTGTCGCTCGGCTCGCTCGACGCCATCGAGCGCAAGGTCCATCGCCTCGTCGTCCCCCAGGGGGGGCTCGTGTACGTGCCGAACTACGCCTTCGACGCGCGCGAGCTGCCGACGTGGCAGTCGCTCGAGGAAGGAGGGCTGCGCATCACGGCCGTGCCGGTGAAGCACGTGGGCTTCCGCTACGGGTTGGACGCCGCGTGGATGAAGACGAGCTTTACCGGATACGTCTTCGAGTATCACGGGCTCACGGTCTACTTCAGCGGGGACACCGCGTACGACACCGAGCGCTTCCGGCAGACCGCTGCGCGCTTCCCCGGCATCGATCTGGCGCTCATGGCGATCGCCCCCATTCACCCGCGGACCCTCATGGAGGCCACGCACGTGGATCCGTCCGAGGCCCTGCAGGCCTTCGTCGATCTCGGCGCTCGTACGATGGTGCCCATCCACTACGACACGCTCGTCAACGGATTCGACGCCCCAGGCGAGGCCGCCGCCGCGCTCCGCAAGGCGATGAAGGAACGCGCCCTCGGCGAGGACCGCGTGAGGATCCTGCCCATCGGGGGACAGGCGATCATCGTGCCGCGTTGAAAGCCCCGACGGGCCCCCGTCCCCGGCGGGGGCCCACTTGTCTTCACTCGGCCGAGGCGCGTTGCTCGCGAGGTTGGTTCGACTTGCGTGCAATGAGCGCGATGGTCTCCCGGTTGAAGGCCGGGATGTCGTCGGGCTTGCGGCTCGTGACGAGCGTCCCGTCGACCACGACCTCCTGGTCCACCCAGTTGGCGCCGGCATTCGCGAGGTCCGTCGCCAGGCTCGGCCAGGAGGTCACCTTCTTGCCCCTCACGGCGCGGGCATCCACGAGGGTCCACGGTCCGTGACAGATCGCTGCGACCGGCTTGTTCGCGTCGACGAAGGCGCGTACGAACGCGCGCGCCTCCGGGATCGTCCTCAGCTTGTCCGGGTTCATGACACCCCCGGGCAAGACGAGGGCGTCGTAGTCGGAGGCGTCGGCGGCGGAGAGCACGACGTCGACCTCGAACTCGTCCCCCCATTCACGCGTCTTCCATGCTTTGACGCGTCCGCCGCTGGGCGAGACGATCTCCACGCTGGCGCCGGCCTCTTCGAGAGCCTTGCGCGGCTCGGTCATCTCCACCTGCTCGAAGCCGTCGGCGACGAGCATCGCGACCTTCTTATGCTTCAGCTGCTGGTCCATGTCGACGCCCTCCACTGTCTGTCGCGTGTCTCGCGTCTCAGAGGCTGCGCTGCGACGAGGACGCCTCCGGGATCCCGGCCTCGCTCACCGAGCACATCGCGCGCGCGGACTTGAAGATGGCCTCCACGCGCGCCCGCTGCTCGCTCGAATCGGCGTTCACCGATACGAGCAGGTTGCCTCCTCTGACCTTGCCGGTCTTGTCCGGCAAAAGGACGGAGATGTCGTTGTTGCTGAACCCGGCCTTGGAGAGCTGGTCGAGGACCATCTCCGCCTGGTCTCGCGTCTCTACGATGCACGTCACGACGCTCACTTCGTATTGCCCTTCACGACGAGCTGGTCGTCCACGTCGGTGACGCCGGGGGTCTGACGGGCGAGGTTCTCGATGGTCGTACGGTCGGTGTCGGAGCTCACCGGGCCACGCAGCGTCACCGTCGTGCCGTAGGTGATGACCTTGACGGTCTTGGCCGTCGCGGACAGCGAGCGGCTTCGCGCCAAGTCGCGGTGAATGGACGCTGTGATCGCCAGCTCGGCCTTGCTGTTGCCCTGCTGGACGGGAGTCGAGGTGGCGCTGCCGGCGTTCTGTCCGGTGGTGTCCGCGGCGCTGCCCTGGTTGGTGCTCCCCTGGTTGGTCATCCCCTGGCCGGGCGTCCCCTGATTCATCGTGCCCTGGCTGGACGTGCTGCCCTGCCCCGTGGACGAGCCGGGCGTATTCGAGGTGCCCGTGTTGCTCGAGCCGGTGCTGCCGGGCGTCGTCGAGCCCGTGTTTCCCATCGCGCCCGGGTTCGCCGAGCCGTAGCCCGTATTGCCCATGTTTCCGGTATTGCTTCCCGTATTGCCCATAGTCGACGAGCCACCCGGATACGTCGAGCCCGGGTTCGCCGAGCTGTTTGCGCCATTGCCCATCATGGACGTCGCGCCCGACGGGTTCCCCATGGTGCCGGGCTGCGTCGTGGTCGCGCCGGTGGCGCTCGAGGTCTCCGTCCCCGGAGGAGTCTCGTTTGCGGCGCTCGACTGATCCTGCGCAGGCTTGTTGTTCGCGCACGCGGCGACGCAGAGGGCACACGTGACAGCTACGATCGTGGTCTTCATGTCGAACCTCTCGTTGTGAGCCGGCGCCCTTCGCAAGCGTCGCGCCAATTCACGCGACGCAGGCGATCTGGCAATTCCGGAGTGTTGCTCGGGAGCAAGCGCGTGACATTTATCCGCCATGTGGCGAGAACGTTTCCCTCCGTCGAGGTCGTGCGTGGGGGGTCTACGGGCCGAACTTGCCCGGCTCGATCCCGCCGTCCGGACCGATGAGGGGCAGGCCCGCGTCCTCGTGACCCTGGGGCCCGCCGAGGCCGGCGGGCCCCATGGCGGGCATATAGTCGGGTGAAGGAGAGCGGATGGCGTTCTCGGGATTCACCTCTGGCCGGGGATCTCTGCCCGCGGTGCACGCAGCCACGGCGGTACCGACCGCGACTACGCTCCAGCCCGCCTGTCGGAAGCTCCGCAGCGCGTTCGTGATCTTCTCGATCCACCGGTCGTGCTCCACGTCCTTGGTCAGGTCTCTCTTGTGTCCTTCCATGAGCGTCGCGTGGGAGCAGACAGCATGCCACTCACGTGCTCATGCGGACCGAAGGGCCGGAGTGACGCGTGCACCAGTCACTTGCACCGAGGCGATCGCGGCCGAACGCCGCGCCGACCTCACGCAAAAATCCGCGGCGCCTACGCCCAGCGTCGGATGGCGCCGTGAGGGCGACTTGGAGAGGGTGTCAGTTGCACGACCACTCGTCGCCCATGCCTCCGGCGGCGCCGAGGCATCGGCACGTCGTCGTGCCGAACGTGCATCCGGCCATGCCGCCCGTCCCTGCGGTGCACGTGGCTCCCGCCGTCGGCTGCGTTCCGGGGCACGGCGGCGGCGGCGTCACGCAAGTCCACGCTTCGGTTCCTGCTGCTCCCGCGCGGCGGCAGTCGCAGACCGTGGTCCCGTAGGTGCAGTCGAGGCCGTCGGTCGTGCAGGCGCCCGTAGGCTGCGACGCAGGGCACGTGCCGCACGCCCACGCGGCTCCTCCACCCATGGCGCCCGCCCCCTCCACGCACGTGCAGTTGGTCCCCGAGTAGGTGCACGCGCCGAGCGCCGCGCAGGCGACGCTCCCGGGCGTGCAGGTGCCCGTTGGTTGCGTCGCGGGGCAGGTCGGGCACGTCGTGCAGGTCCACACGGGCGTCGCTCCGCCGCCGCAATTGCAGATGACGTTGCCGAACGTGCACGTACCGTCGCCGGCGGTGCACGAGCTCTGGTTGTTGGGCGGCGTCGTGGGACACGTCGCGGGATTCCCACCGCTGCTGCTCCCGCTGCTGCTTCCGCTTCCGCCACCCGAGCCGCTGCTGCTTCCGCTGCTGCTCCCGCTTCCGCCGCCCGAGCCGCTGCTGCTCCCGCTGCTGCTTCCGCTTCCCCCGCTGCTGCTCCCGCTCCCGCTGGACGGCGAGTCGGTGCTCGCGTCGCCTGCCCCTCCGACGCCCGCGGTCGTGCTTCCACCACAGCCGGGCGCCGCGAGCACGATGCCGCCCACGGCAACGGAAACAAGAACAAGGATCTCGATTGCTCTCATGGAAAGACCTCCGCAGTTCGCCCGCACTCGAAAGTAACCCTAGCTGGCCGAGGCCGTATCAGTCGTCTCGCCACGGTCACGCATTCACACCGAGGGGTGGCCGCGCCGACGTCCACCCCCTTGCGCGAGTCATCTCTTCCCACCGGGAAAGTGCGGCGCAGAGCCGCTGAGACGCAGGGCAGAGGGGGCGTGTTTTCGAACGAACGAATTCCCCTCTGCGTTTCATCGGCTCGCGGCCAATCACTCGAGGCACTCGTTCCGAGAGGGCGTGGCTTGGACAATGGAGATCTGGCCCCTCCGTCGCGAAGTAGCGAGCCAGCAGATCACCCATGTACGTGCGTCCCGTTGCACGCGCCGCGCGGGTCCGAAAACGCCGATGTCCGCGACATCGCCGATCGTCACGGCGAAGCGCGAGAAAGCGCGCCGGGCAACGTTGCGTCGTCCCGCAGCCTCCGGAGCGGCCGTGATTCACGGCGACAGGCGCGCTACGGTGCCAGCCACGAGCATGGCGGACAAGGTGAAGGTCGAATTCGAGCTGCAGATGGGCGAGGAGGGCGTCCGCGTGGCCGTCTCGGTGCCGGTGGCGCCTGTCCCCGTCCGGCGCATGCTCCCCCTCTTCCAGGGCCTGGCCAACCAGGTCGTCGACGCAGCCGTCCTCGATGCGACGAAGCGAGACGAGGAGGTGAGCTGCAAGGCGGGCTGCGGCGCCTGCTGCCGGCACCTGGTTCCCATCTCGCATCCGGAGGCGCGCCAGATCCGTGCGCTGGTCGACGCGATGCCCGAGCCGAGACGGACCGAAGTCCGCGCGCGCTTCGCCGCCGCCGTGGCGCGGCTCGAGGCCGAGGGGCTTCTTCCGGACGTGCGCGGCTTCGACAAGCTCGCGCAGCAGGAGTTTCTCACCGTGCATCCGCGCTACTTCAAGCTCGGGATCCCGTGCCCGTTCCTCGAGGACGAGTCCTGCTCCATCTATCCGAATCGCCCGCTCATCTGCCGCGAGTACCTCGTCACGTCGCCGCCGGAGCTCTGCTTCGACGTCGCGTCCCCCAAGGTCAAGAGGATCCCGATGCCGACCTTCGTGTCGCTGGCGGTCGCGAACCTCGAGGGGACCGATCCGTCCGACTCGCGCCTGGCGCTGGTGCTCGCGCTCGAGTGGACAGACGCGCACGCCGCGGACGCCGAGACGACGCGTCCGGCGACCGAGTGGATCGACGCGTTGCTGGAAGGACTGGCTCGCAAGGCGCCGGCGAACAATCCCTGAAGACGGCATGCTTCGCGCACCGAATCGATGTAGGAGAACCTCCGTGAAGACCTCTTTCAAAAGCGCTGCTCCCCTTCTTGCCGTTTCCCTCGCCGCCAGCCTGTCCGTGCTCGCCACGGGCTGCGAGGCCTCTTCACCTCAGCCGCAGCCTGCGATGGCCGCGTACCCCACGAGCCCGCCGCCCGTGGGCGCGCCGGGCGGGACACCTGTGAACGTCGGGCCGGCGCACGAGAGCGCCTTCGCCCCGCTGGCGGCCGCCCCCAACAACGGTACGGCTCAGCCCATCGATCCCACGCTCGCGGGCGCGGCGGGCGCCATCCTCGACAAGGTCGCCGGCAACCTCGCCCCCGGCATGAGCCGCGAGGGGGCGCCCATGGCCGCCAACTTCCAGACCGGGCAGACGATGGAGCAGGTCATCCAGCTCGCGTCGGGGCGGTGCTACACGGTCGTCGCTGCGGGCCCCACCGTGCAAGCGTGGGACTTCTCGCTGGTCCTCGTCGCGAACCCGCTGCCCGTCCAGCCCGTGCTGCTCCACGAGACGGCCACGGGGACTCCGGCGGCCATGGCCGGCGGCGGCAACTGTTTCAAGTGGAGCTGGCCGCCGGTGACCGCGCGCGTCGTGGTGCAGGTGACGCACGGAGGCGGCATCGCCGTGGCGCAGGTCTACGGCAAGTAGGCTACGCCGCCTCCACCTTCTCTTCGATCGTCGCCAGCAGCTTGTCGAGCGACTCGGTCACCTCGCCCGCGAGCTTGCGCGAGACGACGCGGGTCTCCGACAACAGCTCGCGGAGCCGCTTGGCGACGTTCTTCACGCCCGCCAGGTCCCGCTCGCGCTTCGTGCCCTCGTCGATGGGGAACACCACGTCCTTGTAGGCGCGCGACACGGCGGCCACCGGCGCCGCCTCGTCGATGACCCGTCGTCGGATCTCCTCGACCGTGTCCCGCGGGGCGTCCTCGCTGTCCTCGGCGCGGCGGAGGAAGTCCACGGCGTGGTAGCTCGGCATCGGCTCGACCAGCGGATCGCGGTCGAGCACCGCGGGCGCGCGCTTCTTCAGGAAGGAGTACGAGCCGGTGAGCTTGTCGACCGTCTCGGGCTTCAGGCGGAGCTCGGCTTTCGCGTAGGCCTCGAGCGAGTCGTAGCCCCAGTTTCGCCAGCTCGCGTGCTTGCGCGCGGCGGTGAGCGCCTCCGCGAGCTCGACCCAGCTCGTCTTGAAGCGGCGCGCGCGGCGTACGAGCTCGGCGCGCTCGGGATCGTCGGCGTGGGCCTCCTCGGCCTCGGCGAGGGCGACGTCGGTCTTGGTCCGTGGTTGCATGGCGAACCGCTTACGGTCGTTGCGACGGGGAGACAAGAGTCGCCCGTTCCGGTGACGAGGGGCAGGGTAGTCGCCGTCGTCGGTTCAGCTACGCTCGGCGACCGTGCGTCTCACCCTCCTCGCCGTCTTGCTCGTCGCCTGTGGCGGCTCCGGAGCCGTCCGGCCCGATCCCTCGGCGGCGCCCGCGTCGTCGAACGCCACCGCGGACCCCGCCCCCGAGGCCTCCTCCGCGTCGAGTCCTGCCCCGGCACCCGTCTCCTCGTCCACGTCTTTCTCGCTTCCCACGGCCTGCGCAGACAAGTCCGCCGAAGTCTGCACGCCCTCCTCGGCGTTCGTCGAGCGCCTCTGCAACAAAGCCCACCAAGACGTCGCCCTCGCGCTCTTCGCCAGCGGGACGCCGTTCACCCGCATGTACATGCGCGGCAAGATGGACGAGCTGGCCTGGGACGAGGAAGTCCTCGCGCTTCGCTTCCACGGCGTGCCGAAGGGAGGCATCCAGGTCGGCAGCGCCGCGGGTAGCTACGACGTCCTTCGCTGGGACGGGAGCTGCTCGATGGCGGTCGACGCGGACATGCTGACGAAGAAACAGCCGGGGCGACCGAAGACGGCGAGGGTGAAGTGGCACCGCCTCGGGGACAAGACGCAGATGGCTCTCATCACTTCGAGTGAGGCCGTGAAGAAGGCCTACAAGAAGCGCGGCGCCGAGTGCCAGGGCGCGATGAGCGGCGACGTGTCGGCGGCTTGTGAGAAGGCGGACGGCGCGCTGATCGACGCCATCGTCGACTACATGCGCGGCGGCGGAAGCGTGCCCCCGCCGGAGGGGATGTAGCGCTACTTGAGGCCGAGGCGCAGGGCGCGCTCGTGGAACGCGGCGATGTCGGCCGCGTACATCGAGATGGGCTCGTCGAACTGAACGCCGACGCGTCGCAGCCACGGCCCCGCGTCGCCGGGGACGAGATCCTCCACGCGGACGACCTTCGCGGTCGCCAGGCGGAAGGTCGTCGGGTCGTCGGTGATGTAGAGCTGCAGCTTGATGGCGTCGCCCACGGCGATCTTGGTCGTGCGCACGAGCAGCAGCGCGCCCGACGCGCTGAGGTCGCGGATGATCGACGGACGCTGCTCGCCGTCGGGCCGCTCGAGGGAGGCTGGGAAGCACGCGAGGTGGCGCTCGCCCGTTCGACGGTTCGACGGGGGTTCCGAGTCCGACATGAAGGCGAGTCTACCGCACTCGCCGCCGGACCGAGAGAAGCGCGAAGGCCCCGAGCAAGAAGGTGCCGAAGACGGTCTCGCCGGGCGGCTCGCCGCCCACCGCGCTGCAACCCGATCCCGCCCCCGAGTGCAGGTTCACGCCGCCGCTGTAGCCGCCGCTCGACGACATCGCCCCGTTCCCCGACGACGAGCCGCTCCCACTCCCGCTGCCACCCCCGCTCCCACCGCCGGTTCCGCTGCTGCTGCTCGCGGTGCCGCCGTCCGGCAGGGCCGCGTTCTCGTCGATCCAGGAGCCGCCGGCCTCGGCGAATGCCTGCTGGAAGAGCGGCGCGAAGCCCTCCAGGGACGAGTAAATGTGGCCGTCGGTCACCGTGCAATCGGCCGGACCGCGCGAGAGGACCCCGACGATGGCGTTCGTCGTCTCGTCGAGGACCGGACCGCCGGAGTCGCCGCTGCACGTCGATTCGCCGCCGAGCTCGAACTCGTTGTTCCCGAGCGGTGTCTGGGACGCCGACACGGTGCTGCCCACGGCGAGGATCGGGAGGTCGTCCTTCCGGTAGCGAGTGCCGTAGACGACGCTGCTCTCGTTGTTGGCCCCGAAGCCGACGGCGCGCGTGCTCTCGCCGACGTTCACGGCGCTCGCGATGCGCACGCGCGAGGGGGCGACCGCGCTGATGCTCGTCGCGAGGACGATGAGTGCGACGTCGGCGTTGCACTCGATCGAGCCGGAGGGATGATAGAGGGTCTTGGCGATCGAGCTCGGCGCCTCGCCCTGGTAGATGGCCGCGGTCGCGAAGACGTTGATCTGGTCGACGGGGATGTCGTCGCCGAAGTGAGGGCCGTTGGTCGTGTTGCCGTCCTGGTCGCAAATGGGGCTGGTCGTCAGCTGCGTGCTGACGCAGTGACGCGCCGTGAGGACCACGTTCGGCGCGATGAGCGTGCCCGAGCAGAGGTAGAAGGACTCGTCACCCTGGGCGCCCACCTCGATGGCCACCACCGACGCGTTCTGCGAAGCGTCGTTGTCGAGAACCCCGCCGTAGATGGCCGAGCTGCTCGACGCCGTCGGTTCCGCGTCGTACGCCGTGCCCGTACCCCCGCACGCGCCGAGGAGAGGGGCGACGGCGATCCAGGGGAACGTGATCCAGGAGGGCAAGCCCCCGGATCGCCTGGCGGCGGGCTGTTTCGCGGCCTTGATCGGCGGGGCGTCCATCGGCGTGTCACCTCCTACACGCGGCGTGCCGCGCTTTGCTAGCCTCTGCGCCGCAGTGCGGCGCCCACTCCCTGACGGACAGCTGGCCTTACTGCTCAGCGCGGTCCTCTTCGTCCTCGCCGCGTGGCCCGTGCTGCTGGTCGCCGTTCCGCCGTTCCAGGATCTGCCAAACCACCTGGCGGCCATCACCGTCATCCAGCACCCGTCAGAGTATCCGGACTTCGTCTTCAACGGTCTCGGCAAGACCAACTCGGCGCTCTTCACGTGGCTCCTCTTCGTGGGGCGCGTCGTCGGGACGCCGATGGCGGCGAAGCTCTTCGTCCTCGTCGTGCTCGCGCTCGGCGCGCTGGCGTATCCACGCTTCGTCCTGTCGTTCGCGGGGCGCCGCCGCATGGCCGTCTCGGTCTTCTTCGCGTGGCCGATGGTCCACAACTGGTTCGTGTCGATGGGGATGCTCGACTTCGCGCTGGCCGTCCCGCTCGCGACCCTCCTCCTCGTCGGCCTCGAA
Source organism: Polyangiaceae bacterium (assembly GCA_036501935.1). Classification (GTDB taxonomy): domain Bacteria; phylum Myxococcota_A; class Polyangia; order Polyangiales; family Polyangiaceae; genus Palsa-1150. Next base: position 609,858 of record DASXZL010000022.1, on the reverse strand, counting down.
GCGCAGAGGCAGCGACCTACGGTGGCGCGCGGCCTCGGGCTCGCGCTCCTCGCGGCCCTCGTCTGGAACGCGCACGTCTTCCCGCTACTCGTCGTGCATTTGCTCGTGGCGATCCACGTGGTCACGCGGAGCACGTGGCGCGAGCGGCTCCTCTCGGCGCGCGCGCTCGTCACGCCGCTCCTGCCGTCCACGGCGCTCGTCGCGACGTCGCTCTGGGCCCATTACACGGAGCCCGTAGGGGCGATGACCGCCTACGTCGACCTCGGTAAGTCGCTCCCCGCGTGGGAGCTCTTCTACAACCTGTGGGCCGAGTGGTTCTGGAGCTTCACCTTCCTCGAGCTCGCGACGGTGCTGCCTTGCGTGGCCATGGGCCTCTGGGCCATCTACAAGTGGCGGGCCGACGTCCCCTTCTTCGGGCCGCTCGCGTTCGCCGCGCTGGCCGGGCTCTACTTCTTCACGCCGTACGTGGCCACCAACTGGTTCCACGTGAACTCGCGCTTCATCCCCTTCCTGTGGCTCGCCGCGCTCGTGCGCCTTCCGGACCGACTGCCGCGGCGTGCGCTCGCGGTGCTCGGCGCGTGCGCGGCGTCGTATACGGTGGGCATGGGGGTCGACTACGTGCGACTCGACCGCGAGTGGACGCGCTTCAAGGCCGGGATGAGTGCCGTCCCCGAGGGCGCGACGCTCCTCCCGCTCATCTTCCGGCGCCAGGAGACCAGCAAGAACACGCGAAACCTGCTGCACGCGTGGGCGTTCTACGTCATCGAGAAGCAGACGAGCGCGCCGCTCCTCTTCGCGCACTCGCGGAGCTTTCCCCTGATGTACCGGGACCCTCCGCCGTTTCAGCTGAATCACCTGGTGCTGGAGAGCTTCGCCCCGTCGATGGCCACTTCCGACTGGCTGTGCGGCTCGCTGCGCTCGGGCGGGGTGGTCATCGAGGACTGCGAGGGCGAGTGGCGCGAGCGATGGGCGGAGTTCTGGCGCACGGCGGAGCCGAGGTTCGATCACGTGCTGATGTGGGGGGCGCCCGCGCCGGTGATGGCGCTGGTGCCGGATGCGTACCGCGTCGTCTTCCAGCTGGGCGAGCTCACCATCCTCGAACGCCGCGACTGACGTTGCCCGCCGCGTAGAGATCCCAGCAGATGGCCGGAGCGCGGTTACCGCGAGGGCTCGAGCCGCAGCTCCACGTCGATGCGGCGGCCGCCGCCCGCCGCGGGGAGCGCGAAGAACGCGGTCCCCACTTCGCCGGCGAAGCTGCCCCCGCTCAACGCGAAGACGTCGCCATGGAGGCCGTCGTGCACGTCGTCCTTGCCGACGCGCGCGGCGACGCGGAGCCGCGTCGTCATGCCGCTCGCCGTGAAGGCGCGGGGCCCGAGGAGCGCGAGGGTGCGCTCGATGCCGCGGCGCAGGGCAGGGGAGGGGGCGCCGGTGACGGAGGATGCGGTGAGGCGACCGGCGTCGTCGAGGGTGAGGGTCACGTCCGCCGTTCCGGCGCTGCCGAAAGGGACGGTGGCCCACACCGCGTCGGCGCTGGCCGCCTGGGGGAAGGCGCGGGTGAAGGTCGTGGCGAGATCGGTGGCGAACCGCACCCCGACCGCGCCGAAGAGGGCCGGCTTCGTGGCGCCGGGGGCGGAAGGCCAGCTGGCCGGATGGGGCGCATGCATCGAGGGGGACGCGTTCCGGGGAGCGATCGGTGCGACGCCGGGGACAGCGGGAGGTGCGCTCTCATGGTCCTGCGCGACCTCGGCGCCCGGCTCCTCGCCAACCGGCTCGACCTCGAGCGTCTCGCCGGTCAGCGCCGGTGAGGTCGTGTCGAACGCCGGTGCGGGCGCTCCCCCCGTAGCGCGAGCATGGGCGAGGGCCAAGGCGCCCGCGCCCCCGTGCACCGCCGCGCTGAAGAGCGCGAAGAGCACCAGGGAAGGTGCCGGCAGACGCGCGTGGGCGACAAGGTTCGGGCGACTCAAGGGCGACACCAGTCTGGCACCGCCGGGCCCGAGCGGCTTGGGTCTCGGGGCCGCGGGGCTCGTCCGTCACTCATCCATGCGTTGCGCGGCGCCGTCCATGGGCTATGGTGCACGTGTCTCCCATGCAGCGTAAAGCCGGCGTCGTCCTGCCGCTCTTTTCCATCCGTACGCGGCGGGACTGGGGCATCGGTCAGATCAGCGATCTCCCTGCGTGCGCCGCCTGGCTGAGGCGCGCGGGGCAGCGGCTCCTGCAGATCCTGCCGCCGCACGAGCTTTCCGGCGGGGAAACGAGCCCCTACGGCGCGCTCACGGCGTTCGGGCTCGATCCCATCTACGTCGACGTCGACGCGGTGGAGGACCTCGACGCCCGCGCCATCGACGAGCTGCTCGGCGACGAGGGCAAGCGGGCCCTCGAGAAGTGCCGGGCCGCCGCGCACGTCAGCTACCCGGTCGTGCGCTCGCTGAAGATGAAGGCCCTGCGCGTCGCGTTCGACCGATTTTACGCCCGCGAGTGGTCGCGCGAGACGCCGCGTGCCCGCCAGCTCGCGGCCTTCATGGAGCGCGAGCGCGCCTGGCTCGACGACCTCGCCCTCTACGCGACGCTGCGCGAGTCGCACAACGGGTGGGGGTGGACGACGTGGCCCGAGCCGCAGCGGGATCGCAGCGACGGAGCGCTTGCCGAGATCCGCACCCGTGATCCACGGCGCCTCCTGGAGGTGGCCTACGTGCAGTGGCTGCTGCACGAGCAGTGGGAGACGGCGGGCGCCCGGATGCGGGAAGCCGGCGTCGAGCTGATGGGCGACCTCCCCTTCGTCGTGTGCTCGGAGAGCGCCGACGTCTGGGCCCATGCATCGCAGTTCCAGCTCCACATGTCGCTTGGCGCGCCGCCGGACGCTTATTCCGCGGACGGGCAGGACTGGGGTCTTCCGGCGTACGACTGGCTCGCGATGGAGGCCGACGACCTGGCCTGGGTCCGCGCGCGTACGGTGCACGCGGCGCGCCTCTACGACCGGTTCCGGCTCGATCACGTGGTGGGCTTCTTCCGCCAGTGGGTCAAGCGCAAGGACGGCGGAGAGCGCGGTCACTTCGATCCGGAGGGCATGGACGCGCAGTGCGCGCGCGGCCGCCGTGTACTCGGCGCGGTGCTCGAGGAGCTGGCGCGCGCCAACCATATCGAGCCGCCGCGCGCGCTGGCCGAAGATCTCGGCGTCATACCGCCGTTCGTGCGCGACGTGCTGCGCGAGCTCGGCATGCCCGGGTACCGGGTGCTTCCGTGGGAGAAGGGCGACGACGGGCGCTTCCGCGATCCGCGCTCTTTCCCGGCGGAGAGCATCGTGTCCTGGAGCACTCACGACACGGCCCCCATCGTCTCGTGGTGGGACGAGCTGCCGGAGCACGATCGCGCCGTGCTCGGCGAGCGCGCCGGCGTCCAGCCCGGTATGGACGAGCGGGCGCGAACGATGGCCCTTCTCCGCGACCTCTACGGCGCCAGCTCGAACCTCGCCCTCGTCCTGGCGCAGGAGCTCCTCGGTCTGCGCGAGCGCATCAACACGCCGGCGACCGTCGGCGAGCAGAACTGGAGCTGGCGTCTCCCCAGGCCCGTCGAGGACCTGGCCGAGGACGCCTCGGTCATGGGCCGCTTCGAGGCGGTGCGCCTCCTCGTCGAGGGCTCGGGGAGGTAGACGCGGGCGGCACATTCCGGGGTAATCTCGCCCCCTTCCCGGATGCCAATCGAACGCGGTTCGTTTCACCCGCTGGGCGCGACCTGGGACGGGCAGGGCGTCAACTTCGCCCTCTTCAGCGAGCACGCCACCGCGGTGGATCTCTGCCTCTTCGACCCGGACGGGCGGGAGACGCGGCTCCGGGTCCCGTTCTGCACGGTCTACGTCTGGCACCTCTATGTTTCCGGGGTTGGTCCCGGGCAGCGCTACGGGTGGCGGGTGCATGGGCCCTATGCACCGGAGCGAGGGCACCGGTTCAACCCGAACAAACTCTGCGTCGACCCGTATGCGCGCGCCCTCGATGGCGCGGTCGACCTGCGCGGGCCGATCTACGGATATCCGCGTGACCGCGGCTCGAACGATCGCGTCCTCGACGACCGGGACGACGCCGCGAGCAAGCCGCGGTCCGTGGTCGTGGATCCATCGTTCGAATGGTCGGGAGACCGCCCGCCGCGCGTGCCATGGCACGACACGGTGATCTACGAGCTCCACGTCAAGAGCTTCACCAAGCTGAATACTCTCGTCCCCGAGAACCTGCGCGGCACCTACCTCGGAGTCGCGGGGGACGCCGCCATCGATCACCTGCGGTCGCTGGGGGTGACGACGGTGGAGCTCATGCCCGTCCATGAGCACCTCGACGAGCCGTCCGTCGCGGCCCGCGGGCTCACGAACTACTGGGGCTACAACACGCTCGCGTTCTTCGCGCCCGATCGCCGGTTCGCCACGCCGGGGGGCGACGCCGTGCGCGAGTTCAAGGAGATGGTGAAGCGCCTGCACGCCGCGGGCATCGAGGTCGTGCTCGACGTCGTCTACAACCACTCGTGCGAAGGGGACGAGCTCGGCCCCACGGTCCTCTTTCGCGGCATCGACAACCGCGTCTACTACCGCCTCGCGGAGAGCGACCTCGCCGATTACGTCGACTACACGGGCTGCGGCAACACGCTCGACGCGACGCACCCGCAGGTGCTCAAGCTCGTCACCGACAGCTTGCGCTACTGGGTCGAGGAGATGCACGTCGACGGCTTCCGGTTCGATCTGGCTCCGGCGCTCGCGCGCGGCACCGACGGCGACGTGGACCGCATCAGCGCCTTCTTCGCCGTCGTGCACCAGGACCCGGTGCTGTCGCGCATCAAGCTCGTCGCCGAGCCGTGGGACGTCGGGGCCGGCGGCTATCAGGTCGGCAACTTTCCCATCCTCTGGACCGAGTGGAACGGCCGCTTCCGGGATACGGTGCGCTCGTTCTGGCGCGGCGACCGCGGCGTCATCGCCGATCTCGGCTACCGGCTCACAGGCTCGAGTGACCTTTTCGCGGACGACGGTCGCCACCCGCATGCCAGCATCAACCTGGTGACGGCGCACGACGGCTTCACGCTGCGCGATCTCGTCAGCTACGCGAGGAAGCACAACGAGGCGAACGGCGAGCAGAACCGCGACGGCCTCGACGAGAACCTCAGCCAGAACTGCGGCGTCGAGGGCGAGACGGACGACGAGGCCGTGCGGGCGCGGCGCCTCACCCTGGCGCGAAGCCTCGTCTCGACGCTCTTCCTGTCGCAGGGCGTCCCGATGCTCGAGATGGGGGACGAGGTGTGGCGGACGCAGCGCGGGAACAACAACCCGTACTGCATCGACGCGGCGCTGGCCTGGGTGGACTGGTCTCTCGACGCCGACGGACGTGAGAAGCGCGCGATGCTCGAGCACGTGCGAGCCCTCGCGGCCCTGCGCACCCGGAGCCGCGTCTTTCGCAGGAACGAGTACTTTCGCGGCGAGGCCGTGGCGCCCGGTTGCGCCAAGGACATCACCTGGCTCCGGCTGGACGGCCGCGAGATGACGGCGCAGGACTGGTCGTCGCCGGAGCACGCGGCGCTCGCATTCCGGCTCGAGGGCGGCGCGCTGGAAGCGGCCCATGCCGGCGTCTCCGGCTGCGAGTCCTATCTCGTCGTGATGAACGGCGAGCGCGCGGCGCTGAAGCTCACCTTGCCGCCGCGGGAGCTCGGCGCCGCATGGACCGTCGCGCTGGAGAGCAGCGACCCGGCGCGGACGGGGCAAAGGGTCGCGGCCTCGGCGAGCATCGAGCTGGCCGCGGGCAGCGTGCTCGTGCTGGTGCAGAGCTGAGCGTCGCGAGTCACTGCGCGCAGCCGCAGCACACGGAAGAGGTGATCGACTGGAGCGCCATCTGCAGCGAGGGGCCGTCCTCCGCCAGGTAGAAGATGGGCGCCCCGGTCGTGGACGTCGCCGTGTAGCCGGTCGCGGTCATCTTGCATGGCGCGGGGAAGCCGATGGCGGTCATCCCCGCGCACGCGACCTGGTCGAGGAGTGCCTTGTCGACGCCTGCCGATCCGGCGTCGGCGGCCCCGAAGCCGACGACGAAGGTCTTCACCCCGGCTGCGGCGAGCTGCTGCGCGGCCGCGACGACGTCTCCCTTGCAGGTCTCGGCCCCGTCCGTCACGAGAAGGACGTACTGGCCGATCCCCCCCTGCGCGACCGACTTCAGCTCGGACTGCGCGGTGCCGAGCGCCAGCGCGATCGGCGTCGAGACGCAAAGCCGCAGCGTCGTGGGATCGAGGAGCGTCGTGATCGCCGAGCCCGTCCCTGTCGCGGGCGGCACGAGCACCTCGGCCGGCTCGCACGAGGTGTTGGTCGATGCGGCCCCGCCGAGGAGCTGCGAAAGCGTCTTGCAGGTGCCCATCCCGGCCCCCGCGTCCACGGTCTGCGGGTCGAGCGGGAAGAGCTCGAGCCCGTAGGCGACCTTCTGATCGAGCGGCGGCGCGACGACGGTCTTCACGGCCTGCGTCGCCAGCACCCACTTGGTCAGCGCCTGCCCCGCGGGTGTGTTGGCCGGCTTCGTCCCGGCGGGGGTATCGGACATGCTGTCGGTGTGGTCGAGCACGATGAGCACGTCGGGCGGCGTGCATCCCGTGCCGCCCTCGGGCACTGCGCCGTCGCCCAGGGTGCCGATGGTGCCGTCGCCCGCCGCGCCGTCACCGACCAGGCCACCCTCCGTCGTGGCGTCACCGGGCGCGCCCGCGTCGAACACGCTCCCGTTGCTGCCGCACGCGACGAACAGACCGACCGCCGCAGCCAGAGCCGGATAGCAGCGCAATCTCATCAATGGTCATTGGACCACCTTTCTGCGTCAAAACCACCCAACGATGCCCGTTCGCAGGCCGATGAGGTCCACATGCGCGGCATCCTGCCCACCCACCGACCGCCAGAGGTCCGTGCTCGCCACGGGCCCGAGCTCGAACGCGACCTGTCCGCCGAGCATCATGACGAGCGGAAGCTGCGCGCCGGCCCGCACGTCCTGCAGCGACGAGGTGCCGGTCGCCGGCGGCACGGGGACGGTGCCGGCATCGTAGGTCAAAACCACCATGGGCCAGAGCGCGAGCTTGTCGCCGAGCGGAAGGGCGTAGCCGAGACGCGCGCCCCCGCCGACGTTGTAGAACGAGCCGTCCACGTCGGCGTACTCGAAGCCGAACTGACCACCGATCGAGAGATGATCGACGACGAAGCTGTCGAGCGTCGTCCGGAAGCCGAGGCCCAGCGGGCGGGAAGCGAGTCCCGAGTTGGCTGCCCCGAGGTCGACGACGAACCCCAGCGCGCGGGTTCCCTTCGCGCCGAAGGGCGTCGGCGGGGCGCTCTTGCCCGCCGAGGACGTGTCGCTCGGCGGGGGTGTCTCGCCGCTCGTGTTCGTGGTCTCGGCGCGGACCGCGCGCGGGGTGAGCAGAGCCCACGCGACCACCGATGCAATCAGGGCCGCGCGAACCGTCGATGACGCGAACGTTCTCATGGTCGCCCTCCGGACGGGAGGACGCTGAGCAGCTTCCGTGCCGCGAAGAGCTGCGGTTCGCTACCCGCGGATCGCCTTCAGCGGCGATGTGCGCGCGGCACGCACGGCCGGGAAGAGACCCCCGATGAGCCCCATGCCGCCGGCGAAGACGAGGGCCTTGATGAGGATGGGCGCCGTGGGATCGAAGGAGAAGACGATCTCCGACCAGCTGGCCGGGTTGACCATCGAAGGATGCACGAGCGCCATCGACAGCGAGGCCGCGGCCCCGACCGCGCCCCCGATGACGGACAGGAGCACCGCTTCCAGCAGGAACGAGAAGAGGACGCTCGACCGCGAGAACCCGAGCGCGCGCAGCGTGCCGATCTCGCGCTGGCGGTTGGCGACGGCCGCGTACATCGTGATCATCGCGCCGATCATCGCGCCGATGGCGAAGAAGACCGACACGACGGTGCCGAGCGCGCCGACGAAGATCGCCGCCCCCTCCGACTGCTTCTCGTAGAAGGTCGACTCGCGGAGCGCCTGCAACCCGAGGCGCTTGTCGTTCTCGACGCCCGCGCGAAACGCGTCGTACTTCGCCGGCGAATCGAGGCGGACCCGCACGCTCGAGACGATCCCTTGCCGACCGTACGCCTGCCGCAAGAGGTCGCGGTCGACCCACACCTCCGATTCGTACGCCGAGCCTTCGGCGTCGAAGACGCCCACGACCTTCACCGGGCGGTTCTTCTTGATGTCGAAGCTCTGATCGAGGTCGACGCCGCGGATGCGACCGCGGATGCTCGCTCCCACGATGGCCTCGTCGGTCCCCGCGCGGGGGGCGCGGCCTGCGACGAGGTGGATCTCGGGCCGGAAGCGCATGACGTCGTCGGTGACGCCCCGGATCGTGACGTTGGTCACACCGCTCGCGCCGAGCTTCTCCATGGCGCCCACGACGACGATCTCGCCGACGCCGCTGGGCTGCCCTCGCTCGTCGTGCTTCACGCCGGGCGCCGCGAGAATGAGCGGGACGCTGGACTCCTCGATCACGCTGCCGAGCTCCGCGTCGCTCCCCATGCGAAGGACGATCGCGTTGTCGGGTTTGCCCGAGGTCGCCATCGTCTTCTTGATGCCGGCGTTGAGCATCAGCGTCGAGGCCAGCACGAAGACGACGAGCGCGATGCCCGACGCCGACGCCAGCGTCGTCGCCTTGCGCACCGCCAGGCTGCGGACGTTGTACTGAAGGGGAATCATGCGACCCTCCGCACGGCGTCGACCACGCGGATCTTCGACGCGCGCCATGCCGGGATCATCGACGCGGCCACGCCGAGCAACGTCGCGAGCGCGAGCCCCAGCAGCATGTTGGCGGTCTCCAGCCGGAAGTACGGGAAGAAGCCGCCCATGTTCTCCTCGATGAACCGGCTGAATCCGAGGTTGATGAGGGGCCAGGCGAGGAGCAGCCCCCCCAGACCGCCGAGGAGGCCGAGCGCGAGCGACTCGCCCACGATCCAGATGACGATGTGCTTCGGCAAGAAGCCGATCGCGCGGAGGACGCCGTATTCGCTCGTCCGTTCGCGTACGCCCATCGCGATCGTGTTCCCGAGGATCAGCATCATGATGACGAGGATCACCCCGGACATGACATCCATCGCCTGGAGGATGGAAGAGAACATGGCCAGGAACGACGCGTTGAAGCTCCGCTCGTCCTGCGAGAGCGTCGGCGTCTCGCGATCCTCGAAGAGCTTGTCGAGGGCGACGCCGATGTCGGCGACGTGCCCCGGCTGGTCCACGCGGCTGATGATCCAGCCCACGTTGTCGCGCCGCTCCGGCGGGAGCGAGTCGTTGACGTAGTCCCAGTGGAAGAGGAAGGTCGAACGGTCGACCGAGCGCGCGGTCGCCTCGTAGATGCCGTCGATGTTCATCTGCCAGTCGCCCGGGTAGATGCCGCTCTGGAGGATGATCTTGTCGCCCACCTTCCAGCCCATCTTCTTGGCGAGGACGTCGCCCACGATGGCGCCCTGCTTGTCGTGCTGGAAGGTCTCCATCTGGTCGGGCGGCACCTTCATCTCGTCGTAGACGACGAAGTAGGTCGCCGGATCGACCGCGAGCGTCGCGAAGAACTCGCGGTCGTGCTTCGGATCCTTCGCGCCGAACCAGTTCGCCCACGTCACCGTCTTCACGTGCGGCGCGTTGCGGACGTCCTCCACGTAGCGCTTGGGGAGCTCCATCACGAACGTCACCTTGTGACGGGTGACCACGCGATCTTTCGCCGCCCACTCCGCGGCGCTCGCCCACGCCCAGATGACCGTGCGGAGCAGCAGGAACGCGACGATCGCGATCGCCACGCCGAGCGCCGTGAGGATGACGCGGAACTTGTTGCGCCCGAGGTTCCTGAGGGCCAGGCCCGTGAGGGTCATGACACGAGCTTTCCCTTGTCGAGGCGGCGGATGATCTTCGCTCGCTCGGCCGCCGCCGGATCGTGCGTGACCATCAGGATTGTCTTGCCGAGCTGTGTGTTCAGCTTGTCGAGCAGCGTCAGGATCTCGTCCGCGGCCTTGCGATCGAGGTCGCCCGTCGGCTCGTCGGCCACGATGATGGTCGGATCGTTCACGATGGCGCGCGCGATGGCCACGCGCTGCTCCTGCCCGCCGGAGAGCTGCCGCGGATAGTGCTGCGTACGATCCTCGAGCCCCACGACCCGCAGCGCCGTCTGCGCGCGCTTCTTTCGCTCGGCCGAGCCGAGGCTCGTGAGGAGCAGCGGGAGCTCGACGTTCTCGAGCGCCGTGAGCACGGGCAGCAGGTTGTACGACTGGAAGACGAACCCGATGGTGCTCGCCCGCCACTTGGCGAGCGCGCCCTCGCCGAGCCCTTCGAGCCGCTTGCCTGAGACCTCGACCGTGCCGGAGCTCGGACGATCGAGGCCGGCGATGAGGTTCAGCAGCGTGGTCTTCCCCGATCCGGACGGCCCCATCAGCGCCTCGTACGAGGCCGATGGCACGTCGAGATCGAGGTTTTCGAGCACGCGCACCTCTTCCCCACCGCGGGCGTACGTCTTCGCGACACCCCTCAGCTTCACGATCGACTCGTCCGCCATCTACGGGCTCCTCTCCTTGATCGCCTGACCGTCTTCCAGCGTCGGCGGCGGCTGGCTCACCAGCTTCGTGCCGGGCGCCGGACCGTCGACCAGCTCGAACCCGTCCCCGAAGGGCTTGCCGAGCGTGACGGGCACCACGTGGACATTTCCCTGATCGAGCGTGAAGACGACCTTCGACCCCGCGCGATCGACGACCGCCGAGCCGGGGACGATGTGCTTGGGCGGCTCCTTCAGCCGTGCCACGTCGAGCGGCGCTTCGAGGAACGACACCCGCGCCGCCATCTCCGGAAGCACCGTGTCGTCCCGGTCGAGGAACCGCACCTTCACGGTGGCCGACGCCTTGGCCCGATTGAGCTGCGGCGAGACGTCCACCACCTCGCCGCGCCAGCGCCGGTCGGGGTACGCGTCGAGCACGATCTCGCACGGTCGACCCTTGGCCACGAGGTGCAGCCGCCCCTCGGGCACGTCGGTCTCCACCACGATGGAGGAGAAGTCCGCGAGCTTCGCCATCGGCGTGCCGGGAGACACCACGTCACCCGGGAGCAGCGGCTTCGCGATGACCGTCCCGTCGATAGGCGCGCGGATGGTCGTGTTGGCGAGGTTCGTCGCCAGGGCGCTCACCTCGGCCTGCGACGCCGAGACGTCGGCGTCCGCGGCGTGAACCTGCTCCTCGAGCGACTTCGCGCGCGCCGCCAGATCGTCGGCCGACGCCTGCGCGATGGCGCCCGTGTCGGCGAGGCGCTTCTCGCGGTCTCGCTGGAGGACGATCTCGGCCAGCTGCGCCCTCGCCGTCGCCGCGCGCGCACGGGCGGCTGCGACGCGGGCCTGCGCGCTCGCCACCGCCACGCGCTGGTCGCTCGCGTCGAGCTCGAAGAGGACTTGCCCCGCCTTGACGACGCTCCCCTCGCGGATGCTCGCCTTGTCGACCCGCCCGACGAGCTTCGACGACACGTCGACCTCGGTCTGCGGGACGACGTACCCCGTGGAGGTGAGCTGCACCTGCGCCTGGGCGGGCGATACCAGCGCCACCTCGGTGACGGAAATCTCGGTCTTGAACAGGCGCGCCTCGACGGCCGGAGCCGCGCGCCATCCCGCGAACGCGAGGCCCCCCACGACGGCCAGGGCGATCACCCACGGCAGCGCGCGCCCCGACGACCTCGGCGGAGGCTGCCGGTCGATGCGAAGCGAGGCCAGATCGGTGGCGAGTTGGTCGTCCATGCCCATGCGCAGCGAGGGCCAGCATAGCGATGACGACCCGCGGGTGCACGTTGCGCAGACCCGCCTGAAACTTCGTGGAAACACAGTCGAGGTACGCCCTAAGGGCATGGCGAAGATCGACACCGGCGACACTGCGTGGCTCATCGTCGCGACCGCCCTCGTCCTTCTCATGACGCCCGCCCTGGCGCTCTTCTACGGCGGGATGGTGCGTCGCAAGAACGTGCTCTCGACGCTCATGTACTCGCTGGCGGCGATCCCGATCCTCAGCGTGGCCTGGGCGCTCTACGGCTACTCGCTCTCCTTCGGGCCGACGCACCACGGCCTCATCGGCGGGCTCGAGTACGCGGGCATGGCGGGTCTCGCGGGCGAGGTGCACGGGACGGTCCCGACGCTCGCCTTCGCCGCCTTCCAGATGATGTTCGCCGTCATCACACCGGCGCTCATCTCGGGCGCCTTCGCCGAGCGGATGAAGTTCACGGCGTACGTCGCGTTCATCGTCCTCTGGTCGCTCCTCGTCTACTACCCCGTCGCCCACTGGGTCTGGGCCGACGGCGGGTGGCTGCTGAGGCTCGGGGCGCTCGATTTCGCGGGGGGCACGGTCGTGCACCTCACCGCGGGCATGTCGGCCCTCGTCTGCGCGCTCGTCATCGGAAAGCGCGCCGGCTATCCGACGCGTCGCTCGCTGCCCCACGATCTGACGATGACCCTCACCGGCGCGGGCCTGCTCTGGTTCGGCTGGTTCGGCTTCAACGCGGGCAGCGCGCTGACGAGCGGACCGCTCGCCGCGCTCGCCTTCATGACGACGCACCTCGGGGCGGCCGGCGGCGCCCTCGGATGGCTGATCGTCGAGTGGCGGCACCGCGGCAAGCCCACGGCGCTCGGCGTCGCTTCGGGTCTCGTGGCGGGTCTCGTGGCCATCACGCCGGCCGCGGGCTACGTCGCGCCCTGGGCGGCGATCCTCATCGGCGTCACCGCGGGCGGCGTCTGTTACGGCGCCGTCCTCCTCAAGAACCGCTTCGGGTACGACGACTCGCTCGACGCGTTCGGCGTGCACGGCGTCGGCGGACTCGCCGGCGCGCTGCTCACGGGGGTCTTCGCACAGAAGGCGCTCAACGACGCGGGCGCCGACGGCGCTCTCTTCGGCAACGTGAAGCAGCTCGGCATCCAGGGCCTCGCTTGCGCGGTCACCGGCGCGTACGCGGCGGTCCTCACGTTCGGCATCCTCAAGCTCCTCGACGCGACCCTGGGTCTGCGTGTGCCCGAGAGCGAGGAGCGCGAGGGCCTCGACGTGACGCAGCACGGCGAGGAGGCCTACGGCGAGTCGAGCGGCGGGATGAGCCACGAGCGAATCGAAGAGCAGCCCGTCGCGCAGCCCGCGCGCGTGAGCGAATCGACGGCGGAGTAGCGCTCGTGTGAGTGGAGCAATTCCGAAACCGGAAGCGACACTCTCGAAACCAAAGGCCCCACTTCGAGGCGAAAGTGCGCTCCGAGGATTGCGATTCCAGCGCTTGGTTTCGTGAGCGACGCTCGGCGCGCTCGTGAGCGGCGCTTCGAAGGCGCGACTTTCGATCGGAAGCGCGACGTCGCGAGCGAGTAGGGCGCTCTCCTCGCGATCCATGTTGTACTTCGAGGACCATGCGCGCGCGCGTCGTCGTCCCGGTCATCGCCTTCGCCCTCTCGTGTGGTGGCAACGCGGCGACGGTCGCGCCCACCACCCCCATCGCGCTTCCGTCGAGCGCGCCCATCGTCGTCGCGCCCGAGCCTGCGCCGGATCTCTCGCCGGTTCCCGCGCCGGGTGGCCTCACCTTCACCGTGCACCTCGCGCATCCGCGCTCGACGATCCAGCAGCTGACGTCGCTCCTGGGTCCCGTCGCCGCGATGTTCTCGGGCGCGGTGAAGGTCGATCCGGAGGGGCTCGCGTCCATGCTCGTCGGCGCGCCGGTCGGCCCGGTCCTCGACCTCGACCAGCCGATCGATCTCGCCGTGTCGGACGTCGACACCCCCGAAGCGTCGATCAAGATCGCCGGCTCCGTGGCGGTGACCGATCCCGTCAGCGCTCGGGAGCTGCTGGAGAAGTACTACAAGGCGACGACGACGAGCCCCGGGGTCGTCCGGCTCGAGCCACGCGACGATGCGCCGGACGGGGCGTCGCCGCGGCCGTGCATGCTGGCGCCGTCTTCCGGCCCCGACGGGGCGGCTCGCGGGACGCGGCTCGTCTGCGGCGAGGGGGACGGCGCCGTTCGTCACCTCGGTCCGTACCTGACGCGGACGATGACGCGGCTCACCTCGCGGGACGACCTTCGCCTGGAGGTCTTCGTCCGGGAGCTTCACCCGCCGAAGAGCGGGACGAAGGTGCTCACGCCGGGTGGGTCGGTTCCGGTCGACGGCGGCGCCGTCGATCCCACCGACGAGCTTTTCGAAGAGCTCACCGAGAAGGTCACGGACGACGTCGGGTCCGTGGTGCTCGAGGCGAGCTCCGATGGGGCCGCGGTCGACGTGAGGCTGTCGACGAAGCTCGTCGATGCGGCGTCTCCGCTCACCCGTGCGCTCCTCGGCGCCGGCGTCCCGTCGGCGCCTCCGCCGGCGGCCTTCGAGCGCCTGCCGCGCGACGCGTCCTTCGCGTGGTACGGGCGCGGGGCGACGCCCGCGGACCTGGCGCCGCTGCGGGCCAAGGTGTTCGAGAGCCTGCGCACCTGGCTCGCGGACGACGGGTACACGCCGGACGCGATCGAGACGCAGGTCGCCCCGTTGCAGCGTGTCCTCACGGGGGGCCCGTGGGTCGTCGCCAGCGGTCTCCGGCTCGATCCGGCTCGCGCCGCGCTCGACGCCTACGCGGACGCGGGCAAGACGACCGAGGCCGCCCGGGCGAAGGCCCGCGCCGCGATGCAGGGCTGGGTGGTCGCCGCGGTGGAGGAGCCTTCGCAGGGCTGGGTCGACAGCGTGCGCGAGCTCGTGAAGAACGACCCGGTGAAGCCCACGGGCAAGCCGCGGCGAAAGCGCGATCCGAACAAGGAGAGCACCCGGCTCGTCATCACCCCGGTGCCTCCGGGCCTCCAGCTACCGGCGGGAACGCTGCACGTGGAGGCGCACGTCACGCAGAACCCCGAATGGACCATGGCCCAAAGGAAGGCCAAGACCACGGTGAGAGATCCGGTGATCCCCCACACGACGCACGTCTTCGTCGTGCCCGACGGTGCGCGGACCTGGTTCGCGGCGGCCGAGGACGCGGCTCTCGCGGCCACCGAGGTGCGCGGCTCGCTCTCGGGAGCGGGAGACGGCGCCACGTTGAAGACCCGCCGTGACCTCGACCCCCTCCGCGCGATGCCGGCGAGCACCGCGGGCTTTCTCTCGGTCGCCGGCCTGGCGACGTGGCTCCGGAGCGACTGGTCCGACGAGGGCCTGCGCAAGGCGAGAGAGTCGCTGACCGGCCTTGCCACGTTGAGCGATCAGGGAGCCACGCCGGTTCCCGTGGCCATCGCCGCGACGCGCCAGGCCGGCGGCCCCGGGGGCGACGTGCGCCTCCGCTTCGTCTTCCCGTTCCGCATCGGCCTCGAGGTCGCGGCATCGCCGCACTCCATCTTCTGAGCGCGGGGGCGTGCTCAGAGCGATCCGTGCAGGATGACCTCGCGGTCGCCGACGATCCAGACGTCCGACGCGGACGAGCCCCAGACGCCGTAGAGCGTCGCGTCCGTGGGGGAAGCGACAGGGCCGAAATCATCCGAGCCCGCGGCGTACGAGTAGATGCGCCCCTGGTCGCCCGTGAAGAGGAATTGGTCGGACGTGCCCCAGATGCCGTAGATGAAGAGCTGCTGGGCGCCGGGCGACGCGCGGTCCTGGAAGATGAGCGACATGTCGCCGCCGAGGGTGGCGGCGTCGGTGGGACCGCTCGCCGTGAGCCAGGTCACGCCGAAGTAGTTCGTGCCGAAGAAGTAGCTGCCCGTCGCCCCGGGTACGGAGAAGACGGAGCGAAACGAGATGGTGCGATCCACCGCGGGATCGAGGTTGACGAAGCCCGACTCGTCGACCACCTGAAAGATGCGATCGAGGTCTGCGGGCATGGCGAAGGCCGAGATGCTCGTCCCGGCGATGCCCCAGAGGATCGGCTCGCCGGGCGCGGCCGGCACGTCCGGGTTCGCGGGGAGCCCGGCGTCGCCGAGGACCATCGTCCATCCGGGGATGCCGGTGTGCTTGCCGTAGATCATGCCGTTCGCGCCGACCGCGAGGATGGCGCCGCCGGTCCCCCAGACACCGTAGAGCGCCGTGGGCACGAGCGCGTCGTCGGTCCACGCCGAGCCGTCGAAGTGCTCGATGACGCCCGTGTTCGTCGTCACGTCGAGACCCACGGCGTACACGTCGCTCGCCGACGTGCCCCAGACCGATTCGAGGTCGCGCCCGAGGACGGCCTGCGAGCGCTGCCAGGAGCCCTGGTAGTACTCGTAGTGGACGTCGTTCGTCCCGACGGCGAAGACGTCGGCGGGGTCCGCGCCCCAGACGGCGGTCAGCGCTTCGCCGGCCGGAAGACCCTGAACCACCGTGAACGGGGAGCTGCCGTCGCCCGCGGAGGACTCCACCGGGCTCGCGCCATCGCTTCCGCCGTCCCCGGGTGGGCCGAGCGTCACGTCGCGGAAGTGAGAGCACGCGAACGCCCCCCCGACCGCGGGGAGCGACGAGAGCGCGGCGAGCACGGTGAAACGCCACGGTCGGAGCACGGCACCGGGAGCCTAGCGTGAGTCTGGCGAGGGTCGATGCGCCTAGTATCGGACCCCCCCGTGGCGCGAGCATCCGCCGCGCACGACGGTGCGGGTCCACGCGCCGTCGGCGCACTGGAGCGGCAGCCCCGGGGTCGTCACCACCGAAGGCTCCCAGGTGGCAGCAGGCTGCGCCTCGGCGGCGGCCGCGTGACGGGCGGGCTCGATGTCGGCGTGGCTCGACGGGTGAAACGCGATGAGGGCGGCGAGCCCGACGCTGGCGACGATACCCGCGAGACCGAGTGCGTGGGGCGGCCAGGGCATGATGCCCGTCGCCCTCTGCAGGGACGGGACCAGCCGCCCTCCCTGCGGAATCCCTGCGTTTCTCGTGTCACACGCGCGTGAAGCCTCCGGCCCTCGGATCGCCGGCGATCCGGGAGCGTGGTCCTCAGCCCTTCGCCGCGGCCCCGGCGAGGTGCATGCGATCGTGCCCCCAGAAGAGCTCTTCTCCCACGAAGAACGAGGGCACCCCGAACGCACCTCGACCCACGCCCCGCTCGGTGTTCGCGCGCAGCGTCTCCTTGATGGTCGGGTCGTCGAGCGCCTCGGCGACCGAGGGCGCCCCCGCCTCGCGGGCGATCTCCTTCACGACGTCCTTGCTCGACACATCACGCCCGTCGCGCCAGGCCGCCGGGAACATCGCCGCGTGGTACCGGGCGAAGCACCCCTCGCGCTCGGCCGCGATGGCCCCGCGCAGCGCGTAGAGGCCGTTGATGGGGAAGACCGGCGGCATCTTCACCGGGACGCCCACATGCTCGGAGCTCCGCACCATGTCCTTGAGGAGGTACGCCATCTTCGCCGCGGAGTACGGCACGCCCTTGGCGAACGTCTCGAAGCCGCGCAGGTACACCGGCACGTAGTGCACCTGGCCGGGCGCAAACCAGCGCGAGAGCGTCGCGTCGGCGAGGTACGACCAGGGGCTCGAGTAATCGAAGAGGAAATCGACGCGCGGTGCGGTCATGGTGGACTCGATACGTGAGGCCGGCGACGGCGTCTGGCAAGGGACTGCGCGCTAAGGCCCACGCCGGACGGGCACCGGCGCGTAGAGCGAGACGCCCCGCACGTTCTCGTCGACGTGGAGCGGGTGCCGGATCGACGGGAACGCCCGCTGCTCGCAGTCGCTCCGCTCGCACAGGCGACAGGTGACGCCCACGGGCGTCGCCAGGTGCACGTTCTCGAGGTCCATCCCGTCCGAGTAGACCATCTCCCGCGCGTGCTCGATGCGGCACCCGAGTCCGATCGCCTGCACCGGCTGCTGCGCGTGGTACCCGCCCGAGTCCTTGTGGATCGTGCGCGCGAGGCAGAAGTAGGTCGTCCCGTCCGAGAAGCGCGAGAGCTGGATGCGGATCATCCCCGGCGTCATGAAGGCCTGGAAGATGTTCCACCGCGGGCACGCCCCGCTGAAGCGCGCGAAGCGGATGCCGCTCGCGCTGAAGCGCTTGCTGATGTTGCCGGCGACGTCGATGCGGATCATGTGAAAGTGGACGCCCTCGGCGCCCGGCCGCCGCAGCGTCGTGAAGCGGTGGCAGATCTGCTCGAAGCCGACGCGGAAGCGCCGCCCGATGACGTCGATGTCGTAGCGCTCCTGCCGGCAGGCCTCGAGGAAGGGCGCGTACGGCATGAGGACGGCGCCCGCGAAGTAGTTGGCGAGGGCCACGCGCGCGAGGCCGCGCGACTCGTCGCTCGTCAGGTGAGCCTCGGCGACGATGCGGTCGATGGGGCCCTGCTGCGTGAGGAGGGCGATCTGGTGGGCGACCTGGAAGGTGCGCGAGCGCGTCGGGAGAAGCTCGCTCAAGGTGAGGACCTTCTTCTCGGCGTCGAACCGGCGAAGAATGCCGCGCTCCGCCTCGCCGCGCGCGATGCGCACGTGGATCCCGTGCTGCTTGTCGAGGTAGCGGAGGAGACCCGGGTAGAGCTCCTCGGCGTCGAAGCGCGCCCTCTTCCAGAGCTCCTCGGCGGCCTCCTCGAGCTCCGGGTGGTGGTTCATGTGCTTCTGGACGAAGTCGTTCACCTCCTCCGAGGGCAGCTGCGAGCGGTCGACCCCCGAGCCTTCCTCGCCGTCGAGGCGCGAGGCCAGCGTGTCGCTCGCCTGCCGCTGGGTCTTCAGCGAGCCGTAGAGCGCGAGGACCGCGCGGGCCACCTGGGGCTGATTGACGGCGAGCTCGCGCAGATCGGTCGAAGCGAGCTGGTATGCGTCGAAGACCGGATCGGCGAACATCTCGAGGAGGTCGCTGACGACGCGCGCGTCCTCGTCGCCCCCGAAGGTGTGGAGGTCGACGCCGAAGATCTGGGCGAGCTTGATGAGGAGCGGGGCCGGCAGCGGGCGACGGTTCGACTCGATGAGGTTCAAGTAGCTCGGCGAGATGCCGAGCCGGTCCGCCATCTGGACCTGACTGAGCGCCTCGCGCCGGCGTAGGGCCCTCACCTTGGCGCCCAGCTTCGGAAGCTCGCGATTTGTTTGTGCCATGGGTCCTTTACAACCTTAACTGCTTTACAGCCTGTCATTGACAATTCTCAACGTGGCCTACTTGCCCGGTACTTTCCCATGCTTGACGAGGTTGACGCGCTGCCCCACTGTAAAGCCCGTGACGACCGTCGCAACCCCGCAGCCCGCCCCCGGCATCGCCCTCTCGGGAACCATGCGTCCGGGCTACGAGGCGGTCCTCACGCCGGCCGCGCTCGCCTTCGTGGGCGACCTCGCCCGCGCCTTCGGCCCGCGCGTGGGCGAGCTCCTCGCCCTGCGGAAGCGGCGCACGACGCTCGACTTTCTGCCCGAGACCGCCCCCGTCCGCGAGGGCGACTGGACGGTCGCGCCCTTGCCCGCGGACCTGCTCGATCGGCGCATCGAGATCACCGGTCCCACCGAACGCAAGATGGTCATCAACGCGCTCAACTCGGGCGCCTCCGTCTTCATGGCGGACTTCGAGGACGCCAACAGCCCCACCTGGGACAACCAGGTGCAGGGGCAAGCGAACCTCGCCGAGGCCGTGCGTCGCACCCTCGCGTTCACCGACGCGAAGACCGGCAAGGCCTACGCCCTCAAGGAGAAGACCTCCGTCCTCTTCGTGCGCCCGCGCGGCTGGCACCTCGTCGAGAGGCACATGACCGTCGACGGCAAGCCCGTGCCCGGCTCGCTCTTCGACTTCGGGCTCTTCTTCTTCCACAACGCGAAGGAGCAGCTCGCCCGCGGGACCGGCCCCTACTTCTACCTGCCGAAGATGGAGAGCCACCTCGAGGCGCGCCTGTGGAACGACGTCTTCCTCCGCGCGCAGGAGAAGCTCGGCGTCCCGCGCGGCAGCATCAAGGCCACCTGCCTCATCGAGACGCTCCCCGCCGCCTTCGAGATGGACGAGTTCCTCTACGAGCTGCGCGAGCACTCGGCGGGCCTCAACTGCGGGCGGTGGGACTACATCTTCTCCTTCATCAAGAAGCGCGCGAACGATCCCGCCGCGGTCCTCCCCGACCGCTCGCAGGTCACGATGGACCGCGGGTTTCTGGCCGCCTACGTCGCCCTCCTCATCAAGACCTGCCACCGCCGCAACGTCCACGCGATGGGCGGCATGGCCGCGCAGATCCCCATCAAGGACGATGCGGCGGCCAACGAGGCGGCGATGGACAAGGTGCGCGCCGACAAGCTCCGCGAGGTGAAGGCCGGGCACGACGGCACCTGGGTCGCGCACCCCGGCCTCGTCCCCATCGCGAAGGAGATCTTCGACGCGCACATGCCGGGCGCGAACCAGCTCGGCGTGAAGCGGGACGACGTGAAGATCTCGCGCGAAGAGCTCCTCGCCGTGCCCCCCGGGACACGCACCGACGCGGGCCTCCGCCACAACGTGCGCGTCGGCGTCCAGTACATCGAGGCCTGGCTCCGCGGCAACGGCTGCGTGCCGCTCTATTCGCTGATGGAGGACGCCGCGACCGCCGAGATCTCGCGCGCCCAGGTGTGGCAGTGGCTGCACCACGGCGTCACGGTCGACGGCCAGCCGCTGACGACCGAGCGGTTCGCGCGCGTCGTCGAAGAAGAGATGAAGCGCATCCACGGCGAGGTGGGTGACGCGAGGTTCCAGGGGGGGCGCTTTCCCGAGGCCCGAGAGCTCTTCGTGCGGCTGTCGACCGCGCCGGGGTTCGAGGACTTTCTCACGCTCCCTGCCTACGACTTGCTCGATCCCTGAGGAGACCGACACGCCATGACTGCTGCCATCAAGCTCGAGACCCACGCCGAAGACCGCCTCGCGGCGAAGCGCTTCGAGGGGATCGTCCGACCCTACGCCAAGGCCGACGTCGAGAGGCTGCGCGGCTCGATCGTCATCGAGTACTCGCTCGCCAAGATGGGCGCCCGGCGCCTGTGGGAGCTGATGCACACGGAGCCGTTCGTCGCGGCGCTGGGCGCGCTGACGGGCAACCAGGCCGTGCAGCAGGTGCGCGCCGGGCTGAAGGCGATTTACCTGTCGGGCTGGCAGGTGGCGGCGGACGCGAACACGGCGGGGCAGATGTACCCGGACCAGTCGCTCTACCCGGTGAACAGCGTCCCGACCGTCGTCAAGCGCATCAACTCGTCGCTCCAGCGCGCCGATCAGATCGAGCACGCCGAGGGCAAGGCGAGCGGCACTCACTGGTTCGCGCCCATCATGGCCGACGCCGAGGCCGGCTTCGGCGGGCCGCTGAACGCCTACGAGCTGATGAAGTCGATGATCGAGGCGGGCGCCGCCGGCGTTCACTTCGAGGACCAGCTCGCGAGCGAGAAGAAGTGCGGGCACATGGGCGGCAAGGTGCTGGTGCCGACGAGCCAGTTCATCCGCACCCTCGTGGCCGCGCGCCTCGCGTCGGACGTCTGCGGCGTGCCGACCATCATCGTCGCGCGCACCGACGCCGACAGCGCGAAGCTCATCACGAGCGACGTCGACGAGCGCGACCGGCCCTTCATCGTCGACAACGACCGCACCCCCGAGGGCTTCTTCCGCCTGAAGAGCGGCGTCGAGACCGCCATCGCGCGCGGCCTCGCGTACGCGCCCTACGCGGACGTCGTCTGGTGCGAGACGAGCACGCCCGACATCACGCAGGCCCGCCGCTTCGCCGAGGGGATCCACGCCAAGTTCCCCGGCAAGCTCCTCGCCTACAACTGCTCTCCCAGCTTCAACTGGAAGAAGAACCTCGACGACGCGACCATCGCGCGCTTCCAGCGCGAGCTCGGCGCGATGGGCTACAAGTTCCAGTTCGTCACCCTCGCGGGCTTCCACTCGCTGAACTTCGCGATGTACGAGCTGGCGCGCAAGTACAAGGACCGCGGCATGGCGGCGTACAGCGAGCTGCAGCAGGCGGAGCTCGCGGCCGAGGCCGACGGCTACTCGGCGACGCGCCACCAGCGCGAGGTCGGCACCGGTTACTTCGACCAGGTGGCCGAGGTCATCTCGGGCGGCCGCTCGACGACGCTCGCGCTCGAAGAGTCGACCGAGGCCCACCAGTTCTAGCGGGTCACAGCCGGTCCCACCGGGGGGGGCCGGGGCACCGGATGCGCAGGATGTTCGCGCGGTCGATGCCGGCGATGATGCCGAGAGGCGCCCCGTCGTTCGCCCGGCAGAGGTCCTCGTCGAGCGTCTTCAGGTCCTCCGGGGTCGCGTTCCGGTCGAGGGCCCCGTGCCATCCCGCGAGCGTGATCACCGGGTAGGTCCCCCGTCCGTACATCTGGACGCGGATGACGACGAGCTGCAGCTTGCCGAAGACGGCGTCCTTCAATGCGCCGTTCCACTTTCGCATGTCGCTCGTGTTGAGCACGTCCTTCGACGGAGCTCCGGGATCGCTGCCGTCGGGCCAGCGCGCGAGCGGGTCGCGCTTCGCCGGATCGTCGACCCCGAGCCGATCGCCCGCCACGTCGACCACGAAGACGTCGCGGACCGTGCCGGCGTCGGGGCAGCCCGCCGCGCTCCGCACCTCGACGGTGACCTTGTCGCCGGCGCGGACCGAGGGGCGGATGTCGGCGCACTTGAGCGTGGCCCCGTAGCGCTTCGTGCCGAGCGCGTAGCGGCGCACGTAGTCACGCGCGGCGTCGTTGGCGTCGAGGTCCCAGTCCGGCTCGCGCCCGGGCTTCGGCGGCAAGAGCGAGGAGTCGACGGGGGGAGGCGTGGACTTGGGGATGAGGTTGCCCGCGTCGTCGCGCGCGTGCCGGGCGCGCCATGCCGCGGCCGCCGCCGTGGGGTCGGAGGTCGCGGGGACCGCCGCGGTCGTGGCGACGGCCGTCGACGAGGTGGAGGCGCTCGGCTCGGGGTCGGCGCGGTCGCAGCCGCTGCCGGCGGTCGCCCCGAGGCCGAGCGCGATCGCGACCAGAACGCCCTTCGAGGCGAGACGAGACCGGGAGCGCATCATGGTTCTCTCGCTCGTGTACCCTCGAAGCATGGCCCGATGGAAGCTCTCCATCACGACGAGCCCGGGGATACACTGACCGAGGACATGGACGCGGGCGATCCATCGTCGATCGACGCGCTCCTCGCGGCAGCCCACCGGCAGTTCGCCGGGAGCCTGCCGGCCAAGGTGGCCGACCTCGAGGAGCACGTCGCGCGCGCCGACTGGACCGAGGCGCGCCGGGCCGCCCACAAGCTCCGCGGCTCGGCCGCGACGTACGGCTTCCCGGAGCTCGCGGCGTCGGCGTCGGCGATCGAAGAGGCCCTCCTCGGCGTCGCGGAGCCGGGCGACGAGCTACGCGCGCGCGTCGCGGCCCACCTCGTCCAGGCCCGCGAGCAGGCCGAGCGCGCCGCGGGTGCGGCCCGATGAGCGAGGTCCACCAGAAGCCGACCGAGGCGCCGCCGTCGAGCATCCCCCGGCCCGTGCTCACGCTGGGCGAGCTCGTCGACGAGACCTACGAGGTCCGCGGCCTGCTCGGCTCCGGCGGCATGGGCGAGGTCTACGAAGCGCACGACCGCGTCCTCAACCGGCGCGTGGCGCTGAAGGTCGTGCACCCGGGCGTCGCCAGCGAGTACCTGCTCCGGGAGGGACGCGCGCTCGCGGCCATCCACCACCCGGGCGTCGTCGCCGTGCACACCATGGGGATGCACCGCGGGGTGCCGTACCTCGTCATGGAGCGGGTGCGCGGGCTCAGCGTCGATCGGCTGCTCGACGAGCGGCGCGCACGGGGCGAGCGGTTCGCCGTCACCGAGGCCCTCGATCTGCTCGTGGCCGTCGCCGACGCCCTCTCGGTCGTTCACCGCGCCGGCCTCGCGCACCGCGACGTGAAGCCCGGCAACGTGATGCTGGCCCCGGCCGGGCGCGTCGTCCTCATGGACTTCGGTCTCGTGCTGCCCCACGCCGACCGCGCCGGTCACCGGAGCGTGGCGGGCTCGCTCCAGTACATGGCCCCCGAGTCGCTGTCGGGCGATCTCGAGGAGGGCGCCGGAGGCCTCGTCGACGTGTACGCGCTGGGGGTGCTCGCGTACGAGCTCCTGACGGGCCTCATGCCCTTCGACGGCGGCGAGCCGGTGGAGCTCTATCGCGCCAAGACCCGGCTCCGGCTGCCGCGCGTCAGCGACTTTCGTCCCGACGTCCCCGCGGGCGTGGGGGACCTGGTCTCCCAGATGATGGCGCCCGATCCGCACGAGCGGCCGCAGGGCTCGGAGGCGGCGCTCTGGCAGCTCCGCGCGCTCCGGGCGCGCCTCGGGGCCGGCGGCGAGATGCGCCCGCTCGCGGTGCTCGTGGTCGACGACGACCCCGACATGCGCGCGGCCCTGTCGCTCTACGTGCGCTCCGCCGCCCCCGACGCCGAGGTGGAGGAGACCCCCGATGGGCGGCAAGCCGTCCGCGCGGTGCGCCGCCGCGTGCCCGACCTCCTGCTCCTCGACCTCGATCTGCCGGACATCAACGGCATCGAGGTGTGCATGCTCCTTCGCGGAATGCAGCTGGGCGAGGCGTGCATGGTCGTCTCGGTCAGCGGTCGCGCCACGAAGGCGGACGTCGAGCTTCTGCAGCAGCTCGGCGTGCGCTCGCTCGAGAAGGGGCCGGCGCTCATGGACGAGCTCGTGGCGCTGGTGAAGAAGATGCGGCCCGGCCGGTAGAACTTCCCGCCCCCCTGGCGCGTCCAATGTTCAGTCGTTACGACTGTTCCAGGTGGGAAGAAACCCTCGCCCCCAAAGGTAGACCCCCCGATGGAGACCGCTTTCTCCCTGCCCCTTGGGCTCACCGTCGCCGCGGGCGTGCTCGCCGTCCTCTTCGCGGCCATCCTCCCTACCTGCCTCTACCTGTACGTCGAGCCGCGGGGACGGCGGCAGTGGGCGACCGCGGGCGACGATCCGGCCACGCGCCGCGCGCCGCTCCTCGTGCGGTTCACGGCGTGGCTGAGCTTCGTCGTCGGCCAGCTCGCCATCCCGTGGCTCTTCGTCCCGGCGGTCTGCGCGGTGCTCGTGTTCCTCCAGGCCAAGCTCGGCGTCGCGCGGCCCCTCGGCCTCGGGATCACGGTGGCGGTCGGGGTCGCGGCGCTCCTCCAGTCTCTCCTCTCGCTCCGCCTCATCCCGCTCGGCGTTCGCCTCCTCTCGCGCGACGAGAAGACGGCGAAGCGCGCGAGCGGCGGGGCACGCTGGAACGGCATGGTGAGCGCGGCCGTCCTCGGCGGCTGCCTCCTGCTCAGCTGGGCCATCGCGACCGTCCCGGGATTCGTGCACCCGTGGCTGCGCGTTGCGCTCGTGTGGACGGCGCTCCGTCCGGTGATGATCTACGCTGCCGTTGGTCTGGCTCACGCCATGCTCCTGGGACGATGCGCGCGGGCGCTCGCCGCCGGGCGCAACTGAAGTCGTGAAGAGGTGACTGCCATGCGACTCCGTATCCTCGCCCCGCTCGGCGCCGGTCTGCTTGCGACCGTTGCCCTCCTGACGACCCGTGATGCGCCGGCGCAGAGCGTCGCCGCCACCCCGACCGTCGCCCCGGCCTCCGTCGGGGCGCCGAGCTTCGGCGACGAGACGCAGGGCGCCGACCAGATCGCCGGCGAGATCGCGGTCGACCTCCGCGACGACGCGAGCGAGGCCGACGTGAGCGACCTCGACGCGAAGGTCGGCATCGTGATGCACCCGAACAGCGGGTGGGCCACGACCCACGACAAGCTCGAGGTGGCCGACGTCGACGCGTCGCGCGAGCCCGCCATCCTCGACGCGCTGTCGCACGATCCCCGGGTCGAGCACGCCGAGCCTATGGCGCTCTACCGCGCCACCTTCGTGCCGGACGACCCTCTCTACGAGAGCAAGCAGTGGCACCTCAAGCGCGTCGGCGCCGAGAGCGCCTGGGGCTACACCTGCGGCCAGGGCATCACGGTCGCGGTCATCGACACCGGCGTCGCCTGCTTCGACAAGGGCCCCTTCTCGCGCGGCACCGATCTGGCCGGCACGCGGTGCGAGGGCGGCTGGAACTTCGTCGGCGACAACGGCGAGGCGGCCGACGACCACGGCCACGGCACCCACGTGGCCGGCACCATCGCGCAGACCACGAACAACGGCGTCGGCACGGCCGGCCTCGCCTACTGCGCCACGTTGATGCCCGTGAAGGTGCTCTCGAAGCAGGGCTTCGGCACCGTGGCGAACGTGGCCGAGGGCATCCGCTTCGCGGCCGACAACGGCGCCCAGATCATCAACATGTCCCTGGGCGGGCCCATCAAGAGCAAGATCCTCGAGGACGCCGTCGACCACGCGCTCTCCAAGGGCGTGCTCATCGTCGCGGCCGCGGGCAACAGCGGCAAGAGCGTCGGCTGGCCGGCGGCCTACCCGGGCGTCGTCGCCGTCAGCGCGACCGACGACAAGGACAAGATCGCCTGGTTCTCGTCGCGCGGACCCGAGGTGGCCATCGCCGCCCCAGGTGTGGCGGTGACGCAGCAGACCGTGTGCAACGGCGGCAAGGACAAGTGCGAGATCTTCGGCACGTTCAACGGCACGAGCATGGCCTCGCCGCACGTCGCCGGCGTCGCCGCGATGATCGAGTCGCTCGGCGTGACCGATCCCGCCGCCGTGCGCGACGCGCTCACCTCGAGCGCGCGCCCGAAGGACGAGCCGAAGCTCTACGGCGCCGGCATCGTCGACGCCGGGGCCGCCGCCTCCCACGTCTGGTGGAAGCACGTCGCCTTCCGGGGCCTCGCGCTGCTCGGCCTCGCGTGGCTCGTGGGGCGGCGCATCCGCAAGAACGGCGGCAAGATGGCGCGGACGGCGGGCTCGGTCGCGGGAGCGCTCGTGGCCGGCGTCGGCCTCGTGCCGTTCGCCCCGGTCCTCGGCCTGGCCGCCTACGCGGGCAAGCTGCGGACGGCGATGGAGCTCGCCATGCGGCCGCTCGGCGAGTGGGACCTCGTGCTCCTCGGCGCGGGCACGCACCGGTGGCTGCTCCTCGCGAGCGCGCTGCCGGCCATCCTCTTGACGATGCTCGGCTTCGCCAGCAAGCGCGCGCGTCCGCTCATCGGGGGCATCGCTCTCGGAACGGCGGCGCTGCTGGCTCAGCTCGCGTGGTCGGGCGACGCGTCGTTCGTCGGCGGCCCGTTCCTGGCGCGCATCTGGACCGTCGCCAACGCCCTCGTGTGCCTCTGGCTGGCCCGGACCGCGCTCGATACCAAGCGGGCGTGACCCCGCACGCGCCGGCACCCTGCTAAGCTCCCCAGAGGATGTCGCTCAAGATCGACCAGGACCACTCCCGATTCCGGGCCATCGTCCGCGGGAAGATCCGACAGAACCTCCGGAAGTACATCTCCCAGGGGGAGCTCATCGGCCGCAAGGGGAAGGACCTCGTCTCCATCCCCATCCCGCAGATCGACATTCCCCACTTCTCCTTCGGCGACAAACAGCGCGGCGGGGCCGGGCAGGGTGACGGCGAGCCCGGCGATCCGATGGGCGGCGAGGAGGACGACGGCGACGGCGGTCGTCAGGCGGGCAAGGACGCCGGCGAGCACGCCCTCGAGGTCGACGTCACGCTCGACGAGCTCGCCGCGATCCTGGGCGAGGAGCTCGAGCTTCCGGACATTCAGGACAAGGGCAAGAGCAAGATCATCAACGCGAAGGACCGCTACACGAGCATCCGCCGCGTCGGCCCCGAGTCGCTCCGCAACTTCAAGCGCACCTACCGCGAGGCGCTCAAGCGTCAGATCGCCATGGGCACGTACGCGCCCGGCAACCCCGTCGTCGTCCCCATCCCGACCGACAAGCGGTACCGGAGCTGGAAGACCGAGGCCGAGCCCGTCGCGAACGCCGTCATCATCTACATGATGGACGTGTCCGGCTCGATGGGCGACGAGCAGAAGGAGATCGTCCGCATCGAGAGCTTCTGGATCGATGCGTGGCTGCAGAAGCAGTACAAGGGCCTCGAGAGCCGTTACATCATCCACGACGCCGTCGCGCGCGAGGTCGACCGCGACACGTTCTTCCACACCCGCGAGAGCGGCGGGACGATGATCTCGAGCGCCTACAAGCTCTGCTCGCAGCTCGTCGACGATCACTATCCGCCCGACGAGTGGAACATCTACCCCTTCCACTTCTCCGACGGCGACAACTGGTCGATGGACGACACGCTCCTCTGCGTCGACCTCCTGAAGAACAAGGTCCTCCCCCGGGTGAACATGTTCGCGTACGGGCAGGTCGAGAGCCCCTACGGCTCCGGCCAGTTCATCAAGGACCTCCGGGAGCACTTCGGTAAGGACGAGCGCGTCATCACGAGCGAGATCCGCGACAAGGACGCCATCGTCGGCTCCATCAAGGAGTTCCTCGGCAAGGGCGCCTGAGGCGAGCGCGCCCATCGCCGCGGGGGAGCGCTGCCCACGGCCGAAGAAGGCCGCGGGAGTCGTCGGGGACGGGGAGGGGGCGAACGGCACGCGGTCGCGCGAGGCGGGGGAGCGGTCCCCGCCGGCGAGAGCCTGGGCGGGGCTCGTCCCGAGGGGCATCGCGCGAACCGCGGCGTCGTCCTTCGATGCAGGGGAGCCTTCCCCCGCGGCGAGGGCGGCGGTCGGCGTCGTCCCGACGCGCCCGGGGCGAACGGCGGCGCGGTCTCTCGGTGGAGGGGAGCCTTCCCCCCGGCGGAGTGAGCCGGCAGGAGCCGCGCCGGCGCGGATCGGCCGCGACGCGGCGCGCTCTCTCGTCGCGGGGGACCGTTCCCCTCGGTCGAGGACCGCGGCTATCCTTCGCGCGAAGGGAGCCGAGGTTGCCCAAGCGCGGGAAGCTCACGAAGGTGACGCGGGATCGAGCCATGATCGCCGGTGTCCGCAAGCACGCGAAGGCCATCGACGCGGTGGGGATCGGCGCGGAGCGGCTCGACGCCGCCGGCGTCATCGCGCGATTCCAGGCCCACCTCGACACCATCGAGGACATCGCCAACTACGACAAGCTGAAGAGCGACGCGATCGCGCGCGAGGCCAAGCAGGAGGCCGAGATCCTCGAGCTGTGGGGCCTCGTCGGTTACTTCGCGCGCGGTCAGTTCGGCGAGGAGAGCACCACCGTCCGCGACTTCGGCCTCAAGGAGCGACGGAGGACCGCCCCGACCGCGGCGACCAAGGCCCTCGCCGTCGCCAAGCGCAACGAGACGCGCCGGGTGCGCCGCACCATGGGCAAGAACCAGCGAAAGAAGATCAAGGGCGGCCTTTGAGCGAGCCCCGCGAGCCCGCGAAGTCCGCGCTGAAGGCCGAGCTCCTCGCGCTCCTCCGGGCGGACCTCGACACGCTGGAGCGCGCGCACCGGGCGACGACCGAGGGCGCGACGCACGAGGAGGCGAAGCCCGAGAACGACAAGGACACGCGCGCGCTCGAGCAGTCGTACCTCGCGCGAGGGCAGGCGGCGCGCATCGAGGAGCTGCGGGCGAGCGTCGCGGCGGTCGCGGCGATGCCGCTGAAGGACTTCGAGGCGCGGCCGGCCGCGCTCGGGGCGCTCGTGACGGTCGAGGAGGACGGGGAAGAGTCGACGCTGCTGCTCGCGTCGGGTGGAGGGGGCGCGCGTCTCGCCGGGGGAACGGTGCAGGTGGTGACTCCGCCGTCGCCGCTGGGCCGCGCGTTGCTCGGCAAGCAGGCGGGCGACGAGGCTGAGGTCGTCGCCGCCGGCAAGACGCGGACGATGCAGGTGGTGCGCGTGGTCTGATGTTACAGTTCCCGGTATGAGCGAGTTCGCGCTGAAGACGGCGCTGCCACCCTACTTGCGGGAAGAGCAGAACCGCATCGAGAAGCTCGCCGCCGACGCCGGGCTCGACTTCTTCCCCACCGTCTTCGAGATCCTCACCTACGACCAGATGAACGAGATCGCGGCGTACGGCGGCTTCCCCAACCGCTATCCGCACTGGCGCTTCGGCATGGAGTACGAGCGCCTCGCGAAGAGCTACGAGTACGGCCTCTCGAAGATCTACGAGATGGTCATCAACAACAACCCCTCGTACGCGTACCTCCTCGAGGGAAACTCGCTCGTCGACCAGAAGCTCGTCATGGCGCACGTGTACGGCCACGTCGACTTCTTCAAGAACAACTACTGCTTCCGGTCGAGCGATCTCGACACCGGCGGCCGCACGGTCGACCCCGTGCGCCGCCCCAGCGCCTACGATCCGAACCGCCGCTGGATCGACAAGATGGCCAACCACGGCTCGCGCATCCGTCGCGTCGTGGCGAGGCAGGGCATCAACAAGGTCGAGGAGTTCCTCGATCTCTGTCTCAGCCTCGAGAACCTCGTCGATCTGCACGCGCCCTTCCGCGGCCGCCGCGCCAAGGCCGTGGTGGAGGACGAGGGCGAGATGCGCGCCACCGAGGTCCCCCGCCTTCGCGCGAAGGACTACATGGAGAGCTTCATCAACCCCGAGGAGTACCTCGAGGAGCAGAAGAAGAAGATCGAGGCCGAGCGCGAGAAGGCCAAGAAGTTCCCCGAGCACTCGGACCGCGACGTGCTCCTCTTTCTCCTCGACCACGCGCCGCTCGAGCGCTGGGAGCGCGAGGTGCTCGAGGTCGTGCGCGAGGAGGCGTATTACTTCGCGCCGCAGTGGCAGACGAAGATCATGAACGAGGGGTGGGCCACGTACTGGCACTCGCGGCTCATGACGGAGAAGATCCTCGATGCCAGCGAGATCATCGACTACGCCGACCACGCCGCGGGCGTGCTGGCGACGAGCGGCGGGCGCCTCAACCCGTACAAGCTCGGCGTGGAGCTCTACCGGAACGTCGAGGAGCGCTGGGACCGCGGGCAGTTCGGCAAGGAGTGGGAGGACTGCGACGACCTCGACGCGAAGCGGAACTGGAACCTCCGCCTCGGCCTGGGCAAGAAGAAGATCTTCGAGGTGCGCGCCCTCTACAACGACGTGACCTTCATCGACGAGTTTTTGACGCCCGACTTCTGCCGGGACCACAAGCTCTTCAGCTTCTCGTGGTCGAACCGCAACGAGCGCTACGAGATCGAGACGCGCGAGTTCCGCGCGGTGAAGGAGAAGCTCCTCTTCCAGCTGACGAACGGCGGCAACCCGTTCGTCTACGTGGAGGACGCGAACTACGACAACCGGGGCGAGCTTCTGCTGCGGCACGACCACCAGGGGCTCGATCTGCGGCAGGACTACTCGAAGGAAGTGATGCGGGCGCTCCTCCGCGTGTGGAAGCGGCCCATCAGCGTGACGACCATCGCCGAGGGCAAGCCCGTGATGCTCCGCTACGACGGCAAGGAGCACACGACGCGTCACCTCCGCGGTTGAGGGAGGCGCCGTGCACGAACCGATGAGCGAGTTCACGCGGGTCCCGGGCGACTGGCTGCGCAAGCTGTCGCCGGACGAGTGGATCCGCGCGGGGCTGGGGGAGCTGAAGCGCGCCGAGCGGGCGTACGCCGCCGGCAACACGCGCGCCGGGGCGGCCGGCGTGAAGCGCGCGGCGGGGATGGCGCTGAACGCGGCGCTCATCGCGGAGCCGGACGACGCGTGGGGGCGGACGTACGTCGAGCACCTGGAGGCGCTGGCGAAGGACGCGCGCGTGCCGGAGGCGGTGCGGTCGGCGTGCCGGACGGTGCTCGAGGCGAAGGCGCCGGCGGGCGAGGTGGTGGTGCTCCGCACGCCGCGGGCGCACGAGGCCGTGCTCGAGGCGACGCGGGACGTCGTCGCGCACGCCTGGGCTGTGGTGAAGAGGCATGAGCCGGCGCCGGAGTGAGGCGGTCGCGGGTGGGATCGCGGCGGCGATCGCGGGGCTCGCGTGGCTCGCGCTCGCCGCGTGCGGGGGAGGGGCCGTCGTGGAGACGCGGCCGGCGCCGTCGATGGGCGGCGCGGCGGGCGGGCGGCCCGCGGTCGAGGATCCGCGCGACCTCGTGGACACGCCGAAGCCCGCGGCGCCCGTCGCGGCGACGCCGGTCTCGTCTGCGGGGGGCGACTCGACGGCCGCCGCGCCCCTGCCGCCGCCGCGTCCGTCGACCATCAAGCTGGGCGAGGGGGAGCTCGCCGCGGGGGACGCGGCCTGCGAGAAGGGCGAGCTCGACGCGGCTCGCAAGCACTACGCGGCGGCGCCGTCGGGGGTGCCGGCGTCCGTGGGCCTGGCGCGCGTGCGAATCCTCCGCGTCGACGCGCCGCTCGACTACGCGTCGGCGAAGGGCAACGCCGAGGTGGCCGCCGCCGCGGGGGAGCTCGCGCGCGCCGCGAAGGCGGGGCCGACGTTCGGGCCGGCCTTCGTCGAGCTCGGGCGCGCGCGGCTGCTGCTCGGGGACGCGCCCGGGGCCATCGACGCGCTGAAGAAGGGGACGCAGCTCTTGCCGGACGAGCCGGAGGCGCACTCGCAGCTCGGCGTGGCGCTGCTGGCGACGGGGCACCCCGCGGACGCCGTGAAGGAGCTCGCGCGCGCCGAGCAGCTCGATCCGGGCAGCGCCGCGCGCCATGGCAACCTCGGGACCGCGCTCATGATGGCGGGCCGCACGAAGGAGGCCATCACGGAGTACGAGGCCCGCGCCCGCATGGACGACGGCGACGCGCGCGCCCACTCGGACCTCGGGACGGCGCTGCTCGCGACGCAGGATCTGGACCGGGCGCTGTCGGAGCTGGGGCGCGCGGTGCAGCTCGATCCGCAGAGGGCGAGCACGCACTCGAACCTCGGCTACGCGCAGCAGCAGGCGGGGCACCTCGATCGCGCGATGGTCGAGTACCGCGAGGCGCTGCGCCTCGATCCGAAGCTCGTGAGCGCGTGGATCAACCTGGCGACGGCCCTCGCGCGCGACCCGAGGACGCGGAAGGAGGCGCGTGCCGATCTCGAGCGTGCGCGCGCGCTTTCCCCCGATGATCCGCGGGTGAAGGCGAACCTCGACGAGCTCGACGCGGTGGAAAAGGGTTCGTCCTTGACCTCGCCAAACGCCATCCCCTAGCGTTACGCGCTGGCCACGGCGAGCAGTCCCGGGCGCCCGTACGAAGTGCAGTCTGCAGTGGTCCGCGCGTGAGGGTGGCATCGCGCCGGATTCGTCAGCAGTGGAGGCATTCCGATGGCAGTGGGACGCGTGAAGTGGTTCAACGACGAGAAGGGCTGGGGCTTCATCAAGCAGGACACGGGCCCCGACGTCTTCGTGCACTACTCCCAGATCCAGGGCGACGGCCGCCGGCGCCTCTTCGAGGACGAGCTCGTCGAGTTCGAAATCAAAGAGGGGCCGAAGGGGCTGCAGGCGGTCAACGTGGCGCGCCAGCAGGGCGGCGCGTCGGCCGCGCCGAGTTGAGGGTCGGCGCCAGGGGCACACTTCTCGCGGCGGTTCTCTTCGTCGCGATGCCGCTGGCCTGCGGGCGCACGCCGCCGGAAGGGGCTCTCGTCGCACGGGGAGCGCCTTCGGGCAGCGTTCCGCCCGTTCCCTCGGCCGCGCCCGCGCCCGTCCCCGTCCCCGTCCCCGTTCCCGTCGTATCGGCTGGAGCGGCGGCGGTCCCTCCGCTCGTTTACCAGCGGTACGGCAACCCGAGGTTCGACTTCTGGGTCGACGTGCCGGCCTTCTTCGTGGCTTCTCCGCCCCCGACCAACGGCGACGGGCAGCAGTGGACGTGGGGCGATCGCGCGACCATGACGTCGTCCGGCATGTACGCCTCGAGCCCGACGGCGCTCCGCGACCTTTGCGACGATGACGCCAAGGCGAAGAGCGTGACCTCGCATTCGATGACCGCGACCGACTGCTGGGTGACGGGCAAGGACGCGGGCAAGATCTACTGGCAGAAGACGCGGCTCGCGAAGGGCGTCTTCTACTCGCTGCGCTTCGAATACGACGAGAGCCTCGGGCAGGCCTTCGACCCGCTCGTCGCCCACGTCGACGCCAGCTGGACGGTCGCCGGGAACCGGGCGGTCTCCCGTTGAGCGTCTTGCCGTGGACGGCAACGCCGACTCGTCGTGTGCACCTGCGTGACCATCCTCGCGCGTCTCGACGTCCACGGTCCCGGAGCACCCCGACCGGCGCTCAGACCCTCTTCGGAACGCTCTCGATGTGGAACGTGCCCGACCGGGGCGAGTACACGTGCGCCTCGACGCGCGCCGGCGTGGCGCCGTCCACGTCGTACACGTTGAAGCCGGCCATGCGGTCCGGCGCGTCGTGGTGCAGCGACGCGCTGGTCGCGCCCACTTGCAAGAACTGGCCGTCGTCGGTCGGCACCATGCGCTGGATCCGCCGGTGCAGGTGCCCGTGGAGGAGCATCCCGCGCGGGAGCGTGCGCAGGTGCGCGAGGAGGGCGGGGGCGTCGCGCAGCCCCTCGACGTAGGTCTTCACGCGCGACCACTCGTGGACCGCCGGGTGGTGCACCGCGACGAGCACCGTCCGCGCCGCGACCTCGGGGTGCGCGAGCACGCGCGCCAGCGCCGCCAGCTGCTCGCGCCCGAGCTCGCCCGCGGCCACGAGGGGCGGGCGCGGCACGGCGCTCGAGAGGGCCACGATGGCCACGTCCCCGCGGAGCTTCACGCTGGGGTAGCGCCCGCCGCCCACGTCGACGGCGAGCTCGGGGAGATCGCCGGCGAGATAGGGCGCGAGGTAGCGCTCGAGCCGCCGCGAACGCAGGGCACCGCGCGTGTAGAGGTCGTGGTTGCCCGGCGCGATGGTCACGCGCGATGGATCGAGGCCGAGGTCGCGCTCGAAGAGCTCCTTGACCAGCTCGAACTCGCTCTCGAGGGCGAGGTTCGTGAGGTCCCCCGTGACGACGACGTGCTCGAGGTCGAGGCGCGCCACCTCGCGCGCGATGGCGCGCAC
The DNA here is from genome assembly GCA_036501935.1 of Polyangiaceae bacterium. Taxonomy (GTDB): domain Bacteria; phylum Myxococcota_A; class Polyangia; order Polyangiales; family Polyangiaceae; genus Palsa-1150. The sequence goes on along the minus strand of DASXZL010000022.1, from coordinate 575,225 downwards.
GTACCCCGCGCGATGGATGCTCCCGCGCTTCAGGCGAAGGTTGACCCAGCCCGTGAAGCGCTTGTTGAGGAAGCGATGGGCGGGGACCCCCTCGAGCGAGAGGAGGTGAAGGTCCGAGAAGTGCGCGATCCTCATCGGGCGCTGGCCGCGCAGCGAAAGCCCACCCAGGTCGGCCGGGAGAGCGGCGTCGCGTCTCGCGCGGCCGCGCGCTGCCACATCCCGCCGTCCTCGTACGAGCCGCCGCGCACGACGTGGAATCCCCCGTTCGGCCCGCCGCCCGTCTTCGGCGGGGGATTGACGACCGCCGCTTCGTCGTAGCCGACGGGGTGACCCTGGACGTCGACCTCCAGGACGTCCGCGACCCACTCGGCGACGTTGCCCGCCATGTCGAGCAGCCCGAGCGGCGTGGCGCCGTCGGGGAACGAGCCCACAGGAGCCAGCCCGAGGAAGCCGTCGGTGGCGTCGAACGGATCCACGGCCCACGAGCCGTGGTTGGCGAGGTGCGGGCCGTAGACGTTCCCCCAGGGGAACTCGCGCCCCTCGGTGCCGCGCGCGGCGTACTCCCACTCGGCCTCGGTCGGAAGCCGGCCGCCGGTCCAGCGGCAGTAGGCGGCGGCGTCCTCCCACCGGACGTGGGTGACGGGGAGATCGGGCATGCCGAAGCGCTTGTCGTCGGGGGACAGATCCGACGGCGCGCAGGCGCCCGCCGAGGAGCATCGCGCGTAGTCGGCGACCGTCACCTCGGTCCTGTCGAGGTCGAACGTGGAGACCGTGACGGGGTGGGCCTGCCCCTCCGCGCGCAGGAGGCCGATGAAGTTCTGGTCGTCGTGGCACTTCGGCGCGAGGACCTCGCGCTCGCAGAGCTCGATGGCCTGGGCCATCTGGGCCGGCGTCGAGCCCATGACGAACGTGCCCCCCGCGACGCGCACCCGTCCCCGGGGCGCCGGGCGCAGCGCCTGCACTCCGCCGGCCGGGACGTGCGTGTCCGCCGCGTCGAGCCCCGCCCACCACGCGTCGGCGCCCTGGGGCCGCCGCGCCCTCGCGTCCGAGGCGAGGAGAATCGCTGCCAGGGGGCAGGCAACGAGAAGGACGCGCTCTCTCATCTCGCCGTCACCCGGTGAGGACGCGCAGAGGGCGCTCGATGAGCCGGCGCAGCTCGGCGAGGAACGCGGCCCCCACGGCCCCGTCGACGACCCGGTGGTCGCACGAGAGCGTCATCGCGAGGTGCTTTCCGGGGACGACGGCGCCGTCGGCGACGACGGGCACGTCGCGCACCTGGCCGACGGCGAGGATGGCGCCCTCGGGCGGGTTGATGACGGCCGCGAACTCGTCGATGCCGAACATCCCGAGGTTCGAGATCGAGAAGGTGCCGTCCTGCATCTCCTCGGGCTTGAGCTTGCGTGCGCGCGCGCGGGCGGCGAGCTCGCGCACTTCGCGGGCGATGGCGACGACGCTCTTCTGGTCGGCCCGCCGCACGACGGGCGTCACGAGCCCCTCGGGGATGGCCACGGCGACGGAGATGTCGACCCGCCGGTGAACGAGGATCGCGTCCGGCGTGAAGCTCGCGTTGCACTCGGGGACGCGCACGAGCGCCACGGCGCAGGCCTTGATGAGCAGATCGTTGAGGGAGATCTTCAACGGTGCCGGCGCGTCCGCGTCGGCCTTGCCGTTGCCGGAGTTCCCGAGCAGCTCGGCGTTGATGCGCTCGCGAAGCTTCACGAGCTCCGCCACGTCGACGTCGATGGACAGGTAGAAGTGCGGGACCGTCGCCTTCGACTCGGTGAGCCGTCGCGCGATCGTCTTGCGCATCGGCGAGAGAGGGCGCACCTCGGGCCCTTCGAGGGCAGAAGGGGCAGCGGGGGCGGCGGGCGACGCGGGAGGAACGCGCGCGAGGGGCGCCGCGCCGGGGGCGGAGGGTGCCGGGCCGCGCATCGACGCGAGATCGGCGGGGACGACGCGTCCCCCCGGGCCGGAGCCCTGGGCGCCCTGGAGATCGAGGCCCATCTCGCGGGCGACCTTGCGGACGTAAGGAGAGGCGAGGACGCGGCCGCCGTCGACGTGGCCGTTGCCCGCGGGCTCGGGGGCGTACGAGGTCCGGTCGAGGGGATCGGCGACCGGGGGCCGTCGCTGGGCTTGGGGGGCCAGGGTCTCGATGGGCTTCGGGGTCGAGGTCGCGGTCGGGGTCGCGGTCGGGGCCGAGGTCGGGGTCGGGGTCGCGGTCGCGGTCGCGGTCGCGGTCGGGGTGGCCGGCACGGGGACAGGCGCGGGCGCGGCGACGGGCGCCTGGGAGGACGCGGGCGTTTGCGCGGGGGCCTGCGCTGCCAGCGACGACACGTCCTCTCCCGGCGCGCCCAGGATGGCGACCGGTTGGCCGAGCTTCACCTGCGAGCCGGGCGGGACCAGGATCTTCAGCAACGTGCCGGCGTCGAAGGCGCGAAACTCCATCGTCGCCTTGTCGGTCTCCACCTCGGCGAGGAGATCATCCACCGCCACCGCGTCGCCTTCCTTCTTGTGCCACGCCGACAGCACGCCCTCTTCCATCGTGGGCGACAGCTTCGGCATATCGAGGATCTTCGCCATCAGGCTCTCCCGCGGGCCATGAGCCGCTTCACCGTCGCGACCACGCGGTCGGCCTGCGGGATGCACGCCGCCTCGAGCTTCGCGCTGTACGGCATGGGGACGTCGAGCGTCGCCACGCGCACGATGGGCGCGTCGAGCGCGTCGAAGGCGAGGCGCTGCACCCGGTCGGCGATCTCGGCCCCCACGCCGCCATAGGGCCAGCCCTCGTGGACGACGACCAGGCGGTGGGTCCGCTCGACGCTGCCGACGAGCGTCCCCTCGTCGAGGGGGCGCAGGCTCCGCAGGTCGACCACCTCGGCGGAGACGCCCTCCTTCTCCAGCGCCGCCGCCGCCTCGAGCGCGACGTGCGTCATCCGCGAGTAGGCCACCAGCGTCACGTCCTTGCCCGGGCGCGCGATCGCCGCCTTGCCGAGCTCCACGACGCCGTCGCCGTCGGGCACGTCGCCCTTCACGCCGTAGAGCGTCTCCGACTCCATGACGAGCACCGGGTTGTCGTCCCGGATGGCCGCCTTCAGCAGGCCCTTCGCGTCCGCGGGGAACGCCGGCGCGACGACCTTCAGCCCGGGCACGTGCGCGTAGAAGTGCTCCATCGCGTGGCTGTGCTGGCTGCCCACCTGGCGCGCGCTCGCGTTCGGGCCGCGGAAGACGATGGGGCAGTCGAACTGCCCGCCGGACATCTGCCGCACCTTGGCCGCGTTGTTCAAGATCTGGTCGAACGCCACGGCGCTGAAGTTCCACGTCATGAACTCGACGATGGGGCGCAGGCCCACCATGGCCGCCCCCACGCCGACGCCCGCGAACCCGGCCTCGGCGATGGGCGTGTCGATGACGCGCTTCGTGCCGAACTTCTCGAGCATCCCCTCGCTGACCTTGTAGGCGCCCTGGTAGAAGCCGACCTCCTCGCCCATCAGGAACACGCTCGAGTCGCGCTCCATTTCCTCGATCATCGCCTCGCGCAAGGCTTCCCGGAATCGCAGGGTCCGCATGGGCATCAGTAGGCGAACGGACCGCTGTAGGTGGTCGCCTCGAGCTCGGCCAGCGTGGGCTCCGGGCTGTCGTTGGCGAACTTCACGGCGTCGGCCACCTCGGCCTCGACGCTCTTCTCCAGCGCGTCCATCCGCGCGTCGCCGTAGCCCTGCTCGAGGACGGCGGTGCGCGCGCGGTGCAAAGGATCGCGCTTCTTGTGCTCGTCGAGCTCGGCCTGCGTGCGGTACTTCGCCGGATCGCTCATCGAGTGCCCGCGGAAGCGGTAGGTGCGCACCTCGATCAGCGTCGGCAAGCTGTGCTCTCGGGCGCGCTTGACGGCCTCGCCGACGCGACGCTCCACCTCGAGCACGTCGTCGGCGAAGAAGCGGTCGCGGTCCATGCCGTAGCCGAGCGCCTTCAGCGAGACGTCCTCCACCGACATCGAGCGCGAGAGCGGCGTGCCCATCGAGTACTCGTTGTTCTCGCAGATGAACACGATGGGGAGCTTCCACAGCGCGGCGAGCGAGAGGCCCTCGTGGAAGCCGCCGATGCTGACGGCGCCCTCGCCGAAGAAGCAGAGCGTGACGCGCCCGTCCTCGCGGTACTTGCTGGCGAAGGCGACGCCGGCGGCGAGCGGGATGTGGCCGCCGACGATGCCGTAGCCGCCGAGCATGTGATGCTCCTTGTCGAACATGTGCATCGACCCGCCGAGGCCCCTCGAGCAGCCGGTGACCTTGCCGAAGAGCTCGGCCAGGAGGGCCCGAGGCGACATCCCCTTGGCGAGCGCGATGCCGTGATCGCGGTACGTGGTGATGACGTAGTCGTCGGGGCGGAGCGCGGCGAGCGCCCCGGCGGCGACGGCCTCCTGCCCGATGTAGAGGTGGAGGAAGCCGCCGATCTTCCCGTCGGCGTAGCCGCGCGCGCTCTCCTCCTCGACGCGACGGATGAGGAGCATCTGCCGGTAGAGCTGGGCGAAGTGCTCCAGCTCACCGCTGGGTCGAGTCTGCGGGGGCGACTGCGTCGGCGGCTCGGACGTCAATGGGGAGGTGCTCTCGGCCGGCATCGGGGACGGCGGAGTCTAGTGCGGGGTGCGCGCTCCCACTAGGGGGCGTCGCCGATGTCGTTCCCGCCGAGGTCGCGGCGACGGACGAAGCGACGGCCGAGGCGGCGGACGCGACCGCGTTCGCCCCGGAGGCGGTTCGCGGATGATGCGATGCGGCGCCGAGGGACGTGCCAGCGGTCGCGGCAGGGCGGGGAACGGCGGCGGTGACGGCGAAGGCGCTGGCGACGCTCCGGAGGGACACCCCGTCCTCGTCCGCGTCCCGGAAGCGCCCCACGACCACCAGCGCGACGATGACCACGACGGCTGCCAGGGCGGCGATGTTCTGCCAGCGCCGTGTCGCGCGGGTGACGATCGAGGAGCGAGGCACCGGAGTCATCATGGAGGCGGCGTTCGCGCCCTCGAGCTCCGCCGCGAGCGCGCTTCCGAAGGCCTCGCAGGAGGCGAAGCGTCTCTTCGCGTCCTTGGCGAGCGCCCGGTCGAAGATGACGTCGACGTGCGAAAAGCCTCGCAGCACGGGCAGCGCCCGGGTGGGCGCCGTGTGCTTGGCCGAGGCCACGCGCGTCGCGACCGCGAGGGCGTCGTCCCCCGGGAACGCGCGCTTGCCCGTCAGCGCCTCGTAGAGCGTGGCGGCGAGCGAGAACTGGTCGCTGTGGGCGCCGAACGCGCCCGACGCGAGGGCCTCGGGCGCGCTGTACGCGGGCGTGCCGAGGACGGTGCTCGCGCGCGTCAGCGTCGAGTCGGGCAGGCGCGCGATGCCGAAGTCCGTGAGCTTCGGGCCCACGGGCGAGAGCATCACGTTCTCCGGCTTCACGTCGCGGTGGACGACGCCGGCGGCGTGCGCGTGCGTCAACGCGGCGCCGAGCGCTCGCGCGAGCTTCGCCACGTCGGCCGGCGGCAGAGGGCCCTTGTCGTGGAGGCGCTCTCGGAGCGTCGGCCCGAGGATGCGCTCGAAGACGAGGTAGAGGCCCACGTGGTCGTCCTCGCCCATGTCGTGCAGCGTCACCATCGCCGGGTGTGACAGCGCCGCGGCCGCGCGCGCCTCCTGGCGCATCCGGTCGATGAGCTGCGTCTTCAGCTCGGGCGTCAGCCCGAGATCGTCGCGGAGGATCTTGAGCGCCACCTCGCGCCCGAGGACCGTGTCGCGCGCGAGCAGCACCCGTCCCATGCCGCCCTGACCCAGCAGCTGCTCGACGTCGTACCGGCCGATGCGGGCGGGCAGCTCCATGTGCTCACGGGAGACAGAGACCGTTGGTGCACGTCTGCGTCGCGCCGCAGGCCACGCCCACGCTGGGTCCCTGGCAGGTCCCCGTCGCCCCGCAGTAGGCGCCGTCGGTCGCCGGGTCGACGCACGTCGCCCCGCACGCGAGAAGCGGGGGATCGCACGTGCAGGCTCCGGACACGCAGCTCTTGCCCGTCCCGCACGGGACGCCGCCCGTGCAACCCGGGGCGCTCGCTCCGCAGTAGGCGCTGCTGGTCTTCGGGTTGACGCAGGCTCCGCCGCACGACACCGTGCCCGCCTGGCACGTGCAGACGCCGTTCGAGCATCCCGCGCCGGGCGGGCAGGCCACGCCGCCGGTGCAGGTCCCCGTCGCGCCGCAGTAGTTGGAGTTGGTGAGCGGGTCGACGCACGCGCCCGCGCAGACGATGTCGCCGCCGGGGCAGCCGCAAACGCCGTTCTGACAAACGGACCCGAGGGCGCTGCAGCTCGTTCCCATCAGGGTGCCCGTGCAGGCTCCGCTGGCGCCGCAGTACGCGTGGTTGCTCTTGGGGTCGACGCACCCGCCCCCGCACTCGACGAGCGGCGCGGCGCACGACGACACGCACGCTCCGTTGGAGCACACGTCGCCCCCCGGGCACGCGGAGCCGCAGCCGTTGCACGAGCCCGTCGTCGTCATCTCGTCGATGCACGTCGAGGGACCGCTTCCGACCGAGCACGCCGTGTAGCCGGGCTGGCACGAGCACGTCCCCCCGTTGCACGTGCCGTCGACGGCGCACTGCGCGCCCGCGGAGCCGCCGTTCGTCCCGCAACCGCTGGTGGCCCCGCAGTGGGTCGTGTCGGTGCTCGGGTCGACGCACGTGCCGTTGCAGCCGACCATCGGCGCGACGCACGGGGCGACGCACGACCCGTTCGTGCAGGTCGAGCCGGTGGCGCAGGCTTGCCCGGCGGAGCCCGTGCCGAGCAGGCCGCAGCCCGGTGTGGCGCCGCAGTTCGTGGCGGAGGCGTTGGGATCGATGCAGCTCGAGCCGCACAGGATCAATCCGCCCGTGCAGGCGCAGCTTCCGTCGAAGCAGATCTGCCCGCCCGTGCAAGCCGTTCCCGCGCTGCTTCCCTGGCACGTGCCCGACGCCCCGCAATGAGTCGGGTCGTACTTGGGATTGACGCAGGCCCCGTTGCACGTGACCGAGCACGCCTCCGCGGGCGCGTCGGCCGCCGCATCGCCGGCGTCGGCTGCGGCTTCGACGCCCGCCTCGCTCTGCGCGCTGTCGTCGTTCTCCGCCGAATCGCTCCCGCCCGTGTCCGCCGCGGTCGTGCCGTCGGCCTGACCGTCGACCCCTGTCGCGTTGCCGTCCACGCTCGCGTCGCTGGGCCGGTCCCCGAGGCTCCCGAGCCCGAGCACGGCCTCGCACCCGCCCACCCCGAGCGCTGCGGCGCACACCAGCGCGACCGCGCTCGCGAAGACGGTCGTCCGTCGTCGGCTGACGCCGCGCATCACCAGTGACCTCCGACGACGACACCGCCGTCGTTGGCTCCGACGAGCGGCGCGACCGTCAGCCCGACCTGACCGTGACCGCTGCCCGGCGCGAACAGCACCAGCGCGCCGCCGCCGGCGAAGAGCACGCCCCCCGCGATGAGGCCGACGTCGGACACCTTCGCGGCGCTCTTCGCGCTGGCGAGAGGTCCGGAGTCGCAAAGGTTGTCCGAGCAGTGGGCGTTCGACTTGTCGCTCATGGCCACGACGCCGAAGATCGACCCGACGACGAGGCCGGCCGCGCCGACCCCTCCGACCACCCATCCCACCGTCTTCCACGCGCTCGACCCTTCCGCCGGGGAGGTCGGAGGCGGCGTCGCGGGCAGCGGCGTCGGAGGCGGTTGCGGCGCCGGCGGAGGCCCGGCGACCGGCCGCGCCAGCACGGCGGTGACCGACTGGTTCTGCGTGCCTTCGGTGACGACGTCCTCGACGTCGCGGCTCGTCCCGTCGGCGAGCTCGAAGTGGAACTTGTGCGCGCCGGGGTTCATGGGGACGGCCCGGCCGTCGAGGCTCGTCGTGAGCGGCGCGCCGTCGACCGTGACCTTGACGTCGAAGAGCGGCGTGCCCGTCCCGTCCTTCGCCGTGATGACGACGGTCGGCAAGCTCTTCTCGACCGAGTCGAGCCAGCTCGCGCAGTCGGTCTGCACGACCGCCGGGCACCGCGCCTGCGCGCATACGCGGAACTGCTCGCGCGCCTCGATGAGCTTCTGGGCGTCGCGGAACGTTTGCCCCTTCATCGAGGCGTCGAGGCACGCGGCCCGGTCGTCGGCCATCGCCGGCGCGCTCCGCAGCAGCGTCGCGGCAGCGCACAGAAGCAAGAAGAGGGCGGTCTTCATGGGGAGAGCGATCAGAGGCACTCGGGCTTGTACTGCCGGTGCCCCGCCGCGTCGATGACGTAGGGCGGATTGCAGTTCTTCGCGGGGGCGGCCGTCTTGGCGGGCGGCGTCGTCACGGCGTGCACCGTGCCCGGCTTGGCGGCGGGGTGCACCGCGAGCGGCGCGGCGGTCGCCACGGCCGACGCGGACGGCGAGGGAGGGGGGCTCGACGCGGCCAGCGGATCGGGCGCGAGCGTGCTCGGGGCGGGGTCGGCGGCCGTCGGCGCGGGCGGAGTCGTCGCCATCGCGGGCGAGGCTGGAAGCGGCTCGAGCGGCATCGCCTGAGGTTGACGGTTCTTCAGGAGGATCCCCGTGGTCACGCCGCCGACTGCCAGGAGGAGCACCCCCACGCCCACTGCCGCGACGACGGCGTTGCGCCGCGAGGACCCGGCCCGCGATCCCGTCTGCCCCCAGGAGTCCATGGTCGGCGCGCGCATCGCGGGCGTCACCGCGCCGACGCCTCTCGCGAGGCTCGGGCTCGCGTCCACGACCGGCGCCTCCGGCCGGGAAGGCGTGACGCCCTGGACGAGGCCCGCCGTATGCAGCGTACGCATCACGCGATCCACCGAGCCTCGAGCCCGCGGCGGGCCGTACTCGTAGAGGGCGAGGGCGAGCTCCCCGACGTTCGCGTACCGTCGCTGCCGGTCCTTCTCCAGGCAGCGCATGACCACGCCCTCGAACGCGGGCATGAGGTCCGGGCGATGGGTTCGCATCGACGGCGGCGCGGCGTCCGCGATCTTGAGGACGAGCTCCGGCATCGCCTCGGCCTCGAACGGCATCCGTCCGGTCACGAGCTGATAGAGGATGACGCCGAGCGACCAGATGTCGCTCCGCGCATCGACGTCGCGCGACGACCGCATCTGCTCGGGCGACATGTAGAACGGAGAGCCGAGGACGGCGTTGGTCCTCGTCATCTTGTGGTCGCTCTTGGCGCTCGCGCCGGGGGTCATCTTGGAGATCCCGAAGTCGAGCACCTTGACCGACAAGAGACCGTCGGCCCGTCGCACGCAGAACAGGTTGGCGGGCTTGAGATCGCGGTGCACGATTCCGAGGCCGTGCGCCTCGGCGATCGCCTCGCAGGCCTGCAGCACGAACTCGACGGCTTGATCGACGGGCAGCGCGCCGTTCTCCTCGAGCCAGGCGTCGAGGTCCCGCCCGTCGAGGTACTCCATGACGATGTAAGGCGCGCCGTTCTCCAGCTTGCCCACGTCGATGACGCGCGCGACGTGCTCGCTCTTGATCTTCACCGCCGCGCGCGCCTCGCGCACGAAGCGATCGACGGCCTCCGGGCTGTCGAGCGCGTCCTCCCGCAAGAACTTCAGCGCCACCCGCTCGTCGAGCTGCATGTGGTGCGCGGCGACCACGACCCCCATCCCGCCCTCTCCGAGGACGCGCTCGACGCGGTACTTGCCTGCCAGGACGTCGCCGGCCTGGACCCCGATGTCGTCGGTATGAAAGCTCGCCATCAGTTCCCGTAGGCGCCCGACGCGCCTGGGCTCACGTCGAAGTCACCCTCCATCGTCGACCGGGACGGGCGCTCCGGTCAAGGGCCGTACCGGAGTATCATGGCGGCTCACCCCCCTCCCCATGGCTCTCTCCTCGGGCTCGGCCTTGCAGTCGATCGCGGAGCAGGTCCACGAGTGACGCCCGACTCCGGTGAACTTCCTCCTGCATCACCACCTGGCCTTCCGGGACCTCGGCCGGCACGACGCCGCCGCCGGCGCGATGCTGCCCGATGTGTGGCGGATGGCCGGCCGACGTACCCGGGCGCGTGCGGCCCCGGAGCACGCCGTGGGTGCCGTCCGCCCCGTGGACGAAGGCATCGCGCACCACCTCGAGGTCGACGCGTGGTTTCACGCAGCGCCGGTCTTCACGCGGGGCGAGCGGGCCGCACGCGAGGCGCTCCGTCGCGCCAGGGGCGTTGCCAAGCTCGGCCTCTTCGCCCACATCGCCTGGGAGCTGTGCCTCGACGGCGCGCTCCTGAGGCGCATCGGCTTCGAGGCCGTGGTGGAGGCGGTCCGCGTCTCGGTGGAGGCCGTGCGCCCCGACGCGCACCACCGCGCCGCGGTTCTCCACGCCGGTCCGCGCGCGACGGAGACGCTCGCCATGCGCCAACGGTTCGAGGACCGCGTCGACCAGATCCTCGACGCGATCGCGCGAGGACCGTGGATCGCCGGCTACGCGACGGGGCACGGCATCGCGGAGCGACTCGAAGGCGTGAGGATGCGGCTCGGGTTTCCCGAGATGGCCGACGCGGACCGTGATGCGATCGCCGTGGGTCTCGACGCCCTGCGGGACGAGGCGGACGGCGCGCTGGCGGAGATCCTGTCGGCCGGCTGATGCGCGGGTAGCCCGTCGCTCTCGAAGCGGTCGACGAGCGACCAGCGACAAGCGACGAGCGCTCGTCACGTGGCCAGAGCATCGTCGGGTGGCATGCACGGGCTGCATCCGGCGCACGACGAGGTCCGTCACCGATGAAGCGCACATCCGCGAAGAGTGTACCGTCGATTCTCTTCTCGTCCGATGACCCCATGAGGCTCACCGCGTGCTCGACGTCCGGCGCCGCGGGCTCGGCAACGGCCGGCGAGAGCCCCGCAGCCGGGATGAAGGGCTTTCTGCCGGTGTCGGGAACGGACACGAGGACCATGGCGGTTGCGACGTTCTTGCTCGCGAGGGTCCTTCGCAAAAGGACAGGGGTTCATCGGCTCGCCACGGTGTCCTCGAGGCGAATCCAGCAGCTCCGGAGGCCGGACGGTGGCATGTCGCGGAATGCCGACCTGTCCGGCAATCCCAAGGGCTTGGCCTTCCTGGACGGAGGCCCGTCGTTAAAGGACAGAGGCCTGTCGTCAAAGGACGCGACCCTGTCCGACAATGCCAAGGCCTTGGCTTTCCTATACCGAGGCCGGTCGTTGAAGGACAGGGGCGCGTCGCCAAAGGACGGGAGGCCGTCCGAGGCCTAGCTCAGCACGGGGGCACGAGATCGACGCCCCCGAAGAACTCCGTCGCGATGGCTTCCCACGCACGGCGGTTCTCGAACGGGCCGCACTTGAACGACGGGCGCACGGGCTTGTCGCCGCGCACCATCGCGCGCTGCTCGCGGTACCACCGCAGGGCCACCTCGGCCGCGTATTCGTGCACGTCGTTGCTGGGCTGAAAGGAGTAGTACGTGCCGCGCCGGACGATGGTCGAAGTGGGCGCGTAGGGCGTCAGGCACGGGGTGCTCGTGCCGCACTTGTGCTCGATGGCGTCGTGGAGGTCGGTGAGGTGCTTCGGCGACCAGTCGCCGTGGTCGGCGTCGTCGAGGTGGAAGATCTCGTGAAAGAGGGTCTCGCGCGTCGCGTCGGCGCTCGTGTCGATCGAGCCGTTGACGTTGTACGAGACGGTCCAGCCGGCCGCGAAGGCGTTCGGCGTCGTGTTGCCGACGGAGCGGAAGAAGAGGAGCGAGAGGCCGTGCCAGCGGTACCGAGGGGTCCCGCGCTTTGCGACGGCGGCGAAGAAGTCGTCGAAATCGTGGAGCGCGCCCGACACCCAGCCGAGGTGTTTGCGGTCGGCGCCGACGGGCAGAGCAGGGACGAGCGGGATGACGCCGCGGTAGCCGCCATCGAACCGCTCCGCGGGGAGGACGTCGACGACGTCGGCGTCGGTGTCGAAGAGATCCAAGGCGAGCTTCGACGCGGCCGAGTCGGGGGCGAAGCGCGCGGCGATGGCGTCGCGTGGTGCCGGATCCGCGTGTGCCGTCGCGGAGAGGGAGGCCGCGAACGCGAAGGGAAGGGCGACCCGGGGCCTCATGAAAGATGGACCGCCGCGAATGGCGCTCCTTGGGTCAGGCGACCAGGCGCCAAACGGCCAGGGCGACCGTCGACGCCACGAACAGGCCCAGCATCGCCATGTAGAGCATCGGGTGCCGGTCGATGAAGCGGATCTGCTCGCGCATCATGCGCTTGCTGAACGTGACGGGGCACTGGACGGGGACGAGCCCCTCCTCGCGCGCGTCGAGCCGGTCGATCATCTCGCGCGCGCTCTGGTAGCGCTGGGCCGGGTCCTTCTCGAGGCCCTTGCGCACGTACCAGGACATCTCCATCGGCGCGGGGCGCTGGTGCGGGCTCGGGATGAAGCTCGGCGCGGGTGCCTGCGTGTTCTTCACGCCCTCGAGCACGGCCTCGACCGTCGTGCAGTCGTCGAGGTAGTGTTTGAGCCCCAGGAGCTCGTGAAGCAGCACGCAGAGCGCGTAGACGTCCGACCGGATGTCCACGGCCTCGCCGCGCGCCTGTTCCGGCGACATGTACGCGGGAGTTCCGAGGATGGACCCCACGTGCGTCGAGGTGACGCGCTCGCCGGTCGCCGCGCCCGTCCCCGCCGACGGCGAAGGCACGTCCGGCGCGCCGACGGGCTTGGCGATCCCCCAGTCCATCAGGAAGACCTCGCCCCAGTGTCCCACCATGACGTTGGCCGGCTTGATGTCGCGGTGCACGTAGCCCCGCTCGTGGGCGAAGGCGACCGCGTCGAGGAGCTGGCGAAACACGTGGACGCGGCGCTCGTGCGTCCAGTGGGCATGGGCGATGGGGTCGCCGGCGGCGAGGCGCTCGATGACCGACTCGAGCGTCTCGCCCTGCACGCAGCGCATCACGAAGTAGAGGGAACCGTCGTCGTCCACGCCGACGTCGTGGATGGGGACGATGTTCGGGTGCTCAAGCGCGCCGACGGTGCGGATCTCGTCGACGAAGCGGGCGACCGCGGCGGGCCCCTGCACGTCGCCGCGCAGCCGCTTGATGGCCACCTCGCGGCCGATGTCCTGATCCACGGCGGCCACGACTTCGCCGATGCCGCCCTGACCCAGCGCGCGCCGTGTCTCGAAGCGCGGGCGCGCCATGCTCACGAGCGTCGCCCCGTCTCCGGTCCGCTCGACGCGCGGCAGCACCGTGGAGCGGGCGTCGGTGACGCGGGGCGAGCTCGGCGCGGGGGCGGGCATGCCGACCACGGCGGCCGAGTCGACGGTGGCGTCGAACGCTCCCACGTGATTCACGAGCGTCGCGGCTTCGGGGCTCCCGGGCATGATGGCCTCCCTCCGTTCGTTGCGATGTCTTCGTCTCCGCAGTCGTTCCAACGTTACAGCGGACTCAGGTCTTCGGTCGCTCGCGGAAGGCCGCGAGCGCAGCCTCCATCACCTTGTCCGACACGCCCTCCGCGGGGATCTCCTTCGACAGCGCGACCGTGTGGTCGAGCTGGCGGCGGTAGGTGCGGCAGTGAGGGCAGATCGTCAGATGGAACCGGTACCAGAAGCCCGTCCGGCCCGAGAGCGCGCCCTCGCGCTCGTCGGTCATGTGCTCGGCGGCATCTCGGCAGAGGAACATCAGCGGCCTGCCCCGGAATGGTAGCGCTCGAGAGCCCCCCGCAGCCGCTGGCGGCCACGGTGAAGGAGCACTCGCTGGTTCGTCTCGCTGATGCCCAGAACGTTACACACTTCGTCCGAGCTCCAGCCCTCGAGGTCGCGCAGGACGACGACCGTTCGCTGCGCCTCGGGCAGAGTGCCGAGCTCCCGCTCGATGGCTTCGCGCGCCTCCTTGCGCAGGGCCAGGGATTCGGGAGCCTCGTCCCACCGGGCGGGGGGAGGGCTCCAGAGGCCGCGCGAGCTGAAGCGCTCGGGCTCGACCGGGTCGACGTCGTCCTTCGTGAGCGCGGAGAAGGGGACGGAGCGCTTGTCGCGCACGCCCCGGGTTTTCGCCCGGTTGGAGAGGATCGTCCCGATCCAGGTGCGCAGGCTCGAGCGCCCCTCGAAGCCGTCGATCTGCGACACGACGGCGACCCACGTCTCCTGGACGACCTCCTCGGCGGCCGACGGCGACTCCACGAAGGCCAGCGCGACCCGCAGTAGCCCCCGGTGCATCTTCGTGACGAGCTCGCGAAACGCGGACTCGTCGCCGTCGCGAAGCCGGCCGAGGAGCAGCGCGTCGTCGGGGCTTTCGGGGAGGGGACCGGGGTCCGTCACGGACTCAGCGTAACGGATCCGCTCGTCCGGAGACGTACTCCGGCAAGGGAGACTCACCCATGATCAGCCTCGCCGCCCAGCCGGCCTTCGTCGCGTACGCCATCGCGCTCATCGTCCTCAGCCTGAATCTGCTTTTTCTGTGGGCCTACAGCGGCGTCGTCCGAGGAAAGACCAAGACGACGCCGAACCAGGAGGACGCCAAGGGGAACAAGCTCGTGGAGATCGAGTCGCCCGAAGTGGCCCGGGTCCTGAGGGCGCACACGAACGCCATGGCCAACATCGTGCCCTTCGCTCTGCTCGCCCTCGTCTTCGTCCTCGCGGGGGGCTCGGCGCAGGCGGCCCAGATCCTCTTCGGCGTCTTCACGGCCGCGCGCCTGGCGCACTCGTTCGCCTATCTCGGCGGCAAGCAGCCGTGGCGCTCGATCTGCTTCGGGATCGGGATCCTGACGACCGTCGTCCTCGTCGGGTTCATCGTGAAGGCGCTCGCGTCGGCGTGAGCGCTGCGCGGATCAATCCTCTTCCTCGACGTGCTTGAACCCGCTCTCCCTCACGACCTTGTCGGTCGTGTGGGGGCTGCAGTAGTCGTAGTGGTCGAAGCCCAGCATGAACGTCCCTCGACCGCTGGTGAGGCTCGTGAGCTTCGGTTCGTAGTCGAGCGTGTTCGCCAGCGGCAGCAGCGCCTGGACGACGCTGTCCGGGCCGACGTTGTCGGTTCCGGTCACGCGACCGCCGCGCGCGTTGACGTCCCCGATCACCTCGCCCAGGTAGGCGCTCGGCGCCGTGACCTCGAGCCGCGCGATGGGCTCGAGCAGCACGGGATGCGCTTGCTGCATCGCCGCGCGGAGAGCGCGACCTCCCGCCACCTGGAACGCTGCATCGGACGAGTCGACGGAGTGGTGCTTGCCGTCGACGACCCTCACTCGGACGTCGACGAGCGGATACCCCGCGAGCACCCCGCGCTCCATGGCTCGCCTCACGCCCTTCTCGACGCTCGGGATGAACTGGCGCGGGATGGATCCGCCCACGACCGCGTCCTCGAAGACGAAGCCTGCGCCGCGCGGCATGGGCTCGAGGTCGATGTAGCAGACCCCGAATTGACCGTGCCCGCCGGTCTGCTTCTTCTGCTTGCCCTCGACGCCGGTCGCGCGCCCCCGGACCGTCTCGCGGTACGGGATGCGCGGCGGGCCGAGACGGCAGTCGATCGACGCGCGCCTCCGGAGGCGCTCCACCGTGATGTCCAGGTGGAGCGCGCCGAGACCCTCGAGCAGCATCTCGCGGCTGACCGCGTCGTGCTTGAAGACGAGGCCCGGATCCTCCTCGCAGATGCGCTGGAGCGCCTGCGCCGCCTTCTCCTCGGCGCCCTTCCCCGCGGTTCCCTCGACGAGGAGCGTGCGCGCGTAGAGCGCCGGAGGCGGGGGGGCGAGCTTGACGACGAACGGCTTCTTCTCGTCGCTCAGCGTGTCGCCGGTCTTGGCGGTCTTCAGCTTGGCCACGGCGCAGATCTCCCCGGCGATCGCCGCCGGGATGGGCTTCGTCTCCTTCCACGTCCCCTGCGAGAGCGCGCCGATGCGGTCCCGGTGGCCGTTGTGATTCACGGTCACGGCGGCGTCCTGCTGGAGGGTGCCGGAGAGGACGCGTACGTAGCTGACCTTTCCGGAGTGCGGATCGATGTGCGTCTTGAAGACGAGCGCCGCGAGAGGGCCGCCGGCGTCGGCGGTCCGGACGTCGCCGTTCGTCTCTCCCTGAAATGGAAGGCGCGCCGCCGGGGACGGCAGCAGGTCGACCACGCCGTCGAGCAGCGCGACGATCCCCGACGGCATGGTGCACGACGCCTCGAACACGGGGATGAGCTTGCAGTCGGCCACGGCGTGGCGAGCCCCGGAGTCGAGCTCCTCCTGCGAGAGGTCGCCGTCGTTCAGGTATTTTTCGGTGAGCGCGTCGTCCGTCCCCGCCACGTCGTCGACGAGGTGAGCGCGCGCTTCCCGCACGAGGGGCTCGGATTCGGGAGGCACCGGGATGGACGCCGTCGAGTGCGGCGCCTCGGGCTTGCCGATCCACGCCTTGCCCGTGCGGACTGCGATGACGCCGTGAAAGCTCGGGCCGACGCCGTCCGGCACCTCCATCATGGTGATCGGCGTCTTCAGGTGGGCCTTCACGTCCCCGATCACCTCTTCGGGTCGCGCGTGCTCGTCGTCCATCTTCGTCACGACGACGAGGCACGGCACCTTGCGCTCGCGGACCCATTGGAGGGCGCGCTCGGTCCCCGTCTGCACGCCGTCCCGCGCGCTGACGCAGATGATCGCCGCGTCGCATGCCGCCAGCGCCAGCCGGGCGTCCGCGACGAAGCTGGCCTCGCCGGGCGTGTCCACGAGGTGAACCTTGCGACCGCTCCACGACAGCGTGACCGGCCGAGCTTCGAGCGTGGTGAGATGGGTTCGCTCCTCGGGCGAGTCATCGAGCCCGCTCGTGCGGTCGCCGGGTTTGCCCAGCTTGGGCGTCACCTTCGCGACGAAGAGCGCGGCTTCGACCAGCGCCGTCTTGCCCGCGCCCTTGTGCCCCAGGATCGCCACATTCCGGATTTCGTCGGGCGTGCTCATGTGCGTGTCCCCCGTCGGTGGATGGTGCGGTAGCCGAAGCGTGCATCCCGTCGTCCGGATTCCGCAACCTGCACGGAAGACGAGGAGTTACGGCGGCGATGCGTCCTCATGCGTGGAGCCGCCTCGACGGCCTGTCGCCCTGACGGGCGACTGTTCTTCCCTACATTTGCGGAGCGATCGTGTCGGCTCGAGGCATCGGACCTCGACGGCGGCGGCTGCATCACGTTTAAGAAGAGAGAGAGGTCGTGGTACCCATTTCATCCATGAGCACACGCCAATCGCTTCGACTGGGTCTCGTCCTCGCGTTTTGCCCCCTCCTCGCGTGCGGCGCCAGCGCCGACGGCGGCAAGGGCTCCGAGTCTGGGGGGGACAACGGCGGCCTCGTCGGCAATCCCGCGCCTGATTTCAGCGTGAAGGCGTTGACGGGCGGGTCCGGCACCGTCTCGCTCAAGTCGCTCCGTGGCAAGGTCGTGCTCGTCGACTTCTGGGGCACGTACTGCGAGCCGTGCAAGAAATCGTTCCCCAAGCTCCAGGACCTCAACACGAAGTACTCGACGAGCGGCCTGCGGATCGTCGGCATCAGCGAGGACGAGTCCGACGACAAGGACAAGATCCCCGGCTTTGCCACCAGCTACGGCGCCAAGTTCACGCTCGGCTGGGACGAGGACAAGTCGATCGCGAAGTCGTACAAACCGGACACGATGCCCTCGTCGTTCATCATCGACAAGAAGGGCGTCGTTCGTTTCGCGCACGTCGGATTCCACGACGGCGAAGAGGTCGAGATCGAGAAGGAGATCAAAGAGCTTCTGGGTCAGTGAGGTTCGAGTCACGGCGGGACGTGCAGGCAGCGGGAGGCGGAGCGGGATGTCGGACGTGGACCGAGGGCGCCTATCGAGGCGCGGGCTGTGCTGTGCCTTCGCCCTGGTGGCGGTGTGCACGGCGATGCCGCGTCTCGCCCTCGCGCAGGATCCTGCCGGCGCGCTCCGCGACCTGACCGACTCGAACGACTTCCGCGTCCGCGTGAGCGCTGCGCTGTTCCTCGGGCGGACGCACCCGGCCGGCGCGCGCGAAGCGCTCGAGCATGCCCTCTCCGACGCGCACCCCGCCGTCCGGGTCGCCGCAGCCACGGCGCTCGGCACCCTCGGCGACGCGGCGGCCATCGGTGCCCTCGCGCGTCGCGAGAGCGCGGAGACCTCCGCGAGCGTCAAGGCCCAGCTCAAGTCGAGCATCGACCAGCTGCGGCGGGGCATCACGGCCGACCAGCCCTCGAGCGATCCCCACAAGCTCGCGCCCAACGTGCGCTACGTCGTCCGCCTCGGGGCCATGCGCAACCCGTCGGGCGTCCGCGGGGACGATCTGCGCCGCGTCCTCCAGAGCGCCGCGCGGTCGCGCGCTCGGGCGCTGCACGGCACGGCCATCGTGGACGCGGACGCCGCGCTCCTCGCGCAGGCCGCCGAGCGGCACCTGCCGATCCTCACGCTGGACGGCTCGGTGATGCAGGTGACCGAGGCCCGGGTCGAGGGCAGCGTGCAGGTCCAGGCGCGGGTGGAGTTCGCCGTGCGCCGCGAGCAGACCCTGAAGGGCACCCTGTCGGGCGCGGCGACCACGTTCGGCTCGGGCCAGGTCATCTCGGATCAAGGGCGCCGCCAGCTGCAGGACGACGCGGTGGACGGCGCCGTGCAGAGCGCGCTCCGGGGGGCCGATCAGGGCCTCATGATCGCCGCGCTCTAGCCGCGGCTCGAAATCCGGTACTCTCATGGGGGACCATGGAGGCGGCCGAGTCCATCCTGCGCGCCGGCTATCGGCTCGACCGGTACGAGCTGCTCTGCCCGATCGCGACCGGCGGCATGGCCACGGTCTGGCTTGCCCGCCTGCGCGGCAAGCGGGGCTTCGAGAAGCTCTTTGCCATCAAGACCATCCGCACCGAGCTGGTCGACGATCCGCGCTTCCAGGAGATGTTCCTCGACGAGGCGCGCATCGCGTCGGGCATCCAGCACCCGAACGTCGCGCAGATCCTCGACCTCGGCGAGCAGCAGGACGTCCTCTTCATCGTCATGGAGTGGGTCGACGGCGACTCGCTCGCGAAGGTGCGCAAGCTCGTCAGCAAGCGCGGGCACCGGCTGCCGACGGGGGTCGTGCTCCGTGTGCTCGCGGACGCCAGCGCCGGGGTGCACGCCGCCCACGAGATGCGCGACGACCAGGGCGAGCCGCTCGAGATCGTCCATCGCGACGTCTCTCTCCAGAACATCCTGGTCGGGTCCGCGGGGTCGGTGAAGGTCATCGACTTCGGCATCGCCAAGGCCCACAACCGAAAGCAGGGCGAGACACGCACGGGCGTCGTGAAGGGCAAGATCCAGTACATGGCGCCCGAGCAGGTGCAGAAGGGCAAGACGGTCGACCGGCGCACGGATGTTTGGGCGCTCGGCGTCTGCCTGCACGAGCTCGTGACGGGTAAGCTCCCCTACGACGGCGACGACGACATCGAGGTCATCCGCAAGCTGATGACCGACGAGGCCCCGCTGCTGGCCGAAGGCCTTCCCGACCCCATCGTGCGCGTGCTCGAGCGTTCGATCGCGCTCGAGGCCGACTCGCGCTTCCCCACGGCGGCCGGAATGCAGCGCGCCCTCGAGGCGGCCATGAAGGAGCTGGGCGAGGCGACGACGAGCGAGGACGTCGCCGCGTTCCTGCGCACGGAGCTGCCCGAGCTCGCCCAGAAGCGAAAAGAGATCCTGAACAAGGCCGTCGAGGAGGCGCGCGAGCGTGTCGTGTCCGGGAGCGAGACCACGACGACGACCCTTCCCGAGCCCGACGTCGCCTTCGCGCCGACCGTGATGAGCGAACGGCAACCGAAGGCTGCGGCGACGAAGGCGCAGGCCACGCCTCGCGAGGGCCGTGTCGATCGGCCGAGCGATGCCGGGACCGTCGCCCTCGTGACGAAGAAGGACGCCCCGACGCGCGAGCCGCCTCAGGCGAACGACGCCAGCGCGCTCGATCAAGAACCCATCAAAATCCCGAAGACCAGCAAGGCCTGGCTCTGGCTCACGCTGCTCCTCATCGCGGGGGGCGCGGGTGCGTGGTACCGCTGGCCGAACGAGATCAAGCAATGGCTCGCCGCGCGGGGGATCGGGGGCGGTACGGATTCACCCATGCAGATCGTCCCGGTGCCGGGGGAGAGCACGACCGCGACAGCGAGCGCCTCGGCCGCATCGACGGAGGGCGCGAGGCCCCCGACGGCGACGGCGACGGCGCCCTCGGCGACCACGGCGACCACGGCGGCTCCCCAGGCCTCGCCCCATCCGTCCGCGAGCGCGTCGGCGAGTAGCCGTCCCGAGCCGAGCGCGACGCACCACACCTGGCCTGCGGGCCACGAGCCGCCCGCCTCCAGTGCCGGGGGCGCGCCGTCGGCCGCACCGACGAGCACGTGGTCTCCGTACAAGACCCCCGGCCCCGCGGCCACCGGTTCGGACAACCCGTACCAGGCCGCCCCGCCGCTCTGAGCCGCTGCGGCGAGCGTGCTATAGGCACGCGGGATGTCCGGTCATTCTTCCGCCGAGGTGCGTCGCACCTTCCTCGAATACTTCCGCACTCACGGGCACGAGGTCGTCCCCAGCTCGCCGCTCGTGCCGCAGAACGACCCGACGCTGATGTTCACCAACGCCGGCATGGTCCAGTTCAAGGACGTCTTCGTAGGCAAGGAGCAGCGGAGCCATACGCGCGCCACGAGCGCGCAGAAGTGCATCCGCATCAGCGGCAAGCACAACGACCTGGAGAACGTCGGCGTCACCGCGCGGCACCACACCTTCTTCGAGATGCTGGGGAACTTCTCCTTCGGCGACTACTTCAAGGAGGAGGCCATCTCCTTCGCGTGGGAGCTCCTCACGGGGACGTACGCGCTCGATCCGTCGCGCCTCATGATCACCGTCTTCGGCGGCGCCGACGGTATCGCCGCCGACGAGGAGGCGCGTGCGCTGTGGAAGAAGGTCACCGGACTGGGCGACGAGCGCATCGTCGGCCTGGGGATGAAGGACAACTTCTGGCAGATGGGCGAGACGGGCCCGTGCGGGCCCTGCACCGAGATCCACTGGTTCAACGGGGACGTCGCGAACGGCGTCCCGTACGGCACCCTCGGCGACGAGCCCACCTCCGACGGCCTCGGGTGGACCGAAATCTGGAACCTCGTCTTCATGCAGTTCGAGCGGAGCCTCGCGGCCGACGGCAGCGCGACCCTGACGCCGCTCCCGCGTCCCTGCGTCGATACGGGCATGGGGCTCGAGCGCATCTCGAGTGTCCTCCAGGGCGTGACGAGCAACTACGAGACCGACGTCCTCCGGGCGCTCGTCGACAAGGCGAGCGAGATCAGCGGCAAGCGCTACACCGGCAGCCAGGGCGACGACGACGTCTCGATGCGCGTCATCGCCGACCACGCGCGCACGACGGCGTTCCTCCTGGCCGAGGGCGTCTTTCCCGACCGCGCCGGCCGGGAGTACGTCCTTCGCCGCGTGATGCGAAGGGCCATCCGGCACGGGCACCGCCTCGGCATCCGCGAGCCCTTCCTGCACGAGGTCGCGCTCGAGGTGGTGCGCTTGATGGGCGACGCCTACCCGGAGCTCGTCACGAGGCGCGAGGTCATCGCCAGCGTCAGTCGACAAGAAGAGGCGCGCTTCCGCGAGACCATCGAGCGAGGACTGAAGCTCCTCGACGAGGAGGTGGACGCGATGCGCTCGCGCGGCGAGACCGTCATCCGGGGCGAGACCGCCTTCAAGCTCTACGACACCTTCGGCTTCCCGCTCGATCTCACGCAGGTCATCGCCCAGGAGCGCAGCCTCACGGTCGACGAGCCGGGCTACGACAAGGCGCTGGAGGAGCAGCGCGCCCGGAGCGACGGGTCCAAGGTCGGCGAGGCCGCCGTCGAGCACGTCTGGCGCGAAGTGCTCGAGGCCGCGCAGAAGCAGTCCCCGGCGGGGACGACGTTCACCGGCTACGAGCGCGAAGAAGGAGAGGGGAGGGTCGTCGCGATCGTCAAGGACGGGCACCTGGCCATCCGTGCGATCGAGGGTGACGACGCGGTCGTCATCGTCGACGTGACGCCCTTCTACGGCGAATCGGGCGGCCAGGTGGGCGACAAGGGGGTCATCGAGCGGCGCGGCGCGGAGCCGATGCGCTTCGAGGTGTCCGACACGCAGAAGCCCATCGCCGGCGTCGTCGCCCACCACGGCAAGGTCACGACGGGGGGCGTCGCGGTGGGCGACGCCGTTCACCTCGAGGTGGACCATGCCCTGCGCACGGCGACGCGCCGGAACCATTCCGCGACGCACCTGCTCCACTGGGCGCTGCGGACCGTGCTCGGCGAGCAGGCCAGCCAGAAGGGCTCCCTCGTGGGTCCCGAGCGCCTCCGGTTCGACTTCGCGTCGGGTCGCCCGATGACGCGCGACGAGGTGAAGCGCATCGAAGAGCTCGTGAACGGCAAAGTGCTGGGCGACGCCCCCGTGCTCACCGAGGTCCTCCCCATCGATCTGGCCCGCAAGCGCGGCGCCGTGGCGATGTTCGGCGAGAAATACGGCGAGGTCGTCCGCGTGCTGACGATGACGAAGGACTCGGTGGAGCTTTGCGGAGGCACGCACGCCCGCTCGCTCGGGGAGATCGGCCTCTTCAAGATCAAGTCCGAGCAGGGGCTCGCCGCGGGCGTGCGGCGCATCGAGGCGGCGACCGGTCTCAACGCGCTCCACTGGGTGCAGGAGATCGAGCAGCTCGGCATGGATGCCGCGCGCGTCGCGGGGACGGGCTTCGACCGGCTCGCGACGGCCATCGAGAAGCTCGCCGCGGAGCGAAAGCTGCTCGAGAAAGAGCTCGCCGACCTGAAACGGCAGCTGGCGATGGGTGGCGGCCAGGGCGGCGGCGGCGGAATCGACGACATGTTGAAGAACGCCCGCGAGGTGCCGGGAGGCAAGGCCCTGGCGGTCAAGGCGGGCGTCGGAGACGCGGCGACGCTCCGCGAGCTCGCCGAGAAGCTGCGCGACAAGCTCGGCGAGGCGGTCGTCCTCGTCGGCGCGGCGGGTAAGGACAAGGCGATGCTGGTGCTCACAGTCTCGAAGGGGCTGACGGATCGCTACAAGGCGGGGGACCTCATCAAGGGCGTCGCGCAGATGGTCGGCGGCTCGGGGGGAGGGCGGCCCGACATGGCGCAGGCGGGCGGGACGGACGTGGGCAAGCTCGACGAGGCGCTCGAGAGCCTCTACGCGCGCCTCGCGTGAATCAGGGCTTCGAACGCGCGCGCGGCCTCGCCCTGGCCAGACCGGGCCGCTTCTTGGGGGGCCGCTTCTTCTTGTCCCGGCGTGCCGCCTCGATCCGCTCCCGGACCTGGGGGGCGACGCGCAAAACATCCAGGTCGAACGTCCCAAGCGCGGCGGCCAGGACGGCGATCCTCTCGGGGATCGCTAGCTTCGCGTCCATCACGACGAGAGGTTTCCCGTCTACCCAGCAAAGACCCCCGCGCCCCTCGAGCACGCCTTTGCCGAAGGACTCCGCCCGGACCGCGACCCCCAGGTGCGCGGCGAGCGCTTCCAGCTCCGCGAGCACCCTCCCCGGCGTCACGGAGCGCAAGCGTAACACCTCGGTGACGGCCGAAGAGGCCCCCAATCCAAACGGCTCTTGTGGACGCGGTGGGCGCCGATGTGAGACCCTAGACTCCCAACCGGGCCGAAGAAATCCCATGAATTCCCGGAGTGAGGCGGTTTCGAGGCGACGATGACGGAGGGCAGCCGTAGCGGATTGCCGCCGCTGACGCAGGGGGCGGTCGTCAACGACCGGTACGAGATCCGTCAGAGCCTCGGCAAGGGCGGGATGGGCGAGGTCTTTCTCGCGTACGACCGCACGACCCAGCAGCCCGTGGCGCTGAAAATCGTGCGGGAAGAGTCGCGCATGCCCGGCGACGACGAGGCGCTCCGCCAGGAGCTTCTGCTCGCGCGGTCGGTCAGCCACCCCAACGTGTGCCGCGTCCACGACCTCGCGCCCAGCCCGTACGGCCCCATCCTCGTGATGGAGTACATCACGGGGCAGACGCTCCACACGCACATCCGTCGCAAGAAGGCTCAGGGCGGCTACACGGCCGACGAGTTCCGACGGATCGCGCACGACGTCGCGTCCGGCGTCGCGGCCATTCACGCGCAGGGGCTCGTTCACGGCGACCTCAAGCCCGGCAACGTGATGGTGACGACGAACACCGACGGCGCCTTCGGCAAGGCCATGGTGCTCGACTTCGGCTTCGCGAAGGAGCGCGCGCGCGCTTCGGCCCGACGTCCCGGCGCCCCGCCCGACGGCGGCACGCCCAACTACATGAGCCCGGAGCGCATCCGCTCCGGTGGCGCGAGCCCGGAGGACGACGTGTACGCTCTCGGGCTGACGCTGCTCGAGATGTGGACCTGCCGCGTGCCCGAGCCGGGCTACAAGCCTCGCGCGAAGACGATGCGCCAGCAGATCATGTTCGACGTCCCGTCGGGCCTGAGCATCGACGAGATCAAGCAGGTCTTCCGCGGCTTCTCGGACGACCCGCAGCAGCGCCTCCCCGCCCGGCACCTGCGGTTCTTCAACCCGGTGACGCTGACGACCAATCCGATCCAGGTCCCGCGCGAGCGCCTCGATCCGGGACCGCCTCCAGGGCGGAGCGCGTCGCAGTCGTTCGTGCCCGGCTCGCAGTCGCTGCTGGCGACGTTCGCCACCAACGCCCCCGAGTTCGTCGGGGAGCTCGTGAGCCTCGACAAGCCCGTCGTCGGCATCGGCCGGCGCGCCGACAACGACATGTGCGTGCCCGAGGCCACGGTGAGCGGGCAGCACGCCCAGCTCAAGTGGCAGAACGCGACGTGGATCGTCGAGGACATGGGCTCGACGAACGGGACCTACGTCGACCACACCTACGAGCGCCGCAAGGCCGTGAACCTGATGCACAGCGGCGAGGTGCAGCTCGGCGAGCTGCGCTTCAAGCTGGTGAGCTTCACCAAGGACAGCGCGAACCACAAGCGCGCGCGCGCATACCTGGCCAAGCGCGACGGGCTGACGGGCATGCTCACGCGCGACCAGATGCTCCGCGCGCTCGACGAGGAGGCCGGGTTCGCCGACTGGGTCGAAGCGCCGCTCACCATCGCCCGCTACGAGCTCCGCGGGCCGAACCGTCTCGTCAGCGATCGCCCCACGATCCTCGAGATGCTCGCCCTCCGTCGCGCGGCGACCCGCGTCGTCGAGCTGACGGACATGCTGCTCCTGTCGCTCATCGCGGTCACGTGCGGGAGGACCGGCCCGCTGCGCTTCTGCGTGGCGATGGTGGGGCCGGGTCCGCAGGAGGCGCGGAACCTCGTCGAGCAGGTCGTCGGTCAGGTGCAGGGGATGCTGCCCGACGGGCTCGAGCTCGTGGCGACCATCGCGCGTTACGAGCCGGGCGTCGCCGTCCGCTCGCTCGTCGAGCCGTAGCTGTAGTCCTACTTCGGGGCACGTCGCCGGTAGACGACCTCGCCGTCGTGGTTGATCTCTCCGACGAGCTCCCAGCGCCCGCTCCGCTCGAGGGCCTTGCGCGCGTCGCCGTCCTTGCCGACGGCGATCCACTTCGGCGCGCTCGCCTCCGCGTCCCGGACGAACTGCGCGCTCGAGTCGTACTTCACGTACTTCACGCGGTTCGAGAAGTCGAAGTTCCACAAGGCGCCGACGAACGCGACGTCCTGGCTGAAGACGACCCAATCGCCGGGCAAGAGCTCCTTGTTCCGCTTCTCTGCGAGCAGATCGAACGCAGGTCGCGCGAGCTCCGTGCGCGAGTCGAGCGGGTGCCGGAAAACGTCCCCCGGGTGCTCGGTCGAGACCCAGTACCAGCCGATGCCCTGCATCCAGTAGAGCGGGATGATCGACAGCACGATGCACGCCGCGAGAACCCCCTCGCGCGCCCGCGCCCACGCTCGTCCGGCCAGGAGCCACGTCGCCGCGGCCATCAAACAGGCGACGAGGTGCGTGTTGTAGCGGGCGTTCTGGCCCGCCAGCGTCGGCGCGGTGATGGCGCCCACGACGAGCAGTAGCAGCACCATCCCGAGGTTCCACGCGTTGCTCCGCTCACGTAGCCGCGCCCACTCGAGCCCGGCCGCTGCGAGCCCGACCACGAGCGCGGCGCCCCCGACCGGCAGCAGCACCCAGATGAAGGCGTATCCGTAGCCGCGGAAGATGACGTCGTGCATGCCCCCGACGGGGATCCCGTGGGCGATGTCGAGTAGCTCGCGGATGGGAGCATCGACGACCTGCTCGGAGAGCGGCTGCAGCCCCGACCACCGGATGCCGAACGCGCGGTTCTCGTAGGTGACCGGCCAAACGGGGTTGCCGAAGGCGAGCCAGTTGCGCAGCGGCGCCGTGATCCCGACGGCCGCGACGAGAAGCCCTCCCCCCACGACCGACCCGAGGGCCGGAAGGCGGCGCGCGCGTCCGTGGACGACGAGGAGCCGCCCGTACGCCAGCAGTGCGATGGGCGGCACCATCACGAGGCCCGTGCCCTTGGAGCCGACGAGGAGCGCCATGCCAAGCGTCGCGAGCCACGCGTCGCGTACGCGATAGACCGGGCGCGTCGCGAAGTAGACGGCCGCGAGCGCGAAGAAGGCGACCTCGATGTCGACGAGCGTCTGGCAGAGCTGCGACCACACCTGCGGCAAGAGAAAGAGCACGCACGCCCAGCCGACGGCCGTCAGACGATCGCCGTAGCGGCGCGCCAGGGCGTACGCCGCCAGCATCAGCGGGGGCGCGGCGAGATTGTTGGGCAGCTCGATGAGGGTCTTGTCCGTGAAGACGACGAACCAGAGGGCCAGCGACTCGGCCACATGCGGATACCCGTTGGCGGCCTGCACGGCCTGGATCGGCGGCAAGGAAACGGTCGCGAAGCCGTGGTTCTGGAGGGCGAAGCCGACGATGGGCTCGTGGTAGAGGAAGCCGTCGTAAGTCTCGTTCGGCACGAACACGGTGAGCGGGATGCACGCGAGCAGGATGAACCCCGCGTAGAGCAGCGCCACCATGACGAGGCTTCGTGCGCGAAGAGCCTCGAGGAGCGCGTCGACGGGGAGGCGAGCCAGCGACCTCGCGGCCTCCGCGCACTGCCGGAGTAGCGCGCGCCAGGTGCGGCCGCGCACGAGCAGCCCGAAGACGACGAGGTAGGACGCGCCCGACGCGACGCCGACCGTCGTCGCGGTGAGCGCACCGGTGTACCCGAGCACGAAGACCGGCGCGGCGAGCTGACCGAAGAAGGCCACGGAGGCGATGACTCCGAGCTCCGCGCGCCCCGCCGGCTCCGAGCGCACCGCGAGACCGAGCGCGTTGACCGCTGCCAGCAGCGTGAGAGCCGCGAGCACGAGCCAGCCGACCAACGCGCCCGTCATGGCGGGCGGCAGCCTCGCACGGAGGGCCCAACCCGACAACGTCCCGCTCGACGCGCGCTTGCGCGGTCCCTCGCCCGCGGGTACGGTCGCGCGGCGCTGCCCGCCCATGTCCGACCGCCGCGAGCCGTCCCACCCCCCGTCCGAGCCGCACTCGGCGCTCGCCCGCGCGAGCGGCATCCTCAACGCCGAAGACCGCCCCGTCCGGGTCCAGCTCGTCGGAGCGCTCCTGCTCGGGCTCGTCCTCGTCGCCAGCGGGCTTTATCTCTGGCGCCGGCCCCACTCGAGCGACACGACCACCTCGGATCCCGCTTCGGCTTCCGCAGCGGGGACGGCCCTCGCGGCCCTCGGCGGGGACGCGGGTCTGGAAGCCATCGTGGGCGGCGGGATCGATGCGGGCAATTCGGGGCCCGTGTCCCTGTCGGACGCGCGCATCCTGGCCTGTCAGGACCACGGCTCGAAGAAGACGGCGCCCGATGCCTGCGATCACCTGGCGCCCATCGAGCAGGCCCTTTCGAGCGCCATCCACCAGGCCTCCTCGTGCGTTCCCGGCGCGGCCGGAGGCGGCACCATCGAATACGTGGCCGACGTGAGCTTCTCGCGCCACAAGGTGAACGTGAGCCTGCCGCGCGCGGGCCGTTCGGTGCACGACCGAAAGGCCCTGCGCGCGTGCTCCGCCGCCGTGCGGGGAGCCCTCCAGGGCGTCCCGCTCGACGGCGTGGACCACCAGCACGCCCGCTACAAGATCGCGGTGACCGCAACCTACCGCGGGACCACCAACGGTGGCTGAGCCGGCTCGACCGGAAGAAAAGAAGTACTAAGTTAGCCGCGCCGGATGGTCGTCGGGGCGCGCGCATTGCTTCTGGTCTCGGGCGGGGCGCTCCTCGCGGTCGCCTGCGGCGGGGGGTCGAAGACGGCCGCGCCGGCGCAGCCCGACGGGGGCACGCCCGACGACGCTGGGGCCACGACCGCCGCGCTCGCGTCGCTCGTCGTCTCGACCGGCATCTTGCGCCCGAGCTTCGATCCCGACGTCACGGACTACGACGTCACCTCGCTAAACAGCGTCTATCCCCTCTCCGTCACGGCAACGACCTCGGACCCGGGGACGACGTTCACCGTCGCCGGAAAGCCCGGGGCAAGCGGCGCGCCGACCACGCTCACGCTGACGCCGCAGGAGGACATCGCCGTCGTCGCGGAGGCGCCCGGCCTCGCGTCGCGCACGTACACGGTCCACTACGTCCCGTCGGATTTCCCGACGTACTCCGTCACCACCGCACCCGGGGCCGGCACGGAGGACGTGCTGCTCAACCCGAACGGGCAGTACGTCTGCATCGTCGATCGCGCCGGCAGCCTCCGCTACTACCGGACGTTTCTGCCCTACGACC
This sequence comes from Polyangiaceae bacterium, assembly GCA_036501935.1. Taxonomy (GTDB): domain Bacteria; phylum Myxococcota_A; class Polyangia; order Polyangiales; family Polyangiaceae; genus Palsa-1150. The sequence continues at coordinate 546,635 of DASXZL010000022.1, read as the reverse complement.
TCGAGAACTTCCAGCAGTCGACGCTCCCAGACGGCACCGTCGTCTACTCCCTCACCGTCGGCGTCATCGATCCCAACGGCTGGACCCTCGGCGTCGATCACCTGATGGACGATCACTTCAACGACCTCGGCGACTACCAGCTCCCCGCGCACGCGCAGCACGGCATCTTGCCCGCCGAGGGGCACGAGATGCTGGTCCTCGGCGACCAGCACTACGTCGCGATCTCGTACGTGCAGCGCACGATCGACCTCAGTTCGCTGAACCCGGCCTGGAGCGCGACGGCGCGGGTCATGAGCGACGTCATGCAGGAGGTCGACCACGGCAACGTCCTCGTCGAGTGGGACAGCGCGAACTTCCCCTCGCTCTACGCCGACAGCGTCTACGACAACGACTTCGGTTCGTCGTCGCTCTCGGATTATCTGCACCTCAACTCGATCGACATCGATCCCGCGGACGGGAACTTCGTCGTCTCGTTCCGGCACCTCAGCACCATCGTCGAGATCGACCGTCACACCGCGCAGATCCTCTGGACGCTGGGAGGCAAGGAGGACCAGTTCGGCCTCACCTCCGACCAGGCCTTTGCGATGCAGCACCACGTCCGCATGCACCCGGACGGCACGATGACCGTGTTCGACAACGGCAACGGCGTGGGCGGCAACCCGGCCCACCAGACCCGCATCCCGTCCTTCGCCCTCGACCAGGTCAACCACCAGGTGACCTCGTTCCAGGTCCTCTACACGAAGCCCTCCGGTCAGCCGCCGACCGGCTACATGGGCTCGGCCACACCGCTCTCCGGGGGGCGCCTCTTCCTCGGCTGGGGCGGTTGGTACACCAACCAGGTCGAGCCGGAGGTCACCGAGATCGCCGGCGGCGTCCCGGTCTGGTCGCTCCAGTTCGCGTCGCCGTCGGTCACGTCCTACCGCGCGCTGCCCATTTCGCCGCTCTGAGGCGGGCTGGGGCCGGCGCGAGCGCGCTCTACCTGGCGGGCAGGCGCGGAGCCGGCTACGTTCCGCGCGCAATGTGCGGCGTCTTCGGAATCGTCGGTCATCCCGAGGCGGCCAACATGACGTACCTCGGGCTGCACGCGCTCCAGCATCGCGGGCAGGAGTCGGGCGGCATCGTCACGACCGATGGGCAAGCGCTCTACGCCCACCGCGCGATGGGCCTCGTGCAGGACGCCTTCACGCAAGAGCAGCTCGCCAAGCTCCCCGGTCGAGTCGCCATTGGCCACGTGCGCTATTCGACGACGGGCAGCTCCCACATCAAGAACGCTCAGCCCATCGCGGTCGACTACGCGCGCGGTTCGCTCGCGGTCTGCCACAACGGCAACCTCACCAACGCCGAAGAGCTGCGCGACGAGCTCGAGGCCCGCGGCTCCATTTTCCAGAGCGACAGCGACACGGAGGTGTTCGTGCACCTCGTCGCGGTGAGCAAGGCCATCGCGGTGGAGGACCGCATCGCCGACGCCCTCCAGCGCGTGAAGGGCGCCTATTCGCTGCTCTTCCTGACGGAGGACGCCGTCATCGCCGTCCGCGACCCCATGGGCATCCGGCCCCTGTGCCTCGGCCTCCTGCCTTCGGCCAAGGACGCGCACGTCATCGCCAGCGAGCCGTGCGCCTTCGACCTCATCGGCGCCGAGTACGTGCGCGACGTCGAGCCGGGCGAGATGGTCATCATCGACGCCAGCGGCATCCGCAGCGTCCGCCCGCTCCCGCCGGCTCCGCCGCGGCCGTGCATCTTCGAATACGTGTACTTCGCGCGCCCCGACTCCAAGCTCGGCGGGCGCACCGTCTACGACGTGCGCAAATCGTTCGGGCGGTCGCTCGCCGCCGAGCACCCGGTCGAGGCGGACGTCGTCATCCCCGTGCCCGACTCCGGGGTGCCCGCCGCCATCGGATACGCCTCGGCGCGAGGCCTCCCCTTCGAGATGGGTCTCATCCGGTCGCACTACGTGGGGCGCACCTTCATCGAGCCGCAGCAGAGCATCCGCCACTTCGGCGTGCGGCTGAAGCTCAACCCCGTCGAGCCGGTGCTCCGCGGCAAGCGCGTGGTGGTGATCGACGACTCGATCGTGCGGGGGACGACGTCGCGCAAGATCGTCAAGATGGTGCGAGACGCCGGGGCGCGTGAGGTGCACCTTCGCATCTCGAGCCCGCCGACGCAGTGGCCCTGCTACTACGGCATCGACACGCCCACGCGGGGAGAGCTCATCGCCTCCAGCCATTCGGTCCACGAGATCGCGCGTTACGTGACCGCCGACTCGCTCGGGTACCTGTCGCTCGAGGGGACCGTCGCGGCGCTGGGCGGCCAGGGGGAGTACTGCCACGCGTGCTTCTCCGGGCAGTACGCCATTCCCTTCACGCCGACGAACAAGCGGCACATGCGCCTCGTCGGCGTCTGATCACCGGGGGCGGATCAGCTCTGCCGCTGGCCCGGCGTGCTCGTGCCGTGGTCGGAGAGTTGCAGGTGGACCATGGCAGGAGCCCACCATGAGCCATTCCACACCAGTCTCGCGGACGACGCTGCTTGCGGTGACGCTCGTGCTCTGCCTGGCTGCCTGCGACCGCCGCGAGGGGTCGACCTCCCAACAGAGCACGGCTTCGCCCACGAGCGAGCTCGCCCCCGGCGGCGTGAGCGCAGAGCCCGCGTCCGGCGGCGCGTCCGGGGCCGCCTCGAACCAGGCCGCCAACACCGACGCCACGCCCTTCGCGACGATGGATCTCGCCGGCCAGGCCGTGGTCCTGCGCGCCATCGACCACCGCATCCTGAAGGAAGCCCAGCTCGCGGAGCGCGCCTCCACGAACGCCGACATCAAGCGCGTGGCGCACGAGCTCCATCGCCTGCACCGCGACGAAATCAGCACCGAGCAGGCGATCTTCGCGCGCATGCACATCCGGCCCGCGAGCAACGAGGTCAGCCGCCAGATCGACGCCGACACCGACCGGCAGCTCCAGGCCCTGCGGGGTCTCGGCGGACCCCAGTTCGACACGGCGTTCCTCGACGACGAAGTGCGCGCGCATGCGCAGGGGGTCGACGACGTCGACCGGATGTTCCCCTCCGTGAAGGGCTCGGAGCTCCAGGCGGAAGTTCTCCGCAGCCGCACCGGCCTCACGGCCTACCTGGTCACGCTGACCGACCTGCAGAAGAACATCGGCGTCGCCCAGATGCAGGGGAGCGGCAGCTCGGCCGGGAAGCCGAGGCCCTGACCTGCGGCGGCGTTCTGCAGCAGCGATGCAGGAACGCCCCGTCGTGCTCGTCACTGCTTCGGAGGCGGCGCCTCGGCCAGATGAATCGCCGCCACCGCCTCGCGCCAGCGCGTCTGCATGTCCGACAGGTCCTGCCCCAGCTGGATGTTCTGCGCCGTCAGCACCTCTTCGCGCGACGAGATGACGCCGATGCGCGCCGTCAGCGACTTGCGCAGGGCGTCGGCCGCCTTGTTCTTCTCGATGGCGCGGAGGTCGGCCCGCTTCTGATAGGCCTCCGACTGGAGCTGCGACAGCTCGCCGTTCAGCTTGTTGCGCTGCTCCTGCTTGGCGACGATCTGCCCGCGCAGAGGCCACAGCGCCGTCAGCTGCTGCGCGACCCTCGCGTCGGCGCGCGGATCGGCGAGGTACGCCTTCACCGCCTTGTCCGCCGCGATCCCGAACCAGTCGGCGTACTCCGGCTCCGCCGATCGCTCGTCGACGACGAGGTCCTGCTTGCCGTGGGCGGGGAGCTCCGTCGGAACGAGGGCGCTGCCGGTGCCGACGTTGTCCTCCGTCCCCTTCGGCGGCAGGTAGAGGCGCGCGCCGCTCCTTCGCGGGTGCTTCACGAGGAGCTTCACGGCGAGATCGCTGCCGTTCTGGATCTGGTAGGTCGTCTTGACGACGAGGTCGTGCTCGAGCCACAGATTGCCGTTCTCGATCTTCGAGAGACGCGTCCCCTGCACGTCGCTCTTCGCGTGCGAGTCCACGCCGAGGGCGCGCTCGAGCGCGAACTTCACCGTCGCGAATGCGCTCGCCGCCAGCGGGTCGAGCAGGCCCTGCCCGAGGAACGAGCCGTCCTGAAACACCGCGATGGGCCCGCGCTCGAGGACGCCGCCCGTGACGTTCTCGAAGCGCACGACGTGGAAGGGATGGGACATCGAGTCGGGCACGCCGTCGTCCGGCGCGAACAGGTAGATGGCCTCGCCGGGAACGCGCCGCGCGAGGAGCATGACCATCGTCGCGTTCTTGTCGGGCACGGTGATGGCGCTGGGAATGTCGTATCGCGTGGTCCCGCCCTGCACGGCGACCGCCGCGAGGGCGCTCACGTTGCGCGGCTGCGAGGGCTGCACGTACCCCTCGAGGCGGCGAGGCATGGCCCCGCCGGGATTGCCCATTGCGCCCTCCTCGGACTTCGCGCGCATCCCCCGGCCGCCCTCCCGATCCTCGGCCGACCTCGTATCCATGGGCGCCGGCGGGGGAGGGGGCGGGGGTGGAGCCGCGGAGGCGGCCACGGCGGGCGCGGGAGTGGCGGGTGCCACGTCGTTCTTGTCGGGGATGCCGTCGCTGTCCTTGTCCGCCAGGCTGGTCTCGGACTTCGGCACCGCGATGATCACCTCGCCCGAGTCGGTGACGATGGGGCGCGTGGGGACGATGGGCGTGCCGAGCTGCGCGTCGAAGGCGATGGGCGCGCCGGCGACGAGCGACAGCTGCACGCTGCTCCAGTCCTCGCCCGAGAGGTTCTCCACGATGCCCCACACCTGCAGATCGGATTGCCCGCCCGGCTGCACGACGAGCCGGTACGAAGGGCGCCATACGGGCGCCGCCGCGACGTACCCCACCTGCAGATCGTGCGCCTTGCCGTCGAGCGCGAGGACGACGTTGCGAAGCGCCGTGTCGGGGTCTTCGTCCGGCTTGTTCGGCTTGCCGGTCTGGTCCTTCAGCGGGAACGCCGCCGACCGCACGCTGCTGCCGCCCGCTTCCATCACGGCCAGCGTCGCCAGGAAGTCGCCCACCTCGGCCTGGCGCATCTTGAAGCGAACTTCTTCGCGCTCGACGTGGCCCGCGCGCTCGAAGTACGCGACGCCGTTCCGGTAGATGACGACCCGCTTGATGGGCAGCTCCGACTGCACGACACCGCCGTGTCCGCACGAGAGCGTGCCCGCGACGCACGCCATCAGGGCCCCCGCCTTCGTCAGTCGTTCGAGCATGACGGGCAGCATACGCGCGGCGCTACTGGCAAATCGCCGGATTCGGCAGCGTGCACCTCGCCGTCGCCGAGCACACCGCGGGGGCGAGGCACGCGATGTCGGGCCCGCATGGGGCTCCGTCGAGCGCCGTTGGATGGCATGTCCCCTGGCCCTTCGGGTTGACCCGGCCGCACGACTCGCCGCCGGCGCATGCGACCGCGAGGGTGCCCGCGTCCGAGGCCACGAGGCCGCACGGGTAGCCGTTCGCGGCCATCTCGGTCTGCGCGCAGGTCTTCGTCAGCAGGTTGCAGAAGGCTCCATGGGCTCCGTCGCAGTCGGTGGGCGCCGTGCAGGGGCCGCCCACGGCCACGGGCGGGGCGCACTTGCCTCCGATGCACGTCAGCGTCCGCATGCACGGCGACGTCGGCCCGCAGGGCGCGTCCGCTATGCCCGGGCCGACGCACGTCCCCACGTGGCAGACGAGCGTGGCCGAGCAGTCGCTGTCGACGATGCACTTCGCCGTGGCGCCGACGCGCGGCACGCAACTGCCGCAGAGACCCGACGTCATGTTGCAATAGCCGGTCTGGCACTGGGAGCTGACGCCGCACGGCGCCCACATGGGGAGCGTGCCCGGGACGTCGCACGCGGATGGTTGCTGGTTGTCGAGCGCCTCGTCGCAGGTCTGAGTCGCGATGGCCGACGCGCACCCCTCCATCAGCTCGGGCGTCACGCGGCTGCCCTTCGCAGTCAGCGCGGGCAGGCACCCCTTGGCCATCCGCTGCTCGCACGTCCCCTCGTCGCCGTAGGCTGCCTGCATGAAGAAGGGCGTGCATGCCTGCAGTCGCCCGCAGAACGCCGCGGCGTAGGTCTGGCAAGCGTGTGACGGACTGGGAGGCTCGACGAGGGCCTCGGCGGCGGCGTCGCCCGTCGTGCTCGACGCGCTCGTGCCGGCGCAGCTACCGCACGCGCCGAGCGACACCGATCCCGCGACGAGACCGACGCCCACCGCGAGCAGCCTGCCTGCGCGCAGCCTCATGCTCCGGCCCCGTCAGATCTCGACGTCTTCGTACACGCGGACGGCGTGGAGCAACCCGCTCTCGCCCCGCTCGTACACCGCGAGGCCGGCCTGCGGAGGGACGGGCTTTCCGTGGACCCGCACCACCGTGTACTCGAGCGCGCAGGTGCGCCCGTCGTCCGCGCGCGCGCCCTTGAGGACCTGGATGCCCGGCTTGTCGCCGAAGAGCTTCTTGTAGTGCTCCGTCAGCCCCTCGCCCTGGCGCGCGTGTGTCGTCCCCTGCGCGTCGCGCAGCGAGCCTGCCTCCTCGAAGCTCGCGACGAGCGCCGCTACGTTGCCCTTGCCGAGCGCATCGAGGTGCGCCGCGACGGGGGCGGGCACGGCCACCTCGTCGTCCTGCGCCAGGAGCGGCGAGCGGACCGCCTGCGTCCCGTTGATGGGTCGTGTCGAGTAGTAGAGACGCAGCTCGACCTCACGCTCGCGGCGTCGCTCGGCCACGATGGCAACGGGCACCGAGACACGCCGCCCGTCGAAGGTGAGCGAGAGCGTCCCCTCGGTCACGTCGCGGTCCGAGCCCACGGTGAACGCCACCTTGTCGAAGGCCCCCTCGCGCTTGGCCAGCCAGGCCGCCACCTCTTCCAGGTAGCGCTCGAGCGCGGGCATGCCGTTCGTCCGACCGAAGATGGGGTCGTCGACCGTCGCCCGGTCGCCGAGCCGCCGGGCGAGCTGCTCCGGCTGAGCCGACGTCAGCGCCGGCAGGTACACCTCCGAGAGGGGGCCGCGCAGGCTCGATGGCTCACCGCGCTCTCCCCGCTCGCTGGGCTCGGGCGTGTCCTCCATCGCCAGCGAGGTTACCACGCACTATGTTGTCCTTGTGGGTTCTCCTCCGGCCCTCTTCGAGCGCGTGTCGGACGCCGTCTCCGTCTACGAGGTGTCCCTGCGCGACGGGCTCCAGAACGAGCGTGCCGCCGTGCCGCTACGCGGCAAGTTGCGCCTCATCGACGCCCTCGTGCAGGCGGGGCTGCGCCGCATCGAGATCACGAGCTTCGTATCCCCCAAGTGGATCCCGCAGCTGGCCGACGCCGACGAGGTGGCCGAGCACGCGAAGCCCCCCGAGGGGGTGACCTTCAGCGCCCTCTGCCCCAACGCCAAGGGCCTCGAGCGGGCCCGCCACGCGGGGATCCGCGAGATTGCCGTCTTCGTGTCGGCGAGCGAGACGCACAACAAGAAGAACGTGAACAAGACGGTGGCCGAGACGCTGGTGGCCTTCGAGGAGACCATCGGCCCGGCGCGCGACGCGGGGATGAAGGTGCGCGGCTACGTGTCGACGATGTGGGGCTGCCCCTACGAGGGCGATGTCGATCCGAAGCAGGGCCTCGCGGTAGCGAAGAAGCTCCTGGCGATGGGGTGCTACCAGGTGTCTTTGAGCGACACGATCGGCGCGGGGACGCCTCGGCAGACCGGGCGGATCCTCGAGATGGCGCTGGCGGAGATCCCGCGCGAGCAGATCGCGATGCACATGCACGACACGCGCGGGACGGCCCTGGCCAACGTGCTCGTGGGCCTCGAGATGGGCATCCGCGACTTCGACGCGAGCGTCGGCGGCCTGGGGGGCTGCCCCTACGCGCCGGGGGCGGCGGGCAACCTCGCGACGGAGGACCTCGTCTACATGCTTCAGGGCATGGGCGTGAAGACGGGTGTGGACCTCGAGAGGCTCTGGGAGGCGGGGAAAGTGGCCGAGAGCATCGTGGGGAGGTCACTGCCGGGGAAGGTCCACCAGGCGGGGGTGAGGAGCCTGAAGGCGTAGCGGCTCCCCTCACTCCATGTGGACTTCGATCTTCTCCTTCGGCTCGTCGTCGGTGATCTCCGGGACCTTGAGGAAATAGAGCAGCGGCAGCACGAAGAGGAACGCGATCCCCGCCAGCAGGAACACCTTGTTGAACGCGAGCAAGGTCGCCTGCCCCTCCACGATCCCGTCGAGCGCCCGGTACGCCATCGCCTGCGCCTCGATCGGGCCGAACCCGCGATGCATGAACATAGTCGTCAGCGCGTTCGTCCGGTCGACCGCGGCCGGGCTCGACGCCGTCACGTGTGCGACGAGCGCCGCGCGCGCGCTGTCGCCGTACCGCGTCAGCAGGGTCGCGCCGATGGCGAGGCCGATGGAGCCGCCGACCTGACGGAAGAGCGAGTTGAGGCCGGTCGCGTCGGCCATCTTGTGGCGCGGGATCGACGTGAGCGCGACGGTCGACAGGGGAACGAAGAGGCACGAGAAGCCCACGCCCTGCGTCATGATCGAGAAGATGATGTCGCCTTGCCCGCTCTCGAGCGTGAAGTGGCTCATGTCGTACGCGCCGAGGGCGATGAAGCCGATGCCGAGGGCGATGATGATGCGCGGCGAGACGATGTTGTAGATGCGCCCCACGATCGGCGTCGCGATGAGCATCACGAAGACGCGCGGCATCATGGCGAACCCCGCGTCGGTCGCCGTGAAGCCGAGCAGCGTCTGCATGAAGAGCGGCAGGAGGAACATCGTGCACATCAGCAGCGCGAACATGAGCGCGCCGATGAGCGTGCCGGAGAGGAACACCGGGTCCTTGAAGAGCCGGATGTTGACGGCGGGCACCTCGCAGGTGAGCTCCCGCACGACGAACGCCGCGATGAACGCGAGCGCGGCCCAGAAGGCGACCGTGATCCCGGCCGACTGGAACCAGTCGTCCTGCTGCCCCTCCTCGAGGAAGTACTGCAGCGCGCACAGGCCCGCAACGAGGAGCCCGATGCCCCACCAGTCGATGTTCTTTCGCTGGGCCTGCGCGAGGGCGAGGTTCTTCTGGATGATGTCCTCGTCCTCGTGGACGAACGCGTAGACCATCCCGAGGCCGACGATGCCGACGGGCACGTTGATGTAGAAGATCCACGGCCACGAGTAGTTGTCGACGATCCAGCCCCCGAGCGTCGGCCCGAGCGCCGGGCCGAGCATGACGGCCATGGCGAAGAGGGCCATCGCCATGCCTTGCTCCTTGGCCGAGAACGTCTGGCGGAGGATGGCCTGCTCGGTCGGCTGGAGCGCCCCGGCCCCGAAGCCCTGGATGGCGCGGAAGAAAATGAGGGACGGGAGCGTCCTCGCCATCCCGCACAAGATGGAACCGAAGAGAAAGAGCGCGAGGCAGAACATGTAGACGCGCTTCTGCCCGAACTGGCGCCCGAGGAACGCCGTGAACGGCATGACGACGACGTTCGCGATGATGTACCCCGTGGAGATCCACGTGATCTCCTGCACCGTCGCGCCGAGGGACCCCATCATGTGGGGCATGGCGACGCTGACGATGGATGAGTCGATGGCGCCCATCAGCGTCCCGAACGTGATCGAGACGGTGATCAGCCACTTATTGTATTTGGGCCGGGCGGGTCGTGCGAGCCCGATGGGCTGGACCGCGCCGAGGCCGGTTGTGGTTGCTGCCATCGTCGCCCTTTATGCCACGGGAGGCGCGTCGGAGCGCGCTCGAAGCTGGGATGCCGCATCCGGGGCAATCGGTTGCGCGGCGTCGCGCGCGGCCGCGCCGCGAGAGGGCCGGCGACAGGGCAGCGGTAAAGGTATGCGGCCGAGCTCGTCTCGTCGGCTCACGTACGCATCAGCGTACATTTCACTTCTGCAAACCCATTTCGCGCCGTCTTTGCGATCCTGAAGTCTGCCGGGTTTTCTCGCCATGCAAGTGGTCAGGATCCCTCGGACCGCCTCCTGGCACGCGTGTAGCAGTGCTCCTGGGCGGCACTGCGTAGGCCGGCTCTCCCCCCCCGGGCCCCTATGCAGTGCCTTTTTCTTTTTGTCGCAGCCTGAGGCGATGGGGTATGGCCCCGGGCATGCGCGTGTGGATGCTGGCTCTCGTGGCGACCCTGGCGGCCGAGTGTACGCGGGCGCCGTCGGAGGACTTCCCCTCGCACGGCCCGCCTCCTGCCTCGTCCCCCGCGCCCGCCGCGGCCGCGGCGGCCGTTTCGCCCGCCGGGAGCCCCAGCCCTGCCGGCAACCCCGACCAGCGCTGCATGCTCGTGACGCCCGCGCAGGCCCCCGCCGCGGTCGCTCCCGGGCCCGCCCCGGGGTGCCCCGTCGACCCCGAGGGAGGCCCGCCGAGGGTCCCCGTGGTGCACGTGGACTTCCCCGACGCGAGGGGCCCCGTCGCAACGACCCATCCGTCGGTCTCGGTCGAGGCTGAGCTGGTCTCGTCGCCGCACGACACCGAGCGTGGGCTGATGTACCGGAAGAGCATGCCCGAGGAGCACGGGATGCTCTTCGACCTCCGCACGCGCGACGAGCATCCGTTCTGGATGCACAACACCTGCATTCCGCTCGACCTCATCCACATCGACGACGACGGCTTCGTCGTGGGCATCCTCGAGAACGCTCCCACGCTGAACGACGCCCCTCGCACCGTCGGCTGCCCTTCCCGCTACGTCCTCGAGGTCAACGCCGGGTGGGCGCGCCGGCACGGCGTGAAGGCCGGCCAGCACATGACCATCCCTCCCGAAGCGCGGTAGCTCGGGTCCTCTCAGAAGCCGGCGGACATCGCGAGGCGGGCGACGAAGTCCGGCGAGATGGCCGAGAGCCCCACGGAGGGGCCGCCGAGGATCGTGATGCGCCGGTTCCAGAGCTGGAGCGCCGCCACCGGCCCGAGGAAGTGGCGCGCTCCGCCTTCGGCGCCGGGGCTGAACGACTCCTCGAGGTCCTGCCCGACGTACTCGGCGCCCAGCCGGAATTCGCCCGCCACGCGATAGGTCGCGCCGAGATCCACGGTGACGTCGAGCGGATCGCGACCGTCGGCGAAGGTGTGCTGGCCGTGGACCATCCCGTTCATGCGAAGGCGCCCGAGGTCGCCTGACATGGCCACCTGGATGTACCCGCCGTTGGTGCCACCGGCCATGCCGGGCAGCCAGACGGGGGGCGTCTTGTCGTCGTCGTAGGCGGGCGGGTTCCAGGCTTCGCGCACGTACCCGCCGGCGATGACGAGGTGCGTGTGCGTCCACGAATCGGGAAGCACCTGGAAGCGCGCGGCGACTGTGCCGCCCACGTCCGGGCTCGGGACGGCGCCGACGCCGCCGGCGCCCACCATCACGTTCCCGAGGAGCGAGATGTGCGAATAGAGTCCGAGCTCACCCTGGACGATCACCTGCCCGCCGGGCTGCGCCGTGTTGTTCGAGAACGTCGAGTAACACGGGTGCGCGGCGCCGCCCGCGGTGTAACAGCCGGCCGCTTCGGTGGGGAACGGGCTGGATACCTGCGTCGGATCCGAGCCGATGTTGGTGTAGGAGAAGCTCGTCGTCGCGATGACGGTCCTCGGCCGCGGGATGCGCGCGTCGTCGCCGTAGAGCGACGTGCGATCGATCTCGTGTTTCGTGTCGTCGTCGGGCGGCTGGATCTGATCGGGCTGCTGCGGGGACGGCGCTCCCTGGGCGTGCGCGGTCGCCGCGGTGAGGATGGATACGCAGGCCGCGGCGGTGAAGAGAAAGAGAATGTCGCGCATACCGGTCTCCATGGGTCCGTCCTAGTACGTCGTGCACCCGGCGTCGCCGTTCGGCGTCGTGGTCCGCTGATGGAGGGCCGGCAGCGCGAGCGGCGTCGTCTTGGTGAAGTCGAAGTCCTGGGTCATGTCGATGGCGTTGGCGTCGCGGGCCGTGAGCGGCGGGAGATCGAAGTCGGTTTCGATGAACTTGAGGACGGAGCTGAATTCGGCGCGCTGGTGATCGATGGTACCGCCCTTGGCCCAGGGGGAAACGACCAGCATGGGAACGCGGAAGCCCAGGCCGAACTCGTCGACCTGCGTCGGCGCGACGTGGTCGTAAAACCCGCCGAAGTCGTCCCACGTGAGGAAGACCGCGCTCTGGCTCCACTGCGGCCCCGACGCGAGCGCCTGCAGCAGGCTCACCGACCAGTTCTCTCCCGTGCACACGCTCTGCGGCGAGTGCTCGCTGACGGGCGTCGGCGTCGAGATCCACGAGACGCTCGGCAGCGTGCCGTTCTTCGCGTCGTTCACGAAGTCGTCGATGGGCACGACGTGCCCCGCCCAGTCGGAGCTGTCTCGCATGTGGCGGATGGCGTCGTACACGGTCCAGATGTATCCGCCCGAGCCCTGGAAGCCGCCGTCGTACGCGCCCTGTACGGGGGCGTACATCTTCCAGGTGACGCCGGCCGCGTCGAGCTCGTCGCCGAGCGTCTTGAAGTCGAGGCACGGGTAGATGTCCTCGACCTCGCCCTCCTCGTCGAGCACCGGGACACGCACCTTGGGATCGGCGTCGCAACCCCAGATGCCGCTCGTCACGGTGTAGGGCGTGACGTCGCTCGGCTCGAGGCCGGCCTCGCCCGGATCGGGACAATCGGTGGACGACGTGCACGGGCCGACCTGAGGCGCGTTGGGGTGCGTCGGGTCGGAGCCCAGGGGGTTGTCCCGGACGCCGCCGCTCGTCGCGGCGATCGTGTAGAGGTGATTCGGAAAGCTCGGGCCGTGCAGGCTCGAGTAGAAGTTGTCCGAGAGGACGAAGGTCTTCGCGAGCGCCCAGTAATTGGGGATGTCGGCCTCGTCGGCGACCTGGTAGCCGAGCGGTCCGCCGCCGGGGTACACGGCGTCGTTCGCGATCTGATCGAAGCAGCTCATCCCGCCGTCGTGGTAAGCGAGGAGCGCCGCGTCCCAGGCATGGCTGATGTCAGGGCTCGAGCGATCGAGGAGGCGTTGCAGCCGGACGGTGCCGCCGTCGCAGATGACGCCGGCGTCCGCGCCTCGCCCCCCCGGGAACTTGCCGAAGTAGACGTCGTAGGTGCGGTTCTCCTTGATGAAGAAGACGACGTTCTTCACCGGGAGCTTGGCTGCGTGCGGCCCGCCTTCGCCCGTCGTCCCGCCGTCGTTCTCGCCGGCGTCCTTCGTCGAGGATCCGTCGCCGAGCGTCGCGTCGCCGTCGTTGCCTGCATCGCCGCCGCCGGAGCCCTTGCCGCTGCCGCTTCCCCCGCAGCCGGCGGCGATCCCGGCTGCCACGAGCAGTGTGCCCAGAATCGCGAGGACGAAGGGGCGCATGGTCCTGCCGCGCCGTGCAGCGGGCGTGCCCACGGTCGCACCCTTTCATCCCTCGTGGTTCGTGCGCCGCATGTGGACGCGAGGCCGTTCACGCGCAGGAGGCGCGGCCTGGACGGCCGCATGTCCAGTCGAGGGCGCTCGTCAGTGCGAGAAGGTGCCGACGAGCACGCCTTCGGCCAGGACATGCTGGCTCATCGCGTCGTCGAACTGGTCGCGGCTCGCCCCGGGGTGGAGGGTCAGGGGCGCGTCGACCGCGAAGACGTGAAAGGCGTACCGATGCATCTCGTGGCGGGGAGGGCAGGGACCGGAGTAGCCGAGGCGCCCGAAGGAGTTGGTCCCTTCTTCGCCGCCGAGGGCGCCGGATTCGACGCCTTCGGGAAGGCGCATGGTGCCGGGGGCGAGGTTGAAGGCGAGCCAGTGCGTGAAGTCCCCGCTGGTGGCGTCGGGATCGTCCAGCTGGATCGCGAGGGCCTTCGTGCCCGCGGGCGGCGCGCTCCAGGTGAGCGGCGGGGAGCGGTCCGCGCCGTCGCAGGTGTAGTCGACCGGAATGGCCCCGTTCGGGGCGAACGCCTTGCTCGTCACCGAGAGGCTGCCGACGGCGACGCCGGGCGGAGCCGAGGGGCGGCCGCCGCTGCGGCACGCCGGAACACTCACGAGCAGTGTCATCGACATCCCGTACAGCCACATCTTCACGCACAGCCATGTCTTCATGCCAGCCTTCAACATGCGATTTCAGTCCGGCTGATACACGACGGTCTGCGAGCCGTCGCGAAAGTAGAACCGATCGAAGATAGCTTTGTCGAAGGTGATGGCACCGAAGAGGTTCCACGCCACGCCCCAGGCCGCTGCCGTCGCGAAGAGCCACCGCATGGGCCGTGCGCCCACCGCGAGCAGGACGAAGAGCAGCACGGCGTAGTCGTTCGAAAACCGGTAGCCGAACTGGCGCCATCCGGAGTTCTGGTACAGCAGATCCATCGCAGCCGGCACCGCCGCCGAGAGCGCGACGACGACGTAGAGCCACTTGCGGTCGGGCTCCCCGTCGAAGCGCTTCGGCCAGAGCAGCCAGAAGTAGATGGGCGTCGTGAACCAGAGGGCGAGCCCGTGCTCGTTCACCTTGAAGGGAGCCCCGAACGCGGCTCGACCGTCGGGCGGGGCCAGCCAGGGGAGGCTCGTCAACGAGACGCCGAGGTTCTTCGCGAGGAAGTGGTAGTTCACCATGCCCCAGCGGAGCATCCGCGCGCGCCACGCGACCGTGAGAAACTCGTGGTCGAAGTAGAAGGGGCTGGGCCGGCCGTAGCGTGTCCAGTTCGTCCACGCGACGAAGCCGAACGCCACGAGGATTGGAAGCGCGAAGAGCACGTAACGGCGCGCCACGTCGCGGACGTCGACTTTGCGGCCCGGTCCCATCGCGACGCGGATCGCCTCGAGCGCGAAGAGGAGCGCCATGAAGATGGCGGTCGGCCGGCTGAGGTAGAGGCAGCCGATCATGGCCCCCGCGAGGAGGGGGCGCTCGGCGTCGAGCGCGAAGAGCACGTAGAGCGCGGAGGCGGCGGCCGCGACGACCATCGCGGCGAACCACACGGTGCCCTCGACGGCGGTGAAGAAGTAGACCGTGCCGAACGCGAAGAGGAGCGAGAGGACGACGTTCTCGCGCTCCTTGCGAGGCGCGCGCTTGGTCCGGCGGAGCTTCTCGAGCACCAGGAAGAGACATGCAGGAGCGAGCCCCGCCAGCCACACGATGAACTGCCCGTCGCGGAAGTTCTCGGCGCTGCCCGAGAGCTTGACGAAGGGAAGCATGAGCATCGCCGGCAGGGGCGGGAAGCTGATGTACGTCTTGCCGTGGAACTCGACGAAGTCGTTGTTCATCGCGTACGAGGGCGGGCCGTTCGCGAGCCACTGGCGTCCGTGCAGCCACGCGTCGGCGAGGAGCGCGTAGTGGTTGTACTGGGTGTGCTGGATGAGTCGGTCGGGCCCGGCGACCGTCGCGTAGGCGGTCGTGCAGACGAGGTAGACGAAGGCCGCCAGCAGCAGCCGCCGCGATCGCGATTCGGGGCGCGTCCAGCGCGCAACCAGGCCAGCACCGTCCGCCATCGCGGTGGCAGACCCTACCACTTGTCACGATGCGGCGCGCGTACGGCTCGGTGCGTTGTCCTCGTGGTGCCGCGAAGAGCCATTCGCGCAACCGCGGTCGCGTCGTGCGCATGGGTCTTCGCACGGCAGCGTTTCCGTCGCGGATTTGCCGGTGTGCGAGCGCCTCCCGCGATGGCACGTGCCTTGTACGTGCGCCTCGCCGACCCCTCGCGGCTACGCCGCGGCGCGGCGCGAACGAGACCCCCCAACCATGGCTCTGCTCCCCTTCGGTGATACCCCCGGCGCCCGTGAGCCCCGGACGCTCGCGATTCTCGCGAAGACGATCTACCGCGAGCTCCGCAGCAGCGGCTTCGAAACGCGCGACGTGATCGCGCTGGCCGGGGAGCTCCTCGCCCAGGTGACGAGTGAGGTCCGGGACCGAGTTGGAGCCCGCGCGGGGGACGTGGCAGCCGCTGGCCAGGCAAGAAAGCCGGCAAAGTAGCTCATTCTCTACACGCAGTTGACACGCTGCGTGCCGTCCTTCGACAATTCCCCCGGAGCTCGCCTCGACACCGCCTGCGTGACAGGCCGTGCTGCGCGTGCGGCGCGCATCTTCGCGCGAAACGTGGGAGTGCGGATTGTCTCCCCCCTCGAGGGACTGAATGTTCACGATCATCATCAGTGAAAAGGGAGGCGCGGAGCGTCGGGAGGCCTTCGACAAGAACGAGATCAACGTCGGGCGTGTCCAGGGCAACGATCTCATGCTCCCGAAGGGGAACGTCTCCAAGCACCACGCGCGGCTCCTCTTTCGCGATGGTCGGTTCATCGTCACCGACCTGAAGAGCACGAACGGCACCTACGTCAACGGGCGCAAGATCTCGCAGGCCACCATCGTCCGCGAGGGGGACAAGATTTACATCGGCGATTTCGTGCTCCGGCTGGAGACGACGTCGCAAGCGGGGGCCCCGCTCCCGGATCAGACCTACGGACCCAACGACGACTCGCAGGGGCGCACCCCGGCGCGACTGGGACCGCTGCCGCGCGACGGGACGCCGGCTCCGCCGCCCATCGTTCCGCAGGCCCAGGGCGGGCCGCCGCCGCTGCCCGCCGTCGGGTCGGCGCCGAACGCCCCGATCGTGGTGCAGCCTCCGCCGATGGTCGGGCCGCCGCCTCAGGCGTCTCGCCTTCCCTCCGAGCAGAGCGTCAGCCATTACCCGCTCGAGCGCGATCCGGACGACAGCGAGAGCTCTCCCGAGGCGCGTGGCCAGGGCCTGCCCAAGGTGCCGGGACCTCCACGCGTGCCTCAGCAGGACCCGCGCCGTGCGCCGGCGGCGGGACCCGGCGGGGCGGGGTCCACGCAGCGCGCGGCGTCGACGGCTGCGCCTGCACAACAACCGGTCGTGGTGCGCTCCATGCCGCCGGCGATGGCGGGCCGGGCCCTTCCACGCGAGACGCCCCAACAGGCGGCGAGGCGGCTGGCGCTCATCACGCTGGTCGATCGCGTCGCCG
Source organism: Polyangiaceae bacterium (assembly GCA_036501935.1). GTDB lineage: Bacteria > Myxococcota_A > Polyangia > Polyangiales > Polyangiaceae > Palsa-1150. The sequence continues at coordinate 529,834 of DASXZL010000022.1, read as the reverse complement.
ACGTGGTGGATCTCGGAGCGCTCAAGCACACTCCGGTGGTCGACGAGACGCTGTCGCAGCAGATCGATCGGGCCGTTCGCGAGCAGGCGAAGGCCATGCGTGAAGAAGGGGAGGCCCCCGAGGGGACCGACCTCGAGCTGCTCGCGCGCGACGCGCTTCGCGAGCTCGTCGGGCTCGGCCCCATCGGTCCGCTGCTCGAGGACGAGGAGACGATGGAGATCCACGTCGCCCGGCCGGATTACGTGCTGGCGGTCAAGAACGGGCAACCTGCGCTCGCGGATCCGTCGTTCACGAGCGAAGAGGCGCTGGGGCGGGTGGTCATGCGCCTGGCGCACCAGTCCGGCGAGTCTTGGCACGACGGAGAGCTCGTCATCGAGCGCCGCCTCGCGCGTGGCGCGCACATGGTGGCGATCGCGCCTCCCGCGGCGAGCACGTGGGTGCTGACGGTGCGCAAGCGCCGCCGCGTCGAAGCGTCGATCGAAGAGATGGTGCGGTCGGGGACGATGTCGCGGTCGATCGCGTCGTTCCTCGAGGCGTGCCTGGCCGCGCGGGCCAACGTGCTCGTCGTCGGCTCGGGTCCGGCGGTGGTCGCCGCGACGCTCGGGGCGCTCGCGTCGGCGGCTCCCGCGGGGGAGCGGGTGGCCGTTCTCCAGGACGCCGACGAGATCGCGATCGCCCAGGCTCAGGTGGTTGCCCTCTCGCTGTCCGATCACGGGCCGCGGGGGGAGGAGTCGGTGCGGGCCGCGTCGCGGCTCGGGGCCGACCGGCTCATCGTGGCGTCGCTGGCGGGCTCGGTCGCGGCGGCCGTCGTCGACGCCATCGGAGAGGGCTGCGAGGGCGTCCTGGCCGGAGTGGGGGCCCCGTCGCTCCGTCACGGGCTTGCGAGGCTGGCGTCGCAGGTCGCGCTCGCGCGTCCCGGGGCGTCCATCGAGGCGTCCCGGGAAGCCGTGGGCGAGTCGTTCGACGTGGCCGTCGAGGTAGTCCGGTCGGCCGACGGGCGGCAGCGCGTGCTTCGCGTGGCCGAGCTCGCAGGCAGCGACGCCAAGGGGGTCGTTTCGCGGGATCTCTTCGTGCTCAGCGCCGACGGGACTGGGGAAGGCGCTTATGCCGCGACGGGGACCGTGCCTCGCCTGGCCAACGACTTCGCTGCCCGCGGGGTGAAGCTCGACGGAGGCCTCTTCAAGCGCAAGTAGGCGCTCGAGGGAGGCGCGAGCGAGCCCTCGTCAGCGCTCGATGTGCGTCTTGAGCTTCCGGTGGAACGAGGGAAGGCGCAGCTTTCGCAGCGCCTTGGTCTCGATCTGACGGATGCGCTCGCGGGTCAGCTCGAAGCTCTTGCCGACCTCCTCGAGCGTGAGATCCCCCGGCGAGTCGATGCCGAAGCGCATGCGCAGCACCTGCTCTTCGCGCGGGGAGAGGAGCTTCAGGAGATCGCGCGTCTCGCGCGACAGCTCGTTGTCGCCGAGGGCGTCGTCAGGCGAGGGGAACGACAGGTCCTCGACGAAGTCGCCGACGGTCGCCCCGCCGTCCTCGCCCACGGGGGCATCGAGGCTCACGGGATCGCGCGTCGCCTCGAGGAGCATGCGGATCTTCTCGACGGGCACGTTCATTCGCGCCGCCAGCTGCTCCGGGCTCGGCTCGTCGCCCCCCTCCTGCACCATGTCTCGCAGGGTCTTCGAGAGTTTGTTGTGCGTCTCCACCATGTGCACGGGGATGCGGATGGTGCGCGCCTGATCGCTGATGGCGCGGCTCACGCTCTGGCGGATCCACCAGCTGGCGTACGTGCTGAACTTGTAGCCGCGCTTGTACTCGAACTTGTCGACGGCGCGCATGAGGCCGAGGTTGCCCTCCTGGATGAGATCCAGAAGGTGCAGCCCGCGGTTCCGGTAGCGCTTCGCGATGGACACGACGAGGCGCAGGTTCGCCGAGATGAGGCTCGCCTTCGCGCGCTCGCCGCTGGCCTCGCCTGCGCGGATGGTGGCCAGCGCGGCGTCGAGCGTGCGACGCCGCGTGACGGGGGCGGCGTCGCGCGTCGCGCGGAGCTTGGCGACGACGCGATCGACGGCGCGCTTGGTGAGGCGCACCTCGAGCAGGGCCTCGGCGAGCTCGTCGCACGTCCGCGCCGAGACGCGGCGGACGCGCGCGATGTTGCCGGCCCGCTCGAGGGCGTCGGCGATGGTCTTGGCGACGCGCTCTTCGTCGTCGCCCTCGTCGTCCACCGTGGCGCGGGTGACGTCGCGAAGGCGAAGCTTCTTGTCTCGCAGCGCGCGGCCGATGGCGGCGAGCTCGCGCGCGCCGACAGGGGAAGCGACGATGGCGCGCAGCGCGCGGCGTTCGCCGTCCTCGATTCGACGAGCGAGATCGACCTCACCCTCGCGGGTGAGGAGAGGTACCCGAGCGAGCTGCTCGAAGTACGTGGTGACGGCGTCCGTGGGGGCGCCGTCGCGAACGGGATGAATGGGGATGGGGAGGGGAGTGGTCACTGACTATGCCGGGAAGTACGGGGCAACAGAACTGTTTGGTCTACGCTGAGGCCGAAACGTTCCTCGGGAGTCGGTTGTTCCACGCCGTTTGCCTCGCGGCGACCTGAGCCGCCGCAAAAACCGACCAGAATGTGTGCGTCTGCACGCCTCAAGCAGTGGCGCTTGCCTCGCGCTTTAGCATCTTGCGGTGGAGGAGGCGCTTTTTCAGCGGCCCGAGACGATCGATCATCAGGACGCCCTGGAGGTGGTCATACTCGTGCTGGACGGCGACCGCCAGGAGGCCCTCTGCCTCCAGCTCGAACCACTTACCCTCGCGATCTTGGGCCCTTACGCGCACCTTCTCGGCGCGCTCGATCTCCTCGCGGGCCCCGGGGAAGCTGAGGCAACCCTCGTCGAACGTGACCTTGCCCTCGACGGCCACGATTTCGGGGTTCACGAAGACGCGGAGGTCGCTCGGCTGGCCTTCTTCCGCGCAATCGACGACGAAGATCTGCCAGAGCTCGCCTACCTGTGTGGCCGCGAGACCCACGCCCGGCGCGGCATACATCGTTTCCGCCATGTCATCGATGAGCTCGCGAAGCTCGTCCGTCAGCGCCTCGATGCGCTTGCCGGGCTCTCTCAGCAGAGGGTCGGGGTAGTGCAGGATCGTGCGGACCATCGCGTCTTTCCCAATGTAATGCGCCCTCGCGGAGATCGCCAAGGACGCGCCCGTCTCCCGGGCAGTGAGGAGGAAGCGTTCAGCGGGGAGGGTACTTGAGGCTTCCCCACACGTGGGCGTCGACGCCGCAGACCTCCCACTGGGGGTCGCCGATGCAGGGCGCCTCGGCCGGTGTCGCGGGCCCGGCCCAGTCGACCGCCCCCGGGCGGCCCCGCGGGCCCAGCAGGATGGGCGCGATGAAGCAGTGGAGCTCGTCGATCACCGCGGCCGCGAGGAGGCTCCCGGCGAGCTCGGCGCCGCCCTCGACCATCACCGTCACGATGCCGCGGGAGGCGAGCATCTTCAGGCCTGCGACCGGGTCGATCCGTCCCTCGGCCGATGGCGGTGCGCGGAGCACGTCGACGCCGCGCTCGATGAGCGCCTCCTCGTTGCTCGACGGAGCGTCGGTCGTGCAGACCACCCAGGTGGGGGCCTCGCGTGCCGTCTGCACGAGGCGCGAGACCATAGGCAGCCGCAGCTTCGTGTCGAACACGATTCGGAGGGGGCTGTTGCCGGGCGCGTCGCGCACCGTGAGACGCGGGTCGTCGGCCAGCGCCGTGCCGATGCCGATGAGCACCGCGTCGTGCTGCGAGCGAAGAAGGTGCACGCGGGCGCGCGCCTCGGGCCCCGTGACCCACTTGGAGGCCCCCGTCCGCGAGGCGATGCGCCCGTCGAGCGAGAGACCCAGCTTGAGGGCGACGTAGGGAATGCTCGTCGTCACGAACTTGGACCACGGCGCGATGAGGCGCAGGGCCTCCGCTTCGCGGCAGCCGATGTCGACGCGCACGCCGGTGGCGCGCAGCTTCTCGATGCCGCCGCCCTCGACGTGCGGGTTGGGATCGCGGCAGCCGACGACGACGCGAGCGAGCTTCGCCGCGAGGAGAGCGTCCGTGCAAGGAGGCGTGCGGCCGACGTGGTTGCAGGGCTCGAGCGTGACGTAGAGGGTGCCGCCCTTGGCCTTCTCGCCCGCTTCGCGCAGCGCAGCGACCTCGGCGTGCAGGTCGCCCGCCCGCTCGTGGTGCCCTGCGCCCACGGCGTGCGCGCCCTTGACGACCACGGCGCCGACGTGAGGATTCGGCGACGGGGACCCCTGCGCGCCCCGCTCGAGCGCCATCCCCATCCATTTCTCGTCGTCCTTCGTGAAGGTGACTTCGGGGGGCGGCGGGGGCGGCGGCGCGCTCGCTCGGGCGCTCATCTCACGCCTCTCCGGTGACCCTGGAACGGGCCATCTTGTCGAGCTCGGACCGAAACTCGTCGATGTCGCGGAAGCTCCGGTAGACGCTGGCGAAGCGGACGTACGCCACCTCGTCGAGCTCGCGCAGTTTTTTCATCACGCGCTCGCCGAGCTCCTGGCTCTCCACTTCCTTCGCCTCGCTCTCGACGAGGTCCCGCTCCAGCTCGTCGATGAACTTCTCGATCCGATCCATCGCCACCGGGCGCTTGTTGCACGCCAGGCGCACGCCGCGCAGCACCTTCTCGCGGTCGAACGGCTGCCGCACGCCGTCCTTCTTCACGACCACCGGGAGCACGTCCTCCACCCGTTCGCGGCTCGTGAACCGCCGCTCGCAGCTCTCGCACTCGCGCCGGCGCCGGATGACGTCCCCCGCGGTCGACACGCGCGAGTCGATCACCTTGCTGTCCTGGTGCGCGCAGAACGGGCACCTCATGGGGGGTCGATCTTCGCCACGCGGCGCACGTGGCGGTCGCCCCCGCCGAAGGGGGTGGCCAGCCACACGTTGACGATCTCCCAGGCCAGGCCGACGCCGAGGACCCGTCCCCCGAGCGTGAGGATGTTCGCGTCGTTGTGGGCGCGCGAGTAACGGGCGCTGAAGACGTCGGCGCAGTTGGCGGCGCGAACGCCGCGGTAGCGGTTGGCGACGATGGCCATGCCGACGCCGGTGCCGCAGACCAGCAGGGCGCGCTCGTACATCCCCTCGGCGACGCCCCGCGCGGCCACGTGCGCCACGTCGGGGTAATCCGACGGGTCCGCGGAGAAGGCGCCGAGATCGTCGATCACGTATTTGAGGTCGCGCAGGCCCTCGACGAGCTCCCTCTTCAGCTCGAACCCGCCGTGGTCCGCCCCGAGCGCGATCTTCATGGTCATCGGGTCGGCTCCCCTCGATGACCCAGCGCTGGCCGACCCATGGGAGGCGGCGGCACGGGATTCACCTGCCCTCGTGGCGCGAGAGCACCAGGGTGCAGTTCGTGCCGCCGAAGCCGAACGAGTTGTTCATGGCGTGCCGCACGCGCCGCTCGCGCATGGTGTTGGCGACGTAGTCGAGCGGACAATCCGGATCCTGGTCCACGAGGTTGATGGTCGGGGCGACCTTGCCCTCGGCGATCGTGAGGGCGCACACCGCCGTCTCGACCGCGCCCGCGGCCCCGAGCAGGTGGCCCATCATCGACTTGGTGGAGCTCACCCAGAGTTTCTTCTCGGTGGCGTGCGCGCCGAAGACGGCCGCGATGGCCTTCGACTCCTCGATGTCGCCCACCGGCGTGGAGGTCCCGTGCGCGTTCACGTAGTCGATGGCGTCCGGCGCGAGCTTCGCGTCGTCGAGCGCCATGCGCATCGAGCGCTGGGCTCCCTCGCCGCCCGGGGCGGGCTGCGTGAGGTGGTGCGCGTCGCTCGAGGCCCCGTAGCCCGTCACCTCCGCATAGATGCGCGCGCCGCGCTTGGTCGCCCGTGCCAGCGACTCGAGGATGACGATGCCGGCGCCCTCGCCGCAGACGAAGCCGTCGCGCCCCTTGTCGAACGGGCGGCTGGCGGTCGCCGGATCCTCGTTCCGCTTGGAGAGGGCGTACATCGCCTCGAAGCCGCTGATGCCGACGGGCGTCACCGTGGCCTCGGCGCCGCCGGCGACCATGACGTCGCACTTGCCGCGGCGGATCCACTCGCTGGCCTCGCCGATGGCGTGCGCGCCGCTCGAGCAGGCGCTCGTCGTGCAGTAGCTCGGCCCCTTCAGGCCCCACGCGATGGAGACCTGGCCGGCCGCGAGGTTCGCGATGATGCCGGGGATGGAATAGGGGCTGACTTTCGTGGGCCCCTTGGCCATCAGCGTCTCTTTGGTCTTCTCCAGCGTGAAGAGACCACCGATGCCGACGCCGATGAAGCACCCCGCACGCCCGCGCTCCTCGTCGGACAGCTCGAGCTTCGCGTCGGAGACCGCCATCGAGGCGGCGCCGAGCGCGAACTCGGTGAACCGGTCCATCTCCTTGAGCTTCTTCTTTTCGATCCAGCGCGTCGGCTCCCAGCCTTTGACCTCGCCCGCGATGCGGACGCGAAAGGCGGAGCAGTCGAACTGCGTGATGGGCCCGATGCCGCCCTTGCCCGAGAGGAGCGCCGCCCACGACTCGGCCGTGCCGATGCCGACGGGGGTTACGAGCCCGATTCCGGTGATGACGACCCGGTCCATGTTGGTTCGCTACTTCTTAGCGTGCTTCTCGATGTAGTCGATCGCGTCCTGGACGGAGCGGATCTTCTCGGTGTCCTCATCCGGGATGTCGATCTCGAAGGCCTCCTCGAAGGCGAGGACCAGCTCGACGAGGCCGAGCGAGTCGGCGCCGAGATCGTCGATGAAGCTCGACTCGGGTTTGATGTCCTTCTCCTCGACGTCGAGCTGCTCTTTGATGATGCGCTTGACCTCGCTGGGGATGTCGATTGCCATGGGTGAGTCGCCTCGTATCGGAAAAACGGGCGCGAGTCGAGCATGAGCCGGCGCGAAGGCCCGTGCGCAGCGTAATCGCCCGTCCGCGATGGCCTCAGACGTACATGCCCCCGTTGACGCGCAGCACCTGTCCCGTGACGTATCCGGCCTCTTCGCTGGCCAGGTAAGCGCAGGCCGCGGCCACGTCGCCGGCGCCCCCGATGCGCCCGAGGGGGACGAGCTTCACGAGCTGCTCGCGCATCTCGGGCGTCATCGTCGACGTCATGTCCGTCTCGATGAACCCCGGAGCGACGACGTTGACCGTGAGGCTGCGCGACGCGTACTCGCGCGCGATGGACTTGGCCGCGCCGAGGAGGGCGGCCTTGCTCGCCGCGTAGGCCGTTTGCCCGACGTTGCCCATCTCGCCGACCACGCTCGACATGAAGACGATGCGCCCCCAGCGCGCGCGCATCATGCCGCGGCTGCAAGCGCGGGCGCACGCGATGGCGCCGCGCACGTTGGTGGCGAAGAGGCGGTCGAGATCGTCGTCCTTCAGGCGGAGGAGCAGGCCGTCGATCGAGATGCCCGCGTTGGCGACGAGGACGTCGATCTTCCCGTGGCGCTTGACCAGCGCGTCCACCGCCGCGTCGACGGCCTTCGAGTCGGCCACGTCGAAGCCCGCCACGTCGGCCTTGCCGCCCTTGGCCGCGATGGCGTCCGCCACCTCGCGCGCTGCCGCCTCGCCCTTCACGTAGTTGACGACCACCGTGGCGCCCTGCGCGGCGAGCGCCTCGCTGCAAGCCCGGCCAATGCCGCGTGAGCCCCCCGTGACCAGTGCGATCCTGCCGTCGAGTCGGAACATGGCCTCGCGTTATAGACGCGTCAGCGGGCCTCGGCCAGGAACCCCGCGACCTCGCCGAGCGACGCGGCGTCCCCCACGCTGAGCACCTTGAGGTCCCTGGCGGTGCGCTTCACCAGGCCCGCCAGGACCTTGCCCGGGCCGATCTCCAGCGCCCGCGTTACCCCCGCTTCGGCCATGAGCCGGACGGTGGCTTCCCAGCGGACCGGTCCGTCGACCTGGTGGACGAGCAGGTCCTTCACGCGGGCGGCGTCGGGGTTGGGGCGTGCGTCGAAGTTCGCGACGATGGGAAAGTGCGGAGCCGAGATGGCGGTGCGAGCGAGCTCGGATTCGACGACCCGCGCGGCCGGGGCCATGAGGGCGCAGTGGAACGGCGCGCTCACCTTCAGCGGGATGGCGCGTCCCTTCTCGGCGGCAACGAGCTCCCCCACGCGCGCGACGGCCGCGGCGTGGCCGGCGATGACGATCTGACCCGGGGCGTTGAAGTTCGCGGGCGAGCAGACGAGAGCGCCGCCACCGTGCGTCGTCGCGTCGCGGCAGAGCTCCTCGATGCGCGCCGGCTCGATGCCCATGATGGCGCTCATCGCCCCCGTGCCCGACGGCACCGCGTCCTGCATCGCGCGACCGCGCGCGCGGACGAGGCGAACGGCGTCTTCCAGCGACAGCGCTTCGGCCGCCACGAGCGCCGAATATTCGCCCAGCGAATGACCTGCCGCGAACGCCGGCGGTGCCAGCTCGGGCACCCGCTCTCGGATGGCGGCCAGGATGGCGCAGCTGGTCGCCACGATGGCGGGCTGGGCGTTCGCCGTCAGCGTGAGCTCCTCTTCGGGGCCCTCGAGGATGAGACGCGAGAGGCGCTCTCCCAGCGCCGCGTCGACGCGCTCGAAGACCGCACGTGCGGCGGGCGACGCCTCCAGCACGTCCCGCCCCATGCCGACTGCCTGTGAGCCCTGACCCGGGAACAGCCACGCAATGTTCATCTTCGCCCGCCCGCGGCTCTAGCGCAGGTTCACGGCCGCGTCACGCGATGGGCTACGCTCCGGACGGGTGAGCTCGTACCTCGTGATGCCCGTCCGGCGAAGGTGGCATCGACGTCTGGCGGCGTGCTCGGTCCCCTTGCTCACGCTGCTCGCCGTTCACGGGTGCCAGAGCGCGAGCACGCCGGCCGTCCCGACCGACGCCGGCAACGGCTCGGACTGCAGCGCGACTCTCGAGGCGTGCAACGACGGCACCGGGCTGAGCGACTGCTGCCCGGAGGACCTCGTCGACGGCACGGAGTGCGCCTGCGGACCGGTGACGTGCTGGACCCGGTGCACGATGGAGGGGCCCGCGGACTCGGGCAAGGTACGCAGCGAGATGGTGTGCTCGGGCGGAACGTGGCTGGCCGGGCGCGGACTGTTCCCGTGCGAGGTGGTCGACCCCTGAGCAAGGAGGAGGGCCTCACCGTGGTGACGCGCGATCCGGCGATCGGCGCGTACGGCGGCCCGACGTTGTGCTGGCGGGGCGCCGCCGCGGCCTACGTCGCCGGGGACCCTGCCGGACCCGGCGCGTGGCGCTCCAGGTACGTCGCGAACTCGTCCCACCACTTCTCGAGCGGGAGCGCGCGGCCCGGTGAGGCCAGGCGGGACTTCACCAGCGGGCGCACGGTCTCGTCGGGCAGCGGGTGGCCGGCCCGCTCGTGGGCGAAGGCCCGGAGCAGCGCGAAGTGCTCCCGCACGGGATCGCTCGCGTCCTCGGCGCCGATGTACGCGTCGATGGTCGCGATGGCCTCCTCGTTCTTGCCGCGCCGGAGGGCGACGAGCGACTCGGGGGACACGAGCGCCTCGCGCTTCTCGGGCGGCAGCGAAGCCCGCGCCAGCTCGAGCCACTTCTCGGCCAGATCGAGCTCGTTCCGGGCCGCGTGGAGCTGCGCGAGCCAGGGCAGGAGCCACGCCATCCAGAGCGCCCGATGCGAAAGCCAGCCGGCCCTCTGCACGACGTAGAGCAGATCCAGCGCGCCATCGGCGTCCCCGCCGCGGGCCTTGGCGATCCCGAGGAAGAGCAGCGCCACGCAGTGAAAGCCGGGGTAGCCGCGGGCGTCGGCGACGATGGCCTCCAGGCTGCGCGCCGCCAGGGAGGGGTCTCCGTCGCGCGCCAGCGTGCCGGCGAGGGCCTTCAGGCGGCCGTTGAGCGCGCGGGCGTGCAGGCGCGTGATGACGACGACGGCGAGCCCCCACGCGAGCGCCACGGCGACGAGCCACGGTCTCTCGAGCAGGAACGCCGCCAGGGTCAGCAGCAACACCGGCACCGACCGCAGGACTCGCTGCAGCCGCTCCTCGCGGCGCGTCAGGGGTACGTACCGCGCCGGTGTCCCCGGCTCGCGCTCCACCGGGGCGGCCTCGCGGTACGGCCCGGTCACAGCCGTACGATCGCGCTCCCCCACGAGATCCCCGCGCCGAGGGCGCACATGAGGACGGTGTCGCCCGCCTTGATCTTGCCGGCGCGGTAGCTCTCGTCCATCAGGATGGGGATGGAGGCGCTCGACGTATTGCCGACGCGCTCGATGTTCATCAGCACCTTCTCGGGCGGGACTTCGACGCGCGCGACCACCTGATCGATGATCCGCTTGTTGGCCTGGTGGGCGCAGATCCAGTCGATGTCGTCCTGCGTCATCCCGGCGCGCGCGAGGGCGCTGCGGCTGGCCGAGAGGAGGTTCTTCACCGCCACCTTGAAGACGTCCTGCCCCTTCATGTGGATGTACTGGAGCTGCTGATCGACCGTCTCGTGCGACGTGGGCGCCGCCGTTCCCCCGCCCGGGATGCGCAAGGCGCTGGCGAGCGAGCCGTCGGTGAGGATGGAGGTCGACAGCAGGCCGCGCGGCTTCGCTTCCCCCGGCTGGACGTCGGCCGGGCCGAGCACCACGGCGCCCGCGCCGTCCCCGAAGAGGATGCACGTCGTCCGGTCGGTCCAGTTCGTGACGCGTGACAAGAGCTCGACCCCGACGACGAGCACGTGGCGCATCTGCCCGGTCGCGATGAACTGGTCGGCCACCGAAAGCCCGAAGACGAACCCCGCGCAGGCGGCGCTGAGATCGAACGCTGGGCAGACCCCCGCCCCGAGCTTCTGCTGCACGAAGACCGCCGTCGCCGGCATCGGCATGTCGGGCGTCACGGTCCCGACGATGATCATGTCGAGGTCCGTCGCCTTCAGCCCGGCCATCTCCAACGCGGCCTTCGCCGCCGCGGTGGCCATGTCGCTCGTGACGATGCCCTCGGGGGCGACCCGTCGCTCCTTGATGCCCGTGCGCTCGGTGATCCAGGCGTCGGACGTCTCGACCATCTTCTCGATGTCGTGGTTCGTCCGCACCCCGGGAGGCAGGTACGAGCCTGTGCCGAGGATGCGCGAGCGGGGCAGGGCAGGGGGCATGGCGGAGCTCAGGAGTGTAGTCGCGCGCGTCGCGCCGCGCTCGAAACCGCGAGAAGATAAGTTCGCTTACTCGGTCGAGCTCGTCCCGCGCTTCACGGCGCGGCCCTTGTAGTGCCCGCATGACGCGCACGCACGATGCGGCACGGCGGGCTCACCGCAGTTCGGGCACGGGGCGATGTTCGGCGCCGTCACCTTGTCGTGCTGCGCGCGGCGCATCTTGCTCTTCGAACGACTCGTTCTTCGCTTGGGGACGGCCACGGCGGCTTCTCCTTACAGTCTACTGACAGTCTACTGCGTGTTCTTCTTCAGGCGGAGCAGCGGGCGCAGGCGCGGGTCGATGCGATCGACGTCGGCCGCCTCCGGCTCCTCGGAGGCAAGCTGGGGGGGGGCCTGGATACCCGGGCAGGCCTCCGAACACAAGGGGATCATCGGGATGGCGAGGAGCAGCTCGTCGCGAACGAGGTCGTCGAGGACCAGGGTTTCGCCGTCGTAGGGGATGAGATCGGCCTGCTCGGGGGAGAGATCGTCGTCGTCCTTGTTGCCGGCGGACTCGCGGCTGGTGGTCGCGGGAACGGCCAGGGCGCTGATGGCCTCTTTCACGACGACGGCCGCCGGCTCGAGGCAACGGGCGCAGGGGGCGGTGACCTGCGCCTCGAGGGTGCCGCGAACGACGACGTCGGTCCCGCTCTTGGAGAGGCGGAGCTCGAGCTGCCCGTCGTGCCCGGAGGCGCCGACGGCCGTCCCCTCGAGCGCGCCGCGGAGCCACGCCGCCCTCACCGGGAAGCGGAAGGGCTTCCCGGCGGCGTCGAGGTCCCTCACGGGGATTTCGAACTCGCGATCGGTCATTCGGGCCGCGCAACATGATGCAGCGTGGGCGTCCGCGCAAGAAGGGACGCAACTTCCGGCGGGCGGCGTCCGATGGGGAGCCAAATGCACCTGATCCACCGGACCGCCCTCTCGAACCTCTGCCGCCGCCTCCTCCTCCTCGTGATACTCGCCGCCCTGGGCGCCTGCACCTTGCCGGCCGAAATCCTCGTGCCCGATCCCGGCCCGGCTGCGGCGTCGACGGCCGCGCCGGTGCCCTCGTCGACGTCTTCCTCGACACCGGCGGCCCCCGGGTCCGCTGCCGACGGCGATGCCGGCGACCCGGCCGCGGCGACCTGCGCCCCCGCCTCCGCGGCGGGATGGGCGCCGATCTGGGTGCCGCCCACGGGGGCCTCGCAAGGGCTCTGCGCCCCGCAGGACCTCGCGGACATCTACGCCGCCTGCTTCGGCCCCGACGCCACGGACGACACCTGCAGCGACTACGAGTCGAATAGCCCGACCTGCGCGTCGTGCGTCCTCTCCGATTCGACGGACGCGAGCTGGGGCCCCGTCGTCGTCTTCGCGGAGACGACCGCCGTCAACCAGCCGGGCTGCCTCGACCTCGTGGACCCGGACGCGGCGGACTGCGCCCAGGCGGCCGAGTCGCAGACCGAGTGCGAGCACGCCCTGTGCGACGCGAGCTGCCCGGTGGCCGACGGGCCGTCGTTCGAGGCGTGGGAGCAGTGCGCCGCGGAGGCGGACCAGGGGGCCTGCGGCGGATACGACGGGACCTGCCTCTCGGCGGCCCTCGCGGGGGACGCGGGCGGCGCGCCGTGTGGCGGGGCCGACTTCGCGACCGCCTTTGCCAATGTCGCCACCATCTTCTGCGGCAGTGGCTCCTGAGCAGGGGTAACGCGCTGGAGACTTCGACTTTCCGCGGATCTGGGCCCACCCTTCGTCCTGGGAGGTCGGGACATGCGCGCTTACTTCGTCTGGACGGTGGGATTCGCGGGATTGCTGGTGCTCACGGCACGGTGCGGCGGAGCGACGGACTCGCTCGGAAACGCCACGGCCGACGCCTCCGTGGACGCGGCCAAGGAGGGCGGCAGCTCTTCCAGCAGCGGCGGCGGTAGCAGCACCTCGGGCAGCGGAAGCAGCAGCGGTTCGACGAGCAGCGGATCGGGGAGCTCCAGCGGCAACAGCAGCGGGAGCAACTCGGGCAGCACCTCGGGTGGCAGCTCGGGCGGTTCCAGCGGAAGCACCAGCGGTGGCAGCAGCGGAGGCAGCTCGGGCGGCTCCAGCGGGTCCGGAAGCGGCGGGCTGCTCGACTCGGGGCTCTGCGGAGTCGCGTGCGTGAACGGCCAGACCTGCTGCGAGGGCGCGTGCGTCGACACGTACGACGATCCGCACAACTGCGGCGGGTGCGGCACGCACTGCGACGGCAAGAAGTCGACGTGTGTCGGCGGGACCTGCGAAGCGCCCCCCTGCGCCAGCACGGGAGGGCAGTGCTCGAACGGTGCGACGTGTTGCGGCAGCGATTGCTGCACCGACGGGCAGCTCTGCTGCGTCATCGAGGGACCCGTCCAGCAGGAGCCCAAGTGCGTCACGCCCACCGCCCAGCAGCCGACGTGCCCGGTGGGCTGCCCGGTCTGTCCGTAGCCGAGCCGGGAGCGTCGGCGGTCCGGGGTTGACGGTCGCGCCCGCGCCCCTATTATTTCGCACGCGAAACATCTCCCCCCCCGGAGTCCTGCGTGCCGACCGCCATCCCCACCGAGATCAAGCCCGAGATCGACTCGATCCTCGAGGCGATCCTCTATCTCTACACGGAGAGCCGGCGGGTCACGAAGGAGCTGGCGCGCCAGGTCGACCTGACGGGACCGCAGCTCACCGTCCTCAAGATGCTCGAGGGGCTGGGCGATCTCTCGCTGTCCGAGCTGTCCGAGCGCATCCGCGCGCAGAACAGCACGGTGACCGGCATCATCGACCGGATGGAGCGCGAGTCGCTCGTCGTCCGGGCGCGGTCGACCGAGGACCGTCGGGTCGTGAAGATCCGGCTGACCGAGAAGGGCGCGAAGATCGCGCGCGCCATCGCAGTCGAGCCGATGGAGATCTTCCGCGGCGCGCTCGACAGCCTGAGCGCGGGCGAGACGCGGGAGCTCTTGAAGATCCTGACCAAGATCGCGAAGCGCGTGCAGAGCATCGTGAAGCGTGACGTCGGCCTCCCGAAGGCCGAGTAGGAGCGAGGCAGCCATGACCGAGAAGCGTGACAAGGATCTCTGCGTCATCACCGCGGCCCTCTCGGGCGTGCTGGCGAACCGCAGCCAGTGCCCTCACATCCCGTACACGCCGGTGGAGATCGCCGAAGAGGCGAAGCGCGCGTACGACGCCGGGGCGGCCGCCGTGCACATCCACGCCCGGAACGACGACGGGACGCCGACCTTCAGCCCGGCCACGTTCGCGCGCATCAAGGAGGAGACGCGCAAGCGCTGCCCCATCCTCCTCAACTTCTCGACGGGCACCATCGTGGACGACGTGAGCGATCAGTGCACCTACGTGCGCGAGAGCCGGCCCGAGATCGCCGCCCTCAACATGGGCACGATGAACTACTCGAAGTACTCCGAGAAGCGGAAGAGCTTCGTCTTCGACATGGTCTTCCCGAACACGTACGGCAAGATCATGAAGCTCATCTCCGCCATGAACGAGGCCGGGGTGAAGCCCGAGCTCGAGTGCTTCGACTCGGGGCACACGCACGGCATCTGGCCGCTCGTCGACATGGGGCTCTTGAAGCCGCCGCTCCAGTTCTCGTTCATCGTCAACGTGCTGGGCGGCATCCCGCCGACGGTCGAGAGCCTGCAGCTGCAGAAGCAGATCGCGCTCGAGCTGGCGCCGGGGAGCGAGTGGGAGGTCATCGGCATCAGCAAGTGCCAGTGGCGCATGCTGGCGACGGCGCTCGTGCTCGGTGGCAACGTGCGCGTCGGGCTCGAGGACAACTTCTACCTGCCGGACAACACGACCATGGCGAAGTCGAACGGGGAGCTCGTCGAGGTGGCGGCGCGGATGGTGCGCGACACCGGGCGAAAGCCGGCGACGGTCGAGCAGGCGCGCGAGATCCTCGGGCTCCGCGCCGCGACGAGCACGTGAGCATGCGCGAGTACGGCAAGCTGAAGGTCGCGCGTGACGCGGGGGTGGAGACGATCACGCTCTCTTACCCCGAGCGGCGCAACGCGATCGGCCCGCAGATGACCAACGAGCTCCTGTGGGCGCTCGAGGACGCGCGCGCCGCGGACGAAGTGCGGGTCATCGTGCTCACGGGTGAGGGCAAGGCGTTCTGCGCGGGGGGCGACTTCGCGCAGATGAGGGGCGGGCCGGACGGGCCGACGCTGGCGCACAAGGGCGATTATGCGGATCTCTTGCTGACGCTGACGAACAGCGACAAGCCGGTCGTCGCGAGGGTGAACGGGCACGCGATGGGCGGAGGCCTCGGGCTCGTGGCGGCGAGCACCTTCGCGATCGCGTCGACCGAGGCGAAGCTCGGGACGCCGGAGATCGACGTGGGCCTCTTCCCGATGATGATCATGGCGGTCCTGGCGAGGCATGTGCCGCGCCGCCGCCTCGTCGAGATGATGCTCCTCGGCGAGAAGCTCGACGCCGAGGAGGCCGCGCGCCTCGGCCTGGTGAACCGAGCCGCGTCGCCCGAGTCGCTCGACGCGGAGGTGAAGAAGCTCACGGACGCCCTCGCGACGAAGAGCCCCTCGACCGTGCGCCTCGGGCTCCGGGCCTTCGCGGCGCAGGACGATCTGGACCTCGAGACGGCGCTCCCGATGCTGCGCGATCGACTGGCCGAATGTCTGGCGACCGACGACGCGCGGGAGGGGCTGACGGCGTTCCTGCAGAAGCGTGCACCTCAATGGACGGGGAAGTGACGACATGAACATGCGCGAGATGGTGGCCGACCTCGAGGCGCGCCGCGCGAAGGCGCGCGAGATGGGCGGGGTCGAGAGGATCGCCCGGCAGCACGAGCGCGGGAAGATGACGGCCCGCGAGCGCCTCGCGGCCCTCTTCGACGACGGGGTCTTCTTCGAGCTCGGGATGCACGCGACGCAGATGGGGCTCGCCGCCGGGCCCGACGGCGCCGACAAGCCTCCCGCGGACGGCGTCATCACGACCTTCGGCAAGATCGACGGGCGCATGGTCTGCTGCGCCGCCTATGACTTCACCATCAAGGGCGGCAGCATCGGCTACACGGGCGAGGAGAAGGTGACGCGCCTCCGCTCGATGGCGCTGAAGGGCCGCTGGCCCATGGTGTGGCTCATCGACTCGGCGGGCGCGCGCATCGATCCGGGCTCGAGCCACGCGGACATGATCTCGCTCTTCGCCGGGACGGGGCACCTCTTCCGCGAGCAGGTCGTGATGAGCGGCGTCGTGCCGCAGGTGGCGGCGATGGTCGGCCCCGGAGCGGCGGGGACGGCGTACATCCCGGGCCTCGCGGACTACGTGCCGATGGTCAAGGGCATCGGGTCGCTCGCGCTCGCGGGGCCGGCGCTCGTGAAGGCCGTGACGGGGCAGGAGATCGCCGAGCAGGAGCTCGGCGGGTCGAAGATCCACAGCGAGGTGAGCGGCGTCGCCGACGGCGAGTTCGAGAACGACGCGGCGTGCCTCGCGGCGGTGAAGAAGTACCTCTCGTACCTCCCGTCGAACTGCGACGAGCCGCCGCCGGACGCGCCGTGCGACGATCCCATCGACCGCCGCGACGAGTCGCTCCTCGACCTCCTGCCCGAGTCGACGCGGAAGCCGTACGACATGTACAAGCTGATCCGCGCCGTCGTCGACCGCGGGGAGATCTTCGACATCAAGCCGCGCTTCGCCCGCAGCATCATCACGTGCTTCGCTCGCATCGGCGGCAAGAGCGTCGGGGTCCTCGCCAACCAGCCGATGCACCTCGGCGGCATCCTCGACAACGACTCGGCCGACAAGGCGGCGCACTTCATCCAGATCTGCGACGCGTTCAACGTGCCGCTCGTCTTCCTGCAGGACGTGCCGGGCTTCATGGTCGGCTCCAAGGTGGAGCACGCGGGCATCATCCGGCACGGGGCGAAGATGCTCCACGTGATGAGCGCCGCCACGGTGCCGAAGCTGACCGTCGTCGTCCGCAAGGCGTACGGCGCCGGGTACTACGTGATGTGCGGGCGCGCCTACGAGCCGGACTTGCTCGTCAGCTGGCCGACGGGAGAGATCAGCGTGATGGGCGCGGAGGGAATGGTCGGCATCGCGGCGCGGAAGCTCTTCGGCGACGCGGAGCCGCCGCCCGAGGTGCGAAAGACCATCGTCGACATGATCCAGAAGAACATCGACGTCTACAAATCGGCGGGGTGGGGCCTCGTCGACGACGTCATCGATCCGCGCGACACGCGCCGCGTGCTCGCCTGGGGCCTCGAGGTCGCCCAAAACAAGCACGTCGAGCGCCCGGCGCGAAAACGCGGGGTCATCCCGGTGTGAGGAGCCGCGTGAGCGGTCACAAGGGATAGACGCCGTCGCACGCCGTGGGATCGGTCCAGCGGTCGACCCAGCTCCCGTCGTCGCACTGGTACCACTGGCTGTCGTACTCGCTCTGCACGCAGGCGTTGGCGGGCATGTCCTTGCCCAGCGTCCCCGAGTAGCACCCCGCCGGCGCGGGGGAGCCGCCCCCGCCGCTGCTGCTCCCGCTGCCGCTGCCGCTGCCGCTCCCGCCGCCGCCACCGCCGCCGCCACTCGGGCTCCCGTCGCAGATCCCGAGCGGCGTGGAGCCGGGGACCTCGGTCACCTCGATGGCGAGATGGTCGCTCCAGCCGGCGCTGCTCGTCCCGAACAGGTGCTCGGCGACGAGCGGCGACGCGTCGATGATGGGGCGGCCCGCGGCGTTCTCGACGCAGACGTCGGGCCCGTAGTCGTCGGTCTCGGCGACGACGCACTTGCCGTTCGCGGTGATCTGGATGCGTGACCCGCACCCGTATCGCTGGCGGCTGGCGGCGTAGTACCAGGTGCCGTCGTCGGTCGACTCGCCGCAGGACATCGTGCCGTTGTCGCTCGGCGTGTTGCCGAAGCTCGTGAGGTAGTAGCTCCCGCTCGCCGGGATGGTGCTCGACGCGACCCCGTTGCAGCCCGAGAGGGCGTCGCTCGTCGATCCCGCGCCCGGCTCGCCGGCCGGCCCGCTGCCGCACGCGGCGGTGGCGGCGAGGGCGAGACCGACAAAGAGGCGGGAGGCGAGAGCGGCGAAGGACGACAGGCGCATGTGCTCGTGCAAGAGCGACAGTCGTGCCACCGCCGGGCCGGCGTTTCGCTGGATCGTCCGCGAATCAGCGCCCCCGCCAACCGCGCGATGCCGCGTCGCCACGCCGCGTCGGGACGCGGTGCCGCTCGCGTGCCCTCGCGAGGTCGCGGCCCGTCGCGCGCGCCGCGAGCGCGGCTCAGCGCGGCGTGGGCGAAGGAGCCGGGGGAGGCGGAGCCGCCGACGACGAAGAGGCAGGCCCCGAGACCGCGGGCGGCGCGTCGGGGAGAGGCTCGAGGTGCGGGTGCTGGAGGTGAGGCGGGCTGGACCCGCGGTGCAGGCGGACGACCACCGGCGAGCTGGCGAGCACACGACCGTCGAACGTCCGCAGCCCGATGTCCGCACCCGACGCGCGCCGCGTGTCGACCTCCGGCCGGACCATCAGGAGCCCGGGATGGTCCACCGTGTGGCCCGAGCAATACGCGTCGAGAAGGACGGCGAGGTCGGCGTTGCGGCCCGGCGCGATCGTCGTGAAGAGCTCGTGCATCGCGGCCACGGGCGCGAGGGGCCACCGGCAGTCCTCCGCGCCCTGGGGCCCGGTGACCTCGAAACGCAGCGTCTCCGGACGGAAGCGCACGATGACGGCGCGCTTGCCCCCGTTGTGCAGGGTCAGGGTGATGCCGATGCCGTTGGGCGCCTCCGCGTCGATCGAGGCCGGGCCTCGCAGCGTGAGCGTCGCCGGATCCGGGTCGTCCGGACGCGGCGGGGTGGGGGGCTCGAGCATCACGCTCGGCTCGTCCGGAAGACCGATGGGCGGCGACGAGATCTCCTTCAGCGGCGCCACCTCGGGCTCGACGCCGGCGATCGAGGCCACTTCGAAGGGGGGCCGTGTCTTATTGCCTCCGGTCCAGCCGAGGCGCCCCACGACGATGGAGCCCTGCGCCAGCGCGCCGGCGAGGTGCGGCCCGAAGCAGTAGAGGCGCGGCTCGAAGTGCTCGACGTAGGACCGGCCCGGCGGCAAGACCAGCGGGCGGTCCATGTCGTCGCCCGGGCGCATGTCCGCCGGAAGCTCGCACTTGACGGGCTTCGCCGCGCCGCGAGGCGTCACCTCGAGCACGAGGAGGCGCGCGTCGGCCACCAGGCGCACGGGGATGTCGCCGTCGTTCGTGACGCGCATCGTCCACGTCCCGCGCTGGGTCGGCGCGTCCAGCGCGAGCTTCACGTCGGGCCTCGGGCCGGCCGGCGGGGGCGGCTCCTTCGGCCTGGGCCGCGCCTTCGCGGGGACCTTCGGCGCCGCGGGCGGTGGGGCATGCGCCACCGGGGCGGCCGGGGCCGCCGGAGGTGCGGGCGGTGCGGGCGGTGGAGGCGCGGGAGGTGCCGGTGGGGCCGAGGCTGGTGGGGCCGCCGGGGCTGCGGGGGCGGCCGCCGAGGTTTCCGGCGTCGCTCCGAGCGCGTGAGGACGAGGCACACGGCGGCGCAACGGTTGCCCCGACGCGACCGTCGCGAACAGGACGATCGCGCATGCGCCGACCCCGACGGAGACCGCTCTCACCGTCGGGTCGCTTTCACGAGCTGCGCCACGGGCACGTTCCCTATCACGTTGCGGAAGCGCTGGACCTGCTGCTCGCTCACCTTGCCCGAGATCTCGACCCGCGCCCGGTCCTTCGCGCGGATGATGCGGAGCGTGGCGCTCTCGATGCGAGGACGCGTGGCGACGTCACGCAGATCGCCCAGCACGCGCGGAGACAGGCCCCCGCGCGTGATCTCGACCTTGCCGTCGCGGATCTCGGCGACGGCGATGGTGATGGCCGCGCGGGCCTGGGCCCACACGAGCGTGAGCAGGACCGCAATTCCGAGGGCGGCCGCAACGAAGACCGGCATGGCTCAGCCCCGCAGCGTCTCCAGGAGGTCGAGATCCGGGATGGCGACGGCGAACCGTGTCTTCACCACCGCGACGTCGATCTCCTCGAGCAGCTTGCAGATGGCGATGCCGTCGTAGAGCGCGACGGGCGGGGCGCCGGCCGCCGCGGCCTCTTCGCGAGCCCCCGAGAGGCACTGGCCCGTCGTCATCAGCCAGCCGACGCTCGCCGGCCCGTAGTGATGCAGCGCGCCGCGGAGATCGGTCACCCGCTCGCGGCCGATCTCGCGTCCGTCCTTGCGCACGACGATGGCCGTCGGCACGACGTCGCCGCCCGTCTTGTGGAGCGCCGCGAAGTGCGCCTCGCCTCCGGGCGATCCGGCACGCCGCACGGCGCGCAGGCTCGTCATCCCCAGGCGCTCGAGCGCGAGGAGCAGCAGCTCGATGAGCGCGTGCCCGGGCAGCTCCTGCAGCCGGCGCAGCATCGCGCGGCGCGAGGCCTCGCGGTACCGGTCGACGGCGGCGACGACGTCCTGCTCCAGGCGGGGAAGCTCGCCCCCGAGGGACCAGTCGGTCAGCGCGACGCGGCCGCCCGTGGAGAAGCGGAAGCGCGTGCGCTGCCCGTTGCCGGCGCGGCGCAGGTTGTCGGCGCGCATCGACGCGCTCGCTTGCGTCGTCGCCACGATGGGGTCGCCCTGCAGACGTCCGCGGCGCATCAGCGCCTCGGCGACGGTCCGCATCGGGACGGGGCCCGCGTTGCGATCGAACGACGCGAGGACGACGCCGATGGCGTCGGCCAGCTCGCGACCCGCCAGCTCGTCCCCCTCGCCCAGCGGGATGTCGATGCCGGTCGGCTGCCCGCCCGCCATGATCTGCTGGCGGTCGCGCACGACGGGACGCGCCGGCACGAGGGCCTCGCGACCCTCGGCGCCGCTGTCGCCGTCGACCGAGACGATGGGCCCCGGCTGGACGGCACCCTCGAGGCGGGGCTGCGACGCATCGGTCCGCGGTCCGCTGAAGCGCGGCTCGCCGGCGATGTCGCCCTGCGCGCCCCCGCGACCGCGACGGCGACGGCGACGGCGACGCCGCCCTCCCTCGCCGGCCTGCTGCGCCGCGCTCCCCGGAGAGGCGGGGCCGCCGCCCGGCTGGGACAGCGGGGCCAGGATCGGCTGGTCGTCGTCGTCCTCGTCGTCGAAGAACTCGGCGCCGCTCGCCGCGAGGTCGGCCCGCAGGGCCTCCTCCCCCGACACGGGCGTATTGCGATCCCCGGCGTCGTCGTCCCCGTCGTCCGGCTCGGGGGCGGCGGCCTTGGCCTCGGCGCCGCGAAGGGCTGCCTCGATCTCCAGCGCGTTCACGTCGGCGTTGCCGTCGTCCGTTTCCGACGCGGCTTCCTCGGCCGCCGCCTCGCGATGGGCCGCCGCGGAGCCGCGCTTGGCCTTCTTCCCCTCCCACTCGCGCAGGGCGAAGACGCCCGGCTTGAGCTTCACGATGGGGACCTCTTTGTCGTCCTTCTTGATGGCCGCGGTGAGCCGGTGGCTCATCGTGACCTCGGGCGTCTTGCCCACGTGCGAGAGGAGATTCTTGGCGATGGCCGCCTCTGTGATCTCCTTGTAATGCATTGGCTTGCCGGCTTGACGGAGGACCTCCGCAGCAGCTTCGATGAACGTCATGTTCCGCTTTTTTGCCCGGCCCCTCTCCGGGGCCCGTAATGGGGAGAGCAAACTCCCGGGCCGACCCTCAGTGGCCGCGCCCGATGCCTCCACCCTTTCAACTTCAGCGCGCTTTGCGCGGGCCCTGCGTCGCCCCTTCGGGAGGCGCGAGCCACACGGGTTGCGCGTTTCGACGGCTTACGTAGCCCGTGCCGGGGCCGCCGTCAATGCGACGCCGCGGGGGCCGGGTTCGGCGCCGGCTGAGCAGGCGCGGCGCCGTTGACGACGCTCGGGGGAGCCCCCTCCGACGCCGACGAGCCCGCCGGCTTGGCCTCCTCGAGCAGCTCCTTCAGCCGCTTCTGCCGCGCCGCCTCGTCCATGGGCGCGCCCGCCTTGCCGACGTCGAACGTCAGCATCGGGAGCGTCCCCGCGTTGTATCCGGGGAGCTTGCCGTCCCAGTGCTCGATGGCGCGGTACTGGAGCACGGCCGGCGTCGTCGACAACCGGATGATCTCGTTGGCCTGAGCCATCGCGCGCGCGTTGATGAGCAGCGCGTCGGCCTCGCCCTCCGCCCGCTGCCTCGCCGCCTCGGCCGCGCCGTGCGCCTGCGTGATCGCCTGCGTCGCCTCGGCCTCGACCTGCGCGACGCGGTTGCGGCTCTGGATGGCGTTCTGCGTGGCCTCCATGGCGCGGTTGATGGCGTCGGACACGTTCTGCGGCAGGCGCAGCGTGCCGTTGATCGTGAGCTGGTCGATGATGATGCCGTCCTTGCCGAAGACGTCGCGGCACTTCTGCGTGACCTCGCCGAGCATCTTGCTCTTGCCCGCGCCGTAGATGTCCTGCACCGCGAGCTTGGAGGCGACGTCGTTGAACGCCTCGCGCACCGTGTTGTGCATGTACCCGTCGGAGAGCTTCTCGAGGTCGTTCAGGCGGAAGCGCCCGTAGAGCTTGGGGGCGAGGCCCGGCTCGATGTGGAAGCTGAGGCCGATGTCGGCGTTGACGTTCACGCCCTCGGACGAGCTGAAGGTGATCGACTCGTCGTACGCCTTGCCCTCGTGCGCGGATTGCGCCCACACCACGTTCTGGACGCTGGTGGGGAAAAGGATGATCTGCTCGGTGAGCGGGTTGTAGAACACCCATCCCGTCACGACGGGCATGTCCTGGATGCCGCGGTCGCTCCCGGCGAGCTTCACCCGGATGCCGACGTGCCCGGCGTCGACGCGCGTCGTCGTCGAGCAGCCCATGTAGAGGACGCCGACCGCGACCAGCCCGACGACGACGAACCGCCGTAGGGACCGCGCGGCGGATGCCGAATCGAACGAGACGAGGCGTGCCATGGGTGTGAGGAGTACCAGAAGCCCGGCGGATGAACGAGGGGAGTACCGGAAGCCCATCCGATTGCGAGGGGCGCGCGCCTCGCCGGCTCTCCATGCTACGGATGGGCGCGTCCATGCGGCCCGCGGCGGCACTCTTTCTCGCGGCGTCGGTCCTCGTCACCGCCGTCTGCTCGTACTTCGCGTTCCAGCCCGCGAGCTCGGGCGGCGTGACGTTCTGGCTCCTCGCCGGTGGGCCGACGCTCGTGCTCGCGGCCGTCGCGGCGGCGTGGGCGTGGCGGGAAGAGCTGCTGAAGGAGTGGCTCGCGCCGCGCTGGGGGGACTTCTCGCGCGGCGTGGCGGGCGCGGTCTTGCTCTTCGGGCTGGCGTACGCGTTCTCGAAGATCGTGACGCCGGTGGGGTCGCCGCGCGAGGTGTGGCTCGTGTCGCTCTACGGGCAGCTCGGCGATCCGAAGGTGCGGCTGGCGCACGCGCCGGCGGTGGCGGCGGCGATCGGCGCGGTCGCGCTGGCCGAGGAGGTCGTGTGGCGGGGGATGGTGACGCAGCTGCTCGCGGATCGGATGGGGACGCGGACGGCGTGGATCGCGGCGGCGGTGCTGTATGCGCTGGCCTACGTGCCGACGATGTGGGCGCTGCGGGCGGGAGGGCCGGGAGGGGGAGGGATGCTGAATCCGGTGCTGCCGGTGGCGGCGCTCGGGGCGGGGCTTCTGTGGGGAGGGATGGCGAGGGCGTTCGGGGGGAGGCTGGCGCCGGGGGTGCTGGCGCATGCGCTGTTCGACTGGGCGGTGGTGATGATGTTTCCGCTGTGGGGGATGCACTGACGGGGCGGGGGAGGACCTGCCCCCCGCAACACGGACTCGGTGATGTCTGGCCTCGCCAGCAGCAAGAAATCGACCATCGCTCGTCCTTTGTCCTACACGCTGCCATGCGCCTCTTTTTTCTGCGCATCGCGTGACACAGAGCGTGTCGAGGGGGGCCCCACGGGCCGCTCCAAGAGAGGACAATACGGACGTGTCACCAGAAGGGGTGAAAGCGGTCGGACAACGAGGCTTCCTCGCTCCCGAAGGCTTCTGCGCGGTTCGTCGTCCCTCGTTCCCTGCTTGCGAACGCTCGCCGGCCGTCGCCTCTCGACCGATGTCGGCGCACGGAAGGTCGCCGGTTGTTCGCGATGGATCGAAAAAGAGCAAAGGTCCATCGTCCGCTGCTCACGAACGGTTCGTCGCGAACAACGGTGTCCCGAACGTCGTAGTCGATGAGTCCATCGCTGTTCTTTCTTGGTCGTTCGTTGCTCGCGATGAACCGAAAAAGTACGGCGGTCGATTCACCGTCGTTCGCGATGATCTCGTCGCCGCTCTTTTTCGATCGGTCCTTGTTCTCGGTCGATCGTTCGCGAGCAACGGACGACACATCGTCGTTCTCGAACGAACCATCGCGAGCAAAGGTCGGAGCATCGACGCTCTTTTTCTGGAGAAAAAGTACAGCGAACGATTCATCCTGGCTCGCACTCGACGGACATTTGCTTCCTACCGACCGAATTTTGCTTCCGAACGATCGAACGTTGTCTTTTGACGACTCTCCGCGAACGGCGACGTTCGCATGGCCTCGCATTTCCTCGTGTTTCCCGAACGCGACGCATGGATCCCGAATCAGGAGAGTGTGCCGATGAGCGATTCCAAGAAGTCCATTCACCGCGCGACCGTCACCATCCCCGTGCTCCGTCCCGTGCCGACGGCGACGGCGTCCGCCGTGGAGGACGACCGGTTGAACCAGGCCGCTCCCACCGACGGCGGCGCGGAGAAGCCCGAGAGGCTCAAGCCGTAAATGCTCCTCGCCCACCCCGCCGGGGACCTCCGCGCCGCGACGTGGATCGATCTGTTCGAGCCGACCGCCGACGAGGCGGAGCGGGTCCGCGCGGCGACGGGCCTCCGCGTTCCGACCGAGGACCAGGTGAGCGAGATCGAGTCCTCGAGCCGCCTCGGCTTCGAGAACGGCGCCTACTACGTCTCGACGCCGCTCGTCCTCCGGCACGGCGACGGCGAGCACGCGCTCACGCCGGTCGGGTTCGTCCTGTCGTCGAAGGTCCTCCTCTCCGTCCGGTTCGCGCCGCTCGCCTCGTTCGACGCCGCCCACGACTCGTGCACGGCGCAGGCCCTCCGGAGCGCGGACGAAGCCTTCCTCCGCATCCTCGAGATCGTCGTCGATCGCTCCGCCGACGGCCTCGAGCGCGCCGGCGCCGAGTGCGACGAGCTCTCGCGGAGCGCCTTCCGCAACGGCCGCGGCCAGCCGACGGCGAAGACGCGCACGGCCCTGCAGCGCGTCGGCGGCGTCGCCGACAAGGCCTCGAGCATTCGCGACTCGCTCCTCGGGCTCGGGCGCATCGCCGCGTTCGTCATGGAGAGCGACTTCGAGGGCGCGCCGGCGGTGAGCCCGGCGCGCATCAAGGCGATCCGCGCGGACGTGGCCTCGCTCACCGACTACGAGGCGCACCTCTCGGGCAAGGTGCAGTTCCTGCTCGACGCGACGCTCGGCTTCATCAACATCGAGCAGAACGAGATCGTGAAGACGCTGACCATCGCGTCCGTCGTGGGCATCCCGCCGGTGCTCGTCGCCGGGATCTACGGCATGAACTTCCGCGTCATGCCCGAGCTCGGCTGGTCGTTCGGGTACCCCATGGCCCTCGGGCTCATCGTCGTCAGCGCGCTCGTGCCGCTCGTCTGGTTCAAGCGGCGGGGGTGGATGTAGCTCTCTCGCGCGGCGCGCTGGTACGCTGGTCCTGTGGTGCGCGCTGCGAGTGGCGGGTCGGCGCGGCTCGTGGGCGGTCGCTACGAGCTGGAGGTCCTCATCGGCAAGGGTGGCGTCGGCGAGGTCTGGCGCGCACGCCACGTGGCGCTCCACTCGCACGTCGCGATCAAGTTCCTCCAGCTCGCCTCGGCGGAGAAGGACTCCGCCAAGCGACGCTTCACCACCGAGGCGCGGATCACCGCGCAGCTGAAGAGCCCCAACGCCGTGCAGGTCTTCGACTTCGGCGTGACCGAGGAGGGGCAGCCGTACCTGGTCATGGAGCTCCTCGAGGGCGAGACCCTCGGCGCCCGGCTGGCGCGCGCGAAGCGGCTCGGCGCGGCCGACACGACGCGGCTCCTCGGCCAGGCCGTCAAGGCGCTGCAGCGCGCCCACCAGCTCGGGATCGTCCACCGCGACTTCAAGCCGGACAACATGATCCTCTGCGTCGACGACGAGGGACACCACCTCGTCAAGGTCCTCGACTTCGGCGTGGCGAAGCTCGCCGGCGTGCTCGAGGAGGGCGGAGGCGCCGGCCTTGCCTCCCGCGCCGGGGCGCACGTCGCGCTCACCCGGACCGGTACCGTCCTCGGGACGCCGCTCTACATGGCGCCCGAGCAGGTGCGCGATTCGGCCGACGTGGATCATCGCGCCGACATCTGGGCGCTCGGCGTCGTCGCCTTCGAGTGCTTGACGGGGGGCCTCCCCTACACGGGCGAGACGCTGGTGGAGCTGTTCGAGCGGATCCAGACCGGGCTGCACCAGAGCGCGAGCTTCCTCGAGCCGAGCGTCCCCGTGGAGTTCGACGCCTGGTTCGACAAAGCCTGCGCGCTGGATCCGGCAAAGCGATTCTCCGATGCGGCGACGGCGTTCAAGCACTTGACGTCGGCCCTCCACGAGAGCCCATCCGCGCGCGACCGAGTCGCGGGCGTTCCGATGAAGGAGCGGGCGGACGCCTCGGCGCGGATGCTCGAGGTCACCGTGGGCCGGCGGAGGCGCGAGCACTTGCCGGCGCCCACTCCGGGCGCCAAGCCGACCGTCCGCGCGCGACACCTCAAGGACTGGCTCACGCATGCGGCGGGCGACGAGGATCCGTGGCGCGCGCGGTTCTTCGCGGCGCTGCCCGACGACGTGCGCAGCACGATCGACTCGGCCGTCGGCAGCACGTGGCTCCCGGTCGACCTCCACGTACTGCTCGCCGACATCATGCAGGACGCCTACGGCCCTGCGCGCGCCCACGAGCACTACCGCCGTGCCTTCGCCAACTCGCTGCGCGGCGGGATTTTCGGCCCCCTGGTGCGGACCGGGATGCGTCTCTTCGGGACGACCCCGGCGGCGTTCCTCCGGTGGGCCGATCGCGGCTGGGAGACGAGCTTCCGCCAATGCGGCGGGCTCGCCGGAGAGGTTCAGGGCCCCGGCCGGGGGTTGCTGATCTACAAGGACCTGCCGCCGGTGTGTCTGGCGTCGGCGGCGTGGCTCGGCTCGGCGCAGGGGTCGGCCTACGGGGCCTTCGACGTGTGCGAGGTCAGTGGGGTCGTGCGCATCGACACGAGCCGCCGCGCGGAGGGAACGATGCAGCTCGTCCTCGAATGGACCGAGCGACGCGGCTGAGCCTCGCGTGCGCGAGCCGCTGCCGTGACGCGCGGCCGGCGCGACGCGCTAACCGCCCCGCGGCTCGCGGATCCCCCAGACGACGTGAAGCGCCGCCAGCACCCGCAGCACGTAGTACGTGACGTCGAGCTCCCACCAGGCGACGCCGTGCCGCGCGGAGCTCATCGAGTGATGGTGGTTATTGTGCCATCCCTCGCCGAGCGTGAGCAGCGCGAGCGGCGCGTTGTTGCGGGACTCGTCGCCGGTGGCGTAACGGCGGGAGCCCCACATGTGCGCCAGCGAGTTGATGAGCATCGTCGCGTGGAAGACCGCGAGGGTGCTCACGACGAATCCCCAGACGAGGCCGGGCACGCCGCCGAGGGCCGCGCAGGCGACGGCGTACGCGGCGAGCGGGAGCCAGTCGTGGCGGTCGAGCCAGACGAGCTCCGGGTAGCGCGTGAGATCGCGGACGTTCGAGTCGTCGCGGGGCCGCGGCACGGTGCGATCGAACACCCAGCCGACGTGCGCGTACCAGAATCCGTGCTCGACCGGGGAGTGGAGGTCGCGCGGCCCGTCCGCGTGCTTGTGGTGACGGCGGTGGACGCTCGCCCACCAGATGGGCCCATTCTGCATGGTGGTCGACCCGAGGACGGCGAGGACCAACTGGAAGGCGCGGCTCGTCTTGTACGACCGGTGCGCGAAGTAGCGATGGTACCCGGCCGTCACCGCGAGCATGCGCAGGCCGTAGCCACCCAGCGCCAGCGCGGCCACCTTCCACGTCAGCGGGACGACGAGGACCAGCAGCAGCGACAGGTGCATCGCCACGAAGAGCGCGTTCGACACGTGCTCCATCGGCGTGAAGCGTCGCAACGGCGACGCGAGGGTGAGCGACAAGACGACTCCGGCGGCGCCGGCGGAAGCATCCGGAGCGCCGACGTCATCCTGCCTGGCGGCTCGCCCGCTCGCGAGCGCGGCCGGGCCCTTCTGACGTGACCGTGACAGGAAGCCGCGGGCGCCGGATCGGCGATCGCGAACGCGCGGAGAAGCGCTACCTTGCCCACCCGTGCCGTCGAGCCACGATCTCCGCGCGTTGCTCGGCGAGGCTTACCCGGCCCTGATCCCGGGCCTCGACGCGCACCCGGAGGATCTGACGGGCATCGTCCGCGGCGCCCGTCAGCCCCGCGATCTGCGCACGTACCGCCGCCTCGCCTCGGCCGCCGCGGGGGACCTCTCCGACGCCTCGGCCGTCCGGCGCGGCCTCCGGCGCTTCGCCGCGCGCGAGAAGCTGCGCATCGCGGCGCGCGAGCTCCTCGCCCACCCGGGGCAGGACGTCGACGTGACGGCGCGCGAGCTCGGCGATCTGGCCGACGCGTGCTGCGAGGTGGCGCTGTCGGAGGCGCTCGCGTGGGCCGAGGCGCGCTTCGGGGCCCCGCTCGCGGCGGGAGGCGAGGCGTGCCCGTTCGTGGTCATCGGGATGGGCAAGCTGGGGGGGCGGGAGCTCAACGCGGGGAGCGACGTCGACTTGATGCTCTTCTACGAGACCGACGAAGGCGGGGCCGCCGAGCACTCGCTCCACGAGCACTTCACGCGCGTCGCGCAGCGCTTCGTGGCGACGCTCGACGAGCCGACCGACGACGGCTTCGTGTGGCGCGTCGACCTGCGCCTGCGCCCGGAGGGGACGCGCGGGCCGCTCGTCAACGCGCTCGCCGCCGCCGAGCGCTACTACGAGACGTGGGGCCGCACCTGGGAGCGCGCGGCCCTCGTGCGGGCGCGCCCCGTCGCCGGGGACCTCCGCTTCGGGGCTCGCCTGATGGAAGCGCTGGGGCCCTTCGTCTGGAGGAAGACGGTCGATCCGCGCATCGTCGGCGAGATGAAGGCGATGCTCGCCCGGGCGCGCGTCGAGGCGGGGGGGCAGGCCGACGACGATCTGAAGATCGGCCCCGGCGGCATCCGCGAGGTCGAGTTCTTCGCGCAGTCGCTCCAGCTCGTCTGGGGCGGGCGCGAGCCGCGCGTGCGGGGCACGAACACGCTCGACGCGCTGAGGCGCCTGCGGGCGCGCGGCTTCGTGAGCGAACGAGAAGAGGAGGAGCTGTCGGACGCGTACCTCTTCCTTCGCCGCCTCGAGCACCGCATCCAGTTCGCGACCGGCCTGCAGACGCACTCGCTGCCGTCGGCCACGGCGATGGTCGAGCGGATCGCGCGCTCGCTCGGGTACGACGGCCCCGCCGCGCTCCGGCGCGAGGTCGACGCGGTGCGCGCCCGCGTGTCCTCGCGCTTCGCGTCGCTCGGCCGCGAGCCGGCGACCGACGATCTGTGGTTCGAACGCCTGGCGGCGGCGCTCGATGCGCGAGACGAAGCGGCGGTGGCGGCGGCTTCGACGGAGCGGTTCGGGGTCGCCGCGTCGGGCGATCTCCCGCGGCACCTGCTCGCCCTCGCCCGACGGCCCGACGGCCCCCTCGGCGCGACGACGCGCGACCGGGACGCGCCGTTCACGCGCCTCTTGGTCGACGCGCTCGCCGGCTCGGCCGATCCCGAGCAGGCGACGCGCTTGCTGGCGGCCTTCTTCGCGCGCCTCGCCACCCCGGGCCTCTACGTCCGCGCGCTGGCCGACGATCCGCGCGTCGTGCGCGCGCTGGCGTCGTTGCTCGGCGCGAGCGTCTTTCTGGGAGAGGCGATGGTCGGCCACCCCGACCTCGCCGACCGCATCGTGTACGCGCGCGGTGTCCCGACCCCGGACGTGGCGCGGGCGCAGGTCGACGAGGAGGTCGCGGCCCTCGGGGACGACGCCGGCGACGTCGACGCGTTCGTGGGGGCGCTCCGGCGCGCGAAGCGCCGGGTCACCTTCGAAGTGGGCCTCGCTGACCTGGCCGGGGAGCTCGCGACCCGGGAGGCCGCGCACGTGCTGACGGCGCTGGCCGACGCGACGGTGGAGCACGCGTGCCGGTTCGCGATGAACGAGCGGGGGCACGTGTCGAGCGGGCTGGCGGTGGTCGCCATGGGCAAGCTCGGAGGACGCGAGCTCGGGTACGGCTCGGACCTCGACGTGCTCTTCGTCTACGAGGACGGCGACGACGACGCCGCGGAGCTCTTCGCGCGCATCGCGCAGCGCGTGCTTCGCCTGCTGGGGACTCCGCACGGGGAAGGACCAGGCTACGAGCTCGACACGCGCCTGCGCCCCTCGGGGAGCCACGGCCTGCTCGTCGTGTCGCTCGAGGCCTTCGCGCGCTACCAGGCCGAGCAAGCCGAGGGCTGGGAGCGGCAGGCGCTCGTGAAGGCGCGGGCCTGCGCGGGCGACGCGGCGCTGGGGGCGCGCGTGCTCGCAGTCGCACACGCTGCGGCGTACGAGCGGGGCGCCCCGGACCCCGAGCGGATGCATCACCTGCGGACGCGCATGGAGCGGGAGCTCACGCACGAGCGCCTCGATCGCCCGCCGGCGCGCTACGACGTGAAGCTCGGGCGGGGCGGGATCGTCGACGTGGAGTTCGCGGCGCAGTGGCTCCAGATGCAGCACGGCATGGACCCGCGCGTCCGGACGACCGAGACCGAGGTGGCGCTGGCCGCCCTCGAGACGTGCGGCTACCTCGAGGCGGCGCTCGCCGACGTGCTGCGGGAGGGGTGGCGCTTTCTGCGCCGGCTCGAGCAGCGGCTGCGCGTCTCGCACGGGACGAGCGCCACGTTGCTCGACGAGGGCGCGCCGGGCCTCGCCGCCCTCGCGCGCCGGATGGGGATGCGCGACGCGCCGCGCGCCCGGGCGGACGCCGCGCTCCTCGAGCGCTACGTGGCCGTGTCGCGCGACGTACGGGCGGCGTACCTCCGCGTACTCGGGGTGAAGGACGGCGCGGAATCCGCAGGCGCCAGCCAATAGAATACCCTCGCCGAGCGTATGATCTCCGGGATGCGCGGCGCGGGTGCCTGGTCGGCCATGGGAGCGGTCGCGCTCCTCGGAGCCTGCGCGACGGAGACGCCCCCCACGCCGCACGTGGCGGCGCACCTGGCCTCGCCGCCCGAGAGCGACGCGGCGGCCCTTCCGGAGGCGGCCCCCCAGTACGTCGTCGGCGATCCGACCCGCCCCAACATGCTGACCGTGTTGCCGGTGGGCGAGGACGCGATGGGCGTCGTCCTCGAGGGGGTGCGCTTCGTCCTGCACGGCGCGACGGTGCACACGTCGCGCGACGTCGCCGACGCGCCGCTCCAGTCGGCCTGGCGGATCCCGGCGCGCATGGGGGGAGGGTTCCTCTTTCGTTCCCGCGCGACGCTGTACGCCACCGAGTCGTTCGAGGGGCTGCTCCGGCCCGTGGTGGCTCTGCCGGCGGACGTGGCCGACGTGTCCTTCGGGCCGAAGGCCGCGCTGGTCCGCTCCGAGTCGGGGGAACGATGGATGCTCGATCCCGCGAGCGGAAGGCGCGTCCCCATCGCGCCGGCAGGGCTCCTCGAGGTCGCGGCGCTCGACGACGGGCGCGCGATGGCGCTGGTCGAAGGAGGCCAGCTGCTCGTGTCGACCGACGGCGGAGACCACTGGACCGACGCGACGGCGAGCCTGCGCGCGCCGCCGAGGCGCGTCTTCGTATCGCGCGCGACCGCGACGCAGAAGGAGGCGCTGTGGGTCGAGACGCAGGGCTCGACGCCCTTCGGCCTTCTGCCGGGTGGACGGCTCGCCGCCTACGACGCGCTGCCGGCCGCCGAGCCGCCCCCCGCGCTGCGCGCGAAGCCGTCCGCGTGGCGCGAGGAAGAACCTCCCCTGCGTCGCGCGATGCGCTCGGGCGCCCCGTCGCGCGACGGCTCGGCGCTCGTCGTGGCCAGCGGCGATCTCGTGCAGGTCGACGTCGTGTCTGGAGCGGTGGACGTCGTCGCGGCGGGGAAGCTTCCACCCGACGCGACGTGCGTGGCGACGCGGACGCAGGACGACGTGGTCTTCACGTGCGCGCGCTCGAGCGGCGGCTCGTTCGTCGTGGCCCACGCGCTGGATCGCGCGCCCACCGTCGAGCAGACGTTCGCGGACGCGGGCCGCTTCGTCGTGAGCGACGACGGCGGGATCCTCTGGGTGGGCTTCTGCGACAAGCCGATGACGGGCCAGCATCGGGTCGCGTGCGTCCGCTCGCCTGGCGGGGGATGGCAGCAGTACGATCTCGACGCCGCGGGCGATGCGGGGACGGGCCCGACCTACAACATCGTGCGATGGATCCCGCGCGCGGACGGAGGAGCCATCGCCGTCGTCGGGGACATCGGGGGAACGGCGAACGCGTGGGGCCTCCTCGACGGCCGGACCGGCGAGGTGCACGCGTGGCCGACCGACGCGCTGTCGCCGCAGGTGCGCTCGGCGCTCCAGAACAGCGAGGGCGCGCGCGGCTCTCCCGTGGACCCCGCACGCCTCGCCGATCGGAGCTGGACGGTGACGCCCCAGGGGACGCTCCGCGGCTGGGCGATGCTCGGCAACGCGCTGGGAGCCGTGGAGGTCGGCGTCGACGGCTCGCTCCAGACCTCGCCGTTCACGTTCGAGCGCATCGCGAGCGCCGGGGCGATCGCCCTCGCGCGCACCCGGGAAGGCCGCATCTGGCAGACGCTCGACCGCGGCGCGACGTGGAGCGAGGTCGCGGCGCCGCCGGCGGCGAGGCCCGGCGGGTGGGTCGACCCCCACGCGTGCTCGCTCGTCGGATGCGATCTCGGCCAGTGGTACCGCGTCGGCTGGGCGCCCACCCAGCCGGCTCCGCAGGCGCCCACGACCACGGCTCCTCCCGCGCCGCGCATCGAGCAGTCGCCCGCGCCGAAGATGGCTTGCCACGCCACGGGGGACGTCAAGCGCTCGGCGTCGCCGCGCGACGATCGCAGCCCCGACGACCTCGGGCTCGGCGTTTCACGGCTCGCGGTGTCGGACGCCAAGGGCCTCACCGACTTCATTCGCCTCGTCTTCCCGCGTCGCATCGTGGGCGCAGTCCGCGAGACCGATCCGATGGACGAGCCCGCGTCGCGCGCCGTGGTGCACGGGCCCGCGACCCAGCCCGGCGACGAGCGCCTCATCGTGAGCGCGTTCAACCATGACCCGATGGCTCTCGCGAGGCAGGTGGCCTTCGTCCCGGCGTTCGATCCCGCGGGGCCGGTGCGTCGCGCCTCGGTCACGATGCGGGACCTCGTCGTGGCGGGGCGCGCGGCGGGATTGTCCCAGGCGGAGCTGCTGCGCGAGGATCCCGTCCCGAGCGCCACGGTCCCGGTCACGCCGGTCGACCCGGCGGCGCCCGATGACCTGCTGGTGCAGCTCGTGGACGGCGCGGCGGCGCTCGAGCGCGCCTCTCCCTCGGCCACGGCGAGGCCCCGCGTGGCGTACGAGGCGGGACGCGGCGACGAGTGGCGCTTCCTCGGCGCCGTCGGGCTCGAGGGCAGCGGCGTCGCGTGGCTCGAGGAGGACTCGTCCGGTCGCGCGCGCGTCATGCGCCTCGGCGCAGCGGCGACGCCGACCGCGGCGTTCGAGCTCGACGCGCCGCCGACGGCGGACCTCTACCCGGCCAACGTCGACGCCCTGGCGCTGGGTCCGCGCGGCGAGCTCGCGGTCGTGCGCACGCCCTCGGGCAGCGAGCCCCCGTCCGCCGCCGACCCCGCCGTGCTCCTCGTGCCCGGTGCGCCCGCGGTCGCCCTGGCCCCGTGGTCGACGCTGACCCCGGCCGACGATCCGGCCTGCAAGGCCGACCCGGCGGGCTGGCGCGTGACCGTGCAGACCATCGCGCCGTGGCTTCGCCTCGACGCGTCCGGCGATCTGCGCGGGATGGAGGACTCCTTCATGCTGGCCCGGGTGCGCTGGAGCCCGGCGCGCGCTTGCCTCGAGGCCGTGGAGGTGCGTACGGAGGACATGCCGGTGGCGTCGCCCGGGGGAGGGCCCCCCGTGCAGACGTCCCAGTGGGGCAGCGCGTGGGACGCGCCCGTGGAGAGCTGGGTGGTGGCGCGGTTCGCGGGCGGCGCCTCGGCGGGACGCGTCGTCGTCATCGCCGGAGGTGAGCTGCGGCAGTCGCTGGAGTGCAAGCTGGGCGCGCCCTGAGCCCGGTCCCGCGATGGTAGGTTGGGACGCGGACCGATGAAGCTGTGCCCGCGCTGCTCCGAGTCGTTCGCCGACGACGCGTCGTTCTGTCCGTTCGACGCGTCCGAGCTCGCGCGCAGCTCCGACCCGCTCATCGGCCGCACGCTCGCCGCACGCTACCGCCTCGTGCGCCCCCTCGGCCGCGGCGGGATGGCGCTGGTCTACCTGGCCAAGCACGTGATGATCGACCGCCTCTCGGCCATCAAGGTCCTGCGTCGCGATCTGGCCATGAGCGCGTCGCACCGCGAGCGCTTCCTGCGCGAGGCGCGTGCCGTCAATCGCATCAACCACCCGAACATCGTCGAGATCACCGACCTCGGCGAGAGCGACGGCCTGGTGTTCCTCGTCATGGAGTACGTCGAGGGCGAGTCGCTCATCGCGGCCCTTCGCCGCGGACGCTTCCCGTGGCCGCGCGCGGCGCGCGTGGCCACGCAGATCGCGTCGGCCCTGGCGCGCGCCCACGACGTCGGCATCATCCATCGCGACCTCAAGCCGGAGAACGTGCTCCTCGGAAGCCGGGCAGGGGAGGAGCTCGTGAAGCTCACGGACTTCGGCATCGCGAAGATCCTCGATGCGCCGGCGCTCACGTTCAGCGAGCAGCGCTTCGGGACGCCGGGGTACATCGCGCCCGAGTACGCGGAAGGGGCGCCGGCCGCGGCGCAGGGGGACCTCTACGCGCTGGGCGTCGTCCTCTACGAGATGCTCACGGGCGCGATGCCCTTCGATGCGCGCGGGGCCGAGCTCCTCGTCGCGCCGCTGCGCGAGGCGCCGGTGAAGCCGAGCGCGCGTGCCGAGGGCATCCCGGCCGAGGTGGAGGAGCTGGTCCTCCGGCTCATCGCCCGCCAGCCCGCGGACCGCCCGCGCGACGCGTTCGCGGTGGTCGACGCGCTGGGCGACATCCTGCGCCGGCTCGCCGGCTCGGCCCGGCCGCCGCCGGCCTCCGGCGAGGACGAGGGGCGCCCTTCGCTCGTGACGACGCTCGGGGACGGCCCGGCGTACTCGTTTCGCGCCGAGCTCACCGCCGAGATCGCGGCGCTGCCGACGGCGGAGATCGCCGCGCGCTGGCACGGCATGGTGAGTGAGCTGACGAAGCACATCGACCTCGCGCGGGTCGACCGGGGGGAGTCCTCCGGCGTACGGCGGGCCCGCGAGCTCGCGTCGCTGGCGACCGAGCTGGTGACGTCGCTGGAGCGCGCGAAGGCGACGGTGGCCGAGCACCAGTCGCGCGTCGATCGTCTGGAGACGCACGGCCGCGCCTTCCGGGGCACCCTCGGTCACGCGATCGACTCCCTGTCGCGGGACCGCTCGCGCGAGCGCGCTCACCTCGACGCGATCGAGGCGCGCCGCGAAGGCATCGACCTCGACGTCACGCTCACGGGAATCGACGCGGTCGCGCGCGAGGTCATCGTGTGGGAGCAGGCGGCGCTCGAGGCCGAGGAGGGGCGCGCCCATCTCGTCGAGCAGGATCTCCGCTACCAGGTCGAGGCGCTCCAGCGTCAGCTCGCGACGCAGAACGAGCAGCTCGACGCCGAGCTCGCGGACGCCACGGGCAAGCTCGAAGGGGCGCTCTCCGCGCTTCGTCGCATGACCGGGGAGCTGATCCGCACCATCGAGGAAGCCGCGAGCGTCGTCGGGCGCTGAAGAGGCTCAGCGGCGCAGGAGGCCGCCGAGCGCCCGAGGCCGCGGCGACGGATCGTTGTCACGCAGGAAGCGCAGGTTCGCGCCGTTGATCATGGCGTGCGCGACGATGGGTCCCGCCAGGCTCCCGGTGGCCGCGAACACGCAGCCGAAGAGGGCCCCCATCACCGTGGCCCACAGCATCCATCCCCAGCGCGCCGACCCGCGGATCTGGTGGAGCGCGCCGAAGAGGACCGACGACAGCGCGACGCCCACGAGCGGCAGCACGAGCCCGCGGAAGAGCACCTCCTCTCCCGCGGCGCTCGCGACGGCGACCGCGATGAGCCCCAGGTTTCCCGCGCCGTGCACCGCGGGTCGGAGCGCCGCGTGGAGCGCCTGCGCCCACGCCACCCGTCGCACGAGGATCCGCGACGCGGCGATCGTCGTCCCGCCGAGGCCCACCCCGAGACCGAGGCTCACGAGGACCGCCGCGGTGCCGCGCGTATCCAGCCAGCCCTCGCAGCCGAGGGGGTCGCGACCGAGCGCAAGGGAGACGCCCGCCGAGGCGATGCCGACGGCGGCGTAAACCGCGACGAGCAGGGCGACACGTGGGCCCCGCGCCAGCGCGCCCTGCCGGTCGTCGCCCGCCCCGAGCCGCTCTGCTTGCGCTCCGAGCGCTGCCATACTCTCCGCGAGCTTGCCCCGCGCGTGGGGCGCGCGCAAGACGGGTCCTTCATGAGACGGCCGACTCAGCCGCTCACCGGCCCGGGGGCGCCCACCGCTTCGGTCGATACCCATCGCGGCTGAGGCGAAGGGTGCCTTGCAGCTGAGCGGATCTGTTAGAGTTCGGGTCTCGCGCCGCGTACGAACATGACGATGTCGATGTCCTCTGCCCCCGACGAACGACCGCGCGTCCTCATCGTCGACGACGAGAAGTTCATCCGGGACATCCTCGCGGACTTCCTCGGCATGGAGGGCTACATCGTCCGCACGGCGGAAGACGGCGCGGCGGCCCTCTCCGAGCTCGGGAACGCCCACTACGATCTCATCATCAGTGACCTGAAGATGCCGCGCATGGGCGGCATCGAGCTGCTCGACGCGATCGGCACCGCCGCCCCCAACGCCCTCACGGTCATCATGACCGGCTTCGGCACCGTCGAGACGGCGATCGACGCGATGAAGCGCGGCGCGTACGACTACATCCTCAAGCCCTTCAAGGTCGAAGAGGTCATTCGCGTCGTGCAGCGCGGCCTGGAGAAGCAGCGGCTGTCGGCGGAGAACCTGCGCCTCCGCGAGGCCGTGTCCCTCTACACGGTGAGCGAGGCCATCGCCGCGAGCTTGTCGCTCGAGGAGGTCCTCGCGACGATCGGCGACACGGCCATCCACGAGCTCAAGGGCGATCTCGTGTCGACCTGGCTCGACGACGGCGAGGGGGGCTACTTCGAGCGGCAGCGCCTCGTGCAGCCGCGCAGCAGCACCGAGTCGTCGCTCCCGCCGTCGTCGTCGCGTGTGTCCGAGCTGCCGCACTCCGGCGAGCGCCACGCCATTCCACTGGCCGACGCGCAGGGCGAGCCTCGCATCGGCTCGGAGTACGGCGTCCTCGCGGCGCAGGCCTTCATCGATCACTACGGCGCGCACTCGACGCTGCTCGAGCAGGGCGGCAAGGGGTCGCGCTTCTTCTCCACGCCCCCCGCGGTACCCCTCGGGTCGCTCGTGTCGGTGCCGCTCCGCATGAAGACGCGGCTCCTCGGCTGGATCTTCGTCGCCAGCTTCACGAAGCAGAAGCGCTTCAACGAGGGCCACCGCAAGCTCCTCTCCATCGTGGGGTCCCGCGCCGCGGCGGCCATCGAGAACGCGCGCCTCTACG
The DNA here is from genome assembly GCA_036501935.1 of Polyangiaceae bacterium. Classification (GTDB taxonomy): domain Bacteria; phylum Myxococcota_A; class Polyangia; order Polyangiales; family Polyangiaceae; genus Palsa-1150. The sequence continues at coordinate 491,945 of DASXZL010000022.1, read as the reverse complement.
AGGACCTGCGCGCCACCTTCCAGCAGACGATCCACGGCCTCGCGCGCGCCATCGACAAGATGGACCGTTACACGGCGGGCCACTCCGGGCGCGTGGCGACCTACGCCACGTACCTCGCGGTCCGTCTCGGGCTGTCGCCGGAGGTCATCGAGATCGTGCGCCAGAGCGCGCTGATGCACGACATCGGCAAGATCGGCTGCGTCATGAACCTGAACAAGCCCGGCAAGCTGACGCAGGACGAGTACGAGATGTTCAAGCGCCACCCGGTCTACGGCAAGGACATCCTCGATCCCATCAAGTTCTTGCACCCGCTCGTGCCGGGGGTGCACCTCCACCACGAGCGCTGGGACGGGCGCGGCTATCCGCTCGGCCTCAAGGGGAACGACGTGCCGCTCATCGCGCGCATCATCGCCGTGGCCGACACGTACGACGCGATGACGAGCGACCGCGCCTACCGTCGCGCGCTCCCGCACGAGGTGGCCGTCGGCGAGATCGAGCGTTGCAGCGCGACGCAGTTCGATCCCGAGATCGCCCACTCCTTCACGGTCGGCCTCGACGAGTTCCGCGAGGAGCAATCGACCAAGGGGCACAAGATCCCGGACTGATGGGCGCTCTACCGGCCTCCCCGGTCGGGCGCTATACAGGGACATGCTCGACGACAAGCTCCGCGAGTGCCTGACGTTCGACGACGTCCTCCTCGCCCCGGCCTACAGCGAGGTGCTGCCGAAGGACGTCGAGGTGAAGACGCGGCTCTGCCGCGGGCTCGACCTCGAGATGCCCATCCTCAGCGCGGCCATGGACTCGGTCACCGAGAGCCGCACGGCCATCACGATGGCCCGCGAGGGCGGCATCGGCATCCTACACAAGAACCTCCCCATTCAAGCTCAAGCGCGCGAGGTCGAGCGCGTGAAGCGGGCCGAGAGCGGGATGATCCTCGGGCCGGTCACGGCGAGGCCGTCGCAGTCGCTCCGCGCCGCACTCGAGGTCATGCGCGAGCACGACATCAGCGGCGTCCCCATCGTCGAAGGGGAGCGTCCCGTCGGCATCCTCACGGCGCGCGACATCCGCTTCGAGCAGAACCTCGACCAGCCGGTCAGCGCCCTGATGACGCGGGAGCTCGTCACGGTGCCCCCGGGCGTGAGCGCGGAGGAGGCGAAGCGCCTCCTCCACAAGCACCGCATCGAGAAGCTGCTCGTCGTGGACGCCGACGGAAAGCTCGCCGGTCTCATCACGATCAAGGACATCCTCCAGGCCGACAAGTACCCGCAGGCCAACAAGGACGAGCAGCGCCGGCTCCGCGTCGGCGCGGCGATCGGGCCCGGTCCCGACCGGCACGAGCGGACCGCGGCGCTCGTCGCGGCGGGGGCCGACGTCATCGTCGTCGACACGGCGCACGGCCACTCGCGGGGGGTGATCGACGCCGTCCGGGCGACGAAGAAGGAGTTCTCGGGCGTGCGCGTCATCGCCGGCAACGTCGCCACGGCCGAGGCGACCGAGGCGCTCATCGACGCGGGCGTCGACGGGGTCAAGGTCGGCATCGGCCCGGGCAGCATCTGCACGACCCGCGTCGTCGCCGGTGTGGGCGTGCCGCAGATCACGGCCATCAGCGACTGCGCCCGCGTCGCGGAGCGCCACGACGTCCCGGTCATCGCCGACGGCGGCGTGAAGCACTCGGGCGACGTGACCAAGGCCATCGCGGCCGGAGCGAGCAGCGTGATGATCGGCTCGCTCTTCGCGGGCACCGACGAATCCCCGGGCGACCTCGTCCTCTACCAGGGCCGGAGCTACAAGGTGTACCGCGGCATGGGGAGCCTCGGCGCCATGAAGAAGGGGAGCCGGGATCGCTACGGCCAGGCCGGCACCGCCGACGAGAAGCTGGTCCCCGAGGGGATCGAGGGGCGGGTGCCCCATCGCGGCTCGCTCGCGTCGATCCTCTATCAGCTCGTCGGCGGTCTCCGCAGCGGGATGGGCTACACCGGGAGCAAGAACATCACCGACCTGCGCACGCGGGCGAGGTTCGTCCGCATCACGGCGCAGGGGCTCCGCGAGAGCCACGTGCACGACGTCATCATCACGGAAGAGGCGCCGAACTACTTCCGCTCGTAGCCGGGTACGTCGCTTGCGACGCGCCGCGCTCCATGCGGCCTCTCGCGCGCTTCTTCGTGGGTTTCCTGCTCGCCTCCGGGGCCGTTGGACCCGTGGCTCACGGCTCGCTCGCGCGCGCTGCCCCGCGGGACGCAGACGGCTTCACGCAGGTGATGTCCTCCTCGCTGCTCGTCCTGCGCGCCGCGGCGGACGCCAGCGGCGTGTACGCCTACGTGCTCGACGGGGATCCGGGGACGCGCTCGCTCCTCCGCCGTCGTCCGGACGGCGCCCTCGAAGTCCTCGCGCGGTCGCCGCAAATCGAGCAGCTCGCGCTCGACGGGGAGCGCGTTTACTGGGTCGGCGAGGACGGCGTGCAGGCCGTGGCCAAGGCGGGCGGTCCCGTGCTCTCGCTCGCGGGCCGCGACTGGACGCTCATCCCGCACGCGACCGAGCCTTCGCGATGGGCGCTCGCGGTCGCGGGCGACGACGTCTTCTTCAGCCTGGACGACGGAATCGGGCGCGTTCCCAAGGCCGGCGGCGACGCACAGCTCCTCGCGGAGGTGCCGAACGGGCGAGGCGCGACGGTCGTCGGGGTCGACGACGACGAGGTGTGGTGGGTCGAGCACGTCCCGCCGGACGGGGAGGAGCCGCCGTCCGCGGACGTCTTCGCTACGCCGAGAGGCGGCGGGGCCGCGCGCCGCGTGCTTCACGGTCTCACGGCTCTTCGCGGGATCGTCGTCGACGAGGAAGGCATCTACTGGCTCGGCGGGACGGAAGGCCGCGGGGCGATCCATCGCGCGTCGAAGAGCACGGGGGACGTCGTGACCCTCGCCGTCGACGTCCCCGTCTACTACGACCGCGCCCTCGCGGTGGCCGGCGCGAGCCTCTTCTGGCTCGACTATCCGAACGGCCTTCACGGCCCGATGCGCGTACGGGCGATGCCGAAGAGCGGCGGCGCGGCGCCCGAGACGCTCGCGGAGCCGTTTCCGACCGCGAACAAGCTGCTCCTCGACGAGGGACACGTGTACTGGGCGCAGCAGGGCGTAGAGGCCGTTGCCTCCCCACTGGCACGTGCGGTGCTTCGTGGCTCGGCGATCGAGAGGTGATCGCATGAACGGCAAGGCGATGGGGATCGCGCTGGGGGTGATCGGGGCGGGGATGCTGGTGGTCCGCATCGCCGCGGCGGACTGCATGGACCCGAGCTGCCCGAAGGAGGTGTCGCAGGCGATGGCCGCTTCGGGGACACGGTATCCACTCGTGCTGAGCGTCGGCCTGCGCTCGCTCAGCTACGAGCCGTCGTCGCGCGATCGCTTCGACGGCAGCGTGCAGGCGAGCCCCGCGGGCTATCAGTTCACCGGCGACGCCCTCGGCGATTCCGCGGTGCGCACGTACGGCGCCGAGCTCGGCCTCGACTGGGCCTTCACGTCGTTCGTCTACGCGGGGGCGGCGGCGGCGTGGGGCGAGGGCGCGTGGTCGGCGGCGCCGTTCGCCGCGGGCGACATGACCATCGATCCGCGGGCGACGGTGAACGCGCACATGTGGCTCACCGGGGTGCGGGCCGGCCTGCGCCTTCCGCTAGGACCCCTCTCGCTGCGCGGCGAGCTGCTCGGTGGCGCCGAGTGGATCTCGCTCCAGCAGTACGCCTCCGTCGGCCCGAGCTCGATGACGGCGAACGCCGCCACGGTCACCTGGCTGCTCGAGCCCCGCGTCGCGATCGATCTCTGGACGACGCCGTTCACGGCTCTCAGCGTCTTCGGCACGATGCCCGGCTTCGACTCGCGCGCCGCCAACGGCGGGTTCGCCTTCGCAGTGCACCTCCGCAGCTTCGACGGGCGCTACGTCGGCGTGCTGTGACGTTCGCGCACAGGCGCTATGAAGGGAGGCCCGATGCGCTCCTTCACGGCCCACTGGCTCGGCCGCATCCGCTACGCCGAGGCGCACTCCCTCCAGGAGCGGCTCCTCGAGGCGCGCATCCGTCACGAGGTGGACGATACGCTGCTGCTCCTCGAGCACGAGCCGGTCGTCACGCTCGGCCGGGGGGCGCACGCCGAGAACGTCCTCGTGCCGAGGGTCGAGCTCGAACGGCGCGGCGTCGATTTCGTCGAGACCGGCCGGGGAGGGGACGTCACGTACCACGGGCCCGGACAGCTCGTGGCCTATCCCATCTTCGACCTCCACCCCGATCGGCTCGACGTGCGGCGCTACGTCCGCGACCTCGCGCGCGTCATGATCGAGCTCGCGGGCGAGCACGGCGTCGGCGCGAGCTTCCTCGAGGGCGACTCGAAGCTCGTCGGCGTGTGGGCCGACGAGGACAGCCCCGGGACCTGGCCCGGCGACCCGCGCGAGGACGGCGGCGCGACGCGACCGGCGAAGCTCGGCGCCATCGGGGTCAAGCTCTCGCGGTGGGTGACGATGCACGGGTTCGCGTTCAACGTGTCGACCGACCTCGCGAGCTACGCCCTCATCGTGCCGTGCGGGATCACACGCTACGGAGTGACGTCGCTCGAACGGCTCGGCAGGCCCGCGCCGCCGGTCGAGGATGTCGCGGGCGAGAGCGTGGGCTGCTTCGCGCGCGTGTTCGAGGCGGAGGCCCGGATGGCGGCGCACGCCGAGACCCGGGCGCTCGTGGGCGGCTTCGGATGAGATGAGGCGTCGGGGTCGAGCGTCGGGCGAAAGTCAGCCCGACGTTCCCCCCGCGCCATCCTTCTCCGCGTCCAGCGGCGGGGGGCGCGTGCTGAGCGCCGCTGACACCATGCGCAGATACATCTTCGCCCGCACGTTCTCGGGCTCGATCTCCAGCGCCTTACGCCACTGCTCGCCTGCGGCGTCGCTCTCGCCGAGCGACAGGAGCGTCACCCCCAGCTGGATGCGCGCAGGCACGTAGCTCGGCCGGGCCGTCACGGCGGCCTCGTACTGCTCTCTCGCGCGCGGCAGGTCGTTGATCTCGCGAAGCAGCGTGCCGAGACGCGTCCGCAGGTCCGCGAACTGCGGGCAGAGCGCCACGGCCTTCTCGTATTCGAGGATCGCCTCGCGGGCGAGGCCGGCGTCCGCGTACGCCTGCCCCACCTCGGCGTGCATGTTGGCGATTTTCCCTCGCGCGAACGGGTCGAGCCCCGCGAGGTTGCCGCCGGGCGTCCCCTTGATTCGCGCGTAGACCTGCCGCGCGGCCTCGTACTTGCCGCGATCGTTGTAGGTCACGGCCAGGTTGAGCGCCGCCTCGGTGTAGCTCGGGTTGATGGCGAGGGCGCGCTCGAAGTGAAACTCGGCCTGGGCGAAGTTGCCGCGCGCGTGGCAGATGACGCCGAGCATGTCGTGCACGTCGGCCAGACGGTCGTCGGTCTCGAGGACTTGCCGGAGCATCTGCTCGGCCTTGTCGAACTCGCGCTTCTGATAGTGCTCGCGCCCGAGGAGCAAGAGTTGCTTGGTGTGCTCGTCCATTGCTCTTTCGCAGAAAGCGCCTTGGGGCGAGGTTACGCCGAAAAGGCTTTCCGCTGCGAGGGCCATTTTGGACGTGCCACCATGGGAGGTTGCAGCCGGAGCGGTCTGCCGGTAAGGCCCTGACCCCGTGGATGGCGCCGAGCCCAAGACCGACCCCGCCGAGGGCGTCGGACCGGAGCCGACCGAGACCCCCCAGACGGCGTCCATCGCGCCGACGCTGGCGTCGTCGGGCGGCGCGGCGCGCGGAGGCAAGCGGCTTTCGCCGCGGATGCGCATGGCCATGGCTCTCGCGGGCGGCGCAGCGCTCGTGGCGGCCATCGTCGTCCCCTTCGCCATCCGGTCGGGCGCGCCTGCACCGGCCCTCGCGAACGCGGCCACGGTGGCCGGCGCGGCCGCCGGCCTGGAGGCGGTCATCGACGACGCCGGTGTGGAGGCGGCCGCGGCCCCCGCGGAGGAGGTCGCGCCCGCTCGTCCCAGCGTGTGGCGCGTCGCGCGGCTGGCCGAGGACCCCGCGATGACCCTCGTCGAGGGAGCCATCGCCCGCCGCCCTCTCTTGACCGCGCTCTCGGCGGCCGGCGTCTCGCGCGGGGAGGCGCAGCGCGTCGCGCGGTCGCTCGACAACGTGCGGGACGTCGACCGCTTCGGCGCCAAAGACACCTTTACGGTCGCGCGCGAGAAGGCGACCGGCCACGTCGTGGCCTACGAGATCGCCAGCTCGCCTTCGGACGTCTGGCAGGCGCACGAGGAGTCCCTCTCGGACGGAACGGCGAAGCTCGTCGCGCGCAAGCTCGATCTCCCGACCGAGCGCGTCCGCGTGAGGAAGGCGCTGGTCGTCGGCAGTGATCTCCGGGCGTCGTTCACCGAGGCGGGCCTCGTGCCGATCGAGGACATGCTCTCGATGCTCGACGACGCGCTGGAGGGCCACGCGGAGCTGTCGGACATCCGCGCGGGAGCCCGCCTGCGCCTCGTCGCCACGGAGGAGCGCGTCGACGGCGCCTTCGCGCGCTGGGCCTCGCTCGACGCGGTCGAGTATTTCCCGGCGTCGGCCAGCGCGCCCGCCGTCCGCATCTATCTGCTCGGCGGCGACGAGGACCGCCCGCGGGACCGCAAGGGGTGGTTCGACGCCAAGGGCCGCCAGCCCTACCACGGGGGCTGGCGCACCCCCGTCCCCCTCGCCCGCATCGCCTCGCGGTTCAACCCCCACCGCATGCATCCCGTGCTGCACGTGCTCATGCCGCACAACGGGGTCGACTTCGCGTCGCCGGTCGGAGCCCCCGTCTACGCGACGGCGTCCGGTGTGGTGCAGAGCGTCGGCAACGGCGGGCCCTGCGGCAACATGGTTCAGATCGATCACGCGGGCGGCATCACGAGCGTCTACTGCCACCTCTCCCGGTTCGCCGCGGGGCTGCACCCGGGACAGCGAGTCGAGAGCCGGCAGCTCATCGCCTACGTGGGCCAGACAGGCCGGGTCACGGGTCCGCACCTCCACTTCGGCATCAAGAAGAACGGCGTCTTCATCGATCCGATGACGCTGCGCCTCGACGGCGTCCGCGTGGTCCCGCGGGCCAAGCGCGACGAGTTCGACCGCACCCGCCTGGCGCTCGACGCGGAGCTCGATTCGATTCCGTTGCCGGCACCCGGAGCCGCTGCCCCGCCCGAGGCGGACACCGAGACATTCTACGAGGAATCGCCCTGACCGGCCTCCCGCGCGCGCTGGAAACGTACACTTACATTGCTCGAGGCGGCTTCTTGATGCCATGCTTCTGGGCAGCGACGGGGGCAGCCGCGGAGGTGCGTTGGTGCGCAGAGGGCTTCGTTGGGCGTCTTTCGCGACTTGCGGAGCGGCCGTAGCGATCGGGTGTGGCAGCTCCGGCAGCGGGTCCCCGTTCGACCTCGGCGACTCCGGCCCCAGGGGCGACAGCAGCTCGTCGAGCGGCGGCGGGAGCAGCAGCGGAAGCAGTGGAAGCAGCAGCGGCTCCGTCGTCGACAGCGGCGGGGACGACGCCACGACGGGGAGCAGCACGAGCAGCAGCGGCGGCGGTGCGGACGCGACGCTGGACATCGCCTTCCCCGATTCGTTCTTCGGCCCAGACACCACGGTGAACGACGCCGGCGGCGGTCAGGACTCGACGAGCAGCGACGCGTGCGTCGCGTGCTCGCCGTCGGGCGTGACCTGCCAGGGGAGCGTCGCCAGCAATTGCAGCGGCGGGTGCCTGACGACGACCGACTGCTCCATGCTCACGCCCGCGGAGACGTGCGCGAACGGGTTCGGGTGCGTCGTCTGCCAGCCGGGCACGGGCACCTGCAACGGAAGCACGGGCACCGCGTGCAATTCGACCGGAACCGGCACGACGGTCCACGTGTGCGACTCCTTGCAGGGCGAGACCTGCGACGCCACGACCGGGCAGTGCGACGGCGACTGCGCGAACGTCGGCTCGAGCTACATCGGCTGCGAGTACTACGCCATCACGATGTCGAACAGCGCGCTCGACCAGACCACCTTCTACGCATCCGTGTCGCTCTCGAACACCAGCGCCAACACCGCCAGCGTCTCGATCATCGGCCCCAACGCGACCAACGTGACGGACACGATCGCGGCGGGCGCGCTGAAGGAGTACCACCTTCCCTGGGTGCACCCGCTCTCCTGCACCAGCACGTGCAACGGCAGCACCGTGAGCACGCCGACGACGGCGCTCGTGGCGGGCGGCGCCTATCACATCCGGACGACGGAGCCGGTCACCGCGTATCAGTTCAACGCGCGCGATTACCAGATCGGCAGCGCGTACTCGTACACGAACGACGCCTCCCTCCTCATCCCCGTCAACGCGATGACGGGCAACTACCGCGTCGTCGCCGGAGCCACCTGGTACTTCTCGTCCGGCGCCCACCAGTACCCGGGCGACGTCGACATCGTCGGTACCGTCGACGGCACGAAGGTGACGTACACCGCGCCCAGCGGGAACACCGTGCAGGCGGGGGGCGGGCTCGCCACGACGGGCGGCACGGTCACCATCAACCAGGGCGACGTCCTCCAGATCGCCGCGACGGGCAACGGCACGGCGAGCGCGTTCGGGAGCGACCAGACCGGGGCGCTCATCAGCGCGACGCAACCCGTCGAGGTTTTCGGCGGGACCGACTGCACGTACATGCCTGCGACCGTCCCCGCCTGCGATCACATCGAGGAGATCAACTTCCCCCTCGAGACGCTGCGCAACGACTACCTGGTCACGCTTCCCAACAACACCAACGGGACTCCCCAGCAGTACGTCAAGATCGTCGGCACCGTCGCGGGCACGACCCTCACCTACGATCCGGCCGTTGCCGGCGCTCCCGCGACGCTCGGGGCGGGACAGATGTCGTTCTTCAAGACGACGCAGAACTTTCACGTGACCGCGTCGCAGCCCGTGTTCGTCGGCCAGTTCATGGAGAGCGAGAACAACTTCACCGTGTCGAACACCGCGGGCGACCCCGCGCTCTCGGCGGCCGTCGCCACCGCCCAGTTCCGCGCGAGCTACCAGTTCATCTCGCCCGCGAACTACCAGCAGAACTGGGTCAACGTGATCGCCCCCTCCGGAGCCACGGTCACCGTCGACGGGACGACCGTCGGCGGATTCGCCGCCATCGGCGGCAGCGGCTACGGCGTGGCGCACGTGTCGCTCTGCGGGGGCAGCGCGGCGGGGTGCACCGGCGTGCACAACGCGGCGAGCAGCGCCGCCTTCGGGATCGAGGTCTACGGGTACGGCAGCTACACGAGCTACATGTTCCCGGGCGGCCTGAACCTCACGCGTCAGTAGTATCTCCCGGGCCGCGAACGCTGATAGCGTACCCGGCTGCGGTTCATGGCGGCGAGAGGCACCCAGGCGGTCAAGGTCGGGATCTTCGTCGCGCTGTCGGGGGCTGCCGCTTACGGCATCTTCCGCTACGTCAGCCCCGAGGTCGGCGGCGGGGGCAGTTACACCGTCCACGCCTTCATCCACGACGCCACCGGCCTCGCCGCGCGCTCGCGGGTCACCGTCGCCGGCATCCCGGTGGGCACCCTCGACTCGATCAAGCTCGAGAACGGAGAGGCGCGCCTCAACGTGAAGGTGAAGAACGATCTGGACCTCTACGAGAACGCGACGCTTGGCAAGAAGAGCACGTCGCTCCTCGGCGAGTCCGTCGTCGTCCTCACGCCGGGCACGCCCGACCGCCGCCGGCTCCACGACGGCGATGAGATCCACGTCATCGTCTCGGAGACGACGCCCGCGGACCTCATGGAGGAGGTGAAGGACATCGCCGACAGCATCAAGGCGGTCGCGCAGCAGCTCGCCGCATCGATCGGCACCGAGCAGGGAGGGCAGAACATCAAGGCCATCCTGCAGAACGTGGCCGACGCGACCGACGCGCTGAACAAGACCGTCCGCGAGAACCGCGAAGTGATCCGCGAGACGCTGGTCAACGTGCGTGACATCACGGGAAACGCCAACCCGCAGATCCAGAAGATCCTCGAGAACGTGCGCGTGGTCACCGAGGACGTGCGCCAGCTCCTGGCGGTCGCCAACCAGAGCAAGCAGGGCCAGAAGGGCGAGCTCCGCGACACCATCGAGCATCTCGATCAGTCGAGCAAGAACCTCCAGAGCGCGCTCGAGCACGCGGACAGCATCGCGGGCCGGATCGACCGCGGCGAGGGGACCATCGGCAAGCTCACGAAGGACGACGCGCTCATCAACGAGGTGCAGGGCGTCGCCGAGGGCGTGAACGACTACGTGCAGAACATCACGCGCTTGCAGACCATCGTGGGCCTGCGCGCCGACTACAACTTCCTCGCCAACACCATCAAGAGCTACGTGTCGCTGCGCCTGCAGCCGACCGAGGACAAGTACTACGAGGTCGAGCTCGTCAACGACCCGCGCGGCCTCACGTCGATCACCGACACGAGCACCGACACGACGAACCCGAACGAGCCGGCGCACTACCGCACCATCACGACGACGACGACCGACAGCTTCCGCTTCTCGCTCCAGTTCGCCAAGCGCATGGGGCCCTTCACCGGGCGCTTCGGCCTCAAGGAGTCGACCGGCGGCATCGGGCTCGACATCCACCTCTTGCAGGACCGCTTCGAGATCGTTAACGACCTCTTCGGCTTCAGCGAGGAAGTCCAGCCGCGCTACCGCGTGTACATCTCGTACGAGTTCCTGAAGAGCCTGTGGATCTACGGCGGCGTCGACTACCTCTTCGAGCCGAGCCTGCGCGACTACTTCCTCGGGCTGCAGCTTCGCTTCAACGACGAGAACCTCAAGACCATCTTGCCCTTCGCGGGCGGCGCGGCAGGAGCCGCCAAGTAGGGCAAAGCTTCAGTGGACGGCAACGAGGCCGGCGATGAGCAGGACCTCGAGCGCACGGAGGGCGTCGTCTGCCGTGGCTCCGCCGCCCTGGGCCACGGCGGTCAGCACGTCACGCACCCTCTTCGGCTCGTCGGTGGCATCGAGGACTCGCCGGACCGTGGTCGGCCACGCCGCCTGACGGAGCACAGGCCGCGGGCGCACGGTGGACGCGGGGCCGACGATCACGTCGAGCCGCGCGCGCCAGCTCTGGAGCGGGGCGTCGCCGGGCTGAGAGGCCTCGATGCCGGCCATGACGAGCGGCAGGGGCTCGAGGTCGAGCGGGAACTCCACGTGCGGTGGCCTCTGCTCCGCGTAGAAGGTGAGCCTGCCCGTCCGCCACTGAAAGAGGTCGATGAGGCGATCGCGCCCCTGGTCCCGGATGGCGCGGAAGATGTCGAGGGACGCGACCAGGCCGAGCGAGATGAGCGTGTCGCCCATGCGGCCGCCGTAGCGGGGGAGGACCGCCAGGGCGAAGTCGAGCTCTTCGCGGGAGATGACCTTCCGGCGGACGAGGTATTCGCCGAGGAGCTCGCTGGCGTTGTTGGAGGCGACGTGGTGCAGCTTGCCGCCGACGAAGTAGAGCTCTTTCCTTCCGCCCTCGCCGCCGGGGTCGACGCGCGGGGCGCGCTTCGACTCGGTGGGACCCTCGGCGAAGAGCACGCCCGTGGCCTCGGTCTCGACGACACGGAGGAGCACGACCACCAGCGCCTGCGGCGACACGTCGTCGACGAAGTCCGGGGTGCCGACCTCCCCCATGCGATTGGTCGTCGTCGCGGTGAGCGCCGGCAGGAAGCGCGCGAGCTCCTCGATCGACTCGATGGGCATGAGGCCTCGCCCCATGTAGTCGACCTGATCGCCCCGCCCGACCTGTCCCGTCGCGATGGCCTCCACGAGGCGCGCGAACGCCCAAGGACCGTGCTTCGAGCCCCCCTGGGTCAGCACCTGGGACGGAATGGGCGCGTACTCCCCCGTCACGCGCTCGCCGTCCCCGCCTCCCGACTGCGCGTCGCGCGCGGCGACCGCGGCGCGAATCTTCCCGGCGCTGTCGCGGACCGCCTGGAGATGGTCGGTCGACGGGGCGGACTGCACCCACCGGACGAGGGCCCCCAGCTCGAGTCGCGCCGCGGCCGGGCTCGTGTCGAGCGGCGCGAGCGCCTCGGACAGCGCGGCGGCGCTGGGGAAGCGCTGGGCGGGGTCGCGCGCGAGGCCCCGCTCGAGGATCTCGAAGAGTCCGCGTGGCAGCTGGCTCCGAGCCTCGCGGAGCGGCTCGATGCGGCAGTCGCGGATCGCGAGCAGCACGGCGAGCTGGCCGCTCCCGGCGAAGAGCGGCTTGCCGAGGAGCATCTCGGAGAGCACGACGGCCAGCGAGAAGAGATCCGCCCGCTGGTCGAAAGGCTCCCCGGCGACCTGCTCGGGCGCGAGGTAGGCGAACTTTCCCTTGAGCATGGCGCTCCCCGCGGAGCGCATGGTGGCCCGGCTGGTCGAGCGTGCGATGCCGAAGTCGCCGAGCTTCACGCGGCCGTCGACGGACAGGTAGAGGTTCGAAGGGGTGATGTCCCGGTGAATGATCCCGAGCGGCTGGCCGGCCGAGTCGCGAGCGCCGTGCACGCTTTCCAGCGCGCGGAGGACCTCCCGGCCGAGGTGGATGGCCACGCTCGGCAGGAGCTTTCGCCCCTCGCCGCCGAGACGGCGGAGGAGACGGTAGAGGTCGCACCCGTCGACCAGCTCCATGGCCAGCCATGGCTCGTCCCCGTCCATGCCGGAGCCGTAGACTCGGACGACGTTGTCGTGATGCACCGCCGCGTGCAGCGCCGCCTCGCGCTCGAACATCGTGCGACCCTCCGGGTCGGTCACGAAGTGGGGCAGGAGGCGCTTGACGATGAGACGCATCGGCTCGCCGGCCGCGGCCGCAGCCTTGGCGTCGATCGGTCGAGCGACGTACACCTCCGCCGTGCCGCCGACCGCCAACCGCGAGTCGAGCCAGTAGGGCCCGAACTTCATGGGCCCACCGGACAGCGCTCGGGGGACGCCTCGCGGCAGGTTTTCGCCCGACGACATCGAAGGGAGAGTGTATCTATCGACGGGCCTCGGGATCACGAAATGACTCGCCATTCGCTCAGGCACATCGTCTTCGCGGTCGCCTGGCCAGCCCTCGGGCTCGCGGCCTGCCAGGGGTGCCGCTCGACGGGGACCTCGCCGGCCACCGTGCCTTCCGCGGGGTCGGCGGCGGAAGGCGAGGCTCCGACCGTGCGGCTGTACCTGCTGACGGATCTGGCCGGCGCCCTCGAGCCGTGCGGCTGCACCAAGGATCAGCTCGGGGGCCTGGATCACTTCGGTGCATGGGTGAAGCACGAGCAGGCGCGCGTCCCGGCGTCGCTCGTGGCGTCCGCAGGCCCCCTCTTCTTCATGGACGACAAGCTGGAGGGCGACCGGGCCGACCAGGACCGCATCAAGGCGCAGACCATCGCCCGGGTGATGCGCGGCCTCGGCTTCGCCGCCTTCGCCCCGGGTACGAACGACTTCGACGACGGCACCGAGGGGCTGACGAAGCTCGCGGAGGCGTCGGGGGGAACGCCGGTGCTGGCGTCGGGGACCGCGGTCGTGCGCGAGGCCGGCGGGGTCAAGGTGGGGTTCATCGGCTACGGGCAGACCAAGTCCGGCGAGGCGCCGGCGCGCCCGGCGGACGTGGTCAAGCGAGGCGTGGAGGATGCGAAGAAGCAAGGCGCCGAGGTGCTCGTCGCGCTGGCGGCGGTCGGGCGCGGCGAGGCCAAGCGAATCGCCGACGCCGTGCCGGAGCTGACGGCGGTCGTCGTCGGGGCGGCTCGGTCGAACGGCGACTCGAACACGACGGCGCCGCAGGGGGAGCAGGTCGGCGACGTGCTCATCGTGCAGGGGGCCAACCATCTTCAGAGCGTGGCGGTGCTCGATCTGTACGTGCGCGAGCCGCTCGTGCCGGGCCACATCGTGAAGTTCGCCGACGCGACGGGCCTCGAGCTCGCCCGCAAGCGCGAGGAGCTCGCGCGGCGGATCGACGAGCTGCACGTGAAGCTCGCGTCGTGGGAGCGCGACCCCGGCGTCGCCCCGGCGGACGTTGCGGCCCGCAAGCAGGAGCTGGCGTCCCTCGAGGCGCAACGCGAGGCGCTCGACACGAAGCCGCCGCCGAGCCGGGGCAGCTTCTTCCGATACTCGCTCAAGGAGATGCGCGACTCGCTCGGCAAGGACCCGTCCACCGAGGCCGACATGCTTTCGTATTATAAGGCGGTCGACGATCACAACCGCGTCGCCTTCGCCGACCGCAAGCCTCCCCCACCGGCGCCCGACCAGGCGTCGTACGTCGGCATCGACGTTTGCACGAGCTGCCATCCGGGCCCGCGCGAGGTGTGGGACCACACGACGCACGCGCACGCCTATGCGACCCTGTCGACCCAGTTCAAGGAGTTCAACCTGGAGTGCGTCGGGTGTCACGTGACGGGTTACGAGCAGCCGGGCGGCAGCACGGTGACGCACGTCGACAAGCTGCAGAACGTGCAGTGCGAGGTGTGCCACGGCCCGGGGTCGAAGCACGTGGCCAACCCGGTCGACAAGACGCGCATCATCGCGCGGCCCGAGGCGTCGCGATGCCTCGACTGCCACCATCCGCCGCACGTCGAGGACTTCGACGCCGTGGCGAAGATGAAGGAAATCCTGGGACCGGGCCACGGGATGCCCCGGTAGCCGCCGAACGAGGCGCACTGGGCCGCCAGGGGGTATGCTGAGTGCGTCAAGTTGCCGACCCCTCCGGATGCGGGGTATGGAATGACGGTGAGTACCCCCCCCAAAGGCCCTCGGGCGAGCCCCGACATGGCGGCCCCGACACGGCGCGACGCGCTGGTCCGGCTGGGGGCGATGGCCGGCGTTCTCGGCGCGGCGGCGGCGGGCGCGCGCGCCGTGTGGGATCACGGGGGCTTCGATGTCGTGCAGTCGAGCGCGGCGCGTCAGGTTCGCGACTATCGGATGGCCGACCGCGACGCGGAGCACGCCGAGCTCGCCATCGCCCGCGCCCCGGCGAAGGAGGCGGGGGACGACTCGCCCGCTCCGACGGCGACCCAGGAAGAGCTCGTGACCCGCGCGGTGGACGCCCTCGGCGGGATGAAGAAGTTCGTCTCGCGGGGTGACGTGGTCGTCGTCAAGCCGAACATCGGCTGGGACCGGATGCCCATCCATGCCGCCAACACGAACCCCGAGGTGGTGGCCGCGGTCATCAAGCTCGCCTTCAACGCGGGTGCGAAGAAGGTGGTCGTCGCCGACGGTTCCTGCAACGACCCCAACCGTTGCTTCCAGCGGTCGGGCATCTGGCGGGCTTCGTACGACATGGGGGCCGAGGTCGTTCTCCCGCAGGAGCACCGCTACCGCACGATGCGCCTCAAGGGTGACGTGCTCGACGAGTGGCCCATCTTCACGACGCTGGTCGACGCCGACAAGGTCATCAACGTCCCCATCGCCAAGCACCACAACCTCGCCAAGTACACCGCGGCGATGAAGAACTGGTACGGCGTCCTCGGCGGCCGGAGAAACCGTCTGCACCAGAACATCGACACGTCGATCGCCGACCTGGCGACGTTCATGCGCCCGACGCTGGTGATCGTGGACGCCTGGCGTGTGCTCATGCGGAACGGGCCGCAGGGCGGCAACATCGACGACGCGCGCGACATGCACACGGTGATCGCGACGGTCGACCAGGTGGCCGCGGACTCGTTCGGGTGCACGCTCATCGGTCAAAAGCGGGAGAACCTGGCGTACCTCGCCATGGGCGAGTCGCGTGGTCTCGGGACGACACGCTGGGAGAACCTCCGCGTGAAGGAGGTCTGATGACGCAGCCCTCCCATCCGGACCCCATTCCGTGGATCACCGGCAAGCCTGGCCCCGTCCAGGCGCTCGACGCCGCGCCGATGCCGGCGCTGGTGGCGTCGCGTCTGCCGGTCGCCGTGACCGCGACGGCGCCTGCGAATGCGGCCGCGAGCGCGCCTGCGACCGCGACCGCGAAGCCCAAGAAGACCACCAAGCTCCCCGGCAGCGGGATCCCCCCTCGACGCATCGCCGTCGTCCTCAAGTGGGCGCGGCGGTTCACGCAGGTCTTTTGCTTCGCGCTCTTCATGTACTTCCTCTTCCAGACGGGGTTCCGCGGCTCCTTCGCCGCGCGCGCCGACACGCCCGTCCGGATGCCGCTCCCCGTCGAGGCCTTCCTCCTCGCCGATCCGTTCGTCGGTGCGATGACCGTGCTCTCGACGCACACGGTCTACCGGGGCCTCCTGTGGAGTGTCGGTCTCCTCGCGCTCACGATGATCTTCGGCCGCGTCTTCTGCGGCTGGATCTGCCCGTTCGGGACGCTGCACCACTTCTTCGCGTGGCTGCTGCCCAGCAAGAAGGGGCGGGGCGGTCCGCGCGTCGAGGCCAATAAGACGCACACCTATCAGCGGGTGAAGTACTACCTGCTCTACGCGTTCCTCATCGCCGCCGTCGGCGGCAGCGCGATCGGCGGGCTCTTCGACCCCATCTGCATCGCGGTCCGCTCCATCGGGCTGGGGGTCATCCCGGGCGTGCAGTACCTCTCGCACCGGGGCCTCGGCGCCGCGCAGGACCTTCCTTCGCGCTCGATTCAAGGCGCCGCGGATCACACGCAGGATTTCCTCGCGAGCACCGTCTGGCAGAGCAAGCAGTTCTACTTCCACCAGACCTGGTTCATCGTCTTTCTCCTCGTCGCGGTCCTCTTCGCCAACCGGTTCATCCCGCGTTTCTGGTGCCGTGTCCTCTGCCCGCTCGGCGCGTTCCTCGGCGTCTTCGCGCGCTTCGCGCTCTTCGGGATGAAGAAGGACCACGCGAAGTGCACGGACTGCAACCTGTGCATCGTCCACTGCCAGGGCGCAGACAGCCCGCAGGGCGGCGTCAAGTGGCGGCAGGACGAGTGCCACATGTGCATGAACTGCGAGAACGCGTGTCCGGAGGACGTCATCAAGTTCACGTTCCTGCCGAACCGCCTCAGCACCGTCACGGTGCCCGACACGCAGCGGCGCACGGCGCTCGCGGCCGTCGGCGCGGGGGCGATGTTCCTGCCCGCGGCGCGCGTCGCAGACTCGCTCGACGTGAATTACCAGTCGAAGGTCATCCGGCCTCCGGGCGCGGTGGAAGAGCGAGCGTTCCTCGAGCGGTGCATCCGCTGCGCCGAGTGCATGAAGGTGTGCCCCAACAACGCCCTCCACCCCTCGTTCTTCGAGGGCGGCGTCGAGGGGCTCTGGACGCCCATCCTCATCGCGCGCATCGGCTACTGCGAGTTCTCGTGCGTGCTCTGCGGGCAGGTGTGCCCGACCGGCGCCATCCAGAAGATCAGCGAGAAGGAGAAGATGGGCGTGGGTCAGCCGCCCATCAAGATCGGGACCGCCTTCTACGACCACGGGCGGTGCCTGCCCTGGTCGATGCAGACGCCGTGCATCGTGTGCGAAGAGTTCTGCCCCACGTCGCCGAAGGCCATCTGGGTCGAGGAGGTCGACGCGCCCGTCCGCGACAACAAGCCGGGGCCCGACGGCTCGCCGCCGGCGATGAAGACCGTGCATCTGCAGCGTCCCCACGTCGACCCGGGGCTCTGCGTCGGATGCGGCGCGTGCGAGAAGGTCTGCCCGGTGCAGGATCAGCCGGCCGTCTACGTGACCAGCGTCGGCGAGACGCGTAGCAAGACGAACGTCATCCTGCTCGAGAACACGAACTACAACCAAAAAGCCTAGCTCGTCCGCGCCGGGCGCGTGGGCTGCGAAGCCCTGACCAGCTAGCATGCGGCGCTTCGATGCGCGCCCTCAGGTCCGCCGCGGTCGCCGGCTTCGTCGCGTTCGTCGCGGGCTGCTCCACGGCCGACCGCGGCTCGGGCAGCCCGACGGGCTCCGACGCGAGCACCCCGTCCGACGCCCGGGAAATGAACGATGCAGGCCCGCCCGAGGACTCGGCGAGCCCGGGCCCGGAGGCCGGTGGCGACGGCGGTGCCGACGCGATGGACGAGGGGGTTGGCGACGCCGGGGGCGACGCGGCCGACGCCGAGGGAGGCTGCGAGGTCTTCCACGTCACGGGGGACTGCATCCTCGTCTCGTCCTGCATGGCGCTCGGCAATCACACCTCGTACACCGGCTACTGCCCGGGACCGGCGGACATCGAGTGCTGCGTCGACACGCACAACGAGCCGCCGCCGGCCGGGTGGGCCCTGATGTCCGACTCTCAAGTGACCCCGGCGATGACGACGTGGGCCGTGATGATCCTGAACGATCCGACGACGTACCCGATGTACGCCACGACGACGATGCTCTTCGGGACGCTGAACGTCCTCGCGCGCGTCGAGTGGCATCCGCCGGACTCGAACAACAGCGTCGTACACCGCGGGGTGACACTGTACGAGCCGGAGGGGTAGATGACGTACCGCAAGGACAGGACCTCGACGCTCGGGGCCTTCCTCGTCGCCGCTGCGATCCTGTCCAACGGGAAGACGGCGCGCGCGCAGCCGGCTTCTTCGAGCGGCCGGCAGCCCACCCCGATCGACGCCGTCGGCGCCGACCTCGTCGAGGACTTCACCGGGTACAACCTTCTCTTCTACGGAGGCGCGGTCGCAGCGACGGGCGTGATGGCCTTCGGCGGCGCGGACCAGGCGATCCGCGTCGGTGTCCAGGAGCACCTCAGCCTTCCTGTGTACGGCGATGTCTCCAACTACGTCGGCTACCTCCTGCCCGTGATCGTCGCACCCGGCGTCTACCTCGTCGGCCTCGCCGTGCACGACCCGAAGGTCGTCGGCGCCGGGAGCGCGGCGGTGCAGGCGCTCGTCGTGGCCATCCTGACGACCGCGGTCCTCAAGGTCGGCGTCGGCCGCGTGTACCCCCTGAACGGCGGCGACCCCAGCGCCCCTGACCGCCTCGACCACCCCTCCTACGCTCACGACTTCCGGCCCTTCCAGTCCCTCTCTCTGCCGACGGGACCGGCGTGGCCGTCGGGGCACACGGTGGGAACCACGGCCGTCGCCGCGGCCCTGACCGGCTACTACCCCGACGAGCTCTGGATCCCCTTCGTCGGCTACCCGGT
This sequence comes from Polyangiaceae bacterium, assembly GCA_036501935.1. GTDB lineage: Bacteria > Myxococcota_A > Polyangia > Polyangiales > Polyangiaceae > Palsa-1150. The sequence continues at coordinate 472,971 of DASXZL010000022.1, read as the reverse complement.
CGCGCTGGCCATCGGCTTCGGCCTCGTCGACGGCGACCGCCACTGGGCGTCGGACGTCCTCGCGGGGGCGCTCATCGGGCACGCCATCGGGTACACCACCGGTCGAGCCTTCCGTCGCCGCCTGACGGGACAGGGCTCCGGGGCCGACGGGCCGAGGCTCGTCCCGCTCGCGAGCCCGGGGATGACGGGCCTCGCCGTGCAGGGCGACTGGTGAGGGCCGTGGCACGGCGAAAAGTGGCACGGTGCTACAGTCTTCCCCGTGAACGACCGCTTCCTCCGCGCGTGCCGCCGCGAGCCCGTCGACGCGACGCCCGTATGGTTCATGCGGCAGGCCGGGCGGTACATGCCCGAGTACCGCAAGCTCCGCGAGAAGCACACGCTCCTCGAGATCTGCAAGAACCCGGAGCTCGCGGTCGAGGTGACCAAGCAGCCGCTCGTCCACGGCGTCGACGCAGCCATCCTCTTCGCGGACATCCTCCTGCCCCTCGATCCCATGGGCGCATCCTTCGAGTTCGCCAAGGGCGAGGGCCCCGTCGTGCACGAACCGATCACGTCGCGCGCACAGATCGACCGCCTGCGCGTCATCGATCCGGAGGAAGGGCTGCCCTACGTCCTGTCGGCCATCAGGCTCCTCAAGAGCGGCGAGCTGAAGGTGCCGCTCATCGGCTTCGCGGGGGCGCCGTTCACCCTCGCGAGCTACCTCGTCGAGGGCGGCAAGAGCGCGAACTTCGCGAAGACGAAAAAGCTGATGTTCGGCGCGCCGGGGGACTTCGAGGCCCTGATGGAAAAGCTCGCCGAGGTCGTGCGCCGATATCTCCGCGCGCAGATCGCGGCTGGCGCGGACGCGGTGCAGCTCTTCGACAGCTGGGTCGGCGATCTCGCGCCCGAGGACTACGTCGAGCACGTGCAGCCCCACGTGCGCCACATCCTGGCGGACGTGGCGAAGACCGGCGTCCCGGTGATCCACTTCGGCGTGGGGACGGCGACGCTGCTCGAGTCGATGCGCGACGCCGGGGGCACCGTCATCGGCATCGACTGGTGCACTCCGCTGGCGGAAGCGTGGGCGCGCGTGGGCCACGACCGCGCCGTGCAGGGCAACATGGACTCGTGCGCGCTCCTCGCCACGCGCGAGGTCGCGCTGAAGCACGCCAGGCGCGTCCTCGACGCCGCCGCCGGCCGCCCAGGACACATCTTCAACCTCGGGCACGGCATCACGCCGGAGACGCCCGTCGACAACGTGAAGGCCGTGACCGACTACGTGCACGAGGCCAGCGCGCGATGAGCGGGCCATGACCGTCGCGGTGCTCCTGGTCTCCCACGGCACGGTGGACGACCTCGACGACCTGCCCGCCTTCGTGACCCAGATCCGGCGCGGGCAGCCGCCGGGCGCGGAGCTCGTCGCCGAGCTGCGGCGTCGCTACGAGGCCATCGGGGGCAGATCCCCGCTGAACGCCGTGAACGCCCGCGTCGCGGCCAGGCTTCAGGCGCGGCTCGGGGTGCGGACGGCGTGGGCGAGCCGTCTGTGGAAGCCCTACGTCCGCGATGCCCTCGCCGAGCTCGCCGCCGACGGCGCCGCGCATGTCGCTGTGGTGCCGCTCGCCCAGCATTCGGCGCACGTCTACGCGGAGGACGCGCGCCGCGCGGCCGAGGGCACCGGGGTGACCCTGGCGTGCGCTCCCGGCTGGGGCCATAGCCCGAAGCTGTACGACGCCTTCGCGCGGCGCATCCGCGGCCTCCTCGGGGAGCCCGCCGGGACGACGGTGGTCCTGACCGCCCACAGCCTGCCCCGCGTCGTCGTCGACCGCGGCGATCCCTACGAGCGCGAGGTGCACGCCTCGGCGATCGCCGTCACCGAGCGCCTCGGAGCGGGCGTCCGGACCGCGGTCGCGTTCCAGAGCCAGGGCTTCGGCGCGCCTGGCGAATGGCTCGGCCCCGACCTCGCCACCGTGCTCGACGAAGTCTCGGCGCGCGGCGACTCGCGCGTCGTCGTCGCCCCCATCGGCTTTCTCGCGGACCACGTCGAGATCCTCTACGACCTCGACATCGAGGCCGCGGCCATGGCTCGGGAGCGCGGCCTCACCTTCGCGCGGGCTCCCTCGCTGAACGACGACGACGACCTCATCGACATCCTGGTCGACGTCGCCCGCCCGCTGCTCGCGCAGCTGGGGCAGGATTGAGGCGACATGCCGGGGGCCAGGCGCATCGTCATCGTGGGCGGAGGGATCGCGGGCCTGGCCGCGGCGCGCTCCGCCGTGCTCGAGGGACGCAAGCGCGGGCGCGAGGTGACGGTCACGTTGCTGGAGCGCGCGCCTCGATTCGGAGGGGTGCTCCGCACCGAGCACGTCGACGGCTTCCTCCTCGACGCCGGCGCCGACTCGTGGGTCATTGCCAAGCCGCAGGCGACCGCCCTCGCCCGTGCGCTCGGCCTCGGCGGAGAGCTCCTCGGGACGCGGCTCGAGAACCGTCGTTATTACATCGGCTGGAGGGATCGGTTGCACCCGGTGCCCGAGGGCCTGGTGCTCGGCGTGCCGACGCGCGTCAGGCCCCTGGTGGCGACCCGCCTCTTCACGTGGCGCGGCAAGGCGCGCATGGCGCTGGAGGCGCTGGTCCCCCCGCGCCGCTTCGAGGGCGACGACGACGAGTCGATCGCGGACTTCGCGACGCGCCGCCTGGGCCGCGAGGCGGCGGAGAGGCTCGTCGCGCCCCTGCTCGGGGGCATCTCGGCCGGAGACGCGAGCGACCTCTCGGTGCGGGCGGCCTTCCCGCAGCTCGTCGCGATGGAGCGCGAGCACGGATCGCTGGTGCGCGGGATGCTGATGGCTCGGCGGGCGCGCTCCGGGGAGAGCCCGTTCATGTCGCTCGAGGGAGGCACCGGCGCCCTCGTGGAGGCCCTCGTCGACCGCTTGCACGAGGACGGCGTGACGCTGCGCGAGCGAACGGCGGTGGAAGGGCTCACCCGCGACAGGACCTGGACCGTGAAGCTCGAGGGCGGTGAGCGCCTCGAGGCCGACGCGGTGCTGCTCGCCGTCCCGGCCTACGCGGCGGCAAAGCTCGTCGCAGACCTCGACGAAGAGCTCGCGCGGACGCTCTCGTCGATCACGTTCGGCTCGAGCACCACCGTCTTTCTCGGCTATCGCCGCTCGGACGTAGCCCACCCCCTCGACGGGGTCGGCTTCGTCGTGCCCCGCACCGCTGGGCGCGCCGTCATGGCCTGCACGTGGATCTCGAGCAAGTGGGAGGGGCGCGCGCCCGAGGGGCACGTGCTGCTCCGGGTCTTCGTCGGCGGGTCCTCGCAAGCCGACGACGCGCTCGTGGGCACCGCACGCGCCGAGCTCCGCGCCCTCATGGGCATCGACGCCGAGCCGACGATGACCCGCGTCTACCGCTTCGAGCACTCGAGCGCGCAGATGCGCGTCGGCCACCTGGTGACCCTGCGCAGCATGCGCGAGCGCCTCGCGACGGCCACCCCCGGGCTCCGTGTCGCGGGTGGAGGCTACGACGGCGTGGGCATTCCCGACTGCATCCGCCAAGGCGAAGAGGCGGGGCGGGCGATGGTCGACTAGAACTCCGCCGGGTCCGCGTACGTGCCGAGGACCTCGCGGAGGACGTCACAGATCTCCTGCTGCGTGCAGTAGGCCTTCGCCGCCTCGATGATCGGCGGCATCAGGTTCGCGCCGCTCTCGCCGCCCTTCTTCTGCGCTGCAGCACGCACGGCTTCCAGGCATTCCTTCACCCGTGTGCCGTCGCGCGACGCCTTGACGCCTGCGAGGTTCGCCACCTGCGTCTTGTGGACCTCCTCGTCGATCTTCAAGAGGGGAATGTCCGTCGCGCGCTCGTCGCCCTCGACGTACTTGTTCACGCCGACCATCACGCGCTCGCCCGCCTCGACCTGCCGCTGGAAGCGGTATGCGCTCGCCGCGATCTCCCGCTGCGGGTAGCCCTTCTCGATGGCGCTCACCATCCCGCCCATCTCGTCGATGCGGCGGATGTAGGCCAGGGCCTCGGCCTCGATGCGGTTCGTGAGATCCTCGAGAAACCAGGAACCCGCCAGCGGGTCGACCGTGCTGGCGACGCCGCTCTCCTCGGCGATGATCTGCTGCGTGCGAAGCGCGATGGTCACCGCGTCCTCCGTCGGGAGCGCGTACGTCTCGTCGAGCGAGTTGGTGTGGAGCGACTGCGTTCCCCCGAGCACGGCCGCCAGCGCCTGCAGCGCGACGCGCACGACGTTGTTGTAGGGCTGCTGCGCGGTCAGGCTCACGCCCGCGGTCTGCGCGTGGGTGCGGAGCTTCATGCTCTCGGCCTTCTTCGCGCCGAAACGCTCCTTCACGATGCGGGCCCACATGCGCCGTGCGGCCCGGAGCTTCGCGATCTCCTCGAAGAAGTCGTTGTGCACGTCGAAGAAGAACGAGAGGCGCGGGCCGAAGTCGTCGACGTTCATTCCGCGATCGACGCACGACTGCACGTAGCCGATGCCGTCGGCGATGGTGAACGCGAGCTCCTGCGCCGCCGTCGCTCCGGCTTCCCGGATGTGGTAGCCGCTGATGCTGACGGTGTTCCACCGCGGAACCTCCCGCGTGGAGAACTCGATCATGTCGGTCACGATCCGCATGGCGGGCCGGGGAGGGACGAGCCAGGCGTGCTGCGCGATGAACTCCTTGAGGCAGTCGTTCTGCACGGTGCCGCCGATGGCCGTCCGGGGGATGCCGCGGAGATCGGCGAGCGCCACGTAGAACGCGAGCAGCACGATGGCCGGCCCGTTGATGGTCATCGAGGTGGTGACCTCCCCCAGCGGAATGTCCGCGAAGAGGATCTCCATGTCGCGCAGCGTGTCGACCGCGACGCCGCACATGCCCACCTCGCCGAGCGACCGCGGGCTGTCGCTGTCGTACCCCATGAGGGTCGGGAAATCGAAGGCGGTCGAGAGGCCCGTCTGCCCCTGCGCGAGCAGGTACTTGAAGCGCGCGTTGGTCTGTTCCGGCGTGCCGAAGCCGGCGAACATGCGCATCGTCCAGAGCCGTCCGCGGTACATCGTCGGCTGCACGCCGCGGGTGAAGGGGTACTCGCCCGGCATGCCCAGGTCGCGCAGGTACTGGATGGGCAGGTCGGCGGGGGTCAGCGTGTCCGGGACGGCGAGGTCGCCCCAGGTCGAGAAGCGCTGCTTGCGGGGAGGGATGCGTGCCTCGGCGCGAGGCACGGTCCGGCTGCGCCACTCGGCTGCGGCCTTGCGGATCGCCTCGAGCTCCCCGGGGGACTCCCCCTCGGAGGCGTATTCCTGTGGGGCCCCGCGGCTGAGCACGGCGACTTCCTGAGCCATGGTTCCAATGTAGCCCGGTTCGCCGGGAAGCGCCGATGCGGGTCAGTCGGCGATCTCGGTCGCGGCCACGGCCTTCGGCGCTGCGTCGGCCACGGCCTTCGTCGCGGCCTCGGCCTTGTACTGCTTGTAGACCTTGACGCGCGACCACACGAAGTACGCCGCCGCAAGAACGATGAACCCGCCGATGACCGCGTCGGCTCTGTGCATGAAGTGCTTGAGCGGCGAATGCTCGTCGAGGAGCTCGATGCCGAGCTTCTGTCCCACGAGGGCCAGGCCGTAACACCAGGGGAGCGAGCCGGCGAACGTGTAGACGTGGAACTTGGTGCGGTTCATCCGCGCCACGCCGGCCGGGAAGGCGATGAACGTGCGGACGACGGGGAGGAGGCGCGCGAGGAAGATGATGACGTCGCCGCGCTTCTCGAACCAGCGGTCGGCGAGCTCGATTTCCTTCTTCGACACGAGGAGGACGCGCCCATACTTGAGGATGGCGGGGCGCCCACCCTTGGCGCCGATCCAGTAGGCGATCTCCGAGCCGAGGTTGCACCCCAGCGCCCCCGCGATGGCCGCGAGGAGCAGGTTGAACGGCGTCAGCGTGACGTGAAACTGCTCGCTCAGCGCGGCGTTCACGGCCGGGTCGCTGAGCGCACCGGCGTACGGCATGATGAGCTCACTCGGCAGCGGGATGCACGCGCTCTCGATGGCCATCAGGACGGCGATCCCGCCGTACGACAGCGTCGCCATCACGTAGACGCAGAAGCCCCCCAGGAACGTGAAGATCGCCTTGACCATGCCGGGCGCGGCTTACCCGCTGGGCCACCCGAGGTCAAGCAGCCGGCCGGATCAGGTGCCGGTCTTGTCCTTCGGTCCGGCGGCCGGCGCCTCTTCCGGAGGGGCCTTCTCGGCGGGCTTGCCCGGATCCTTGGGGTCGGGATCCGACGCCACGATCTCGTTCTGCTGCTCGATCTTGATGAGGACCGCCGTGATGTTGTCCTCCCCGCCGCGCTCGTTGGCGCGCTGGATGAGCCGGCGGCAGGCGTCCCGGATGTCGTTCGTGCTCGCGACGATCTGACGCATGTCGTCGTCGCTCACCATCCCGGACAGGCCATCCGAGCAGAGGACGTACACGTCGCCCTGCTTCGGATCGTCGTGCTGGAGGTCGACCACCACGTGATCCTGCATCCCGAGCGCGCGCGTGATGACGTTTTTGGGGAGCTCGCTCTTCTGCTCGTCCGTGAGATCGGGCATCGCGAGCAGGTAATCGTTGATGAGCGAGTGGTCGCGCGTCAGCTGCTGGATCTGCCCCTCGCGCACGCGGTAGCAGCGCGAGTCGCCGACGTGGCCGATGTACATCCGCTGCTTCTTGGGGCTGAACATGGCGCCGACGACCGTCGTGCCCATGCCGTGGTACTCGCGCGACCGCGTCGACCGCTCGAAAATCTGTCGGTTGGCGACCCGGATGCCGGTGAGCAGGCGGTTCTCTTCCTCGCTCAGGTTCGTGTCGAAGTGGAACGGCCAGGTCACGTCCTCGTTGGCCGTCGTCCGGAAGAACTCCGAGATGGTCTCCGTCGCGATCTTCGACGCGACGTCGCCTGCCCGGTGACCGCCCATGCCATCGGCCACGACGAAGAGGTCGTACTCCTTGAGCACCACGAAGGAATCTTCGTTGTGCTCGCGCTGGAGCCCGACGTCGCTCAGCCCGGCCGCGAGTGCCCGCATCAAGGCGCCGAATCCTCCAACGAGAAAAGAGTTTCACCCACATCAGAGGGTGTCAAGCGAGTCAACCGTGCCTTGGGACGCGACCGTTCCCGACGGACCTGCCCCGAGCCGGCCGTGTGGTTTACACCGGCTAGACCTCGAGGATGTCTTTTTCCTTGTGGGAGATCATGGTGTCGACCTGCTTGACCCCCTCGGCCACCGTGTCTTCCACCTTCTTCTTGCCGCGGTCGACCTCATCCGCGCTCGACTCGCCGTCGTTCTCGATCTGCGTGAGCATGTCGAGGGCGTCGTGCCGCGCCTTGCGGATGCCGACCTTGCACTCCTCGCCGTACTTGCGAGCGATCTTCACGAACTCCTTGCGGCGCTCCTCGGTCAGCGGGGGAAGGGGGATGCGGATCAGGTCGCCGTCGACCTGAGGGTTGAGGCCGAGATCGCTGTCGCGGAGTGACTTCTCGACGGCCTTCACCTGCGTCTTGTCCCAGGGCTTGACCGTGATGAGCCGCGGCTCCGGTACGTTGATGTGGGCCATCTGCCCGAGCGCCGTCGGCGTGCCGTAATAATCGGCCTTGATGCCGTCGAGCAGGTTGGCGCTCGCACGCCCGGCGCGGAGCTTCGTGAGCTCGCGCTTGAGCGCTTCGTGCGCCTTCGAGATGGAGCTCGCGAGCTCTTTCTGGACGTCGTTGATCATGCTCATGGGAACCGCCCGTGGCCGTGGTCCGCGACCGCGCGCCCACGCTGCCGAGAGGCGCGAACCTTAGCGCCGCCCGTCATGCCATGAAAGCCCCAAGATGCGGCGCAGGATGATTGCGAGGGGGCGCCGAGAGGGAGCAGAATACGGCTCGAGCTTCATGCGCATGGTTCGAGTAGGAGACTAGCGAGACCGAGGGAAGGAAGCGATCGAGTGGCGATGATGCGGCGCGTGGTGGGGGTAGCCGGTGGAGTCGGTATCGGCGTCGTGATCGCCCTCGCGTGTGCGGGTTCTGCCGAGCAGACGGCAGACGGGGCCGGGCCCAATGGCACGGACGGCGGTCTCGCCTCGTTCGTGACCCACGCGATGAGGGGCGAATACGTCCCCCCCGATCTCGACGACGTCGAGCACATGTGCGCGCTGCTGACGGGTTGCGACAAGCTCCCCATCCCCTCGAACTACATCCCGCCCGACTTTCCCTCGTGCGTGAGGCGCTACACGGAGGACCTCACCTCGGTTGGCGGCATCAACGCGTCGCTGACCATCCGCGAGTGCGCCCTTCAGGCCAACTCCTGCGCCACGCTGCGCTCGTGCGCCCTGCGCGGCGCCAACCCCGAAGCGTGCAACGGCCGCGGCAAGCTGGGCCCCGTGGGCTTCTGCGACGTCGACGGCCGCGCCCTCACGTGCCTGCAGGGGCAGATGGTCGGCGTACGCGACTGTTCCCGCGGCAAGGAGGAGTGCCTCGTCCGCGACGGTCAGGCCACCTGCACGCTCGGTCCCTGCGGGGCCGACATCAAGGACGGCGACAAGCCCCGCTGCTCGGGCTCGGGCACGCACCTCCTCCATTGCGAGAAGGGCAAGCTGGCCAGCCTCGACTGCGCGGCCTTCGGGCTGAAGTGCCAGACGGGGGCCGACGGCACCTCCGCCTGCGCCACCCAGGGGCCGGCCTGCGCCGGGACGGCGAGGCGCTGCGACGGGAACACCGCCGTGGGATGCTTCAACGGCCACGAGGTTCGCGTCGACTGCGCGGCCGCCGGCCTCGTGTGCGCGACGACTCCGGGCGGGACGCCGATCGGCGCGTGCGTCTCGCCCCCGATGCCGCTCGGGGGGTGCGACGCCTCCCAGGCTCCGCGCTGCGACGGGGCCAACATCAAGTACTGCGTCGCGGGCAAGCCGCGGTCGCACTTCTGCAAGGCCACGGGGTTCAACAAGTGCGACGCCTCGCACAGCGGTCCGCATTGCGCGTTCTGACGGGCGCGCGCGGCCTGGCAGCGCTCCTTTGCCTGGCGACCTTCGGAGGCGCGGGCTGCGGATCGTGCGGCGCGCCGTCGGCGGGGCCGGCCGAGGCCGCGGCCCCCGAGGCCGTCGAGCCTCCGGTGCCGGCGCCGGCCGGTCTGCTCGCGGAGATCGTGGTGCGCGCGCCCGACACCGCCTGGGGCAAGCTCCAGCTCGGGGTGAGCGGGGCCGTGGCGCTGCTGCCGCCGACGGTGGGCGAGCTGGCGGTTGCCTTCGCCGGGATCGACGGGACCGCCGCGCAGCTCGTCGACGGCAAGGGAACGGCGTACGTCGTGCTCGGCGACGGAGGAGCCGCCGAACCGCTGGCGTGGGTGGTGGCCTTTCCGGTTGCGGACGCCCGGGCGGCCTCGTCGATGCTGTTCGGTAACGAGCCCCTCGACGCGGGCGACGCCTCCGCGGGGCGCTACGTGCCGAAGGATGCCGCCGGAATGAGGGTCCTCTCGAGCGCGTCCCGCCCGACGAGCGTCACGGTGGCGCTCGCGCGCGGACCCCACCCTCGCGCCTGGCTCGTCTTCGCGTCGACCGAGGAGGCGCTCGGGCGCCTCGGGCCCTACGCGGTCCGTACGCTTCCGACGAAGGCTCCGCCGCCCGAGCCCGGGGCCGTCGTCGCCGACGTGCCTTCGTCCGCGCTCGCGGGTCCGCTGTCCGCGTGGCTCGGCGCGCGATGGGGCCAGACCCGGGCCTGGCTCGAGGCGAGGGACGAGGAGCAGCGCGCGAAGCACGGCGGCCGCGCGCCGGACTTCGGCGATCCCCGCGCGATCGTCGAGGCCTTCGACGGCCTGATCACCGGGCGCATCGCGCTCCTCCGTGCGGCACGCGGAGCGCGCGTCGTGCTCGACGTGGGAGACGACGAGGTGCACGCGGAGCTGGACCTCACGCCTGGCACCGACCCGGCGAGCGTGAGCCAGCTGGCGGCGATGGCCCCGGGCGACACGGTCCCCTTGGCCGCGCTGCCTTCGGACGCCGCCGTCGCCTTGCTCGTGCGTGACGGCGCGGCTTCCCGTGGGGAGGACGCCGCGAGCCTCGAGGCGACGCTGGTCAAGACCCTGGGCGGGAGGCTCCACGAGGAGGACACGCGCGCCGTCCACGCGGCCGTCGCGGACTGGGCGCACGCACGTGGCGACTGGTGGACGGGCGCGCTCGCATGGGGAACCTCGGATGCCTCGCGGGGTCTCTGGCTGCGGACGCCGTCTGCATCGGCCGACGCGTCGCTGCACGCCGTGCGGGAGATCGTCGATCTCTCGCACCGTCGTGCCTTCGAGGACCTGCTCGCCGCTTCGCTGCACCTGTCGCCCGCCGCCGTCCGGAGCGTGGACGCGCCCCCGGTTGCCAGGGCCAGCCTCGCGGTCTTCGGCCAGCAGATCGCCGGAGGCGCCGGCAAGCCCGATGGCGCCGGGGCCCCGGGCATCGCGTGGGGCGTGCACGAGGGCACCCTCCTCGTGGCCGCGGGGACGTCGGCGCCCCAGCTCCTCTCCGCGGAAGCGGCCCCGCCCCGCAAGCTCGGCGACGATCCGCGCAGCGCGCGCGCGCTCGCCGCCCTCGGTCAGAAGGCGACGTTGGTCCTGTTCGGGGAGCCGCTGCGGCTCGACCCCACCCGCGGCGAGCCGGACTCGCGAGCCCCCGCGGTGCTCGCATGGGGTCGGAAGGGCGACGATGCGTGGGGTCGCCTCGAGTTGGCAGACGTGCTCCTGCGCGAGTTGCTCCGCCTCAAGGCGGGGCTGTAATCCGTGCCTGAGCCGTAGACTCGGGCTAGGCTCCGTGCTCGCCGCGCTCCGCCAGAGAGGTCGCCGTGCCTGCTTCCACTTCTTCCTTCGTTCGTCGCGCCGTCTCCGTTTTCCTCGCGCTCGCCCTGCTCGCCCTGGTCGGCCTCCCTGCCTGCGGGCGGTCGAACCTCGACGATTACCTCCTCCTCGATGGGGGGAAGCTCGGCGATGGCAGCGCCGACGCGCGCGACGCACCCGGCGACGTGGTGGGTCCGGACAACGCGGCGTGCAACGCGACCACGTGCCCGACCGGGTGCTGCGACGCCACGGGCCTCTGCCAGGCCGGCACGAGCATCACGCAGTGCGGCGCCCTCGGCGAGGCGTGCCAGAGCTGCAAGGCCAAGGGATTTCAGCTCTGCGATCCCACGAGCCACGCCTGCGGCAACCCCGTTGCCGTATGCGACCCGGCGACGTGCAACGGGTGCTGCGAAGGCAACGAGTGCCTCGCCGGGACCGATCCGAACGAGTGCGGCCTGAACGGGCAGGCTTGCCTGCACTGCGAGAGCTCCAACCTGGCGTGCTCGCCGCAGCAGACCTGCGTGCAGCCGCCTTGCGGGCCGCAGACCTGCAGCGGCTGCTGCTTCGGCGACGAGTGCCTGTCGGGCACCGATCCAGCGGCGTGCGGCATCCAGGGCGCCGTGTGCGGCAACTGCCTCGCCACCGGGGGCAAGTGCGTCGGCGAGGGGCTCGGCGGGGTCTGCGAGGGGGCGTCGACCTGCAGCCCCGCGAACTGCCAGGGCTGCTGCGCCGGCAACACCTGTGTGCCGGGAGACTCGCCGTCGCAATGCGGTTTCGGCGGGCAGCAGTGCGGCAACTGCCAGGGAATGGGCGGCGAATGTCTGCCGACGGGCGGGCCGGGCGGTGTTTGCGAGATGCAAGGCGGCTGCGGCGCGGAGACGTGCCCCGGCTGCTGCCTGGGGACGAGCTGTCTGCCGGGCACCGATCCCAACGAGTGCGGCATCGACGGCCAGGTCTGCGAGAACTGCGCGAGCCTCGGCGGGGCGTGCGTCTCCGAGGGCGGCTTCGGCGGCTTCTGCGAGGACAACACGTTCTGCGGACCGCAGAACTGCCAGGGCTGCTGCGAGGGCAACGCGTGCCTGCCCGGGTTCGATCCCACCGCCTGCGGCAGCTTCGGTGAGGTGTGCTCCGACTGCCTCGAGTTCGGCGAGTCGTGCGGCGGGTTCGACGCCGGGTTCGGTCAGCAGTGCACCTTCGAACAGACCTGCAGCGCCCAGAACTGCCCGGGGTGCTGCGCGGGCAACACGTGCCTCCAGGGGAACGATCCGGCGGCGTGCGGCACCAACGGCCAGCTCTGCGCGGACTGCACGTCGAAGGACCAGACGTGCCTCGGCGGGAGCGACGCGGGGTTCGGCGGGGGCTCGTGCGGAACGGCGCCGCCGCCCGTGTGCGACGCCAAGACCTGCCCGACCGGCTGCTGCGACGGCACGCTCTGCCTGCCGGGCAACCTCGACTCGTTCTGCGGCACGGGCGGCGGCATCTGCACCAACTGCGGGGCCGCGAAGAAGACCTGCACGGCCCAGGCGTGCGTCGGCGCGGCGCCGACGTGCGACGCCACGAACTGCCAGGGGTGCTGCGACCAGAACAACGCGTGCCAGCCCGGGTTCATCGACACGGAGTGCGGCGAAAGCGGCGCCTCGTGCCAGGACTGCACGCAGATCGTGCCGGCGTCGACGTGCGACGTCAGCGTCACGCCGCGTCTGTGCACGGACGAGCAGGTGCAATGCCCTGCGCCGTACGCGAGCTGCCCGGCAGGCCTGGAGACGCCGTCGCCGACGCAGCAATCGGTCTGCTCCCAGTCCGACCTGCAGAACGCGCAGGCTGCCTGCGAGGGCGGCGCGCACTCGACCGCGTGCGTCTCCTTCTTCGCCTTCGAGAAGTCGCAGAACCCTTCGTGCGCCTCGTGCTTGACGCCCTTCGACTACGACTTCTCAGAGCTCACGGGCCTGACGACGTGCGCCGCGCCTTTCACCGACCCGACCTGCAATCACATCACGGCGTGCCTCGTCGACTGCACGGACAAGGCGTGCGCCCAGTGCGTCGACCCCGGTGCCCTCGCGGACTGCCAGGAGGGCGTTCCGAACACCGTCTGCGCGAGCTACTACAACGACGCGCAATGCATCGACGACGCGTTCTTCGGACCGGGCAGCTTCTGCGATCCCGACGAGGGGACGGGCCAGTTCGGCGACTGGCTGCTGCCCGTCGGCCAGTACTACTGCGGCGGCGGTCTGATGGGCGTCGACGCGGGCTTTCCGGGGGGCGGCGGCAGTAGCAGTAGCAGCAGCGGTGGCGGCGGATGATCGGATGGCGAGCGACGACGTCGTCCTCCTGACGGGTCTGCCGTCGCTGCTCTCGCGCGTGGTTTGCGGCGAGATCCTGCGGTCCGATCCCCGCGCGCAGGTCGAGGCCGTGGTCCGCTCGAAGTTCGTCGAGGACGCGCGCGCCGCGCTCGACCGGCTGTCCGCCGAAGAGCGCCGGCGCGTGCACGTCATCGAGGGCGACGCGGCGGCGATCGACCACGGGCTCGCCGGCGCCGAGTTCAAGGCGCTCGCCCGCAAGGTGACCCGCATCCACCACTGCGCACAGGTGACCTATCTGGGGGTCGACGCCAAGACGGCCGAGCAGGTCAACGTCGGCGGAGCGCGCGAGGCCATCGAGATGGCCGCGAGCTGCGAGAAGCTCGAGTGCCTGGTCTTCCACTCCACGGCGCACGTCTCGGGGGATCGACGCGGCCTCGTGCTGGAGGACGAGCTGAAGGCGGGGCAGAGCTTCCGGAGCGCCGTCGAGGAGACGAAAGCCCGCGCCGAGAAGCTCGTGCGCGAGGCGATGAGCCGGCTGCCCATCGCGGTGATGCGCCCCGCGACGATCGTCGGGGATTCGACCACGGGCGAGGTGGACCGCTTCGACGGGCCTTACCTCCTCATCCTGCTGGTCGTCACCTCGCCGCCCGACATCGCACTCCCGCTGCCGGGCCGCGGCGACGAGCCGCTGAACCTCGTGCCCATCGACTGGGTGGCGCGGGCCTCTGTCGCGCTCGGCCGCGATCGACGGGCGCACGGGCAGACGTTCCACCTCGTCGACCCCAACCCCTTGACCGCGCGCCGCGTCTTCGAGCTCGTCGCGCGCGCCGGCGGCCGCCGGAACCCGCGCGGCTCGATCCCCGCCAACCTGGCCAAGGCGCTCCTCCGCGCCCCCGGCCTCGACCGCATCGCCAAGAGCCCGCGCGCATTCCTCGAGACGCTGACGACGCCGGTGACGTTCGACGCCCGAAACACCGACAGCCTCCTCGGCGCCCTCGGCGTCTCGGCCTGCCCGCCCCTCGAGGCGTACGTCGACAAGCTCGTCGACTACGTCCAGGAGCGTGTCCGCCAGCGCCGCGCGACGAAGGAGGCCGACGCCGAGATCGAGGATCCGCTTGGCTAGGAAGTCGGTCGCCCCCTGCGTGGGGCCGGGGATGGTCGTGCGCCAGGTGGTGATGCCGGCGCGGGAGGTCGTCTTCTTCAAGGGGATCATCGAGGCGAGCGAGGGGCTCGCGTCGGTCTTCGCGGAGCGGGGGGGGGACCTTTCGGTCGCGGCGCCGCTCGACCGCGCCCGCGAGCTCGACGCCCTCCTCGACGTCCTGTGCCGCGAGCTCGGCGGCGTCCGGGTCGAGCCGTGAGCTGGGACTTCGACGTCGCCGTCGTCGGCGGCGGTCCCGCCGGGACCAGCACGGCGCTTCATCTGGTCCGCCGCGAAGGCATCGCCCCGTCCCGCATCGTGGTGCTGGAGAAGGCGCGTCACCCGCGCGACAAGCCGTGCGCGGGGGCGGTGAGCATCTGGGGCCTCGGCGCCCTGGCGGCCATCGACGTGCCGCTGACGGTGCCGCACGTGGCCATCCTGGGTCTCCGCGTGATGACACCGGACCGCGTGGGCACCGAGCAAGCTTCGCTCGGCGTCGTCGTCCGCCGGTGCGAGCTCGACGCGAGCCTCTGGAACACCGCACGCGCCGACGGCGTCGCCGCCTACGACGCCGAGCCGCTCCTCGGGCTCGAACGAGGCGCCGCCGGTTGGCGCCTGACGACCGCGCGCCGCACGCTCACCGCCCGCATGGTCGCCGCGTGCGATGGCGCCGGGAGCACCGTCCGCAAGCTCCTCGGGCTACGCGAGAGCGCCCGCAAGGGCCACCTCTACGTCGCGGAGACACCCGTCACGCCGCGCGACGATGGACCACGCGCCGGCCTCTGCGACTTCGACCTTCGCGTCGCGGACGACGGCGTCGAGGGGTACTACTGGGACTTCCCCACCGTGGTCGACGGCTCGCCGGCCGTGAGCCGCGGCATCTACCACGCGAACTTCACGCCGCGGCCCGACCTGAAGCAGCACCTGGCGCGCGCGCTGGGCCGCCGCGGAGTCGACATCGCCGGCGTGAAGCTCAAGCCCTTCAGCACGCGCCCGCTCGTACGCGGCGCGCATCTGACGGTCCCCGGGCTCGCCCTCGTCGGCGAGGCGGCGGGGATCGACGCGACGACGGGAGAGGGGATCGCGCAGGCGATCCTCATGGGCGGTCTCGCGGCGAAGCACATGGCGCGGGCGCTGCGCCTGGGAGAGCAGCGGCTCGACGCCTACGGGGCCGAGGTGATGGGAACGGCGGTCGGGCGTCACCTGCTCCAGAGCGCATGGCTCGCGAGGCACGTGTACGGCGCGCGGGGCGCGGCGTGGCGGGCCTTCCTCGCGCGCGAGCAAGCCGCGCTCGAAGCGGGGGCCCGCTGGTACGCGGGCGAGCGGCTCGGCTGGGGCGCGAAGGCGCGCCTCGGCGGCAAGCTCGCGGTCGCCCTGGCCCACGGGCTCTAGGGCGCGTGGTCACACCTTCACGATGTCCGCGTGAGCCCTGGTCGCCGCCACCAGTCCTGGCGATGTCCCCAAGGCTGACGCCCGCGCCGCGAAGGAGCGGGCCGACGCGAAGAAGCGGGAGGAGAAAGCGATCGACGCAGAGCTTCGCGCGCTGAAAAAGCGCATCCAGCGCTGACTCGTTCGCCGCCTCATCCGCTGGGGGATGCTGCCCTGCCGCTCCGAGCGGGCGAGGCCGCCCTCCCGCTCGTGCTCGGTTGCCGGGCGTGATATTCGTGGAGACGATGTCCGATTCAGCTTCGAGCCCCGTGAAGGAGGGTGACCTTCTCGCGGGGAAGTATCGCGTCGAGCGAGTTCTCGGCGTGGGCGGAATGGGCGTGGTCGTCGCCGCGCGCCACGAGCAGCTCGATCAGCGCGTGGCCATCAAGTTCGTCCGCGACGAGGCGCTCGACAACGAGGACGCCGTCGCGCGCTTCCTCCGTGAGGCGCGCGCCGCCGTGAGGCTCAAGAGCGAGCACGCCGCCAAGGTGCTCGACGTGGGGACCCTCGAATCCGGCGCTCCTTACATGGTCATGGAGTACCTCGAGGGCTCGGACCTCGGCGCCGTGCTGCGCGACACGGGGCCTCTCACGGTCGAGGTCGTCGCCGAGTACGTCGCGCAGGCGTGCGAGGCCGTGGCGGAGGCGCACGCGGCAGGCATCATCCACCGCGACCTCAAGCCGCAGAACCTCTTTCTCACGCGCACCGTCGGCGGGGGCGCGCGCGTGAAGGTCCTCGACTTCGGCGTGTCGAAGACCCTCCAGAACAGCAGCGGCGGCGGTGGCCTCACGCAGACGCGGTCGATGCTCGGCTCGCCGCTCTACATGTCACCCGAGCAGATGCGCTCGTCGCGGGACGTCGACGCGCGATCCGACGTCTGGGCGTTCGGCGTCGTCCTGTTCGAGCTGCTCACGAAGCGCTGGCCCTACGAGGCCGAGACGATGCCGGAGCTCGTCCTCAAGGTGGTCACCGAGCCTCCGCAGTCCCTGGCCGCGCTCCGGCCCGACATCCCGCAGACGATGGTCGACGTGGTGGAGCGCTGCCTGAAGAAGGACCCGGCGGATCGCTACGCCGACGCAAGCGAGCTGGCGCTGGCCCTCGAGCCGTTCGCGCCCCCGGAGTCTCGCATCACCGTGGAGCGGGCCCGCCTCCGAAGCACCGGTCGCGGTCCGATGACGAGCTCGCCCGGCGTCGCCAGCAGCGCGACCCCGGCCTCGGCGGCGGCTGCGGTCTCGGCTGCGGCCACGCCCGCCGCGTGGGGCTCCGGTAGGGGGCAAACGCCGGTCGGCGCGAAGTCGGTCGACATCGTGGCGCCGAGCCTCGCGGGCTCCGGCTCCGGGTCGGGGCCCGTTCCGTCGGTGGCGACGCTCGTGGCGGGCCCCGCGCCGGTCAGCAAGCCGGAGGCGGCGCCGCCTGTCGCGGCTCCGCCGTCGCGACGCACGCTCGTCCTGGCAGGCGCCGTCGGGGTCGCGCTCCTCGCGGGGGTCGGCGTCTGGCAGCTCACGAAATCGCACGAGCCGGCCTCGCCCACGGCGAGCGCGGCGGTCGCCTCGTCGGCGCCGGCCGACCCCGGGCCGCCCCCGGCCAGCTCGGTCATCGACGAGGGGCGAACCGAGAGCTTCGGCCCCCTCCCTGCGCTGGTCAGCACCTCGACGAACCCGCTCAGCGACGAGAAAATCACGCTCGGGCGGATGCTCTACTACGACGAGCGCCTCTCGAAGGACCACACGGTGTCGTGCAACACCTGCCACCTGCTCGACAAGTACGGCGTCGACGGCAAGAAGGTGTCCACCGGCGACGCGCAGCAGGAGGGGACGCGCAACGCCCCGAGCGTCTACAACTCCGCCGGTTACTTCGCCCTGATGTGGGACGGGAAGTTCCCGAACGTGGAAGAGCAGGCCGCCGGTCCGCTCCTGAAGAACGTCGAGATGGACGAGACACCGAAGCGGGTCGAGCAGACGCTTCTCTCGATCCCCGACTATGTCCAGGCGTTCGCCAAGGCCTACCCGGGCGAGAAGTCGCCCGTCACGTTCGCGAACGTCACGAAGGCGATCGGAGCCTTCGAGCGAAAGCTTTTCACGCCCTCGCGCTGGGAGAAGTACCTGGGGGGCGAGAAGTCGGCGCTGACGGACAAGGAGAAGGTCGGGTTCAACACCTTCGTGGAGACGGGCTGCCCGACGTGTCACTTCGGCCCCTACGTGGGGGCGACGATGTTCCAGAAGCTCGGCCTCATGAAGGCCTGGCCGACGACGCGCGATCGGGGTCGTTTCGAGCTGACGCAGAAGAACGAGGACTACATGGTCTTCCGCGTCCCGAGCCTGCGCAACGTGGCGATGACGGGCCCGTACCTCCACGACGGGTCGCTCACGTCGCTGAACGAGGTGGTGCGCATGATGGCCCGGCACCAGATCGGCAAGGAGCTCTCGGACACGCAGATCGCGGCCATCGTCACGTGGCTCGGCGCGCTCACCGGCGACCTGCCGAAGGACTACATCAAGAAGCCGGACCTCCCGGCGAACGGAAAGGACACGCCTGCGGCAGACCTCGCGCCGTAGTCTTCCCACGCCAGAGGAGGCACCCCATTCCGGCATCGACCGGTGCCCACGAGGGAGCCTGCAAGGCGTCACGGTCGCGCCGTTCGTCGGCAGCCGGGGACGGTCGGTCGGAAACCGTGCGCGCGTCCCGGTTCATCTGTGGTGAACCGGAGTGGTCATTGGGCGTCCGCTCCGGGACCGCTGGTGGCAAACATCGAATCAGGAGACACCATGCGAAAAGGCAACGTTTCTTTGGCAATTCTTGCGGCGCTCGTCGTCGGCGCGGCTTCCGCGTCCGCGGGATGCACTGGGCAGGCTCAGGTCGCGGTGGCTCCCCCTCCGCCGCCGCCCCCTCCGCCGCCTCCGCCGTCGGCACCGGAGCCCGCCGCCGACGCTCCCGAGCCTCCGCCCGCCTTCCACGGCGCGCAGCTCGATCTCCCGGGGGAGGTCGAGTTCGACGTCGGCTCCGCGACCATCCAGGAGTCCGAGAAGACGCACCACATGCTGCATCGGGTGGTCAGGCTGCTCAAGAAGTACCCGAACATCAACGAAGTGCGTGTGGAGGGACACACCGACAGCGACGGCGACCCTCAGGCCAACAAGAACCTGAGCAAGGCGCGGGCGGAGGCCGTCGTCGCATGGCTCGTCGCCAAGGGCGTCGAGCCGGCCCGTATTCACGGCGTCGGCTGCGGCGCGACGGACCCGCTCGTCCCGAATACTTCGCCCGAGAACAAGGCGAAGAACCGGCGCACCGAGTTCGACGTCACGCGGCTCGACGGCAAGAGGCCGAACGGGTTCACCGAGCCGTGCGCGCCGAACACCGCCCGGTGAACCGACCCCCACGAGCTCCCTCGAGCCCGTGATCGGCCCGTGGAGCTGGCGGCGTCAGTACGCGCTCTCGAAGACGCGGTACCGGCGCTCCAGCTCCCACTGTGCCTGCGCGCGCGGGTTGGCGGTCAGATACGTCGCGCACGCGGCGCTCGGCGTCGTGGTGCTCGACGTGTCGGCCGCGTCGGCGCACGCGGGCACGATGCCGAGCGACGAGAAGTCGGCGAAGAGGCTCGCCCCGGGGAGAAAGCTGTACTCGAGGCTGTTGCGCGAGAGCGCCTTCAGATCGAGGTAGCCGAGGTTCTGGTCCGTGACGGCGCGGACGTATTCGCCCGTCATGCTCGAGCGCGAGACGCCCTGATCGTCGGTGGCCAGCGCGACCGGCACGCCCGCGGCCATGTACTGCGCGAGCGGGTGCGCCGCGCCCGAGACGAGCAGGATCTCCGCGTTGCTCGAGAGGCAGACCTCGACGAGGATCTTCTTGGCGGCGAGCTCGCTCATCACCGTCGACGCGGCCGACTCTTCTTCGATGTCGACGCCGTGGCCGATGCGGTCGGCGCCCGCGATCTCCACCGCCTTCTGCACGTGATCGATCGTGGCGATGGCGTAACCCGCGGGCATGTAGGCGTCGGCGAGCTCGCCGGCGTGCAGCGCGAGACGGAGCGGGCTCTCACCCGCGTACGCGCCGCTCAGGTACTGGAGCATCGCCATCTGCAGGTCGTAGTTGGCGAGCGCCGCCACGGAGTCCTCCGGTCCCACGAGGTTCAGCGCGACCAGCCGCGGCTCGACCTTCGCCGCTTCGTACGCGGCCACCATCTGCGCGAAGACCGCAGGCGCGGCGCCGCTGCGCGAGATGTACGCCTCGTAGCGCGTCGTGATGGCGCATGCGGGCGGCGGGCTCGCGCCGGCGCACCCGAGCGCCGACTGCGCGCCGCTCTCGGTGTTCGCGATGTCGGTGGTGATGGCGCTCACGGCCGTCGCCCAGGTCGACGACGCGAGCAGCGCGGTGCGGAAGGAGTCGAAGTCCGACGCGGTCATCGCGGCGGCGCCGTTCGCGGACGCCCAGGCGTTCGTGCCCAGGTCTCCCGCCGTGGAGTTCGAGGTCAACATCGGCTCGAGGTAGACCTCGTTCTCGCCCGCCGCGCGCGTCAGCACGTCGGCGAGCGACGCGCCGTGGTGCGCCGCCCCGGACATCTCACCGAAGAGATCGAAGGTGGCAAAGAAGTGATCATGGCCGCTCTGCGACGGCGTCGCGACGAAGCTCGACATCGACATCGCCTCGACGGCCTGCGTGTAGAGCGGCGCGGTCGACGCCGGGATGGCGACGTCGCCCGAGTAGCCGCACGTGTCGATGGAGAGGTAATAATCGCCGGTGGCCGTCTCGAGGCAGTCGTTCGCCGTGGCCGCCCAGCCGAGATACGTCTCGGCGTAGACGGCCCCCGAGAGGTGGTGATGCAGGTCACCGCCCTTGGGCATCTGCGTGAGAAAGGCCGTGAGCTGCGTCGAGTCCCCCTCGATCGCGGTCAGGTGCGCCGCGGTGTTCTGCTCGGGCGTCGGCGTAGGAGCGGCCTGAGCGTGGCTACACCCGGCCGAGAGCGAGGCCATCAAGGACCCGAGAGAAATGAGCTGGAGCAGCGCACGAACCCGCATGTCGACCTCGCGCAGGAGACGTTGGGACGCCTTTCCCAGAAGCGAGGACCGATGTCAACGTGTCACCGAGCGGGCCCCTGGATAGCGCGCGGCTCTTCCCGTGCATCGGAAGAGGGGGACTTGGGCCCATGATCGGAGCGCCCGGCCCGGTACGCCACGCTGTGCCAGCAGCGAAAGGGAGAGCCCTTTTTTTCGCCGGGCGAGACCAAGGCCCGGCCCGGCACTGCCTTTGCGTACGAGTCGAGCCTCCTCTCATGATCCTTCGCCTGCATCTCTTGGCCGCTGCGTTTCTTCTCGCCTCGCTCTCCGCCGTCGGCCTTGTCGGGTGCTCCGGCGACATCGCCGCGACGCCTGCGTCCGACGGGGGCGGGGGTGGCCGCGACGGCGGCGCTGCGACGGGCGACGCGGGCGTCACCGTCGGAGACGGCGGGACATGCGTCGACATCGATCCTGCGAGCTACGACGTGTCCTGCCAGGTAGACACGGACTGCGTATCGATCGTCGCTGGCCCCCTCTGCCCCGGCTACACCTGCGCGTGCCCCGGCGGCGGGGCCATCAACGCTTCGTCCGAGGCGCAGTACCAGGCGGCGCTCGAGTCGATCCAGGAGGGCTCCGGCATTCTCTGCGAGTGCCCCGCGTTCCCGGGTCCGCAGTGCCTCGGCGGAGTGTGCACGGTCTGCGCAGGGCTTCCTGCCGATCCCCCGGCCTGCCACTCCACGCCCCCCGACGCCGGCCCCGACGCGGCGGTCTGCGTCGACGTCGACCTGTCGACCTACGACCAATCCTGCCAGACCAGCGACGATTGCATCGGCATCACGGCGGGCGTCCTCTGCCCCGGCTCCTGCGAGTGCGGGGGCGCCGCCGTCAACATCTCCGAGCAGCTGCGCTACCAGACGACGATCGCGGAGCTCGGCATGTCGGTCGGCGGATGTCCCTGCCCGGCGCCCGGGCCCATCGGGTGCGTCCAGAACAAGTGCACCGTTTGCGGCTACGGGGCGGGACAGCCCGCGGGATGTCCGGACGGGGGGTGAGCTGCTCATGGCGAGCACCTCCCGCTAGTGGTCCCTGGTCGCCCGGGCGGCCCTGGTGCTCGCGGCCGTCGTGATGGCATCGGGGGGGCCGTGGGGGTGAGCGCGGGCGAGAGGGTCAGGGCGGCGAGAGCTCTCCCCGATCGAGAAACCCTCGCCAATACGCGCAATGCGTCTCTCGTGGGCCCACGACGAGGACCCGCAGCCTCGTCCGCACGACGCGCAGGCGCACGCGCACGAGCTGCGCCCTCGCCCGCAGGACGTGCAGTCGCAGGCGCACGAGCTGCGGCCTTGCCCGCAGGACGTGCAGTCGCAGGCGCACGAGCTGCCGCCCGCAGGACGTGCAGTGGCACGCGGACGAGCTGCAGCCTTGCCCGCAGGACGTGCAGTCGCAGGCGCACGAGCTGCGGCCTTGCCCGCAGGACGTGCAGTCGCAGGCGCACGAGCTGCAGCCTTACCCGCAGGACGTGCAGTCGCAGGCGCACGAGCTGCGGCCTTGCCCGCAGGACGTGCAGTCGCAGGCGCACGAGCTGCAGCCTTACCCGCAGGACCTGCAGTGGCACGCGCACGAGCTGCGCCCTCGCCCGCAGGACCTGCGGCCGCACCCGCACGCACTGCAGCCTCGCCTGCAGGACGAGCCGGCGCGAGAGCAGAAGGCGCGAACGCGTGCGCAGGGCTCCCACGCGCGCGTGGGCCAGCTGCGACCACGTGAGCCGGAACCGATGGCGCGCACGCCGGGCGGGGGCTCGCGCCCGCACGAGGACACCGTGTCGCCGCGAAGATTTCTTCCTCATCCTTTCGAGCACTTGCCCGACGCCGTGTCGATTTCTCTCTCTCCACGCGGCGAATCCGGCGGGGACCAAGACTGTCTCTGTGGAGGGAGATGAAACAGTAGACGCACCCGCCCGGAGCCATCCTGCGCCGTGCGGTTCGCCAATCCGTCCAGTACCACGTCCATCCGGGCCAAGGCGGTGACCTTGGCGCAGATGCAGGCGCTCATTTCGGG
The DNA here is from genome assembly GCA_036501935.1 of Polyangiaceae bacterium. Taxonomy (GTDB): domain Bacteria; phylum Myxococcota_A; class Polyangia; order Polyangiales; family Polyangiaceae; genus Palsa-1150. The sequence goes on along the minus strand of DASXZL010000022.1, from coordinate 450,264 downwards.
CCTGCAGAAGCGGTTTCCGAGCGGGCAGTTCACGCTCGAAAACACCGAGTTCACGACGGCGACGCTCGTTCAGGCTCTCCAGAGTCTGGTCGACGCGATCGTCGCCGTGAACACGGCGCAGGCGACCGCAAAGGCGGCCGTGGCGACGTTGGGAGTGACGGCGGCGAAGGTGGGTCCGATAGCTATGGCCCTCAAGCGCACCCTGCTCTCGATGTTCGGCACGGCCACCACGGCGCTCGTCCTGTTCGGTCTGGAGCCCCGCAAGGCTCCGGCGCCGCGCACGGGCTTGCAGAACGCGACCGCCGCGGCGAAGGCAGCGGCCACGCGCCTCGCGAGGGGGACGGTGACGCCGGCCTCGCCGCCTGCACAGCTGGCGACGGCTACTCCGACCGCGCCCCTTTCGGGCACGGCCGGCCGGTAGTCGCCGCCTCGTGAGCGCTTCCCTCCAGGGCTAGGGGGGCGCTGGTGGAAGGTCCGAGGGGCGCTGCGAACCAGGAAGACGGCGCCTCTCGGGCCTTTTTTAGTACTCCCCGCTGTTCCTGCCGTCGTCGTCGTCCGTCGTCAGCTCGGGGTGCCTCGACGGGGTCCCCGTGTCGACGTCGAGCGCGCTGCCGCGATCGTGCAGCACCTCGTCGGGCCCCGGCGGCAGGTGCGAGGTGCCGCTCGTGCCGAGGGCGTTCTTGTGCTCGAGAAAGCGCAGCGTCCCCGGTCCCGCCGTGCGCTCGAGCACCGCGCGCAGATCCCCCGGCAGCGCGGCCTCGACGATGTGCCGCGCGCCCGTGTCGGGGTGATCGAACTCGAGGCGCACGCAGTGGATGAACGGGCGGTCGAGGCCGTTCTTCTCCTCGAAGTACCGGTTCGTCATGGCGTGCCCGTACCGGTCGTCGCCCAGCACCGGGTGCCCGATGGCCGCGAAGTGGCGGCGGATCTGATGCGGTCGGCCCTGCTCGGGGACGACGCGCAGCACGCTGTGGCCCGCCGCGACGGCGAGGCGACGGTAGCGCGTGCGGGCGGCGAAGAGCTTGCCGTCCTCGCGGAGATCGCGCGTGATGGCGCCCTTCGACGGGGTGACGCTGCGCACGGCGACGACGTAAACGGCGCGCGTCGGCGCCGACGCGAGCGCGCGCTCCCACTTGAGGGCGAGGTCCGGCCGCCGCGCGAACGCCACGAGGCCGCTCGTCCCCACGTCGAGCCGCTGCGCGGGCACGGCGCCCTCGGCGCCCGGAATGCGGCGGACGCGCGCCAGGAGCGACCCCGAGTACTCGCCCTGCGGGACCGTCGGCTCGTGCGCCCCCTTCTCGACCACGAGGAGCTCGGGGGTGTCGAGCGCGACGCGCGGAAGCGGGACGCCCGAGCGGCGCAGGACCGCGATGGTCTCCACCTCGTCGGTCAGCGGGATCATGTCGAGCGGCCGCAGGGTCGCCGTCGCGTATCCCAGCCGCGACAGGTGATCGAGGTCGCGCGCGAGCGTCTCCGGATCGCACGACACGTACGCGACGAGGGGCGCGTCGAGCCGCGCCAGCCACTCGCGCGCGACGGGGCTCATCCCGCGCCGCGGAGGATTCACCGCGACGGCGTCGAAGCGCGTGCGGCTCTCGACGAGCCCCCGGAGAGCGCCCGCCACGTCGGCGCAGTCCGCCTCCACGTCGAGCCCCTGCGCCTGCGCTGCGGCGCGAGCCTGGGCCACCGCGGGCGCGAACGACTCCACGAGCCGGACGCTCGCCCCCGCCGCGGCGAGGCCGAGCGCGATGGCGCCCGAGCCTCCGTAGAGATCGAGCACGCGCGGGGCCCGCCCTTGCTCCCGCGCGCGCGCGACGCCCACCGCCTCGGCGAGCACCGCGTGCACGCGACCGGCCTGCCCGCGGTGCGACTGCACGAAGGAGCCGAACGTCGCCAGGTGCATCGACGTGCCCACGCGGTCCGGCGCGGACGCGACGCCGGCGAGCCGCTGCGTCTCGCTCCCGAGGATCTGCGGCGCGTCGCCGTCGTGGAAGTTCACCGCGACGCCGAGCACCTCGGGCGCGGCCAGCATCAGGTCCTTCGCCGTCCGCTCGAGGAGCTCGAGCGACGCCGCGGTGCCGCGCTGCACGACCAGCGTGACCAGCACGCCGCAGCCCTCCCCCTCGCGAACCTCGCGGAGGTCCACGGCGCGAAGCGAGCCGCCGCCCCCCGAGTCGTGGGGGGCCAGCGCGCCGTCGCCCGGCTCGGCGTCCGCGATGCGCGCCCGGAGGATCGCCGCGACGCGCGCGAGCACGGGGGCGAGCACGCGGCATCCGGGGATGTCGACGACCTGGTGGCCCCCGCCCTTGGCGAAGAGCCCGAGCTTGCCACCCTGTCCGACGATGAGCTTGGCCCGCGTGCGGTAGCCGACGAGCGGCTGCGCGCCGACGACGGGCTCGGTGTACACGAGCTCGAGGGCGCCGTAGCGCGCGACCGACTGCACGACGCGTCCTCGCTTGAGCGAGAGCTGATCGGCGTAGGACAGACCGATGATGGGGCATCCGCCGCAGCGGTCGGCGTGCTCGCAGGCGACCCGCTCGTCGGGAGCGGGGACGGCCGTGGGGGCTGGGTCGGACGGCGCGGTCATCCGTGCGTCGACCGAGCTTAGCATCGGGCTAGAAGCGCGCCCTTGCGGCGAGGACCGTGGCCCAGAGCTGTCCGCTGGCGAGGCTGGCCAGTGCGTCCGGATCGTGCCCTTCGCGGTAGAGCACCGTGCAGTCGGCCTCGAGGGCGACGACGGCCTGCGGCGCGACCTCGAGCTCGAAGCCTCCGCCGAGCTGACCGGCGAGATCGACGTCGTTCGAGAGCGTCGGCACGACGCTCGTATCGGCCCGCCACTGGCCCACGCCGATGTGCACGAACGGCGCGAAGCGTCCGTCGGCGAGCCGGAGCCGCGTCACGACCATCCGGCTCGAGCGGCTCAGGCGAAACTGGTCGGTCACGGCGAGGTGGCCCCAGAGCACCTGCGAGACGCCCCAGTCGCGCGCGACGAGGGCGAGGCGCGGCGAGGTGCCGAAGAAGCTCTCCGGCTTGCCCTGGGCCTGGTCGACGGTCTCGGTGTGCAGCGGCTCGTGTGGGAGGAACGCCGCCGCCCCCTCGTGAAGGACCACGGCGAGCTTGTCCCAGTCGACGGAGAAGCGGAGCCCGTCGTCCGCCGCGGCGACCGAGGGGGTGAACGATGTGGTGAGCGCGAGGATCGCGGTGACGAGGTGCCGGCGGACGCTCCGCTCGCTGCGCTGGCTCATGGGGGGGGCGATGACTCATGAGCAACGCCCGTGCCCCGGCGCAGGATCGCGGGATTTCTCGTGAAAGGCGCGCCCCCCGTGGCGTTTCGCACCTCCCGGGAGCGGATCGGCCACGGCCCAGCTGAGGCCCGCGAACCTCAGCCGCGCGGCCCGCTGGACTCACTGCACGAGGACGATGACGGGCCAGTCGTTGTAGTCGGTCTGCGAGAGCACGGAGCGGAGGACGAGGTAGCTCGGCCCGGTCGCGGCGTTCTTGGGCGCGGTGAACGTGACGACGACCCCGTCGCCGTTGTTCACCTGCTGCGGCGAGAAGGTCACCGTCACGGGGCCCGTCGGCGTACCGAGCTCGGTGGGGTCCATCGCGCCGTACATCGGAACGCCGGCGTAGAGGAGAAGGTCGTGCGGGAGCGCGGCCTGGCTGAAGACGTCCGCGACGACGTCGACGCTCGCGCCTCGCTTGACGAACACGTACCCGTCCGAGACGTGCTGCGGGTAGACGCCGGGGAGGGCCGGGATGGTCTGCGGCTGCGTGCGGAGCGCGGCGCCGTAATACGTGCCCGTCCACGGCTGGCAAGGCTGCATGCTCTCGGCGGCGGCCTTGTTCGACCAGATGCGCTGCACCGTGTAGCCGCTCTCGTCGTACGTGTTGTTCGCGACGTTCTCGCACATGTCCCCGCACTCGCCGCCGGCGATGGACTGCGACGCGGACCACGCGTCGTTCGTGCTGAGGACGAACGCCGCCTCCTCGGGTGTCGGGTCCGTCGCGGCCTCGGCGAGCTCGTGGCTCGCGGTGGTCGTGGCAAACTGGTAGTTGGCGTCGTCGCCCCCGCCGAGATCACAGTAGGGGAGGACCGCATACTGCGCCGTCATCGGGGTGGCCGCGCCCGGTGGCGTCAGCTCGATCTGGTAGTGATAGCCGAGCTCGACGCCGTAGTCCGTGTCCACGCAGAGCGGCGTGGACCCCGGGCCCTGGCTGATGGTCGTCGTCGTCGGGAAGTAGAGGGCGTAGACGGTCTCCGCGTCCGGAGCGGGAAAGTCGCCCACCGCGACGTGGCCCTGCAGCCAGCTCTGGATGTCCGAGTCCGTGATGGCCGACCCGGGCAGATCGTAGGGAAGCTCCACGTCGAGGTAGCCGTCGCCGGCGTCGGCCGTGCTGCCGTCGGGCAGCCAGGCCCCTCCCTCGGGAGCCAGCGCGGTGCCGTCGCCGACGCACGCGCCGCCGTCGATGCAGTAGCCCTCCGCGGTCTGCTTCCACCACGAGGTCGTCAGGATGAAGTGGTCGAAGTCGCGGAACGAGTCGCGGTGCGCGTCGCCGACGAACGTGACCGTCACGACGCGGAGGTGCTGGAGGACGGGACCGCCGTTGTAGTCGAGCTGCGGGATCGGGTGATGGCTGGAGGGGTAGACGTCGGGGTCTTGGTCGATGTCGGGCCCCGCGTCGACCGCCGCTTCGACGACGACGGCCTCGGACGCCGCGTCGCTCGCGTCGGGCGCGCCCTGCACCTTCGCGGCGGAGCTCCCGCAGCCCGCGGCGACGCCCCCGCCCGCCCCCGCCACGCCGAGCACCCACGCGACGACGAACCAGGCGCTGCGCATCACGGACAAATTACCACGGAGGGCGCGCCGAGGCGCGGCCGGACCTCACTCGACGATGAGCGCGGCCCAGAGGTTCTTCTGCGTGCCGAGCGTCGACGTGATGACGAACGGGTGCCCGCCGCTGAAGGCGGTGTCGGCGGCCGTCACGGTGACCGTCAGATTGAGCTTGTCGCCGTTCTGCCCCTGGGTCTTGTCCCACTTGAACGAGAGCGTCGGCGCGGTCCCGAGCTCGCTCGCGAGGGCGTCCACGGCGCTCACGGTCCACGGGCCGCTCGTCGGACCGTCGCTGAAGAGGTCGACCTCGATGGTCTTGCTCTGGCCGACCGGGATCGTCACGCCTTGCGTGTCGAGGGTCCCCCCGAGCAGCGGCGAGTTGAACGTGATGTTCTGCGTGAGTCGCGGCGCGCTCTGGAAGTACGTCGTCCCCGGCACGTTCGGGACGCACGGATCGTGCCCCGCCTTGGCGGACGAGTTGGACCAGATCCGCTGCGCGGTGAAGCCCACGTCGGTCGGCTCGTAGAATGGGGCCTGCTCGCCGACGCACATGTCGCCCACCTCGCCGCCGCCGCCGAGAAGCTCCCAGACGAAATGGTCGTAGTCGACCTGCGCGTACGCGGAGTCGGCGCTGTTGTCGGTGGAGGGGAAGGGGTCGGTCGCCGCCTCGATCCACTCGTGGCTCACGGCGCCCGTGACGCCGTCCTGCTCGGTGAGCCCGTCGAGGCCCGTGCACGTCGGGATGACGGCGTAGGCGAAGTTCTGGGGTTGCCCGCCGTCGGTCACGCTGAGCGCGAAGTCGGAGTGGTAGCCGCCGAAGGTCTTGCAGCTGGTGGCCGTCCCGAAAGGGCCGCCCTGCGGCAGGGTGATGGTCGTCGTCGAGGGGTAGAAGATCGTGTAGATGGTGCTCGGGTCCGGGGTGCCCAAGGCGCCGCTCGTGAGCTTGCCGCCGAGGTACGCTTGGATGTCCGAGTCCTGGACGGCGGCGGGGGGAGTCTCCCCGGTCAGCTCGAGGCCGCCCGCCACCGAGATGGCTCCGACGCCGTAGTCCTTGGTGATGGCGGCCCAGTAGGTCGACGGGCCGAGCGCCGCGGCCATGGCCTGGAGCTGAAGCGTGTAGGGGTAGCCCGGATAGTAGACGAGGTAGATCTTCGGCGTCGCGAGGACGTTGCCGCCGAAGACGTTCACGACCTGGGGCATCGCGTAGTGTGGCGCCGGGTAGCCGACGTCGGCCCCGGCGTCGGACGCGTCGGGCATGCCGGCGGGGGCGGAGTCCTCGGCGGCGGAATCGCTGCCGCCGTCGGCGGGCTGCGTCGCGTTCTGCGAGGAGCTCCCGCAGGCGGCAAGAAGGAGCGCGGTGGCGGCGAGGCCGGCGAAGGAAACGAGCTTCCACGTCATGAAAGACTCCCCATCGGACAACGAGGTTGGGCCGCCACCCCCCAGGCGAACGGTGCCCCGGCGAGCGGGAGCGTAGCGCGCGGCGGTCGCGTTGTCGGGGTGTTCCGTCGTGAAACCGATGGAGCCGCCGGGCGTACACCCTTCATGCTCGCGGCTGTCGACGCGCCGGCGCTCCCCGTCCTGCGCGCGGCTCGCTGCGGCATGGGCCGTGGTACAAGCGTGGGCGTGCCGCCCCGTGCGGAAGCCGATGTCGCGATGGAGCGCTACGCGGAGGGGGACGACGCGTCCTTCGCGCTGGTGTACGACGCGCTCGCCCCGCGGCTGTACGGCTACCTCCTCCGCCAGACGCGCCAGAGGGCCCGGGCCGAGGACCTGCTCCAGCAGACGATGCTGAACATCCACCGAGCCCGCGCAAGCTTCATCCCCGGCGCCGAGGTGACCCCGTGGGCCTTCGCGATCGCGCGCCGCCTCCTCGTCGACAGCGTGCGCCGCGGCAAGCGCGAGGTCCTGTCGGACGACGGGGAGGTCGATCCGGGGGCCGACCGCGGGCCGAGGGCCGACGAGGTCGCGCAGGCGCGGGAGCTCGCCACGCGAGTCGAGCGGGTGCTGGCGAAGCTGCCTCAGTCGCAGCGGGCGGCGTTCGAGCTGATCAAGAACGAGGGGCTCAGCGTCGCCGAGGCGGCGCAGGTGCTGGGGACGACGGTGGCCGCGGTGAAGCTCCGGGCGCACCGCGCCTACGAGGCGCTCCGCGGCGCGCTGGGTGACGTGCTGGGGAACGCGGAAGGGTACAAACCGTGAGCGCGACGCCTCCGCCCGCCGAGCTGCGCGCCCGGATCCTCGCCGCGGCGAGCGCCGAGCCCGTTCCTTCGCGGCCCGTGGGCGTGCGCCGCACGGCGATGGTGCTCGCCGTCGGCTTCCTCGTCCCCATCGCGATCTCGCTGGGCCTCGGCTGGCAGCGGTCGAACGACCGTCCGCTCGGGTACATCGTCGTGCTCGCGCTGGCGTGGCTCACGGTGGGGCTCGCCGCCACCTGGGGAGGCGTCTCGCGGGGACGCTCGATGCTCGGCCGGCCGGCGGCCGCGCGCCTCGTCGTCGCCACGCTCACGCCGATCGCCCTCGTCGCCACGGCGCTGGTCGCGTCCCTCGCCTGGCCGCAGACCCTCGCGGACGACGCCACGGCGCGCAACGACCTCGTCTGCGTCGGCTTCACGCTGCTCTTCGCGCTCGGGCCGCTCGTGGCCTTCGCCGTCGTCCGGCGCGGGAGCGATCCCGTCGCGCCTCGCCTCACGGGCGCGGCCATCGGGGCCGCCTCGGGCGCGTGGGGGGCGCTCGCCATCCAGCTCCACTGCGGCCACGCGTCGCCCGAGCACGTCCTCCTGGCGCACGTGCTCCCGGTGGCCGCGCTCGCGGTCGTCGGCGTCCTCGTGGGCGATCGCGTGCTGGCGGTGCGCGCCGAGAAGGCCTCACGCTGACCTCGGCGATGCGCGACGTCGTGATCGTCGGCGGCGGCCCGGCCGGATCGGTGACGGCCCTGGCGCTCGCGGTGGCCGCTCCCGAGCTGGCGCCTCGCGTCGTCGTCCTCGAGAAGGCGCGCTACCCGCGGGAGAAGCCCTGCGCCGGGGCGCTCGGCGCGCGGGGGGACGCCTTGCTCGCGCGGCTCGGCGTCGCGATCGACGTGCCTTCGGCGCCGGTCGACGGCATGTCCTTTCGCGGCACGGGGATCGAGGTCGCGGCGGCGCCGGGGCGCATCGGCCGAGTGGTGCGCCGGCACGAGTTCGACGCGGCGCTCGCGGACGCCGTGCGGGCGCGCGGCGTCGAGGTCCGCGAGGGCGTGCGCGTCGATCGCGTGACCGAGGACGGGGTAGGGGCCGTGCTGGACACCTCCGCCGGTCCGGTGCGCGCGCGCGTCGTCGCCGGCTGCGACGGCGTGGGCAGCGTCGTCCGGAAGGCGCTCGGCGTCGGCGTGGGTCGGCTCCGCGCGCAGGTCGTCGAGGTGGACACCGAGCCCGTGCGCGGCGATCCCGACCGCTCGCTTCTCCACTTCGACGCGAGCGACCGCTCGCTCCCCGGGTACGCGTGGGACTTCCCCACCGTCGTCGACGGGCGGCCCCTCGTCTGCCGCGGCGTCTACCGCCTGAAGCTCGACGCGGACCGCGACGACGACGGCCCCGACGTGTCCGCCCTCCTCGCCGCCCGCCTGCGCACGCAGGGCATCGATCCGTCGCGCTGCAAGAACAAGCGCTACGCCGAGCGCGGCTTCGAGCCGGCGACGTGCCTCGCGCGCGGCGCGCTCCTGCTCGTCGGCGAAGCCGCCGGGATCGATCCGGTCACCGGCGAAGGCATCGCGCAGGCCATCGAGTACGGCGTCCTCGCCGGCCGGTTCCTCGCGCGCCGCCTCACGAGCGACGACGGCCTGCCTGCCGTCGCCGAATGGAACGACGAGGTCGCCGCGTCCCGCCTCGCGCGCGATCTCCGCATCCGCGCGCGCTTCGTTCGCCTTTTTTACGGCCCGTCGCGCCCCGAGGTGGAGCGCTTCCTCGGCGAGACGCCCGACGCCCTCTACGTCGGCTGCCAGCACTTCGCCGCGCAGCCGTACGACTGGCTCAAGTTGACCGACGTCCTCGCCCGCGGGGCCGCGCGGCTCCTCGGCGTCCGCATCGGGGAAGCCCTCGGACGCTAGTCTTCGCGCATCTTGCTGCGGGGGCTACGGCGCCAGGCGGTTCAGCATGCGCGGGAAGGGGATCGTCTCCCGCACGTGCGGCAGCCCGCAGATCCACGCCACCGTCCGCTCGATGCCCAGGCCGAACCCCGCGTGCGGGAACGACCCGTAGCGGCGCACGTCGAGGTACCACTCGAACGCCGCGCGCGGCAGCTTGTGATGCTCGATCGCGGCCTCGAGCTTGACGAGGTCGTCCTCGCGCTGCCCTCCGCCGACGATCTCGCCGTACCCCTCGGGGGCGAGCACGTCCATGTTGAGGGCGAGCGAGGCGTCGTCCGCGTCGTGCTTGAAGTAGAAGGCCTTCAGGTCCATCGGGTACCGGTGGACGATGACGGGCCGGTCGAACTGCCCGCTGATGACGGTCTCCTCGTCGCCGCCGAAGTCGTCGCCCACCTTCGCCTCGGGGTGGCCGTTCTTCTGGAGGAGCTCGATGGCCTGGGCGTACGTGATGCGCGGGAAGGGGGGGACGACCCGCTCGAGCGCCGTCGTGTCGCGCTCGAGCACCTTCAGCTCCTCGCGGCGCGTCTCGAGCGCGCGACCCACGACGAACGCGATGAAGTCTTCTGCCAGGCGCATGTCGCCCGCGAGGTCGAGGAACGCCACCTCCGGCTCGACCATCCAGAACTCGGCGAGGTGACGGCGCGTCTTGCTCTTCTCCGCCCGGAACGTCGGCCCGAAGCAGTAGACGCTGCCGAAGGCTGCGGCCGCCGCCTCCATGTAGAGCTGCCCGGACTGCGTGAGGTACGCCTTGTCGCCGTGGTAGTCGGTCTCGAAGAGGTTGCTCGTCCCCTCGCAGGCGTTCGGCGTGAAGATGGGCGCGTCGACCAGCGTGAAGCCGCGCCCGTCGAAGAAGTCGCGGACGGCCTTGATGATGGTGTGGCGGACGCGGACGATGGCGTGCTGCCTCTTCGAGCGCAGCCAGAGGTGCCGGTTGTCCATCAGGAAGTCGGTGCCGTGCTCCTTCGGGCTGATCGGGTACTCCTGCGACGGCGTGGCGAGGACCTTCAGGTCCTTCACGTCGAGCTCGAACTGACCCTTGATCTTGCCGTGCTCCTTGACGGCGCCCGTCACCTCGATCGACGACTCCTGCAGGATGTGGTCGGCCTGCTGGAACGTCTCCGGCGACACGTTGCCCTTGAAGACGACGCACTGCACGATGCCCGTGCCGTCGCGCACCTCGAGGAAGTGCAGCTTGCCGCTCGACCGGCGGTTGTAGAGCCAGCCGCGGAGGGTGACGGTCTCGCCGACGTGCTTGCTGAGGTCCTCGATGCGCGGTTCGGTCATGGCCCCGCGCTTCTATCATCTCTTCGCGAGTCGCGCGCGCCGCCGCTCGTCGGCCGCGGCCTGCCCGTCCCGGTCGGCGTCCGTCTCGAGGAGGAGCGGGGGAACGGGAGTGGGTTTGCGCGCCTCGTCGACCGCGACGAAGACGACGCGGCACTCGACCGTCGGCCAGGTCTCGCCCGTCACCGTGTCCTCGCCCCACACGCTCACGTCGATCTCCATCGACGTGCGGAACGCCGCGAGCACGTGCGCCCGGAGCCGCACCACCTGACCGACGAGCACGGGGCGCTTGAAGAGAAGATCGTCCACGAACGCCGTCACGCAGGGCCGGCCCGCGTGGCGCTGCGCGCAGATGGCCGCGCAGAGGTCCACCCACGCCATGATCTGGCCTCCGAAGACCGTCCCCCCGATGTTCGCGTGCTGAGGGAGCACGTACTCGAGCATCTGCGTCGTCGACGCGCTCCGGGGCCTGGCGACGCCGCGTGCCGGCTCGTTCACGACGTCTTCCCGCCCGTCTCCCACGAGGGATGCGGCGCGCCGAGCCACGCCTGGAAGGCCGCGCGCGCGGCGGGCGGTGCGTCGGGGCTCGCCACGAGCTTGACGACGTCGAGACGCGGAGGATCGAGCGTCACGCGCCGGCTCAGGATCCGCCCGTCCCGCGACACGAGGACGTCCACCGCGTCCCCCTGCGCGCGCCCCCGCAGGGTGCTCTCGATGCTGCCCTCGACGCGAGCTCCGCCGACGCCGAGCACCTCGTCGCCCGCGTCGATCCCCGCGCGTGCCGCCGCCCCGCCGCGCGTCACCGACGCCACGTAGGCGCGGCTGCCTTCGCTCCGCACGCGCAGCCCGAGCGAGCACGCCGGGGCCTCGTTGCGCGACGTCCGCTCCGCGGTGAGGCCCACGCGCGCCAGCGAAGCCGCCGGCTCGAGCTCCGCCGCCGAGCGGACCCACGCGTCGAAGAGGTCGCCCATCGGGACGCCGGCGACGTGCTCGAAGATCGCCTGCATCCCGTCCTCCGGGACCGGGCGGCCGCGCGCGCCGTACTCCTTCCACAGGTGGCCGAGCACGTGGTCGAGCGTCACCTTGCCGCCCGTCCGCCCCCGCGTCTCGAGATCGAGCAGCGCGCAGACCACCTCGCCCTTGCGGTAGTAGCTGACGGTGCTGTTGGTCGAGTTCTCGTCGGGCCGATAAAGCTTGATCCACGCGTCGAAGCTCGTGTCCTCGAGGGCCTGAACGAGCCGGCCCGGCGTTCCGTCGAGGTAGGCGAGCTCGCCCGCCAGGTGGTCGAGGTACTCCTCGACGGTGCAGACGCCCGCGAGCGCGAGCACGCGCCAGTCGTAGTAGCTGGTCGCCCCCTCGAACCACCAGAGGAGGCGCGTGTAGCACTCCTCCTCGTACCGGTACGGCGTGAGGCCGGCGGGCCGGATCCGCTTCACGTTCCACGCGTGAAACACCTCGTGCGCGACGAGCGACAGCACGTCGAGGTAGCCCGCCCGCGAGGTGAACCCCTGGGGTCCGGCGATGAGCGCGGCGCTGGCGCGGTGCTCGAGGCCGCCGCGGCCGCGCGGCGAGACGTGGAGGAGGAGCTCGTACGCGTCGTACGGGAACGCGCCGCCGAAGAGAGACGCCTCCTTCTCGAGGATCGCGGTCGTGTCCTTGACGAGCTGCGGGATCTTCCGCTCGGGGACGCCGTCGGAGGGCCAGATCGAGTATCGATGCGGCACGCCGAGGACGGTGAAGCTCTCCTCCCGGTGCGTCCCCGCCTCGATCGGCGAGTCGACGAGGGTATCGAAGTCCGGCGCCTCGTAGCCGCCCTGGGCGGCCTTCAGCGACGTCGCCACACGCCAGGCCGCGGGCACGTCGAGCTCGACGCGGGCAGGGGCGTCGAGGTGACCCTCGACGCCGAGGAAGATGCCGGCGCCCACGAGGAAGGCGTGCGTGTCGTCGACGTGGCTCGTGCGGACGGTCAGCTCGTTGGCGTAGACGCGGTAGCGCACGACGACGCGCGCGGTGCCGTGGGCCTCGACGCGCCACGCGTTCTTCCGGACCTTCGCCACGCGCGCGGGGCTCTCGACCGTGAGCCCCTCGATGTGGCGCGCGTACTCGCGGACGAGGTACGAGCCGGGCGCCCACACGGGCATGAAGAGGACGAGCTCCGCCGGCAGCCGTCCCGCGAGGACGGTCTCGACCTCGACGACGTGGCTCTGCGGGGAGGGGATGGCGAGCCGATGGAGGATGGAAAGCGGGGTCGGAGCAGCCATGGCCGCGTCAGGCTTACCACGGCATCACGGCGGCAAGACGCGCACGTCGAGGTCCCAGGCGCCCTTTTGGCCGCTGTAGCCCGTCACGATCAACCAGTACTGCCCGGCGTCGAGCTCCAGGTCGAGGAAGCTCCGCTGCCCGGTGAACCCGACGTAACACCCGTTGGTCACGGGGGTGCCCGGGCAGGCGGGCCCCTGCATCACGTCGAGCAGGGTCGTGTACACCGAGCCCTCCATGTCGAGGACGACCCGCTGCGGCTGCGCCAGGTCGAGCGACAGGACCTGGTCGGGCGCCCCGCCGGGGGGCTGGTTCGGGGCGTCGCAGCCGGCGCCGTAGTCGGGCATGGAGGTCGACGTGTCCCCCGTGAAGAAGCCTCCGGCGGACGCGTCGACGGCCGTGGCGCACGTCTCCGCGCCGCCGGGTGGGAGGATGGTCGGCGCGACGGTCGGGCGGACGAGGGCCTGTACCGTCCCCATGAGCCCGAGCTCGTCGGCGACGACGACCCGGTAGTCGCCGGCGGGGACGTCGCGCTTGCCGATGCGGGCCGGCGTCCCCTCGGCGTCGCACGCGAGCGTCGTCGTCATGTCGCAGGCGGGCTCGTCGAGCGATACGCCGCCGGTCTCCACCTGCGGGAAGCGCGAGATGAGCAGGACATCCGAGGCCGAGGGGAGCGTGAGGTCATAGGCGGCGTCGGGCCCGCTCGGGAAGCAGCCGTCCTTGATGGCGTTCTCGTGGTTGGAGAGATCGAAGTCGAGCGCCTGGTTCGGCGTGATGACGGGCGGAGAGGCGCAGGTCTGGTCGGGCGGAACGGCGGTGGGCGCCGAGAGCTCGACCTCGAGGGTCACGTCGATCGACGCCGTCGCCCCGACCGTGACGACGTAGGTGCCCGCCGGCAGGCTGCGCTCGTAGAGGGCTTCGGTCCCGCCGTCGCCGCACTCGAGCTCGTCGGTCGCGTCGGCGGTGCAGGGCGGCCCGCGGAGGCCCACGATAGGCGTGCCGCCCCCGACGAGGGTAGAGGCGTAGATGCGTACGTCCTCGGGCTGCGTGAGCGTGAACGAGTAGGCGAGCTCGCCGACGCTCGAAGGGCACGCGCTCGCGAGGTCGGTCGGAGGGTTGACGATCGAGACGGTGGTCGCCTGGCCGGCCTGCAGAGGCGCGGCGCTCCCGCAGTCGACGTTCGTCGGCGGCGACGACGGGGGCAGGAGGTCGACCATCAGCTCGGTCGGGGCCGGGGACTGCGTCGTGACCACGGCGTAGTAGGTGCCGGGCGCCACGTTGCGGGCGATCGCGCGGACGCTGCTCGCCTCGACTCCCGACCCGCACGCAAGCTCCGTCCCCGCGTCCCCGCAGGCGCCGTCGAGCGCCACCGCGACGTACGTCGACGACGTCAGCCACACCTGGAGATCGACGTTCGCCGTCCCCGGGACCGTGATGGCCACGACGACGTTCTGCGCGGCGGTGGGCTGGGCGACGCTGCACGAGGTGGCGAACGTGTCGTCGGCGCCGAGGGTGGACACGGCGAAGGTTCCCGGGGCCGTCACCGGGACGGCGGCCGCGCAAGTGGTGCCCTGGGGAAGGACGCAGGGCTGCTCGTCGACGAGGCCGTTGCAGTTGTCGTCGATGCCGTTGGCGCACACCTCGGCGTGCAAGGTGGAGACGTCGGGGTTCAGGTCGTCGCAGTCGTGGCCGGGGACGCAGTGCGCGTCGGGATCGCCGTCGCCGTCGGCGTCGCGCTCGGTGTACGAGCACGACTTGGTGGCCTCGACGCACGTCGCGATCTGGCAGTCGTCGCCGTTGTCGCACGAGACGACGGCGCCGGGCTCGCACCCGTGGCCCGCCACGCAGAGCTCCATCCCGTCGCAGTAAACGCCGTCCTGGCACTGCGTGTCGTCGGGGACGTTGAGGCAACGGCCGAGGCTCTCATCGCACGAGTCGTACGTGCAGGCGATGCTGTCGTTGCACTGCGCGTCGTCGACGCAGGGGCCGCCGAGGTAGGGACCCGCGTCCTCGGGAATGGACGAGCCGTCGGCGCCCTCGATGGCCACGTCGCCCGCCGCGTCCGAGCCGGCGTCGAACTGCACGACGAGCTCCGCGCGCGGGTTCGTCCCGCACGCGACGACGATGGCCACGAGGAGGCCAGCGAGGACGGGGGCGAGCCATCGCACGCGGGAAGGATACCTCAGACGACCAGCGTCTCGACGTGCTCGCCCCAGCAACCCCGGAGAACGTTGGCGATTTCCCCGACCGTCGCGTACGCCTTCACGGCGTCGAGGATGCCAGGCAGGACGTTCTCGCCGCCGCGCGCCGCCGCTTCCACCCTCGCCAGGGCGGCCCCGTGCGCCTGCGCGTCCCGCTTCGCGCGCATCGTCCGCAGCCGCTCCACCTGCTCGGCCTCGATGAGCGGGTTCACCTTCGTCACCGGGACCGGCGCGGCGTCCTGTGTGAAGGCGTTGACGCCGACGATGAGACGCTCCTTGCGCTCGACCTCGAGCTGGTACTCGTACGCCGTCCGCTGGATCTCGCGCTGCGGGTAGCCGCGCTCGATGGCCGTGACCATGCCCCCCATCTCGTCGATGCGCGCGATGTACTCGCCGGCGAGCTTCTCGAGGCGCGTCGTCAGCGACTCGACGGCGTAGCTGCCCGCCAGCGCGTCCACGAAGTCCGCCACGCCGCTCTCGTGCGCGACCACCTGCTGGGTCCGCAGCGCGATCGTCGCGGCCTCGCTCGTCGGCAGGCCGAGCGCCTCGTCGAACGAGTTCGTGTGCAGCGACTGGCAGCCCCCGAGCACCGCCGCGAGCGTCTGCACCGTCACGCGCGCCACGTTCACGAGCGGCTGCTGCGCGGTCAGCGTCATCCCGGCCGTCTGGCAGTGGAACCGAAGCGCCCGCGCCCGATCGGTCTTCGCGCCGAAGCGCGTCGCCATGATGTGCTGCCACATGCGGCGCGCGGCCCGGAACTTCGCGATCTCCTCCACGAGGTTGTTGTGCACGTTGAAGAAGAAGGAGAGCTGCGCCCCGAACGAGTCGACGTCGAGCCCCGCCTCCACCGCCGCCTTCACGTACGCGATGCCGTCGGCCAGCGTGAACGCGAGCTCCTGCGCCGCGTCCGAGCCCGCCTCGCGGATGTGGTAGCCGCTGATCGAGATGGTGTTCCAGCGCGGCACCTCCCGGGCGCACCACGCGAACATGTCCGTGATGAGGCGGATGGAGGGCCGCGGCGGGTAGATGTACGTCCCGCGCGCGATGTACTCCTTCAAGATGTCGTTCTGCACCGTCCCGCGCAGGGCCGGGCGCGCGACCCCCTGCTCCTCGGCGACGGCGACGTAGAGGCAGAGGAGGATCGCGGCGGTCGCGTTGATGGTCATCGACGTCGAGATCTCCCCGAGCGGGAGCCCCTTGGTCAGCGCGCGCATGTCCTCGATCGAGTCGATGGCCACGCCGACGCGCCCTACTTCGCCGAGCGCTCGCGGGTCGTCCGAGTCGCGCCCCATCTGCGTCGGCAGGTCGAACGCGACGCTGAGCCCCGTCTGCCCCTGCGATAGCAGGTAGTGGTACCGCTCGTTCGACTCGCGCGCCGTGCCGAAGCCCGCGTACTGCCGCATCGTCCAGAGTCGGCCGCGGTGCATGTTCGGCTGCACGCCGCGCGTGAAGGGCGGGCGGCCCGGGACGCCGAGATCGCGGGCAGCGTCGAAGCCGATGTCGTCGAGGTCGTCGGGACCGTAAAGCGGCGCCGCGTCGGCGTGGCCGGACAGGCTGGGCACTCGCTTGCGCGGGGCCTCCTTCTTCTCGTGCGGCGCGAGGGTCTTCGCGATCCAGTCGTCACGGAGCTTCGCGTAGTCGCTCATGGGAGAAGGATTAGCACCGCTCGCGGCCCTAGCCCTTGCGTCGCTCGCGGAGCAGTCTTCCGAAGGCCTCGCCCGCCACGTGCGCGAGCTCCTCCATTCGCCGCGTCGCGAAGAGCGTGTCGCCCAGCTCGTCGGCCAGGACGAGCGCGACGGCCTTGCCCTCGACGCGCACGGGGACGAGCGCGACCTCCCCCGACGGGGGGGCGCTCATCGCGGTCAGCAGCGGGGCGTGCGCCGCGTCCTTCGGGATGCGGACGAGGCGCGCCGTGTCGCCCGCGAGCACCCCGGTGAACAGATCGCTCATCTCGGGCGCGAGCCGCGTAGCACGGAGGGCCGCGCGATCGCCGAGCTCGGGCGAGCACGTCCAGCCGACGAGCGCGTCGCGTCGCACGGCGAGCACGGCGACCTTGCGCGCGACCGTGCGCGTCCCCACGACGAGCAGCTCGAGGATCGAGTCGCGGTCGTTCGCGTCGCGGATGGCGTCGAGGATGGAGGTCACCTCCGCGAACGGCGCGGTCGGCGCGTTCGGCGGGATGGGCGAGGCGTTCGTCTTGCGGCGCTTGAGGTCGAGCACCGGCTCGGTCTCGTGGCGCGTGGGGCGCTCGACGACGGGCTCGGCGAGGGCCGCGATCGAGATGGGAGCGAGGCTCTTGCGGGTCAGGGCAAAGGGGATGTTCGGATCGACCAGGGGAAAATCGTGGACGTCCGTCGGGCTCGAGTCGTCCAGGGGGTCGACGAGGCGCGTCTCGTCGAAGACGGGCGAGCCGTACGCGGGCGTCTTCGACAGGTCCTGCGGCGGCTCGACGGAGGGCACCCAGATGGGCGCCGCCAGCGTGCGCATTCCCTGCTCGGGCTTCGCGTGGATGCGCCGAAGGGCGGCGTCCATCGACGCCATCGAAGTGCGCACCATGCGGACGGGCGCCCCGAGCCAGTGGGCGATCTCCTCGACCGGATGGGGGTCGCGCGCGTCGACGACCGCGACGTCCACGGTCCCCGTGCGCGGGTCGCGGCGGACGGGGAGGGCGAGGAGGCGCTCGCAGAGGCCGGGCGGCAAGTGCTGCACGAGGGCCATCACGGGCGCGACGTGACGCATGTAGGGGGCGTCGCCTCGCTCGAGCTGCTGCTCGAGGCGCAGCGGGTCGATGGCGCGCATCGCGAGGAGGGCGCGCACGAGCGACGTGCCGCGCGTCGCCGACACGAGGAGCGCCTGGGCGAGGGCGTCCGGCGTCACCGCGTCGGCGAGGAGCAGCGAGCGCGCGAGGGCGAACGTCATCCGGGGCACCAGGCTTGGAGGCCGTAGTGGATTGCCCTTCGGGCAAGTAGTCAAGTCGGCCTCCGTCATGACGGGTTTCGTCACACCCGCAGAGAACTGGTCCCCGGGGGAAAGGGCGTGGCATCGTGGCCCCGTGTCGCGTCCGGGTGACTTCCTTCAGCGGACCCTCCCCATCGCGATGCTCGCGCTCGCGCTCGTGGCCGTCCCGGTGCTGGTCCTCCAGCCCGAGGGCCTGCCGCGGCTCCGAGGGCTCCAGAGGGAGCTCGATCAGGTCGAGACGGAGAACGACGAGCTGAAGCGCGACGTGACCCGCCTGCGCGTCGAGGTGCAGCAGCTTCGCGACGACCCCGCGGCCGTCGAGCGCATCGCGCGTGACGAGCTCGGGATGGTCCGAAAGAGCGAGGTCGTCTTCCAGTTCGGCAAATAGTCCGCCGTGGGCGGCGATGCGAGACCGCGTGCTAGACCGGGAGCTGCGATGCAGTACGACGCAGTCATCGGGCTGGAGGTTCACGCGCAGCTCCTCACGCGGACGAAGGCCTTCTGCGGGTGCTCGACGACGTTCGGCGCCTCCCCCAACACGCATGTGTGCCCGGTCTGCCTGGGCCTCCCGGGCGCCCTGCCGGTGCTCAACGGCGAGGCGGTGCGGATGGCCGTGCGCACGGCGCTGGCCCTCTCGTGCTCGCTGAGGACGCCGAGCCGCTTCGCGCGGAAGAACTACTTCTACCCGGACCTCCCCAAGGGCTACCAGATCAGCCAGTACGACGAGCCCTTCAGCGAGCGCGGGCACCTCGACATCGAGGTCGGCGGCGCGATGCGCACCATCGGCATCACGCGCGTCCACATGGAGGAGGACGCCGGCAAGAGCACGCACCACGGGCACGGGAGCGTCGTGGATCTCAACCGGTCGGGCGTGCCGCTCGTCGAGATCGTGGGCGAGCCGGAGCTGCGCAGCGCGGCCGAGGCTGCGGAATACCTGCGAGTGCTGCGGGACGTCCTCGTTTTCATCGGCGTCAACGACGGCAACCTCGAGGAGGGGAGCTTCCGCTGCGACGCGAACGTGAGCCTTCGCCCCGCCGGCGAGAGCAAGCTCGGGACGCGCGTCGAGCTGAAGAACATCAACTCGTTCCGCTTCGTCGAGCGGGCCATCGCCCACGAGATCGCGCGTCAGACTGCCGTGCTCGACGACGGCGGGCGCATCGTGCAGGAGACGCGCGGCTGGAACGAGGACCAGGGGTCGACCTTCAGCCTCCGCAGCAAGGAAGAGGCTCAGGACTACCGATACTTCCCCGATCCCGATCTGCCGCCGCTGGTGCTCGACGACGTGCTCGTCGCCGAGGTCGAGGCCACGCTGCCGGAGCTGCCGCGCGCCAAGCGCGATCGGTTCGTGCGCGAGATGGGCCTCAGCCCCTACGCCGCGCAGGTGCTCACGGGGCACCCGCGCATCGCAGCGTTCTTCGAGGAGGCGGCCACCCTTCACGGCGACCCGACGAAGGTCGCCAACTTCGTGCAGACCGAGGTCCTCAGCGGGGTTACGACCCACGGCCTCGAGGCGACGATCCCGGTGACGGCGCGCCGGGTGGCCGAGCTGCTTCGCCTCGTCGACGCCGGAACCATCAGCGGCAAGCAAGCCAAGCTCGTCTTTGCCCGGATGGGGAGCACGGACGCGCCGCCGTCGAAGATCGTCGCTGATCTGGGCATGCAGCAGGTGAGCGACGAGGGCGAAATCGAGGCGGTGTGCACCCGCGTCCTCGAGGCGAGCCCCAAGCAGGCCGCCGATCTTCGCGGAGGCAAGTCGAGCCTGATGGGCTTTTTCGTCGGCCAGGTGATGAAGGCAACAGGTGGGAGCGCGAACCCCAAGGTCGTGAATGAGGTGCTGAAAAGGCTCCTGGAGAGAGGCGGGGCGTAGTCCCCTCCCCGAACCGCGGCCTTTGGCGGTAGAATTTCCCGATCGGGCAGCCTTCCGCCCGCGGCATTCATGGCAACGTCCCGGCAATGGAGAATTCCCGATCTGGGAGAAGATCTCGTCGTCGAGGTGTGGCCCTCCACGCGCACGATCGACCCGGAGCGAACCGCCTGGGAGCTCGAGTCGCTGCTGCGCCGGGCGTTCGACCGCCGCGAGGGGGGTGTGGAGCGGGTGCTCGTCGCGGTGTACGTCGAGCTCTTCGGACCGACCTCACGACGGACCTCCCCCGAGGCGCTACGGCAGGAGCTCGCCGTCGCGGCGCGCGCACGGAACCTGGTCATCCGGAGGGAAGTGAGGCGGGTGATCGCGGTGAAGCTGGCCGAGCAAGCCGTCGAGGACGTCCTCGGTCCCGCCGCGACGGCGCCGGAGCCGGACCTCGTCTGGATCGGCGTCATGCTGGTCGATCAGGACGGCGTGCCGGTTCCCAACCGGCCGTACCGCGTCATCACGCCCGACGGGCAGACGTACCAGGGGCAGCTCGACTCGCACGGTACGGCGTTCGTGCGCAACATCCCGGCGGGCAACTGCCAGTGCTTCGTCCCGGACTACGCACCGCACGGTCCGCTGACGTACGTCGTGCAGCCGGGCGACCACGTCTCGGGGATCGCGCTTCAGAACGGGTTCGACGACTACACGGTCGTCTGGGGCCACGCGAAGAACGCGACCCTCGCGAGCAAGCGCGACGTGTCGCACGCGTTCAACGAGGGCGACGAGGTGTACGTCCCGGAGCTGAAGTCGACGCCGGCCAACAAGCCGACGGGGCTCAAGCACACGTTCACCATCAAGCTCTCACCGCTGAAGCTGCGCGTGAAGCTCCTCGGGACCGACATGAAGCCCATCACGAAGGCTGCGTGCACCCTGGCCGGAACGGCGCTGACGAGCGACGGTGACGGCGTCGTGGAGATCCCGGTCGACAAGCTCGCGACGTCGACCACCCTGACCGTCGACGGGACCGATCAGGCGATGTCCATCGGCCGCCTCAACACGGTCGACGACGCGACGCTGGCCGGATGGAAGGCGCGGCTCTTCAACCTGGGCTTTCTGCTGGACCCCACGCTCGACGACAGCGACGGCGAGGTGCTCTTCGCGCTGCAGGACTTCCAGGCCGAGCACAAGCTCGACGTATCGGGAGCGTTCGACGACGCGACCAAGTCCAAGCTGAAGGACGTGCACGGCAGCTGAGCAGGCTACCCGGCGGTCCGCGCGAGCGCGCGCATGCCCACGGTGGCCCGCGTCGCGGCGAGAACGACCACCTCGAGCATCAGGAAGAGCCCCGCCACGACGGCGCTCGCCACGACCGGGCCCGCCGCGTCGTCCCAGTCGAAGACGAGGACCGTCGGCGCGCCGAGCGTGGCGAGGACGAGGGCGTCGACGACGAACGCGCCGCCGCTGCGCGGGCCGACGGGCAGCGCGCGCCCCCAGCGGATGCCGGCGATGCGGTCGGTGAGAGTGCGCGCGCCGGGGGCGAGCGCGAAGGAGAGCTCGAGCCCGAGGGTGCCGAGCGGCACGGCGACGCCGAGCAGGCGCTGCGTCTCGCCGTTCATCCCGGACGAGAGGAGGGCCAGGGCCCCGATGGGGACGACCAGCACCGTCGCGCCGAGCAGCAGCGCCAGCAGGCGTGATCCCGCGACGGCGACGAGGCCGACGCACGCCATCCCGAGCGTGCGCCCGCGGAGCAGGAAGAGGATCGCCTGGAGCACGAGCATGACGAGGGTGGCCAGACCGCAGAGACCCGCGAGCCCGACGGCGAGACCGATGCCGGCCACGCCTCCGTTCGTGGGGGCGACGACGAGCCCGAGGAGCGACAACCACGGTGCGACGGCGAAGAGCAGGTCGAGCACGAAGGACGCCAGTCGCCGGGCGCGCATGCCTCACTCCGCGAGGTGGCCGTAGAGCGTGAGGTTCGTGCCGTCGGGGACCCCCCAGCCCCACTTGGAGTCGGGGATCGTACCGTTGCCGGCCGGCTTGGCAGCCTTCGCCGGGGCGTCGAAAATGAACGGATCCTGGCCCTTGATGGCGGGCGTCGTGCTGAGCGACTCCACCGCGAACGTCGACTCGTCCGCCGCGAAGGGGAAGGCGACGAGGTGGCTGCCGTTCGGGGGCATCCCCTCCGAGATGACGGCCCAGTTCGCGCGTCCCTGCATCTGCACGGCGGAATAGCAGGCCTTCTGCTGCGGGTTGTCGGCGCTGGGCGGCAGGACGCCCATGTGGTCCGTCCACGCCTTCACGCGGAGCGCCTGGATCTTCTCCTTGCACTCGGCGAGCTTGCCCTCGTCCGCCTTGATGTAGACGCAGATCTCCGTGTCGCGGTCCCCGGCGAGGCTGCGCTCGTTGAGGTTGGCGCTGCCGACGATGAGATACTCGTCGTCGACGATCATCAGCTTGCTGTGGACGTAGACCATGTACCGCCAGTTGGCCTGGACACGCTCTTTGCGCTTGCCCGTGAGGTGGGGCGTCGGGTCGGGGGCCGTCCAGTTCATGAGAAAGTAGAAGCTGAGGTAGTCCTTCCAGTCCTTGCCCTTCTTCTTGGCCTCGCGCGCGACGGTCTGCGCCATGTACCGCATCGTGTTCCACTCGAAGAGGCGCTGCGCCGGCGTCGCCGTGCCGACCGCGTTCCCCTCGGGGAACTGCGGGATGACGATGTACGCGTGAAAGTCCTGCCCCTGAGTGATCTTGAGGAGGATGCGCTCGACGATCGCCTGCGGGATCCCGTTGCCGACGCTGCCGCGGCCCCACTGGCTGCCCGAGCCGATGAAGTACTGGGTCTCGATGTAGATGAACCGATCGGCGAGGGAGATCGCGTACACGTAGGACTGCTCGATGCTCTTCTCGAACGTCGTGTTCGAGAGCTTCCACTTGAACTCGGTCTGCGTCTTGCCGTCGGCCGTCGGCGTGTTGCATTCGACGACCTCGTCCTTCTTGAAGTGGTGGGTGATCTTGTGCTGCGTCCAGTCGACGCTCTCGATCGAGCGGACGACGCGCGCCACGAACGGGCCCTGGTGGTCCTCCCACTCCTTCAACATCTCGCCGTCGCTGAACAGCGACTTGAACTTGTCCTGCACGGCGTCCTTGTCCTGGTCGCTCGTGTTGCCGGACGGGCCCGACATGAACGAGCCGTTGTCGGAGTTGAATCGACCGACGAACTCGCGGGCGAGGTCCCAGGCCGCGGGGCCGATGATGCTGGCGTAGTAATCCTGCCACGACTGGCGAGGGACGGTGGGGTCGCCGGGCTTCGAGCACTCGGTGAACTCGGCGTTGTACCAGTCGTCGACGAAGAAGGTGCTGTTCCCCGAGGCGACCGCGCTCAGATCGAGCCCCTGCACGGGCGCGAAGGGTCCGGTCATGTTGCCGTTGGGCTGACCCGACACGGGTCTCTTGCCGATGACGTGCTTGCCCCAGGCGAAGCGGCCCTTCGTGAGATCGAGGCCGCCGAAGAAGGCCTTGATGACGCGCTTGCCGGTCACGGGATCGGCAAAATCGAGGATGACGTACTTCTGGTGAAAGCTGTTGCCGACGCCGGTGCGTGAGCTCGATCGCCAGAGGAGGTTCTTGTCGCGCGTCGGGCGAGACATCGTTTGCTGGGCGATCTTGTCGAGCCAGTCGTTGCCGCTGTCGTTGTAGTCGTCGGGGGCGGCCATGTTGACGTGGTCCCAGACGTGGATGGCGACGAGGGCGCCGGCGATCGCGCGCGAGTTGAGGACGGCGCCGACGGTCTGATCGATGGTCGGGGAGCCGCTGCGCGGGGGCAGGCGCATGTACGGCTGGAAGGACCAGTCACAGATGAAGATGAACTTCTTGGCTCCGCGGATGGCGTCCGCCACGTCGCGGAGCGAGGACTTCTGCGGGTTGCCGACCGCGTCGTCGCTCCCGAGCTCGTAGAGGTCGACGCGGTTGCCCTTGCGCTCCATGTAGGTCGCGTACGCCTGTGCGGCTGCCGACTTGTTCTGCGCTTTGCCCATCCCGGATCACCCCGTCGTTCGGCCGCCGCGTCATGCGCCGGCTTGCTGTTTGATGTACTCCTCGCGGCCGAGCCCCTGTTCGTCGACCGTGGCGAGCGCCGTCTTCGTGTCGTCGTTGAGCGTCCCGTCCGCGGGGTACACCTGGTACTCGCGCTGGAAGTAGAGGAGGTTCACCTCGAGCGGCTGGTTCGCCGGATACCCGAGGTTGCCGAGGTGCTCTCTCGCCTTGTCCCCGTCGGAGCGCCCGTCGTCCGTGTAGAGGACGACGTCGAGCGAGTAGGCATACGTCCCCGCGAAGCCCCAGCGCTTCGCGCGCTCCTCGGACGAGATGCCGTACTCGGTGGGGTAGCCCCACACGACGTTCACGTCCTCCGGAGTCTCGATGTTCTGCTCGACGAGCCACCCGTCCTCGGTGGCCTCGCCCTCGCGTACCTCACCGCTGGCGAGCGTCACCTTATAGGGCGCGTTGGGGATGAAATCGTTCTCGGAGTTGAGCAGGCGCAGGCGGAGCGTCGCGCGCGCGACCTCGCAGGGCGAACGCCGGGCCATGCGATCGTAGAAGCGGCAGGCCATCGTGTCGCGCGTGTCCTGGTAGACCCGATGCGCGGCGGCGGGGGCGCGCCGCGTGTCGCCGTCGGGCCAGAAGTGCGAGCTGCACTGCGAGGGACCGTCGGCGGCCGCGGGGCAAGGCCACGCGCCGAGGTCGACCTTCGAGCCCGGCGGGAACAAGAACACGAGGACGCGGCGGTTGGGCAGGTTGTCCGCGTCGCGCTCGGCCTTGTTCTCCGGCTTCGAGAGCTTCTGGTCCTCGTCGGTCGAAAAGACGACGAGGAGATTGAACTCGCTGCACCCCTGCACGTCGCCGCGGAGGCCGCCGTCGGCCCCCTTGTTCAGGAAGTCGGTCTTCTGCAGCGTGAAGGGCTGGCCGCTCGCGTCCTTGCAGATGGCATCCATGTAGTCCGCGAAGAGCGCTTTGCGCGTCTGGGGACCGGGATCGCCGTCGACCGAGAGGCCCTTGCTGCTCTGGTAGGCCTCGACCGCGCCCTTGGTGTGCGCGCCCATCTTGCCGTCGACGTGCCCCGGATCGAAGCCGAGGGCCCGCACCATGAGCTGGATGGCGCGTGTCCCCCACGCGTCGCCGCCGAACGCGTTCGAGTAGAGCTTCTCCCATCCCGCCACGTCGCGCACGAGCAGCCCGTAGACGGCGAGGGCGCGCCGGCCGCTCAATGTCTTGTTGTAGTCGTCGGAGCCCACCGGATCGGCGTGCCCGAAGACCGAGAGCGGCGCGCCGGGGTGTGCCAGCCGCAGGGTGGAGAGCGCGGCCATCTCGAGCGCGGCCTCGGGACGGACGAACGACGAGTCGAAGTCGAAGCGCAGGTCTTCCAGGCGCCAGCAGGCGATGGGGATGAGGATGGAGCGAAGCGCGTTCCAGTCGGTGTCGGGCGTCGGGGCGACGAAGAGCGGCAGGCTCGCGCGAGGCTTGTGCTCACCGGAGATGCCGCCCGACGTCGAGCCCGGAGGGGGACCCGCGGCGCTCGGGGGGCCCGATGCGGGCGCGCTGCTGCTCGAGTCGTCGCTGGGCTGGGTCACGGCTCACCTCTTGAGCGCTTGGAGGCCCGGGAAATGCTGTCCGGATAGGAGCGCGAGCGCGGTGTCGCCGCCGGGGACGGGGCGCACCCTTCCGTCGAGCGCAAAGAAGAGCGCGCCGGCGACCGTCTCGGCGCCCGCGACGAACGCGCGGCGTGCCTCCCCCACGGCCGCGCCGACGCGCAGCGAGCCGCTCTGCGTCTCCTCGACCGAGCAGTCTCCCATGAGGCCGAGCCAGAGGGCCGTGGTCGAACGGGAGAGGACGTCCCGGTAGGCGTTGCAGGTCTCGATGGCGACGTCGACCGCGGCCTCCTCCGGGAGAAAAGCGCGATCGAGCCGCCTCACTTCGTACCTCGCCGCCGTGCCTTGCGGCGGCCGGAGACGAACGACGGCGTCGATCGGCATGTGCATCCGCACGTTGTGCGTGGCGGCGAGTCGCAGGATCTCGGTGGCGTCCGCGAGGGCGACGGCGTCGTACGGGCTACCGCCGGGCTTCCACCCCTGGGCGACGAGGAAGGTGTTGCCGACCGCGCCCCCGACGAGGATGTCTGTGCACGACGGCAGGAGAGCCGTAGTCAGCGGAAGGAGGCGCGTCAGGCTCGGGCCGCCGAGGACCAGCGCGTACGGCGCGGCGGGGGCCTCCACGGCCTCCTTGTAGATGTCGAGCGCGGCCGAGACGAGCGGCCCGGCGCCGCGGGTCGTCATGAGGCGAGGAAGATCGACGACCGAGGGGTCCGCGTTCTGCGCGGCGATCACGCTGTCGAGCACGTAGACGTCCATGGACGCCGCGACGGCGGCCGCCCACGCCGCTCTCTCCGCCGGGTCGCCGTCGGGCATGATGGCATCGAGGCTGGGCGTGAGGGCTATTTGACCCTCCCCGAGCAGGTGCACCTCGCGCTCGAAGTGCGGGCCGAGCACGGCGACCTCGGTGCCGAGCAGCTCGCCCAGACGGGCGGCCACGCCGTCCGGCTCGTCGTCCCCGGAGTAGCTGGCGGCGAGGATCACCTTCGCCCGCTGCCCGAGCAGCGGCCGGATCGTGGGCAAGAGGAGACGCAGCGGCGCGTCGTCCAGCACGGCCCCCTGCGGAGAGCGGATGACGTCGAGGTCGGCCCGTACGAGCACACGCCGCCCGATGACATCGAGCCGCTTCAGGCGTGGGACGGCGTCATACACACTCATCCTACGATGAAACGATACCTCAACTCGGCTCGCCGTAGCACCATCCGCTACTATCCTCGATTCCGGAGCGCCACGCGGAGCGCAGCGCATTGACACCCTCGATTCCCCGCCTCCCTGCGTCCGCGGCGTCCCTCCGGGCGCGCGTCCTCATCGTCGACGACAACGTGGAGCTCGTGGGCACGCTCCACGCCGTCCTCATGACCGCGGAGCTCTCCGACGGCACCCCTGCGTCCCAGGCCATCGAGGTGGTGACGGCCTCGCGCGGCGACGAGGGGCTCGCCATCGCGCACGCCCGCGGGTTCGACGTGGCCATCGTCGACGTGAAGCTCCCCGACGCGAGCGGGGTCGACCTCATTCCACGGCTCCGCGAGGCGTCGCCCTTCGGCGAGGTGGTGCTCATCACGGGCTTCGCGTCGATGGACACGGCCATCGGGGCGCTCCGCTCGGGGGCGTTCGCGTTCGTTCCGAAGTCGTTCCGCCCCGAGGAGCTCATCTCCACCGTCGAGCAGGCCCTCACGAAGGTGCGCCTGGCGCGTGACCGCGACGAGCTCGAACGGCGCTACCGCGCGCTGGTCGAGCTGACGGACGTCGTGGTCATCGGCCTCGACGGCGACGATCGCGTGGCGCTCTTCAACCGCAAGGCCTCGATGTTCGCGGGCATCGAGCGCGGCAACGCGCTGGGCCGGCCGTTCGTCGAGAGCTGGATCCCGGACGAGGACCGCCTTCGCCTGCGCGAGGCCATCGCCCTGGCGCGGGTCGGGCGCACGCCGGAGGTGGAGACCGGCTTCGTCGAGCTGCCCGGCGCGGGCGGCCCGGCGCACGTGTCGTCGCGCGAGCTGCGGGAGACGGCGGCCCGGCGGGTGCGGTGGCACATGTCGATGGCGCGCGACGCGGGTGACGACGCGGCCCTGGTCTACGGGATCGGCATCGACGTGAGCGAGCGGCGCGCCCTCGAGAAGCGCGCGGCCGACGCGGAGGCCCTCTCGGCCATGGGCAACCTCGCGCTGAACCTCGCGCACGAGATCCGCAACCCGCTGAACGCGGCCGTGCTGCAGCTGCACCTCTTGGGCCGGCACGTCGACAAGCTCGCGGTGGACGACGAGACGCGCCGCGGCCTGACGGCGAAGGCGCGCATCGTGGGCGACGAGATCGGCCGGCTCAATCGCCTCCTCACCGAGTTCCTCGAGCTCGCGCGGCCGCGCGCCGCGGTGCGCGAGATGGTCCACTTCGGAAAGCTCGTCGAGGGCGTGCTCGATCTCGAGCAGGGCCCGGCGTCGGACCGCACCGTCGTCGTGGAGCGGGACGTCGCGAGCGACTGCGTGCTCCTCGGCGATCCCGAGAAGCTGAAGCAGGTCGTGCTGAACCTCGTGGTCAACGCGCTGGAGGCCATGAAGGACGGGGGGACGCTTAGGGTCCGGGTCGCCGTCGAGGGCGACGCCGTGCTCCTCGTCGTCGCCGACTCGGGCACGGGCATTCGCCCCGCGGCGCTGGCGCAGGTCTTCGACCCGTTCTTCACCACGAAGGAGGCCGGGACGGGCCTGGGCCTCTCGATCGTGCGGAAGATCGTCGATCAGCACGCCGGCGAGGTTCGCATCGAGAGCGAGCCCGACGCCGGCACGCGCGTCATCGTGACGTTGCCCCGAGGGCGGTGAGCGGCTCTAGCGTCCGGGCGGCCGGAGCGGGAGCGCGGTCGTCGACACGGGGGCCGGCGGGATGCGCGCGACCTCCGGCTCTCCGGCCGAGTCGATGGCCGCGATGGCCGCAAACGCGCGGTCCATGCCGACCTCGATGGCCCCTTCCTTGAGGAAGAGCGCGACGACCCGCACGAGGCGGAGCGACGTCGTCTTCCCGAGGTCGATCTCGCGCTCGACGAACGATTCGAACGACGGGAAGCGCTTGGCCTCGTAGAGGCGGCGCGTCTGGATGTCCCGCAGGACGACCCCGATGTCGTAGAACGACTTGCCGAGGTTCTTCCGCAGCGCCTTGATCTGCGAGAGGGCACCGTGAAGGTCGCGAACCTTCTGCTTGATGTCCTCGGCGTTCTCCGGCGTCCGGATCGTGGCCCGGGCGCTTCCCGGAAGCGGCGGCTCGGCCGCACGTGCGCGCGCCTCTGCGGCGTGCTTGGCCGCGTGCCTGGCCGCCCAGGGAGCCGCGCCGCGCAACCCGAGCTTGCGCTTGAGCGGTCCCTCGTCCTTCGCAGCCGCGCCGCCTTTTGCGGCAGCAGGCTTGGAGGCCGTCGCCGGCTTCATCGAAGCCTTCGTCACCGCAGCTGCCTTCTTCGTCTTGGCCATGTCACTCTCGATTCGGTCCAAAGCCCGCAAATGCTCGAGCTTCGCGCCCGACTCCCCCGGACATGCTGGAACGCGCCCGGGGGATGGCTCGGGCGAAATGCTCCGCGCCAATTACCAGAGTCGATAGGCGCGCGTCTACACGGGAAATGCGAACCCGACGACGAGAGCCGCATCGAACGCGCCCGAGCTACCATCGGCGCCGGCTCATGGCGGTGCTGACGGCCATCGACGAACGCGACGCCGAGGCCCTCCTGGGGGCCTACGGATCGGGGCCTCTGCGCCGACTGGAGGGCATCGCCGGGGGCAGCGTGAACTCGAACTTCGCGCTGGAGACGGAACGGGGGCGGGTGTTCCTGCGGCTCTACGAGGAGCAGGACTTCGCCGGGGCCCAGCGGGAGACCGCGATGCTCGAGCGGCTCGCCGCGGCCGGGGTCCCGACGCCCCCTCCCGTGCGTCGCAGCGACGGGGCCCTGGTGTCGGTCGTCCGGGGCAAGCCGGCGGCGCTCTTCCCCTGGCGTGACGGCGGGATGCGCTGCCAGGCGGGGGTCACGCCCGCCGACGCGCGGCGGGTCGGAGAGGCCCTGGCCCGCGTGCACCTGGCGGGGGCCGGAGAGGCCGCTCCTGCGGGACGGTTCGGCTTCCCCGAGCTGGTCGGGCGGCTCGACCGTATCGCGGCCAGCGCCCACCCCCTCTTCGCCCCCCTCGTCCCCTCGCTCGGCGCGTCGCTCGACAGGGTCCGCGCCGCGAGGGACGCCGGACTGCCGCAGGGGCTCATGCACGGCGATCTCTTCCGCGACAACGTCCTCTGGGAACCCGGAGGCGAGATCGCGGCGCTCCTCGACTTCGAGAGCGCCTGTGCCGGAACGTATGCCTACGACCTGATGGTCACGGTCCTCTCGTGGTGCTTCGGCGACGACCTCGATCCGGCCCTGGCCTCGGCTCTCCACGAGGGGTACCAGGGCGTTCGTCCGCTGAGCGAGGCCGAGAAGCGGGGCCTCTGGGCAGAGGGCTCTTTCGCCGCGCTCCGCTTCACCATCACGCGCATCACGGACTACGCCATGCGCACCGGGGCGGCGGGCCCCCGGGTCGTCAAGGACTGGAGCCGCTTCATGAAGCGGTTCGAGAAGCTCCAGGCCCTCGGCGAGGGGGGCGTCCGCAGTCTTCTTGGGGCGTGACCGGCCGCCCTACGCCGGCGCGGTCGCCGACACCACACGGACCCGCTCGGGCGGAGCCCACAGATCCCGGCGGAGCTTCTCGATGCGCTCGGTCACCTTGGCCAGCGCCGCCGCCTGACCCTCGATGGCGGCGTTCGCCTCCTGCTCGCCGCCCTGGCCGGCCTCGCGCGCCGACTTGGTGGCCTGGAGCACCTCGACCACCTCGCGGTGCAGCTCCTCGCCCGCGTTGACGACCCAGGTGTCGAGCTTCTGGGCGAACTCCTCGATCATCTCGTCGAGCTTGGGCGCCACCTGCTTGGCGGTCTCCCGCATCACGTCGGGCGCCATCTCCTTCGCGCGCTTCTTGAACTCTTCGTGGATCTTACCGCGGGCGAACATCGCGAAGATGGCCGGACCGGCGATGGCGAGGACACCGCCCGCCATCAGGTTCACCGCCATGAGCGCCACGCCGCCGAACATGAGCGCGACGACGCCGATGTCGTAGCGGATGCTGTCCACCTGGACGTCGAGGCGCCGTGCGTCGGCCCCCATGACGGCGGCCACGCGCTTGGCGCTGTCGTGCGCGTCCTCCCGTACGAGCGCCACCGTCTTCTCTGCGAGCTGCTCGAGCTTCATCGCGATCTCTTTCGTCTCCTCCTCGGCCCACTGCTTGTAGGCGTCCTCGAGGAAGGCGGGCAGATAGCGTTTGAGCTCGTTGGGCTTCGCCGCGTCGATCACGTTGGGCAGCTGCCGGCACACGTCGTCGACGAAGCGGTCGAGGTCCTTCCGGGCCGAGGCCTTGATGCCCGACACGTCCTCCCGGATGGCCATCCTCCGCTGCTCGATGGTCCCCGACTGGCCCGTGAGGTCCTTCTCCAGCGCGGCGATGCGGCGGTCGATCTCCTCGGTCTTCATCAGGATGCTGCGCCGTCGGGCGTCCACGCCCTTGGACAGGAGCTCGGACAGCCCGAGCCCCTCGCCGAGCGCGTTGTCGAGGAGGATGCGTCCCCGCTCCTCGGCGAGGAAGCGCGTGAGGTGCGCCACGAGCTCCGGCAGGCCGCTCGCGTCGCGGTTGCCGCCGAGGGACATCTCGGAGCTGACGGGGAAGACCACCGGGTCCTTCACCAGCGTCGAGAGATGGTTCTTCGCGTAGGCGAGCGCCTCGCGCTGCTCCTCGGGCGAGAGCAGATCCCACTTCGTGATGACGAAGACGATCTTGTCGCGCGACGCCTTGAGGAGCTTGTCGTTGAGAAAGACGCGCTCGCTCTCCTTGAGGATCTGCCCCGCGTCGAGCAGAAAGAGCACCGCGTCGGCGCGCGGGATGTAGCTGTACGTGATGTCGGCGCGCTGGAGCGACAGGTCGTTCACGCCTGGCGTGTCGACGAGCAGGATGCGCTCCTCGAGCAGCGTCGCGGGGTAGCCGATCTCCAGGTAGTCGACCTCGTCCGCCGAAGCGCCTCCGCCGACGGCGAAGCCCTTGGCCTCCGCGAACGGAATGCTGCGCCGGTCGCCCTTGGTGGACACGACCGTCGCCTCCGGGTGCTCCGCCCACCGGATGTGGTGGATCGCCGCCGTCGTCGGCGTGACCCCGGTCGGCAAGACCCGCTCGCCGAGCAAGGCGTTCACGAACGTCGTCTTCCCGTGGTTGAACTCGCCCACGACGACGAGGTGAAAACGGTCCTCGTCGAGCTTGCGCACGAGCTCGCGATCGACCCGCTCGCGCAGCGTCCGCGTCCCGAGCGCGGTGGCCACGTCGCCCAGGCCGCGCAGCGCCCGGACGACCTCGTCGCGCTTCTCGAAGAAGGCGTCGAGCGCCGGCTTCGCCGCCTCGCTCGTCCCGTTGACCGCACCCGTGTCGACCGTGCTCATGACGCGTCCCCCTTGAGAAGGGCAGCCACGCGGCTGTCGACCTCGCTCATCGTCAAACCGGTCGCGGCCTCGCCGACGGCCTTCCGGTAAAGCTGACTCTCGCCGAAGACCCGCATCGCGAGCACGCGCTTCGGCAGCCAGGGATGCGTCGCGAAGACCTCCATGTACTTGCCGATGCCCTCGTTCCCCTCCTGGTGCTGCTCGAGGAACGCTTCGAGGTTGAACTCTTCGTAGAGCTTGCGCGAGCCGACGGCGAGTTTGGTGATGGCGCGCTCGGCGGCCTGCTGGTCCTTCGAGACGAGCATGCCGGCGCGGTCGCACGTGATCTCGGCCCGGCGCGACCAGGTGCGCAGCGCGACGAGGGCCGGCTGGAGGACCCACGGCAGGAACATGCCCGCCATGTACGTGAGGTAGTGGAGCGCCGTGAGGTACGCGACGTGCGAGTTGTGGATGTGGCCGCACTCGTGCCCGATGACGGTGAGGAGCTCTTCGTCGGTGTACTGATCGACGAGTGAAGAGTGGACGATGAGGAAGGAGTCCTCGTTCGTCCCGAGCGTGCCGGCGTTGAACACGGGGTTGTTGACGACGAACACCTGGGGCATCGCGATCTGCAAAGCGTCGCAGGCCTGCTTGGTGATGCCGTGGATGCGCGGGAACTGGCGCTCGCTCACGTGCACCGCGTTGCCGAGGAGCTGGTGCTTGCCCATCTGCTTGAAGAGGCGAACGCTGGCCTCGACCGCGTAGGCGAGAGGCTTCGTGTTCTCGAAGGCGATGCGTGACTGCCGGTCGAACGTGTACGTGTACTCGTGGCCGGTCGTCTCGATGCCGCCGGTGGACCGGTCGGACTTCTTGCGAGCGACGAACGCGTCGAAGTCGAGCTGGGGTGCTTGCGCCATGGCCTTCTTTCCCTCTGGATGACTCTGGATGAGCCTAAGCACCGGGGGGAGCCACCGCCAGTGCCACTCCCGCGCCACGAGGATGGGACGCTCGGGACCGCCCGTTCGTTCCCGGTCGGGTCACTGCCCCTTGACCCCGCCGCTCACGAAGCGCGTCTCGGTGGGGGCCGCTTGGAGCGCGCCGGACGCGACGAGCACGACGCCCGTCGCGATGACCGCCCCCGCGCCGACGAGCCCCCACGTGGCCCAGGTCGGCCATCCACCGGTGGCGTGCTCCGCAGGCGGGGTCCAGGTCCAGTGGGTGACCGGCGGCGCGTCCCATTCGAGGAGGGGCCCGCAGCGATCGGCCTCGCACGTCGCGACGAGGACGCTCGCCGCGCTCGGCCCGGGCAGCGCCGCGACCCAGCCGCCACACCGCACCTTTCGAGCTTCGACCGCCCCGCCGGCCACGTGCGCCGAGCTCAGGTCGCCGCTCGAGCACGGCGCAGCGGCGGCCAGCCCCACCTGCACGGTCGAGCTCCCCGGCGGCGCCTCGACCCAGGTCGCCCAGACGGGCACGTCGTCCCACGCGATGACGAGCGAGTGCAGCCCGGTCCGCGTCGTGACGACCCCCCCGGGGGCGGCCTCGGCCCGGCCGTCGAGCCAGGCCGTGGCCTGCGCGGGCAGGGGCTCGAGCGTGATCGTCGCGGCAGGCGGATGCGCCGCGGCGGCGTGCTCGCCCACGCCGGGAAGGCGCCCTCCGTCGAGCGCCTCGGCCCGCATCCAGGCGCGCTCGGCGGCTTCTTCGTCGACCGGTGTCAGTCGGTGGAGGCGCTCGGACCGCGCGCGCTCCACCTCGGCCATCATCCACGAGGCCTGCGGCAGCTCGGGATGCGCGCGCAGCGTCGACTCGGCCAGGGCGATGGCGCGGTCCGCGGCGTCGGCGTCCCTCGCGGCGATGGCGTCGCGGATCCGGTCGAGCAGCCTCTCGACGTCGTCGCCCGCGTGCGGGTCGACCGCGAGGGGCCGCGGCGACTCGGTGCGTGGAGGCTCGAGCGTCACCCCGTGAGCGCGCGCCCAGCTCGCGAGCGCGCGCGCTTGCTCCGCCTCCGGGGGCGCGGGGGCCATCCACGCCACCGTGACGGGCGCGTCTCCCGTCACGCGCCGAGCTCTTGGAGCGCGGCGAGCACCTTCTCGACGTGACCGTCGACCTTCACGCTCCGCCACGCCTTGGCGAGCTTGCCGTCGGGCCCGACGAGGAAGGTCGAGCGGATCACTCCTTCGACCTCCTTGCCGTACATCACCTTCTTGCCCCACGCGCCGTAGGCCCGGTGGGTCACGAGCTCGGGATCGCTCAGCAGGCGAAAGCCGATGCCGATCTTCTCCCGGAATCCGCCGTGGGTCTTCACCGAGTCCCTCGAGACGCCGACGACCTCCGCCCCGAGCTTCTTCAGCCGCGCGGCGGCCTTCGTGAAGTCCTGCGCTTCGCGGGTGCAGCCGGGCGTGTTGTCCTTCGGATAGAAATAAAGGACGAGCCACTTGCCCGCGAAGTCCTTCGAAGCGACCCGGCCTCCCGGGGAGTCACACTCGAGGTCGAACCTGGGGGCCGCTTGTCCTTCGGCGAGACCGCGGGACGCGTTGCTTTCCTTCTTCGGCATGGGCCGACGATTCTAGATAAGATCGGCCATCGAGGGCGCGTGCAAATCAACTTCGGCGGCAGGGAGATCGGAATAAAGCTCGTCTACTACGGGCCCGCCCTCAGCGGAAAGACGACGAACCTCCGCTCGCTGCATCAGATGACGACCGAGGGCTCCCGGGGGCGTCTCATGACCCTCGAGACGAAGGACGACCGGACCCTCTTCTTCGACATGCTGCCGCTCACGTTCCGCGCGTCGGGCAGCGCGGCGCGGGCGGAGGGCGACCGCGGGATGACCTTGCGCGTCAAGATCTTCACCGTGCCCGGGCAGGTGCTCCACGCGTCCACGCGCCGCCTCGTGCTCCAGGGCGCCGACGGGGTCGCCTTCATCGCCGACTCGCAGATCAGCGAGACCGAGCACAACGCCGCCTCCTTCCTCGATCTGCGCCAGAACCTCGCCGAGCTCGGCCTCAGCCTCAAGCAGCTTCCGATGGTCATCCAGTTCAACAAGCGCGACCTCGATCGCGTGCGGTCCGACGACGAGCTCGGAGCCCTGGCGCGTCGCGGGCGTGAGCCCGTCTTCAAGGCGAGCGCGGTCAACGGCCACGGCGTGCTGGAGACCTTCTTCGGGTTGCTGCACCTCACGTGGACGCGCCTCGACTCCGAGCACCAGCTGGCACGGATGATCGGCGTCGAGTCGGGCGAGCTCCTGCCCATGGCCGCGCGCCAGCTCGGGCTGACGGGGGACGTCTCCACGCTGCTCTCCGCCTGCGTCGGCGGAAACCTCGACCGCCACACCGCCAAGGTGCCCGCGTGACCGCCGACGCGCCCCACGTGCTCGCGGACGACCTCCTCCTCGATGGTCGCATCCGCCTCGAGGACCTCGTCGACCGGGACGGGCTCGACGAGCTCTGTCGGAGCTTCCACACGCTCTTCGGGATCCCGGTGCGCATCTACTCGTCCGACCGGGCGCTCCTCGCCGACGCCGCCGGGGAGCAGGAGCTGTGCGCCTACGTGAACACGACGCCGGGCGGCAGGAAGGCGTGCTCCTCGGTGGTCGCCGCGGTCCGTGCTCACGAGCCGGGCGACACGGGGGACGTCGTCCACCCGTGCTTCACCGGGGCGAGCTACCGCATTCTCGCCATCGAGTACGACGGGCGGCGCGTCGGGCGCCTCATCGTGGGCCCCTTTCTTCCGCACAACCTCAACGAGTCGCCGCCCTCGCTCTTCGCCATCGACCCCGCGATCACCCCCGCCCGCGCGCAGGCGCTCCTGCCGAAGATGCCGCGCGCCAAGCCCGACACGGTGACGCGCATCGCCGCGCACCTCAAGTCCGCGCTCGACCTCATCCTCTTCTCCGGACACAAGGCGCACGTCACGAGCACGATGCACCTCGCCAGCGTGCGCGAGAGCTACCGCCAGCTCGAGGAGAAGACCGGGCGCCTTCAGGAGGCCTTCGACCGCCTCAAGGAGCTCGACCGGCTCAAGTCGAACTTCCTCGCGACGGTGAGCCACGAGCTTCGGACGCCCCTCACGTCGATCATCGGCTACAGCGAGATGCTCGCCGAGGGGCTCGCGGGCGAGCTCCGTCCCGAGCAGCAGGAGTTCGTCAAGACCATCCACGAGAAGGGCGAGCAGCTCCTGTCGCTCATCATGGGGCTGCTCGATCTCAGCAAGCTGGAGAGCGGCACGATGCGCATGGCCATGCGTGCGGCCCGCATGGAAGCGGTCCTGCGCGAGGTGGTCTCCACGTTGACGCCGACCGCGCGCAAGAAGGGCGTCCACCTGGAGCTCGCGCTCGAGGGAGGGACGGGCGAGCTCCGCGGCGATCCCGAGCGGCTGCGACAGGTGTTCATCAACCTGGTCGAGAACGCCATCAAGTTCACCCCGGCGTCGGGCTCGGTGACGCTGCGGACGCGCATGGTGGCGGAGGACGCGGCCGACGGGGAAGAAGAAGGCCTCTCGCTGCTGGCGCCGACGCGAGCGCACCTGGAGGTTCGCGTGGAGGACACGGGGATCGGCATCCCGGCGCGCGAGCGGGACAAGGTGTTCGACGCCTTCTATCAAGTCGACTCGTCGAGCACGCGCGAGTACGGCGGCACTGGCCTCGGGCTGTCGATCGTGAAGCGCCTCGTCGAGGCGCACTCCGGCTCGATCCGCATCGAGGACAACCCCCCGCGGGGGACGACGTTCGTCGTGTCGCTCCCGCAGGCGACGCCGACCGCCGCCGAAGCGCCCCGCAGCACCGGCTGAGGGCGCGCCGTGGACGAGCTCGGGCGCATCGCGATGCTCGCGCGGCTGCTCCGCGGGAGCGGGCAGGGGATCGAGGTGGGCATCGGGGACGACGCGGCGGTCCTGGCGCCACCGGCGGGGAAGCTCGTCTGGACGATCGACGAGCAGGTGGAGGGCGTGCACTTCCGGCGTGACCTCGCCTCGTGGCGCGACGTCGGCTGGCGCAGCTACATGGCGGCGGCGAGCGATGTGGCGGCGATGGGAGCGACGCCGTGGTGTGCGCTCGCGGCCCTGGTCGTCCCCGAGGACGTGGACGACGCCGCGCTCGAGGGCGTCGCGCACGGCCAGAGGGAGGCGGCCGAGGCGGCGGGCGCGCCCATCGTCGGCGGGAACCTCGCGCGCGGTCCGGCGATGTCGCTCGCGACGACCCTGCTGGGGACCTGCGAGCGACCCGTCGAGCGCCGCGGGGCGATGCCGGGAGACGGCCTCTGGCTCGCCGGCCACGTGGGCCTCGCCGCCGCGGGTCTCCGCGCGCTCGAGGTGGGGCAGGGGACCGACGGGGGTCTCGCCGCGGCGGTCGCGGCGTGGCGGGCGCCGCGGGCCCTCTTCGCGGAGGGGCGCGCGATGGCGGGGAAGGCGCATGCCGCGGTCGACGTCTCCGACGGGCTCGCGCGCGACGCGGGGCATCTCGGCGAAGCGAGCCACGTGCAGCTCGTGCTCGACGAAGCGGCCCTCCTCGACGATCCGTGCCTCCTCGAGGCCGCGGCCGCGCTGGGAGCGAACGCCCTCGACCTCGCGCTCCACGGCGGCGAGGACTACGCGCTCGTCGCCGCGAGCCCCTCGGCTCTCGAGGGCTTCCGGCGCATCGGTGAGGTACGCAGCGGTCGCGGCCTCGTCCTCCGCAGCCTCACGGGCGAGCGCCCGCTCGAGCCGCAGGGCTTCGATCATTTCGCCCGCCAGAGCCGTCCCTAGAAGTTGCAGGCTCCCGGGAGCTTCACGCTCCGCAAAACCTGCCGCAGCTGGTTGAGCTCGGGCGCGTTGCCCGCTGGCCCGACCTGCTTCGCGAAGACATCGCACTGCGCCGCAACGGCGTTCAGCTGGAACGCCTCCGGAGACGCGCCGAGGCCCTTCGCCTGCGAGCGCATGGCGTTGCAGCACGCCTGGATCCTCGCCTGGTTCGGGTTCACGCCCGGGCCCGTCCACCGCTTCGGACCGGCCTCGGGGGCGCCGTCGCCGTCCTCCCCCGCGTCGTCGATCAGGGGAGCCAGCTCGGCCACGGAGGTCGCCGCAGGGGGCGGCGGCTCGCCGGCATCGACGACCGGCGCGGGCTTCTTGGGGCAACCCATGACGAAGACGGGGAAGACCAGCGCGAACGTGAAGAAGATCACTGCGCGGCGAGCGGGCGAACGCGTCATCGGAGTCTCCTCGGTCCTACGGCTGAGGAGGGTACAAGGATCTCCCGAGGGCCGGCCTACTTTTGCGCCGGCTCTCCCGACGGCCGCTACTCGAAGACGCGCTCGATCGTCTCGATCTGCGCGATGGCCTGCCGGGCATGCTTCACGACGTCGGCGCCTCGCCCCTCCCGCACGGCGTCGGTCGCCCGCTCGAGCGCGCGGGCCATCTCGCGAGCCGCCTTCCGCGCTCCGCGCAGGTCCCTCCGCACGACGGCGCGGGCGCACACCGCGGGCTCGAGGCGCTGCCAGGTGGAGCGCGCCTGGGCGAGGTGGATGGAGGCGGCGGGCCAGTCGCCGAACTCGCCGTCGATCTCGAGGTGCCTCAAGAGTGCGTCGAGCTGCAGGGCGCACGTGGGCACCGGGATGGCGAGCAGCTCCCCCGGCCGCAGCCAGCGAAAGCTCCCCGACTCCTCCGGCGCGACGGGCGGCCAGGGTGCGGTGGTGTCGGCGTGAGCGACGCGTCGGTCGAGATCCATCGGGCGAGCCCTCGGAAACGTGAACGCGGTGTCCGTGTGCGCGGAGTGGATTGACACGTGGGACCCGGGCAGCACAACGCGCCTACACGACCCAAACGCGTCTCCTTTACTGCGGCGAAAAAAGTGAAGGTCGACTACTTTCCCAGCGCACATGCCCGCAGCATCCGAGGCCTCCGCACCCGTCGCGGGCGACCACGAGCCGCGTCCTTTCCTCAAGTGGGCCGGCGGCAAGGGCCAGCTCCTCGAGCAGTTCCGGCCGCTCCTTCCCCGGCCCGGCTCCTACGAGCGGTACATCGAGCCGTTCGTCGGCAGCGGGGCGCTCTTCTTCCATCTGCGCCCGCCTGCGGCCGAGCTGTCCGACGTCAACGGCGAGATCGTCGATTGCTACCGCGCCGTGAAGACGCAGCCCGCCGCCCTCATCCGCGAGCTCGGCAAGCACCGGCACGACGAGCGGCACTACTACGACGTCCGCGCCAACGTCCCCGCGAAGCTCGCCGCGCGCGCCGCGCGCACCATCTACCTCAACAAGACGGGCTACAACGGGCTCTATCGGGTCAACGCCTCGGGGCTCTTCAACGTCCCCATGGGCCGGTACGCGAACCCCGGCTTCCAGAGCCCGATGCTCTTCGCGACCATCCGGGCCTGCTCGAAGGCGCTCGGCTCCGCGCGCCTCGCGTCGGGCGACTTCGAGGTGGCGCTGAAGGACGCCGCGGGGGGGGACTTCGTCTACCTCGATCCGCCGTACGTGCCGGTGTCGGAGACCTCGGACTTCACGGCGTACGCGCGCGGCGGCTTCGGCTGGGCCGACCAGGAGCGCCTCGCCGCGACGTGCAGGGCGCTCTGGCGTCGCGGGGCCCGCGTCATGCTCTCCAACTCCGACACCGACAGCGTCCGCGACCTCTACCGGGGCTTCCGCATCGACGTCGTGCACGCCTCGAGGAGCATCAACTCGCGCGGGGCAAAGCGCGGCAAGGTGCGCGAGGTCGTCGTCAGAAACTTCCACGACGGCGCGCTTCTCCCGCTCGCTCCCGGGTAACCTGGAGGCCATGACCGGGTGGTGGACGAAGCGCACCCGCTCCTCGATCGGCATCGCGCTGGTCTTCGGCGCAGGCGTCGTCCTCTTCCTGCCCGCCCTCCGCGCGCCGTTCTTCCTCGACGACTACATGCAAGCGTCGATGGCCCGGGGCACGTTCCCCGCGCCGCGGTTCGGCGCCTTCGACCTCTACGACTTCGTCAACGACGGGAACCGCGCCGTCCTCTACGACCGCGGCATCCTGCCCTGGTGGGCCGAGCCGGACCTGCAGGTGCGCTTCTTCCGTCCGCTGTCGAGCGCGCTCCTCTGGGCGGACTACCACCTCTTCGGCGGCTCGCCCCTGCCGCTCCACATCCACTCGTTTCTCTGGTGGGTCGCGACGGTGCTCGCGGCGCGCGCCCTCTACCGGCGCCTCCTCGCCCCGCGCGTGGCCGCCATCGCCACGCTCCTCTTCGCCGTCGCGCCGTGCCACGTGTTTCCCATCGCCTGGCTGGCCAACCGCGAGGCGCTCGTCTCGATCGCCTTCGGCATCGCCGGGCTCGACGCCTACCTCCGCTGGCGCGACGGCGGCCGGCTGCTCCACGCCGCGATCGCCACGGCTCTCTTCGCGCTCTCGATGACCGGCGGCGAGTACGCCATCGGCTTCGCCGGCTACATCCTCGCGTTCGAGCTCTTCCGGCCCAAGGAGGGCCTCGTGCGACGGGGGCTCGGGGCGCTGCCGTTCCTCGTGCCCCTCGCGGCGTACATGGTCGTCCGCGCGATGCTCGGGTACGGCGCGCACGGCTCGGGCTACTACGCCGACCCGTTCCTGCAACCCGCGCAGTTCGTGCACGCGGCGCCGCGGCGCATCGCGATCCTCCTCGCCGAGGCCTGGGGCGGGCTCCACGGCCTCGTCTTCGACGACGACACGCCGTCGTGGGAGCTGGCCGTCGTCGTCGTCGCGGGCGCGTCGCTCCTCTTCTGGCCGTTCCGCCGGATGTTCCTGCGACTCGACGAGGCGCCGCGCCGCACGACCGCCGCGCTCCTGCTCGGCGGGCACCTCGCGATCATCCCCGTGCTCGCGGCGGCCCCCGCGCCGCGCCTGCTCGGGACGACGATGCTCGGCGTCGCCGCGGCCATCGCCGTGCTCCTCGATCAGGCCTGGTTCCCGGCGGTGCCCGAGGAGCGAAGGGGCGCCGCCGAGCTCACGGGCCTCGTCGCGCTCGCCCTCGGCTTCGCGCAGATCGTCCACGGGCCGTGGACCGCGTGGCTGATGGCGCGCGAGTTCTGGCAGTCCGCGACGCACGCGGCCGATCGCACCGCGAAGCTCATCGAGCGCCGCCCGGAGGTGGCCAGCTCCGAGGTGGTCATCGTCCGCGGCATGTTCAACTCGTTCATCCTGCCGTTCTCGCTCGACCAGCAGGGACGCCCCGCGGGCCGGTGGCGCGTGCTGACGCAGACGGGCCACGTGCTCGCCCTCCGCCGCGACGCGCGCACCCTCGACCTCATCGTGCCCATCGACAAGTGCCTCTACCCCAAGGGCGTGGCCAACCTCTTCCGCGCCGACTCCTCCCCCATCCCCGTCGGCGCCTCGTTCCGCATCCCGGACGCGCGCGTCACCGTCCTCGAAGTGGGCCCGCTCGGCCCGCGCTCGGCGCGCTTCCAGTTCGACCACCCCCTCGAGGCCGACGACCGCATCTGGCTGAACGACGCCATCGGCGGCCTCGAAGACGCCCCCTTGCCCCCCAAGGGATTCGGCAAACCCTACGACCCGTGACGCACCAGCTCCGCGAACACCCCGATATTTTCGACGCGGAGGAAGGGAGGGGGAGAGGAGGCGCGGGTTTGGGGCGGGCGTCCTGGCACTGGTTCTTTCCCCCAACCAACCCGCGCCTCCTCTCTCCTCCGCGCCTCCGCGTCAAGATCTCCGGGGGTGCTCTAGGGG
Organism: Polyangiaceae bacterium; assembly: GCA_036501935.1. GTDB lineage: Bacteria > Myxococcota_A > Polyangia > Polyangiales > Polyangiaceae > Palsa-1150. The sequence continues at coordinate 409,020 of DASXZL010000022.1, read as the reverse complement.
CCGGCGAGGCGGTCGCGGATGCGGAGGGCGGGTTTTTCGACGAGGATGTGGAGGACGTAGGCGACGGCGAGCGAGAGGGCGAAGGTCGACGCGAGGGTGGCGGGCCACACGTAGAGCATCGGCCAGTGGCGCGCCTGGGCCGCGCGGCCGGCGGGGACCATGATGTGGTCGATGATCGGGATGTGGACGAGGTAGACGCCGTAGCCGAGGGTCGCGAGGCGCCGGAAGAAGGGGAGCGAGAGCGCCCGCACGACCCACCCGTCGGTGTAGAGGGCGAGCGGCACGAGGCCGAAGTACATGAGGCTCGTCACCGTGCCCCAGAGGAACATGCGGATGATCTGCGCGTGCTCCGGCAGCTCCGCGGTCGCGCGCACGAGAAACCAGAAGCACGCGAGCGACGGCAGCGCGAGCAGCACCCGGTGGAACGGCGCCTCGAGCCAGCGCGCGATGTCCTTGCCCCAGCGCTGGTGCACGATGGCGATGAGGATGCCCGCGACGAGCAGGTCGAACCGCGTGTGCGTGCGGAAGTACACCTGGCCGTAGAGCTCCATGTCGTTCCACGGGGCGCCCCGGTAGAAGATGACGAGCCGCACGACGAGCGCCGCGATCCACAGCACGCCGACGACCGCGAGCCTCGCCTGCACGGTGCGCAGCCGCTTCAGCAGGAGAAAGAGGAACGGGACCGTCAGGTAGAACTGCTCCTCGAGCGCCAGCGACCAGCCCCAGAACATCACCGTCTGCCCGCGGTCGAGCGGCATGAAGTTCGTCCCGTACACGTACTCCCAGACGAGGTGCTGCCGCTGGTGCGCCGTCAGCCCGAAGGCGACGACGAGCACCGTGAGGACCAGGTAGTACGACGGGAACGTGCGGAAGATGCGCCGGATGTAAAAGCGCTTGATGTGCTGCACCCCGGTCGTCGCGATCGACCGGAGGAGGATGGACCCGATGAGAAAGCCGCTCAAAAGGAAGAAGAGATCCATCCCGAAGAAGATGGCGAGCGACTGCGTGAAGAAGGCAGGGTCGAGCATGATCCCCTGCTCGGCCATGAAGATCCACGTCACGTGGTAGGCAATCACGCTCAGGATCGCGAGGACGCGCATCCCGTGCAGCGCCGGGAACCGGTTGTCGAGCGGATCCAGCGCGAAAAAGCCCGGCACCTTGCCCGTCATGATACCCGAGGGGCCCGCGGCCTCAGCTCCATGAACGGCCGCTCGACGAGCACGTGCATCACCGCCGCGGCGACGAACGTGAGCCCGACGTCGAACGGCAGGAAGAGCGGCATCGGCTCGGACTTGCCGAGCCACACGATGGGCGCGAGCGTGTGGTCGACGAAGTTCGTCACGAGCGGGTTCAAGAGGTACGCCGAATAGGCGAGCTGCGAGAACGGGTAGAGCACGCGCGCCGAGAGGAATCCGGCGAGCACGCGCCCCGCCGGGTGCGCCGAGAGCGAGAGCAGCAGGCCGTAGGCGACCGAGACGCCGAACACCGTCCGGAACGAGGCCATGAACGCGACCTCGAGGGCGCGCGGCCCGAGGGCCACGAACGGCCAGTGCGTGCACCCCCCCCCGACGACCACCGCCACGACGAGCCCCACGGCGCCCCCGACGCGCGCCCGCCCCAGCGCCTCCATGACGCGCGGCATCCGGTAGAGGTACGCCGCGGCCACGCCGGCGAGCAGCGGTCCCGCGCGCATCCAGGGCTTCGTGTAAAGGTTGTCGAAGCCGAGCGCCCAGCGCCGGAGATCGCGGTTGATGACGATCTCCGTGTCCCACGCGTGAAAGCCGCCGTCGACGACGACCCACGCGGCGAGCGCCGCCAGCGCGACGGCCAGCAGGGTCAGCGAGAGGAGCCTCGCGCGCGGCGTCGATTCGCCGAGCCAGCGCACGAGCCAGGGGCACACGAGGTAGAACTGCTCCTCGATCGCCAGCGACCACGTCCAGCCCATCGCCGCCTCGGCGATGGGGACGAAGTTGCTCACGTAGAAGAGGTTGGCCCACGCCATGTCGGGGTGGTCCCCGATGAAGACGACGTCGGCGAGCACGGCGACGACGAGCGCCGGCCACAGGCGGAGCAGGCGCCGCGCGTAGAAGAGGCCCAGGCGGATGCGGCCCTCCCGCGCCTGCTCGTCGATGAGCATGCCCGCGATGAGGAAGCCCGAGAGGACGAAGAAGACGTCCACCCCGAAGTCCCCGCGCCACGCCGGGAGCATCCACGGCGAGACCAGCAGCGCGCCGTACATCGCCGGCGGGATGTGGAACGCCGCGTACCAGCCCGCGTGAAAGAGCACGACCCACAGGATCGAAAGCGCACGCAGCCCATCGAGCGGACGCAGGTGTCCCTCCGGCGGCACGAAGAGCGAGCGCAGGTTGCGACGGACGGAGAAGGCGCTGCGCAGGCGCTCCGCGGGCGGCATCGGCGAGCTCGAGGATACGTGGAACGGCGCGCCGCACGAAGGCTGGTAACCTCCTTGCCCGGTGATCGACCGCGAGGCCCTCTCCCTCCGCTACGCTCGGGTTCGCGCCCGCACGGACGCGCTGGCGGCGCCCCTCTCGCCCGAGGACGCCATGGTCCAATCGATGCCCGACGCCAGCCCGGCCAAATGGCACCTCGCGCACACGACCTGGTTCTTCGAGGAGTTCGTCCTCGCGCCGCACGAGCCGGGGCATCGCTGGCCGGACGAGCGGTGGCGGGTCCTCTTCAACTCGTACTACGAGGCCGTCGGGCCGAGGCACGCGCGGCCGGCCCGCGGGCTGCTCTCGAGGCCCCCCCTCGACGAGGTGCGCGCCTGGCGGAGCCGCGTCGACGCGCGCGTGCTCGAGCTGCTCCCGTCCCTCGGCGGCGCGGCGCTCGAGGCGGTGAGCCTCGGGACGCACCACGAGGAGCAGCACCAGGAGCTTTTGCTCACCGACGTGCAGCACGCCCTCTCGGGGAGCGAGCTTCGCCCCGCCTACACGGACCGGCCCCTCGCGGCCTCGCCCGCCGGCAGCGCCGCGCCGCTCGCGTGGACGTCCTTCGACGAGGCGGTGGTCGACCTCGGGCACGCGGGGGACGGCTTCGCCTTCGACAACGAGACGCCCCGCCATCGCGCGCTCGTCGGCCCCTTCCGGCTCGCGTCGCGCCTCGTCACGAACGGCGAGTACCGCGCCTTCGTCGACGACGGCGGCTACGACCGCGCCGAGCTCTGGCTCGCCGACGGCTGGGCCGCCGCGAAGTCCGGCGCCTGGCGCGGCCCCCTCTACTGGGACGACGCCGGCGAGCACGCCTTCGGGATGCGCGGGATGCAGCCGCTCGATCCCGCGCTCCCCGTCGCCCACGTGAGCCACTACGAGGCCGACGCCTTCGCGCGCTGGGCCGGGGCCAGGCTGCCGACCGAGCCCGAGTGGGAGCGCGCCGCCCAGGGCCGCGCCGTCGAGGGCAACTTCGTCGACTCGGGCCGCCTCGCGACGTCCCCCGCCCGCGGCGAGGGGATGGCGCAGCTCTTCGGCGACGTGTGGGAGTGGACCGGCAGCGCGTACTTGCCCTATCCGCGCTTCCGCCCGCTCGAGGGAGCCCTCGGCGAGTACAACGGCAAGTTCATGAGCGGCCAGATGGTCCTCCGCGGCGGGTCGTGCTTCTCGCCGCGCGAGCACCTGCGCGCCTCGTACCGCAACTTCTTCCCTCCGCACGCCCGCTGGCAGGTCAGCGGCGTCCGCCTCGCGCGCGACGCGTGACGCGCGTCACATCGGGCAGGTGTAGCCGAGGCACGCGTCGACCTGCGAATTGCACTTGCTCTCGATGCAGCTGATGCTGACCGGGTCGCAGCCCGAGAAGTTGTTGAGAAAGCAGCTGAACGCCTGGTCGACGAAGTAGCCCGCCCCCGCGCACGCGTTGGCGATGCACGAGGCCGCGCACGTGAGCGCGTCCGGCGGGATCCCCGCGTCGCCGCTGCCGAAGCCGCCGCCCCCTCCGCCGCCGCCGCCGCCCCCTCCGAGCCCGCCGCCGCTGAAGCCGAGGCACGGGATGACGCACTCGAGCGTCTGCAGGCAGTCGGTCACGTTGCACGCGCCGCAGTCGCCCGGGCAGTTGTCGCACGTCTCGTAAGGAGGCTGGCAGGTGCCGTTGCCGCAGACGGCGCACGGGCCGCAGTCGGTCTCGCAGCTCGCGCACGTCTCGGGCGCCGTGCAGGTGCCGTCGCCGCAGCCCATGCAGATGCCGCAGTCGGCCGGGCACGTGAAGCAGTCCTCCGTCGGCGCCTGGCACTTGCCGTCGCCGCAGGACTGGCACACGCCGCAGTCGGGCGCGCAGCTCTCGCAGGTCTCGTCGCCGTTGCAGTAGCCGTCGCCGCACGTCGTGCACGCGCCGCAGTCCTCGGGGCACGAGGTGCAGGTTTCGCTCGCGTCGCAGGTGTGGTTGCCGCAGGTCTTGCAGAGACCGCAGTCGACCGAGCAGGTAGCGCAGGTCTCGGTCGGGGAGCACACGCCGTCCCCGCAGCCGCTGGGGAGCGAGCCTTCGGGGAGGCCGCCGTCGCCGTAGTCGAGGGTCGAGCGGCTGCCGCAACCGACGGCGACGAGCGCGACGAAGACGCAGAGGATGGCAGCAAGTGTGAAGGCCGAGAGGCTACGCACGCGGGCACCGTACCACGAGACGCGCAGGCCGCTGCGTAAGGCGCCGACGAGACTGGAAAGCGACCCGAGGCCCCGGGCAAGCAGGCCGAGCCCGCGGAGAAGCACGCGAAGGGGGCGGAGAAGGCTGCCGGGGCCCTCGGGAAGAACGCCGACCCCCGCGGGATGCGCCCGGAGGCCCTGGAGGAGAATGCCGGGGCCCTGGAGGAGAATGCCGGGGCCCTCGGGAAGAACGCCGACCCGTTCGGGATGCGCTCGGAGGCCGGGGAGACGCTCGCGGAGGCCGGGGAGACGCTCGCGGAGGCCGGGGAGGCGCTCGCGGGGGCCAGGGAGAAGCGCGCGAGGGTCCCGGAGAAGGATCCCGGGGCCCCGGAGAAGCACTCGGAGGCCTTGGAGAAGGATCCCGGGGCCCCGGGAAGGCACTCGAGGGCCCCCGAGAAGGATCCCGGGGCCCCGGGAAGGCACTCGGAGGCCTTGGAGAAGGATCCCGGGGCCTCGGGAAGGCACTCGAGGGCCCCCGAGAAGGATCCCGAGGCCCTGGAGAAGCACTCGGAGGCCCCGGGAAGGCACTCGGAGGCCCCCGCGTCGAACCCGGGGCCCTCGCGGTGGCTCCCGCCGCGCCCGGAATGCCCCCCGGCGCGCCCGGAGTGGCTCCCGCCGACCGCGACGAAGCTTCCGGCGGCCCCCGGTCAGGCGACGGCGATGGTCCGTTCCAATCGCTCGAGCATGGGAAGGAGGTCGCGGTGCTCGGACTGCCTCGCGACCCTCATCGCTTCGTCGAGGTAGCGCTTCGCGTCGTTCGGGTGGCTCCTCGCGTGGGCGACGTGGGCCAGGACGGCGAGCAGGCGGGCCCTGTGCTCGCTCGCCGGGGGCGCGCTCCCGAGCGCCTCGCGCAGCACGCCCTCCGCGTCGTTCCACTGCTCGCACGCCGCGAGGGCCTCGGCGAGCTTGCGCGCGAAGACGAGCATCGCCGCCATCGGATCGTCGAGATCGTCGCCGTGGAGCTCTCTCCGCGCGACGTCGAGGGCGTGGCGAAGGGAGCTGACGGCGCCGAGCGTGTCGCCCTGGGCGGCGCGGCGGATGCTCAGCATGTCGAGCAGGGCCAGCGCTTCGAGGGCGCTGCCCCCGTGCATCGCCTGCTTGGCGCGGATCTCGAGCGGCGCCTCGGACCGCAGCGTGTCGGCGCGCGCGAAGAGCTCGCGCTTGCGCCCCGCCGGGATGCTGGAGAAGACGATGCGCCGGACGAGCGGGTGGGCGATCTGCACGGTGCGCCCCGTCTGGACGACGAGGCGCGCGCGATCGAGCACGCGGAGCGCCGCCGGGAGGTCGGTCGCCGGCGGGAGCAGGTGCGGGAGGACGTCGAGCGACGCGTCGTCGCCCCACACGGCGAGGGCGTGCAGCGTGTGGCGCGCGTCCGGGGCCACGCGCTCGGCGCGGCGCGCGACGAGGTCGGCCATGCGCTCGGGCGGCGGCTCGCGGCTCTCGCGGGACCACGCGATGAGGTGCTCGACGTGGAGCGGGGCGAGCGGGCGCGCGTCCGGGCGGAGACGCGCCGGCAGGAGGTGGGCGAAGGTCGACGCGGGGAGGGGCGAGAGGGTCCAGGTTTCGCCGGCGAGGGGCTCGCGCGCGGGGAACGCGCCCGGCGCGTGCGTCACGATGAAGAGCGCGCCGACCACGGGCGGCTCGGCGAGGACGTCGGCGAAGGCGTTGGCGCTCGTCCCGTCGACGAAGTCGAGATCGTCGACCGCGAGGACGACGAGGCCGCCCCCGGCGCGCGCGCCGGCGCGCTCGAGGGCCCAGCGGAGGGCCTCGGCGAGGGCGATGCGGCGCTCGTCGGGCGCGGGGAAGTCGCGGTCGCGCGGCGGGCCGAAGAGGAGCGACAGGCCGAGCTGCGCTTCGGGGCGCGCGCCCGCCCACGCGCGCGCGTCGACGGCTCCGTCGGCCGAGCCCACGAGACGGCGTACGGCGTCGCCGAGCGCGGCGTCGGCCACCTTCGCCCACGCGGCGTCCGGGCCGATCGCGACGACGAGATCGCCCCGCGACGTGCAGCGCGCGAGAAACTCGCCGACGAGGCGTGTCTTGCCGCCGCCGGCCTCGCCGAGCACGTGGGCCGCCGAGGGCATGGCCTCGGCCTCGTGACGCCGGGCCTCGAGCCACTCGAGCGCGTCGGCGCGCGCCAGGAGGGGCAGGGCGTGCGCCCCGCTGCCGACGGCCTCCGCGCGCTGGACGGTGACGGCGACCCCGTCGGCCTGGGGATCGGGCCGGGTGGCCGGCTGCGGCGAAGGGCTCGACGGGCGCCCCGGGGCGGTGCTTCCGTTGATCGATACGCCGCAGTCGCCGCAGTACTTCTGCCCGAGAGGGCTGAGCGCGCCGCACGCGCGGCACCGCGTGGCCGTGGCGGGGGCGGGCTGCGAGATGCGGCCCTCGACCGAGAAGAGCGCCTCGCCGAGCGCCGCGGCGAACGCGCCGGCGGATTGCCAGCGGTCCTCGCGGGACTTGGCGAGGGCGCGCAGCGTGATCTCCGCGAAGGGCGCCGGGATGGCGCGCTCGGGGTTGACGTTGCGCGGATCGGGCGGCGGCTCGTTGAGGTGGAGGAGCAGCGTCTTCGTGGCCGAGTCGGCGACGAAGGGCACGCGGCCCGTCAGCAGCTCGAAGAGGACGACGCCGAGCGAGTAGAGGTCCGAGCGGCCGTCGAGCGCGTCGCCGCGGCCCTGCTCGGGGCTCATGTACTCGGGGGTGCCGCACACGAGGCCGGGTCGCGTGAGCGCCGGGCTGTGGGCGGACGGCGAGGTCTCCTCGAGGATCTTCGCCAGGCCGAAGTCGACCACCTTCACGAAGTCGAGCCCGGAGCGGAGCGGCTCGAGCACCATGTTGTCCGGCTTCAGATCGCGGTGGACGATGCCGAGCGCGTGCGCTTCTTCGAGCGCGCCGAGCGTCTGCCGGAGGATGTCGACGATGCGCGGGAAGGGCAGGGGCCCTTCGTCCTCCGCCACGCGTCCGAGGTCGCGCCCGCGCAGGTACTCCATCACGATGTAGGGCTGCGCCTCCTCGGTGCGCCCGAAGTCGAAGATGGCGACCGAGTTGGGGTGGCTGAGGCGGCTGGCGGTCCTCGCCTCGTTGAGGAAGCGGGCGGCGGCGAGCTCGTCGTCGGCCAGGTGCGGGTGCACGACCTTCACGGCGACCGTCCGGCCGAGCGCGACCTGCTCCGCGCAGTAGACGCGCCCCATCCCGCCGACGCCGACGAGGTGCGTGACGCGGTAGCCGCCGGGCAGCGTGCGGCCGACGAGCGGGTCCTCCTTCGGAGGCTCCGAGGCGCGCCTGAGCTCGGCGCCGCACGCGAAGCAGAAGCGGTGCGCGTCCCCGGACGGAGCCGAGCACTGAGGACAGAGCACCATGGCCTCGATCGAGGCTAGGCGCGGGGAGGGGGGTCGGGCGGCGGGGACGTCGTGGGGGGCGGAGATGAGACGCAGCGCGGCAGGGCTCGCAGCTTCTTTACCGGCTGCCTGCGGTTCCAGTGGTCATCTCGACGAAACCACGCCCGATTTCCTGTCCGAGCCCGTCCCTCACGACGACGCGGACGACCGAGGGGCCCTTGTCGGGGCGGGGCGCGATGCGTCCGGTCCACACGCCGCGCCCGTCGACGGTCGCGTGCTGCCAGGCGACCGCGACCGGATCGAGATCGGCCATGGCCTGGAGGGTGATGTTCTCGGCCGCGACGTCGAGGCGCCCGGAGGGATCCCAGGCGACGACGCGGACGTCGATGGGATCGCGCGAGCGGGCCTGCTTCGGGAGGAGCTCGACGTCCGCGCGGAGCTGCCGGTGCGCGAGCGCGACGCGCGTCTCGACGCCGAGGGCGGGATCGCGGAGGTGCGCGATGCGGACGGGCGCGTCGTCGGAGAGACGGAGGGGTCCCCCGAGCTTGGCCCAGTAGAGGATGGGGGCCGCGGGCGGGGCGCCGGGGCGCACGTTCTCGTAGGCGACCTCGAGCCCGTCGGCGTCGGCCAGCGGCAACGTCGCCCCGTCGGGCAGCACCACGACGCCGTCGTGCGCGACGAAGCCCCCCGAGGGCAGGCGAAAGTGCACGGCCCGGAGAGCCCGCGGCGCCGACCACGCCCCGACGAGCCCCTCGGCGCCGACCGCGCGGACCTCGGCCCAGAAGTGGACGCCGGGAGCGGGCGCCGCGAGGCTGAAGCGCGGATCGCCGACCACGGCTTCCTGGACGACGGGCGACATGCTCGCGTCGGTCGCGATCTGCACGCGGTAGCTCTTGGCCCCCGCGGGCGGCGTCCACGCGAGCCCGAGCATCGCCCCCGCGCCCTCGGGGACGACGGCGAAGGACGGCAGGCCGCTGCTCGTCGTGTCCCACGCCGGGACGCCGGGCAGCGTGAGCGACTTGTCGGCGTCGCCCCCCTTGTGGAGCACGATGGCCGTCGCGTCGCCCGCCCGGAAGCTCTGCTTGTTGGAGCCGACGACGACCGCGCCCTCGTAGACGACGACGGCGGTGGCGTCGCCGTGGACGGCCACGTGCATCCGGCCGCGCCAGTCGGTCAGCGTGCCCGCGCGCGTCGTGACGAGGAGGGCATGCTCGCCCTTCGCGGCGACGGGCATGGTGACGTCGAGCTCGCCGTCGGTGAGGTCGATGTGGAAGCCGCGCGTCCACTTGGCGGTCTCGCTCGCGAGCTTGCCGGCGCCGGCCCAGTGGCCCGTCGTCCCCGGCTCGAAGGTGACGACGACGCCGTCGGGCAGCGGAGTCCTCAGCGTTTGATTGGAGGGGACCTGCACGTCGCCGGTCGGCGCGGGGGGCGGGGGCGGGGCCGCGGGGGGCGGGGGCGGGGCCGCAGGCGGCGGGGCGGCGAGGGCCGTGGCCGCGGCGAGCAGGACGGCGCTCAGGACCGGAACGAGCGGTGCGGGTCGCATGGCGGCCCGGGCATCATCTCATGTTCGCAGCAGATCGTCCCAGGACCCGACGGTCTCGGCCCGGCGGGCCACGGCGGCCCGGGTCGCGTCGGAGGCGGGGCGCAGCGATTCGCGGAGGACCGGGCTCCGGCTGGCGTCGATGCCGACGGCGGAGTCGAGGGCGAGGGCCAGCTCGCCCACGCTCGGGCATCGGGCGGAGGGCTCGCGGAGCAGCGCCGCGTGCACGATGCGCGCGACGGCGGGCGGGACCCACGGGGCGGCGTCCTGCAGGGGCGGCGCCTCGCGCGAGGTGAGCTCGAGCACGAGCCCCATGAAGGAGCGCACGTACGCGAAGGCCGGCGCCCCCGAGAGCGCGTGGTAGAGCGACATCGCCAGGCTGAAGACGTCGCTGCGGACGTCGACGTGCTTCGCGCTGATGGCCTGCTCGGGCGAGACGTACTGCGGGGTCCCCATGAATCGCCCGGTCGCCGTCAGCGCGCCGCGCTCGCCGGTCGCGTCGAACGACTTGGCGAGGCCGAAGTCGGTCACCTTGACGACGACGTGGGCGCCGGCGTTCTCGAGGAAGAGGTTCGACGGCTTGACGTCGCGGTGCACGATGCCGCGCGCGTGAACGGCCTCGAGCCCGGAGCACGCCTGCACGACCAGCGCGACGGCGACGGCCGGCTCGAGGAACCGCGCGCGATCGAGCACCGCCGCCAGGTCCTCCCCCTCGAGGAGCGGCATCACGAGGTAGGGGACGTCGGTGGGCGGATCGATGCCGTGGTCGAGCACGGGGACGACGTTCGCGTGCTGGATGGTGGCGCAGACGGCGGCTTCGCGGAGGAACCGCGCGCGGCGCTCGGCGGCGTCGCCCTTCGCGGAGTGGGCGAGGAGCGTCTTCAAAGCGAAGCGCCCGCCGGCGTCGTCGTGCGCCTCGTACACGGACCCCATCGCCCCGCTGCCGAGGACGCGCTCCAGCGTGTAGCGCTCGCCGACACGCGAGCCGAGGGAGGGCGCGCCAACTTGTCCCTGCACGACCTCGAAGATACCGCGCGGCGCGACGAAGTGGCAGGACGATGCGCGGCGGGAATGCCCGCGCGGACGCAGCCGCTCCAGCAAGCAGACCGATGAGAAGCGCGCTGACGTTGGCGGTGGTGGGTGCGGCCATGCTCTCGACGCTCGCGGCGTCGGCCCAGCCGCGCGCTCCGGCGGCTCCGGCGACCGCGGCCCCGGCGCCCGCCCCGGCGGCCGCGGCGACGCCGCCGGAGGACCGGCTGTCGGTGGACAGCGCGCTCGAGCACGCGCCCCGGCGCCCGGACGACCTCGTCACGCTGTCGCTCGAGAACGCGGACCTCTCGGACCTCGTTCGCACGATGAGCGAGATGACGGGCAGGCGGTTCCTCGTCGCCGCGACGGCCAAGACGTTCCAGGCGACCGTCGTGTCCCCGCAGAAGGTGACGGTCGCCGAGGCGTACCAGGCGTTCCTCTCGATCCTCGCGGCCAACCACCTGACGGTGGTCCCGCGCGGGCGGTTCCTCAAGATCATCGACGCGCAGGACGCCCAGCACGAGGCGCCCGTGCGCTCGACGCGGGACGGGGTTCTGCCCGAGGACCGGTACGTCACGTACGTGCACCGGGTCGCGCACGTGCCGGGCGACGAGATGGCGGCGGTCCTGGCGAAGCTCGCGTCGCACGACGGCGCCGTCATTCCCTACGGGAACGTGCTGCTCCTCACGGACACGGGCGCCAGCGTGCAGCGAATGATGCGCGTCCTCGACGAGCTCGACGTGGCGCAGGCCGAGGACAAGGTGTGGCTCGAGCCGCTGCAGTACGTGCCGTCGGCCGACGTGAAGAAGGAGCTCGACGAGCTGCTCGACGCGAAGACGGCGGACAAGGAAAAGACGCATGCCACGGGGGCCCCGGGCGGCGCCCGCGTGACGAAGCTCGTCGCCCTCGACCGGCCCAACGCGCTCCTCGTCGTGGGGTCGGCGGCCGGCTACGAGCGGCTGCTCGAGCTCCTGCGGGCCATCGACGTCGCGACGCCGAACGAGGGGCAGATGCACGTCGTGATGCTCCAGCACGCCGACGCGAAGAAGATCGTGGGGCCCATCAACGAGGCCGTCTCCGCCGCGGTCGGGACGGGGGGAGGAGGGACGGGGGCGGCCCCGGGGCAGAACGCGAGCGCGGCGCGCGTCCTCGAGGCGCCGGTGAAGGTGAGCGCCGAGGAGACGAGCAACGCGCTCATCGTGACGGCGAGCGCGCACGACTTCGCCGCCGTGCGCGAGGTCATCCGGAGGCTCGATCAGCCGCGGCGGCAGGTCTACATCGAGGCGGTCGTGATGGATCTCAGCATCACGCGGACCGACGCGCTCGAGTCGGCGTTCCACGGGTTCGCGCCCGCGAGCAGCAGCGGCTCGGTGGCCTACGCGGGCAATAACCCGATGAAGTCGCTGCTCCTCCCCACGGACTCGAGCTCGCTCCAGGCGCTCGTCCTCGGCGTTCGCGGCCCGTCGGTGCCCGTGCCGGACTTTCTCCAGAGCACCCTCGGCACCTCCTCGATCCCGGGGCTCGGCTTCTTCCTCGATGCGTACACGGTGGCGAGCGACAGCGACATCCTGCAGACGCCGCACGTGCTGGCGACGGACAACACGCCCGCCGAGATCCACGTCCAGCTCAACACGTCGCTCCAGCGCAACGCGCCCTCGTACGGCATGCCCACGAGCGCCGGCACCGCCGCGGGGGCGACGAGCGCGCTCTCGAGCCTCTCGCTCCTCTCGGCCCCGGCGACGTCGAACTACGGAAAGATCGGCCCCAAGGTCAAGATCACGCCGCACATCGACGAGTCCGACGAGGTGCGCCTCGACGTCGACGAGACCATCTCGGACCTCGGGACCAACGGGCCGCAGGGGACCCTCGGGACCATCGACTTCACCGAGCGGGGCGCGACGACGACGCTCACCGTGAAGGACGGGCACACGGCGATCATCGGAGGCCTCGTGCGCGACAAGGCGCAGCACAACGTGACGAAGATCCCGCTCCTCGGGGACATCCCCGTCCTCGGTTTCCTCTTTCGCTCGACGCAGGACGTCATCGAGAAGGACAACCTCGTCCTCATCCTCACGCCGCACATCATCCGCAGCGAGGACGACATGCGCGAGATCTTCGAGAAGCGCATGCAGGAGCGGCAGCAGTTTCTCGACCACTACTTCGTCTTCCGCGACGGGCCCCCGATCGGCTTCGACCCGAAGCACGGCCGCGGAATCCTCGCCGAGCTCCGCGCGTCGTACCTCGAGGTCGCCGAGCGCCGGCGCCTGGAGTCGCAGGTGCCGCAGACCATCGTCGCGTCGCACGATCCCCGGCCGCCGCTCGACATGCCGTCGAGCGCCCTCGGCGTCGCCGCTTCGCAGGCGCCGGCCACGCCGCAGGCGCAGGCCACGAGCCTGCACGTCGCCCCTTCGCCGCGGACGATCGACCGCGTGGAGAAGTGACGCGGGAGCCTCGCCCTGCGCTCGAGTAGACTCGTGCCGACGGTCGGAGAATCGTGCCGACGGTCGGAGAATCGACAGTCGCGCTCGGCGGCGCTAGGCCCTTCGGGCCGCGGGGTCGTTGCGTTGAGGCAACGATGCGTTCCCCTGACGCGGCCGTCACGGACCCCCGAGGCGATGCATCATAGGTCCCACACCACGCGGCGCCGAGAGAGCGCGCCGCCCTCCACGAGGCACTCATGTCCTGGTCCATCGACACCGTTCACAGCCACGTCGGGTTCTCCGTGAAGCACATGATGGTCGCGACCGTACGCGGCCAGTTCAAGTCGTACCGCGCGACGTTGCGGCTCGACCCGAAGGACTTCATCCGTTCGCAGTTCGAGGGCGAGATCGACGTGGCCAGCATCGACACCGGCAACGTCGACCGTGACAACCACCTCCGCACGAACGACTTCTTCGACGCGCCGAGCCACCCGAAGATCACCTTCAAGAGCACGCGCATCGAGCCAAAGGATGCCGGCGAGTACACGGTGCACGGCGACCTGACCATCCGCGGCGTCACAAAGCCGGTCGCGCTCGAGGTCGAGTACCACGGGACGTCGAAGAACCCCTACGGCAAGACCGTCGCGGGCCTGAGCGCCCGCACGACCATCAACCGCAAGGACTTCGGCGTGAGCTTCAACGCCCTCCTCGAGACGGGCGGCGTCGCCATCGCCGAGAAGGTGAAGCTCGAGATCGACGTCGAGGCGTTCGCGGTGGAAGACGCCGTGGCCCCGACGACGTCGGCCACGGCCTGAGGTCGGTGCGCGCGCGGGCGTGCTCGGCCGAGCCGCCCGCGCTATCGTCCCGCGCGACCGGCGCGATGAACGGCATCGACCTCAACGACGTTTCCACGTTCGTGCGCGTCGCGGACGGCGGCGGATTCACCGCGGCGGCCAAGGCCATGGGGGTCCCCAAGTCGACCGTGAGCCGGGCGCTCGTGCGCCTCGAGCGCAAGCTCGGGGTGCGTCTGATGCAGCGGACGTCGCGGTCGCTGGCCCTGACCGACGCGGGCCGGGCGTACTACGAGCGCGTGCGCGGCGCGGTGGCCAGCGTGTCGGACGCCACCGCCGACGTCGTCGACATGGGCACCGAGCCGCGCGGCACCATCCGCATCACGGCGCCCGTCGACGTCGGGCAGGCGCTCGTGGCGGGCGTCGTGGCGAGCTTCAGCCATCAGTACCCGAAGGTGGTCTTCGAGGTGACGCTCACGTCGCGCGTCGTGGATCTCGTGGCCGAGGGGTACGACCTCGCCGTCCGGGCCTCGCCCCTGCGGGACTCGTCGCTCGTCGCGCGCAAGCTGGGGGAGGCGAGCCTCGGGCTCTTCGCCGCGCCCGAGTACCTGGCCCGCCGGGGCACGCCCGACGCGGTGGCCGACCTGGCCACGCACGACTTCGTGACGTTCCGCTCGATGAACCTCGGCTCCACGCTGCCGCTCACGGGTCCGGACGGCGACGAGACGGTGGAGGTGCACGGCACCATCACGGCCGACGACCTTCTTTTCGTGCAGCGCGTCGTCGCGGCGGGCGCCGGCATCGGGCTCGTGCCGCTGTTCTTCTCGGACTGCGCCTCGCGCGAAGAGCTGGCGGGGCTCCGTCGCGTCCTGCCAAAGTGGACGCTGCGGGGACCCGGGCTGGCCATCGTGGCGCCGAGCGCGAGGCAGGAGCCGCGCCGCGTGAAGCTGTTCCGCGAGGCGCTGCTCGCGGAGGCCAAGCGCCGAGACTTCGGACGGTAGACGTCGACCCGCTTCGTGGTAAGCCACGGCGATGCGCCTCGACCCGCTCCTCCCTTGCGCCTTCACCGCTCTGATTGTCGCCGCCTGCAGCAGCTCGGGCAGCAGCCCCGCGGGCGCGGGGGACGGCGGGGGCTCGTCGTCGTCCTCCAGCGGGTCGAGCAGCGGCGGGAGCGGCAGCGGCTCCGGAGGCGGGTCGAGCAGCGGCTCGAGCTCGGGGAGCAGCTCCGGCAGCGGCTCGGGCTCGAGCAGCGGCTCGAGCTCGGGGAGCAGCTCGGGCTCGTCGAGCGGCTCGTCGAGCGGGGGAGGCCAGGACGCGGGCGCGTGCGGCACGTGCCCCACGGGCTTCTCGTGCAACGCGGCGGGCACCTACTGCGCGGCCGCCGACGGGGTACCGGCCTTCGCCCACGTCTTTCTCATCGTGATGGAGAACACCTCGCAGTCGGCCGTCACCGCCACGAACGCCCCCTACATCACCAGCCTGACGACGCAGTACGCGTACACGACGAACTACTCGACCGAGTACCACCCGAGCCTGCCGAACTACATCGACATCGTGTCGGGCACCAACCAGGGCCTGACCGCCGACGGGACGCCGGCGCAATACGGGAACATGACCGCGCAGCACCTCGGCGATCAGCTCGACACCGCGGGCATCACCTGGCGCTCGTACGCCGAGAGCGCGGGGGGACCCTGCGTGATGACGGACTCCGGCGATTACGCGACCAAGCACGTCCCCTTCCTCTTCTTCAAGGACGTCGCCGGGACGCCGGCCACGTGTCAGGACCGCGTCGTCGACTACACCGAGCTCGCGACCGACCTCACGGCCCCCCGCCGCTTCTCGATGATCTCGCCGAACCTGTGCGACGACATGCACGGCGGCACCCTCGACTGCCCCATCGGCAGCATCACGACGGGGGACACCTGGCTGAAGACCAATGCGGGGAACATCATCAGCAAGCTCGGGCCGACCGACGTGCTCTTCATCGTGTGGGACGAGGAGACGGGCAGCACCGGCAACGCGCCGATCCTGTGCATCCCCATCGGGCCGCTCGTGAAGGGGGGGACGACGTCGGGCAAGGCGTACACGCACGAGTCGCTCCTCCGGACCATCGAGGAGGGCTTCGGGATCACGACGTACCTCGCGAACGCGGCCCAGGTGCCGTCGGCCATCAATGACGTGTGGAAGTAGGATGCCGCGAGGTTTCGCGAGGCTTCTCGCGGTCCTCTCGCTGGCCGCGCTCGCCGCGGCGGGATGCAAGACGGAGGCGGACGTGGAGCCCGAGCACGGCGCTTCCGCGGCCACGCCGTCCCCGGCGCCGCCCAAAGGCAAGATGCGGCTCTTGAATGCCGACGCCGAGGGGGACGTCGACGTCCTCGTGCGGGCCGCGCAGTCGAAGGCGATGGCCGAGAAGCGGAGGGTCGTCGTCTACGTCGGCGCGACGTGGTGCGAGCCGTGCCAGCGCTTCCACCACGCCGCCGAGCGGGGGGAGCTCGACGCGAAGTTTCCCGACGTGGATCTGCTGATGTTCGACGCGGACCACGACGCCGAGCGCCTCGCGTCGGCCGGGTACGTGTCCAAGCTCATTCCGCTCTTCGCGCTGCCCGGGCCCGAGGGACGCGCGTCGGGCAAGCAGGTGGAGGGCGGGATCAAGGGCGACGGCGCGGTGGGCTTCATCGCACCGCGGCTGGAGAAGATGCTCGCCGACTGAGAAGCGGGCGGCCCGGTGGCGCGGCCGTCAGTGCTGCGTGACGGTCACCGTCACCTGCGTCGCCCCCGCGGACGGCTGGATCAGCATCCGCCCGGGCGCCGACGTCGCGTCGTAGCACCCGCCCGAGAGGCTCACGTCGTAGCCGCCGGGGTATGCGCGGGACGGCCATTGCACCTCGGTGATGCTCGTCCCGCCCGCGGCCGAAGGGGTGAACGTCAGCGTGTAGGCGCCGGCGTCCGGATCCCACGCCTGAGCGATCGCGCTGCCCGCGACGGCGCGCGCGAAGGGGCGGATGAGCGCCTGCGCCACCGGGTATTCGGTCCCGTCGGCCGCGACGACGCCGTCGGTCTCCGAGTTCCACGAGTCGGCCGAGACGCTGTACTCCCACTCGGTCCCGCTCATCCCGAGCGCGTCGAGCGCGGCGAAGTGCGCGTTGATGTAGTCGAGCGCGCCGTCGTTGTCGTGGCTCACGCCGAACTCGCCGAGAAAGACGGGCACGTTCCACTGCGCGCCCACGCTGGCCCAGCTCTCGATGCCGGGATAGGCGACGCTCGGGTTGGCGTTGCTGACGGGATAGTAGTGCGGCGCGAAGACGAGGCCGTCGCCGCTGGGGCGCGTCATCGCCGTCGTCGCCCCGACCGAGTCGACCCCGGGCGCGTCGACGAAGACGAGCGACTGCGGCGCGAGCGACCGGAAGTGCGGCACCATCGCCGAGAAGAACTGGGTCAGCGTCGTCGCCTCGAACGAGGTCTGGTTCGCGGACCCCGCGGCGGGCTCGTTGATGGGCTCGAAGCCGAGCACGCCGGGCTCGTTCTGGAACCGCGCGATCATCACGTCCCACGCGGCGAGGTACTCGGACTGGACGGGCGAGCCCGCGGCCCAGAAGGCGTCGAACGCGTGCTCGACGTCGGTGTCGCTGAAGTACTCGAGCTGCCACGCCGAATTCGGGCAGGTCATCTGCGGCGGGTCCGGGAGGGTCCAGGCGGGGAAGCCGTCGCCGCAGAAGGTCTCCGCGTACACGTCCTGGTGGAAGTCGACGACGGTCCAGATGCCGCGGGCCCAGGCGGCGTCGAGGAGCTGCTGGTAGCGGGACAGCCAGTCGGCGTCGTCCTGCCCCTGCACGGACTCGAGGGCCGCCCAGGTGAAGGGGACGCGCATGGCGTCGATGCCCCAGGAGGCGGCGCGATCCATGTAGGCGCCGAGGGCCTGCGCGTACTGGCCCGTGCCGTAGTCGAAGGGGACGTACGGCGAGAACTTGCTGCGCCCCCCGGCGTCGACCCCGCGCAGGAAGACGACCCTCCCGAGGCCGTCGCGGAGGAGCGTCCCGTCCGCCCGCAGCCGCCAGTCGGGCGGCGAAGGGGGCGTCAGCGTGCAGGTCTGGACGAGCCGGGCGCCCGAGGACGAGTAGCAGGCGGAGAGGAGCGCGGCGGTGGCGATGGCGAGGAGCCAGGGGCGCATCACGCGGCGAGAGCATAGCGTGCGCGAGGGCTTCGGGCGCGGTACGTTGCGGCCCATGCCGAACGAGGCGCTCCTCACAGCCGTGAAGTCCATCGTCGCCAACGCGCGCGCCGGCAAGCTCGACGAGGCGTACACGGGATACCGCGAGCTCTTCGCGTCGCCCGCGTTCGCGACCTACGACGCGCACGACCAGCGCCAGGCCCTGCGCCTGATGGTCCACGCCAAGGGCCTGCCGCAGCAGCCGTCCGCCGCCGTCGTCGAAGCGCACCGGACCGCCATCGCGCCGCTGACGGATCTGGTGTCGAAGCACAACGACCCCGCCGACTACGAGATGCTGGGCATGTGCCACGTCGCCGTCGGGAACGAGGCGGGGGCAGGGGCGGTGTTCCGTGCGGGCCTCGACCTCGAGCGCGCGAGGAACGCGCAGAGTGATCTTTGCGGCGCCTTCATGAGGCGGATATCGATGCTGTGACGTCCCCCCGCACGGCGTGCCGCGAGCGGATGAGCGCAGCGGCCCCCGCGCACACGACGAGGCCCCCGACGAGGATGCCGACGGTCACGAGGCGCGTCCCCGGCTCGTCCGAGGCGGCGAGCGACGCGAAGACGACGAACATGGCGTTGTTGAAGGCGTGGGCGGCGATCGAGGGACGGATGCCGCCGAAGCGGTCGACCACCCAGCCGAAGAAGATGCCGGCGATGAAGGCCTCGGTCCCCTGGACCGGGTCCACGTGGAACGCGCCGAAGGCGAGCGCCGTCACGACGATGGCCGGCCAGCGCCTCCAGCGGGCGCGGAGCCGGGTCTGCATGAGCCCACGGAAGAACCCCTCCTCGGCGAAGGCGGGCGCGATGCCGATGCACAGCACGGCGAGCGCGATGCGCAGCGGGTTCGAGCTCCGCAGCGCCTGGGCGATCGACTCGGTCACCCCGGCCTTCCCGAGGCCGGCCAGCTGCGCGGCGCTGCCGCACGCGAGGCTGAGCCCCGCCAGGCCGACGACGGCCGCGGCGACCCCCGCGGGCCGTGCGCGCGTCGGGCCGGCGGACAGGCGCGACGCGACGCCGCCCCCCATGAGCCGCGCGGTCACGAGGGTCACGAGGGCCAGCACCACCGCGCTGACGAGCGCCGCCCCGAGGAGCCCGGGGGCCGAGAAGGCGAAGCTCGCCGCCTCGTCCGCGATGCGCGCCGGGTCCCACCCCGCGCGCCCCACGGCCGGCACGAGCAGGTAGAGCGCGCTGGCGATGAGGACGAGAAAGAACGCGACGACGTACGCGACGAAGACCGGCCACAGCGCGGATCGAGGGGCGGACGGAGCGACTTGCACGCGGGCTCGTTGCTTATAGCGTGGGGAGGTGCTCGGCCGCTCGTCGGTGCTCGCTTGCGTGTGGATGCTCGCGTGCACGCCGGCGCCGGAGCCCGCTGCGCCCGCTCCCGTCGCCGCGGCCGCGAGCCCATCGGTTCCGGCCGCCGACGCGGCGCTCGACGGGCTCCGCAGCGACGCGCGCGCCCTCGAGCCGCTCGCCGCGACGCCCCTCGCCCGCGCCTTCCTCCACGCCACGGCGGCGCAGCCTCCGGTCTCGCCGCGCGTCGTCTGGGTCGACGCCGCGACCCGCGCGGCCTGGTCGGACGCCTCCGCGTCGAGGCTGCCCCCGGAACGCCGTGGGACGCTGACGCGCCGCGAGCTCGACGCGTCCTTCTACTGGGAGACGAACTACGGGTCGCCGCTCTCCTACGTGCGCGCGGTCGACGTCCTCGCAGGGGCGGGGGTCGACGGGCTCGCCGGCAAGCGGGTGGTCGACTTCGGGTACGGCACGGTCGGGCAGCTGCGGCTCATGGCCGCGCTCGGCGCGGACGCCGTCGGCGTCGACGTGGATCCGATGCTCGCCGCTCTCTATTCGGCGCCCGGCGACCAGGGCGTCCTCGGACCCGGGCGGGTGACGCTCGTGACCGGGAGATGGCCCGCGGTGCCGGACGTGCGCGCCGCCGTGGGCGACCATCTCGACGTCTTCCTCTCGAAGAACACGCTGAAGCGCGGCTACGTGCACCCCGCGCTCGCGGTGAGCCCGGCGCGGCACTTCGATCTCGGGGTCGACGACGCGACCTTCCTCGCGGCGCTCCGCGACGCGCTCGTCCCGGGCGGCGTCGTCCTCCTCTACAACGTGTGCCCGGCGCCGGCGGCCCCCGGCGCGGCGTACATCCCCTGGGCGGACGGGCGGTCCCCCTTCGATCGCGCGGCCTGGGAAGCGGCGGGGTTCGACCTCCGCGAGCTCGATCGCGACGACACTCCGGCCATTCGCCGGGTGGCGCGCCTCCTCCGCTGGGACGTGGGCGAAGACGCCGTCGACATCGAGCGCGACGTCTTCGCGACCTACACGCTGGCGCGCCGTCGCTGAGCTCAGGCGCCGGACGCGAGCGTCGTGCGCAGCCAGCGCCCGAGCCCGTCGGTGACCGTCCCCGGGATGGCGTGGCCCCCGCGAAAGGGAACCCAGGTCACGTCGGCGCCGCCCTCGCGCAAAAGGTCGCGGAGCTTCTCGGCCTGGGCGTAGGGGAGCATCGGGTCCTCGGTTCCGTGGCTCTGGAACACGGGGAGGCCCCGTCGTCGGGCGGCGAGGGGAGCCCAGTCGTCCCGGGCGACCAGCGTGCCGGAGAGGAGCGCGACGCCCGCCAGCGGCCGCTCGGTCCGGAGCGCGACGTCGCACGAGAGCATCGCGCCCTGCGAGAATCCGCCGAGCACGACCTTCGACGGCTTCAGCCGGGCCTCGAGCTCGTCGAGCACCGTGACGAGCTGGGCCCGTGCCTCGCTCATCCCGGGCGGCACCTCGCGGGCCAGGGGCTCGCGGTCGCCCCGCTCACCGGCCCCGACGAGCCGCTCGATGTCGACCATCCACCAGGCGCGACCGCCGAAGCCCATCCCCTCGAGCGCGAGGGGGGCCGCGGGGAATGCCCAGCGCGTCATGGCCGGGGCGTCGATGACGCGCCACAGGGGGGCCAGATCGTCCCCCGGCGCGCCGAACCCGTGCAAGAGGACGACGAGCGGCCCGTCGCCGCCTCCCTCCCGATCCGCGCCGCCCGCGAGCAGCACGTCGAGCCCGCCGGCCTCGACCCGCTTCATTCGTCGACTCCTCCTCCCTGCGCACCCGGCTGCAGGTGCCAGCGGACGTTCGTGCCGAGCGGTCCCGACTCGAACCAGGGCGACGCGAGGCCGCAGTCGGTGCAGACGAAGCGGTAGGCGCCGGCCGCCCCGTCGACGGCGAGCGCCAGGGGTCCGGCGTCCACGGGGCAATGGACCATCGCGCCTCCGCGGAAGCGGGCCCAGACGTCGTTCAGCTCGGCGGTCGTGCTGAGCGGCAAGGACGCCGCGTCGGGCGGCTTCGTGTCGGCCATGGCCTCCCGTCCATTACCGTTGTTTCGGGAGGGCGACCACCTCAGAAGGCCAGCCGCACGACCGCGCTCTCGCCGCGATCGACGACGAGCACGTCGCCCGGGGACAGCTCGGCGAGCCCCGTCGGCTGTCCGAGCGAGGGCTCGACGCTTCCCAGCCGGAGGCCGGGACCCGCGCCCAGCAGGCGGACGCTCTGTCCGTTCGTGACCGACAGGCGGTCGACCGCGGCGCGATCGAGGACGAGCAGCCCATCGGTGCCGCTGGCCGCGAGGGCGGTCGGGCGATCGAAGTGAGCCCCCGCCACGGTCCGCACTTCTCCGGTGGCGATGTCGATGCGGCGCACGAGGCCGTCTTCGCGGTCGGCGACGAAGAGCGCGCCGCCGGCCACCGCGATCCCGGCGGGAGACGAGAACCGAGCGGCTCGCCCCACGCCGTCCGTGGAGCCGCGGACGAAGGGCTCGCCCGCGAGCGTGGAGACGCTCCCCGCGGCGAGGTCGATGCGTCGAACCGTGTGCGTCGAGGCGTCCGCCACGAAGACCGAGCCGTGGTCGAACGCGAGCCCCGCCGGGTCGCAGAACGTGGCCGCGAGCAGCGGACCGTCCTCGTTGCCGCAGAGGGAGGGGGTTCCGGCGACGGTGGACACCTCGCCCGTCGCCGTGCGGAGAGCCCGGACGGCGTGATTGTCCGGATCCGCGAGGAAGAGCGTTCCCCGGTCGTCGCTCGCGATGGCGGTGAGCACGCCGAAGCGCGCGTCGAGACCCCACGCGTCGAAGAACCCGTGAACGTGCGGGCTGCCGGCGAAGAGCGTGGTCTTGCCCGTCGCGAGGTCGACGCGGTGCACGGACCAGGAGCGTCCTCCCGCGATGAACGCGGCGCCGTCGGACGGGGAGACGACGATCCCCTCGGGCTTCAGCAGGTCGCCGCGCTCGAGCGACGTCGTGTCGAAGAGACGCTCGCCGACGCCGGCCGCCGTCCGCACCATGGCGTCCGACACGGAGACGCCACGGAGCACGCCGTCGTCGCCCACGTAGACGGTGTCGCCCACGCGGAGCGCCGACTGGGGGTCGCGGAAGAGGGCGTACACCCCCTGGCCGTCGCGGTAGCCCAGGCCGTTGGCGATGGACCCGGCGACGGTCGTCACCTCGGAGGTCGCCCGGTCGAGACGCCGGAGCTGCGCGTTGCCTCGATCGGCCACGTAGAGGGCGTCGCTCGTGCAGTCGATGCCTCGCGGCGTGCGGAACCGCGCGACGAGTCCGCGGCCGTTGGTGGCGCCGGCGTAGCCGAAGCGGTTCGACCCCGCGAGCAGCGTGGGCGCCCCGGTGCGGATGTCGATGCGGAAGACGGCCTCCTGCAGACTCTCGGCCATGAAGAGCGAGTCGCCGTCGGCGCAGAGCCCCCAGGGCTGCATGAAACCGGAGGCCAGGGTGCTCACCGTTCGCGCGGCGAGCTCGACGCGCTGGATGCGGCGGTTGCCGACGTCGGCGATGTAGAGGACGCCCGCGGCGAAGGCCAGGCCGGCGGGCGAATCGAGGCGAGCCTGCGCGACGTCTCCCTCGGCGTCGCCCCGCACGCCGGGCTGTCCGACCGCGACCGTGAGCTGGCCGGTCCTCAGCTCGAGGGCGTAGACGGCGTGCGCCGAGCGATCCGTCGCGTAGATGCGACCCACGCCGTCGTAGGCGATCCCCCAGGGCAGGCTCGGCACGCCCGGCTGGATGTGGGGCAGACGAGCGAGCGTCGTGATCTCGCCCGTCGCGGGCACGAAGCGGCGGATGGAGCCGTTGCCCTCGTCCGCGAACACGATCCCGTCGCCGACGCGGGCCATGCCGGCAGCCTGGCCGATGCGAGCGCTCGTCCCGACCCCGTCGAGGTCCCCGCGTCCGCCGGGGGAGCCGGCGAAGGGCAACACGGCGGGGCGCGCTCCCGCGTCGAGCGGCTCGACGACGAGTGCGCCGCTTCGCGCGGGTCCCGGGGCGTAGACGAACCCGGCGTCGCCGGCGTGAAGACGTTCGTCGTCCGCGAGGCCGGGCGACGGTGCGCTCGGCCGGCAGCCCACGACGAGCGCCGCGACGACGACGGAAAAGACCGAGACGACGGAGAGAGCCCTCATCGAGATCGGCGCTCCCACACCGTCCAGTCGGTTCCCTCCCAGGACTTCCAGAACGTGTCGTCCGGAGCGTCGAAGCCGGGGCCGCGCGTGAGGACGTAGTCGTAGGAGGCCGCGAGCTCCTCGCGCGCCTCGATGCGGGTCGGTTGCCACTCCCACAGGAACGCCGGCGGGCTCGCTCCCAGAGGGTCCTCGTGCGGGCGGTACCCGTAAACCCAGTGCGGATACCCGGCGAAGCTGAAGTTCACGCGGCCTCCGCGCTCGAGCAAGTAGTAGGACGCGTAGTGGAGGAACGGGTTCTGTCCGAAGTACTTGGACTCGGACTCGAAGATGAGGCCCGCGACGCGGCTGTCCGGGGGGATGTGATCGAGCGCCGCGGTGAAGTCGCCCACGTCCTCGCGCTCGAAGTGGGACAGGTGCCACTCGAAGGTCTCGGCGGTCATCATCGAGATGATCACCATGACCACTGTGCCGGCGTGCCCGAGCAGCCCTCGGGGCATGCGGAGCGTCGGCAGCAGCGCGATGACGGCGAGGAGCACGAAGCGATCGCGGATGTGGCCGAGGAAGCCGTTGGTCCCCTCGGAGCGGAAGTAGAGAACGGCGCACACGAGCGGGATGAGCAGCCATCGCGCGGTCGACACGACGGGGCGACCCCCGCTACGCCGCGCGAGCACCGTGAGGGCCATGGCCGTCACGACGAACCACGCGAAGAGCTTCTCGTCGGCCGAGTCGCGGTAGGTGTCGAAGGCGAGCGCGTACATCTCCCGGCACGAGACCCAGAAGGGCCAGAGGTCCTTGTTCTCGGTGCCGCTCGTGATGGCGCTCCGGACGAAGTCCCCCGACGCCGTGAAGAACGCCCAGTAGAAGACCGCGATGGCGGCCGGCACGAGCGGCAACCAGTAGCGGACGAGGCGGCGCAGCGAGCCCCACGGCGCGATGATCGCGAGGCCGATGCCGAAGATGCCGAAGACGACGACGTGCGAGTAGAAGACGAGCAGCGCGACGACGGCGAGGCCGATCGTGGTCCTCCGCCGGGGCTCGCGCAGGATGTCGACCGCGAGGCTCCACCCGTAGAGCATCAGCGGGATGCCGATCACGAACTGGAGCAGGCCGATGAGAAGCTGGGTGTTCGTCAGCAGCGGGACGACGAGGAGGCACAGTCGCGGATCGCGCCCGAGGGAGCGGAGGAGCGCGTAGAGCGCGGCGACCGTGCCGAGCATGTAGCTCGTGGTGATGAGGAGCCCGGCCGTGCGGACGTGGACCACGTAGGAGAGCAGGTCCCCGACGATGTAGAAGAGGATGTACTGCGTGCTCCCGAGGTGGGTCACGTAGATGTTCGCCTCCGGCGTGATGCCCGCGTGCACGTCGTGCACGACCCGCAGCGTGGCGAGGTGCTGCGGCAGATCCTGGATGGGCAGCCAGTGGTGCAGCCACAGCGGAGTGGCGACGAGGGCGGCGCACGCGAGGCAGAGCAGAAACGTCGGCGAAGGAAGCGATCGGGGGCGCATCGGCAAGGCGTGCGAGGCCCGCGATTACCGCACGCGCCTTAGCGCGGCAAGCCGAGACACGATCGACCTCACTTCTCGGCGCCGTCGACGGGCACGAACGCGAGCGTGTCGAGGTCGCCCATCGTCCCGTCGCCGTGCAGGGTGACTCGCACGAGGCGCTTGCCTCCTCCGGAGAGCCGGCCCGCCCGTACCCACTCGACGTGAAGCCGATCGTCCCAGAAGGGAAGGGGGGTGCGTGGCAGGGGCTCGATGTCGCCCACCGCGACGCCGTCCGACTCGACCAGCAGCCGCGCTCGGCCGGGACGGAGTCGCTCCGAAACGGTGTGCGTCAGGAGCCACACCTCGTAGGCGGGATGGGGGAGATCGATCCGGCGGTCGAGCGCGACGGGTCCGTCGAGGGTGCGGTGAGGGACCATCGCCACCCCGTTCGACGCCAGCTGGTCGGCCGGGCCGTACCTGTAGAACGCCTCGTATCCGCCGTCGTCGAGGACGTTGTGCATCTGCTCGGCCTCGACGAGCACGACGTCGTTCTGGAGCGTGATCGCGCTGACGGCGAGGGCGCCCGGGGCATGCAGCACGAGGTCACGCGGGACGCCGGGGCCGTCGACGGCGCCTCCCTGAACGCACGCGGGCGGCAGCTCGACGGCGTCGCCGAGCTTCGCGGCGACGGTGCACACCGCCGTCCCCCGGCCGCGCTCGCGGAGCTCGAGCGTCACCTCGGGCGGGTCGGCGGCGCCGCGCACGACGAGACGGTTCGTGCCGACGGGCGAGAGCGAGAGCACCGCCGAGGGCGCCCCGGGGACCGCCAGCGCGCGAGCCGGCTTGCCGCCGGCGAGCTCCCGCGGTCCCCACGCCGCGACGTCGACGTGGACGGCGCGCGACTCCTGCGCGTCGTCGAAGGCCCCGACCCGCAGGTCCTTGCCTTCGTACGTCACCTCCATGCCGCCCCGGATGCCGAACCCGACGACCTCCGGATCGATCGGGTGCCCACGAACCGCGAGCACTACCAGGGCAATGGCCGCGCCACCGCACCCGACGACCTGCAGGACGGGCTCGTGGAGGGCGAAGAGCCGGCGTCTCGTGCCGAGGAGGAGCAGCGCGCCCGCCGCGACGAGGCCGGCGAGCGCGACGCGGTCCCCTTGCGCGCGCAGCTCGGCGATGTCCCACGTGAGCGTGAGCGTGGTCGCGCCGTCGGGCAGCGGCAGGCGCAGCAGGCCTTCCGGGCTCTCGCGGACTTCGATGCCTCGTTCGCCGGCGCGCGCGCGCCACGCGGGCGACCAGCTCGTCTTGACCGTCAGCTCGTGCTCTCGCCCTTCGCTCGCGCCTTCGAGCGGAGTCGCGTCGAGGACGTACTCGTAGCCGCCGCCTCGGAGGTACCGGGCGCTCTGCACGCGCGCATCCCAGCCGCGAGCCTCGACGAGCGCGGGCTCGCGGCCGACCGCCTCGAAGAGCGAGAGGTGCGGCGTGCCGAGCGCGAGCCGCCAGCGAGGGTCCTCGGAGAGAGCGCGCACGAGGGTCGGTGAGCCGGCGACGACGTACTGGACGTCGTAGCGCGGTGCCAGCGCGACGATGGGCAGGGCGTCGTACCAGAGGAGGCCGTTCTTCAGGAGGTCCTGCGCCGCCGGGTCGTTCTCGTAGATCCAGCCGCCCGCCTCGGCGAACCCGGAGAGCATGGGGATCATGTGACGCGGGTAGTTCACGCTGCCGACATCGAGCGCGCCCTGTCCGAGGAACTCGCTGAAGACGCGTCCCCCCGGCTTGCCGTGATCCACGAGCCATCGGCTGATGTCGTCCACGTCCGCGACGAACCCCGGGTAGCTCTCGGTCGTCTCGATGTGCACGGCCCGTTTCGTCATCACCTGCGCCGACCACAGCGCGCCGCCCACGAGGCCCCAGGTGGCGACCGTGCCGAAGCGACCCCGCAGCTCCCAGATCTGCCACGCCCCCCAGCCCGCCGTGAGGAGGACCGACAGCTCGAGGAGCGTGCAGAAGCGGTACCAGAGCAGGCGGTCGTACTTCGGAAGGATCCACAGGCCGAAGGAGGGTCGGGGGCCGAGCGTGACGAGCAAGGCCACGACCAGCGTGACGAAGCACGCGAGCACGGGCCATCGGCGGAGTCGCACCGCCCGCCACAGGGCGAACGCCGAGCACACGACGGCGACGAGCCCCGCGTTGCTGAACTGGACGAAGTGCGGGTAGAAGCCGACGGGGTAGGACGAGAGGAGCGTGCCGTCCGCGAGGGCGGGCAGCGTGTCGCCGGCGCGGCGGATCCACGTGAAGGCGGCGTCCTCCGTCGCGGCAAAGCGCAGGCTCGGCACGAGCCAGAACGCGGACAGGGCGAGGCCGAGGCCGACGGTCATCGCGGCCTGGACGACGCTGCGCCCGAGGCGGCGGGGTCCCTGGGCGATCGTGAAGCCGCCGAGCGCGACGCCGAGCATGTACGCCGAGAGCAGGTGAATCAGCAGAGTCGCCGCGAAGAAGCCGCCGGCGAGCGCCGTCCACACGAGCGCGCGCGGGCCCTCCTCGCGCTGCGAGCGACGGAAGAAGAGCAGAGTCGCGAGCAGGAACGGCAGGGCGAGCGCCGCGTTGAGCATCCCGTTCTTGAAGAAGAACTCGAGGCCGAAGAGCTCCGAGGAGAAGAGGCTGAGCGCGAGGGCGGTGAGCTTGGGGAGATCCTTCGGTTCGTCCTCGAAGGTCCGCGCCAGGCGCGCGCCGACGAGCGGCACGGCGAGGAACGCCGCGAGCATGACGGCCTTCAGCGCCGCCAGCGCGCTCAGCCCCGTGACGCGCGCCAGCGTCGCCGTGACGACGTAGAGACCGGGGGGAGTGTTGTAGAGGAGGAACGGCGCTCCGAGATCGTACTTGGGCGTCCAGCCGAGGAACGTCCCCGTCGAAGGCAGGATGTCCTCGAGCAGATGGCGGACGTACGCGTAGTGGCAGACCGAGTCGTTGTCGGCCCAGATGCCTCGCCCGAACGTCCGCCGCGCAAGGAAGAGATTGAAGAGCGTGAGCGCGAGAAAGAAGAGGCGCTCGTCGCCCCAGACGCGCGCGAGGACGCTCCGGAGGGCACGCGCCGACGCTCGGGGATCCATGACGGATGCACTAGACCACGGTTCGTTTGGTGCTCCCCGATTTCGGCGCGTGTTAGGGTTTTCCCTGCCGGGCGATTGTCTCTGCGACCCGGCAGGCGAATGACACGCAAGCTGGACGGGCTGCTCGCGTCGGTCGGGGTGCTGTTCGGGGCCTCGTCGCTCGCGTGGCCCTTCGGCTGGGATACGAGCGTCCACTACTACGTGGGCCGGGAGTGGCTCCTCCGCGGAGCTATCCCGTACCGGGACGCGTTCGACCACAAGACCCCCGGCATCCACCTCGTGCATGCGCTCGCGATCGCCGTCTTCGGCGAGGGCATGTGGGGCATCCGCCTGGTCGAGCTGGCGAGCATCGTCGTGCTCGGATGGGCGAGCGCGGAGATCGCCCGCGACCGCGCGTCGCGGCCCGTGCCAGGTCTCCGCGGCGCAGCTGTCCTCGCCGCGAGCGTCCTCTATTACGGCTTCTTCGATTACTGGAACACGGCGCAGTGCGAGCTCCTGGCGACGACCTGCGCGTCGCTGATGGTCCTGGCGGCGCTGCGGGTCCGGAGTCTTCCGCGCGCCGGGGCGGTGGCCGGGCTCCTGGCCGGGGTCGCCTTCTCCCTCAAGCCGCCGTTCCTGCTCTTCGCGCTCGTGGCGCTCGCGGTCCTGTGGCGGCGCCGTCCTCGGCGGGGGTTCGTGCGACCGCTCGTGGCCTTCTTCGCCGGCGCGTCCGTGGTGCCGGGGCTCCTCCTCGCGTACTTCGCGGCGCACGGCGCGCTCGGCGACCTCGTCGAGGTCGTCGGCTCCGCCAACGCCGTGTACCTCGAGAACGAGCCGCGCCTCGACTCGCTGACCGCCGTCGTCGACAACGCCGTCGTCGTGTGGCGCGGGTACTCCCCCGTCGCGGGCTGGCTCTTCGCGGCGAGCGGGATCGCGGTCGCGGCGGCGTTCGTGCGCGGGGCCCGCAGGCGTCTCGGACGCTGGGCGCTGGCGGCCGGGATGCTGGCCCTCGGCTACGCGGTCATCGCCGTTCAGCTCAAGTTCTACTACTACCACTGGATCGCGGAGCTCTCGGCGGGCACGCTGATGACGGCCAACCTGATCGTCGACGCGGCCGCCGCGATGCGCGCGGCGCGCCGGCCCTGGGTCCCAGTGCTCGTCTCCGTCGTGCTGCTCGAGGCGTTCGCGCAGACCGGTCCGCAGGCGAGCGCGTGGCTCCGCGCGACCGAGGCGACGGTGCACTGGGTCCGCGGTGACTGGGACCGCGGGCGCTTCGCCGGCGCGTTCCAGACCTGGGACGGCGTCCGCCGCTACGCCGACGTCGAGGCGACGGGTCTGTGGCTGCGCGAGCATTCGAGGCCGGGCGACGAGCTGCTCGTGCGCGGCGTCGCGGCGGAGATCTACGTCGTGTCGGGCCTGCACGCGCCCGGGCGCTTCTTCTGGACGACCTTCCTGACGCGTCCCTCGCGGCGCTTCCACCGCGAGGCATGGCTTGCCGAGGACGCGGCCGTCATCGACGCGAAGAAGCCCCGGTGGGTCGTCACGTGGACCGAGACGCGCGAGGGGCCGGAGTCGGAGAGCTACTTCCTGCCGCGCGGCTACGTGGAGAGGACGCGCATCGGCCCGTACACGGTGCTCGAGCGGGGGCGTCAGTCGCCGGCGCCCGCGTCTTCGGCGGCCGGCGCCGGCGCGGGCGGCGGGTTGTAGGTGCCGACGACCGAGACGTAGAGGAAGTACCCTGCACACGTCGAATTCGTGATCTTGAAGCCCCCGAAGATTCCGTCGTTGATCTCGGCGAGCTGACCCGCACCTTGCACGATAGTCGCGCCGGAATTGCCGTTGGCGATCGGGTTCGGATCGGTCGCTACCCATGCCGAAGGAGGCTGAAGGGCTGCAAACCCGGCAGGAAACTCGAAGAAGTAGGTCCTCTCCCCGGGGAAGGGTAGCCACGCGTCATTGAAGGGTGCGGACTCCCACAGAACCGTCCCGGGGCCGTAGGGCTGCAGGTCACCGCTCGGCCCTCCCGCATCCGGCTGCGTATTTACGAAGTCCGAGTCGCACTGGTGCGTCGTGCACGCCGTCGTCGTCACCGCGGGCGCCGCGAAGAGGCACGCGACGCCCAGCGCCGTCGTGCAGGCTCCCGCGGCCCCGAGAGCCCGCAGCTTCACGGCAAGCGCCCGCGCGCCGCGTCGAGGCGCATCTTCCACACCATCCCGATGGCCTCGATGAAGATCTTCCGGCTCATCTTCGAGCGCCCCGCGGTCCGATCGACGAACACGATCGGCACCTCCTTCACGGTCATCCCCCGCAAGACGGCGCGGTAGGTGAGCTCGATCTGGAACGAGTAACCGTTGGAGCTCACCCGGTCGAGCGCGATGGCCTCGAGGGCGCGGCGCGAGAACGCCTTGTAGCCGCTCGTCAGGTCCTTGATGCGGAGGCCCAGGATGGTGCGCGAGTAGAGGCTGCCGCCCTTGGAGATGAAGTGCCTTCCCGGGCCCCACCCCTCGACGCCGCCGCCGGGGATGTTGCGCGAGCCGATGACGACGTCGGCGCCGTCGTCGAGCGCGCGGACGAAGTCGGGCAGGTAGCGGACGTCGTGGGAGAGGTCGGCGTCCATCTCGAAGAAGCGGTCGTAGCCCTCGGCCAGGCCGCGCGTGAACGCCTCGATGTAAGCCGTGCCGAGGCCCAGCTTGCCGGCGCGGTGCATCACGCGCACGTGATGGTCCTTCGCGGCGATCGCGTCGGCGATGGCGCCCGTGCCGTCGGGCGAGGCGTCGTCGACGACGAGGAGATCGGCGTCGGGCATGGCGCCGCGCACGGCGTCGACGAAGCGCGCGAGGTTCTCCTTCTCGTTGTACGTCGGCGTGACGACGAGGGTGCGGGGCATCGAAGCGCGGCAAAACTAGCGTCAAACCTCGGCTGCCGCAAACGCGCTCGCGATGCCGTAGGATCGCGCGATCCGCGGCTTCCGCTCGCCGCCGGCACGCGTCGGCTCGCCGTCCGCTCTCGTCCGCTCGAACCGCATGGCCCCTCTCCGCGTCGCGCTCGCCGGGTCGCTCGCTCTCCTCGGGCTGGGGATGGTCGCGGGCGCGCTTCGCGTCGATCGGGAGTGGTACGAGGTCCACGTCCTCATCGCGCGGTGCGCCGTCTTTCCGTCGGAGGTCGCGGGCGTGGGCCACCTTCGCCGGCTGCTCGGGATCGTCGGCGTCCTCCTGCTCGCGGTCGCGTGGCCTCTCGACCGGCTGCTCGTGCGCGCCGCCCGCGCCGCCAAGGGACGCGTGTCGCGCGGCGGGGCCCTCCGCGTGGGGCTCGCCGTGGTCCTCGCCGTCGTCGTGTCCGACGTCGTCCTGCGATCGAAGTCCCACGCCGGCAAGAACGTCGTCCGCACCGACCTCGCCCTTCCGCCCGCCCACCCGGATCCGAAGCTCGGCTGGGTGCTCGACGGCCCGAAGACCACCGTCGTCGACGCCGACGGCCGCGCCGTCACGTACGCAGTCGACGCCGCCGGCGATCGCGCGCGCTCCGAGGCGGACGTCACCGATCCCTCGCGGCCCACGGTGCTGTTCACGGGGGAGTCGCTCACGCTGGGGCTCGGCGTCGCGTGGGAGGAGGCGTATCCGACGCTCGTCGGCCGGCGCCTCGGACTCCCGATCGTCGACGCGGGCGTGCACGGGTACGGCGACGATCAGATCTACGTGGCGATGCT
Organism: Polyangiaceae bacterium; assembly: GCA_036501935.1. Taxonomy (GTDB): domain Bacteria; phylum Myxococcota_A; class Polyangia; order Polyangiales; family Polyangiaceae; genus Palsa-1150. The sequence goes on along the minus strand of DASXZL010000022.1, from coordinate 377,331 downwards.
CGATCACCTGGCCCGGCTCGAGCGACCGCTGGCCGTCGTGACCCTCGTCCTCGCGGATCTGCTCGAGCGCGACGTCGCCACCTGGCGCGACCACCTCGTCGTGGGCGACGACGGCTCGCTCGTCCTCGCGCGCCGCGAGCCGGAGCTGCTCCGCGAGTCGCCGCTGGTCGCGTTCGTCGAGCGCGTGAAGCCCTGGGAGGACGACGCCTCGCTCCGCGTGGCCCGCGCGATCTTCGCCGCGACCGATCGGGCGGCTCGGGCTCGCGGGGCGCAGGCGCTCTTCCTCCTCACGAACTTCCTCGAGCCGTGCCTCCCCGACGCCAGCGGACGCCCCGCCATCGAGGCTCGTCTCTTCGACGGCTTGCCCGTGACGCACGTCCGCGTCGACCTCGATCCCACGTGGATCGTGAAGACCGCCCTGCACCCGGATGCCCGCGCGCACGCGCGCCTCGCCGACGCCGTCGTCGACGCGCTCCTTCGGGCCGGGATCCCCGCCTCGCCCGGCCACGAGGCCACCCTGCCCATGCCGTGACCCGTCAGTGCTTGATCTGCTTCCGATCGAGCTGCTGCTTGGCCGCCTTGACCACCGCGCCCGAGACGTTCTTGCTCTTCGCCAGCGCCTTCAGCTCGTGCTCGCGGAGATGCATGATGAGCTTGGCCGCGAAGGCGAACGGCGTCCGCGGGTTCGACACGAGGTTCAGCTTGATCTGGTGCGAGCGCGTCCACTCGCGGTCGAGCGCGATGATGCGCAGCACGTCCTCCGTCACGTTGCGGCTCGCGCTGACGCGCACGATCTCGTTCTCCTGGATCATCGGGCTCTTGACCGCGGCCGCCGCGACCAGGCGGTTCGTGTCGCGCACGAGCAGCAGCCGGTCCGCGGCGTTGCCCAGCATCGCGCGGCGGATCTTCTGCGACACCGTCATCGTCCCGAGGAGCATGTAGAGCGGCTTGAACTTCTCCTCCACGACCTCGGTCCCGGTCTCCTCGTCGAGGCGGTGGGTGTCCTCCTGCGACGCGTCGAGCGCGGCCCGCTGCGCGGCGGCGTCCGTCTCGTGAAAGAGCGCGTCGTCCGGCGTCGGCTCGGCCGAGCGCTCCGAGATGAGCTCCATCCCGATGGCGGTCGCCGCCTCGCGGTACGCTGGGATGCCCGGGAGCTCCACCCCGCCGCGCACGGCGAGCTCGAGGACGCGGTCGGCCGTCGACATGCGCGTCGACTTGTTCATGTAGAGCTTCTCGATGATCGCCGGGTGCGCGAGGAGGCGCTGCTCGTTGACCGCGACGAGCTCGGCCACCGCCTCGTCGGCCGCCGCCGCCACGTCGGCCACCGCCTCGGGCGGGATGGCCGGGTGGGCGAGCAGCTTCTCCATGACGACCGCGTTGTGCGCGTACTTCGGCGCGAGCACCGCCAGGACGCCCGGCGGAAGGTCCCCCGCGAGCGCGCCGTTGAGGATGGGCGCCGGCAGCTTCGCGAGCGTCGCCGCGGCCGTCGCGGCGAGCGCCGGATCGCTCGACTCGGTGAGGAGCGCCACGACGGTGACGGCCTCGCCCGGCTTGACGCCCGGCGCGACGCCGCGGGCCGCCATCTGCTGCATCGGGCCCGCCGAAGCCGGGTCGAGGAGCTTGCGGGCGGGGGCGGAGAGCTTCGCCAGGTCGACGGGCGGATGCACTGCCGGAGAGTCTAGCCCCCGATGCCGGTCCCATCTATCGTTAGGCCCATGGGTGTTTTCGACTTCGTCAAAAACGGCGTGCAGGAAATGATGATTGCGCGCCCCGACAACCTCAAACAGCTCATCGTCTACAAGCACCCCGATCAGAACGTCCCCATGTACTCGCAGCTCACCGTCGACAGCGACGAGTGTGCGGTGTTCTTCAAGGACGGCAGGGTCGTGGGCGTGCTCCAGCCGGGCCGGGTGACGCTGCAGTCGCAGAACATCCCCTTCCTCAACAACCTCGTCACGAGCTTCACGGGCGGGAACGTCTTCATCACGGAGATTTACTTCGTGAAGACCGCCCCCGTGCGGAGCGTGCCCTTCGGGGGCCCCATCGGCGACATGCTCGATCCGCTGACCGGCGAGCAGGTGCAGCCGCGCATCTTCGGCGAGATGAGCGTCGTCGTGACCGACCCCGTGCGCTTCGTCGTCGGCTACTCGGGCCAGGCATCGACGGCCGACAACAACTTCGTCCTCGACTGGATCAAGGGCCTCTTCATGAACGGCGTGAAGACGACGCTGGGAGAGCTCTGCGAGAACGAGGGCAAGAGCCTCCTCCAGGCGGTGTCGCTGACGAGCAAGCTCGCCGCGGCCTTCGTCGCGCACGCGCCGGACCTCAACGACATCGGCATCCGCATCCTGCAGGTCGGCGCCTTCAACGTGAACTTCAACGACGAGGACCGCGAGCGGCTGAAGGCGGCGAACGCGGAGATCGCCCAGGCCCAGCGCGCGGTGCGCGTGAAGCAGATCGGCGTGGCGGGCGCGGCCGCGGATGCGCAGGCCAACCAGTTCGCGCTCGACCAGAAGTTCGGTCAGGACTCGCGCTACGTGAAGGAGCTCGCCGGCAGTTATCAGGGCTACGCCGCGGGCCAGGCCGTCATCGGCGCGGGGCAGGGGATGGCTGCCCACGGCGTCGGCGGCGGCGGCATCGCGGGCATGGGCGCGCAGATGGCGGTGGGCGTCGGCATGGGCAACGTGATGGCGCAGGGCTTCGCGCCGCAGGCTCCCCAGCCCATGGCCCCGGCGCCGACGTTCTCGCCCGGAGGCACGCAGGTGACGTGCGGCAAGTGCGGCGCGAAGCAGCCGGGGGGAAAGTTCTGCGCCGACTGCGGCACGCCGCTCGTCGTGCAGAAAAAGTTCTGCAGCGGCTGCGGCGTGGAGATGGGCGCGGGCGCCAAGTTCTGCGCCAGCTGCGGGACGTCCGCGACTGCTCCCGCTCCGACTCCCGGTTGAAAAGCGGTGGTAGGCTGATGAGGTGAGCCGCCACGCGCTGCTTCTCGTCGCCGCGGTCGTCGGTTGTTCGACCGACGCGTCCACGGTCGGCGTGAACGGCGCGTGCACGAGGACCACGGACTGCGATCCGGGGCTCTCGTGCGTGGGCGGCGTCTGCTCGCCGTCCGACGCCGGCCCTTCCGACGGCGGACGCGACGCGAACGACTCGGGCGCGGCGGATGGAAACGCAGCGGACTAGAACGACCGTCGACATCCGCCGCCAGATGAAGCTGTGCCCGGCGTGCGGGCAGCGCTTCTCGGGCGAGGCGGCGTTCTGCCCGTTCGACGGCGTGAAGCTCGCGGCGGCGACCTACGATCCGCTCGGCGACAAGCTCATCGGAACCGTCGTCGAGGCTCGCTACGAGGTGATGGAGCTGCTCGGCGAAGGCGGCATGGGCCAGGTCTACGACGCGCGTCACGTCGCGCTCGACCGCCACTTCGCGATGAAGGTCCTGCGCCATGACCTCGCGCAGGACGACGAGCTGGCCGGGCGCTTCATCCAGGAGGCGAAGGCGACGGCGAGCGTGCGCCACCCGAACGTCGTCGAGATCACCGACTTCGGGAAACTGCCGACGGGCGTGCCCTACTTCGTCATGGAGCTCCTCATCGGCGAGACGCTCGGGCACGTCATCAAGGCCGGCGGCCCCATCCCCGCCCGTCGGGCCGTGCGCATCATCAAGCAGATCGCGGCCGCGCTGACGGCGGCCCACGCCGAGGGGATCGTCCACCGCGACCTCAAGCCCGACAACGTCTTCCTCGTCGGCGGCGTCTCGGGCGGCTCGGCGAGCGACGACGTGCGCGTCGTCGACTTCGGCGCGGCCAAGATCATCGGCTCGAGCCGCGTCACGCGAGCGGGCGTCGTGTTCGGGACGCCGCATTACATGTCCCCCGAGCAGGCGAGCGGGCAGCCCGTCGACCATCGGGCCGATCTCTACGCCCTCGGCGTCATCATGTACGAGATGTTCACGGGGCGCGTGCCCTTCGAGGCGGACACGTACATGGGCGTCCTGACGCAGCACATGTTCGTGCAGCCCCTGCGCCCGAGCCAGGTCTCGACCGCGGCGCGCGAGCTGGGCGCGCTCGAGGACATCACGATGGTGTGCCTCGCGAAGAAGCCCGAGGAGCGGTACGGCTCGATGACGGAGCTGTCCGCGGCGCTCGACGAGGTGGTGCACTCGCGAAGCGACGGACGCGTGGAGATCGCGGAGCGGGCGAGCGCGCGGCCGAGCAAGCCTCCCTCGAGCATGCGCTACCGCATGGCCGACGAGCTGGAGCCGCCGAGCCTCGCCGAGATGCGGGTGGCCATCGATAGCGTCTTGCCGCCCGTGCGGGTGATCCCGTGGGCGTGGATCATCGGGGCGACGACGGTGCTGGTGTCGGCCGCGCTCGCGTGGGCTCTGCTGGGAAGGAGCCCGCCGCCTACGGTCCCTGGCGTTGGCCCGGGACTTCTACCTGCGACGGCGACCGCGGCGGCGACGGCGACGGCGACCGCGACCGCGACCGCGACGGCGACCGCGACCGCGACCGCGACCCCAGCCCCGACCGCGACCCCGACCGAAACCCCCACCGCGACCCCCACCGCGACCGCGATCCCGACCCCGACCCCCCGTCACCCCCGGAAACCCCCACCTTCCGACGACATCGGCGATCCCTTCGCCAAGCACTGACGGCCCCGTCTCCTTTTGAGCTACGGCCCTACTGGAAGGTTCGCCTGGCTTGACACCCGCGGCGCCCCCCTTCCATGCTGACGCTGCGCCCGTGGCAAAACAGAAGCTGCTCCTCGTCGACGCCGACCCCCGAAGCGTCCGTGTGCTCGAGGTCAGCCTCAAGAAGGCCGGCTACAGCGTCACCACCGCGACCGATGGGCTGGACGCCCTCGCCAAGATCGAGTCGCTGACGCCCGACCTCGTCCTCAGCGACACGCGCCTACCCAAGCTCGATGGGTACACCTTGGTGCGCAAGCTCAAGGAGCGCCCCGAGTGGGCCGCCATCCCCATCGTCTTTCTGACGAGCCAGAAGTCGATCGAGGACAAGATTCGCGGGCTCGAGCTCGGCGTGGAGGACTACCTCACGAAGCCCATCTTCGTCCGGGAGCTCATCGCGCGGGTCAACCTGCTGCTCGCGCGGCGGACGCAGGAGAACATCGCGACGACGCGCGGGTCGACGTCGGGCCGGACGCGCTTCGCGGGGTCGACGTCGGACATGGCGGTCGTCGATCTCTTGCAGACCTTCGAGGTCTCGAGAAAGAGCGGCGTCGTGCACCTTCGCAGCGGCGGGCAGGAGGGGCACGTCTACTTCCGCGACGGCAAGGTGGTCGACGCGGAGCTCGGACGGCTGCGCGGCGAGGAGGCGATCTACCGCGCGCTCATCTGGAACGAGGCCAACTTCGAGGTCGAGTTCCGCGCCGTCGCCAACGAGGACGTCATCGGCGGATCGACCCAGGCCATCCTCATGGAGGGGATGCGGCGCGTCGACGAGTGGGGGCGCCTCTGCGAGCAGCTCCCGCCGCTCATCACCATCTTCGAGATCGACCACGGCCAGCTCCTCGAACGCCTCAACGAGATCCCGGACGAGCTGAACGGCATCCTTCGCCTCTTCGACGGCAAGCGCACGCTGTCGGACGTGGTCGACGACTCGCCGTTCGAGGATCTCTCGACCCTGTCGACGATCACGAAGCTCTATTTCGAAGGCCTGCTCGTCGCGAAGCACGGTGTCTTCCTCGTCCGGACGCCCGACGAAGAGTCCGCGGTCGGCGAGCACGAGAGCGGCCGGCACCACGGGATGCCTTCGAGCGGCGAGATGGCCGTCGTCCCGGCCGTCGAGACGGTGCGCCCGCCCCCGCCGGCGGCCGCGGCCGAGGCGCCCCCGACGTTCACGAACACGCTCTCCCAGTTTCCGGCCGTCCCGCCGCTCCCGCCGGATTCCAAGCCCGAGCTGCCGGCGGCCCCTCCTCCGCCGGCGCGCGAGCCTGCGGCGGCGGCCGTCAAGCCCATGGCGCAGACGTGGACGTCGTCGCCCGCGCCGCCTCCTGCTCCCGCGACGAACGGCGTGCACGACAAGGTGGCCGCGAAGTCGAGCGTCGGGATGGCGAGCACGATGACGGGCATCGGCGACGAGCCGCCGACGCTCGTGCGTGAGCCCGTGCTGGCGCGCGAGCCGCCCACCGCCGTGCGCGACGTCCCCGTCGTTCGCCCGGCCCCGAAGCCGGCGTCGCCGCCGAAGTCCGACCCGAAGCTCGAGCCGCGGCCCGTCGTCGAGGCCAGGCCGGCGCCCGTCGCCAAGCCGGCCGCCGCGCCCATGCCCGTCCCCGTCGCGGCGCCGGCGCCTGCGGCCGTCGCGAAGACCGTACCGATGGCGGCGCGCGAGGCGACGACCGGCGAGATCGACGTCGACGACATCCTGACCGAGGCGAACGCGAAGCTCGAGGTGAAGACGCCGCACTCGAAGCGGCAACCCGCGAAGACCGAGCCGCTGAAGGTGCCGCCCGCCGTCGCGCGTCCGATCGCTTCGGTGCCCGCCCCCGCGCCGGCCCTGGCGCCGCCCCCGACGGTCCCCACGCGTTCGGCCGCGCCCCCGCGGGACGAGCTCGACGACGAGCGCATCGCCGGCCTTCCGCGGAAGGTGAGCCCGCAGGCCAAGCGCATCGTGATCATCGTGGTCGCGCTGGCGGTGATCCTTTCGGTCGTCGGGGGTCTGCAGGCCCTGCGGGCGCGGCAGGACCGGGAGATCGAGGCGATGAACGCGCGCGATCTGGCGAGGACGGAGAAGACGGCCGAGGTCGTGCCGCCGCCCGCCGTGACGGCGAACGCGACGGAGACGGCCTCGGCGGCCACCGCAGCCGCCTCTGCGCCGGTGGCGAGCGCGTCGAGCGAGCCGGCGGCGAGCGCTTCGGCGGCGCCCGTGGAGACCGCGGCGGCTCCCGCTTCGGCACCGACGGAGACGGCGCCCGTCGCGGCCACCGCCGCAGTCGCCCCTCCCGCGACCGCCATCCCGGTGGCGACGGCCGCGCCGCAGCCGGCGCCGACGCACGTCGCGGCGGCGCAGCCGGTGCCTGCGGCGGCTCCGGCCCACGAGACGCCGGTCGACACGGGGCTCGTTCCCGGCGGCGGCTCGCCGCTGTCGCAGGCCAGCAAGGCGCTGGCCAAGGGCGAGACGGCGCGTGCGGTCACGCTGGCGAGGCAGGCGGTGTCGGGCAACCCGTCGAACGCGGACGCGTGGCTCACGCTCGGCGCGGCCCTCCAGGCGTCGGGCAACGGAGGCGCGGCGCGGGATGCCTACAAGAGCTGCGTCGCGCAGGCCCACTCGGCGAACGTGAACGAGTGCCGCATGCTCGCAGGGCCCTGACGCCGGTCGCTCAGACAGGCCTGCGAGTCGCCTGGATACGGCCGCGAGTCCGCTGGATAGGGCCGCGAAGGGATCACGGTCCGGACGCGCTGCGAACCCGCGGGTCGAGGCGCGCGTACACCGCGTCGACGACCACGTTCGCCGCGACGATGGCCACGGAGGTCACGATGACGCAGGCGAGGATGATGGGACCGTCGCGGTCGAGGAGGGCCTGCACGCTGAGCTGCCCGAGGCCCGGCCAGCGGAACACCGTCTCCGTCACGACGGCGCCGCCCATCAGCGTGCCGAAGTCGAGGCCGACGGCGGTGACGATGGGAAGCAGCGCGTTTCGCAGCCCGTGACGCAGGACCACGCGGACGGGCGACAGGCCCTTCGCGCGCGCCGTGCGCACCCAGTCCTGGTGGAGGAGCACCACCATCTCGTCGCGGACGAGGCGCGTGTAGTAGGCGGCGCCGTAGATCCCGAGCGTGAGCGCCGGGAGCGCGAGGCAGCGGGCGTGGTCGGCGAGGGTCGCCCCGAACCCGTCGAGGGGCAGCCAGCCGAGGCCGCGCGCGAAGACGAGCTGCAGCGCGAAGGCGATGAGAAACGTGGGCGCGCTGATCCCGAGCAAGCTCGAGCCCACGAGGAAGCGATCGACCCACGATCCGCGCCGGGCCGCCGCGAAGATGCCCGTGCCGAGACCGAGCAGCAGCTGCACCAGCATCCCGGCGACGGCGAGCGCGAAGGTGCGCGGCAGGCGGGTGGCCACGAGCTCGACGACGGGCTGCCTCTTCTGGAAGCTCTTCCCGAAGTCGAGGTGCACGGCGGAAGCGCCGAGCGGCAAGACGACGGCGCAGTTGGCGTGCGTCGGGTCGGCTTTGGGATCGAGCACCCGCGGGCCGAGGTGCACGAGCCTCTTCCAGAACCGTCCGTACTGCACGATCGCCGGATCGCCGAGGCCGAGCTGCTGCCGGATGCGGTCCACGTCGGCGGGCCGCGCCTGCACCCCGGCCACCATCCGCGCCGGATCGCCCGGCACGAGGTTGTTCACGACGAACGCGATCGACACGACCGCCCAAACGACGAAGAGGCTCCACCCGACGCGCCGCAGCAGCCACTTCATGGGAGGGCCCGTCCGAGCGCGTGATCCATCCCCGGGTCGCCCCGGTCGAGCCACACGCCGGCGACGTCGAGCGGCCACACCGGGTGCGGCACGAAGCCGTGCACGTAGGGCTGCCGCACGTCGAACGTGTGATGCCCGTAGGTGAACGCCCAGGGCGCCTCGTCGCAGAGAATGGCGTTCGCCTCCCGGTAGAGCGCGCGGCGGACGCCCGCGTCGAGCTCGAGGTGCGCGCGGGCCGCCAGCGCGTCGAAGCGCGGGCTCGAGTAGAACGCCGTGTTGAAGGAGCCCTCGGGCGCGATGCGCTCGGTCGTGAAGAGCGGATCGAAGAACGAGCTCGCGTCCGGGTAGTCCATCGTCCAGTTGCCCTCGGACATCGCCGAAGCGCCCGCGCGCTCCTGCAGCGTGAGGAAGGCGCCGTAGCTCAGCGGCTTCAGGCGGAGACGCAGGCCGATCTTCGCCAGGTCCTGCTGGATCACTTCGGCGACGAGCGCGTCGAGCCCCGGGTAGTAGAGGATGTACTCGATGGGGTGGGGCCAGCCGCCCGTGTCCGTCACCGGATCGTAGGGGTAGCCGGCCCTCTTCATGTGCTCGAGCGCCGCGGCGTACTCGTAGCGCTGTCCGGCGAACGACGGATCGTCCTGCAGGGTGCGAGGCAAGGCCTGCGTGAGGGGCGACATGCGCGAAGCCTGGACGATTCTCACGTGCTCGCGGTCGATCGCGGCCGCCACGGCGCGGCGCACCTCGACGTTGTCGAACGGCGGAATGCGCGTGTTCATGGACACGCCGTAGATGGCGTTGTCGGGCTCGGCGACGCCGAGGGGCTTCCAACGCGGGTCCGTCGTGAAGCGCGCCAGGTCGGCGTCGGTGAGGTCCCTCGTGAGATCGAGCTCGCCGCGCTCGAAGCGGACGCGCTGGGCGAGCGCCTGCATGTTGAACGTCCACTCGACGGCGTCGAGGTACGGCAGCCCCGGACGGAAGTAGCCGTCGTGGCGCACGAGGCGCAGGCTCGTCCCGCGCTGCCAGTCGCCGGGCGCGAGCTTGAACGGTCCCGCGCCGCAGGGCAGCCACGTGTCCGAGTAGCGATCGCCGGCGCTCTTGCAGGTCGGCCGCAGCGGATGCATCGCGACGAGGTAGGGGAAGGTCGAGTCGGGCTTCGCCAGGTGGAACGCGACGACGTACCGGCCCTCGACGACCACGCCCGCGAGGTGCTCGGCCTTGCCCGCCGCGTACTCGGGGTAGCCCGCGATGTCGTCGAAGTAGCTCGCGTTCGGATCCGGCGTCGTCGGGTGGAGGGCGCGCTCCGCGGAGCGCTTCACGTCGTCGGCGGTCAGCTCCTCGCCGTCCTGCATCGTCACGCCGCTCCGGAGCACGAAGCGGTACGTCTTGCCTCCGTCGTCCACGTCCCAGTGGTCGGCCAGATCGGGCACGACGCGCCCGTGCGCGTCGTAGTCGACGAGCCCCGCGAAGATGAGGTGAATGGGCCCGATCGAGAGGTCCGTCCCGGTCGCGGCGTCGAGGCCGCTGCGGATGTCGCCGATCGTCGCCAGGCGCAAGGTGCCGCCGCGACGGGGAGGGGAGTCGTCGCCGTGCGCGGAGGCGATGGGATCGGAGAGCCTCTTGCTGCAACCGAGGGGGACGGCGAAGAGTGCCGCGGCCGCGAGCCCCAGCGCCGCGGCGACCGGCTCACCCCTCGTGAGGATCGAGCGCATCGCGCAGCCCCTCCCCGAGCATGTTGAAGCCCCAGACCGCGAGCAGGATGACGATGGCCGGCGCCGCGACGAGCCACGGCGCCGCGAGGTAGTAGTCCTGCCCCTCGAACAGCATGCGTCCCCATGTCGGCGTGGGCGGCGCGATGCCGACGCCCAGGTACGAGAGCACGCTGTCGGCCACGATCATCTGCGCCACGAGCACCGTCGCGCTGACGACGAGCGGCCCCGCGACGTTGGGGAGGACGTGCCGAAGCATCACCCAGGGCGCCGGCTGTCCCAGGGCGCGCGACGCCACCACGTAGTCGAGCGAGCGCACTTGCATCGTCTTCGCCCGCAGCACCCGCGCGATTCCCAGCCAGCCGGTGAGGCCGAGGACGACGAAGATGGTGACCGCCGAGGTCCGGTCGAGCGCGGCCCCGATGGCCATGACGAGGAGGAGGAACGGAAAGGCGAGCATGACGTCGACGAGGCGCATGAGGATCCCGTCGACGCTGACGACCCCGGCGAAGCGCCTCCCCTCGTAGTACCCGGCGACGACGCCGACGACGGCCCCGATGGCGCTCGCGATGAGCGTCGCCGACACGGCGATGAGGAGCGAGAGCCGGCCCGCGACGGCGAGGCGCGCGAAGACGTCGCGAAAGATGCGGTCGGCGCCGAGCGGGAAGAGCGCGCTCGGTCCCACCGGCATGTGGTCGGGGGCGACGCCGTGCGCGAAGTCGCTCTCGAGGGGTCCGTGGCGCGCGATGAGCGGCCCCACGAGGGCGAAGACCACCAGCCCCACGACGATCGCGGTCCCTGCCACCGCGGACCGGTTCCGGGTGAAGCGCGCGCGGGCACGCGCGTCGAGCACGGCCTAGCTCCTCCCGTGACGCGGCTCGCGCGACCCGGCTCCGCCCGCGCTGCTCCCGAGGAACGACGTCACCGCGGCGGCGAACGCGACGGGCACCTCTTCGGCCGGAGACGAGCCGCAGTCGAATACCTCGAAGCGCGCGCCGCCGAGCTCGCGCGCGAGCCGTCGTCCCTGGTCGACGGGCGACGCGCGGTGGGTGCGGCCCCAGGCGACCAGCGCGGGCGCCGTCACGCGTGGGACGCTCGCCGTGAGTGAGCGCGTGTCGAGCATGGAACACATGGTCGCATACGCGGCCTCGCGCGCGGCGGGGACGTCGAAGAGCTCGAAGAAGTGGTCCCTCCGGGCGGCGGCGCTGCCGGCGAAGCGCGCCCGGAAGAGGGCCCGCCCGTAGAGCTGCTTGAAGACGAGAGGGCCGAGGAGGGGCACGCCGGCGATGCGCGAGAGCGCGTCGGGCCGCGGCGGGTAGACGAGCGGGTTGACGAGGACGAGCTTCTCGACGATGTGCGCGTGCGAGGCCGCCAGCGTCAGCGCGACCGCCCCGCCCATGGCGTGCCCGCAGATCGACACGCGCCCGAGCCCGAGCGCCGCGAGGAGGTCGACCAGCGACTCGGAGAAGCCGTGGAACCCGTAGCGGTAGCGGCTGGGCGAGGGCTTCTCGCTCTCGCCGAACCCGGGCAGATCCGGGACGATGACCCGGAAGCGCTCGGCGAGCCGGGGCAGCACGTCGTCCCACGCGACGCGGCTGGCCAGGTAGTCGTGGACGAGCACCAGCGGGGGGCCGCTGCCCGCCTCGGCGAAGCGGATGCGCGCGCCGCGCGCGGCGACGTCGCGCGTCGTCGGCTGGGGGAAATCGCGATGTTCCAGCGTCATTTCCGTGCCCGAGCTCTGGCGGCGAACATAGACGATAAGGGCGTCCCCTGGCGAGCCGGCGGGCGCGAGCACGAGGCGGGCGGCATCGCGCTCGTAGAGCGCCTCGCGCCCGAGCGTCTTTGGGGCCCCATCCGAGCCGTCCCACGCTCGAGCGCGGTCCACGTCATGACATTTCTTGTCACGGTCTCGATCTAACCACGCGTAACGAGTTCCATAATGGAAACGCACAAAAAAAAGCAGAACGATGGATTGACCACGATCTTTCGTCTGACTTAAGGTGCAAACGGTCGAGGCATCGTGCGGCGGTTGTCGACGCGGTCTCTCGGCGAGCAGCAAAGGGTCTTTCTTCAGGCGACCGTCCACGACCGTCCGCGCTGCAGTCGAAGCCGGGCATCGAGGGCCGGAGCCGAGAGCCCGAAGGCATGCGCCGGGGGCGCACGGATGACGTGGTCGAGTGTGGGCGAGGCAGCCCGCGCGCGGTTGGAGCGGTTTGTCGGCGTTGCGCCGGGAGGAGCCGAGGATGGACCCCAAGCACGAACCCAAGGTCGAAGAGCTGGCCACGATGGGTCAGGTCGCGGTGGACGGGGCGCTCGCCCTGAGCACCGAGAGCGTCGAGCCGGACGGCGAGCCGGTCACGCGTGAGCAGCGGAGGTCGCGCCGCAAGCGCGCCATCCGCGCCAAGACCATCAGCGTCAAGCGCATGACGAAGCGCGAGCTGGAGCTCGGCCGCATGCTCTACCCCGAGGTGGACGAGGTCGAGCGGCCGCGGACCCGGAACGAGTGCGCGGAGGCCATGCGGCCCTGCCCGTTCGTGTCCTGCAAGCACCACCTCTACCTCGACGTCTCGGCCCGGACGGGGGCCATCAAGCTGAACTTCCCCGACCTCGAGGTCTGGGAGATGACCGAGACGTGCGCCCTCGACGTCGCCGACCGCGGCGGGACGACGCTCGAAGAGGTCGGCGCCATCATGAACCTGACGCGCGAGCGCATCCGCCAGGTCGAGGTGAAGGGTCTCGCGAAGCTCTCGGCGCTCCGCGACATGACCGCCCTCCGGGACTACGTCGACGAGGGACCCGTCGGCAAGCGCCGCCTGCCCGTCCTCACCGCTCCGGTCGACGCGGAAGGCGACGGCGAGGAGGACGCGGAGGACACGGACGTCGAGGCAGAGGCGGAAGCCGAGGTCGAAGGCGAGACGACCGCCGAATTCGACGTCGAGGCGTTCGCCTCCGCCGAGCTCGATGTCGACTGAGCCGGCGGCGCGGAGCACGGCCGCACGGCCTCGCTCGCGTCTCGGCTAGGAGTATGCTCGGCGCGCCCGCCGATGCGCTTCGAGGTCCGATCGTGGATGGGGAGCGCGCTGCGAGGCGTGCGCGGGTCGCGATGGGGCGTGGTCGTCACGGTCGTCGCGTACGCCCTCTTCCTGTGGATGTTCTCGACGGGGCCCTACGCGCGCAACGCCGGCTCCGACGGCTTCTACACGTGGCTCTACGCCCGCTCGATCGTCTACGACCACGACATCGACTTCACGAACGACTACGCCCTCTGCGGCGACCCGCAGGGCAAGAACCTCCTTCGCGGGACGCAGCACCCGGACAACCCCTTCTACATCGGGCCGAGCGTCACCTGGGTGCCGGTGCTCTCGGTCGTGCGTCGCATCATCCCCGTTCCCGCGGACGCGCCGGAGGCGGAGAAGCTCGCGTGCTACGGGCCCATCACGGCGAACACGCTCGGCGTCGGCCCGCTCCTTGGCGCGCTGACGGCATGGCTGATGTATCGCCTCGGACGCCGCCACGCAGGTGACGGACCCGCGGCGCTCGCGGCGGGTCTCCTCGCGTTCGGCACCACGCTGCCCGCCTACGCCGCGATGATCGCGAGCTACTCCCACGTCCACGACACGTTCTGGGCGGCGGTCACGATGATCACCGCGGTGCGTGCGTCCGAGAAGCCCCGCTCTCTCGCGCGGTGGGCGCTCGCGGGAGTCGCGGTGGGCATCGGCCTCCTTCAGCGGCCGGTCAGCGTCGTCTTCGGGCTGGTGCCGGCCGCGCTGGCCGTCGCGGCGCTGCGGGGCGACCTTCGGCGCCTGCTGCTGGCCCTCGGCGCGCTCGGCGCGTGCGCGTTCGTCTTCGGCGCGCTGCCCCAGATGCTCGTCTACAAGTATTTCTACGGGACACTCTGGGCCGGCGCGCCGCACGGCCGCTTCTACATGCAGTACGGCCACGCGCACCCGTGGCTGGTCCTCTTCGCGCCGCACGGGGGCCTCTTCTTCACCGCGCCCGTCGTCTGGCTCGCGGTCGCGGGGGCGATCGCCGGGGTGCGCGCGCCGCCGACGCGCGTCTTCACGCTGGCGCTGCTCGCGGCATGCGCCGCCGCGACGTGGGTCTCCGCGGCGCCCCTCGACTGGCACGGGAGCGGCACGTTCGGCGCGCGCCGGTTGACGTCCCTCCTGCCCCTCATGGCGCCGCCCATGGCGATCGCGATGGAGCGGGCTTGCCGGTGGCTCCTCGCCCGGCCGTCGCGCGCCACGACGGCGCTCGGCGTGGCGGTCCTCGTCCCGGTGGCCTTCGCGATCGTCGGCGCGTCGTACACACTCGGGCGGGACGTGTCGACGGAGGTGGGCACCTCGCAAGCAGGCCTCTACGGAGCCGGGACTCGCGCGTCCTGGCAGGCGCTCGACGATCACATCGGGGATCTCTCGATCCTGCCGGCCGAGCTGGTCTTCCATCTGCGGTACGGCCTCCGCATGAACGCGTTCCGGGACGCCACCGAGCCGCTCTACGAGCGCAACTACCGGACGATGGAGTGGGGCGGCCACGAGATCGATCTCACCCACGACCAGCACGGCAACGTCACGACGGGCTTCACGAGCGAGGACGACGGGCGCCACATGGTGGGGCGTCGCGGGACGGTCGTCTTCGCCGCCCAGTGGCCCTTCGCCACGACGATCCTCGTGAAGGCGCTCGCGACGCCTCCGACGCACCTGCTCGTCGGGCGCGGGACTCCCTTCGGAGTCCGGTGGTACGGCGACATCCTCGTCGGCGCGACGGAGACGACGTCGTCGCTCGCGATCCCGGAAGGCGGCTTCGACTCCGGGCTCCTCGAGCTCGTCTTCGAGCGCGCGGACGTGGCCGGCGACGTCAGCATCCGCTGGGTCGGCTTCGAGGACTCGACCGTGTACCCGCCGCCGCTCTGAGGGGCGCGCCGCGTCGGCCGCGCATTGACCGCGTCGGACGGCCACGGTACCGGCGCGGCATGCCCATCCGAACCGCCCTCGTCTCCGTCTCGGACAAGTCCGGCCTGCTCCCGTTCGCGCGGGCGCTCCACGAGCGCGGCGTTCGCGTCCTCTCGAGCGGGGGAACGGCCAAGGCGCTGGCGGCCGAGGGCGTCGCCGTCGAGACCGTCGAGAGCTACACGGGCTCCCCCGAGGTGATGGACGGCCGCGTGAAGACGCTGCACCCGCGCGTCCACGGCGGCATCCTCTCGCGCGGCGAGCGCGACCGGGGCGACCTCGAGCGCCTCGGAGCGCGCGAGATCGATCTCGTCATCGTCAACCTCTACCCGTTCGAGCGCGTCGCGGCCGACCCCGCGTCGTCCCACGAGCACATCGTCGAGAACATCGACATCGGCGGTCCCTCGATGGTCCGCTCGGCGGCGAAAAACCATGCGCGCGTCACCGTCGTGTGCGATCCGGCGGACTACAGCCGCGTGCTCGACGAGATCACGCGGACCGGCGACACGAGCGCCGAGACCCGCGCGGAGCTCGCCGCCAAGGCCTTCGCCCACACCGCCGCCTACGACGCCGCCATCAGCGGCTACCTCTCCGCGCGGGAGCCGGACGGGACCCGCGCGCGCTTCCCCAGGTACCTCACGCTGCCCTTCGAGCGCGCTTACGGCCTTCGCTACGGCGAGAACCCCCACCAGGCCGGCGCGTTCTACGTCGAGCGCGACGCGGCGGCCGGCTCGCTCGCGCGCGCGGAGAGCCTCGGGGCGGGCGGCAAGGAGCTCTCCTTCAACAACCTGGTCGACGTCGACGCGGCCCTCGACGCCGTGCGCGAATTCGACCGCCCGGCCGCCGTGGTCGTCAAGCACACCAACCCGTGCGGCGTCGCCGTGGCCGCGGCGCTCGTCGACGCGTACCGCGAGGCGCGCGAGGCCGATCCGCTGAGCGCCTTCGGGGGCATCGTCGCGGTCAACCGCGAGGTCGACGAGGCGACGGCCCGGGTGCTCGTCGAGACGTTCCTCGAATGCGTGGTCGCTCCGTCGTTCTCGGCGCCGGCCCTCGAGGTGCTGCGCGCCAAGAAGAACCTGCGCCTGCTCGCCACGAACGGCTGGCTCGGGCCGGACCACCGCGCGCTCACGGCCAAGCGCGTCGGGGGAGGCCTCGTCGTGCAGGACCGGGACGCGACCGCCGCCGGGGAGGTGACGCGCGGCAAGGTGGCGACCCAGCGGCCGCCGACGGCCGACGAGCTGAAGGGGCTCGAGTTCGCCTGGCGCGTGTGCAAGCACGTGAAGTCGAACGCCATCGTGCTGGCCAAGGGCGAGGTGACGGTCGGCGTCGGCGCGGGCCAGATGTCTCGCGTCGTTTCGGTGCAGATCGCATGCGAGAAGGCAGGTGAGAAGGCGCGGGGAAGTGTGCTCGCGAGCGACGCGTTCTTTCCGTTCGCCGACGGCGTCGAGGCCGCGGCGAAGGCCGGGGTGACCGCCGTGGCCCAGCCGGGAGGCAGCGTGAAGGACGCGGACGTGGTCGCGGCGGCGGACCGGCTCGGCCTCGCGATGGTGATGACGGGCGTGAGGCACTTCCGGCACTGATTCGCTCGCCCGCCGTCGCCGCTTTCTTGGCCCAGATCGCCGGGCCATGGCACCCACGAGAGCACGATGGCTGCCATGACCGAGAGTTGCAGCGTCTGCGCGAAGCGGTTCGACGTGCAGTTTCGCTACCAGATGGAAGAGCGTGACGGAGGCTTCGCCTTCTTCTGCTCGCAGGAGTGCCACCAGAAGGCCGTGAGCGGAGAGGCGACGGGTGGCGCCGTCTGCCACGCCTGCCAGAAGCGCTTCTACGTGGAGCTCGTGTCCCAGGTAGTGCGCATCCGCGGCGAGCTCCGCCACGCGTGCTCCGACGACTGCCGCAAGCAGATCCTCGACGAAGCCGGCGGCGCCCGCCTGGGCCTCATCTCCGCCTTGCCCCTGCCCCCGCCCTCTGCGCCCTCGCTCGGGCCCTCGCTCGCGCTCACCCCCTCGCTCACCCCCTCGCTCACGCCCTCGCCCGCGGTCGCGCCCTCGCCCTCGCCCTCGCGCGCTTCGAAGCCCTCCCGCCCCCCCGCTCGGATGCACGCCCCGGCGCGCCTCGCCATCTTCAACCACAAGGGCGGCACCGGAAAAACCACCACCTCCGTCAGCATCGCCGCCGGACTCGCCTCCCGCGGCCTCAAGGTCCTCCTCGTCGACACCGATTCGCAGGGGAACGTCGGCGTTTCGCTCGGGATCAAGGCCGAGAAGACCCTCTACCACGTGCTCGTCATGGGCGTCCGCCCCAGCGACGCCGCCGTGAAGGTCCGCCCGAACCTCGACCTCATCGTCTCGAACGAGACCCTCGCCGCCGCGGAGCTCTACCTCGCTGGCCGGCAGAACCGGGACCGCATCCTGCGCGAGCGCCTCATCTCGGCCTTCGACGAGTACGACGTCGTTCTCCTCGACTGCTCGCCCTCGCTCTCGCTCCTGAACCAGAACGCCCTCGTCGTCGCCGACGGCATCGTCGTCCCCGTCGCGTGCGACTTTCTCTCGCTCGTCGGGGTCCGCCAGGTCATCAAGACGGTGAAGAACGTCAACGCGCTCTTGCACCACCCCGTGCAGATTCACGGCGTCCTGCCGACCTTCTACGACGCGCGCGCGCGCATCTGCCGCGACGCCATCGACGCGCTGAAGGAGCACTTCGGCGACCGCGTGATGCCGCCCATCCGCCAGGCGACGCGCCTGAAGGAAGCGCCGGCGCAGGGGAAGACCATCTTCGAGTATGCCCCGGAGTCGAACGCGGCGGAGGACTACGCGCGCGTCGTCGAGCTCCTGGCGGAGGGCCCCGCCGCAGCGATGAAGCGCGCGGTGGGCCAGTGAAGGACGCGAGAGGAGAACGTCATGGCTGCGCGTGAGGAAGAGACGGGTCTGGGCTCGGCGAGGGTGCTCGACGCGGACGAGGTGCAGGGCGTCCTGTCGGGTGCGTTCTACGCCCCCGAGCCCGCGCCGGTTCGCTCGCGCGCCCGCAAGTCGGACCCGGGGCCGAAGCCCGTCCACTACAAGGTCATCTGCATCTCGCTCTACACGAAGGACCTCCAGCGCCTCGACGCCCTCGTCGACGAGCTGAAGACGCGCGGCATCACCAAGGCGAACCGCAGCGCGCTCATTCGCGTGGCGCTCGAGCAGCTCGACCTCGACAAAGTCCCCCGCGGCCTCTGAAACACGCGAGGCTCCGAAAGAAGGAGATTTGCCGCAGAGGAAGATGCGGCAAATCTCTCTCTTTGTGGCTATGGCGTGAGGGTGGCCCAGAAGTCGGCGATGTCCGGCGGGAGCGGGGCTTCGAGGACGAGCGGAGCGCCCGTGATGGGGTGGGGGAGGGCGAGGCGCGCGGCGTGGAGCGCGTGGCGCGGGAGCTCCAGGCGGGCGACGTCGTCGAGGGTGAGCTCACCGTCGGCGGCGCGCGCGAAGGCCCGCTCGTCGGGGCCGTAGAGCTTGTCGCCGACGACGGGCGCGCCGAGCGACGCGAGGTGCAAGCGGATCTGGTGCTGGCGCCCCGTCTCGAGCGCGCAGTGGACGAGCGCGTAGGACGCCCCGGACGCGCCGCGCCGGACCTCCACCACGTCGAACACCGTCGCCGCGTGCAGCGCGCTCGCGGCGTCGCTCAGCTTCATCTTCACGCGAAGCGTGCCCTCCAGATCGAGCTCCATGCTGCGCTCGCACCGGAAGCTCCGCGCGCCGTCGCCGCGGTCGGGCACGCCCCAGGTCACGGCCACGTACATCTTCTCGATGTTCACGCGCGCCTGGAGCTGGATCTTCAGCGCTCTGTCGCACGCGCGCGACTTCGTCACGATCATCACGCCGCTCGTCTCGCGATCGAGCCGGTGCCCGAGCGACAGGAACGCGATTTCGGGGCGCGCGGCCTGGAGCACCTTGATGAGCGTGTTCTTGTGGTAGCGCGCCGTCGGATGCACCGGCAGCATCGCCGGCTTGTCGACCGCCATCAGGTGCTCGTCCTCGTAGACCACCGGGACGTCCACGGGCACCGGCGTCTCGTCCCACGGCGCGCGCCAGAGCAGGATCTCCTGCTGCGGCCGCACGCGGTCGTTCGGGCCGAGCTTGCGCCCCGCGCCGTCGTACGCGCTCGCCCGCACGATGGCCTGGGCACGCGTGCGGCTCGTTCGGTGGAGCTGGCTCTGCACGAAGACGTCGACCCGCTGCCCCGCCACCTCCGGCGGCACGCGGAACACCGTCACCACGGAGCCGTCGGCGACGGCTTCGGGCTTGGGGGGACGGACGGCCGAGCCGCGCACACGCGTCATCTCGGGTCGATTCTATGTTATGAGCCCGGTCGCCATGGACATCACGTTCGTCACGACCGAGCTGGCCCCGTTCGTCAAGGTCGGCGGCCTCGCGGACGTGTCCGCAGCCCTCCCCAAGGCGCTCCGCACCCTGGGCCACGCCGTCACCATCGTGATGCCGCGCTTCCCCGAGCTCGAGCAGCAAGGGCTGCTCTTGGCAAGGCGCCTCACGCCGCTCCGCTTCATGCTGGGCGACCGCAGCTTCGAGGCCACGCTCTTCGACGGGCGGCTCGCCTCGCAGGTCGACCTCGTGGTCGTCGACGTGCCGGGTCTCTTCGAGCGGCCCGGGGTCTACGGCGAGCGGGGCGAGGACTACCCGGACAACGCGCTCCGCTTCGCGGCGCTCTCCCGCGCGGCGGCGGAGCTCGTGCGGCAGCGGGCGGTGACCGGTCGACCGGTCGACATCGTCCATTGCAACGACTGGCCGACGGCGCTCGTGCCGACGTACGTGAAGGCCCTCGCCGCGGAGACCCCGGCGCTCGCGGCGACCCGGACGGTGCTCACCATCCACAACGTGCGCCACCAGGGCGTCTTCCCGAAAGACAGCCTCCCGGCGCTCGGCCTCGGGTGGGAGCACTTCCACGTGGACGGCATCGAGTTCTACGGCGGGATCAACCTGCTGAAGCAGGGCATCGTGACCGCCGACGCGGTGACGACGGTGAGCGCGACGTACGCGCGCGAAATCCAGACCGCCGAGCACGGCGCGAAGCTCGACGGCGTGCTGCGGGCGCGGGGCGAGGCGCTCGCGGGCATCGTCAACGGCGTCGACTACGCGGTGTGGAACCCGGCGACGGATCCCGCCGTGGCGGCCCGCTACGACGCCGAGGACTTCGCGAACAAGGCGCGGTGCAAGGGCGCGCTGCAGAAAGAAATGGGATTGGCGATCGACGCCGCGGCGCCGCTCGTCGCGTGCGTGGGCCGGCTGGTCGAGCAGAAGGGAACCGACGTCGCGGTGGCCGCGGCGCCGAGGCTCCTGCGGGGGACGGACGCACAGGTGGTGTTCGCCGGAGAGGGCGAGCCGGCGCTCGTGGCGGCGATTGAGGCGCTGGTAGCGAAGTTCCCGGGACGGGTGGCGTTCGCGCGCGCCGCGAGCGAGGCCATGGTTCACCGGATCTTCGCCGGGTCGGACCTCGTGATGGTGCCGAGCCGGTACGAGCCGTGCGGCCTCGTGCAGATGTACGCGCAAAGGTACGGGACGCTGCCGGTCGCGCACGCGACGGGGGGCCTCGTCGACACCATCGTCGACTGCGACGCGAAGCTCGAGACGGGAACGGGCTTCCTCTTCGAGGACGAGACCGCCGAGGCGCTGCTCGGGGCGACCGAGCGGGCAATCGCAGCGAGGACGCTCCCGCGCTGGCCCGGCCTCATCCGGCGCGCGATGCGCCTCGATCGGAGCTGGGACAGGCCCGCGAGGCGGTACGAGCAGCTGTATCGGGCGCTGAATCAGGGCGGGTGATGGTCGACCTCCTCGATGGCGCCGAGCTTGCCGCCGTCGACGGGCAGATTGGGCGAATAGCAGAGGAGCGAGCCGTCGCCTTCCTTGGTGCACTCGCTGACGACCTTCCGGTTGCCGTCCTGTACCGGGATCGGACAGGGGTTGCCGCGCCCCTTGCTCATGCACGCGTCGAACGCTTCGCGCGCGGTCGCCGGTGGCCGACCGCACGCGATGAGCAAAAGGAGCAGGCAGGCCGCGGCCAGAGGCTGGTGTGCTCGAGCGCGGAACCTTTGCATCGGAGAACCCTGCGGCCTCCTGGGCGCGCTGCCCGCTCATAGTGACGAACCGTCTCCCCGTGCGAACGAGGCGTTGGAAGTACACGGCCGCGCACGCCACGGCAGAGACGAAGAGCAGTCCCCCCTACGCCTTCACTCGCCTCAACGCGCCGTCCACTCCCCTCAGCGCTCGCGCGAGCCACGACGCCCTCAGCGCCACCCGCGATCCCACCACGGACTGGTGCAACACGAAGAGAAAGAGCAGGCCCGCCCCGCCTCTCCCGCCCAGCTGCCCCGCGACGGCGGCGGCGGCCAGCACCGGCGCGATCGACGCCAGCGCCCTCCACGCCCACGACCACCAGAGCGACATCGCCGAGAGCCGGAACGTGCGCGCTCCCAGCCCCATGGCCCGGAGGCCCTTCACCTTGAAGCGGATGACGGCGGCGCGCGCCAGATCGTGGACGACCCCCACAGCGGACGCGAGGCCCAGGAACACGAGGAGGACGACGCCCTCGAGCTGCTGCGCGCGCGCCTCGCCCATGCCGCCGTGAGCCCATGCCTCCACCAGGTGCGCGAGGAGCCCCCCCGCGCCGACGACGAGGCCCTGCAGCAGGCCGAAGACCACGAGGAGCATCAGCATCGGCGGGAATGCCCGCAATCCGCCGCCGACGCTGCGAACGAAGCCGGCGGCCTTGCGGTCGCGGGTCGCGTAGGCCAGCGCGATCATCAGGGCCGCCATGGGCACCAGGCCCGCGACGGCGCCGAGCGCGAGGACGACCTCGGCCCCGCCCACCGAGGCGCGAAGGCCGTGGGCGTCGTGCCAGAGCCAGTCGAGCAGCGCGTGGCCGCCCGGAGCCCAGAGCGGAGCGTCGCCGTTCGGGTCGCCGTGCCAGGCGGCGCGGGCGACGCCGGCCACCGGGATGGCCGCGAGGAGGGCGAGCACAGTCTGCCAGGCCCACATCGCGGCGATGGCGCGCGGGTGGCGCCGCGCGTGGACGGCGGGGGTCGTCACGAGGACGAGCTCGTCCCGCGGGCGGGTGCTCTCGGCCTCGTCGTCGACGCCGGGGTTGCGCAACGCCATCTCGGTCACGGCGCGACCGCCTGAAGGGCGAGCTGCATCCAGTAGGTGGCGCGCTCCAGCGTGCTCCCTGCGCCCCCCCCTCGACCCTCGGCGGCCCCGCGGTTGTTCTCGAGGTTCATGTCGACCATGACCCGGTCCTGGGGATCGACGACCGCGGCCCGAACCGCGCTCGTCCCGTGCCAGGAGAAGCGACGCGATTCGCCCTCGCCGTCCCAGTGCTCGTGACGCGTCGTCCCGTCGGCGAGCACGAGGTCCACGTCCACCGGGAACGACAGCGTGCCGCGGCGTCGTACGAGCACGGAGTTGTCCCAGTCCTTGCCGGCGCGGTCGTCGTGCTCGACCCTCTCGCGCTGTCCGTCGCGGTCGAACATGCCCGCGGCGCGCGTCGCCGGGTTGGCCCACACGCCGTCGACGACGTAGTCCACCCAGCCCTTCTCGAAGAACGCGGTCCGCAGGGTGGCGGCGACGTGCGCGCCGAGGACCTCCTCGAACACGGCGAGCAGCTCCTCGGGGCCCGGGTGCTCGAAGCGGTACCGCCGGGCGTAGCGGCCCAGCGCGCGGAGCACGGGCTCGTCGCCGTAGACGCGCCGCAGGGTCTCCATGACCGACGCCGTCCGATCGTAGACGAGCTCTCCGTAGTTCGCGCCCGTCGTGAAGGCGTTCGCGGGCTGCGCCACGGGCTCGTCGTGCACGCCGAAGTCGCCGCCCATGGCGTCGACCGAGGCGTCGCTGACGGTGAGGCCCGCGAAGTCGAGCGCCGAGCCCTCGCCGCGCCACTTGGCCATCCCGTCTTGCTCGGCGAACTGGTTGATCCCCTCGTCGAGGAAAGGCCACGCGAGCTCGTTCGTGCCGACGAGGCCGTAAAACCACTGATGACCCATCTCGTGGATCGTGACGATCTCCGGTGCGAGCAGTCCGGGCGGCGTCATCCACGAGCTGCCCGTCGTGATGAGCGTCGGGTACTCCATGCCGCCGCTCTCTCCCGCGTCCTGCTGCGGGTGCACGACCGTGAGCACCTTGTACGGGTAGCGGCCGTAGTGCTTCGAGTAGTAGGGGAGCGCGAACCGAAGGGTGGCGAGCTCCCGCTGCGCCATCCGCTTGAAGCCGCGCGGGTAGAGCAGCGTCACGTCGATGCCGTCGATGTTCTCGCGCGCGGTCTGCCACGCATCCCACGCGGTCCAGGCGAAATCGTGGACGTCGCTCTGCACGTGGCGCTCGACGCGTCGCCCGTCGGCCACGTGCCACTCGACGAGCGGCCCCGTCGCGCCCAGCGTGTACGCCTGCGGCACGTCCAGGGTCACGTCGTAGGTGCCGTAGTCGGCGTAGAACTCGGCCAGGTGGTGGAACGGGAAGTGCGCCCAGGTGCCGTCGGCCTCGAGCCGCGCCACCTTGGGAAACCACTGGCCGACCATGTGGTAGTGGCGGCGGTAGCCGGTGCGCTCGACGACGATGGGGAGCTTGTCGTCGAAGACGACGTCGAGCTGGACGGCCTCGCCTGGCTCGATCGTGCGCGGGAGAGGCACGCGGGCGTCGGTCTCGTCGTCGTCACCCGGGCGGTGGAGCTCCGCCGTGGGCCACACGTCGACCGGCGCCGAGTCGCCCGCGCGGAGGACGAGCTTGCGGACGTCGATCCAGCCCCAGTCCTCCGGAGGCGCGCTGCCGCGGCCACCGACGCGCTCGCGGAAGAACGCGGAGCGCTCGTTCTTGAAGGCGTTGAGGTAGAGGTGAAGCCACAGCTCGCGGGCGGGCTGCGTGCTGGTGTTGCGCCAGGTGATGGTCCCCTCGCCGTGGACGGTGTGGGCCTCTGGGTCGAGCGTCGCCCGCAGCGTGTAGTCGGCGACGTCGTCGGCGTGGGCGGGGAGGGCGGCGTCGTCGTCGTAGGCGGGACCCGCGAGGGGCGCGACGACCGCGGCGACGGGCGCGCCGGGGTCGGCGGCGGCGGGCAGGGGGGGGTCGGCCTCGCGTCCGCGAACGACGACGGGGGCCGAGGCGCTCTCGGGCGGGGGCGCCGACGCCGACGAGAGAGCAAGGGCGAAGGCGAGGGCGGACCAGCGCACGGGGGCGTGCATCATCCGCTCTACCCGCGACCCCCTGCAAGTCGTCTATCCTGGGGTCATGATGCGAGCACTTCTTTGCGCTGCCGTCCTGCTGGGGTCCGTCGCGTGCGGTGGCGGGAGCCCTCCGCCGGCTCAGACCGCCGTCGACGAGAAGCCGAGCGAGGCGGAGATCACCCAGGCCCTGAAGCCCTGCGGCGAGGCCGACAGGACGCAGAACGCCGACCTCAGCGCGGGCAAGTCGACGGATGTGTTCACGCCGTGCGCGAAGGCCGGCGCGCGCGACTACTCGGCCCTCGTGAAGATCGAGCCGGTGGACGACGGCGTGCACATCACCATCGACGCGACCGACGACGACGTGACCATCCTCGGCCCCGACGTGAAGAGCCGGGACGCCGTGCTCGTCTACCCCAAGGGCAAAGGCCAGGTCGCCATCGAGGTGCCCCTCATGAAGACCAGGACCGGGTACCACGGCGACAAGATCGTCTTCTGGGACGACCTCGGGAAGCTCAACGACGAGGGGACGAAGATCGACGTCGCCATCTACGACCACGACAAGAAGACCGGGGACACGGAGGAGCTCCACGTGGCGGTCGGCGTCAGCACCGGCAAGAGCTGCGAGAAGGCCCAGGACGAGAACCCGCAGCAGATCACGATGGGCAAGGCGGGGGCGAAGGATCTGTCGCGCGACGAGCTCGGGCGGCCCATCTCGAACAGCAACGCGGCCGTGGCGTGCGGGCTCGGGCAGTCCTCACACGCGAAGATCTGCGTGCTGGTGAAGCGCGGCAGGCCGCTGGGGGTCACGGTCAACGTCGACCCGTCGAATGGCCGCGTGGCGGCGTGCATCGACCGACGGATGCGCGGTCTGGCGTTCCCGGCGAGCGAGAACCCCGACACGGTGACGTACAGCTACTAGGAAGCGCCTTGAGCCTACCCCGCGAGCCTGCGAGCGGATCGCGTTGACCGCGACGGTCCTCGTGCGCGAGGCGCTGCATGGGAGCGGCGTCGAGCTCGTCGGCTCGTGCCCCATCGCGGCGTACGACGCGGCGGCGCCCGAGGCGCTCCGCTCGGCGTCCTTGATGCCGGGCGCTCGGGGCCTCGTCGTCGCGGGGAGCGCCGGGACGGCGTTGTGGAGGCTCTTTTGCGCGCGGAGGGAAGCGCCGAGCTCCGCGCGGCTGGACGAGCCGCATCCTTACGACGCCTTCGTCGCCTCGCTTCTCGATCGGGCCGACGACGCCCTCGCGCGGGCCGGAGTCCGTTTCCGGCGCTTCGAGGCGGCCTTTCACGCCTCGCCGCGCGTCGACTTCATCACGCTCGGCCGCCTCACGGGCCTCGGTTCGCCGGGTCCCTTTCGGCTGCTCATCCACGAGACGCACGGCGCGTGGTGGGCGCTGCGGGGCGCCTGGCTCGTCGACGTCGAGGTGGACCTTCCGGCTTCGCACCGGCCCCCTTGCGAGGGATGCGCCGCACCCTGCGTCGGTGGCTGGGAACGCGCGGGTGGGATCACCGCCGCGACGCCGGAGGTGCGCGGCCGGTGCGTCGTCGGCCAGGCTTCGCGGTACGACGACGACCAGATCGCCTTCCACTACGACCGTTCGAAGAGCCCCATCTGACTGGTCGGTCGCCGGAAGGTCGACACCTCGGGCTCCCCGTGCCGCATGCCGGTATCCATCCCGAGCTTGGCGCACGTCTGCTCGAACAGGGCGTGGATGGCCTCCGCATACGGCCCCTCGCCCTTGCCGCGCACCGTGAAGCGCGCGTCGTACATCTTGCCGCCGCGGGTGTCCTTGATGCGGCGGATCACCTTGTCGGCCCGCAGGGGCAGCGCCGCACGAAGGCGACCCTCGAACACTTCCTTCACCGGTCCGGGCAGACGCAGGAGCACCATGCCGGCGTGCCGGGCTCCCGCGTCGTGGGCCGCGCGCAGAACTTCGCCCATGTCCTCGTCGTTCAGGCCCGGGATGATGGGGGCGACCATGACGCCGACGCGGACCCCGGCCTTGGCGAGTCGCTCGATGGCGCGCACGCGCCGGGCCGGCGTCGTCACGAAGGGCTCGATGGCGCGCGCCTTCGCCTCGTCCCAGAAAGGGACGCTGACCATGATCGAGAAGCTCGCGACGCGCGTCAGCTCCTGCATCACGTCGATGTCGCGCTCGACGAGCGGCGACTTGGAGATGATCCCCGCCGGGTTCCGGTAGTCGGCACAGACCTGCAGGCACCCGCGGGTGATGCGGTAGCTCGCCTCGAGGGGCTGATAGCAGTCGGTGACGCCGCTGAAGACGACGCGCTCGCCTTTCCACCGGGGCTGATCGAACGCCTCGCGCAAGAGCTCCGGCGCGCGCGGCTTGACGACGATCTTCCGGTCGAAGTCCGTCCCTGCCCCGAAGGACAGGTACTCGTGTCCCGGGCGCGCGTAGCAGTAGGCGCAGGCGTGGAAGCATCCCCGGTAGGGGTTCACGCTCCACGAGAAGCCGACGTCGGGGCTGTCGTTGTGGGCGAGGATGGCGCGGGTGTGGTCCTCGTAGACCTCGAGCTTGGCGCCGGGGGCCTCCCCGTCGAGGTACTCGACATCGGTCGAAGCCCATGGATTCGGGGGGTTGGCGAGAGGACGGAGGGGATTCATCCCCTCTAGCCTTGTACTGAACAAGTGTACTGGTCAAGCCCGAGGGGCGCGCCCTACGCGACGACGGACTCCTTCAGCAGCTTCTCGGCCTGCGCGCCGCGCCAGGCGACCAGCTTTGCTGCCAGCTCCGGCCGCTTTCCCGCCAGGACGGCGACGGCGAAGAGCCCGGCGTTGCCCGCTCCCGCCTTGCCCACGGCGAACGTCGCCACCGGGATCCCCTTCGGCATCTGGACGATGGCGAGGAGCGCGTCGAGCCCGAGCAGGTGGCCCGAGGGGATCGGGACGCCCAGCACGGGGAGCGTCGTCTTCGCCGCGACGACGCCAGGCAGGTGGGCCGCGCCCCCGGCGCCCGCGATGAAGACCTCGACGCCGCGCCCTTCCGCGTCCTTCACGTACGCAAACAGCGCGTCCGGCGTGCGATGCGCCGAGAGGACACGGACCTCGTGCGCGACGCCCAGCTCCGTCAGCGCGTCGCGCGCGGGCTGCATGACGTCGAGGTCGCTCTTGCTGCCCATGAGGATGGAAACGAGCGGCTGACTCATGAGGCAGACTTAGCGGACGGCCTTCGGCGCGGCCAGCCCCCTCTGCTCGAGGAGGGGCTCGACGCTGGGGTCCTTGCCCCGGAACGCGCGGTACAGCGACGCCATCTCCTGCGTGCTGCCTCGCGACAGGACCATCTCCCGGAAGCGCTGGCCGTTCTGCCGCGTCATGCCGCCGTGCTCGACGAACCACTGGTACGCGTCGTCGTCGAGCACTTCGCTCCAGAGATATGCGTAGTAGCTGGCCGCGTAGCCCCCGCCCCAGATGTGCGCGAAGTAGCTCGTCCGGTAACGGGGCGGCACGAGCGGGAAGTCCACCTTGAAGCGCTTCAACGCCTCGGCCTCGAACGCGTCCACGTCCTGCTTCGGGGCTCCGGGAGGCAGGGTGTGCCATGCCATGTCGAGCAGCGCCGCGGCGAGGTACTCCGTCGTCGCGTAGCCCTGGTTGAACTTCCGCGACTTGTCGATCTTGGCCACGAGCTCCGCCGGCATGGGGGCGCCGGTCTGGTAGTGCTTCGCGAAGTTGGCGAACACCGTGGGCTCCGACGCCCAGTGCTCGTTGAACTGCGACGGGAACTCGACGAAGTCGCGTGGGACGTTGGTCCCCGCGAGGGTCGGGTACTTCACGTTCGACAGCAGCCCGTGAAGCGCGTGGCCGAACTCGTGGAACATGGTCCGCACGCTGTCGAACGTGAGCAGCGCGGGCTGCCCCGGCGCGGGCTTCGTGAAGTTGCATACGTTGAAGACGACCGGGTGCGTGTCGAGAAGGCTCGCCTGGTCGACGTAGCTGGACATCCACGCGCCGCCGGACTTGTTGTCGCGCTTGAAGTAGTCCGCGTAAAAGAGCCCGAGGGACTTGCCGTCGGCGTCGAAGACCTCGAAGACGCGTACGTCCGGCTGGTAGACGGGGAGATCGTGCCGCTCCTTGAAGGAGAGGCCATAGAGCTGGTTCGCCGCGAAGAAGACGCCGTCGCGGAGGACCCGGTCGAGCTCGAGGTAAGGCTTCACCTGCTCGTCGTCGAGCGCGTACTCGGCCTTGCGCACCTGCTCCGCGTAGAACTGCCAATCGGCCGGTCCGAGGCGGGTCCGGGCACCGTGGCGCTGCTTGTCGGCGAGGGCCTGCATCTTCGCCGCCTCGCCGCGTGCCTTGGCGACCGCCGCGGGCGCCATGTCGGTCATCAGCTTGATGGCCTTCTCCGGCGTGCCCGCCATCTGGTCCTCGAGCGCGTAGGCCGCGTAGCTCGAGAACCCGAGAAGCTTGGCCTTCTGCGCGCGCAGCTCGGCGAGGCGCTGCACGATTCCGCGCGTGTCGTTCGCGTCGCCGTGCTCCGCCCGCTGGGTCGACGCCTGGAAGAGCTTCTCACGCGTCCCGTGCTTCTCGAGCTCGACCTGCGCCGGCTGCTGCGTCGTGTTCTGGAGGGGCAGCACCCACTTGCCCTCGAGCTTGCGCGCCTTGGCGGCTTCGGCCGCGGCGGCCATCTCGCCGTCGGCGAGGCCGGCCAGCTCGGCCGGGTCGCTCACGACGAGCGCGCCGTCCTTGGTCGCGGCGAGGAGGTGCTTGTCGAACGCCGTGCTGAGCGACGACTCCTCCTTGTTGAGCGCGCGCAGCGTGGTCTGGTCGGCCTCCGAGAGCTTTGCGCCCGCGTGGACGAAGATCTGGTGGATGCGCTCGACCAGGCGCCTGGCCTCGGGGTCGAGCGCGTCGCGGTGGCCGTAGATGGCCTCGACCCGGCCGAAGAGCTTCGCGTTGAGGTGAATGGCGTCGTCGTGCGCGGCGAGCTTCGGCGCGAGCCGCTCCTCCACGTTCTGCAGCGTGTCGTTCGTGTTCGCCTTCGTCATCGCGAAGAACACGCTGGTCGCGCGCGTGAGGTAGGTGCCGGTCCGCTCCATCGCGACGATGGTGTTGTCGAAGGTGGGGGCGTCGGCCTGAGCGGCGATGGCGTCGATCTCCGCGAGGTGCGCCTTCATCGCGTCTTCGATGGCGGGCTCGTAGTCGCTGTCCTTGATGTGATCGAACGCCGGCGCCTGGTACTGGAGAGGGCTCGGCTGGGCGAAGGGATTCATGGCCTGAGGCGGTGGGGGGGGTGGCGTGACCACGGACGCGACCGGCGGTGGCGGAGGCGGCGGGGCGACGGGTGCCGGAGCATCGGCGCCGCAAGCGGAGAGGCTGAAGGCCGCGGCGAGCACGAGGAGAGGGGTTCGGCGCATGCGCCGATTCGCTTACGACTTCTCGAACCGGAACACCAGCTTCTCCTCGCCATCCTTCTGCTCCGCGTCGACGACGACGTGCCCGCCGTCCTCCAGCGCGCCGAAGAGGAGCTCATCCCCGAGGGGCCTCTTCACCTCGTCCTGCATCACGCGGGCGAGCGGGCGGGCGCCGTTGTCCGGATCGTAGCCGACCCTCGCCAGGTACGCGGTGGCGGCCTCGGTCAGGTCGATGGTCACCTTGCGCTCGGCGAGCTGGGTCGAGAGCTCCTTCACGAACTTGCCGACGATGCTCTTCATGATCGCAGGGTCGAGCGCACGGAAGGCGATCTTCGCGTCGAGGCGGTTCCGGAACTCCGGGCTGAAGAGCTGCTTGTACTCGCGGTCGACGTCGGGCTTCTCCCGGTCCGCGCCGCCGGCGCTGCCGAACCCCACGGCCTTTCGCTGGAGATCGCGCGCGCCGATGTTGCTGGTCATGAGCAGAATGACGTGCCGGAAGTCCGTCTGCCGGCCGTTGTGGTCCGTGAGCTTGCCGTGATCCATCACCTGCAGAAGGATGTTGAAGATCTGCGGGTGAGCCTTCTCGATCTCGTCGAGCAGGAGGACCGCGTGAGGCGTCTTCGCGATGGCGTCGGTCAGCAGGCCGCCCTGATCGAAGCCCACGTAGCCCGGCGGAGCGCCGATGAGGCGCGAGACGGTGTGAGACTCCATGTACTCGCTCATGTCGAAACGATGGAAAGCGACGCCCATCACCTTCGCGAGCTGCTTGGCCGCCTCGGTCTTGCCGACGCCCGTCGGCCCCGTCAGGAGAAACGAGCCGATGGGCTTCTCGGGAGCTCGCAGGCCGGCCCGGGATAGCTTGATGGCCGACACGAGCTGCTTGATGGCCTCGTCCTGCCCGAAGACGACGGTGCGAAGCTCCGGGTCGAGATTCTTCAGCCGATCCTTGTCGCTCGTCGACACCTCGCGCGGCGGGATCTGGGCCATGCGCGCGAGCACGGCCTCGACATCGCTCACCGAGACCACGTTCGAGCCGTCGTCGAGGAGCTTCTTCGCGGCGCCGCTCTCGTCGATGAGATCGATCGCCTTGTCGGGCAGCTTGAGGTCGTGGAGGTACTTCGAGGACAGCTCGGCGGCCGCGCGGAGCGCCTCGTCCTGGTACGTGACGCCGTGGAATTCCTCGTAGTGCTTGCGAAGGCCCTCGAGGATCTTCACCGTGTCCTCGACGCTCGGCTCGTTGACCTCGACGCGCTGGAAGCGGCGCGACAAGGCGCGGTCCTTCTCGAAGTACTGGCGGTATTCGCGGAACGTCGTCGACCCGATGCAGCGCAGCCGTCCGCTGGCGAGCGCGGGCTTCAGCAGGTTGCTCGCGTCCATGCTGCCGCCGCTGGTGGCGCCGGCGCCGACGATGGTGTGGATCTCGTCGATGAAGAGAATGGCCTTCTCGACCTTCTGCAGCGCCTTGATGACGCTCTTGATGCGCTCTTCGAAGTCGCCGCGGTAGCGCGTCCCCGCGAGGAGCGCGCCCATGTCGAGCGAGTACACGGTCGATCCGTCGAGGGCCTTCGGAACCTCGTGGCGTTCGATCTTCAGCGCGAGGCCTTCGGCCAGCGCCGTCTTGCCGACCCCGGCGTCACCCACGAGGAGCGGATTGTTCTTCTTCCGTCGGGCGAGGATCTGCACGATGCGCGCGACTTCGCTCTCGCGTCCGACGAGGGGATCGATACGCTTGGAGAGGGCCTCCTCGTTGAGGTTCACCGTATACGCCTTGAGCGGGTCCTTCGACGGGCGGGCGGGCTCCTCGCCGGCCTCGACGCCGCCGGCCTTGCCGGGCTCGACCTCGTCGTCGTCGACCTTCGAGACGCCGTGCGAGATGTACGAGACCAGGTCGAGCCGCGTCACACCGTTCTCTTCCAGGAGGGCGACGGCGTACGAGTCGCGCTCGGCGAACATCGCGATGAGGACGTTCGCGCCGGTCACCTCGTCCTTGCCGCTCGAACGGACGTGCTGGACCGCGCGTCGCATCGCGCGCTGCACGCCGAGCGAGGCCGTCGGCACCTCCGCCGTCTCCTCGGGAAGCGGCTCGAGCTGCTCCTCGAGGTATCGCTCGAGTCGCTTCTTGAGGGCCAGCGGATCGCCGCCGGCGTGGCGAACGACCCCAGCGGTCGTCTCGTCGAGCATCAGCGCAAAGAGCAGGTGCTCCAGCGTGACGTACTCGTGCCGGCGCCGCGATGCGTCGCTCTGCGCCACCTGAAGGGCAATCTCGACCTCGGGACTGATTCGCATCGGTTCTCGGTGGTTACTCGGGTTCCGTCGTCACCAGCAGGGGATGGCCGCGATCGCGAGCATCGCGCATCACTTCGGCGACCTTGGTCTCGGCGACGTCACGAGGATAGAGCCCCACGATGGCCTTACCCTTCTTGTGCACGGTCAGCATGATGTGCAATGCCTCGGTCTCGCTCTTGTGGAAGAAGCGGCGCAGCACCTCGACCACGTATTCCATCGTCGTGTAGTCGTCGTTGTGGAAGATGACCTTGTACCGCTTCGGAATGGCGGTCTTTTGTCGTTCCTCGACTTCGATGTCCTCGTCGCGCTCCGGGTTCTTCGGGTCCGGCATCGTCATGACGACCATAGCCTGGCCACCGCGCCGGCCAAGGGGGGCTGCGCGGTGTAAGCTGATGGGGGTGCGGAGTCGGCTGGACGCGCTGGTAGGGACGACCCTGTCACTGGGGGACGCGGCATTGCGGGCCGCGTACGTGGCGAGCGTCGTGCGCGCAGGAGAAGTGTCCGCCCTGGCGCAGGCGCTCGACGAGGTGTGCGAGCGGGCGGAGCAGGCCGAGGTTGCGGCGCGCGAGGCGCTGCTCTCCATCGTCGACGCGCTCAACGGAGAGGGGATGGACGACGTGGTGCAGAGGCTGCGGGAGGAGGCCGAAGGGCGCTCGCTCCTCGCGCTCGAGCGGCTCATCCGGCACCCGGTGCGACTCGAACGCGCGGTCGCGCCCGCCGACGACAAGCTCCGTCAGGACAAGGTGCCCTTCGACGGCCGCGGTCGGCCGCTGACGCTCGGAGAGCGCAAGTCGCTCGCCCGACGGCCCGATCGCGACACGATGCAGCGCCTCATGGCCGACCCGCACCCGGACGTCATTCATCGCCTCCTGCGCAACCCGCGCGTGCTGGAGGACGACGTCGTACGCCTCGCGGCGCGGCGGCCCGGTCGAAGCGAGGTGCTCGTGGAGATCGCGCGCTCGACCAAGTGGGTGCACCGCCCGCGCGTGCGAATGGCGCTCGTCCTCAACCCGGCGACCCCCGCGGAGATCGCCGCGCGCATCGCGGGCTTGCTCTTACGCCCCGAGCTGGAGCTCGTCGCCGGCTCTCCGCACGTGCCGGCGGCGGTGAGGGCGCTCTGCATCGAGCACCTCGAGCGGCGTCCTCCCGTGGAGCGGCCGGGGGACCGGGGCGTGCACTGACGCCCGGCTCGCCGCCGGGTCCCCGCGTCACCCCTCTTCTTCTTCGATCTCCCAGCGTGCGAGCGCCGTCATCCCGATGGCCGAAGCGCACGAGGTGCAAAGCGGCACCTTCTCGAAGCGCACCTCGGTGCCGCGAGTCGACACGTAGACGCCGGTTCCGGACAGACCGAAACCGTCGTCCTCGTCCGCGGCCGGGCGTGCCGCTCCGCAAGCGTCGCAGGGCGGCTGGCGATCCTCGGCGAAGAGCGCCTCGTGCGAGGCGACGACGCACGGCTCGTCGTCCGGGGGAGGCACCATGGCGGCGACGGAAAGAGTAGCGCGCGCCTCGGCGTCCGCAATATGCGCCCACGAAGCGCAACTCCCGTCGCAGAGCGGCCGATGGGGAGGCATGAACATACCCGGCCAGCTTGCGAGTGGATTGTCCAGGGCGAGAAGATGGTGGGCGGCGGCGGGGGTCGGGGTGGCGCTGGCGTTCGCCACTGGCTGCGCCGGCACCGTTGCGCTGCCGAAGAAGGCGCTCGCGCTCAATGCGGCGGGGGCCGAGGCGCTCGCGCGAGGTGACCTCTCGACCGCCGAGGCGCGTCTCTCGGTGGCGCTCGAGTACAGCCCGCGGTTCGTCGAAGCGTGGGTCAACCTCGGGTACGTCGAGCTCCGGCGGGGCAACTTCGAGCAAGCAAGGCGCGACTTCGTGAAGGCCCGGTCGCTCAACAAGGACATCCCGGCGCCGCACCACGCGCTCGGGCTGCTCGCGGACGAACGCGGGGACGGCGAGGAGGCCGAGCGCTGCTACCGGCGCGCGCTCGAGGTCGATCCCGGGTTCGGTCCGGCGAGGGCCAACCTGGCGAGGCGCCTCTTCGCGCGCGGTCAGTACGAGAACGCGCGCGAGCAGTTCCAGCGGCTGCGCGAGGTCGCGCCCGGCGAGGTGGAGGGCTGGGCCGGGGAGGCGGAGTCGCTGAGGGTCCTGGGGCGCGAGGTCGAGGCGGAGCAGGTGGTCGCGAAGGCGCGCGAGCAGCTCGGCGACGCGCCGGCCCTTCTCCTGCTGGTGGCGCGTGCCAGGCTGGCTCGAGGGGACTGGGACGACGCGGAGGCGTTGCTCGCGCGGGTCGTGGGGGATCGAGATCGCGAGAGGGCAGGGACGGCGTGGGCGTGGATCGCCGTCGCGCGGCTGGGCCGCGGGGACCTCGTGGGCGCCAGGCAAGCGGCCTCCGCGTCGCTCGCCGTCGACCGGAAGGACCCCGTTGCCCTCTATGCCCTCGCGCTCAGCGCAGGAACAGGAAAGCCGTCCCCGCCAGGACGAGAATGACGCCGACGACGAGCACGACGACGACCCACGCGGGCACGTGGGTACCGGGGATCTCGATGCGCTCCTCCTCGTAATAGGGAGGCGGCCCGGTCGACGGACCTGACGTCGTCGCCGGGGGAATGGGCGGGAGAGGGCTCGCATTCGCGCCGGAGTACACCATGGTCGACGACAGACCCTGCGGCGCGCTCGACCCCGGGCCGTGCGCGTTCGACAGCGCCGGCGGCATCGACGAAATCTCCGGGATCATCCGGTGCGGAACGGTGTTGTCCGCCGGCTCCTCGGGCAGCACGTACTTGCGGTACTTCAGCGCCTCGGTGTCCTGCGAGAGGGGTTTCAGCCCTTCGCCGTCGAACTGCACCACGATGACCGTGATGTTGTCGTGGCCACCGGCCTGGTTGGCGCGCTCGGTGAGCTGCTTGCAGGCGTCGATCGGCTCGGTCGTCGTGCGGAGGGCCTCGCGGATGTCGTCGAACCGGACCATCCCGCTGAGACCGTCCGAGCAGAGAAGGAGCACGTCCCCCCGACGGAGCTCGCAGTAGGTCAGGTCGACCTGGACCGTGTCGGCCGTGCCGAGCGCCTGGAGGATGATGTTGTTGTGCTCGAAGGTCTCGGCCTCCTCCTCGGTGAGCTGGCCCGCCTCGATGAGCTGGTTGACGAGGGACTGATCGCGCGTGAGCTGCACGAGCTGCCCCTGCCGCATCAGGTAGCCGCGCGAGTCGCCCACCTGGGCGAAGAAGAGGTGGTCGTCGACGAGGGCGGCGGCGGTGACCGTCGTCCCCATCCCGCGGCGCGTCCGATCGAGCTTCGCCTCCTGGAAGATGCGCAGCCCGGCCGCTTCGATGGCGCGGACCAGGCGTCGCGCCAGGTCGTCGCGCTGCATCGAGTGGCCTTCTTCGAGGTGATCGACCATCCGCTCGTAGAGGATGTCGACCGCCAGCTGGCTCGCGATCTCGCCCGCTGCGGCGCCCCCCATGCCGTCGCACACCGCGAAGAGCGCGCCGTGAGGTCCGATCACACCCGTGCGGTTCGCCTCGAGCAGGCCGCGAGTCTTGCGCGACATGTCGGCCACGAGGAAGTTGTCCTCGTTGTGCTCGCGGATCTGTCCGACGTCGGTCCGCGCGAAGAGCTTCACGCGGATTTGCCCACGGGCGCCGGTCGAAGCGTCGTTCGAATCGCCGAGCAAGGGAGACGACTGGGGGGTGTCGGGTTGCGTCACGTGTCGAACCGGAAGAGCTGCTGGCCGATACGGAAGTGGTCGCCATGGCGCAGGCGCACTTCCTCGCGCACCTGCAAGAACGTCCCGTTCGACGAGCCGAGATCGGCCAGGGTGAAGTTTCGTGGCCCGCCGACCGAGGTTACTCCGTGCACTCGTACTACGGCATGGCGTCGGGAGAGGAAAGCGTCGTCGCTGAACACGATGTCGCCCGATTCGCGACCGATGACGGTCTCCGCCTTCTTCACGTGGAAGACGTCGCGCACGACTCCCTCCACCGTGCGCTGGCTCAGTCGAGCATAACGCGGCGCGGCTGGTGTTCCGAAAAGCAGCGTTCCGTTCTCGGATGCCACGCCGAACCCCTCGTCCGCATGCTTCACGACCTCAAACCTTAGCACCTGTTGTCCTACCAAGAACAAGTCTTGATCGGCCAGGACCTGTTCGGAGTCGGGGGGTTTCGGGCCACCTCCAGCGCCGTCGCTCGCGCCGGCGCCGGGTCCTCCGCGCGGGAACGGGATGCGGACGAAGACGCCGTTCGTGCTCTCGAGATCCCGGACGAAGAAGGCTCCCCCGCGCATCGCGACGCGCGCATGACGCGGTGAGATGTACCGGTCGTCGCCGATGACGATGTTGCCCTCGTTGCGACCGATGTCCGTCGACTCGCCTAGCGAGTAGCTGGGGCCTTCGTTGCCGTCGCGCGCGATGAGCACGAGGCGCGCGCGGGTCATGCCGGCGGCGGCGTGCGCGACCGGTGCAGGAGGCGGCGGAGCCGGCGCAGCGTTGGGGCCCGAAGGGGGCGCCGTAGGGGCCACCGGTGCTCGCGCGGCGACGGGGGCCGGTGCGACGGCGGCCGGACCGGGGCTCGCGGCGATGGGGTTGGCGGACGGCTGGATGGGGACGGCCTGGGCGTCGGCGAGCGAGGCGCCGCAGAACCGGCAGAACTGCGCGGTGTGCTCCGAAGCACCGCGACAGCGCGAGCAGAGGCGCTGCATCGCCGGCGCCGGGCTCACGCCCAGCTCGACGACCCGTACGGGTGCGATGGGCGGTGGCGTGGGCGTGGGCGGAGGGGGCGCCGACGAGAACCGCGGCGGCTGCTCCGGAACAGTGCGGGAGAGGTCCGCCGTGCCTGTCGGGCCGCGCGGCATCGCGGCGGGGACGGGCGGCGGGCTCGCTGCGAGCAGGTGGCCACAGGTGACGCAGAAGCGGAGGCCGCGCTGGTTCGAGCTGCCGCAGAGCGGGCAGGGGCTCATGGGTACCGGCGTCGCGGGAGGCGGCTCCCCTCGCGGCGCGAAGCTCACCTGGGGTGCGGGCGGGCGGTGGAGCGGAACGCCGGGGACCGAGCTCCGGTGCCCCTGTGGCGCCGGCGCGGGGGGAACGGGCGCAGGCTGCGCCATGGGCGGAGGGGGATTCGAAGGGGCCAGCGCCGTGGCCGCGAGCGAGGCGGGGACGTTCTCCGGCGCACGCGGGGCAAGCCCGATCGGCGGCGTCGGGGGCGCGACGCGCGGAGCGAGCCTCTGACCACACTCTTGGCAGAACGTCAGATGGCTCGGGTTGTCCCGGCCGCACGTCGTGCAAATCACGCGAGAGCGATGGGACAACGGCGCGCGGGCGAGAGTCAAGGTGAGCCCGCGCCGTCGGGCATCTTTCCGGGTCGTTCTTTACAGGCGGTCCTTCGCCTCCACCGCGATGTCGAGCGACACGAAGTGCACGAACCCCGACTGCAGCTCGTTGTTCGAGACCTCCCAGGAATGGAAGTACATGGGGCGGTACGCGGCCTCCACGAGGAGCACCGGTCCCCCGAGCTCGACCTCGATGCCGCCGCCCACCGTCCCCGTGGGGCCCCAGGTGTCGGCCGTCCACTCGTTGCCGTACGCTCCCACGCCAGCGCCGAGCAGAAGGAACGGCGTGACCTCGCGCCCGGTCGTGAAGTAGCGCCGTCCCTCGGCGCGGAGCTGTTGCAAGATGCCGAGGCGATACAGCTGGTCGGGGTCCTGCTTCGAGACCTCGTAGGTGCCACCAATGAAGAAGTTTTCGTTCGGGCGCCAGCCGACGCGCACGACGAGCCCTCCGCCGGAGCCGAAGATGCAGTTGGTGACGAGAGAGCAGATGGCTCCCGACGAGACCACGGTCTCGGCGGCGAGGGCGACGCCGTACTGGACGTAGGCGTGTCCGGAAGGCGGAGGCGGGGCGAGAGACTCGATCGCGCTCTGCGTCGCTGCGGGCAGCGGGGGCGCGGAATCATCCGCCCCCGCCGTCGAGGTGAGCAAGTCGGCCGCGCTCGTCAGTGCCGCGATGGCCACAAGCGTGCCCGGGCGGCGCCTCTTCATGCGGGTCCCAGCATACAACGCGTGGGCCGATCACGTGGGCGTTGACAGGCCGATGGCGGTTCGCATACTCGGGTGGCCCTAGCGATGGAGATCTACCTCGACAAGCGCGCGGTTAAGCAAATCCGCCTCTCCGCGCAGGATGCGATCGAAGAGGGCGACATCGAGACGCTCCGCGAGGACATTCTCGAAGCGTTCACCGAAGAGCAGGTCGAGGAGATCGAGCGGCGGCTCGACAACGGCGACTTCTTCGAGTTCCTGACCGACCTGCTCGACGAGTGGTCCGGGGATGACGCCGACGAGCTCATCGAGCTCATCGACACGCAGCTCGGCGATGTGGGCGTCGACCTCAAGTTCGAGAAGCGCGCCGCGGCCGAGGCGGAAGAAGAAGAGGGCGAGGCAACCGACTACGAGGACGAGGACTTCGAGGAGGACGAAGACCTCGACGAGGACGACGACGACGAAGAAGAAGAGGAAGAAGAGGAAGGCGAGAAGGGCTGAGACGCGGGAGCGTCCTCGTCCGTTTTCTTGTTCTGCTCTTTCCGGATGTAGTCGCGGCACTCGCTCGGCGCGCCGCTCTTGGGAGGCCTCTCGAGACCCTGGCAGGCGGAGGTCGCGCAGGGGACGTACCGGCTGTCCGGGAACTCGTGGACCAGGGTGGCCAGCCGGTCGCAGGCGGTCCGAGCATCCCCGTCCTCGCGCCAGACGGCGGCTTCTCGCCACAGCGCTTCGGCTCGCTTCGTCGAGTGAGCGTAGTCGGAGTAGAGGCGGTGGAAGGTCGCGCGCGCCTTCGCGTGGTCGTGGAGGACGTCGCGATAGAGCTCTCCGAGCCGAAGCATGGAGGGGACGTAGCGAGCGCGCTCGTAGCTGCCCATGAGGCTCGTCGTCTCGCGCTCCGCGACGAGCCGCTCCAGGTCATCGGCCGCGGCGCGGGGCCGCCCGAGCTTCTCGTCGAGGAGGCTCGCGTGCCAGAGGGCGTCGTCGAAGAAGGCGCCGTGGGGGTAGGGCCAGCGGTCGGCGATTCGGAGATAGGCGTCGCGGGCGGCCGTGTCGTCGCCGCGCGCCTCGACGTGCTCGGTGGACAGGTACGTCACGAGCGGGGCGAGCTCGGTCTTGTCGAGGTCGCGCTGGAGGGCCGCGAGCTCGGTGGCCGCAGCTTCGGGTCCCTTCGCGTCGGCGTGCTCGACGAGCTTTCGGACCGCGACGTGCCCCACGCCGTGGGCGGGGAAGCGACGAACGATGTCCTCCATCTCGCGCCATCCGCGGTCGGCATCCCCGTGGTCGATGCGGAGTAGCGCCGCGCGGTACGCGGCTTCGGCCTGATGCTCGCTCGTCGTGTCGCGCGCCATCGCATCGAGACGGGCCACGGCGTCCGCGAGGCGGCCGCTGTGCGCGAGCACGTCGGCCGCCGACCAGTGAGCCTGATCGCGGTCGCGAGGTCGGGTCGCGGTCGCCGCGGCGTGATCGTAGGCGTCCGTCGCCTCGGCGAGGCGGCCCGCACTCTCGGCGCGCGCGGCGGCGGCGTAGGCCCGATCGAAGGCGGCTCCGCGGGAAGGGGCACAGGCGCTCGCGGGGAGCGAGAGCAGCGAGACGACCAGCGCCGTGACACCCCGGCGTGTCATTGGACGGTCGCGAGGGCCCGTTCGAGGATGTCCGCCGCCGAACGCACGTCGGTGGTCGACACATCGAGGTGGGTGACGGCGCGCAGTCGCCTCGGCCCCGACGGGTTGATTCGCAGGCCCAGCTCGGCCGCTTTCCGGGAGACCGCGTCGGCGGGCACGTCGAGATCGATGTTCACGAGGTTTGTCTCCACGGCCGCCGGCTCGACGCGGAAGCCCGGCGCTCGCGCCAGTGCCTCGGCCAGAGCGCGTGCGTTCGCGTGGTCTTCCGCCAGGCGAGCGCGGTGGTGTGCGAGGGCGTGGAGAGCCGCCGCCGCGAGGATGCCGGACTGGCGCAACCCTCCGCCCCAGCGCTTGCGAAAGCGACGCGCCTCGACGATCAGCGCCCGCGGGCCGCAGAACGCGCTGCCCACGGGTGCCCCGAGGCCCTTGGAGAAGCACACGCTCACCGTGTCGAACGGCGCACACCACGTGGCGACGTCGATTTCGCTCGCCACGCTCGCGTTCCAGATTCGCGCGCCGTCGAGGTGGGTCGCGAGCCCCAGCGCACGCGCTCGCTCCGCCACGGCCCGCGCCTGGGCGAGGGGCCACACACGTCCTCCCGCGCGGTTGTGCGTGTTCTCGATCGATGCCAGCGACGAGCGCGGCGCCCAGTACACGCGGGGCTGCATCGCGGCCTCGAGCTCCTCCGCCGTGAAGAGACCTCCACGTCCGGCCGTCGTGTACTGCACGCCGCTCAGCGCGGCTCCAGCACCGGCCTCGTTGATCACCGGGTGAGCCCCCTCGCCCACGATGACGTCGTCGCCGGGCCTCGTCTGGGTCGCGATGGCGAGCTGATTGCCCATCGTCCCGCTGCTGACGAAGAGGGCCGCTTCCTTTCCCGTGATGCCTGCGATCTCCTCTTCGAGCGCCCGCACCGTCGGATCGTCGCCGAAGACGTCGTCGCCCACCTCGGCCCGCGCCATCGCCTCGCGCATGGCCGCCGTGGGTCGCGTGACGGTGTCGCTCCGCAGATCGATCATCGGGTCCGACCTTACTGGCGCCGCCCGCCCGGGAGAAGCCCCGAGCCAACTCGAGGGAACTGCTGCCCTTATGGCCCTTGCGGCTCGGCCTGCGTAAACCGCGTCACTGCGAAATCAGTTGCGCACGACCCGGCTGCATGTCAGGTGGTTGAACCAGTAGAGGAGCGCATGAACGACGACCCGACCCCCCCGTCCTCGAGCTTCGCGCCCGACCTCCAGACGCTGGCGACGCTCGCGCCCGTGGCGCGCCAGAGCGTGGTCGACGCCGTGGCCGACCGTCTGCGCGGCGAGATCCTCTCCGGCCGCCTCCGCCCAGGGACGCGCCTCCCCTCCGAGCGCGAGCTGTCGCTCGCCCTCGGCGTGAACCGGCTCACGCTTCGGGCGTCCCTGGCGCGGCTCGAGGCGCTCGGCCTCATCACCACCCGGCACGGCGCCGGGACCATCGTGGCCTCGTGGCGCGAGCGCGCAGGCCTCGAGATGCTGGGCACGCTGGTGAAGGGGCTCAAGCTGAACGACGCGGCCTGGCACGAGCTCGTGCGTAGCTCGCTCGAGCTCCGGCGCATCCTCGCGGCCGAGGCGGTCGCGCTCGCCGCCGAGCGACACACCGACGAGGACATCGACGCCATCACGGCGTGCATCCAGGTGTTACGCGAGCACGTCGACGACCCGCTGGCCTTCGCGCGGGCCGATCTGGCCTTCATGCGGGCGGTCTGCAAGGCGGCGCGCAACGTCGGGCTCGAGCTGTTCCTCAATACGTTCGCCCGCTGGCCCGACGAGTACCCCCACCTCGTGACCACGCTGTACGACGACCCCGAGGCGTCGCTGACGCTCTACGACCCGGTGATCGCGATGATCAAGTCGCGCGACGGCGACTCGGCGCGGAACATCGCGCGCCGGGCGCTGGAAGCGCTCGACGCCGGCTGGTCGCGCCGTCACCCGTCGCCCGCGCCGGTCGCGAGCGATCCGATCGCATCTGTCGAGACGAGCAAGAAGGGAAGGAAGCGATGAGGTTGACACGATTCGAGGACCGCTGGGCCGAGGCCGCGATGGGAGCCATCTTTCCGGGCTCCGCCGAGGGCGGGCTCGCGGACATCCGCGCGCTCGACGTGCGGCGCTTCCTCCGGCAGCTGATGCGGAGCGTCCCGTTCCAGGCAGCCTTCGGGGTGCGTGCGGCGGTGTGGCTCGTGGCGCTCGCTCCGCTCTTCGTCCTCGGGCGGTTCGCGACGATCGCGGGTCTGGCGATGGCGGACCGCGAGCGCGTCGTGGCCACGCTGGTGGTCAGCAAGTCGTACGTAGTGCGCTCGCTGGTCCTCATCCTGAAGACGATGGGCGCCCTGCTCTACGCGGGGGACGGCGCGGTGCGGGCCCGCATGCTGCTGCCGCCGCCCACCAAGGCCGGGCTGGTCACGCTTCGCGCCAAGCGCGTTCAGGCTGCTTAGAGGAGCACTCGATGTCGCACGACCACAATCACCCTCACGACCACGACCACGACCATCGCC
Organism: Polyangiaceae bacterium; assembly: GCA_036501935.1. Taxonomy (GTDB): domain Bacteria; phylum Myxococcota_A; class Polyangia; order Polyangiales; family Polyangiaceae; genus Palsa-1150. The sequence continues at coordinate 335,233 of DASXZL010000022.1, read as the reverse complement.
CTTTTCCGGACGAGGCCCTTCCCGAGGGGGCCGTCGTCGACGGCACGGCGCTCGAGCGCGACCTGGAAGAGTCGTTCGACTACGTCGTCGTCGGCTCCGGCGCCGGTGGGGCGGTCGCTGCGCACACGCTGGCCAAGGCGGGCTTCTCCGTCGCGATGGTCGAGGAGGGTCCGTGGATCCGCACGCGCGACTTCGGCGACAGCGTGTACGACGCGTTCCGCCACATGTACCGCGACGCCGGGACGCAGGTCTGCGAGGGTCGTTCGTACATCCCGCTCATCCAGGGACGCTGCGTCGGCGGCAGCACGGTGATGAACTCGGCCATCGCGCACCGGACTCCGGAGGACGTGCTGGCCGAGTGGCACGAGCGCTTCGGCCTCCGCGAGCACATCACGACCGACGCGCTGGCCCCCCATTTCGACGCGCTGGAGCGCGAGCTCAACGTCCACGCGGTGGCCGACGAGGTGCTGGGCGAGAACAACCGTCTCTTCCTCGACGAGGCGAGCGCCACGGGGCTGCCCGCGCGCAAGATGCACCGCTACGAGAAGGGATGCCGCGGCTCGGGCCGATGCGTCACGGGTTGCCCCAGCGCCGCCAAGCAGGGGATGAACGTGAGCTACGTCCCGTGGACGCTGGCGCTGGGCGCGCGCATCTTCTGCTCGTGCCGCGTGGACCGCGTTCTCATCGAGAACGGCCGGGCTACGGGCGTGCTCGCGCAGACGACGAACGACGAGGGCGACGAAGAGGTCGCGGCGCGGCCGACGCGATCGGTGCGTCTTCACGCGCGCCAGGGCGTCCTCGTGGCGGCGAGCACGATCCAGACGCCGAACATCCTCCGGCGCAGCGGCATCCGCGCGCGCGCCCTCGGCGAGCACTTCCAGTGTCACCCCGGCTACGGGCTCGGCGGGGTGTTCGACACGCCCGTCGACATGAGCTTCGGCGCGACGCAGGGAGCGGAGTGCACCCACCTTCGCAGGACCGAACGCATCAAGCTCGAGACCATCTCGATGGCGCCCGAGCTCGCGGCGGTGCGCATCCCCGGCATCGGACGCGAGCTGATGCGAAACTTCGGCATCTTCGCGAACGTCGCCGTATGGGCGGTCGTCATCCGCGCCGAGGCCGAGGGGAGCGTCCGCCCGGGCTGGGGACATCGCGACAAGGTGAAGCTGAGCCTCACGACCGCCGACATCCAGCGCGCCCGCAAGGGCACGGCCATGCTGGCCCGCATGATGTTCCAGTCGGGCGCCCGCGAGGTGTGGCCGGGGATCTACGGGCTGCCGAGCGTCATCCGCTCGATCGACGACGTGAAGCTCATCGACGAGGCGCCGCTCGACTCGCGCATGTGGAGCTTCATCACGACGCACCTCTTCGGCGCCGCGCGAATGGGCGTCGACCCGAAGACGAGCGTCGTCGGGCCCGACTTCCAGACCCACGAGGCCAAGGGGCTCTACGTGGTCGATTCGAGCGTGTTCCCCACGAACCTCGGCGTGAACCCCCAGCACTCCATCATGGGTATGAGCCGCCTCGCGGCGACGCGGATCGCGGACGCGAGCAAGGGGGCAAGGGCGGCGAAAGAGAGAGCGAGCGCCGGGGGCGCGATCGTCGCGGCTTGACTCACCGCGGGCGTCGCGTATGTTCCCGCCCCGTTTCACTGCCCACTTAGCTCAGTGGTAGAGCAGCGCTTTCGTAAAGCGCAGGTCTGGGGTTCAAGTCCCCAAGTGGGCTCTCTTCGGCGCCCAATCGCCGCCCAATCGCGGGCGGCGGCGGGGGCAGGGAAGGGATCGCCTCGGGAGCCCGAGCCTCGCCCGCCATCTCGGGCAGGAGCTCGTCGAGGGGGCGCAGCGTCCCGAGGTCGAGCTCCGTCCAGGTGCGCGCCTGGCGGGTGTAGAGCGCGACCTGCTGGCTCGACTTGTGGCCCGTCCTGTCGGTGACGAACTGCTCCGTCTTGCCGTTCGCCAGCGAGACGGTGACGAAGAGCGCGCGGAAGTCGTGGAGCCGAATGGGTTGCCTCGAAGCGGTGCGCTCGAAGAGCTCGCGGCGCGCGACGCCGGCGGTGCGGAGGTCGCCGCGGCGGTTGGTCGTCGTGTCGGGCTTCGTCGGGTCGTAGTGCTCGTCGCCGCGGAGCAGCCACGCGCCATCGCCGAGGGGCACGCCGAGGACGAGCTCCGTGTCCTCGGCGCGGTCGGTTCGCTTCCGCCACCACGAGAGCACGCGGACGACGTCGGGCGCGAGCGCCCACGCGCGCGGGTCGTCCGTCTTGTTCTCGTCGAGCCGTACGCGGCCGCGCGCGAGGTCGACGTCCTGCCACCGAAGGAGCTCGAGCTCCGACGCGCGCATCCCCTCGCGGGCGAGGATGCCGTACGCGAGGCGCCGCTCGAGGGGGACCGCCGCGCACGCGGCGAGCTTCGCTTCCTCGTCGACGTACAGGCAACCCTTCGCCTTGTTGGCGCTCTTCGGGATCTTCGGCATCCACTCGCGCGGGATGGGGTTCGATGCGAGGTGGCGCCCCGGGTAGACGGCGAGCGAGAGCACCTTGCTCATGCACTGCGCGACCTTCTTCCGCGATCGCGGCGCGAGCGCGGCCGGTAGGGCCGCCATGACGTGCTCCGCGTCCTCGAGACGGACCTCGCCGATCCGGGCCGGGCCCATCACCGGGTTGACGTAGAGCCGGAGAATCTCCTCGTCGCGCTTCGCGTCCTTCTCGCGCACGTGGTCCGGGTGCTCGCGGTGCAGCTTGCCGCTCGTCCAGTCCTCGGCGAAGTCCTCGAAGGTCGGCGTGAGCGCGCTCGTGGCCGCGGTCACGCTGCCGCTGAGGACCGCGTCGACGGCGAGCTGCGCCTCGGCGAGGGACCGCTCGCCCCGCGCGGCGCCGAGCTCCTCGAGGAGAACCTCGATGTCGGTCGTCGGCGTCCCCACGCGCCGGAGCCGCGTGGCCATGTTCGCGAGCAGGGCGGCGCGGGTCTCGGCCGCCTCGTCACTCTTCACGGCGAGCGCGAACGTCGAGCGATCGTTCGGGCCCGCCCCGACACGCACGCGCGCGCTGTACCCGAGCGCCGTCTTGATGACCTGGCCGGTGGCTTTCTTCGGCATGGCTCACATCCCTCTCATCGGCACCGGAAACTTGAGCTTCTTCGCCGCGGCCTCGAGCCGGTGGCGCGTAGCGTCCTTGACGACGTCACCGCGCTCCCACCGCCGGATCGTCCTGTCGTCGCACGCGGTCTCCCACGCGAGCTCCTGGCGCTCGCGGCGGGTGAAGATCGTTCGGTCATGCGCCAACGGTTCGGCCTCCTCCCCCCGCGGCCCGTTGCCGAGGCGCGGGAGATGACGGGCGAGCTACTTCCTGGCTCGCGCCGGACCCGACTTGCCCGCGGCCTTGATGCTCCTGGAGAGCAACGCGGCCAGGTCGATGATCTCGCCGCCGGCCGGTTTCTCCAAGGAATCCGCAGTTCGCGGCGCCGTGGGGCAAACCTCCGATGCCAGCTGTCCGATCGTCGGGGGCCCGCCGTACGCGCTGAGGAGCGTGATCCGCCGGATGTCCCAGCGGCGCTTGTACCTGTTGTAGACGTCGTTCGCGGGGCGCATCCGGTCCTCGCGATCGAGCCTCTCGAGGTCGGCGCTCGTGAACAACCGGATCGACGAAGGGGAGGCCTTCACGACTTGCTCCCCTTGCTCTTCGCGAGGTCCCCTTCCACGAGCCTGCACGCGGTGCCCAACTCGTCGAGCGTCGTCATCTGCCCGAGAACCTCGACGAGCGACGCGTGCGCGTTTGCGGCGAGGTGGTCGAGCTGGCCGTCGAAGACGAGGGCCATGTTGCGGGCCAGGTAGCCCAGCGTCTTGCGCATCTCCGCGACGGTCGTGGCAATTTCATCGCCGATGGGGGTTTCTGGTCGCGTGTCGTGCGTCTGCTTCTGTGCAATGCTCTGCATGGTCTAGCTCCTGTCTCTCCGATGGGTTGTGGGACAACAGCGCCGCCTCGGGGCCAACCGGGGCGGCGTGACTCATTTCTGATGCTTCTTCGTCGGCTTCCCCGCCGCGAAGATGCGGGCCGGGTCCTTCTCGATCTCGGCCAGGCCAACGCGGAGCGCGATGCGCGCCAGGGTGCGCACCTTGAGCGGCATCCTCGACGCCAGCGCATCGAGCAGCTCCCGGTCGCCCTTCGAGATCCGCATGGTGATCTCTTCGGTCAGGTCGTCGTCGGCCATGAGCCGAGCGTAGTCGATGGCAACTCGCATCGTGCGTTCCTTTCCGTATCGCCGTGTCTGAATGTGTCTCAAAGTGACGCCATGGTCAAGCCGCGCCGTTGCCCCTCATCCCGGCCCGTGGTCGCATGGCTTGCATGGCGCGAATGGTCACAATCCAGGGCTCGGGCTCGTTTCAACTCGAGGTCGGGGCATGCCTTCTCGTGCGCGTCTGTCCGACGTGCGCGGGGACAGGGATGCGTGGGCTACCCGCCGGCCAGAAGTGCCCACCGGAGTGTGAGGGTGGTGTCGTGCTCGAGCAGTTCGCCTCGCTCGACGGACTGAAGATGCACGCGGCCGTGCTCACGTCACCGGCCGCCACGCCGCGAGCGTCGCCTTGAGCCGGTCGACGGCCCCCTCCGCACGCAGCGCCCGCGCGCGCCAGTAGGACACGTGCCCCGCCGCGCTCCCCCGCCAGTAGCCCGCGTGCGGATCGGCGCGCTCGGGCGACGCCGCGGGGCGGTCGTCCGCGTGGCGCTCGACGTTGGCGAGGAGGTCGGCGCTCATCCCTGCCCATAGGGGCTGAGCGCGCTTGCCTGCGCGTTCGCATTGAGCAGATCGAGGACGGTCTGCCCTTGGCCCGTGACGAAGAGCTGCACCCAGTCGCTCGTGATGTACTGGAGCGTGCACCGGGCGTTCGGGAGCAGGTCGTACTGCTGGGGCGGAGTCTGGTCGGTGCCAGCGGCGACGACGATGATGGCGCCGGCGGGTGCGCGCGGGTCCTTGCACTTCTTGAGCAGGGAGAACCCCGTCACGAGCTTCACCCCGTTGTAGATGTCGACGCCGGCCGAGTCGGCCACATGCATGTACCAGCTGGCGCATCGCTGGTTGTAGTCGAACTGAAGGCCGTAGGTCGTCCCCTCGAGCGTGACCATCTCGAAGTACGAGGGTTCCGACCAGCACGGGATGAGTTGGATCGTCATGACGAAGCTCCCCATCCGAAGAACGCGCTAACTTTCTCCACTGCCCCTTTCACGCCGCCGACGCTGTCCACGATGTACGCCGCGGTGCTCTTCTGCATCGCGGGCGGCGCATCGGAGGCGTTCTGAGCTCCATGATGGACCGGCGGGGCGCCTCCGCCGGCGGAGAGGTTCTGGATGGGGACGGGGACCATCTGCGTCGCGACGACGCGGACCTCCTTGAAGCCGACCGTCATCATCTCGGCGCCCCCCGTCGAGGCGTTCCGGACGAAGGTGAGCTTCTCGATCGCCATCGAGAGATTCACCTGCTTCGTCCCGTAGACCGAGAGGAGCTGTCCCGCGTCCTTCAGGGCCTTCATCTGCGCGTGCGTCGCTTCCACGAAGTCGCTCGGCGCGGCGAACATCTGCACCGTGGGGGTGACGATCCGCGACGGCGCCGGGGGCGAGAGGCCCGCCGTCGTCTGCACCGGCCGCTGCGTCTCGACCCCCGGGAAGAGCGCGCCGAGAAGAAGGTCCCCGGCGAGCCCGCCCACCTGCCCGAGCGTGCCCTTGAGGCCCCCGCCGAGCCCCACGAGCGCGCCAGCGAGGGCGCGGATCTCGATGTTGTTCTGCCAGGCCGGCACGACGAGAAGGCCCGATCCCTTCACCCACGAAGGGACGGGGAGCTGGGCCGAGGAGCCCGTCAGGACGGCGGTCTGAAAGGCGTTGCCGTCGAGGGGCGTCGGGGTCGAGAGGATCTCGAGCTCGCACTTCTCGAGCTCGACGCGGATGTGGTCGCCCACGTTGGCGCCCACCTCCACCGCGTGCTCGGTCACGGTCGCGTCGTCGTTCCACGTCTCGCTCTTCACGAGGTCGAAGGAAAAGAGGTGCGTGAGCCCGGCGGTGTCGACCCAGCTGATGGACGGCTGGTCGGGCGCGTTGGGGTTGCCGTTCGCGCTCACGACGAATCACCGGCCTTCCTCATCTTCGCGACCTCATCCAAAAGCCGCGAGGTCCGAGCGTCGGGCACATCGACGGCGCTCTGTGCTCCGTGGTCGACGGGCGCCTCGGGAGTCGGGGCCTCGATGAGCCTCTGCACCTCGGCGACGAGCTCCATGGCGTCGGCGAGCGTCAGCCGCTGCGCGGCCACCACATCGCCGCCCCTCACGGTGAGAACGATCTCGTCCCCCTTGCGACGGACGCTGACCGATCCGGTAGACGTCCCGATGGTCGTGCCTGCCATGGCCTACTCCGCCGCCGGCGCGGCGAGGTCAAAGGTCAGGCCTCGCTCGGTGACTGCTGTGCTCCGAACGAGCGGCCCGAGGTCCTCTTCCTTGAGGTGACAGCGCCACGCGAGCGGTCCTGGACCGTGATGCGTGGTTTTGCCGTCGAGGAGCGCCCACACGTCGAAACCAAGAGACCGCGCGCGGCTTGCGAAGGCGTAGTCGTCAAGCCTGCGATGGCCTGTCTCGGTAATGAGCTGGTCGAAGAGTCCGATGCGCTCCCGAGCGTGCTCGTTGTAGCCGCCGCTCAAGTAGCGGGGCGCGATCCCCGCCACCGCCTCGAGCACACGGCGCGTGGTCAGATGCAGGGCTGTACCTATGGCCTCCACACGGATCGCTCCTCGCTCCACCGTCGTCGGAACGGTCAGTGGACGGAGGTTGTACTGCGGCGGCCCAACCACCTTCAGGGCGGCGGGGCAGCCGATGACGTCGACGTTCCTCTCCAGCATCCGGACAACGACGTCGGGACCGAACTCCATGTCGCTGTCGACCTGGAGCAAGTGCGTTGGGCCGTCTGCTGGCGACGAGTCGAGCGCCACGCGGGCGAGCGCGTTGCGCGCGTCGTTGACCAGAAAGCCTTTTACCGTGGACACGCTGGCCGGCACGCCCCGAGCGGCGAGAGCGAACACGAGGTCGAGGACGGAGGTCATGGTCGTGGGATCCACGCCCTCGGCGCACGGGACCGCGATGAGAAGACGGGTCGCTTTCCAGTCGATGGGGGCCATGGCTACTCCGCCGCCGCCGGCGCGGGAGCCGATGCGCGCTCCTTCGCCTCCTGGCCGAGCTGCACGAGGAGCTGGCCGAGCTCGATGGTCGTGTCGGGATCCAGCGTCGTGTGGCCGAGGCCCTGCGCGAGCGGTGCGCCGTTCACGGTGATCGCGACGCGCCCGCCGTCGGGGCCCACCGTCACGAGCTCGCGGCGCTCGGGCGTGTACGTCATCTTGAGGTCGACGGGGTGGTGCGTTCGCGCGATCGTCTTCGAGACCCACTGCTTACCGGGATGCTGAGACATGGTCGTGTCCTCGTTCCTTCGTTGGTGCTTCGTTGGTGCTTCGTTTCAGCGTCGTGCGGCGCGGTCGGCCGACTTCTTCGCGGCCCTGCGGTCGCCCGAGGCCTTCCACGCGTCCTTGTTGCGCTGGACCATTCGCGCCTGGGCGGCGCCGACGGAATCGCCCTCGCCGGCCTCGCGGTTCGTCTTCGAGAAGTCGTACTCCTCGGGGGTGAGCGGATCGTCCTCGTCGATCGGCGCGTTCCCGCGCCGTGACGGCGTCTGCGACGCGGCCGTCGGATCGGGCGCCTCGTCGGTGGGCTTCGGTCCCTTGCGACCGCAGCGCTCCCACGCGCGGATCGCGTTCGCGAGCACGTCGGGCCTCGTCTTGCCGTCGCCTCGCGGCAGGTAGCCGTTGCCGGTCGTGTCGCTGCGTCGGCCGCGGAGCCGCTCGCCCGCGCGTCCGGTGCGCCACGCGTTTGCGTTGCGCTCCATGTGCGCGGCGACGCCGGGGTGCAGCTGCGAATCGCCAGGCTGCTCCTCGTAGGGGCCGTCGTAGGTGCTGTTCTCGCTGAACCTGTCGTCCATGTCGTCCGTCCTCTCGTCGGTGGTGTTCTCGTCGTCGAGGCTGACGGCGCTCGACGCGTCGAAGCGCATGCGCACCTCGGGGCCCGCCCTTCCCCACCCCGGGGGGCCCGCCGCGACGTGGTTGTAACGGATGGTCCGCTGGACGGCGTCGTACGCCTCGCCGTCGTAGGTCCCCGGCGTGCGATCGAGCTTGCAGCTGTAGCCGCACGAGAGCTCCTGCAGCTTCCCCTTCTCGGCATCGTCGATCGCGTCCCGGTCGTGGATGCGAATGGGGGCGGTGACGTACTTCCCGTCCTGCTTCGGGGTCCCGGCGACGTGGCCGACCGCGACGTCCTTCCAGTTGTTGGGCGTCACCACCTCGGGGTGATCGATCGTGACGGGGGCGTGCGCGAGGCTCGCGAGGCTGTCCGGATGAAAGACGTCGTCCGGATGCCGGAGCTCGCGCCGCGTCGTGCCGTCGGGCTGGACGTACTTGAAGACGCCCGTGCGGGTGAGGCGTGCATCCGCGATGAGGCCCCCTTGCGGCGTGCGCCGGTGCGCGCCGACGGAGCCGCCGGCCAGGTCGTAGCGTTGAACGATATCCATGGCTCGCCTCTCACTTCCTCTTCGGTGTTCTGCGATGGGAATGCCCGTTTGCAAGCGTCGATTCCAACGTATTGGAGCGGAGAGCACCGGGCACCACGACTCCGCGCTGCGCGGCGGTGACGCACGCCAGCTCCATCGCATCCCGCTCCCACACCATGCCGCCGTGTGACTCGGTGAGCACGGGACCGGGCGCTCGTCGCTCGGTCGTGACCCAGCGACTCTTGCTCCCCAGGGGGACTAGCCGAGCGCCGGGCGTGCTGGCGCCCTCTCCGCCTCGTTCGTTCACCGGCTGCTCCCACGTGGCGGCTTCGGCCTCGTGACGGTGCTCGATGCGGCGCCACACCTCGCGCGCCACGAGGTCAGGCCTCAACATCCGTCCACGGCAGAGAAGCTCTACCGAGTGAACGCGCCGCCACCGATCGCCCGGCGTGCAGCCCCGGGCCCAGCGCGCGGCGTCGTCGAGGAGCGCGTGGTCGTCCGGCTCCAGCGCCGTGAAGAACGTCCCGACGGGGCCCGAGTCGGCCGTGCCGCGGTCAATCTCGACGAGCCGGCAGGCGAGCTCGTAGACGCTCGCGTACGGGCGCGCGGGCGGCCGCGCATTCCCGGGAATCAACTCATCTGCGCGCATCACGCGGAAGCTCTGGAGGTCGAGCACCGGCAACGTCAGGCCGGGGATCGCCTCGACGAGCACGAACCGGCTTTCCTTGAGCGCGTACGAGAAGGGCACCGAGCCGAGCTGCGCGGGGGGCTCGTGGATGCCGCCGAGGCGCACCTCGAAGCCCCATGCGTTGCGTTCGGCGAGCGTGCGCGGGCGAGCCGCTTCGATGCGCGCGGCCTCGGCCTGCGCGGCCAGCTCCACGGCGCGCGCCTCCCGCTCGACCTTCTCAGCGGCCAGGCGCTTCGCGTAGATGCCCGCGGGGACGAGCGACTTGCGCGGCGTGTACGGGCGCCCCGTGACCTTCGCGATCTCCTCGGGAGGCAGGGCGAAGCCGCGGCCCACGGCCTCCTGCTGTCGGCGCCACGCCTCGAGCTCGCCGCGAAAGCCGGCCAGCGCGGACGACGGGCGCGCCCGGTCCATGTCGAGCATCGCGGCGCGTCCGTCGGCGAGCCACTCGGGAGACGACTCGCCGGCGGTGTCCTCGGTGCCGTGCTGCTCGACGATGCGCTCGTAGTCGATGAGGGACAGGTGGCCGTCGACCGGAACGCCCGCGTCGATGGGCTTCAGCTCCGTCGATGCCTCTCCGTTCGTCACCGTGAGCACCGGCGCGCCGACGGTCCAGAGGTGGAAGCGCCAAGGATGCACGGGGTCGAGCGCCGTGGGGTCGGCCACCTCGTAGACCGGGAGCGCCGCCGGGCCCTTCTTCGGGAAGTGCCTGTCGATCTGGGCGGCGGAGACGATTTCGTTCGGCTGGCCGCGGAGCGCCATGCGCGCCGACCAGATCTCCGCCACCGTCTTGCCGGTGCGACGCGCGTCCTCCTCGATCTCGTCGCGGAGCCGCACCGCATCCATGCGTCCCACGCCGCGCGGCGGCACGTACCGGGGCCGGCGACCGTTCTCCCCCGGCTCGACCCGCTGGACCAGCTTCTCCTCGCTCTCGTTCTCGTTCATGGCAGTCCCTTTCACGTGACGACTCCTTGCGACTTCAGCTCGCCCCACACCTTGGCGAGAAACTCCTCGGACGAGCCGACGTCGCGCGTCCACGTCTCGGTCACCCGCTCGCGGTGGAAGGTCACGCGCCCGACCTGCTTGCCCTCGACGAAGCCGCAGACCTCCTCGCCCCCGAGCACGTACGGGCGGGTGACAAGCTCGATGGCGGGCTTCTCGTGGGGCCGTTCGCCGGCGTCGACGGCCTTGTCGCCTGCGTACCGCTCCATCGCGTAGACCCACCCGGGGATCGCGTCGTCGACGGCGATGCGCTCGAGCGCCAGCGCGCAGCTCGGCGCGTAGTCGGCGTGGCGCCCGTCGGCGGTGACGGCCATGGAGATGGTGAACGCGTTGACGCCCGAGGAGACGCGCCGACGGATGGCGAGGAGGTCCGCCCGCACGACCGGATCGCGCGGCAGCTCGATCGCGTTGTCGAGAAAGCGCGTGAGGAGCCCCTCGTAGCGCGTCAGGCGCTCGGTCGCGGTGGGCTTGTCCACCAGCACGTGGATGCCGAGGTGCATCCGCTCGGCGATGGCCGCGAGGCTCTCGCCGTGGAACTGGTCGGTCCGAACGCTCGTGACGCCGTACGCGGCGCAGTGGCCGGCGATGGTCGCGAGCACGGCCGCGGGGTCGAGCATCTTGCCGTGGGACGCGCGCCACTCCCGGTGCAGCACGACGCTCGCGATCAAGCGCCCGTTGACCTCGCGGCTCCCGGCGATGACGAAGGTCCACGCGTTCCGGCCGAGGGACGGGTCCATCGCGGCCGTGTAGGCGGTGCCCGACTCCGGGGGTACGTCGCCTGGCGCCGCGCGCATCGCCCGGTCGACGAGGTGCGGGTCGATGAGGGCCTCGTCGTGCGCGTCGGAGGCGATCGAGGCGTACTCCCGCGCAAACTTCCGCGGGTCGCGTTCTTTCTTCCGGCAGTCGGCCTCGGTGATGTGCGGCGCCGCGATCCACGTCGGGGTGGGGCCGAGCACGACGCGCTCCGAGGTCGAGCCGGCCGCGATGGTCTCGTGGAACGCGCCGAGGGTGAGCCAGGCGGAGCCCATGGTCACGATGGGCGCGAGCGCGTGCGTTGCGGTCATGGCCGCGGCGCTCGTGTCGATCTCTTCGGCGTCGCGCTCGTCGACACCGGACAGCGGCCACTTGCCTCGCTCGTCCTTCGCGACGAAGAAGGCCCGCCATCCCGAGGTCGCCGCCACGCTCGCCGCGACGACGCGGATCCCGCGCGGCTGCTCGTCGAGCTCGATGACGTCGCCCGCGAGATGGTGGGCCACGCCGAGGAGCGTCAGCCACGCGTCGATGATGGCGATCCCCTTCGCCGCCTCTTCCTTCAAGCGGGAGAGGACGATCGCGAAGTGCCGCTCCCCCGGCGGGACCACGAAGTCCCCGAAGAGCGCGAAGAAGAGAGCCAGCTTGTAGAGGGCCGTCGACTTCGCCGCGCCGCGCCCGACGCACGCCCAGAGCTCGAGCACCTGCCCCGTCTCGTACGCGTCGAGCCATGACCCGATGCCTTCGCGCCACCAGGCGGTCAGCGGGGGGACGCCGTGGGCCGCGAGCGCGTCGTCGAACTCGGAGAACTGGTCGCGGAGGTTCACGGCTTCTTCCCTCCGAGGATGCGGGCGCGCATCGAGGCCACGACGTCGCCGCGGGGGCGAGCAGCGGCCTCACGCGCGGCCAGCTCCCACGCCGCGAGCTCGCACTGCCGGGCCTCGGTCGCGAGGGAGGCGGCCAGCTTGAAAAGGGCCGGGTCGCCCTTCTCGGCGGCCTTCGCCCGCACGTACCGCGAGTCAGCGAGGGCGTTCCCAGCGCTCTCCACGAGAGCCCCGACGCCCGCGGACAGCTCCCCGCCGTGCGCCTTCGCCAGCTCGGCCCGGCGGTGCGCCGCGTACCTGGACCCCCAGCGCGCGCACGTCTGGTAGACGGGGTCGGCCTTCGCGAGGCCGAGCACCAGCGAGCCGTAGCGGGTCGGCCGCGCCTTCTGCGCCCGTGCGATGCCGTTGCCGGGCAGAAAGCGCCCGTCCGTTCCGCGCCCTGAACGGTCCGTGTCCGCCGGGGAGGCGGGCGGGAGCTCGTCGGGGGGTAGGAGCTCGATGCGCGGGGCGCCCGCTCCGGTGCCATGTCCGGTGCGAAGGGCCATCAGTTCTCCTCCCCAAGCGCCTGGTCGAGCGTCGGAACGCCGTCGGCGCGGTCGGCAGCGGCGAGCAGCTGGGCCGCGATCGAGCGTGCCTCGTCGGGCTCCAGCATGACGGACCCCGTGGAGGTCCCCACGAAGAGCTCGACGCGCTCGGGCGTGTGGGCCGGGCGGCTGACGGTCACGGTGTGGCGGCTCACGGCGCCTCCGTGTGTCGGACGAAGGCCGAGCAGGTGAAGGGCGCGCTCGCTGCTCCGCCCCACGAGAGGACCGCGCTCGTGCCCACGATGGCGACGCTCGCGCCGGACGCGACTGCCCCGACGCCCGACGTGCGCAGGTTCGAGACGGTCATGGCCGCGGGGACGGTCGGCCCGGCGTCGCCGATGCGCTGCGTGTTGAACTCGAGGTCCGCCCGCCAGAGGTTGCCGGCGCCTGCATCGCCCGCGGCCGAGGGGGTCTCGCACGCGACGACGGCCGACGTGTCGTAGAGGGTCGCCGCGCTCTCGGCCGGCTCCGTCCAGAGGGGGACCGGGGAGGCGTTCGGGACGATGACGGCCTGCGAGCCGCTCTGGATGGTGCCTCCGACACCGGGGGCCCCGCCGTAGCCCGATTGCGCTCCGGCGACGTGCACCAGGGCGACGACGGCGAGGCCGAGCGCGGCCAGGGCGGCGAGGAGATGGCGGGCCATCACGGCAGCTCCGGCACGGGCGCCGCGACGCAGCCCCCGTCAGGGACGCAGAGCGAGGCGGTGAGGGCAGGCAGCGGGGCGGGCGGTGATTCGACGCTGGCGAAGCACGCCACGACGTGGAGCGCGACGCAGGCCAGCACGAGGGCGAGCGGGGCGAGGAACACGAGGGAGTCGAGGCGGCGCATCAGTTGCTCCCCAGGCGCTCGCGAGCGAGGTCGAGATGCTGCTGAAGCGCCGTCGCGTGGGCTGCTCCGCACGGGTGCAGGAAGGTGATCGGGTCGCCGCCGGGCTCGGAGCCGCCGGGCACGAACCGGAGGCCCACCTCGTCGAGGGCGAGCGAAGCGGAGCCCAGGGTCTCGGGCCGGCAGCCGAAGAGCGCGCCACGGGCCACGGGCTGGCCGACGACGAGGATCGTCCCCTCGCGCATGGCCCGCAGGCCGACGCGGAGTGAGCGGTGGTCGATCACGAGCCCTCCCCTCCTGCCGCGGCGCGGTCGACCCCGGCGTAGTTCATCCCGCAGGCGGCCTCGCGGACGGCGCGGGCTTCGACCTCGGCGAGGAGGGCCAGCACGGCGGCGTCGCGGTCGGGGGCGGATGCCGGGCCGTGGACGAGGGCGCGGAGCTGCCCGTAGACGTCGGGGTGCGGCAGGCGGCGGACCTCTTTGCTCGAGGCGGCGAGCAGATCCTTTGCGACGACGGCCGCGGCACCGACGGCCGCGCGCATCGCCTCGGCGGAGTACGGGCCCCGGAGGTCCCTCGGCGGGCGCACCGCGGCGACCTTCGGGGCCTTCGCCGGCTTCGGGGGCTTCGGCTTGGCAGCCCGGCGCTCGCGTTCCTTCGCCGCGTGGCGCGCCTTCGCGGCCTCGGCGAGCTCCTGGCGCCTCTCCTCGCGCGCGGCGGCGACGGCCCGGCTGAGCGTCGCGTCCTCGCGCAGGGCGCGGCGCACCGGCGCGGGCGAGATGCCGAGATCCGCCGCGGCTTCGCGGACCGAGCGGCCGGCGCGGATCGCCTTGACCACGCTGGTGCGCTGCCGGTCCGTCAGGTCGTCGATTCGAGCGTTCACGTCAGGGCCTCCGAGGTGCATGGGCGCTCGCTCGCCCAATCGAGAGAGCGATGAGCGACAACGGCCGCACGCCCTGCGCTTCGCGAGTGCGCTGGGGGGCTTCGGCGAGGCCACGCATCGCGACCTCAAGCTGTGGAAGGTCCGCTTCCGGGGTCTCGAGCGAGGGGGTCGGGCGGCCGGTCGGGCGCCGGTCATCGGGACCCTTCATCGGGGTCCACCGGGACGACCGGGACCCTCCTAGGGGTCCCCGGGTCCCACTGATGGTGCACCGGGACGTCATCAGGACGAACGAGTCCCGATGGCTGCTCGGGAAAAGAAGCCCTGCGAGCGTGTGCTCGCTGCCGCGTCCCGATGCGCTCCCGGTGAAAGTCCCGATAGTCACGCGGACCCCTCCTCCCGATAGTCGTCCCGATGGTTTTTCGACCCCTGCCGGCGGAGGGCAATCGCGGGGAAGTCGCGGTTGTTCTTGCGCACGGTCGCGCCGCGAAGCCGCTCGGCGGCGAAGAGCGTGTCGATGACCGGCTGGAGGTCCGCCTTGCTTCGGCTGAGCTTCTTGGCCAGATCGCTCTTCGTGAGTGCCCCTTCGCGCTCCAGCACCTCGAGAAGGCGCTCCTCGATGGGACGGTTGTCCTCGATGGTGGACGAGCACGTGAGGGCCGGGACGCCTGCGGCATCGCGGGTGACGGTGAACACGACGGGGGCGGGGTGGTCCTCGACGTCGTCCCGGATCTTGATGGCGACGAGCTTCGACGAGAGCACTCGGCCGCCGGCGTCCTTCGTGGCCTCGACGGACAGGATCACGTCTGCCCCCGCCCCGCGCTGGACGGAGCCCGACACGTCCTCGATGCTGTTGCCGCTCCCTTTGCGCTTGTGGCTGATGACGAACGCCGGGGCCCGGGACGCCTCGATGAGCGCGAAGAGGGCGTCTGCCACGGCGGCCTGATCCTCCTCGCGGTTCGACTCGCCGTTGCGGAGGACGCGCGCGCGGGAGTCGATGAAGACGGCGCCCACGCCTCCGCGCCGACCGAGCTCCACGACGTCGCTCCACACGGCGTCGCCCACACGCACGTTGCGCCGGATGACGAAGATGACGCGTTCGAGCGTCTCGGCGACGGGCAGCCCCAGCACCGTGCAGCCCGTCTCCATCTTCCTGCGGAACGAGTGCTTGCCGTTCTCCTCCTCGAGGAAGACCACGAACTGGTCGGCCCTGATGGGCGTGACCGTCCGATCGAAGAGCGCGATGGCCTCCCCGGGATTCGCGAGCGCTGGCGCGAGTAGCGTGGCGAGCGTCGTCTTTCCGTCGCCGCTGGGCCCCACGATCTCCACGTGGTTGCCCTCCGAGATGAGGCCCGCCCAGATCCAGCGAATCGGCTCCGACGTCTCGGCGACGAGGGCCGTGTATCCAACGGTGGCGACGCGGGCGAGGTAGCCGAGCCCCTTGAGGGGGCCTTCCGTGGGGGAAGGCGGCGGCTCGTCGACCGGGCGCGCCGCAGGCACCACCTCGGACGCGGGGCGCTTCCTCCCGAAGTCGACAGTCGGGGCGGCGCTCATCCGACCCCCTGCGCCTGCCGCGCCGACACCGCGTCGCGGATCGCCTTCTCGCCCTCGCGTCGCCGGTGCTCGCCTGCCGCGCCGACGAAGGCCTCGAGCAGCGCGTCCCGCACCTCGTGCTCGCTGAGGCCGAGACGCGCGAGCGAGAACGCTTCGCGCAGCAAAGCATCGTGCCGGCCGCCCTCGGATGCCGTCTCCACATGGGCGCGCGCGAGGGTGAGCGCGGCGCGGGTGTATCGATGCCGCCCCTCGGCGCGCACCGGCGCCGGACCCGGGCGACGTGCGCGAAGCGCGCGGGCCTCTTCGGCCTCCTGGCGCGCGACGTCGAGCATCGCATCGACGGGGACAGGCTCGCCAGTGAGGAGCCGCGCTCCACCGAGCTCGGCCCACCTCTCGAGCGACGGCGTGACGCACGCGAAGTAGAGTCGGTTCCGGTTCTTGCAGCCTCGGTCGATCACGATGCCTGCGGCCTCGAGCTCGCGCTGCATCTTCGTCCACGCGAGCGGAAACTCCTCGGCCTCCATCGGCCGCGTGACGCGCAGCACGATCCGGTGCTTCGGCTGGGCTGTCGTCGCGCTGAACGTCGGCACGACAGCGCCGGCGTACGCGGCGAGCGCCAGCGCGCTCCGATCGATCGCCCCCTCGGTGCACTCGTCGACGTCGGCGACGAGAAGCGAGACGGGCCCCGTGCCGCCCTTCACCCGCCCGCCCTCGAGCGCCGTCGGACACCATGCGCCCTCGTCCCGCTTCGTCGGGTCGACGCTCGGCCACGTCAGCCACCGAAAGAGCGAGCGCGTCTCCTGCACGATGGTCACGCCGACCTGAGGCCACGCCGCGAAGCGCGGGGGCGTGAGGTACGTGATGGCGATCTCGTTCACTTCGCGTCGCCTTCCAGCAGTTCGACTTGCTCGCGAGGCTGCCCGCGCGAGGCGAGCGCCTTCTCGCGCGCGACGAGCAGTAGCCCGAGCTCCTCGAGCTGCCGGTGCGCGTCGACCATGCGGGCGCGGGCCTCGGCGAGGTAGAGCAACTCCGCCCTCGGCTCCGGCGTCGTCGAGGCCGCGGTGAGCGCGAGACGCGCGCAGGCGATCGGATTGGAGAGGATCATCGTCGGGTCCTCCCGATCCGAGCCAGGATCCGGTCGGTCCCCGACGGCTCGGCCACGGCCTCGCCTCCGCGGCCCGCGATGCGGTCGAGCGCCTCGAGCACGTCCTCGACGCGGGCCACGACGCGATGGCCGAGTCGGGCGTGCGGAACGGCCTCCCGCATCAGCAGCTCCCGGTACGAGCGCGGCTCGAGCCCCAATACCGCCGGGGCGGTCAGGTCGCTCACCGTGACGGGCGCCACGAGGAGCGCGGAAGTCGCGCGTGGGCGGAGGGCGCGGATCACGGCGTCGCCCTCGTCGTGTCGGCGAGGAGCTGCCGGATCCGATCGACGCGAGCCTCCAGAGCAAACCGAGTCAGCGGACTCACGACGAACCCCCCGCCGTACGCGAGCACGGCCTCTCGGCTCGCCCCCACGACGCGGGCGACCCGTCGCGCGCTCGTCGCGCGGATGGCCGCCGCGTAGGTCGCCCTGACGTCGTCGCTCATGGTGGTGAGCGTGAGACCCCGACCGGGATACCTGCTACGCGATCTAATACCCCCGTCGCACCTTACGCACCGCGGTCGTGGCGAGCTTCAGGATCGCGCTCGCCTTCGGGAGGCGTTCCTCGCGGTCACGCCCCCCCCGCCGCGCCGCGCCCTGCTTCGGCCAGTAGCCCGCGCGGAGGGCCGCTAGCGCGACCTCGCGCGCGGCGCGGTCGACGTTTCGTTCGTCGTACCAGCGCACGAACCAGGTGAGCCAGCCTCGCTGGTCGACATGCGGCAGCACCGGCGGCAGGACACACGCGGCAAGCCACGCTCGCAGCACCTCGACGGGAGCGCCGTTCTCGGCGCGCATGTCGTGAGCGCTCGCGAAGCTCTCGGCGTCCGCCATGAGCTTCCGCAAGCTCTCGGTCTCCGTGCGCAGCCTTTCGAGCAGCTTGAGCGCCTTGCGCTGCCGTGAAGCCTCGTCAGGCCGCCGGACGCGTCCCGTGTCCGCGACCGGCATCCCGAAACTTGCTCGCGCGCGAACCAGCGACCGGAGCTCGGCCTCCGAGAGCGTGTCGGTCTTTATCCACGTCGCCCTCTTCGGATCATCGAGCGCGGGATCCGTGAGCCAGGCATCACGCTCCGCGACGCTCGCGAAGTGCTTCACCTGGACCTTTCCCCGTTCCGCCGACGGAAAGACACGCACGGGGGACACAGATCGCACGACTTCTCGGATGAGCGCCTTGCGCTCCTCGCTCTCGTCCGTAGGCTCCCGCTTGGCCATGCGCTTTCCTCGCGTGGTCTCGCGGCGTCGGCCTGCCAGGGTCGGCGCCGCTTCGTTGTAGAGCCTAGCCCCTGCCCTTCAAGTGCACCACGTTCGCCGGGACCCGCGCCCGCTGCCTCGCCTCGAGCTGCACCGCGAGCACGCGGGCGACGTCGCCGAGCCCGGCGCGCACGGCATCGACGATGCCCCTCTCGAGCTCAGCGTCGGAGGGCTCGGGATTGGGCGCTGATTGGGCGTTCGCGCACTTAGCCGGGGCGATCTCGGGCGACCCCGCGTCGACGTTCGAGCCCTTTTCTCGAAGCGCCGTGGATGTACGCTCCTCGTGCCCCCCTTCGTAAAGCGCAGGTCTGGGGTTCAAGTCCCCAAGTGGGCTCCGCAAGACGCCTCGAGGCGGGGACGCCCGCCTAACCGCCGGGCATCCCTTCCGCGGCCAGGCACAGGACGGGGCACTCGCCGGAACACGCGTCGTTGCACGTCGTCCACGCGGAGAGGCACGAGGGGCTCGACGTGGTGCACGCGTCGTAGTTGCTCTGGCATTCCGCGCAGCACTCCTCGCCGGCGTCGAGCGGGACCTGGAAGGACACGGCGCAGACGCCCGCGGACGTGCAGTCGACGTTGTCGAACGTGCACGCGCTACCGACGCCGCAGAGGCACGTCGTCGAGTCCTTGCACTTGCCGCCGAGGCCGACGCACAGCGTGGCGACCGCCCCCGCGTCTTCGGCGTCCGCTCCGGCATCGGCGGCGATGGACGCCTCCGGAGTCGGCGACGGCCCTCCATCGTCGCCCGCCGGAGCCGCGTCCGCCGCGGAGTCATCATGAGCCCCCGCGTCCTTCACGGAGCCGTCGAGCCCCGCGTAGGCGCCGCCTGGAGAGGAGTGACCGCACGCGCAGAGCGACAGGACGAGGACGACCATCGGCTTGAAAGGCGTGGGCATCGGACGCGCGCTCGCGCCCCAGGCTATCTCACCGTCGACGCAGCACCATCTCCGTCGACGGCGGTGCCTTCTTCTTTCGCTGCTCCTTCTGCGTGTCGATGAAGCCGAATCGTTCGTAAAGAGTCTGCGCGTCGCGCGTGTTCAGCCGCACGCGATCGACGTCGCGCACCCGCGGATGCTCGAGCAGCACCTCGACGACGGCCTTCCCCAGGCCCTTGCCGCGCCACTCCTTTGCGACACAGACGTCGCCGACCCAGGCGCTGCGGGCGCCGTCGCTGAGCGCCCGGGCGGTCGCCACGAGGCGCCCGTCGGCGTCGAACGCGCCGACGAGGACCGTCGACCCCCGCATCGCGCGCGCCAGCCGGTCGAGGTCCACGCCGCGGTTCCAGTACTCGTGGGCGACGAGCGCCGCCGCCGCCTGCACGCCGTCCTCGGCGAGCCCGCAGACGAGCCGCGTCCCGTGGGGTCCCGGCGCTCCGTCCTCCGTCTCCGCATCCACTACGCGCAAGGCCTTCATGCCCGGGAGCTTGGCGGACATCTGGTACCTGGAACAGATCCAGCTCCACGAAATGCGCTAGACCAGTCCCGTGACGTCCTGGCCGAGCGCCTTCGTTCTTCCCGACGCGTCCGAGGGGCTCCCGGCCTTCCTCCGCATCGCGCGAGCCATCGCGGACGAGGTCCGCCGTGGGCGCCTGGAGCCCGGCGCGCGCCTGCCCGGGAGCCGGGAGCTGGCTCGCTCGCTCGGGGTGCACCGGAACACCGCGCTCGCCGCGTACCGGGAGCTCTCGGCCGAGGGCTGGATCGCGACCGAGCCCGCGCGCGGGACCTTCGTGTCGAGCGATCTCCCCGACCGACCGGCGCGTCCCTTTGCGCGGTCGGCGCCGGCGCGCCTCGCGGTGCCCGGGCGGTCCGGGTTCGACTTCGATGCGCGCGTCGCGGTGGCTCCGGAGGCGCCCGAGCGGCGCCTCATGTCGCTGCGGGGCGGGCAGCCCGATCTGCGTCTCGTGCCCGTCGATGCCCTCGGCCGGGCCTATCGCAGGGCGCTGCGAGCGTCGGGGAGGGCGGCGCTCGGCTACGGCGATCCCCGCGGGCATCCTCGGCTGCGGGCGGCGCTCGCGGCGATGCTGTCGGCGACCCGCGCCGTCGCCGCGAGCCCCGACGACGTGCTGGTGACGCGAGGATCGCAGATGGCCTTCGATCTCCTCGCGCGCACGCTGATCGCGCCCGGAGACGTCGTGGTGGTCGAGGCCTTCGGTTATCGCCCGGCCTGGCGCGTGCTCACGCTCGCGGGGGCGAAGCTCGTCAGCGTGCCGGTCGACGAGCGCGGGGCCAGCGTCGACGCGATCGAGCGCGTCGCCGAGGAGCAGCGCGTGCGGGCCATCGTGCTGACGCCGCATCACCAGTACCCGACGACGGCCGTGCTCGCGCCGGGCCGGCGCCTGGCCCTGCTCGAGCTCGCACGGGCCAGGCGCATCGCGGTCATCGAGGACGACTACGACCACGAGTTCCACTACGACGGCCGCCCCGTCCTTCCGCTCGCGTCCGCTGACCGCAGCGGCGTCGTCGTGTACATCGGCTCGCTGTCGAAGATCCTCGCGCCCGGTCTCCGTGTCGGGTACCTCGTGGCGCCGCGGCCGCTGGTCGACGCGTTGACGGCGCTCCGCGGACACGTGGACCGGCAGGGCGACCAGGTCGTCGAGCACGCAGTGGCCGAGCTCCTCGAGGACGGCGAGGTCCAGCGCCACGCGAGGCGCGCCCGGGCCGCCTACGCCGAGCGCCGCGACGTCCTCGCCGACGCGTTGCAGCGGTCCCTCGGCGACGCCGTGTCCTTCGCGCGCCCCCCGGGCGGGACGGCGCTGTGGGCGAAGGTCGACGCTCGCATCGACGTCGAGCGATGGGCCGAGCGGGCGCGTCGCGCGGGCGTCGACTTCCAGACCGCGCGCACGTTCACGTTCGACGGCCGCGCCCGCCCGTTCGCGCGCTTCGGCTTCGCGTCGCTCGAGCCCGACGAGCTGCGCGTCGCCGTGACGCGACTGCGCGCTTCGCTCTGAAGGTCACTCTCGCGGCGCCGTCTCGTCCTGCCGGTCCTTCTCCTCGGCGACGCGCAGGACGATGTCCGCGGTCGTCCCCACGGCCCGGGTCACGGCGCGGACGACGCCGTGGACGCCGCTCACCGTCGCATCGTGGATCACGTGGACGACGCGCGTCGGCTCGGCCACGGCGGGGATCTGCTCGAGGATCCCGAACGGTCGCCCCGCCGTCTCGAGCTGGATCTTCTCCACCGCGCGGGAGCCGTGCTCCACCGCGTCCCGAACCAGGGCCACGAGCCCGCGCCATCGCTTGGCGTCCTTCATGCTCGCTCCTTCGTGCACGGCTCCTTCATGCTGGCTCCTCGCACCACTCGCGGATCTGTCCGTACACGTGGGGGTCGTGCGCGAGGGTCATGTGCGCGACCCCCGCGAAGACCTTCACGTGGCGTGGCGGCAGCGCGAGCGTCCCGGCTTCGAGGCGCAGCCCGTTCGTGCCGCTCGGCATCGGAACGAGCGCGTCGCCGAACACCATCGCGAGCCGTGGATCGGTCGAGAGCGCCCCGGCCACGATGTAGTGCCGGATCGACGGCAGCAAGGGCACCGGGTGCTCCGGATCGCGCAGCGAGCCGCCGCGCCGCCGCGCCCGGTCTTCGTGGCGCAGGTCGGCGTCGCCGAGGTCCTTGATGCCGTCGCTGCGAAGGTCGCCGATCTGCGCGGCGAGGCGCGCGAACGGATCGGGAACGGCCGCGGCGAGCCTCGAGAGAGCGCGGCCGACGCGCTCGTACGGGGCGCCGAGGTGCGGCGTCCCCACGTAGATGGCCCGCCGTACGAGCGGCAGCCAGCGCATCGCCGCGATCCCCGCCTCGTGGCACGCCGCACGGACGACGAGGCCACCCATGCTGAAGCCGAGCAGCAGGATCTCCTCGAGGGGCACCGGCCACGCGTCGAGCAGCGACTCGAGCAGCCGCGCCAGGTCGGCGCCGTTGTCGGGGATGGCGAGGCCGCTGTTGTACCGGAGATAGAGCGGGGTGAAGCCGAAGTCCCGCTCGAGGAACGCGCCGTAGTCGCCGCCTCCCGGGAAGTCCCACACGGTCTCGGTGCACATCAGGCCGTGGCAGAGGACGACGACGCGCGAGCCGGGTCGCGGGTAGGCGCGTTCGAGCGCTGCGCGGTCGAGGTCGACCGGCACGCCGCCGGCGACGAGCTGCATCGGCGTGGCGAGGCCGTTGCGGGTCTCGGCCAGGTAGTCGCCGACGGTGCCGTTGAGGATGGCCAGCGCAAGCTCGAGCTTCTTGCCCATGATCGGCTCTCCCTTCGTACCGCGTATCCCGAGTCGTGCTAGAGGGCGGGCCATGAAGGCATCGAAAGTTCGTAGCTGGGCGGGCTGGGTCGGCGTCGGTTGCGTGGCGGTGCTCGCGTGCGCCGCGTGCGACAAGGGGTCCTCGGGCGGCAGCGCGGGAGCGGCCGCGGAGGCTGGTTCCCCGATCGCCAGCGCTTCGGCGCCCGCCCACGCGCCGACCCCGCCGGGCATCCCGGCGCCGCCCGACGTCGCGGCCGCCCCGGCGGACGCCGTGAAGACGGCCTCGGGCCTCGCGTCCAAGGTCATCACGCCGGGAACCGGCAAGGATCACCCGGGCTCCACCGACAAGGTGAAGGTCAACTACACGGGCTGGACGACGTCCGGACAGATGTTCGACAGCTCGGTGACGCGCGGCCAGCCGATCACGTTCCCGCTGAACGGCGTCATCCCGGGCTGGACCGAGGGCGTCGCCCTGATGGTCGTCGGCGAGAAGCGCCGCCTCTGGATCCCCGCCGCGCTGGCGTACGGCGCGCATCCGCGCGGCGGCCAGCCGGCCGGTGACCTCGTCTTCGACGTCGAGCTGCTCGACATCACTCCCGCCCCCAAGCCCCCGCCGGTCCCGGAGGACGTGAAGGCCGCCCCCGCGACGGCCAAGAAGACGGCGTCGGGCCTCCAGTACCGCGCCCTCACCCCGGCGGTGGGCACGGCCCACCCGACCGCAGGCAGCAGCGTGACCGTCAACTATTCGGGCTGGACCCCGGACGGGAAGATGTTCGACAGCTCGATCACGCGCGGTCAGCCGGCGAGCTTCTCCCTCGGGGGAGTCATCAAGGGCTGGACCGAGGGCGTGCAGCTGATGACCAAGGGCCAGAAGATGCGCTTCTGGATCCCGGGGTCGCTCGCCTACGGCGACAAGCCGGCGCGACCGGGTGCCCCCGCAGGCCCGCTCGTCTTCGACATCGAGCTCATCGACTTCAAGTAGGTCGCGAGCGACTGGCCCAACACCCCGCCGCCTCGCGCACGCACGAACGAGACCTCCACGGCCCGCGCGAAGTCTCCCGAGGCCCTCGTGATGAAGACGAGGCGCCCACTCGAATCGACGCGATGGAGCGTCAGATGCTCCTCGTGGTCACGCGGGACGACGAGGTGCGTGTCCGAGTGTTCTCGCCGAGGCTCGTTCACCTCTCCGCGCCGCGTTCGTCGAACCGGGTGCGGCTCGAGGGTCTACGAAGGAGCCGTCGTTTCGAGCAAAAGCGCCATTTTGCTCGATGAAACCGTCATCGTGTCGAGCAAGAGCGGCTCCTCGTTCGATGAACGCGTCGTCTTGAAGAGCAAGTGTGTCGTCTTGAAGAGCGAGTGTGTCGTCTTGAAGAGCAAAAGGGGCTCCCGAGTAGACGGGAGACGCGGCGACGACACGCGATGCGCCTTCTTGTTCTCGAGATGCATCAACTTGTCTTCACGACGACACGTCGCGAAGACAAGATGGCGCGTCGGCTCGACGAGATGCGTCGTCTTGTCGAGACGATGACGCTCCCGAGTCGTCGGAAGCGGCTTCTTGGGCTCGAGACGACGCATCGCCAAGACAAGATGCCCCGTCTCGTCTTCCGCGTGACACCCCTTGTCGACCGAGTGGCGCACCTTGTCGACGAGATGCGCCTCCCTGTCTTGAAGACGCGTCGTCTCGTCTTCCAGTCGCGCCATCCCGTCGACGAGATGCGGCTCCTCGAAGACAAGATCGCGCATCCGGTCGAGACGATGCGTCGCCTCGAAGACAAGATGAGGCATTCGGTCGACAAGACGACGCAACCGAAGGTCGAAGCGTCACGCCGGCGTACCTTCATCCCCCGAGCGCACCCCGCAACCCACTGGATTGCTGCACGTTTCCGCCGGACACCGCAGCGCCGGCGAAGATGCCTGCCAGGACCTCTGCGGCAAGGCACTACCCGAGCAGGCTGCGTGCGATCTGCGAGATCTGGATCTCGTCGGTGCCGCCGTAGATCTGAAGCACCTTCGCGTCGCGGCACAGCTGCTCGACCTGGTACTCGGCCATGTAGCCGTTGCCTCCGAAGAGCTGCACCGCCTCGATGGTGACCTCCATCGTCGCCTGCGCCGCGTAGAGCTTGCACGCCGACGCCTCGGCGAGCGACATCGACTTGCCCTCGCCCGCCAGCTCGATCTGCCGGAAGACGAGGTTCTGAATGTTCATGCGCGCGACCTCCATCTTCGCCAGCTTGAGCTGGATGAGCTGGAACTCACCGATGGGGCGTCCGAACTGCACGCGCGTCTTCGCGTACTCGACGCAGAGCTTCAGGCACTGCTCGACGATGCCGAGGGCCATCGCCGCGACGCCGGTGCGTTCGGACGCGAACGTGTCCTTCGCGGCGCTGCGCGCGGGGACGTCCTCCGTCTCGCCGAGGAGGCGGTCCTTGCCGACGCGCACGTCGTCGAGGAAGAGCTCCCCCGTGGGCGAGCCGTGGAGGCCCATCTTCCGGAGCGGCTTGCTCTGCGTGAGCCCCGGCATGCCCTTGTCGAGGACGAAGCTGACGATCTTTCTGTCACCGGCGGGCCTCGGCTCTCCCTCGTCGAGCTTGCAGATGAAGACGATGGTGTCGGCGTAAGGCCCGTTCGTGATGAACGTCTTGCTCCCGGAGAGGACGTATCCGTCGCCGTCCCTCCGCGCGGTCGACTTCATGGCGCCGAACGCGTCCGACCCGGACCCAGGCTCGGTGATGGCCCAGGCGCCGATCTTGTCGAGCGTCAGCAGGGGCAGCGCCCACCGCTCCTTCTGGGCGATCGTTCCGCGCGTCAGGATGGCGTTGGCGGTGAGGCCCATCGAGACGCCGAGGGCCGTCACCATCCCGGGGCTGTACTTGCACAGCTCGATGATGGGGATCATCCGCATCGCCATCTCGTTGCCGGCCTCGGGGCTCGGGCCGCTGCGCGGCTTCTTCTCCTCCGCGGCGGCGCCCGACGCTGCCCGCGCCTTCTCCTTCGCGATCTGGCGCGCGAAACGCGCCTCGGCCATGTCCTTCAGACCGAAGGTCGCCACGAGCTTCCGGAGCACGTCGTACGGCGGCTCGTCGCCGTGCTCGATGTCCTTCATCCGTGGGGCGACCTCGGCCTCGACGAACCGCCGCATCGAGTCGCGGATCGCGACGTGCATCTCCGACCATTCGATCATTCCCCGAGCTTACTGAGATCCCGGGGTCGCGCAGAAGCCGTTGATGCACTGGAAGCCCTGGCTCGCGCCGCAGCAGTCGGCTGTCGTGGAGCACTTCTCGATGACCACCCAGAAGCCGCGCAGGTTTCCCGCGACGGGGCTGAAATCGATCCGAAGTCGCGCGTCGGGCATGTGGGTGCCGCGTGCACCCCATTTGGCGATACCAGAACCCGCCCCGACCGTATTCTGAGCGCATGCCGCGTCCCGCCGCCCCCGTCGTCGCCTTCCTCGTCGTGGCTGCGGCCTCGCCCGGCTGCGGCAAGAAGGAAGACGCGACCCCGCTGGCCCCTTCGGCGAGCGCGCTCGTCGCCTCCACGGCGGATCCCTCGGCGACCACGTGGCATTACGTCCTCGACTCCAAGGGGACCGCCCACGTCGAGATGCCCGGGCTGAACGAGCACATCGTCGGGGATACGTCGGGCGCGGCGGGCACGCTGGACCTGTCCCCGCACGATCTCGCCCAGTCGCGGGGCCTCGTGCGGATCGACCTCGCCACGTTCACGACGCACACGTTCGGAAGCGACAAGGACGCCGACCAGACCAAGCACGCGCGCACGTGGCTCGAGGCCGTGGTGGACGGCAAGACGAACGAGGACATGCGCTGGGCGGAGTACGCCATCCGCGCCATCGATGCGCTCAGCGCAACCGATCTCGCCAAGGTCGCATCGGTGAAGGAAGGCGACACGGACCTCCGCACGGTCACCTTGACCACCCACGGGGAGCTGCGGATCCACGGCCGCCAAGTGCAGAAAGACGACGTGGTGACCGTGTCGTTCCGGTATCCTTCGGGGGCGGCTGCGGACTCGAAACCGACGCGGATCGAGGTCAAGCCCAAGCAGCCGATCCGGGTGGTGCTGAAGGAGTACGACGTGCAGCCACGTGATCCCGGCGGCAAGGCGCTGGCCTGGACGACCAGCCTGCTCTCGAAGGTGGCGGAGACCGCCGACGTGACGTTCGACCTGGGTGCGGCCCCGGCGCCCTGACACGCGTAAAGGTACGTACGAAGGAGACATCATCATGCGACCGAATCTGTCGTTCGAGAACCTCGCCGCCGTCCTCGCTGCCCTCGGGACGAGCGCCCTCGTCGCTTGCGGCGGCGCGACGCCCGCCCCCGTGCAGGCCAACGAGGTGCAGCCCACAGCGACCGCGCCGGCGGGCAATGCCTCGTGCTCGGCCAAGGGATGCGGCGCGACCCCGGCCGCCGCCGCGGCGGGCGCGACCACGCCGACGACGGTCCCGGCGACGACGACCACGCCGGCCACCGACGCCGCCTCGGCGACGACCCCGACCGCGACCGCGACCCCCGTGGCCACGGCGGCGGCCACGACGGCCCCGGCGGCCGCGACCCCGCCGAAGAAGGCGCCTGCGAAGGGCTCGACGGCGACGGCACCGAGGAAAAAGCCCACCGCGGGCGAGGCGAGCTGCGGCGCCGGGACCTGCGCGTCGACTCCCAAACAGAAGCTGCTGTGAGCCCGGCGCCGGTCCGGGGCGTCGGCCTCGGGCTGCGGTGGGACTTCGCGGACGAGCTGGTGACCCGCGCCGGCGCGGGCGAGGCGCTGCCCATCGACTTTCTCGAGGTCTCCCCGGAGAACTACATGGGCCGCGGCGGGCGGCAGACGGCGGCCCTCGCGACGCTGGCCCCGCGCTTTCCGCTGCTCACCCACGGGTTGACGATGTCCGTCGGCGGCGTCGACGCGCTCGACGAGGGCTACCTGCGCGAGCTCGGGGCCTTCGTCCGCGACGCGGGCTCGCCGTGGCACTCGGACCACCTGTGCTTCGGCGCGGTCGACGGGCGGGCGCTGCACGATCTCCTGCCGGTCCCCTTCAAGCGAGCCAGCATCGGGCGCGTCGCGGACCGCATCCGCCGCGCCCGCGACGTCCTCGGTGTCCCGCTCGCGATCGAGAACGTGAGCTACTACTGGCACCCCGGGCGCGCCGAGATGGACGAGGCGGAGTTTCTGGCGCGCGTGTGCGAGGCGGCCGACTGCGGGCTGATGCTCGACGTGAACAACGCCTATGTGAACTCGGTCAACTTCGGCTTCGACGTGGACGCGTGGATGCGCGCGGCGCCGCTCGAGCGCGCGGTACAGATCCACGTCGCGGGCCACGAGTGGTACGCGGTCGACGCGCGCGGCCTCGGCGCGCCGCGGCCGGCGCACGAGCCGGGCGCCATCATCGTCGACACCCACGGGGCGGACGTCCCCGACCCCGTGCTCGCGCTGCTCGCCCGCGTCCTCCCGCGAACAGGGCCCGTCCCCATCGTGCTCGAGCGCGACCAGAACGTGCCCGAGCTGGACGCGCTCCTCGCGGAGCTCACGACCATTCGGACCCTGGCCGCCGCGTCACTCGCGAGCGCCGAGTAGGACGCCACGTTCGCCGAGGTCCGCCAGAAGGCGTGCGATGTCCGTCAGGACCGCGGCCGGCGCGGTCGAAGCCGTGGCGCACGCTCGACCGACGGCCTCGCCGAGGGGCTCGCCGGCGACGAGGAGCGCCAGGATCGCCGCCGCCAGCGGCGTGACCTCGAGCCAGCGCACGACGTGGTCGGCGTCCCGGTAGGCGAGGAGGTGCACGTCGCGGCGCGCGGGGGCATCGACGGCGTCCTCGTCGGCGGAGAGCTCGTGGACCGCCCAGTCGTGGTGCAGAATGCGCAACGACTCGAGGAAGGCGAGGGGACGATCGATCCCCACCTCGGCCACCTCGGGCGCCCGCAACGCGGCGGCGGCGGCGCCCACTGCGAACTGTGCCACCTCGTGCGTCGCCAGATCCGGCAGGTATCCCGGGACGCCCGGATCGGCCCGCCATCGCGGCCCGGCCCACGCGAGGTACTCGGCCGGCACGTCACGCAGGTAGTGCGTCCGCGGACCCACCTCGTCGACGAACGCCGCCAGATCCTGATCGAAGCGGCCCCCGCACGCCACGTTCATCCGCGCGCGCGTCCGCGGCAGCATCCGGAGCACCACCGACGACAGCCCGTTGCGAACGAGGCTCCGGTACACGCCGAGCCTCGGCGGCGCGGCGAGGATCGCCTCGACGTCGTCCGCTGGGACGCCGCGTTTCTGCAGCCACCCGCGGAGATCCTTCGCGATCTCCTCGCCCGCGTCGGCTCCCAGGCACGCGTCCGCGATGGCGCGCTGCAGGGCCGCGTCGAGCGGTTCGCTCACGCCCGCCTCATCGCTCGCTCACTCGTCGAGGGCGAACTTGAAGTGCGCCGCCGTGCCCTCGGC
The DNA here is from genome assembly GCA_036501935.1 of Polyangiaceae bacterium. GTDB lineage: Bacteria > Myxococcota_A > Polyangia > Polyangiales > Polyangiaceae > Palsa-1150. The sequence goes on along the minus strand of DASXZL010000022.1, from coordinate 306,511 downwards.
GACGTTGACCGTCGCCACCTTGGCCGGCCGGTTCGGCGGGACGCACTCCACGCGGTGCGACCCCGCGGGCAGCTCGAACGCGTTGAGCGGCGTGACCCCGCGCCTCTGCCCGTCCACCATGACCGCGCACCACCCCGGCGCCGCGACGATGGAGAGGCGCCCGTTGCCCTTGCCCGGCGCCCCGCGCGTCGCCACCGGCAGCGAGTCGATCGAGTAGGTCGGCACGTCGGCCGATTCGTCGGCGCTCGGTACGTTGGTCGTCCCCGCGCCCGGGGTGTCCGCCGTCGCGGCCGGCCCGGTCGCCGCCACCCCCGTCGTCCCCGCCGTCCCCGCTGACGCCGCCGCGGTCATCGCCGCCGCGGGGCCCTCCGACCGCCCGCTGCCGCGCGAGAACGCCGCCGCGAGCCCCACGATGATCAGCACCACGATGGCCCCCGCGCCCCCGGCCGCGGCCGCCAGCTGCCTCGGGGGCATCCCGTGCGCGAACTTCTCCGCCGTCTGCAGCCACGCCACGGCCATCTCCAGCGGCTTCTTCGGCGGAGGGGGGTTCGTGATCTGCATCGCGAGCGGCGACGGGTGACCCGCCGGCAGCGTCGCCGCGGGCTGCGGAGCCGGCTTGTCGCTCTTTCGCATCACCGGCAGCGCGTTCGTCGCGTCGGGATCGGACGAGCGCTCGACGCCGTACTGCGAGGGCAGGTGAAGGTCGGTCTTCTCCAACTCGGGCAGCATCGCCGTGATGCGCTCGGCGATGAGATCGACCGACGCGAGCCGCTTGCCCTTCTCGGTCACCATGCAGTCGTGGACGAGCTTTCGCAGCGCCTCGGGGAGGTTTGGTGCGACGACGTCGAGGCTCTTCGGCTGCTTGGTGGCGATGGTGACGATGAGCGCGTTGAAGTTCGGCGCGTCGAAGGCGCGCTGGCCGCTCAGCGACTCGAAGAGGATGCTCCCGAAGGCGAAGACGTCCGTCCGCCCGTCGATGCCCGCCGCGCCCATCGCCTGCTCCGGGCTCATGTAGAGCGGCGACCCGAGCACCGTGCCGACCATCGTGAGGGCCGTGTTCGCCTCCTCCTCGAGGATCTTGCTGACGCCGAAGTCGAGCACCTTGGGCACGACGCGCCCGTCGCGGTCCTTGTGCAGGAACACGTTGGTCGGCTTGAGGTCGCGGTGGATGACGCCGCTGCGGTGGGCGGCGGCGAGCGCGACGGCCACCTCCTTCATGATCCCGAGAAAGTCGTGCACGCTCATCGGCGGCTGCTGGCGCCGCACGGCCACGTCGAGCGACACGCCCGTCAGGAGCTCCATCACGAGAAAGAGCGAGCCGTCCTCGGCCTGCCCGACGTCGATGACCTCGATGATGTTCGGGTGGTTGATGCGCGCGCTGACCTTGGCCTCGAGCAGGAACCGCCGCGCCGCCTCAGGCGTCCGCGCGACCTGCGGGAGCATGAACTTCACCGCGAACTCGCGCTCGGTGAACACGTTGGTCGCAGACCACACGGTCGCCATCCCGCCCGTGCCGAGCAGGCGGTTCAGGCGGTACTTCCCCGCGATCGTCTGGCCAGCGTCCATCCCGCTCCCGGTCTCTCCCCGTCGTTCCCCTTTGCGTGAACCGCTCCCGACTCGAGCTTCGGGAGGCTGTGGCGTGTGGTTCACACGCCTAGCCGATCGTCAATCCTCCGTCGATCACAAGTGTATGGCCCGTCAAGAAACTTGCAGCATCACTGGCGAGGTACAGGGCGCCGCCGGCGATTTCGTCCGGCGTGCCGTAGCGCCCGAGGGGCGTGCGGCCGAGGACGACCTTGAGAAGTTCGTCGTTCTTCAGGATGGCGCTCGCGAGGCGCGTGTCGACGAAGCCGGGGGCGATGGCGTTGACGCGGATGCGGGAAGGGCCGAGCTCGACGGCGAGGGTCTTGGTCATCGAGATGATGGCGGCCTTGGTGGCGCCGTAGACGCCCTGGAGCGGGGTGCCGACGAGCCCGGCGACGCTGGCGACGTTGACGATGGAGCCGGGGACGTTGCGGTCGAGGCAGTGCTTCGCCACGCCGCGCGCGCACCAGAAGTAGCCTTTGAGGTTGGTCTCGAAGGTCTTCTCCCAGGCGCCCATGTCGACCTGGAGCATCGGCCCGAAGTAGGGGTTCGTCCCGGCGTTGTTGACGAGGACGTCGACCTGGCCGAACCGCTCGATGGTCTCGCGGACGAGGCGGGCGCAGTCCTCCTCCTTGCCCGCGTGGGCGGCGATGCCGACGACGCGGCCATCGCCGTGCTCCTTGGCGATGGACTCGGCGGCCGCCGCGACCCCCTCGGGCTTGCGCGCAGCGATGACGACGCGCGCCCCGTGGGCGACGAAGGTCCGCGCGATGGCCTCCCCGATGCCCCGGCTGCCCCCCGTGACGAGGCAGACCTTGCCCTCGAGCGTGATGCGGGCCGTCATGAGGGGAGAAGTACCACAGGGGGCCGCAGGGGCAGAGAGGAGAGCGACGGAAAGGGCAGGAAGGTCAGGAACATCAAGGAAGACGATGAGGAGACGCATCCGGTCGAGGAGAGAAGGGCCTGGGACGAAGAGAGAAAGCGGGAGAAGGCCGTGGGGTCACGCTCGCGCGACGTCCGGTCGAGGGTCGTGGTCGACCGGGATGGTGCTGGGGGGCTGCTTGGCGGTGAGGAGGAGCAGCGCGCGGCCAAGGAGGAGGTGCTTGGCGGTGAGGAGGACGTGAGCACCGCCAAGCACGTCCACATTGGCGGTGAGGACGTCGTGCACACCGCCAAGCACGCTCGATGGCGGTGTGCACGACCAGAGCACCGCCATTCACGGCCTGGGCGCCAGGCGAGAGCGCAGAGCAGAGAACGAAGCCGTCGCTCGCGCGTGCTCTGACACGGCGTCCTGGTCCTCGTCCTCCTCCTCGTGCCCGTGCATGTACCTCGGCCAGGCGTCCTCGCTCTCTCCGCGAGCGCCGCCACCGACCGCTCCCTACGCCAGGTACGCCCCCATCCGCCGGAAGCGCCGGTACCGGTCCTCCACGACCTCCTCGGGGTCCAGTGCGTCGAGATCCTTCAGCGTGTCCGCGATCGCGGCTTCGACGAGGCGTGCGGCCGCATCGGGGTCCTGGTGCGCCCCTCCCGCCGGCTCGTCGACGACGCGGTCGACCACCCCGAGGCGCAGGAGGTCCGGCGCCGTCATCTTCATGCGCGCGGCCGCCTCGTCAGCCTTGCTGCCGTCCTTCCACAGGATGGACGCGCAGCCCTCCGGCGTGATGACGCTGTACGTGCCGTACTCCATGACCAGCACGCGGTTCGCCACCCCGAGCGCGAGCGCGCCGCCGCTGCCGCCCTCGCCGATGATGGTCGCGATGATGGGCACGCGCGCGCGCGCCATGGCGGCGAGGCACGCTCCGATGGCCTCGCTCTGCCCGCGCTCCTCGGCGCCGATGCCGGGATAAGCGCCGGGCGTGTCGATGAGCGTGAGGATCGGGAGCCCGAAGCGACTGGCCATCTCGTAGAGCCGCAGCGCCTTGCGGTAGCCCTCGGGGTGCGGCATCCCGAAGTTACGCTTCACGTTGTCCTTCGCGCCGCGCCCCTTCTGGTGGCCGATCACCATGATGGAGCGCCCCCGCAGCGTGGCGAGCCCCGCGACGATGGACGCGTCTTCCCCGAAGCAGCGATCGCCGTGGAGCTCGACGAAGCTCGTGAGCATGCGGTCGACGTAGTCGAGCGTGTACGGGCGGTTGGGGTGGCGCGAGAGCTGGACCTTTTGCCAGGGCGAGAGCTCGGCGAAGAGCTCGCGGGCGAGCTTTGCGGCCTTGTCCTCCAGGCGCCGGAGCTCCGGCTCGAGGGCGCGGTCGCTCTTGGCGAGCTCGCGAAGCTCGCGCACGCGCGTGACGAGCTCGACCACGGGCTTCTCGAAGGGAAGGACGTACGAGGCGGCGGCCATGACGAGAGGCGAGGACGGTAGCACGACTCCCCGGAGCTCGACCGTACCCGGGGCGCAGCTCAGGCGTGGCTCCGCCGTGGGCAGGCATGGCGCCCCGAGCCTTGGGCGAGCGCAGAGCGCGCCGCGATACGGGTTGCGGCCCGGCCCACGTTCGTCACCCTTCTAGAGAAGTGCTTTGGCGTCTCGTAGCGCTCGCGTGCGTGCTTGGATCCGCCGGTGCCGGCGCGAGTGAAGCCGTCACGGACCCCGACGAGTGCCCGGGCGTGTGCGCGCATCCCGTCGACTACACGATCGACCCTGGCTTCGACGCCGACGAGCAGGCGCTCATCGAGCAGGCCATGCGCGCGTGGGAGCGGGGGACGGGCGGGCGCGTGTGCTTCGAGCCGGGTGGACAGGATCTCTTCGTCGCGAAGCTCGACAGTCCCGAGCAGCTGCAGCCGTGGGACGCCGACTGGTCGAAGCACGTGGCGCTCTGCGAGGGCGACCACATCTGGCTGGTCGAGACCAGCGTCTCCGATCCGGGCGCCTTCCGCGCGCTCGTCATCCACGAAGTGGGGCACTACCTGGGCCTCGGGCACGTCGAGGACACGCCGCTCACGTACATGCACAGCTCCATCGCCGACACCCCGGAGGAGCTGCGCAAGCGCGCGCGCCTCCCCGAGCGCGACGCGCGTGACTTCTGCGCCGTCCACCGCTGCACCTGCGCGCTCGAAGCGCGATAGCGCAGCGCCGTCGAGATGGATTGGCCGTAGAGCCGCGGAGGCGCAGAGAGAACTGGGGGGCCCAATTCCCATTGGTCGCGCGTGCTCTAGGGATCGCGGGCCAGGAAGACGGTCCCGTCGCACTGGGTGGCGATGATGGACCTGCCGGTTCCGAGAACCGCGGGGCGCAGGCACGAGGTGGCGTTCGCGGGCTGTAGCGTCCAGAGCACCGCGCCGCTCGCGAGGTCGAGTCCCATCACGGTGCCGGCGGTGACGACGACGGTGCCCGCAGCGTCGACGAAGAGGCCGTAGTGCGTCGTCAGGTTGGCCGGATCGTAGGGGAGGGTGACGTCGAGAGGCGTCGTCCAGCGCACATGGCCCCCCCAGGGCTCGACGGCGAGGATCTGGAGGTGCGCCTTCGTGAGGCCCGGCGCGCTGGCCTCGTCGGCAAGCAGAACGAGGGCCGAGCCGTCGCCGGCCAGGGCGAGCTCGTAGGCGTCGATGTTGGACGCGGGGCCCTCGAGCACGATGCCATTCGCGTAGCTCGGGTCCGTGGTGGTGATGGCGACCGAGCCGCCGGGGTTGGCCGTCAGGCCGAAGACGGTGTCATGGGAGTCGACAGCCAAGACCTCCCCGGGCGGGCTCGTTGACACACTCGTGCCCGCGCTGTCGAAGACGTTCTCGTCGGTGACGACGTCGTCGTCGGGGCCGACGACCATCGACGTGCCGAACTGGCCGTAGTCGTTCTGCCAGAGCACCGTGCCGTCGGGAGCGATGCGCGCGAGGCCGTCCGAGCCGACGAAGAAGCTCCCATCGGACGCGATGGCCATCAACGAGAACGAACGGACCGACGGGGCGATCGTGACGACCGGCGTGCCGTCGGGCGAGAGCCCGGTCACGTTGGAAGAGGCCGGAAAGTCGTTGCCGTCCGCGATGAGGTAAAGGGAAAACCACAGGTTGCCGTCGCGGCCGATGGAGAGCGGACCGATCGTGGAGTCGAAGGTCGTCCTCCAGGCGACGCTGCCGTCGGCGTCGACGGCGAAGAGCTGGTTCGCGGTGCCCGTGGGGGCCATGGGGCTCGCGTTGATGGCGACGTACGCGCGTCCGCTCGCGTCGACGACCATCTCCGCCGGCAAGTAATCCTCGGGCGACGGGATGGGGAACGGCGCCACGGCCCACGCGACGACCGGCGCCTCTGGTCCTACGACGGAGGCCTGGTTCGCGCGCGTCGTGCAGAAGCCCTGCGTCGGAGTCGGAGCTCCGTCCTGCAGCGCCGCGTGGCATACGACCGCCAGGGGCGTGGCGCCGCCGCCCCCGCTTCCACCCGAGCCGCCGCCGCCCGCTCCCTCACCGGGCAGGAGCAGCGCCGTCCGTGCTCCGCACGCGACCGGCAGGACGAGCACCGCGAGCAGCGCGCGGCGTCCCATCGTCATGGGTCCCGGGCGAGGAACACCGTCCCGTCGCACTGCGAGGCGAGGATCGCCCCTCCTGCTCCCAGCACCGCCGGCCGCAGGCAGGCCTTGGGATTCGGCGGCTGCAGCGTCCACAGCGTGGACCCCGTGGCGAGGTCGAGGCCGAACACGGCGCCCGCGGTGACGACCACCGTGCCGGCGCCGTCGATGAAGAGGCCGTAGTGCGTGGCCAGCGCCGCGGGATCGTAGGGGAGGCTGACGTCGAGCGTCGTCGTCCAGCGCGTCGTGCCGGACGCGTCGACGGCGAGGACCTGCACCTCGGCCTTCGTGATCCCGGGGGAGGACGCCTCGTTCGCGAGGAGCACCACCATCGTGCCGTCACCCGCGACCGCGAGCAGGGCGGCGTCGGTCATGCCGATGGTCGCCGCGAGCGGGATGGTCTGCAGGGTGTTTCCGTTCCCGTCGAGCGTGAGGAGCGACGTCGTGTCGGTCGAGAGCGCGACGACGTTGCCCTGGGGGCCCACCGCGGCGACTTGAGCGTCGACGTCCACTTGCCAGATCTGGTTGCCTGAAGCGCCGATGAGGACGACGTTGATGCCGTCCGTGCCCACGACGTCGTCGTTCGGGCCGACGACGAGGGGCGGTACGACGTCGAGGCCGGGCCCTCCGAAGGCGGGCCATTGCCATTCCACGGTGCCGGTCGTCGACACGCGGGCGACGCCGCCCTGGCCGGTGTACGGCGCGGTCACCGTCTCGAGCAGGAAGCTCCCGTCCGACGCCAGCGTCATCGCGCCATAGTCGGAGTTGATGGCGTACGGCTCTTGCTGGACGATGACGTTCAGGAGATCGAGGCTGGCTCCGGTCGCCGTCGACAGCGCCGTCAGCGAGGCCACGCAGACCTCCGAGCCGCCGTCCGGGCTCGGGCAAATGGGACCGTTCGCGCCGGCGGGGGCCGACCCCACGAGCCACAGCTTCCCGTCGCTCCCGAGAGTGAGGTCCGCGGCGGGTCCTGAGAGGCTGGTCGCCCAGCCCACCGTGCCGTCCGGATCGATGCCGAAGACCTGGTTGGGCATGCCCGTCGGGTTCATCGGGCTCGCGTCGATGAGGGCGTACGCCCGCCCGGCCGGGTCGACGACGATCTCCGCGGGGAGAAAGCTCTCCGGCACGTCGATGGGGAAGGGCGTCACGGCCCACGCGATCCGCGGCGCCTGCGGCGCGTTGCCCGGCGCCTGATTGGCGCGCGTCGGGCAGTACCCCTGCATCGGCGTGGGCGCCCCCGCGAGCAGCGCCGCGCTGCAGCGGACGCTCAGCGGCGTCCCGCCTCCGCCTCCGCTCCCTCCGGAGCCGCTCCCGCTGCCGCCCTGACCGGGCAGGAGCAGCCCGGTCCGCGAGCCGCACGACGCCGACAGCCCCACCGTCACCGCGAGGACCGCGAGCCACGCGCGTCGCTCCATCGGGCGATCGTTTTACCCCGTCTTGGCCACCGCGCTCGGCTTTTCGCGAATGACGTTGAAGCGGCGCATCGGCTTCTCTTTGCCCTTCAGCGAGCGCGCGTCGATCTCCTCGCACTCGAACCGCGCCCCGATGCGCGCGATGGTCGACTCGCTGAGGACGATCTGCCCCGCGGCCGCCGTGGCGCAGAGGCGCGCGCTCGTGTTCGCCGTGTCGCCGATGATCGTGTACGAGAGCGCCTTCGAGCTGCCCACGTAGCCGACGACGCCGGGCCCCGTGTGGATGCCGATGCCCACGGCGAGGGGCGGCTTGTTGTCGGCCATGCGCTGCCGGTTGAACTTGCCGAGCACCTCCATCTGGTCGAGCGCGCACTGGACGCACCGGATGGCGTCGTCGGGGTGGGCGAGCGGCGCGCCCCAGAAGGCCATGATCCCGTCGCCCATGAACTTGTCGAGCGTCCCCTCGTACTTGAACAGCGTGTCGACCATCGGCTCGAAGTACTCGTTGAGCATCTCGACGATGGTCTCGGCCTTCGTCCCCTCGCTCATGGCCGTGAAGCCCCGGATGTCGCTGTTGAAGACCGTCAGCTCTTGAATGAGCTGACCGCCCTTCTTCACCTCGAGCTTGCCGCTGATCATCTGCTCGGCGACGTTCGGCGCGACGAGGCGCGTGAACCGATCGCGCACGATGATCTCCTGCTCGATCTTCTTCGTCAGCATCGTGTTCTCGATGAACATCGCCGCCTGGCTCGCCACCGACGCGATGACCTCGAGGTCCTTCGGCTGGAACTGAGCCAGCGACTCGGAGTCGAGCCACAGGACGCCGAGCACTTCCTTCTCGTTGTCGTGCAGAAGCGGCACGACCATGGCGCTCGAGATCCGGTTCAGGATCATCGATTTGCCCTTCGACGCGGCGAAATCCATCGACGCGTCGTGGGTGAGGACGCCCGCGCGCTCCTTGATGACGTGGCTGAGGATCGTCGAGGAGACCTGGATGGCGGCGTCGCTCCCGTCGCGGCGCCGCGCGGCGCGCGGATGGAGCGTCCCGTCGTCCTCGCGGAGGAGGATGACGCCGCGGTCGGCCTTCGTGAACTTGAAGAGCGCGAGGAGGATCTTGTCGAGCAGCCGGTCGAGATCGCGCTCGAGGCCGATGTCGCGTGTCAGCTCCCACGTGATGCGGAGGCGTTCGTAGTCGACGCGGAGCTGCGCGGCGTCGTGCCCCACGGCGTCGAACGGGAGGAAGCCCTTCGTCTGCGCGGCGATCTGCGTGCCGATGGAGCGCGCCGCGTCGAGCACGTCGACCCGCGTCCCGCTGATGCTGGGAGGCCGCGGGGCCATCGGGGGCGCGACCATCGGCGGCGGCTGCGGGGGTCCCCCGTTGCTGGGGTACGAGTACGCGGGCGGGCGAGCGGGCGGCGCGACCGGCTGCTGCGGGATGGACGACGGGATCTGCGAGGGCCACACCGGCGTGCCGATGCCGTGCTGAACGGCCCCCGGTCCCACCGGAGGCGGCGGAGGAGCCACGCCCGAGCCGTCGTCGTAGCGAGCGCGGGTCGAGCCGAGGGCGATCTCGTCGCCGTGCTTGAGCGAGGTCTCGCCGCGGACGCGGTCGCCGTTGACGTAGGTACCGTTGAGGCTCCCGAGGTCACGCAGGATGAAGTGCCCGTCGCGATGCTCGAGGATGCAGTGCTCCTTCGAGACGATCTTGTCGAGGAGCTGGATGGTGTTGTTGGGGTGGCGCCCCAGGCTGTTGATCGGGCGGAGCTCGATCGCCTGCTGTCCTTCCGCGGTCGCGAGGATCAGCCTAGCCATGGGCAACGAGCATGTTAGCAAGCGTACGGCTCTTCTGACAGGTAGACTTCCTCGGGTAAGAACCGACCACCGCATGCCGAGAACGCACAAGCCGAGGACACGCCGCCCGCACGGGAAACCCGAGCCCGTCGCCAAGCTCGATGGCACGCCCCGGATGCCCGAAAGGAGCGTTCACGGCGGGCGTCGCGCGGCCCTTCCGCCCGGCTCGCGCACCGCCGGCGGGGCCAAGGGGGACGACTCTGCGCCGACCCTCGTCGCCGCGCGCGAGCCGTACCGCGTCCCTCCCGCGGAGGCCGTCGTGCGGACCGCGCCGGCGAGCTTGCCCGAGACCCCCCGCGAGAGCCACGGCCTCTTCGAGCTCGTGCCCACGGTGGCCCGGCGCGCGCTCGAGCTCGGCCTCTCGGCGCGCGAGCCGAGCTTCCACGCGTTCGTCGCCGCCGCGCCCGAGGTGATGATCGAGGACGACATCGTCCGCTACGCCACGCGCTTCTCGGGCTCCCGGCCCACCCCGCACGACATCGTGTACGTCCACGACTTCGACCAGCCGGAGGCGCCGCGCCCGCTGCTCTTGCCGCCCGGGCAGGGGCCGGTGCTCGTGGCGACGATGGACGCGCTCATCGGCCGCCTGCAGGAGGAGATCCCGGCGGTCGTCGAGGGGGAGGAGTTCAAGCGCGCGCAGGCGCAGCTCGCGCGCGAGCTGGAGACGAAGAACCGCGCGTTCATCCATCAGCTCGAGTCGCTCGCGAAGACGCTCGGGTTCGGCGTGCGCGCGGTCCACGGCGGCGTGCAGACCTTCCCCATCCTCCACGGCAAGCCGGTGAGCCCCGAGCAGTTCGACGTGCTCGACGACTCCACGAAGCGTGCGCTCACCGACAGCGAGGAGAAGCTGACCCGCGAGGTCGAGAAGGCGGCGCAGCTCGTGCGGGCCCAGAGCGCGCGGTTCGAGGCGGCGCGCGAGGCGGCGTTCTCGAAGGCGGCCAGCCTGGTCATCGACGAGGCGCTGAAAGAGGTGGCGAAGGAGCTCGCGCACCTCGGCGCCGACGTGCAGCAGTGGCTGGCGCGGGTGCAGCAGGCGCTCGCCGAGGACTGGGACGATCTCGTCGACATCGAGGACGAGAACGAGCAGGAGGCGCGCTCGCGCGAGGAGAAGGAAGACCCCGAGCAGGCCACGCGGCTGAATCGCTTCAAGGTGAACCTCCTCGTGTCGCACGAGCCGGGCTCGCCGGCGCCGGTGGTCTACGACACGAACCCGACCTACCCGAGCCTCTTCGGCTACCTCGAGCGGCGCGCGCGCTTCGGGGCGCTGCTGACGGACTTCACGCGGATCCGCGCCGGCTCGCTCCACAAGGCGAGCGGCGGCGTTCTCGTCGTCCGTGCGGCCGACCTCCTCACGGATCCCATCATCTGGGAGCGCATCAAGCGCGTCCTCCGCGAGCAGCGCATCGGCGCGGAGGATCCGCTGGGACCGCTGGGGCTCTATGCGACGTCGCTCCGCCCCGTGCCGGTCCCCATCCGCGTGCGGGTCGTGCTCGTCGGTCCGCCGGACCTCTACGCCACGCTCCTCGACGCCGATCCCGACTTCGCGTCGCTCTTCCGCGTCAAGGTCGAGGTCGACCCCATCATCCCGCGCTCTCCGCGGAGCCTCGCCGCGCTCGACGCGTACCTCATGGCCATGGCGGGCGAGCGCGAGTGGGGCCGCTTCGACCGCGGCGGGCGGGCGCAGCTCCTCGACCTGGCGACGCGTCTGTCGGGGGACCGCGAGAAGCTCGCGCTCATCCTGTCCCCGCTGGAAGAGACCATGGCCTTCGCCAGCGCGCTCGCCGCGGCCCAGGCGACGCATGCCGAGGAGGAGCCCGATTCGGTGGCCGACGAGGCCCCCGCGGATGCCCCGGCGCGCCCGTTCCGCGCGTCCATCGCGCCGCCGTCCCTCAGCGTCGTCGGGGCCGAGGAGATCCAGGCCGCGTGGAGGGAGCGCCGCGAGCGCTCGGGCAGCGCCGAGCGTCACATCCGCGCGATCACGCTGCGCGGCGAGGTGGCGCTCGAGACGGGAGGGCTGCGCGTCGGCGTGGTCAACGGCCTCTCGGTGTTCAGCGCGGGGGACGTCGAGTTCGGTCAGCCGATGCGCATCACGGCGGTCGTGGGCATCGGCCGCGAGGGGCTGGTCGACGTGGAGCGCGAGGCGCAGCTCGGAGGCAGCATCCACACGAAGGGCGTCGCCATCCTGCGCGGGTACCTGGCGCGCATGTTCGGGCAGGAGCGCCCGCTGTCGCTCCGCGCGCAGCTGGCGTTCGAGCAGAGCTACGGGGAGATCGACGGCGACAGCGCGAGCTCCAGCGAGCTCTTCGCCGTGCTGAGCGCCCTGGCCGACGTGGGAATCGACCAGGGGATGGCTGTGACCGGGAGCGTGAACCAGCTCGGCGAGATGCAGGCGATCGGCGGCGTGTGCGCGAAGATCGAAGGGTTCTTCGACCTCTGCAAGGCGCGCGAGCTCACAGGGACGCAGGGGGTGCTCATCCCGCGCCCGAACCTGCCGCACCTCGTTCTGCGGGACGATGTGGCGGACGCCCTCGCCCGTGGGCAGTTCCACCTCTACGCGGCCGACACGGCAGCACAAGGCATCGAGATCCTGACGGGCGTGCCCGCCGGCGAGCGCGACGCGAGCGGCCGCTTTCCCGCGTCGAGCGTCTTCGGTCGCGTCGAGCGGCGCATCATCGAGATCGCCGAGAAGCTCCGGGAGGCCGAGGGGCACCTCGCCGTCGACGCTCCCGAGGGCCTGGAAGAGGCCACCGCGGGCGATGGCATCGAGGGGGGAAGCGTCCGGAGGCGGTAGGCGCTCGCCATTCCTGCTCGCGGTTGCCGTGTTCGTGGCATGATCCCACAGGGGTGGCAGTTCCTTGGCCCTCTGGAAGCTCCACAGCGCGCTCGGTCTCTCGGCGGTCGCTGCGTTCGCCACGCTGGCGGCGTGCGGTACGGCGGGCTCCGTGCCGATGGAGGTCGCGCCGCCCCCGCCGGGGAGCGCAGACGCGGGGGACGCGGGGGACGACGGCGGCGTCCCGGGCTCGCTCACCACGCTGGCGCTCGTGGCAGGGGAGCCGGGGGGTCTCGGGAACGTCGACGCCACAGGTGCCGACGCGCGCTTCACGCAGCCCTGGTACCTGGCGGACGACGGCCTGGGCCACCTCTTCGTGTCGGACGGCGATGCCGTACGACGTGTCGACGAGGCGACCGGCCTGGTCACGACGGTCGCCGGGATCGCCTTCAGCGTCGGCGAGGCCGACGGTTTCGTCGACGGTCCAGGGGCGGCCGCACGCTTCCGCGAGCCGTCGGGGATCGCCTGCGATCCGGGCGGGATGGTCTACGTCGCCGACTCGGGCAACTCGGCGGTGCGGACCATCGACGCGGCGACGGGCCAGGTGGCGACGCTCGTTCGCGCGTCGGACCTCGGCGGCGGGGCCGGAGCGCCTCCCTTCACGCCGGTCGGGCTAGCCCTCGACGGCGCCGGGAGCCTGTACATCGCCCACTTCGGCAAGATCCCGATGGCGGGCCCTTCGTCGCAGGAGACGGGGGGCGCCATCTACCGCGTCACGCTCGGCGGCGGCGCCGGAGGCAGCGTCACCCTCGTTGCCGGGTCGCCCGCGGGTGCGCCGGGCGTCGTCGACGGCACAGGGCCGGCCGCGAGCTTCGGTCATCTGCGCGGCCTCGCCTACGACGGGCAGGGGATGCTCTACGCCGCCGATGGCTGCGCGGTTCGGCGCATCGATCCCGCGACCGGCGTCGTGACGACGACGGCGGCCAGCGCCTGCGTCGAGCAGCTCTACGGGCTGGCCTCCGACGGCGGGGGCACGCTCTACGCCGCGGACGGCTCCTCGGTCATCCTGGCCGTCGCCACGGCCACGGGCGCGACCACCGCCATCGCCGGACGCGTCGGCACGTACGCTTCCGTCGACGGCGTGGGAGCCGCCGCCGCCTTCAGCGGTCCGACGGGCGTCGCGTTCGGGAGCGACGGCACGCTCCACATCGCCGACACGGGGAACTTCACGGTCCGCGCGATGGTCACGGCCAGCTCCGCCGTGTCGACGCTCGCGGGCGCCCCGGCGTACGCCGAGTACGCGGATGGCGTCGGCGAGAAGGCGCGGTTCGACGCGCCTCAGGGCGCCGCGTTCGACGGAGCGGGGAACCTCTACGTCGCCGACTGGAACGACGGCACGGTGCGGTCGGTGGAGGTCGCGACGGGCCTCGTGAAGACGCTCGCGGGCAACCCGGCTGTGGCGGGCTACGCCGACGGGATCGGCGCCGACGCGAGCTTCTACGAGCCGACGTGGGCGGCGTACGACGGCGCGGGTCACGTCTTCGTTTCGGACAGCGGGAACTTCGCCATCCGGCGCGTCGACGTGGCGACGCGAACGGTCACGACGGTCGCCACGGGAGACTACGTCCCCGAGGGTCTCGCGTTCGGCGCGCGGGAAACACTCTACGTCGTCGACTCGGCGTACTCGAGCATCCGGCAGGTCGATCTCGAGACCGGGACGACGACGGTCTTCGCGGGGACCGTGGGGCGCGGATGCGGGACGGCCAACGGCGTCGGAATGGCGGCGAGCTTCTGCGGGCCCCTGGGGCTGACCTACGACGGCTCGGGGAACCTCTACGTGACCGACAACCAGACCGTGCGGCGCATCGAAGTGTCGACGAAGCGCGTGACGACGATCGCCGGCTCGCCGGGAGTGACGGGGAGCGTCGACGGAGTGGGCCCGGCGGCGCGCTTCGACCAGCCCTCGGCGCTGGCCTGCGACGGCGAGGGCAACCTGTACGTCGCCGACGGCTTCAACGGCACGGTGCGACGCATCGTCCTCGCGACGGGTGAGGTGACCACCGCGGTCGGGCTGGCCGGCCAATACGGCGTCGTCCTCGGCCCGCTCGCCTCGGCCCGCCTCAACGGTCCCGCGGGGCTCGCGGCGGGTCCGGGCGGCTCGCTCTTCATCACGGACATCGACGAGAACGTCGTGCTCGTCGCGCGCTGACGGCTCTTGAGGCGCTCGACCGCGGCGTGAGGCCCGGCTACACCGGAGCGACGTGGCCGACTGGACGCCCCTTCTCCGCCCCGAGCTCGCCGAGCTGGCGCCCTACGTGCCGGCCGACCCGCCCGGAGTGCGCTTCCGCCTCGACGCCAACGAGGCCCCACCGCTCGATTCGCCCGCGGTGCGCGCGGCCGTGGCGCGAGCGGTCGAGCGGGCGGCGCTCGAGCGGTATCCGGACGCGCGCTCTCGCGAGCTCAAGGCGCGAATCGCGCAACGGACGGGCGCGCGCGAGGACGAGCTGCTCGTCGGCACGGGATCGGACGAGGTCATCTCGCTGCTGCTGACGGCGCTGGCGCGACCGCGGGGACGCGCGCCGCAGGCGGTCGTGCTGGCGCCCGCGCCGACGTTCGTGATGTACCGCGTGACGGCGAAGGGGCACGGGCTGAAGTCCGTCGAGGTGCCTCTCGACGGAGGCTGGGATCTCGACGTGGCGTCGATGAAGCGCGCGGTGGAGATGATGCCCCCGAGCGTGGTCTTCATCGCGAGCCCCAATAACCCGACCGGGAACCGGATGAGCGCCGAGCGCCTCGAGGCGGTGCTCGGCTGCACGGGCGACGCGCTGGTGGTGCTCGACGAGGCGTACGTCGACTACGCCGGGGACTCGTTGCGAGCCTGGCGCTCGAGGTACCCGCGCCTCGCGATCCTGCGGACGCTGAGCAAGGTGGGCCTGGCGGCGCTCCGCATCGGGTGGCTCGAGGGGGACGAGGCGCTGGTGCACGAGGTCGACAAGGTTCGCCAGCCGTTCAACGTGAGCGCGACGAGCCAGGCGGCCGCGGCCGCGGTGCTGGCGGAGGCCTGGGACGAGGTGAAGGCGCACGTCGCCGCAGTGGTCCGCGAGCGCCAGCGGGTGACGGAGGGCATCGGTGCCATCGAGGGATGCGACGTGCTCCCGAGCCAGGCGAACTTCGTGTGGGTGGGCACGCCGCGGCCGGCGGCCGACGTGCACGCGGCGCTGCTCGGGAGGGGCGTGCTGGTGCGGAGCTTCCACGCGGTCGGCGGGCGGCTCGCGAACCGGCTGCGGGTGACCATCGGAACGGCGGCCGAGAACGATGCGCTGCTGGATGCCCTGCGAGCGGCGGTCGCATGAGGCGCGCGAGTGGCGTGCTCGGAGCGGTGCTGCTGGCGTCGACGACGGCGGGGTGCGGGCACCCGTCGTTCGTCGAGCGCGCGTACGGCGGGGACGTGGTGGTCGGGCACTACATCTCGCCCGAGGCGTACGCCGCCTTCCTGCGCGGCGCGATCGCCGAGGCCGGCCATCACCCGGACGACGCGCTGAAGGCTTACGCGGAGGCGGCCGAGCGCGATCCCGAGAGCCCCGAGCCCTGGACGAGGATGGCCGAGGTGTGGTGCTCGCCCGGGCAGGGCGGCGCGGCGAACGCGGAGCGCGCCGTAGCGCACGCGCTGGAGCTCGACGCGAGCTACGCGCGCGCGTGGGCGGTGAGGGCCGCGTGCGCGGCGTCGCGGAAGGATGCGCGCGGGGAGGGCGAAGCGGCTGCGCGCGCGACGCAGCTCGATCCGCAGGGGGACGGCGCGAACATCCTGCTCGCGAGAGCGGCCGACGCGGGGCCGGGGACGGCGCGATCACGTGAGCTGCTGGTGGCCCTGACGGTCACGGCGACCGATCCGGTGGCGGCCTGGGACGCCCTCGCGTCGTGGGCGCAGGCGCACGGGGACGTGGCTCTGTGGGCGCGTGCCCTGGTGGAGCTGGCGCACGCGGCACCCGAGCGACGCCCCGCGATCGCGCGCGCCGCGGAGGACCTGGCGGGAGCCGGCGACGTGGGGGAGGCGAGGAGCGTGGCGGCTGCCGCGGTGGAGGCCAGCGAGAGCCCGTTGCCGGACCCCCTGGCCCTGGCGGCGCGCCTCGCCGTCGACGAGGCCATTGCCCGACACGACGAGATCGCCGTCCGCCGTCGCGCGACTCGTGGCCGCGTACCGCTCGACGAGGCGGCGGCTCGCGCGCTCCTGGCGGGTGACCACGCCCTCGCCCGGGACATCGCGTCCACCGCCGCGGCGGCAGCCCCGGGCGATCTCGGCGCTCGCCTCGTGCTGGCGGTGGCCGACGGCGCAGACCTCCTCGGTCCCGCCGCTTCCACGCGTGCCGGCGACGCCCCGGCCTCGGCCGCGGCGCGGGTGGCGTTCGGTCTCGGCCTCCTCCACGTCACGTCCACTTCGCAGGCGCGCGCGCTCCTCGCCGCCGTCCCCGGCACGCCGCTGGTGTCGGGAGACGATCGCGTGGTCCGCGCCGCCGTGGAGCTCGTGTCGCGCGGCGCGCTGCCCGCCGAGGTGCTCCCCCCCGACGGTGTCGTCGAGGCGTTCGTGGTCGCGGGCTCCCCTGGGACGCCTCTCCCGTTGTCTCCCGACGATCCCGCGCTGGACCCGCGTCATCGCTATCTCGCCCTCGTGATCGCGCAGCCGACCTCGCCGCGCGTCCACGAGCTCGCGGCGAGCCTTCGTGCCGTGGCGCCGACCGATCCCGTCGTCGCGGCGGCCTCGGCGCTCACCGCGCTCGCCGATGGCAAGCCCATCGCCGCAGACGCGCCGCGCGCCCTTCTCGCGCGCAACCCCGCCGATCCCCTCCTGGCCGCCGTGGCGCTGAGGCTCGCCGAGAAGGTCGGCGACGCGGAAGTGGCGCGTCGCGCCCGCGAGACGCTGAGCGCCCTCGGTACGGCGCGCCGGAGCGTCGAGTAGAGCACCGCCGTCGAGGTGAGACCAATCCCGAGGCCGAAGGCCGAAGGACCTCACCGTGTCCCAGCGGGATCCTTCGCTGCGCTCAGCAAGGATGACAGCAATTTCCCGCGCCGAAGGGCGGCGGCTCAGCCCTTGGCGAAGGAGCCGGCGGCACTGAGGGCCACGTCGAGGTAGTGCG
The DNA here is from genome assembly GCA_036501935.1 of Polyangiaceae bacterium. Taxonomy (GTDB): domain Bacteria; phylum Myxococcota_A; class Polyangia; order Polyangiales; family Polyangiaceae; genus Palsa-1150. The sequence goes on along the minus strand of DASXZL010000022.1, from coordinate 289,272 downwards.
TCGGCGCGAGTCCCAGCACGAAGACCAGGACCGCGCTCACCAGAAGCGCCGCAGTGACGTACCCCGAGCGCATCGGAACGGCCACCGGGGCGCCCGCCGCCGGCTCGCGCATGTACATGTAGACGAGGACGCGCAGGTAGTAATACGCGCCGATGACGCTGTTCAGCAGGCCGACGATCGAGAGCCAATAGAGCCCTCCGTCGATGGCCGCCCGGAAGACGAACCACTTGGCGAAGAACCCGGCCGTCGGTGGGACTCCCGCCAGCGACACGAGGAACAGCGAGAACGCGAGCGCCGCCGCGGGGTGACGCTTTCCGAGGCCCGAGAGGTCGTCGTACGTCACCGCCTCTCTGCCACGGCTGCCGCACAGGATGAGCGCGCCGAACGCGCCCGCGGTCGAGACCGTGTAGGCGAGCAGGTAAAAGAGCACGCTGCCCACCCCGTCGGCCGGATCGCGCAGCATCGACGTCACGCCGACCAGCGCGTAGCCCGCGTGCGCGATGCTCGAGTAAGCGAGCATGCGCTTGACCGACTCCTGCCTCCCGGCGATGAGGTTCGCCACCGTCATCGTCAGCACCGCCAGCGTCGCCACCACCGGCGGCCAGCCGCTCGCCCACGAGCGCCACGTCGCGTCGCCGAAGGCCAGCACGAGCACGCGCAGCAGCATCGCGAAGGCGCCGGCCTTCACCGCGACGGCCATGAACGTCGTCGCCGGCGTCGGTGCGCCCTCGTAGGCGTCCGGCGTCCACGAGTGGAACGGCACCGCGCTCACCTTGAAGACGATGCCCACGAGGACGAGCACCGCCCCCACGACGAGCAGCGGATTGTGCGCCGCGCCGGTCTGCGCGGCCGCGCCGATGCCCGCCAGATCGGTGTGCCCCGTCGCCCCGTACACCAGCGCGAAGCCGTAGACGAGGATGGCCGCCGCGAAGGATCCGAGCAAGAAGTACTTGAGCGCTCCCTCGGCCGACCGCGGGTTCGAGCGGCGGAAGGCCGAGAGCGCGTACGCGCCGATGCTCATCGTCTCCAGCCCGAGGAAGAGCGTCAGCGCGTCGCCCGCGCCGGCGAGCACCATCGCGCCGAAGGTCGCGAACAGCAGGAGCGAATAGAACTCGCCGTGATCGAGGTTGTGCTCCGGGAGGTAGCCGCCCGCGAGCAGGGCCGCGAGGCCGCCGCCGAGGCACAGCACCATGTCGAAGAAGAGCGTCAGGCGATCGACGAGCTGCCACGGCGCCAGCGAGGCGGCCTCGGGCAGGTGCTCGATGCCGAACATCCACACGCCGCCGGCGAAGGCCGCGCCCGTGAACAGCACCATCGCCGCGCCGAGGGCGAGCCCGCGGGGCCGGCGGGAGAACGCCTCCACCATCATGAGCAGCAGCGCGCCGACGCCTACGACGCCGAGCGGGGACAGCGCGAGGAGGATCGACATGGCTCAGTGCTCTTTCGGGGCGTCGGGCCGGCGCGGTGCGAGCTTGATGGGCCCCTCGTAGAACTTGGGCGCCGGGTTGGACTCGATGCGCGCCTCGAAGTCGCCGGCCGCGCGGTCGGCCGCGCCCTTGATCTGCGACAGGAAGACGTTGGGGAAGAGGCCGATGACGAAGACGAGCATCGCGAGCGGCGCCAGGGAGACGAGCTCGCGCGCGCTCAGATCCGGCAGCCGCTTGTTCTCCTTGTGGGTGATGGGGCCGAAGAACATCTTCTGCACCACCATCAGCATGTAGATGGCGCCCAGCACGACGCCCATCGCCGCCCCCATCGCCTGCACGCCGGCGAAGCGCCCGAGGTGCATCGACGTCGCCGTCCCCGTGATGACCATGAACTCGCCGATGAACCCGTTGGTGCCGGGCAGGCCGACGCTCGCCAGCGTGGCGACGACGAAGAGGGCCGCGTAGACCGGCATCGGCTTGGCGAGGCCGCCGAAGTCGTCGATGTGGCGCGTGTGGCGCCGGTCGTAGATGACGCCGAAGAGGAGGAAGAGCATCCCGGTCGAGACGCCGTGGTTGACCATCTGCAGGACGCCGCCCTCGATCGACGCGGACGTCAGCGCGAAGAGGCCGAGCATCACGTATCCGAGGTGCGCCACGGACGAGTAGGCGATGAGGCGCTTCACGTCCTCCTGCTTCCACGCGCAGAGGGCGCCGTAGATGATGCCGCCGAGCACCGCCACTCCAGCCAGGTTGGCCGCGAACTCCGAGCTCGCCTCGGGGAAGAGCCCCATCGAGAAGCGCAGGTACCCGTACGTCCCCATCTTCAGCATGACCGCGGCGAGGAGCACCGAGCCCGCGGTGGGCGCCTCGGTGTGCGCGTCCGGCAGCCACGTGTGCACCGGGAACATCGGCACCTTGATGACGAAGGCCAGCGTGAACGCGCCCCAGAGCCACACTTGCACGTGGCGCGGCAGCATGAGCCGCTGCAGATCGAAGTAGTCGAAGCTCGGCACGCCGCCGTTCGCCTTCGCGTACGCGTACGCCACGTAGAGGATGGCGCCGAGCATCAGCACCGACCCGAAGAACGTGTAGAGGAAGAACTTGACCGCGCTGCGGATGCGGTTCGCTCCGCCCCAGACGCCGATCATGACGTACATGGGGATGAGCATCACTTCCCAAAACACGTAGAAGAGGAAGAGGTCGAGCGCGAGGAACGACCCGAGCATCCCGCCCTCGAGGAGTAGGAGCGCGAAGCACCAGTCCTTGAGGCGCGTCTGGATGGGGCCGAAGGACGCGTAGGCGGCGATGGGGGTGATGACCACGGTCAGCATCACCAGCCAGAGCGAGATGCCGTCGATGGCGAGGTGGTAGTGGATGCCGAAGCGCGGCAGCCAGAGCACGTCCTCGTTGAAGTGGTAGGTGCGGCCCATCTGGACGCGCAGCAGCGGCAGCGACACCGCGAGGGTCGCCAGCATCACGAGCAGCGTCGTCCAGCGCAGCGTGGAGTGCGACTGTCGCGGGAGAAAGAGCACGGCAGCGGCGCCCACGATGGGCACCCACACGACCCAGCTGAGGAGGTGGCCCACCTCGGACGGCGTCGCCGTGGCCGTCTCCGTCGCCGCCACGGCTCCCGGCCACATGCGTACGACGAAGAGCGCGAGGAGCGCGGCGGTGAGCGCGATGGGGCCCCTCACGCTCCAGCCGTGCTGCCGGGGCACGAGCGCCGCGACGAGCGCCGCGGCGACGACCGGGATGGCGTGGTCGAAGTAGTAGGCGGCGGCGAAGCCCGCGACGGCCAGCAAGAGAAGCCCGGCGAGCTGCCCGGCGCCGAAGGAGGCCGGGGGGGGCGCGGATCGCGGCGGGGGGGCCGGCAGCGGCGGATGCGAAGTGTCGACGATGGCCATCGATTTGCCTCAGAGCGAGGACGTCGGCTCTTGGGGCCGCGCCACTTGAATGGTCTTCGTCCTCACGAGCCCGAACGAATTGCGAACCTCGAGGTTCACGGTCTGCGACTTGCCCGGCTCGACGTGCACCTTCACCGTCGTGTCTGCGCCGAAGTCCTTCTTCTCCGGTTTGCCGTCCCCGTCGGCGTCCCAGCGGTACGCGTAGCCCACTCCCGGCGCGGCCGTGACCACGTAGTCGTCGTGTCCCGCGTCGACGACCGTCGCGTTGGGGTGCGGCACCGCGAAGAACCAGCCGGTCACCGCCAGGCCGACGACCATCATGGCCGCGTAGACGTGCACGACGCCGTTCTGGAACGCGCGCAGGATGGTCCCCGACGCGGCGACCACCAGCGACGTCAGCCGCGCGAGGACGCCGTCGACGATCGACTTGTCCACGGCCGCCGCCGTCTCCGCGAGCGAGTCCACCGCGGCGATCACCGTGGCCTCGTAGAGCTCGTCGATGCGCCACTTGTCGAGAAGGAGACGGTAGAGGCCCGGCTGCGCCGCGGCCAGGCGCTGCGCGGGCTCGCCCTTCTTCGACACGTAGACCCACCAGGCCACGGCGGTGCCGAGGAAGAAGGCGCCGAAGCCGCCGAGCGCCAGCGGCCACTCCATGTGCTCGGCCCAGGACGCGTCGTTGGCGTGGCCGAAGATGACGGCCTTCTCGGATGCCGCCCTGAACACCGGCTCGAGCCAATGGTCCATCGGCCGCTCCTTGAGGATGCCGAAGCCCGGGTTGAGCACCCCCGCGAACAGCGAGAACGCCGCCAGGATGATGAGCGGAATCGTCATCTGCCAGGGCGACTCGTGGGGCGCGTAGCCCGGGGTCGCCGGATCCTCGTGGTGCACGCCGTGGCCTGCGTCCTCGTGCTCGGCCTCCGCGTGGCCATGCTCGACGGGTGCCGCCAGCTCCTCGCGCGAGAGCAGCGACGGACGGCCGACGGTCCAGCCCTTGAAGTCGCCCCAGAACGTGAGGAAATAGAGGCGGCACATGTAGAACGCCGTGAGCGCCGCAGCGGCCACCGCGATGGCGTAGAGGACGGGCCCGATCCAGAGCGGCGGCGAGTACGTGCCGAGCTTCTTCAGCAGACCGACGCCGTTCTCCGGGTTCACCGTGCGATCGACGAACGCCCGGTAGAGGATCTCGTCCTTCGAAAAGAAGCCGCTCGTGAACGGGAGGCCGATGATGGCCGCCGTGGCCGCGGCGAACGTCCAGTGCGTCAGCGGGAGCCACTTGCGGAGGCCGCCCATGTTCCGCACGTCCTGCGCCTTGTCGTCGTCGTGGATGCGCGCGTGCATCGCGTGGATGACGGATCCCGCGCAGAGAAAGAGGCAGGCCTTGAAGAACGCGTGCGTGAAGACGTGGAAGAAACCCGCCGTGAACGCCCCTACGCCGACGCCGAGGAACATGAAGCCCAGCTGGCTGATGGTGGAGTAGGCGAGGACCTTCTTGATGTCGTTCTGGACGACGGCGATGGTCGCCGCCAGCAGCGCCGTCAGCGCCCCCGCGATCGCGATCATCATCATGGTGAACGGCGACAGCACGAAGACGAACGACAGCCGGCAGATGAGGTAGACGCCGGCGGTGACCATCGTCGCCGCGTGGATGAGGGCCGACACCGGCGTGGGGCCCGCCATCGCGTCCGGGAGCCACACGTAGAGAGGGATCTGCGCGCTCTTGCCGGTGCAGCCGAGCAGGAGCGCAAGGCCCACGGCCGTCGCCGCGCTGATCGTGTACGGCTTGTCGGGCTGGAGGAAGTGGAGGAACCCCTCGTAGTGGCCCCCGCCGAGCGGCCACACGTGCACGCGGTAGACCTCGCCCGGGTGGACCAGGCTGGTCGCGCCGTTGGCGATCCCGTTCCAGTCGAGCGCCCCCGTGTACTCCACGAGGAGGAACATGGCGCAGAGCAGCCCGAAGTCGCCGATACGGTTGGCGATGAACGCCTTCTTGCCCGCGGCCGCGTTGCCCGGGACCTCGTACCAGAAGCCGATGAGCAGGTACGAGCAGAGCCCCACGCCCTCCCACCCCACGAAGAGGAGCGGCAGGTTGTCCCCCAGGATGAGGACCAGCATCGAGAAGATGAAGAGGTTCAGGTACGCGAAGAAGCGCGCGTAGCTCTTGTCCTTCTCCATGTAGGACGTCGAGTAGAGATGGATGAGAAAGCCGACGCCCGTGACGATGAGCATCATCACGCCGCTCAGCTGATCGATGCTGAACTTGACGTCGATGGGGACGACGGCGCCCTCGTGCCCACCCGTCGTGTGCATCCACTCCCAGGCGTTCCACACGAGCTTCACGTGGGCGCCCTTCTCCTGCTCGGAGAGCTGCGCCAGGCTCATGAAGGCGATGAGCGAGGCGACGAAGCTGACTCCGACCGCCGCGAGGGCCATCAGCCGGACGGCTCGCTTGCCGAGGCGATTGCCCCAGATGCCGTTCACGAAGGCGCCGAGCAGCGGCATCCCGAGGATGACCGCGATGAGAACGTAGTCGTCCGGCGGCGGAAGGAACGAGAGCATGTCTTATCCGGGTTTCCTGGTTTGCTTTCGTGCGTTCGTTCGCGCTCTGTCGATCAGTTCTTGAGGAGGTCGGCCTCGTCGGACCGGACGGTGCGGCGCAGGCGATAGAAGGCGAGGACGATGGCCAGCCCGACGGCGACCTCCGCGGCCTCGGCGGCGATGATGAAGAACGCGAATACTTGCCCGGTGTGGCTCTGGCCGACGTAGCCCGAGCTGGCGACGTGCCCGAGGCGTGACCGGTTGAAGGCGACGAGCGCGAGGTTCGAGGCGTTGAGCATCACCTCGATGCTCATCAGCGTGACCAGCACGTTGCGCCGGACGAGGAAGCCGACGCCGCCGACGAGGAAGAGCAGCGCGCTCAGGATGACGTAGTGCTCGGCGGGGATCACGACGCGCTCTCCTTCGGGCTCTCGGGCCGCTCGTGAACGTGGATCTCGTGGCTGAAGACTCCGGCGGTCCTTCCGGGCAGCTCCGCGGTCATCTCCCCCACGAACGGGCTCTCCGCGAGCTCTCGCTCGGCCTTGGACATCGACTTCTGCCCCTGGCGGCCGCGGGCGACGGCCATCGCGCCGAGGACGGCGACCATCAGCAGGCCGCTCGAGAGCTCGAAGGGTACGAGCGCGTCGGCGAAGAGGACGCTGCCGAACGCGTCGATCCCCCCGAAGCTCGCGTCCGGCGTCGGCATCGGCATCGTCCGGTGCGCGGCCATCGCCGCGGAGACCACGGCATAGAGCGCGGCGAGGCCCGCGAGGCCGAAGAGGCCTCCGCCGAAGACCCGCGCCGCGATTCCCCTCCGGTCGCTCGGCGTCGAGGCGCTCGGTCCGAGCAGCATGATGACGAAGAGGAAGAGGACGACAATGGCCCCCGCGTACACGATGAGCTGGATGGCCGCGAGGAACTGGGCGTGTAGGGCGAGGAAGAGCCCCGCGACGCTGAGGATGAGGAGGAGGAGCCCCATCGCGCCGCGGATCGGATTCTTCGAGACGACGACCCCGAGCGCGCCGGCGAGCCCCAGCAGGGCGCAGACGTAGAAGTAGACGGTCCCGACGGTGATCATCGCCAGGGCTCCACGGCGAGGGTCGCCGAGCTTCGGGACTTGCCGCCCTTCACGTACTGCTCGAGCTCGGGGCGGAACTTCTGGAGGAAGGCGAGCGCGGGCATGGCGGTTCCCTCTCCGAACGCGCAGATGGTGTTGCCCATGATGCCGTTCGCGATGTCGTGCAGGCTGTCGAGCTCGGCCTGCGAGGCCTGGCCATCGAGCAGCTTCGTCGTGATGCGCCAGAGCCACGCGCTGCCCTCGCGGCAGGGAGTGCACTGACCGCAGGACTCGTGGCGGTAGAACTGCATGAGGTTCTGGAAGCACCAGAGCGGGTCGGTGCCCTCGGCGATGACCGTGACGCAGCAGGTGCCGAGCATCGTCCCGCAGAGGCGCATGGTCTCCACGCCGAGGGGCACGTCGAAGACGCTCTTGCCGTCGTAAGCGTGGAGCGCGCTCTTCGGATCCGGCGCGTGCACCTTCTCTTCCGGGCGCAGGATGGGCGTCGACGAGCCTCCGGGGATCGCGCAGAGGATCCCGCGGTCGCCCTGGACGCCGCCGCCGACGTCGTAAATGAGCTCGTTCAAGGTCGGGCCCACCGCGAGCTCGACCACGGCGCCCTTCTTCACGTTGCCGTTGACGCCGTAGAGGCGCACCCCGCCGTCGCTGATCCCGTGGAGCAGCGACAGCTTGCTGAACTCCTCGCAGCCCATGCCGAAGGCGGTGGGCACCGCCGCGATGGTCTCCAGGTTGTTCACCGTCGTCGGGCAGCCGAAGACGCCCGCGTTGGCGGGGAAGGGGGGCTTCATGCGCGGCTCGCCGCGCCGACCCTCGATGGAGTTGAGCATCGAGGTCTCCTCGCCGCAGATGTACGCGCCGGCGCCGGAGTGGACGTACACTTCGACGGGGTAGTCCTTCCCGAAGGGCGTCTTGCCGAGGTAGCCCTTGGCCTTCGCCTCTTTGATGGCGCCCTCGAGCCGCGCCTTGGAGAGGTGAAGCTCGTCGCGCACGTAGATGTACGCGACGTGCGCGCCGATGCCGTAGCAGCCGATGATGCACCCCTCGATGCACGCGTGGGGGTTCTCCTCCATCAGCGTGCGGTCCTTGTGGGTCCCCGGCTCGCCCTCGTCGGCGTTGACGCAGAGGTAGTGCGGCTTCGCGCCGACGACCTTCGGCATGAAGCTCCACTTCACGCCCATCGGGAAACCCGCGCCGCCTCGGCCGCGGATGTTCGCCTTCTTCGCCTCGTCGACGACCTGCTCGCGGCTCATCGTCGTCAGCACGCGCCTGGCGACGCCGTAACCGCCGAGCTCTCGCTCGTAGGTCGCCAGCGTCCAGCCCTCGGGCTTGCCGTAGGTGCGCGTGAGGTAGTCGGTCCGCTTGAGCATCGGTCTCTTCTCTCCTCAGCTCTCGGTGAGCTCTTTGAGGATCTCGTCGACGCGCTCGCGCGTGAGGTTCTCGTAGTAGTCCTTGTCGACCTGCATCATCGGCGCGGTGCCGCAGCTCGCCAGGCACTCGGCCGTGCGGAGCGTCACCTTGCCGTCGGGCGTGGTCTCGCCGCAGTGGATGCCGAGGCGCTTCTCGCAGTGGGCGATGACGTCGTACGCGCCGCGGAGCGCGCAGGGCAGCGTCCGGCACACCCAGACCTGATGCTTGCCGACCGGGTGCTGGTTGTAGAGCGTGTAAAAGGTGACGACGCCCTTCACGTGGGAGGTCGGCAGGTCGAGCCGCTGCGACACGAACTCGACCACCTCGTCCCCCACGTGCCCGGCCTGCTCCTGGCAGAGGTGCAGCAGCGGGAGCGTCGCCGCCATCTTCGTGGGGTAGCGCTCGAGGATCTCCTGGAGCTTACGCTCGCGGTCGGGGCTCAAAGCGAAGGGCATCGCGGGGCGGTCCTCGATCCCGCGCGGGAGCGCGGGCAATGGTGCAACACGCCGGTTCGCGCAGAAAAACGCGCGCAAATGGCAGAAACCGGGGCGGAAAGTAGTGGCGAGCGTGCGCGGGTGTCAAGCCGCCTTCGTCCGCGACAAATCGCTTGAGAGGCGAGATCGCCAGCCTGTATCCTCCGGGCCGCGAGGTGCGCGATTGTTCTGTCCGAACTGTGGCACCAAGAATGCCGACACGGCGCAGCAGTGTTCGAAGTGCAGTTTTCAGATGAAGGGTGCCGCCGCGCCGAAGTTCAAGGGCACGATGCTGATGATGAATCAGCCCCAGATACCGAATGCGCCGCCGGCTGGCGGGGCGCCTCCGGCCGCTCCGGGTCCTGCAGCAGGTAGCCCGCCTCGGCCGGCCGGCGCGTCCGGCGGACCCCCGAGCAAGCTCAAAGGCACGATGGTGGGCGTCGCTCCTCCGATGGCCGGGGGGGCGCCTTCGCCCGTGGCGGTTCCGCCGGTCATGTCCGGTGGAGCTCCGCCGCAGGCCCCCGCGGTGCGCGTTCCCACGCCCGCCCCCGCCTTCTCGCCCCAGCCTGCGGCCGCGGCGCCGCCGGGTCCGGCCTTTGCGCCCCCGGTCCCCGTGACGCCGCCGCCGCCTGCACCGCCGGCGAACTCGATGAGCGATCCGGGCGCGTTCAATCCGCCGATGGCTCCAGGCGGCGGCGTGAACCCGCTGGGCGGGACGATGGCGGCCGACATCGGGTCGTTCGCCGCTGCGTTTCCCATGGGACAGCCGCCGCCGGGCGGGCAGGGTGGCTTCGGTGTCGCGCCCAACGCGCCGATGGGGGCGACCGCCGCGGTTCCCGCCATGGCCGACTACGGCTCTCCGCCGGGTGGCCCGGGTGGGTACGGGCAGCAGCAGCAGCCGCCGCTCAATCCGTACGGTGCGCCTCCGCAGCAGCAGTACGGCGGCGATCCGCAGGCTGCCTACGCTCAGCAGCAACAGCAGCAGCAGCAGCAGCAGCCGCAGTACGGCCAGCCGATGCAGCAGCAGCCGTACGGGCAGCCGCCTCAGGGATACGGGCAGCCTATGCCGGATCCCGGCTACGGCCAGCAGCCGATGCAGCAGCAGCAGGCCTACGGGCAGGCCCCGCAGGGCATGATGCCGTACGGTCAGGGGCCGGGCGGATTGGCCGCGCCGGCGCCGATGATGGGGACGCTGCAGTCGGCCGGGAACAGCACGGGGCCGACCAAGCGCAACGCGCTGATGACGTGGCTCCTCCCGGGCCTCGTCATCTTCGGCGGCTCCATCCTCAGCACGATCCTCGGCTTCATCTACGGGCCGCTCGCGTCGCTCTCCGGCCTCTTCTTCCTGGCGGGGATGGTGATGTACCTCCTCTCGGCCATCAAGATGGTGAACGAGCTGAAGACCGTGACGCGCAACGCGGCGTTCGCGTGGTGGCCCATCATCGTCCCCATCTACAACTACTACTGGCTGTGGATGCTGGTGCCGGCCGAGGTGAAGAAGGCCAAGCAGATGATGGGCGTGCAGGCTCCGGCGCGGTCCATCGTGCTCTACGTCTTTCTCTGGCACTTCGCGCTCGCGTCCGACCTGAACGACATGGCGCGCTGAGTCTCGGCTGCGAGGGCGGCTCCCGATCGCGTCCCCTGCCGACGGGTAGGGAGGACGTCGTTACAGAAATGCAACCGCGCTGGCGCCTTGCACGTATGCTTGGCCAGGAAAGGGGATGCTCATGCGATTGCGCCCTGCTTTGGGGACGCTGGCCGCGCTGGCCTGCGTCGCCGGGATCATAGGTTATGCAGCGTCGGCTCGATCAGCCGACCATCAGGACGGGCCCGCCACGACGAGCGAGCCGCCGGCCGACATCAACGACGTCTACAGCTGGATGGACGGTTCCAACACCGTCCTGGCGATGACCGTGTACCCGAACGCCATGACCGGGGCGCAGTTCTCGAACAACGTCCAGTACGTCTGGCACACGACCAGCGTCAGCGCCTTCGGCGCCGCCGCGGACGCCGGTGCGCCGGTGCCGGTCGATGTCATCGCGACGTTCGACGCCTCGCAGAACATCCATCTCTGGGTCGGCACGACCGAGTACGTGACGGGCAATGCCAGCGCCACGACGGGTCTCTCGAGCACCGATGGCAAGGTGAAGGTCTACGCCGGGCTTCGCGCGGATCCGTTCTTCTTCAACCTGGACGGGTTCAAGCAAACGGTGGCCGACGTCCAGGCGGCAGCTCCCGGCCTCATGACCGCCGGAGCCTTCAACGAAGCGGGATGCCCGACGCTCGGGTCGACCGCAGGTGTCCTCCAAGCGCAGCTCGCTTCGGCGCCGGACGGCGGCGCGCCGGCGAACCACTTCGCGGCGTTCAACGGGCTGGCCATCGTGGTCTCGGTCGACAAGTCGCTCCTGACCGCGGGAGGACCCGTCGTGTCGGTCTGGGCCGGAACCTATGCAACGGGTCCCATCGGCGATGCCGGGGGGCAGTGAGAGGACGCCATGAAAAAGACCATCCTCCTCGGCTCACTCGTCGGCTCTTCTCTCGTCGCGCTCTCGTTCGCCAACGGCTGCAGCAGCAGCTCGAGCCCGGCGAGCGCCACCGACGCGGGCGGTGATCACACGGCCTCCAGCAGCAGCGGCAGCAGCAGCGGAAGCAGCAGCGGAAGCAGCAGCGGCAGCAGCAGCGGCAGCAGCAGCGGCAGCGGTGGCGAAGGCGGTACGCCTCCGGCGCCGCCGACCCTGGGCACGCAGATCGATCGAATGGGACGGCCCGCCATCAACACGGCGCTGACCGGCACGTTCGACCCCAACTGCACGACGGCCTCGTGTCCCCCCAAGGACGCGTACAACGCCGACAGCAACCCGACCCACTGGGCGACCTACGTGGCCGGGTTCGCGCAGTACCTCGCAATCTACGACGGCCTCGACGGGACCTGCGGCAACCAGCCCGCGTACACGGCCGCGGCAGGGTACACGACGCTGGCGAGCGTTCTCGCCGACGACATGCTCTGGGTGAACACGTCCAACTCCACGTGCCAGCAGTACCTGGGCGTCGAGCTCGGCTACCTGGGGATCTCGAACACCGACTGCGGTGGGCGGACGCCGAACGAGAACACGATCGATCTCACGTACAACATCGTGGCCGGCTCCTTTGTCCTCGCGGATCTGCCGACGGGGGGGACCGTGACCAACGGCATCACGGCTCCGGCCACCCCGGCGGCGACGACGTTCCCGTACCTGGCGGCACCGCACTAGGACCGAGGTTCCGGGTGAACCCGGAGCACGCTGCACGCGTGGCGCTGGCCGGCATCGTGCTGGCCGGCGCTACGTGTCTCTTGGACTGCTCGCGTGGCTCGAAGAGCGCACCCGATGGTTCGAGCGAACCACCGGGTGCGGCTGCTTTGGTTCTCCACGCGCCTCCCACGACGGCGCCGGAGATCACGCTCCACAACCTCGACTCGGAGATCGCCGGCCGCGAGAAGCGAGGGCGGGCCGGCGATCGCGAGACACTGGTCGGGCTCGTGTCGCGGTACATCCTTCGGGCGAAGTACGCGGGGCGCGTCGAGGACCTCGAGACGGCGGCTGCGACGAGCGCGAGCCTCCTTGTGGGTCACGACGACGACGCGGCCGCCCACGTGACGCGGGCATCGGCGCTCTCGGCGATCCACGAGTTCGCGGCGGCGTGGGCGGAGCTCGACCGCGCCGCGGCACTGAAGACACCCGCGCAGGACCTGGCCGGCGAGCGAGCCGCGATCCTGCTCGCGACGGGACGGGAGGACGAGGCGCTCCCTCTTCTCCAGCCGCTCGACCGGGCCTCCCCGTCGGACCTCGCGTTTCGCGCGAGCGTCGAGGCGGCGCTCGGGCACGCGGCGGAGAGCGACCGGCTCTTCGAGCTGGCGCGGTCGAGGTACCGCGACGTCTCGGCGTTCACGGTGGCCGGGATGGACTTCGAGCACTCGCGGGCGCTCGAACGAGGCGGGGACCGCGTGAAGGCCCGCGCCTACCTGACCGAGGCGGCCACGGTGATGCCGACCTATGCTCACGCCGTCGTGCACCTCGCGTCGATCGAGCCCCCCGACCGCGCGCTGGCTCGCCTGCAGGAGCTCGAGAAGACGAGCGACGATCCCGACGTGCTCGGAGGCGAGGCAGACGCGCTGCGGCGCGCGGGTCGAAGCGCCGAGGCGGCCGCAATGGCGACGCGCGCCCGCGCGCACTACGAGGACGTCGTGTCGCGCCTCCCCCGCGCCTTCGCCGACCACGCGGCGTCGTTCTACCTCGGCATGGGGCACGATCCGGCGCGGGCCCTCGTGCTGGCGCACGCGAACGCCGAGAACCGCCCGACCGACGAAGCGGTGGAGCTGTGGCTGACCGCGGCAGAGGCCGCGTCGTCGCACGACGAGACGTGCGCGGCGTCGCGGCGGGCCCTCGCCCTGGCGCACGTAACGGACGGGTTGCGCGAGCGGGCGACCGTCGCGTCGAAGGGATGCCCGTGAAGGCCGCGGTCCGCGCGCTGCTCGGGGCGGCGCTGCTGGTGGCGCTCCTCCTCGTGGCGCGAAGCGCGAGCGCCCACGTCATCGGCGTCTCGCGGGGCGAGTACACGCCGGACGGCGCGACGGTCCGCGCGGATCTCGTGATGCGCACGGACGACGCGGTGCTCGCCGTGCCCGGGCTCGACGCGGACGGCGACGGGCGCGTCTCGGCGGACGAGCTCACGCGGGCGCGACCGGCGATGAAGGCGGCGTTCCTGGATGCCCTGACCGTCGTCGCCGACGGAGCCCCGTGCACACCGGCGCTCGACGACACGTCATTCGATCCCCCCGACGGCGTCCGCGTCCGCGGCACCTACGCGTGTGCGCGCGCGCCGTCGCACCTGCACCTGCGCTTCGGGTTCCTCGACCGGATGCCCTCCGATCACCGCCACCTCGCCACGGTGCACCTGCCCAAGGGCGACGTCGACGTGCTGGCCGTCCTGGCGCGCCCCGATCTCGACGTCGAGGTCTCCGGTGGCGCGTCGTACGGCTTTCTCTCGCTCTTCCGCGGCGGCATCGAGCACATCCTGACGGGCCCCGATCACCTCGCCTTCCTCCTCGCCCTCGTCCTCGGCGGGACGCTGGTCGCGGAGCGGCGTACGCGCGTCCGCTCGCTCGTCGCGATGCTCACCGCCTTCACCGTCGGCCACTCGGCGGCGCTGGCGATCGCCACCCTCGGCGGCTTCGCGCCCGGCTCCCGCTTCGTCGAGCCTGCGGTCGCGCTCAGCGTCGCCTACGTCGGCGGCGAGAACCTCTTCACGAAGAGCGTTCGCCACCGGTGGATGCTCACGCTGCCCTTCGGTTTCGTCCACGGGTTCGCCTTCGCGAGCGGCCTCCTTCCGCTCGGGCTGCCGCGCGCGCAGCTGCCCACCGCCCTCTTTGCGTTCAACCTCGGCGTCGAGGGCGGCCAGCTCTTCATCCTCGCCCTCTTGCTGCCGCCGCTCACGTACCTCGGCTCGCACCGGGCCTGGTACCCGAAGCTCGCGCGGGGGCTCAGCGTCGGGATCGTGGCAGCCGGCCTCCTCTGGTTCGTCCAGCGTGTCGCGTGAGCGTCAGCCCTTCACGCCGCCGACCCGCGTCGCGGCCTCGCCGGCCGTGATGATGCCGTCGCCGTTCACGTCGAGGCCGGCGTTCTGCCGGTAGACGGCGCGCCCGAACGCGCTGTCGCCGTCAGCGCGCGCGATCACGTAGCCATCGCCCCGTCCCACGGCGGCCGGGTAGAACACGGCCATGTACGCGTCGCGCAGGTTGCCCGCGCCGTGGCCGCGAAGCACCTGGTCGAAATACGCCTCGACGTAGTCGAGCTGCTCGTCGGCGCTCATGGCCGAGAAGGCCTCGACGGCACGCGCGTTCCGGTCCGGCGTCATCGGCAGCCCGAGGAGATCGGCGGCGTGCTGGGGTAGCAGCTGGATGAGGCCGACCGCGTGGCTCGTGGGGTTCACCGCGTCGGGATGCAGGCCGCTCTCGAAGCGCATGACGGCGAGGAGGTCGCCCGCGTTCATGTGGAGCCGGCTGGCCATCGCGGCGACGCGCTGCTCGAAGGTGCCCGCGCTGGGCGCGATGTCAGCCGGTGCGGCCGGAGCGGGACGGGGAGGGGGCGGAGGTTTCGGTGCGCTCCTCGGTTCGCTCACGTGCGCCGCGAACGAAGCCCGCGGAGTGGGAGCGGCTCGCAACGCCGCTGCGCCGAGGCTCGCCCGCACCATCGCTCGTCCCACCCCCACGGATCCGATTCGCACGGGCACCTCTTGAAGCCCCATCGGCCGCGTCCGCGGCGGAGTTGCGCCCGTGGGACCGTCACCCTCCGCTCGTCGCGTGCCCGTTGGTGGTGTGGCTCTGCCGGTGCCCGTCCAGGTGCGCGAGCAGCGTCGCGATCTCCTGCTTCATCTCGAGGCGCCCGACGATGCGGTCGACCATCCCGTGCGCGAGCAGGAACTCGCTCCGCTGGAACCCCTCGGGGAGCTTCTGCCGGATCGTCGTCTCGATGACGCGGGGGCCGGCGAAGCCGATGAGGGCGCCGGGCTCGGCGATGTTCACGTCCCCCAGGAGCGCGAAGCTCGCCGCCACGCCGCCCGTCGTCGGGTGGAGGAGCAGGCTGAGGAAGGGGAGCGCCGCGTCCTTCAGCCGCTCGAGCGCGGACACCGTCTTGGCCATCTGCATCAGGCTGAGGATGCCCTCCTGCATGCGCGCCCCGCCGCTCGCCTGGAGGAGCACCACGGGGAGCCGCTCGGAGGTGGCCCTCTCGAAGAGCCGCGTGATCTTTTCTCCCACGACCGAGCCCATCGACCCGCCCATGAACGCGAAGAGGAAGGCGCCCCACGCGATCGGCCGCCCGTCGATGCGGCCGCCGCCGATCTCCATCCCCTCACGGGCGCGGGACGACTTCTGCGCCGACGCGATGCGCTCGGGATACGTCTTGCCGTCGACGAACTGGAGCGGATCCCCCGGCTCGAGGTGGGCGTCCCACTCCTCGAGGGCGCCCTCGTCGAGCAGCAGCGTCCGCCACCCGGCGGCGCCGAGCTTGTGGTGCTGCCCGCACTGGGGACACACTTCGAAGTTGGCGGCGAACGCGTCGGACGCGAGCGTCTCCCCGCAGCCGTCGCACTTGCGGAAGACGCCCTTGCCGAGCGTCTTCTTCTCGGCGGCGTCGAGCTCGGGCGGCTTTTTCTCGGGCCAGTTTGCCACGGAGCCTACGTGTCTAGCCGAAGATGGGGGGGACCGCGAGCGTCGAGCTCAGTGGACCTTGCACCCATTGCCCGCGTTGTAGAGCGCGTTCATCTCGGCGAGGGTCAGCTCCCGGCTCCAGAACGACATCTCGTCGAGCCAGCCGGTCATCTCGGCCCGAACGATCGATGTGGCGCCCGTCGTGTTGCTCGCGATCTGCACGTTCGACATCGGCCAGTTGTACAGGCCCGTGGCGAACGTCGCCGTCTTCGCGTCGGCGTAGAGAGTCATCGTCGCCCCGTCGTACGCGTAACAAACGAAGTCGTACGTACTGGAGTTGATGCTCACGCTCGACGTCGGTCCACACGCCCCGCCCGTGTGCAGGACCAGGAGATCCAGCGCCGGCACGCCGGGGCACCCCGAAGGGCTCGTCGCGGGCTGGAACGCGAGGAAGTCGGACGCCCCGAGTGAACCGAAGGAAACGATCGGGAGCGCGGTGCCGTTCGTCAGGCTGGTCGTCGCCATCCACGTGCAGACCGTCCTGGCGCCCGAGAGGACCGTCGACCCGCTGATGGTGATCGGGCTCTGGTTGGACATGGCGATGGAGTCCCCGAAGGTGCCACCGGTCACGTACACGTCGGAGCCGACATTGGCGTTGTTGCCGTTGCCGGAGTGGTCGAGCGAATCACCGTTGAACGGGTAGTACGCCGCGAGCCCGGCGAAGTTGCACTGGCAGACGCCCTGATAGCAGGCGTGCGGCGCGCCGCAGGACGTGCCGTCGGTCGCGTCGTTCCCCGTGTCGTTGCACACGGGCGCGCCCGAGGTGCACACGGTCGTCCCCGTGTGGCACGGGTTCGACGGCGTGCAGGCGGCCCCCGTGACGCAAGGGTTGCAGGCCCCGTTGTCGCAGACCTTGCCCGCGGCGCAGGACGTGCCGTTCAGCGCCGCGTTGGCGGTGCCGGTGTCCGTGCAGACGGGCGACCCCGTGCCGCAGCTGATCTGGCCGTTGTCGCAGACGTTGGAGGGGGCCGCCACCGTGCACGCGACTCCCACCGTGCACGCGTTGCAGACCCCGTTGCCGCATACCCGGTTCGCGCCGCAGCTCGTCCCGTTCACGGCCGCGTTGGGCGCGCCCGTGTCCACGCAGACCGACGTCCCGGAGGCGCAGGAGGTGGTCCCCACGTCGCACGGGTTGCCCGGGGGGGTGCACGTCAGGTTCGCCGTGCACGCGACGCACTGTCCGCCGCTGCACACTTCGTTGGTCCCACACGACGTCCCGTTCGTCGCCGAGCCCGTGTCGTTGCAAACGATCTGGCCTGCCGAGCAGGTGACGGTGCCGACGTCGCAGGGCTTGCCCGAGGGAACGCAAGCGGCGCCGTTGGTGCAGGCCGCGCACGTGCCGGCGTTGCAGTAGAGGTTCGCCCCGCAAGGCGTGCCCGGCGGCTCGTTGCCAGCGGCAGAGCACACCGCGCTCCCCGAGGAGCAGTCGAAGGTCATCTTCACGCACGAGCCGGCGTCCGTGCAGTCGGCGCCGCCCGCGCAGGCCGTGCACGCGCCCTGGCTGCACACGGCGCCAGCGTCGCAGGTCGTGCCGTTGGACAGCTGCGTCGTGGACTCGCACTCCAAAGCGCCGGCATCGGAGCAGACGGTCAGGCCGACCTCGCAGGCCGAAGGGATGCAGGCGGCCCCCGCGACGCACGGGCCCGCGTCGCCGCCCCCCTCCGAGGCGCCGGCCTCCTGCGCAGAGCTTTCGGCGCCGGCATCCGCCGGACTCCCGGCATCGCCGGTCGGCGCGTCGTGCGTCGTGGCGTCGCCGACCCCGCCCTCGAAGGGTCCCGCCTCTTGGGCGGCCGGGGCATCCCCCGTCGTGGCGTCGGAGGACGCCAGGACCCCGTCCTGAATGCCTCCGATCGCGTTGCAGCCCCCCCAGGCGAAGCCCCCGAGGAGGACGAGGGCAGGGACCGCCGCGACCGATCGGGCAGAGCGCTTCATATTGAAGCCAATTCTACAGCATCATCGTCTTCAGGTCCGGCCCCACCTTGAGCGTCGGCTCCGTCCTCTCCTGCACCTCGCGGGCGCTGACGCCGGGCGCCACTTCCCTCAGCACGAGCCCCTCGCGCGTCACGTCGATCATCGCCAGGTCGGTGATGATGCGATGGACGACGCTCCGGCCCGTCAGCGGCAGGTTGCACTCCTTCAGGATCTTCGGCGTCCCGTCCTTCGCCGCGTGCTCCATGATGACGACCACGTGCTTCGCGCGGGCCACGAGATCCATCGCCCCGCCCATGCCCTTGACCATCTTGCCGGGGATCATCCAGTTCGCGAGGTCGCCCCGCTCGCTCACCTGCATCGCGCCGAGGATGGCGAGATCGATGTGCCCCCCGCGGATCATCGCGAAGCTCTCCGCGCTGGAGAAGATGGCGCTCCCGGGGAGCATCGTCACCGTCTCCTTGCCGGCGTTGATGAGGTCCGCATCGAGCTCGCTCTCGGCCGGGTACGGACCGATGCCGAGGAGGCCGTTCTCGCTCTGGAGGACGACCTCGACCCCCGCGGGGATGTAGTTGCTGCACAGCGTGGGCATCCCGATGCCCAGGTTCACGTAGTACCCGTCGCGCAGCTCTTGGGCCGCGCGCATGGCCACCTGATCGCGGCTTAGGGGTGTGGCGGTCATGCCGTTTTCCTCGTGGTGCGGCGCTCGATGCGCTTCTCGTAGCCGGTTCCCTGGAAGATGCGGCTCACGTAGATGCCCGCCGTGTGGATGTGATCGGGATCGAGCGCGCCCACCTCGACCACCTCCTCGACCTCGGCGATGGTCACCCTGGCAGCGGTCGCCATCATCGGGTTGAAGTTCATCGCCGTGTGCCGGTAGACGAGGTTGCCGAAGCGGTCGCCCTTCCAGGCCTTCACGAGCGCGTAGTCGCCGCGGATGGCGGGCTCGAGGACGTAAACCTGCCCGTCGAGCTCCCGCGTCTCCTTCTTGGGCGAGTATTTCGCGACGGCGCCGCCGCCAGGCGCGTACCGGATGGGCAGGCCGCCGTCGCTGATCGCGGTGCCCACGCCGGTCGGCGTGTAGAACGCAGGGATGCCCGCGCCCCCCGCGCGCAGTCGCTCGGCCAGCGTCCCCTGCGGCGTCAGCTCGACCTCGAGCTCACCGGAGAGGTACTGCCTTTCGAACTCCTTGTTCTCTCCGACGTAGCTCGAGATCATCTTCGCGATCTGCTTGTTGCGGAGCAGGAGCCCGAGACCGAAGTCGTCGATGCCGCAGTTGTTGGACACGACGGTGAGGCCCTTGGTGCCTTGCTCGCGCAGCGCCCGGATGGCGTTCTCCGGGATGCCGCAGAGACCGAAGCCGCCGGCGAGGACGGTCGCGCCGTCGGGAATGTCACGCACCGCGTCGGCCGCGGAAGGAACGATCTTGTGCATCGACGGCGAAGGTAGTGAAGACCGGCCCGCCGTACAACGAGATCAGAGGAGGTCCGTCGTCGCGCCGGGCCCCACCGCCTTTTCCACGGCATCGAGGAGCACCTCGAACGGAAACGGCTTGCGGAGAAACCCCACGATGGCCACGCAGCGGGCCCGGACCGTCGACTCGGGCAGAGAGCTCATCATCAAGACGGGGATGTTCGCCATGCGGTCGTCCGCCTGCATCGCGTGGAGGACACCCGGCCCGTCCAGGATGGGCATCATGTAATCGAGGATGACGAGATCCGGCGACTGCTCGCGCACCATGGCCAGGCCCTGCACGCCGTTCGAGGCCACGTGCACGCGGAAGCCCGAGTCGGTGAGCGTCGCCGAGAGGACGTCGGCCAGTCCGAATTCGTCGTCGATGATGACGATGGTCTTCATCCCCGGCGCCGAACCGGCCTCCTCTTGCCCTTCTTCTTGGTGCGGTGGCCCGCGGACGGTGGACGCCCGGCCGGCGTGGCGTGCGAGCTGCCGGTCATGATGGCCTCCATGCCGTCGAGCCTCCCGTGAACGCGAATCCCTTCCCCCGTGATCACGTATTCGCGGATCGCAGGATCGAACTCGGACTCCCTCAGCTTGAGAACCGAGATGATCCGACGAAGGGTCCCCTCGACCTCGACGAACCGCATGATGACGAGGTCTTCGAGGAGCGGTGAGATCCCGTGGACCGGCGGCTGGATCTGCGGCGAAAAAATGGCGTGCAGCTCGGCCGAGTAGACCGTGGTCACTCCGTGCGCGCGGAGCTCTCTCGCCAGCGCTCCGAAGAACTGAGGCACCCGTTCGACGTACGCCGCAGACGCCTTCAGCGCGTTGAAGCCGTCGATGAAGAGCCTCTTGACCGATCTCCGGGCGACGGCCTCGAGGATCCGTTCGCCGATGACGTCGAGCGAGGGCTCGACGGGCGACTGCCACATGATCTCCACGTCCTCCGCCCTGCACCGCGCTTCCAGGTCGATGCCCACGCCGAGCGCCTTCGCGAGCGCACGCTTCGGCGTCTCGTAGAAGGAGAGCAGCAGGCCTCGGCTGCCGGCCGTCGACTGACCGAGGAAGCTGTAGCCGAGGATGGTCTTCCCGACTCCGGTCGGCCCGAGAAGCATCGCCGTCGTGCCGCATCGCAGGCCGCCGCCGAGCATGGCGTCGAGCTGCGGAACGCCGGTCAGCAGGCGCTCGGACGTGCCGGCGTCGGCGAGATCGGCCGAGAACGACTCGAGCCGAGGGCGCACGTGGACGCCCTCGTCGCTGATGTCGAAGCTATGCACCCCACGCAGATACGCGCTGCCGCGGAACTTCTGCACCACCAGCTCGCGCTGCATGCGCACGCCGAAAGGGCGATCGTTCAGCTGGACCAGGCCGTCCACCATCGTGTGTACCGGCTGCACCCGATCGTGCTCCGTGACGCCGCTCGACAGTAGGAAGATCGTGCAAGAAGCAAGCGCGGCGTGGACCTGTAGCTCGTGGACGAACTTCTTGAAGTCGCGGTCGCTGGACGCGGACTCGCCCACCGCGGCGAAGCCGTCGAGCACGATGAGCTTGGCACGGTGCGCCCGGAGCTCTTGTCGCACGAGGTCGAGCAAAGCCTTGAGGCCGCCCTCTTCCAGCGCGCGAAAGCCGCTCACGTAGGTCAGCTGTTCGGGAATGGCCGAAGCATCGAAGAACGTCATGTCCTGCAGGTGCTGCAGGAGACGCGTGTGCGACTCGGCGAGGAGCGTCACGTAGAGAGCGCACTTGCCCTTCCGGACCGCATGGAACGCCAGCTGGTTGGCGAAGATGGTCTTGCCTGCGCCCGGCCTCCCCTCGACGATGTAGACCCCGCCGGTGAAAAAGCCCCCGCCGAGCACTCGATCGAGGCCAGGGATGCCGCTGTTGAATCGCTCGAGCTTGGGCGCGAAGGACGTAGAGCTCATGGATGGGGTTCGTATATCCCCCGCGGGAGGGTCGCTGTGAAGACGGAACCCTCTCCGCGCCGGCTCTCGACGGCGATGTCCCCCCCGTGAGCCACGGCGAGCTGCCGCGCGATCCAGAGGCCCACCCCGAAGCCGGGACGGTCACCGCCCATCACCGCGCGCTCGAACCGCTCGAAGATGCGCGCGTGATCTTCGTCGGAGATGCCGATGCCGTGATCGCGCACGCTCAGGCTGGCGACGGCGGGATCGGCCTGCACGTGGACCGTCACCGGGAGGCCGGCGCCGTACTTGATCGCGTTCGACAGCAGGTTGCACGCAATCTGCTCCAGCGCGGTCGGGTCCCAGTGCCCGACGACGGCGTCGTCCAGCGCGAGCTCGACCGGACATCCGGCGCGCGCGGCTTCGTCGGCGAGGTCACTCCCGACCTCGCGCACCACGCCGTCGAGGGCGACGAGCCGGCGATCCAGGCGTAGCCCACCGGTCGTGATGCGCGACACGTCGAGAAGCGTCGTGGTGCGCCGGACGAACCTTCGAGCCTGCCGATCGAGAGCCGCCAGGCGTCCGAGGAGCCAGGGAGGCATGCCGGGGTCGCTCTTCGCCAGGAAGGCCATGCTCGTGGCGTTGAGCACGAGCGCCGAGAGCGGGTTTCTCAGCTCGTGCCCCGCCGTGGCGATGAACGAGTCGCGGGCAGCGACCGCCTCCTTCAGCTCGGCGATGTCGCGGTGGGCGCGTTCGAGGAGGCGGCCGACCCGCTGGATCTCTTCTTCGAGGTCGCGGCGGTCGGCGCGCCTGGGCGCGGGCATGTCCACGTCCTTGCTCGAGGGCCTCATACGAGCTCGTGCGCCTCAGCAAGTCGTGTTCCAGGCTTGGCGTCCGGCTCTGGGGGCCCCGGTGGCGTCGGCGGCGCCGAGGCCGTTCGCCACACGAGGCACTCTGCCCCGCCCATTTCGCGACGTCTACCCGTCGACGTCGTCGATGGGCACGCGCATCGAGGCCGGCGGGACGTCCGGCTCGGTGCCGGGGTCGTCCTCGCCGGGCTCCACGTCTCTCGGCGGCGACGAAGGCTGCGACGGCAGCGCGGGACCGTGGGTCGTCGGCACGGGCGTGACGAGACCGTGGCTCGGCGCGGCGCGGCGGCCGTGTGCGACGAGGGTCGCTCCCCGGTGCGCCCGCGCGGCCGGGTTCTCCACACACGCGCTCATTCGTGACGGGCACCCGATGCGGACGTGGAAATGGTCGTCGTGGGGCAGGGCGCCGTGCGGCTGCTGGAGGACCTCGGCCGCCCGCATGCGGACGTTCGCGGGCGTGCCCATGCGCTCGGCGTAGGCGAGGAGGCGGGCGCGAAGAGGCGCCGCGACGAAGAGGTGCGTGACGTGCGCCTCCGGGTCGGTGACGAGGGCCTGCACGAGCAGCCAGTTCTTCGCGTCGTCGAAGTACGCGCCCGGCCAGGAGGCCGCGGTCCCGTCGCCCCGGAACTGGACGAAGTGCTTGGGCAGGAGCTGCCGCCCGCTCGCGCTGCGCACGAAGAAGCCGACGTCGGCGTCCCGCCCGCTCTCGTGGGAGCGGTGCCTGTCGATCTCGCCGCCGCCCTCGCGCGAGAGGTGCCCCACCGAGGTGACGGCGTCCGGGAACTGCCTGCGCACCTGCCGCGCCGCGCGGTCGATCATCGTGACGAGCGGCTCGAGGCCCCAGCGCACGTCGCCCGCCGTGTCGTTCGGCTCTATGCGCAGGTAGGGCGTCTCTTCGAGGTGCGAGCCGCCGAGCAGGTGCCCCTCCGTCGGCGAGCCGACGCTCCGCCCGAAGCGCAGCGCCGCCGGTCCCAGGGAGGCGACGCGCGCCGTGGGCCGGTGAGCCGCGCCGCCCGGGAACGCGCCCGTCGAGAAGGCGCCGGTCGAGAACGTCATGCTCGCGACGAGGGCCGCGAGGGCGAGAGGGGTGTGCTGCACGATGATTGACCCAGAGCATGCTGGGAGGAGAAAGGCCAAGTAACTGGGGTATCCTCCGGGGACCCCGTGCCGACCGACAGCCTGTTCCCGTCCTCCCGTTTTTCGGTCAGCGAGCGCCGAGCGATCCTCGTGGGGCGGGCGACCGAGATGCGCGAGCTCGAGCGGGCCTACGCGATGGCGCGCGAAAAGAAGCAGGCGCGCACGGTGACCGTCGTCGGCGCCACCGGGATCGGCAAGACACGCCTCGTCCGCGACTTCCTCGTGCGGTCGCGGGACGGCGGCCAGGCGCCCCGGGTCTTCCGCGGGACGGCCCGCGACGGGGGCCCCGCCTACGAGGTCTTCGCGCGCGTGCTCCGTGCGCGCTTCGGCATCGTCGAGGGCATGGACGCGGAGGCCGCCAAGGCGCAGGTGCGCTCCCAGGTGGCGGCGGTGCTCGACGACCGGAAGGTCGGCGACGTCGCGTACTTTCTCGGGCAGCTGCTCGACCTCGAGTTCCAGGACTCCCCGCTCATCAAGGCGGTCGAGGGGGACGCCCAGCAGCTGCGCTCGATGCGGCGCGCCGTCATCAAGAGCTTCCTCGAGATCGACGCGGGCAAGGCGAGCGAGCCGCTCGTCCTCGTGTTCGACGACCTTCACTGGGCGCACGACGACGCGCTCGAGCTGCTCGCCTACCTCGTCGAGAGCCTCCACGGCCCCATCCTCACGCTCTGCATCGCGCGCCCCGAGATGTTCGCGCGTCGCGACGGATGGAAGCGGCACGGAGGGGATCGCCACGTCGTCACCGAGCTGTCGCCGCTCAGCGATCCCGAGGCCGCCGCGGTCGTGCAGGACCTCCTCGCCCCGTGCGCCGAAGCCGAGGGCGTGGAGGACCTCATCGACGAGGCGGTGGTGCTCTCGGGGGGCAACCCGGCGCTCCTCGAGCAGATCGTGCGCATCTACCACGACACGGGGGTGCTCGAGACGACCGACGACTTCGGCGACGAGCGCTGGAGCGTGCACGTCGACAAGCTCGCGCAGGTCAGGCTCCCGCTCAGCGTGGAGGACGCGGTGCAGGCCCGCATCGCGGCGCTGGCGCCCGAGGAGCGGCGGCTCCTCGAACGTGCGGCGGCGATGGGCGGCGTCTTCTGGCTGGGCGGGCTCATCGCCGTGCACCGGCAGACCGAGTCCCCACCGGAGGTGTGGGAAGGCGGCGAGGCGGAGGACGTCGTCCTCATCCGCCAGTTGCTCACGGACCTCGTGGAGCGCGACTACGTTCTGCGCCTGCCCGACAGCACGTTCGCGGGCGACGAGGAGTACGTCTTCAAGCACAACCTCGAGCGCGAGGCCCTCGTACGCCTGTCGTCGCCCGCGGGAACGCGCCGGTACCATCGCGCCATCTCCGAGTGGCTCGCCTTCCGCGAGAGCGTCGACGCGAGCGAGGAGTACCTGGAGATGCTGGCGCGCCACCGCGAGAAGGCGGGCGCGGTCGCGCTCGGGGCGGCGGCCTACATCAAGGCGGGGGACGTGGCGCGCTCGAAGTACGCCAACGCCAAGGCCGCGGAGCTCTACGCGAAGGGTCTCGCGCTGCTCGAGCAGTGCGACCACGCCGACGAGGATCTCCGCCTGACCGCGCTGCATCACAGCGGCGACGTGCTCCAGTCGCTCGGGCGCAACGACGAGGCGTACCGGGCCTTCGTCGAGATGCTGACGCGCGCGTGGCGGCTCGATCTGCGGAGCAAGGGAGGCGCCGCGCACTCGCGCGTGGGCCGACTGTACCGCGAGACGGGGCGCCTCGAGGAGGCGAGCCGACAGCTGACGGCGGCGCTCGCGCTCTTCGGGCAGGCCCAGGACGAGCGCGGGATCGCGAGCACGCTCGACGACATCGGCAAGCTCCACTGGCTGAAGGGCGACTACCCGCTGGCGCTCGAGTACACGCTGCGGAGCCTCGCCATGCGCCGCAAGCTGGGCGACAGGCGCAGCATCGCCCTCTCGCTCAACAACCTGGGCCTCGTCCACCAGGACTCGGGCAACTACAAGGGCGCGCTCGACGCCTTCGAGCAGGCGCTCCGCATCCGCCGCGACATCGGCGACCTCGTCGGCGTGAGCATCACGCTGAACAACCTCGGGACGGTGGCGCAGGACGTGCGCGACGACAAGCGCGCGCTCGGCCTCTTCCAGGAGGCCTACGAGGTCGCCAAGGAGACGGGTGACCGCAACCGCATCGCGCTCATCCTGACCAACCTCGGCGAGACCCACAATCGCCTGGGCGACTCGGCGAAGGCCATCGGCATGCTCAAGCAGGCCGAAGACCTGGCCGACGAGCTCGGCGACAGGTTGGGCCTCGCCGAGGCCGTGCGAGGTCTGGGGAAGGCGTACCTGGCGCGGCGCGAGTACACGAAGGCGCGCGAGTGCACGCAGCGCGCGGTGGAGCTCTTCTCGGAGACCGAGAGCAAGGTGCAGCTCGGCGTCGCGCTGCGGTCGCTCGGCGAGGTGACGACGGCGGGCAGCGCCGGAGGCTCGGGCCTGCTCGATGCGTCGGATCACCTCAAGCGGTCGATCGCGATCTTCGAGGAGGTCGGAAACGAGGTGGAGCTCGCGAGGAGCTGTCGCGCCTACGCGGAGCTCCTTCGCCAGACGCCGGAGCACGGCACCAGCCCCGCCATCGCCGCCGAGGCCAGGGAGCTCTCCAAGCGCGCCGACGACATCTTCGCCAAGATGCGGGCGAGCGCCGGGGGCCTCGGGGGAGAGGCCCTCTTCGCGCGGTGAGCTCTGCCGGAAGCCTGTAGTCTGGGTGGGGACGGAGGCTCGCATGCGGTTTCGCGCTTCTCTTGCCGGCTCGGTCGCCCTTCTCGTCGCCTGCGCGCTCGGCGGAGGGTGCGGCGGGGCCGTGGCACCGGTCATCGGCGGGGATGGGGGCGGCAGCAGCAGCAGCGGCGGGGGAAGCGGCAGCGGCAGCGGGGGCGGCAAGGACGCGGGGCCCCCCATCGTCGATACCGGCGCGCCGGTCGACGTGGGCGTGCCCGAAACGCCGCTCGGCTCGTGCGAGCCGGACGGGGTGCCGTGCAGCTTCGCGTCCCAGTGCTGCACGGAGGTTTGCGGCGCGGGCGTGTGCGGCGGGCTGGGGCCGTCGTGCACAGCCGACGGCAGCCCGTGCCAGGATTCCACGGAGTGCTGCAGCCAGCTGTGCACGGGGGACATCTGCGAGGAGCCGGCGACGTCGTGCGCGGTCTCGAGCAACGCCAATCCGTGCGATCTCTGCCTCGCGCAGGGCTGCTGCCCGCAGCTGGCCTCGTGCGAGAGCAACACGGTCTGCGCCGAGAGCCAGACGTGCTTCGACAGCTGCTACACGGGCCCGGGGTCCGGCACGAAATGCGTCGAGACCTGCGGCATGGAGTACCCCTCGACCCAGGGTGAGCTCCTCGAGCAGTGCGCCGCGAACAGCTGCCTCACCGCTTGCGAGTAGCCGCGCTCTCTCGCAGTAGCAGCGGGAGCTTCGTCAGGTCGAAGGGCTTCTCGATCACGGGCAAGCCGACCGCGTCGACGAACTTCCTCGCCCGCTCGGTGAACGCGCCGCCCGTCACGAAGACGAATCGCTGCGCCAGCTGCGGACGGTCCCGCTGGACGCGCTCGTAGACGTCCATGCCGCTCACGTCGGGCATCATCAGGTCGCACAGGACGACGTCGAACTTGCGGTCGCCCGAGAGCATGGCGAGAGCCGACCGCCCGCTCGTGGCCGTCGTCACCTGGAACTCGTCGGCCAGCGCGATGGCGAGGGTGCGGCCGATGGCGCTCTCGTCGTCCACGACCAGAAGGTCGAGCCGGCTCGCGTCCGGGGCCGCCGGTGGAGCCGGCGGCGCCTCGAGCGCGGCGGCCTGCTCGACGGACGTCGCCGGCGGCAGCTCGACGCGGAAGGTGGCCCCTTCTCCCTGGCGGCTCTCGGCGGAGATGTGCCCGCCGAGCGAGGTGACGATGCCCTGGCAGATCCAGAGACCGAGGCCGGTCCCGAGGCCGACGGGCTTGGTCGTGAAGAACGGGTCGAAGATCCGGTCGAGGATCCCCGGAGAGATGCCCGGTCCCGTGTCGCTCACCTGGACCACGATCTGCCCGTCCGGCTCGGTCGTTGCGCGGACGCGGATGACGTTCTCCGCGGCGTCCCCCACCTCGAGCGCCTGCGCGGCGTTGACCAGGATGTTGAGGAAGACCTGCCCGAGGCGCGCCTCGGTCGCGAGGACCGGCGCCACGTCGCCGTACTCCTTCACGAGCCGTGCGCGGTGACGGAGCTCGTTCCACGCGAGGTTGATGCTCGCGTCCATGACCCGCCGCACGTCGACGGGGCCGCGCTTCTCCTCTCCCACGCCCCTCGTGAAGGTCCGCAGGTCGCGCACGATGTCGCGCATTCTCTCGGACCCCTCGCGTGCCACGTCGATCATCGCGCCCACCCTCCCGAGCTCGTCGCCGATCGTCGCCGCCTCGCCGCCGAGCTCCCGAAGCCGCACCCCGAGCGGCGGTAGACGGCGGGCGGACACCATGTCGAGGTTCGTCATCACGTAAGCCAGCGGGTTGTTGATCTCGTGCGCGACGCCCGCCGCCAGCGCGCCCACCGAGACCATGCGGTCGGCGAGGAGCAGCCGCGCCTGCATCTGCTTGCGCTCCGTCAGGTCGCGCCCGAACGCGATGACGTTCGGCTTGCCGTCGTACTCGAGGATCATGGACACGATCTCGGCGTGGACGACGGTGCCGTCCTTCCTCAGCATGCGGTACTCCTGCGGGGCCAGCGCGCCGCGCGATTCGGCGAGCCGGGTCCGGCGCCGCTCGAGGATGGGCCGGTCCTCCGGGTGGACGAGCTCGTCCATCGTGGAGCCGAGCATCGCCTCGGGGACCTCGTATCCGAGGAGCGAGGCCAGGGCGGGGTTCGCGTAGACGATGCGCCGATCGTCGGGCGGATAGACCGCGATGGCGTCGGGCGCGTTCTCGATGAGGTTCCGGAAGCGCGTCTCGCTGAGCTTCAGCGCGTGCTCGGCCTGGTGCCGCTCGGTGATGTCGTCGACGATCGACGCGACACCCATGACGCGCCCGGTGTCGTCCACGAGGGCCGTGTTGTACCAGTCGCAGAGGATGATCCGTCCGTCCTTCGTCAGGTTGCTGTTGACGCTCCGGTCGCCCCCGCGTTTCGACACGACCGCGCGAAAGACGTCGGCGATGGCCTCGCGCCCCCGGACGGGAACGAGCGTCTCCAGGCCGGGCTTGCCCAGGGCCTCGGCCTCGCCCCAGCCGAAGATGCGGGTCGCCGATGCGTTCCATTCGACGATGCGCCCGTCCCGATCGAAGCCCACGACGCCGAGGGGGCTGCGCCGGACGTGAAGCGTCAGCCGCTGCTCGGAGGCTTTGAGAGCGCTCTCGGCCCGGGTGCGCTCGCTCACGTCCTCCGCGAGACCCATCCCACCGATGACCGCGCCCCGAGCGTCGCGAAGCGGAGCCACGCGGAGCGAGAGCGCGATGTGCGCGTTGCTGGTGGTGGCCGTGTAGGGTCCCTCGTAGATGGCCGTCTCCCCCACGAGGGCGCGCGCGAGGGTGGGCTGGAGGCTCCGGTCGCGGAGCGTCTGCATGTCGAGACCGCGCAGCAGCTCGGGGCGCGACCGCAGGATCTCCACGAACCGCGGGTTGAAGTCGGTGATGACGAAGCTCCGATCGTAGAGAAAGACGCCGACCGGCGCCTGCTCGAACAGCGTGCGATAGCGCTGCTCCGATTCGCGTAGAGCCTCGGAGACGTCGTTCGACACGGCACTCCCCCGAAGGTCGATGATAGGCGACGCGGCGCCCGTCGGACAGCCGAGTCGCCGTCCCACCCGGGGAGCGCTACATACGTCCCTCATGGCCCAGAGCGCAGCCCTTCGCGAGCTCGAGGACGTCTTCGAGGAGCTCGACGTCCTGCTCAAGAACCCCGACGTCGGCGCGGAGCTCGCCGACAAAGGCGTGAACGTGTCTCTTGCCATGACCCTCGCCGACGGCCTCCGCGCCTACTTGAAGGGCGACAAGGAGAAGGCCCTGCTCGAGCTGGGGACGGCGACCGACGAGATCGCGGCCCGCATGACCTGGTCGGGCGGGACGCCGCCCTCGTGATGCTCCCTCACCCCGAACCGATCAGCGGGGCGACCTACTCCGCGGTGGAGCTCTCCGCCGGCGACGCGGAGGTCGTCCTGCTCGACCAGCGAAGGCTGCCGCAGACCGAAGAGTACCTGCGACTGACCCTCGTGGAGGAGGTGGCGCAGGCGATCGAATCCCTGGCGGTGCGCGGCGCTCCGGCCATCGGCATCGCGGCGGCGTACGGCGTCGTCCTCGGGGCGGCGCGGGGGGACGATCCCCGGGAGACCGCGGCCCGGCTGCGGCGCACCCGCCCCACGGCCGTGAACCTCGCCTGGGCGCTCGACCGCATGGCCCGTCTCCCCGAGCGTGACCTGGCGTCGCTCGCCGCGGAGGCGCGCGCCATTCACCGCGAGGACGTCGCGGCGTGCCGCGCGATGGGCCTGTTCGGCGCCGCGCGCGTACCCGACGAGGCGACGGTCCTCACCCACTGCAACGCCGGGGCCCTCGCGACGGGCGGGTACGGGACGGCCCTGGGCGTCGTGCGCGCCGCGCGCGAGCAGGGGAAGCGCGTGCGGATCGTGGCCTGCGAGACGCGCCCCGTGCTGCAAGGTGCGAGGCTCACGGCGTGGGAGCTGGCGAAGGACGGCTTCGACGTGACGCTCGTCACGGACTCGATGGTGGCGCAGCTCCTGCGCCGGGGCGGGGTTCACCTCGTGGTCGTGGGGGCCGACCGCGTCGCGCGCAACGGCGACGTCGCGAACAAGATCGGCACCTACGGCGTCGCCTGCCTCGCCCGGCTCCACGACGTTCCCTTCTACGTGGCGGCGCCCTTCAGCACGGTCGACCTGGCGTGTCCCGACGGGGACTCCATTCCCATCGAGCAGCGCAGCGAGCGCGAGGTCCTCCTCCTCGGAGGCCAGGCCGTGGCGCCCCTCGTCGACAACGTGCGCGCGGACAACCCGGCCTTCGACGTCACCCCGGCGCGCCTGGTGAACGCCATCTTCACGGAGCGCGGCGAAGTGAGCCCCCCGGGCGAGGCCGGCCTCCGGGCCTTGTGCTAGACAGCCCTCGCGATGTCCACGGCTCCGCCTAGCCGCTTCGCGCCCAAACCCCCGTGGCTCAAGGTGCGCGCGCCGGGAGGAGAGCGCTACAACGCGCTGAGGGAGACGTTCCGTAGTCTCGATCTCCACACCGTCTGCGAGGAGGCGCGCTGCCCCAACGTCGGCGAGTGCTGGAGCGAGGGGACGGCCACGGTCATGCTCCTCGGCGACACGTGCACCCGCGGGTGCCGCTTCTGCGCGGTCACGACCGGGCAGCCGCGCGGCGCGGTCGACGTTCGCGAGCCGGAGCACGTGGCCCGGGCCCTTTCGCGCATGCCCCTCCGGTACGTCGTCATGACCATGGTCGATCGCGACGATCTGCTCGACGGCGGCGCGTCCCACATGGCACGCACCGTCCGGCGCCTGCGCGAGCTGAGGCCCGAGATGCTGCAGGAGACGCTCGTCGGCGACTTCGGCGGGCACCTGGCCGACGTGGACACCACGGTCGACGCGCGCCCCGACGTGTGGGCCCACAACCTCGAGGTCGTGCGGCGCCTGCAGCGCACGATCCGCGACGTGCGCTGCAGTTACGAGCAGTCGCTCGGCGTCCTTCGTCGCGCCAAGGAGCGCGGGCAGCCGGGCCTCCTCACGAAGAGCTCCCTCATGGTCGGCATCGGCGAGACCGACGACGAGGTGCTCGAGGCGATGCGCGATCTGCGCGGCGCGGGGGTCGACGTCGTCACCGTCGGTCAGTACCTGCGCCCGACGCCGAAGCACGCACCGGTCGACCGGTTCGTCGAGCCGGAGCGCTTCGACGCCTTTGCCCGCGAGGGAAAGGCCATGGGCTTCGCCTTCGTCGCCTCGGGCCCCCTCGTCCGGAGCTCCTACAAGGCCGCCGAGGTGTTCATGGCCTCGACGCTCCAGCCCGGCGCGAAGGAGCCCGTGTTCGACGCGCTCATCCCCGAGCGCGCCCTGATCCGTCGCTGACGCCCTGCACCGCGGCGGCGGCCGCAAAGGCCACGAAGTAGGCGCGCACGCGGGCTCGGCTATTCTGCGGCGATGGCGCTCCCCGACACGGAACGACTGGGCACGCTCACGCCCGAGCACTGGCGGGCGCTCGGGCGCCGTCTCGAGGCGATCGGCTACACGGCGGAGGCGTCGGAGCGCATCCGCGAGCTCGTGTCGCACGCGAGCAACCCCGCCCGCGCGCCGATGGCCAAGTGGCACGCGCGCCGCGTCCCCGAGCCGTGGGGTCCCGCGCTGCGCATGCTCCTGCTGTCGGACCCCGTGACGGAGGCCGAGGCCCGCGCCGTTCTGGGGGACGCGCTCCCGGTCGACCGGCTGCTGGCGGCGGGCCTCCTCGTCCGTACGGCCGACGGTGGGCTCCTCTCGCCCTACGTGTCGAGCGTCGCGGGCGAGAACGTGATCCTCTGCGACCACCTCTCTTCGGGCAACGACGCCGTGATGGGGCCGGCGGCCTCCACGCTCCACCTCGTGCGCGCGAGCTATCCCCCGAGGCGGGTCAAGAGCGCCCTCGACGTGGGCTGCGGCGCAGGCACCGCGGCCATCTTGCTGGCGCCGGAGTGCGACCGGGTGGTGGCGACGGACATCAGCGAGCGGGCGGTGGCCCTCGCCCGCGTCAACATGTGGATGAACGGCGTGACGAACGTCGAGGTTCGCCACGGGGATATGTTCGCGCCCGTCGCGGGCGAGACCTTCGACCTCGTCGTGGCGCAGCCGCCCTTCGTCGCCCTTCCGGACGACTTCCCGAGGACGACGTTTCTCGCCGGAGGAGCCCGTGGCGACGAGCTGGCTCTCCGGCTGCTCCGCGAGCTGCGCCCTCATCTCGCCCCCGGCGCGACGGCCATCATGGTCGGCGAGTGGCCCGTGCTCGAGGGCGATCCCCCGCTCGCCGATCGGCTCGGGGATGCCCTCGAGGCAGGCGACGCCAGCCTGCTCCTCGTCGTCTCGGAGGGTCCGGACGTCCGCGACGAGCACTGCGTCTACTACGCGACGCTCGTCGAGCCATCGATGAACGATGCCTGGGAGCGCAACGCCGTCCGCAGGCGGGACCACTTCGAGCGCATCGGCCTCCGCGAGCTCCACTCGACGTACACGGTGGTCCGTCGCTCGTGGGACGGCGTGGCCGGGTGGGTCTCCGTCGCGCCGTCGCGAGGCTTCGGGCGCGCCCGGGTGACGCGGGCCCGCATCGAGGCCATGGTCGCGGCGCGCGACCTCGACGCGAGCGGCTCGCAAGCCCTGCGGGTCGCCCGCCTGCGCGTGGCCGACAGCGTCACCTTCACGCAGCGCTCGGGCCGCTTCTACGCGACCTTCGGCGAGGACGGCATCAGCGAGGACATGGTGCTCGACGAGAACGCGATGGCGCTGCTCCAGGCCGTGCACGGCGCGCACACCGTCGGCGAGGCGCTCGACCACCTCGCCGCCAAGTTCGGTCAGCCCGAGGTGGCCACCGAAGCCCTCGCGGTGGTGCAGAACGCCCTGCTCGCCGGGCTGCTCGCCGCCGGTTGACCTCGGCTCACTGGCACGGTCCGTCGATGTCTCCCGGCACGGGCAGCAAGGGGGTCTGGCCGGTCACCCAGGTCTGGAGAAAGCAGCGGTACTCGCGCTTCGGCGGCTCGGTCTGGAACACCATCTCGTGTCCGTCCTCGATCCCGTCCGACGGGTGCTGGATGACGACGGCCGTCAATCCGTGGCCGTAGTTGCCCGCGACCGGCGGCGTCAGCTGGTGACGCCCCGAGTACTGGAGGACGCTCTCCAGCGTGGCCGTCCCGTCGGCGACGAGCTCGGCGCTCGACGCGTCGAGGGGCGTCCCCGCGAGATCGAGCCCCATGGACAGGCTCGTCGCGTTGGCGATGGGGGGCATGATGTAGTGGTCGACGATGCCCTGCTCCATGAGCACCGGGCGGGGCGACTGTCCCGCGGGCGGCTCCTCGACGAGCTCCCGCGTGTAGACGAGCGGGTCGGCCGGTTCGACGGACCACTGGAGCATCGTCAGCGCCGGATCGTCTTCCTGGACGTCGAGCGGCGGATCCAGCTGATCGTAGCGGAGCAGCAGATCCACCACCGGGCGGATGGCGAGCGGCTGCTGCTTCCAGATGACGTTCTCGATCCAGCTCGCGCCTGCGCCGCTCATGACGAGGGCGCGGTACATGGGCTCCGCCGCCATGACGAGCGGGGAGATGGTCGACCCCATCGAGTGCCCCATCAGCGCCATCCGGGTCGCGTCGAACGTGGCCGGGCTGGTCGTCCCGGGGCAATCGCTGACGTCGAGCGTCAGGCCCGCGAGGACGTGGGCGAAGAGCGCGTACTCGGCGGCCGACTCCCGGATGTTGTCGCGAAGGGCATCTGCGTTGTTGATGTTGAACATCAGGAAGTCTTCGTTGTCGTTCGTCAGGTTCCGCAGGTTCTCGTGCGGACCGTCGACGCTCGCTCCGGCCATGCCCGCCATCGTGAAGAAGAGCGCCGGCCCCGAGCCGGGGACGAGCGCCGGTCCGCCGTTCACGGCCGCCGTCCCGCGATCGACGAGCGGGCGGCTGCCCCCTCCTCCCGTCTTGATGAAATGCGCGATGGGCCAGCCGGTCGACGGCATGGGCGTCCGCGGGATGGTCACGACGACGCCCGCCTCTTCGTGCCGCTGCAGCAGCGGCTTTCCGGTCGAGTCGAACACCCAGGCGCCGCCGCTCGTCGTGAACGTGTAGGGCGGATCTCCGGACTGATAGTCCGGCATCGGAAGGGTGGCCTCGTAGACGCAATAGGTGTCGAAGAGGTCCGTCTGCATGAACGGCGTGTCCGGGCTGGGAACCGGGGACGAAAGCATGTCGGCGACGACCGTCCGGAGCGCCCTCGTGGGATCGTCGGTCGTGAACACGCTCATCCCCGCGACGTCCTCCGCGCCGATCCCCACCTGCGCGAGCGATCCGAGGGCGCTCCAGTACTCGTCGAAGACCGTCTGGGTCATCGACGGAAGACGGATGTTCGAGGCGATGGAGGCCATCTCGTCGGACGCCTCGAGGCCCGTGTTGGTCGTGATCACCGCCGCGTACGTGGTGCTCGGACGGAGCGGGATGCCCTGGAGGGGCAGGAGGCTCAACATGTTCGGCGCGCCGAAGGGACCGCCGTCCGGGTTGAAGCGGACCGTGATGGGGTACCGCTGGAGGAAGTCGGGCGCACCGGGCGTCACCCCGATGAGAAAGACGCTGGAGCCCGGCGTGATGCTGGTCGCCATGTCGGGCAAGTTCCTGGGATGGGCCGCGCCGCCCAGCGAGAAGTACACGGCCCCCTCCTCGGCGAAGCCTTGCGCGCTCGCGGCGACCAACTGCGTCATCTGGGTGACGATCGCGATGGTGTCCGGCGGGGGGAAGTTCGGGAACCCCGTCAGGTTCACCGTGCCGTTCTGGATGAGGTCATCGCTCGGGAACGGGGCGTCGTAGAAGCTGGCGCGCTCGAAGCGCATGCCCACGGTGTTCGTCGGATACGCGCGGGGCGCCGCGCACGACGTCGCGCCCGAGGCCGCGACCGGAGCCAGGAACAAGAGAAGTTTCAGCCGAGAAAGCATTGGCCCAACCCCCGATACGTCGGCGCCCGCCCCTCGATCCGGTCGCCGCGAATCAAAATATACTCCTCGAAGTGCTCGGCGAGCTCTCCGGCCTTCGCATGGCGAAAGAAGACGGGGTCGCCCAGCGCGAGCTCCGCGGCCTCTCGACCGAGCTCGAGCGGCGTCTGCACCTCGCCCGCGCCTTCCAGGTCGAGGAGGCTCAGCCCCGGGGGAAGGGCAGGGATGGGCAGGCGGCTCCGGCCTGCGCTCCCCGACGCGATGTAGCCGCCGCCGTGGCAGGTCACGAGTCGGGCCGCGGGACGCCGTACGACGGGCAGCGCGAAGAAGGCCGCGGGCTCGAGGCCCAGCCCGCGGTACCCGTCGAAGAGGTGGCTGTCGAGGAAGCCCGAGCCCACGGTCACCTCGGTCAGACTGGCTTCGCGCGCGCAGGCGGCAAGAGAGCCGGTCCCGCCCCCGTTGAAGATCTCCGGCGCGAGCCCCGCCTCGCGCAGCGCCTGCGCCACCGCGGCCCGCACCCGCTGCACGTCACGGCCGGACGCGGCCTTCATGGCGCGCACCGCCGGGCTCGAGTCGGGCACCCCCGCGATCTGCGCCTCGTAGGCCATCACGCCGTGGAACGTGAGCCCCTCGGTGGTGGCGGCTCGCCGGGCCAGCGCCAGCACGTCCTCGACCTCGCGCAGCGGGCTTCGGCGAACGCCGACGTGCAGCGCCGACCCCAGCGGTCTCCACGACACGTCGAGATCGAGCACCACCGGGATCCGTGTCGCGCCCGCACGTGCCGCCGCCGCGAGCACCTCGAGGTGGTCCACGCAGTCCACCACCACGCACGCTGCGGCGCCTCCGGCGTTGGCGGCGGCGACGAGCGTCGCGTCCCGGGGGCGCGCGACGGGGTAGGCGAGGAGCAGATCCCGCTCACCGCGCTCGGCCCAGAACGCCGTCTCGGTGGCGGTGTAGGTCATGAGCCCGCGTGCGATGGGCGCCGCCGAGGCCATCGCTCGCGCGACGAGGTCGGGGCATCGCACCGACTTGGTGGCCACGCGCAGCGTCTTGCCGCTTCCCTTCAGCGGCCCGGCGAGGGAGCGCACGTTGGCCTCGAGCGCGTCGAGATCGACGAGCGCGCAGGGCAGCGCCTCGCCCGCGGTGATCGACCGGTATCGCCTCCACCGCTCCAGCGCGCCCTCGCCCATACGGGCACCAGGCTACAGGCTTCGGGCGCGCTACTGGCACTGGCAGTTCGAGATGAACTGCGACGCGGTCGAGGCCTGGTCGGAGCACGCGCCGTTCTCGTCGAAGGGCTGGGTCGAGACCTGCTGGTCGACGAGGCAGACGCACTCGCCGCCTGCCTGGCAGCCCATCTGGACCGTGTCCCCGTTGGAGTCGGTCGCCTGACAGCCGCACTCGTTGCCGTCGGTCGCGCACGCCGGGTTGCCGCACGTGCCGAGCGCGCCCGTCGTCGGGGGCGGCACGGGACCCGCCTCGTAGCCGCCGCCCTGGCCCGCGTCCGGATAGACGGGCGTGCCGGCCTCGAACGTGACCGGGGGAGGAGCGCCGGCGTCGACCGCCCCGCCGCTGCTCGAGCCGGTGTTGCCCGGCGGCGTGGGAGGCGGAGTCGACGAGGTCCCCGCGTCCGTCGCGCTCGACGACCCTCTCGCCCCGCCCGCCACGTTGCCGTCGCTCTGCGGGATCGGCGTCGCCAGCTCCGCCGAGCAGGCGGCGATGCAGGACATCACGAGCGCGACGACGACGCGGCTGACGGGGAGGGTCATGGCGAACAGCTCCCTCAGCAACGGTTGCGCCAGGGCTGGACGGGAGCCGTCCGCCACGAAAACAGGACGAGGTGAACGTGAATTCGACCGTGCTTGTACGGCTACCATGGAAACAATGGATCCCGGCGGGATCGCATGGACCTTCGCCGATCCACGCTGCTGCGCCCTCGCCACTCACGCCGCCGCTCAAGCCCAGGCGACGTGCAGGACGACCATGTTGGGGGTGCACTCGCGCGTCACGACCTGCGCGTACGCCTTCGAGCAGAAGAGCTCCGCCCCCACCTCGAAGACGCCCGCCATGGCGTAGCTGAAGTACGGCACGTCACCGACCGCGTTGCCCACGATCTGGATTCGCGCGTCCTTGGGACCCAGCTTGCTCACGCAGGTCCCGCCTCCGCCGCGGAACACCCGGTCGTAGAGGCGCTGCGTCTGGTCGAAGGCGGTCCAGGGGGTCGCCCCGACGTTGCCGGCCATGCGCACCAGGGTCGCGAGGAACGTCCCCTCGATCCGGTCGCCCACCTCGCGGCCAATGGCGTTGATGGTGGACACCGGGAGGGCAAGGGCTTCGCACGCGAGGTAGTGCGCGCGGCCGAGCTCGATGGGCGCCCACTGGCCCGCGATCATCGACTGGACCGTGTCGTGGTGCTTTGGCGGCAGATGACGCAGGTAGGCGTCGACGTGGCCTCGCTTCCGGAGCGACTGGATCGAGGACACGAGCAGCGTCGTGCGGACCTCCGTCGCCACGCCGAGCTCGTTCCTGGGCGCCGGAAAGGGGAGAACGATCTCCGGGGCCTGCCTCGCCGCCATGCGAAGCAAGCATACCGTCCTGCCGTCAGGAGCGCGCGCGGCGCGTGAACGTGCGATGCCTCAGCGTTGGCTCGTCCTCGTGCTGCACGATGCGGCTGCCTTCCCAGGTGCCGTCGATCTGCGGCGCCCGGACGGCGTCGGGAGCGCGCACCTGATCCGGCACGTACGTGACGTCGATGAGGTCGACGTGGCGCATCGCCTCCTCGTAGATGCGCGCTCCGCCGATGAACCACACGTCGATCTCGTCGCCCGCCCTCTCGAGCGCCTCGTCGATGCTCCGCACGCACTCCACGCCCGGAACGGCGATCGCGCGGCTCGTCACGACGATGTTGCGCCGCCCCGCCAGCGGATGGCCGATGGACTCGAAGGTCTTCCGGCCCATGACGATCGTCTTGCCCATCGTCACGCGCTTGAACCGGCGAAAGTCGCCCTGGTAGCGCCACGGGATGCGTCCCCCCACTCCGATGACCCCCTCCGGCGACTGGGCGTAGATCATCGCGCGCATGCGTCCCTCTAGACCGCGACCTTGAACGGGATGGGCGGATGAGGCTCGTAGCCGGAGAGGACGAAGCGCTTCATCACCTCGTCGGTGTCGGCGTCGAGCAGCGGACGCAGATCGTCGAGCGAGCGGATGCCCGGGTCGATGGCCAGCGTCGGGAGCGGCCGCGGCTCACGCTCGAGCTGCTTGCGGAGGCCCGGGACGTGGTCGTACTCGGCCATCGAGCCGTCGGGCTTTGCGGTGTAGACGTGCGCGTCGATCATCGTGTGCGCGAACGTCCCGGCGCGGATGCCCGTGAAGCGCGAGAAGAGCTCGAGCAAAAGGGCGTAGCCCGCGATGTTGTAGGGGACCCCGAGCGCCACGTCCGCGCTCCGTTGCGTGAGGTGCAGGCAGAGCAGCGGGTCGCCGCTCGCGTCCATCTGCACGTTGAAGACGAAGAGCAGGTGGCAGGGCGGCAGCTTCGACGCCTGCGCGTTGCCGGGCGCCCAGGCCGTCACGACCAGGCGCCGCGACATCGGGTTCTGCCTGAGCTCCCCGAGCACCCACGCCACCTGATCGTTGAACGCGGCCCGGCCCTCCGCGTCGTGCACGGGGAAGTGACGCCAGAAGTTGCCGTACGCGCTCGGGACGCGCCCCGTCTCGTCGGCCCACGGGTCCCAGAACTTGCACCCGTGCTTCTTGAGGAGCCCGATGTGCGTCTCGCCGCTCAAGAACCAGAGGTTCTCGACCACGATGTTCTTCCACGAGATCTCCTTGGTCGTCAGCAGCGGGAAGCCCTGGCGGAGATCGATCTCGTAGTTGTGGTTGAAGGTCGACAGCGTATCGACCCCCGTGCGGTTCGGCTTGCGCGTCCCGGCCGTGAGCACTTCGCGGACGAGGTCGAGGTACTGCTTCACCCCTCGATGATACCCATCGTGTTGCCTTCGGGGTCCTCGTAGATCGCCATGATGACCATCCCGAGGTCGGTCCGGGGCATGAGGGTCCGGCCGCCGAGCGACTCGATCTTGCCGAGGGTGCCGTTGATGTCCTCCACGTTCGCGTACACGAGCACGCGCGAGCCCGGCTGGGGCGACCCGCCGATGCCGCCGTTGATGCCGTCGCTGCCGCCCGACGCGACCATGCCGTAGTTCATCGGGTTGTTCGCGTCGATCGACCACCCGAAGACGTCCGAATAGAAACGGTGGAGCTTGTCGGGGCTCTGCGACTGGATCTCCCAGTGCACGATCTGCGGACCCGAGGGCTTCTTCGGCGCCTTGCGCGCGGCGGCGCGCTTGGGCGGGGGCGCCTTCTTCGCGGCGGCGCGCCTGGCCGGCTTCGCCGCCTTGGCGGGCTTGCTCTTGGTCTTGCTCGATGCGGGCTTCTTGGTCGACTTGCGTTTGGCGGACATGGGGGGCCTCGTCACCGCTCGCTCGCGCTCGCGGCACTGTGGTTGCGGCTCACCGCTCGCTGACGCTCGCGGTGCCGTGGGTGGCTCGGATTCGTTTTTCTTGCTGTCCCAGCTCGCCGATGACCTCGAGACACGTCTCGGCGATGCGCTTGTAGGTCCTCGGGGTGCCCGGCGCCTCGAGCAGCGGGCCGAAGTCCACCGGCTCGCCGAAGACGATGTGCACGGGGCGGCCCCGGCGCGCCAGGCCGGTCCCCACCTGCTTCACGAGGTCGTTCAGTAAGCCGTTCACGAAGACCGGGACGACCGTGCACCGCGCCTTGTGGATGATTCGCCCGACGCCGCTCTGCCCGGGCAGGAAGGTGTACGGGTCGTCGTCCTTCTTTCGCGTCCCCTCGGGGTGCAGGCCCACGAAGAACCCTCCTCGCCGGAGGAGCGCCGCCGTCTCGTCGAGGCTGGCGAGGTTCAGCGCCGCGCGCTTGCGGTCGCGGAAGATGGGCGGGTACATCGCGAAGAAGCTCATCACGCCGTTGACGAACGGTCCCAGCGGGTGGTCGTAGAAGAAGTTCGACCGCACCGGGAAGAGGATGCGATGGGGAAGGCCCTGCGCGACGAGCTCCGCCGTCGTGATGTAGAGGTCGAAGAACGAGCGGTGGTTCGCGACGCAGATGACGCTCCCCGCGGGGTCCCACGCCGGCAGGCGCTCGAGCCCGTGCACGTGGCGCAGGCTGTTCGTCGCCGTGCGGATCCACCACTGCCCGACCGAGCGCTGCATGACGCGGATGGAGCGATCGAGCATGCCGGGCCGGAGCGTCGCCCGCACGAAGCGGATCTGCGCGCGCTCGAGCGGCGTGAGCTGAGAGGCATCGGCCATCTCCAGCAGATCGTGGTCGCGCTCGTCCTCCGCGTCGCGCGCGCCGGGCTGCGCGCGGGAGGATTCGTGATGCTTCTCGGTCATGGCGGGCATCGCGGACTGCACGTGCTGCGCGATGGAAGACCACTCGGCCTCGCCCGCGCAAGATGCCTTCGCTGACACGCGTGTCAGTCGACGTATCCGGCGACGATGACGCATTTCGACAATTCCGCTGGGCCAGACTGTTGGGCACTCGTTCGCGGGGCGGTTGACACAGGCGTCCTTCCTGCGACAAGAAGCCCCCGTGGCCGCCAGCTTCTTCGACGTCGACGGCACGCTCGTGCGCACCAACCTGCTGCACCCGACCGTCTTCTACCTCGCCAACCAGAACAACCCTCTCCAGAGCCTGGGCGTCCTCGCGCGCGCGGCGCTCGGGGCGCCCCGCATGGCGCTGGCCGAGATGCTCGACCGGAGGCGCTTCAACGAGCTCCTCTTCGCTGCGTACCAGGGGATGTCGCGCGACAGGCTTCACATCCTGGCCGACGAGGCGTTCGACTCGGTCCTCAAACGCGCCATCTACCCGGGCGCGCGCGACCTCGTTCAGCGGTGCCGCGACCAGGGGCACGAGGTGGTGCTCGTCTCCGGCGCGCTCGATTTCCTGATGGAGCGACTCGCCGCCCACCTCGGCGCGACGGGGCACATCTCGAACCGGCTCGAGATCAAGGACAACTACGCCACCGGCAAGCTCCTCCGCCCCATCGTCGCGGGACCGGAGAAGGCGCGCCTCGTCCGCGAGTGGGCCAAGCAGCGAGGCGAAGACCTGGGCGACTGCTTCGCCTACTCGGACAGCTACTCGGACGTGCCGCTGCTCTCGGTCGTCGGCCACCCCTGCGTCGTCAATCCGGACCTGCGCCTCGCGAAGCTCGCCCGCACGTACGCCTGGCCCGTCATTCACCTGGGCAAGCGCCCCGCCCTGGCGGAGCTGATGGAGAAGATCCCGTGAGCATCACGTCGTTCCCGCCGCCGTCGTCGCCCCTCTCGGTGCCGCCCCCTTCGTCCGAGCTCGCGCCCCGGGCACGCACGCGCGGCAGTCATCCCCTGGTCGTCACGCTCGACAAGAAGAGCGCGCCGCGCGCCGTCTTCAGCGGCGACCAGCTCCTCGAGGTCGACTTCCCCGCGGGCACGCGCTGCATCTACCCGCGCCCCCCGGTCGACGCGCTGAAGGACGTCGACGCGGCCATCCGCTACGCGCTCAACCACCCCGACGGCAGCGACCCCCTGCACGCGAAGCTGCGCCCGGGGATGAAGGTCGTCATCGCCATCGACGACATCTCGCTGCCGCTGCCGCCGATGCGCCGGCCCGACGTGCGCGAGCGCGTGCTGACGGTGGTGCTCGAGATGCTCGCGGACCACGGCGTCGAGGACGTCGAGATGATCATCGCGACGAGCATCCACCGGCGGATGACGGGCGAAGAGGTGCGGCACGTCGTCGGCGACCGCATCTTCAAGGCGTACTGGCCCCACCGCCTCTACAACCACGACGCGGAGGACCCGAAGGGCATGAAGCTCGTCGGGACGACGGACCACGGCGAGGTGGTGGAGCTCAATCGCAAGGCCGTCGAGAGCGATCTGCTCATCTACGTGAACCTGAACCTCGTCCCCATGGACGGCGGGCACAAGTCGGTCGCCGTCGGCCTCTGCGGCTACAAGAGCCTGCGCGCGCATCACAACCCGCACACGATGCGCGACTGCTGGTCGTACATGGACCCGGCCAAGAGCGCGCTGGCGACGAGCGTCGAGCGGATGGGGCGCCTCGTCGAGAAGACGATGAACGTCTTTCACATCGAGACGACCGTGAACAACCGCATGTTCGACCGGCCGCTCGAGTTCCTCCACAAGAACGAGGACGACTGGTCGGGCACCGAGCGCGCGTCTTTCAAGGCGCTCTCGTTCACGCTCTCGAAGCTCCCGCAGCCCGCGCGCCAGGCCATCTTTCAGCGCGTGCCCTCACCCTATGGCGTCACGGGCGTCTTCGCGGGCGAGTGCGAGGCCGTGCACGACAAGACGCTGGAGCGCTGCTTCGCGCAGTACGTGGTGCCGGTCGAGGGGCAAGCCGACATCCTCGTGTCGGGCATCCCGTACATCAGCCCGTACAACGTGAACTCGTTCCTGAACCCGCTGCTCGTGCAGGTGATGGCGCAGGGGTACCTCTTCAATCTCTACCGCGGCAAGCCGCTCTTGAAGAAGGGCGGCACGATGATCGTGTTTCACCCGTGCACCGACCAGTTCGACAAGGAGCACCATGCTCCGTACATCGAGTTCGTGCACGACGTGCTCCCGCAGACGCGCGACGCGGTCGAGATGCACAAGAAGTACGAGGAGAAGTTCGCGAACAACCCGGCGTACCTCGAGATGTACAGGAAGGGCCACGCGTACCACCCGGCCCACCCGTTTTACATGTGGTACTGGGGCGAAGCGGGCAGGCAGCACGTGGGCCGCGTCATCGTCGTCGGGGCGGACAACGACTACGTGCCGAAGCTCCTCGGGTACGAGACGGCGCGCTCGTTCCACGAGGCGCTGCTCATGGCGAGCGACGGCAAGAGGGATCCGGAGATCACGATGATGCACATCCCGCCCATCGTGATGGCGGACGTGAGCGGGTAGCCATCGGTCCCATCGGTCGTTGACGTGGTCGTTGACGTTGACGTCGACGTTGACGTGGTCGTTGACGCTGACGCTGACGTAGTCGTGGTCGACAAGACGTAGTCGTGGTCGCCGTGAGTCACCGTGCGACCACGCCCACGGCCTGCGGCGCGACCACGACGACGTCAGCATCAGCGTCAACGACCACGACCACGACCACGACCACGACCACGACCACGACCAGGTCGACGCGGAGTCATCCCGGCCGCGGCGTCCGGAGGATCGGAGTGCGCCACTTCTGCCCGCCTTCCAGCCCCTGAGGCGCTACCCTGACGTCGATGGCAGGCTTTCTCACCGAACTCCACGTGAAGGGGTACGCGTGCCTCAAGGACGTGAAGTGCGCGCTCACGCCGCTGCACGCCTTCATCGGTCCGAACGACAGCGGAAAGAGCACGCTGCTGCGCGTGATCCAGAACCTCCCCGGCACGCGTTTCCCGGCGGACACTGGGGTCTATGCCCGTCTTGTCGACGGGTCCGACCTCCGAATCAACTATGGGGGAGCGGGGATACTGGTGACCTTGCCTGGAGGACGAGTGATGGGGCTCGGTGAGGCGCAGACGCATCCGCAGCTTCGGGCTGCTCTGTCCGTACGCCTGGCCACCCAGCACGAACAGATCCAGTTGGTGCGTCTCAGCGCCGACTCACTGCGCCAATCGAGCCAGCTCATTACTCAGGGCCAG
The DNA here is from genome assembly GCA_036501935.1 of Polyangiaceae bacterium. GTDB lineage: Bacteria > Myxococcota_A > Polyangia > Polyangiales > Polyangiaceae > Palsa-1150. The sequence continues at coordinate 245,576 of DASXZL010000022.1, read as the reverse complement.
CCGTTGGAGCTCGTCGGACGCGGCACCAACCTCGCAGGCCTCTACGACGCGCTTCGCGATCGTAGCATCGAGCGCTTTGCAGCGATTTCCACCCGCGTGTCCGACTTCTTCCCGAGCGTGAAGGCGCTGGGGCTGCGTGCGACCGGTGCGGGACAGAAGGTGCTTGCCGTCACGCTCGTGGATGGAACCGAAGTTCTCAGCGGCGAGATGAGCGAAGGACTCCTCTATTACCTGGCCTTCGCAATTCTAGGCGAGCTCCAGCGCCCTGCCGCGTACCTCGTCGAGGAGCCGGAGAATGGCCTTCATCCATCGCGTATCCACGACATCATCGGCATGCTCCGACGCATCACGGAAGGGCCCGACGGCGTCCAAGTCCTCATGGCGACGCACAGCCCGCTCGTCGTCAACGAGCTGCGCCCCGAAGAGGTGACCGTCGTCACACGTGACCCCGTGACGGGCACCCATCTGGAGACCATCAACAAGACCCCACATTTCGCGGAGCGCGCCAAGGTCTACGCGCTGGGTGAGCTGTGGCTCTCCTATGCGGACGGCAAGGAGGAGGCGCCACTCTTCGACGGCGAGGGCCGCTGATGCGGACCTTGCTCGCCGGTGAGGGCAAGACCGAGCTCGGTGAGTGGGCCAAGGAGCCTTCGTTCCGTGACGGCCCGGGAGAGAAAGGCGTGCTCGTTGCGCTCCTCGAGCGAATCGGCGCGGACGGCCTGGTGCTGGTCGACGGGATCGCTTGGTGCAGGATCCGCAAGTACAAGGCCGGTGACCACGCGTCACCCGAGGAACGCAACGTGCTCGGCCTCGCCCTCGTGGCTCGGCAGAAACGTTGCAAAGCCGTTGTGTTCCGCGTGATCGCGACGACGACGCCGACCGCGAGCGCCATGTCGAGTCGGGTATCGCACGTGCCGGGGAGATCTTCGGCGATCTCCGTGTCGTCGGCGGCGTGGCGCGGGAGAACATCGAGGGCTGGATCCTGTTGCTCTCGGGCCACGACGGCGAGAGCGTGCCCTCCAAGAGAACAAAGGCGGAGCTGGAGCAGCGCTGCGGGATCACGACCCTTCAGCAGAAAGTCGACGCCATCGCATCTGCGCCGCTGGACAAGGTAGGCCCAGGCTCACTCGGCGTATGGCTGGAACGAGCGAGTGCTGCGCTTGTCCCAGGATGATGCTCTAGACGAGGAGGCCCTCGGTCGCGAGGATCTGGGCCAGCCGGAGCTTCGAGTCGCGCAGCCAGTAGAGTGCGCCGTACGCGTTCGTCGCGACCGCCTCGTCGACCGAGGTCACGAAGGGGTCCGGCACCCAGGACACGAGGTACCCCGCAGAGTCGGCTGCCCCATCGACGTAGGCGATCCATGTGTCCCATGGCGGCATGTCACTCTCGTCGAGGTAGCCATGAGTCATGGCCTGGCCAGCGCCGTCGTCGATGGTCGTGTCGCGTTCCCAGACGAGCAGCCGACCCGTCCCCAGGATGGGGCGTGCCTCGTCTAGGCCTATCGACACCGCCTCCACGAGAGCATCCCATCGCCCCCCGAGCCGCGTCACACGTTTCTCTGCCTCCAGCGCAAGATTTCGTTGCAAGACCACGCCGAACACAGTGTCGTGCCGCGAGTCGTTGAACACATACGGGGCCAGCGCGGCGGACCGCAGGCTGGACACCGCGTCCTTCGGGTCCGCTCGGACGCTTGACCAGGACGGCTTCAAGAATGACGAGCCTCAGGCTCGCGAGGGCGAGCTCGGTTTCGTACGCCTCGCCCGGCCTCGTTCGCGTGGGGAGCTGGGTGACGAACAGCCTCACCCCCACAGCCGCGCCAGCGGGATCTCCAGTCCTTCGAGGCTCGCGGGTTGGAAGACCTCCTCGTCGGAGAGCGAGGTCGCAATGGAGAACACCCCTTCGCGCAGCACCAGCCGCTCGACCGTGCGTGCCGCGGGATCGACGAGCCAGTACTCCGGCACCCCCAGCTCGGCGTACCAGCGGAGCTTCTTCACCCGGTCGTAGCGGCGGCTCGACGGCGAGACGACCTCGACGACGAGATCGGGATGCCCCTTCACGAGGCCTTGGTCCTGATCCACCTGGGGCTCGTTGCCTCCGCGATAGAGCTGTCCGTCCGGCATCACGCCGCGCCGGTCGGAGATCCGTACCTTGTATCCCGACGGGAGGACGATGCCCCGGTGAGCCTCGGTCCATCCGACGAGGAAGTAGACCAGCAAGGCCACGATCTGTTCGTGCGTCCGCGTGGGCACTTCGACCTCCACGAGCTCACCGTCGATGAGCTCACGCAGGTCGTCCTCTTCGAGCGCGACGAAGTCGTCCCACGTGTAGTGGGGGCTCTCGGCGGCGGTAGGCATGCCGGGAGTATGCCCCATGGCGTGGGCCGGTGCAGTGGCCGGGCCAAGCGTGGCGGCGTGAAGAGTCGCGGGCTTGGATGACGGAAGGGGTGTCCCGGACAGTTCAGGGGGTGTCCGTGGGCACCGGCTCCGCGGGCGGCATCGGTTCCACCACCGCGACCACGGCCACCGTTTCCACCGCCGGCTTCGGCGGGTGGTACATCGCGTGTTTCACGAGCGGCACGCGATCCAGAAAGCGCAGCCAGCCGTTTTCCTTCATCCACATCGCGTACTCGACGTACGCCGGGTCCTTCGAGAGGTGACGCTCCTCGGTCTTCGCGCGAAGGAAGTAGATCGTGCTCACGCCCGCCAGGCCGAACGACCACTTCACCGCGTCGACCCAGCCGTGGTTCGGGATGAACGGCATCGTGATCATCCACCACGAGATGTTCTTCGCGACGTACGCCGGGTGCTTCGTGAAGCGGTACGGCCCGTTCGTCAGGATGCCGCGGTTCGTGAGGTTCGAGAAGCGCACCCCGAACGCGAACGTCGCCAGCAGGTAGATGACCTCGAACGTGAGGATGAGGCCCGCCCACACCCATCGCATGTGGGGCATCGACGCGAACCAGTTCTCGAAGCCGGGGCCGTCGTAGTGCAGGTAGAGGGGGCTGAAGAGCTTTCCCCAGAACGGCATGTAGCACTCGAGCGCGACGACCCAGCCGAACATCGTGGGCTCCGCCGTGCGCACGTGCGTGTCGATGAGGCGCGACGACAGGATGTAGCCGACCGTCGCGTAGAGGACGTCGAGCGCGTAGACGAGGTCCGTCAGGAAATGGAAGAGGCGGAGGTTCGTCGACTTGATGCTGCCGAGGTCGTACGTGATGATCCCGTTCAGCTGCCCGTGCGTGAACACCACGAAGAGCGGCAGGTAGAACGCCTTGATGAGCCAGCCCCGGTAGTGGTTCGCGATGTCGCTGCGGCGCGCGTCCTCCGGGTGAAAGAGCATCACGCGGCCGAGCTGCCAGTAGGCGTCGTGCGGGTCGCGCATCTGCCCGTCGACGAGCCACGTGTAGAGCACCGCGAAGACCGCGAGCGAGAGCCCGAAGCGCCTCAGCAGCGCCCAGAACGTGTTGTACCAGTCGCCGTACTCGGGGCAGACCCAGTAGAAGAGGGCGATGGGGCCGACGGTGACGGCGAGGCCGACGAGCTTCGTCGCCACGCGGCCCAGCTTGGGGGCCGCGGGCTTGTCCCAATCGAGGCCCGTCGAGGGGCGCCGGTGCACCTTCAGGACGAAGAGGTCCAGGAGCAGGATGGGGACCACGCCCGCGGCGCACACCGCCATGACGGCGGCGGGACCGGAGACGTGGCCCTCGTGGAAGGCGTAGAGCGCTATGAGGGCGCCGACGACTCCGACCATGTTGAGGCCGAAGCTCGTGACCGAGGGGGGCGGCTTGGATGCCATCGCCCCTTCGCTGTTAGTCCTAGAGAGGCGTGAGAACCAGGTTCTCGAGCGTCGTATTCACCGACGTGTCGCACTTCGCCTCGTTCTCGAGCTTGGCGTTGGGCACCTCCACGGTCGTTTTTCCGCCCCCGGCGACCTCCCCGCAGTTGCCCTTTGCGTTCACGATCGTGCCGTTCTTGCACACGGCCTTGATGTCCCAGCACACCTTCAGCTTGGAGTCCCCCTCGGTCTCGCTGATGACGCACGACATGCCCGCCGCCGATCCGGTGCAGTTCACGTCGGCCTTGGCCGGCTTGGTGCAGCCCGCGGCCAGCAGGAACACGAACCCCAGCCCGGCTTGCCACAGCATCGTCTTCGTCATCGTGGAACCTCCTTCGGGGAACTGCAGCGCGCGCCCTGAACACTCCAGGGCGAGCGAACCGTCCACGGTATCAGTCGCGCGAGCGGTTCGAGTAGCCTCTTTCCTTCGCCCTCAGCACCCGCTCGACGCCTTCGACCGTCAGCGACAGCTCCTTCGCGCACGCGAAGGCCGCGAGCACGGCAGGACGCACGCTCTGCGGCATCACCTGCATCGCCTCGGCGGCGGCGCACACCACGGCATCGACCACACGGTCGGGCGGGAGCAAAGGCTCGGGCAGCGTGGGCGGAGGCGGTGGCTGTGGAGGAAGGACCCCGAGCGCCGCGAGGGTCGTGCCTCCCGCGGCGGCGATCTCCTCGGCCAGCACGGCATCGACGGGGTAGACGAGGCGAGCCAGCTCGTGGACATAGGTTCCCCAGGGCCCTCTCCCCGCGTTCCAGCGCTGCCCCGTGCGACGGGAAACGCCCATCTTCTCGGCGAGGCCGTTCTGGGACACGCGGAGGACGCGGCGTGCCTCGCTCATCAGGACGGCGATGGGTCGGGCCATGGGCGCTCTCTCTTGTGGCATGGATGGCGCCGGTCTGCCCAGGACAAAGCGCCACCTGCCGCGGTCGTGAGCGCCGTGACAGAGCGGAATGGGCGCCGCATGGGCGGGTGGTAGGCGCCAGACGGAGCCCATGTTGGCGCCGTATGGACCGTGTGTTGGCGCCATGGAGTCGGATGATCGGCGTCAAGAACCGCCGGGAGGGGGGCCATGGTCCGGGGTGCGTGCCGCCATTCCTCCGCCTCCTGGGCGCCCCCTCTCCGGCATCCAGGCGCCAGACAGGCGGACCCCTGGCGCCCAACGGGCGGATGTTGGGCGCCAAGGACACCGCAACCAGGCCCCCCTTTGCCGCGCAGGTGGCGCTCAGGAGGAGGACGAACGGCGTCACGTCCCACGGACTACGCCGCCATGTGCCCGTATCGTGGGCGCCATGCAGGCCCGTCATGGGCGCCACATACGTTCCCTGGCGGCGCCGGCCCATCCTTGACATGACCCCACGCATGACCGTAAGCGGTGGCAGCCCAATAGGTTTCGGCGAGGCAGCACGCATGGATCAGCATAACGACACCCTCGACGTCGGCCGCATCGTCGAGGGAGCGCGCCTCGTCGTCCTCGGGGGGACGGGCTTCCTCGGCAAGGTGTTCTGGTCGATGCTGCTCGACCGATACCCGGGGATCGGGCGCATCTTCCTCGTCGTGCGGCCTCGGGGCGGCACCCCGGAGAGGCGCTTCTGGAGCGACGTCGCCACGAGCGAGTCCCTCGTGGCCCTTCGCGACAAGCACGGGGACGGCATCGAGGCCTTCCTCCGCGAGAAGGTGCAGCCCATCGACGGCGACATGAGCCGGCCCCTGTGCGGCCTCGACGACGCCCTCGTCCGCGAGCTCCGCGGCACCATCGACGCGGTCATCAACGTGGCCGGCATCGTCGACTTCAACCCGCCCCTCGACGAGGCTCTCGACGCCAACGCCTTCGGCGCGCAGAACCTCGTCGCCCTCGCCCGCGCGCTCGGCGATGCCCCCGTCTTCCACACGAGCACCTGCTACGTGGCGGGCTCCCGCAAAGGCCCCGTGCGCGAGGAGGACCCGCGCGAGCACCCCTTCCCCCGCGCGGCCGAGCTGGGCGCGGAGCTGTGGGACCCCGACCGGGAGATCGCCGAAGGGCTCGACCTCATCGCCCAGGCCAAGCACCGGTGCGACGACGCGTTCCGGCAGAGCGAGCTCGCGGAGCGCGCGCGCAAGAACCTCTTGCAGCGGGGAGAGCCCGTCCACGGCGAGCCGTACGAGCGAGAGCTCGCGCGGGTGAAGCGCAAGCTCATGAGCGAGCTGCTGGTGGCGGCGGGCCTCGACCGGGCCACGCACTGGGGGTGGCCGAACATCTACACGTACACCAAGTCGATCGGCGAGCAGGTCATCGCGCGGAGCGGTCTCACGTTCACCATCGCGCGCCCCGCGTGCTGCGAGTCCACCCTCGCGTACCCGTTCGCCGGCTACAACGAAGGGATCAACACGAGCGCCCCGCTCATCTATCTCATGATGAAGGGCCAGCAGCAGGTGATGGCCCGGCAGGTGCCGCTCGACTTCATCCCGACCGACTACGTGGTGGCGGGCATGATCCTCGCGCTCGCGGAGCTGCTCGAAGGCACGAGCAAGCCCGTGTATCAGCTCGGCGCGAGCGACCTCAATCCGTGCACGGCCCAGCGCTTCGGGGAGCTCGTGGGGCTCTACAAGCGCAAGCACTACCAGCGGAAGGGCACGGGCAACCCGCTGCTCAACGCCCTTCAGGCGCGGTTCGAGCCCACGTTCGTCGAGCCGTCGCGGTTCCGCAGCATGAGCTCCCCCGCCATCGCCGGCGTCGCGCGGCAGGTCGGCTCGCTGATGAAGAAGACCCTGCCCGCGCTCGCCCCCGCGGCGAGGGCCCTCGAAGGGATGGCGCGGGGCGAGGCGAAGATCGGCGAGATCCAGGAGCTCTTCGAGCCGTTCACGACGCGGAGCAACGGTCCCTTCGATTGCTCCAACACGCGGGCGGCTTTCGCGCGCCTGGGCGACGCCGACAAGGCGCGCCTCCCCTGGGCGCCGGAGACCATCGACTGGGCGGACTGGATGATGAACGTCCACATGCCGGCGATGGAGCAGCGAATCATCCCGGAGATGGACAAGAAGCTGAAGAAGGAGACGAAGGCGCTCGCTCCCCACGCGACGCTCATTTCCCTCGTCGACGAGATGGCCGAGCGGCACGATCTGGCCCTCGCCCTTCAGCGCATGACCGCCGACGGGCTCACGCGGACGAGCTTCCGCGATCTGAAGCTGCGGGCGGGGTCGATGGCGGCGCGTCTCGGGGCGCTCGGCGTCAAGAAGGGCGAGCGCGTCGTCCTCTCGGCGAAGAACCACCCCGACTGGCCCGTGGCGTACTTCGGCATCCTGCGCGCGGGGGCGACCGCGGTGCCGGTCGATCCGGCGATGGACGCGGTGGCCTTCGGCAACGTGCTCACCGAGAGCGGCGCCCGAGTCGTCGTGTGGGACGACACCGTGAAGGTCCGCGACGAGGTGGCGGCGGAGCACGGGTACCTCACGCAGCTCGACGTGCACGCCGTGACCGAGGAGGACGACGCGCTGGCACCCCCGCCGGTCGACGTCGCGCCGGGCGACGTGGCGAGCCTCATCTACACGAGCGGCACGACGGGCCGCCCCAAGGGCGTCATGCTGACGCACGCGAACTTCACGTCGCTCGTGGCCGCCCTCGCGCCCATCTTCCCGCTGTCCCGGGGCGACGCGGTGCTCTCGGTGCTGCCGCTGCATCACACGTTCGAGTTCACCTGCGGCCTGCTGCTCCCGCTCTCGCGCGGGGCGCGGATCGTGTACCTCGACGAGCTGACGGGCGAGAGCGTGTCGAAGGGCCTTCAGGCGTCGCGGGCGACGGCGATGGTGGGCGTCCCGGCGCTGTGGCAGCTGCTCGAGCGGCGCATCCTCCAGCAGGTGGACGCGCGGGGTCCGGTGGCGCGAGCCGCGTTCGACGCCGCCGCAGAGGTGAACCGCTGGCTGTCGGCGAACGTGGGGGTCGACGTGGGGCGCGTGCTCTTCGGCGCCGTGCACGCGAAGATGGGCGGGCACGTGAAGTGGCTCATCTCGGGCGGCGCCGCGCTGCCCAGGGAGACGCAGGAGCGCTTCGCCGGCCTCGGGCTGAAGCTGACCGAGGGCTACGGGCTCACGGAGGCGGCGCCGGTGCTCACGGTGTCGAGGCCCGGGGCGCGCGTCGAGCCGGGCGTGGGCAAGCCCGTGCCGGGCGTGGAGCTCCGCATCGACCACCCGGACGATCGCGGCATCGGCGAGGTGGTGGCGCGCGGGCCGAACGTGATGATCGGCTACACCGACGAGGACGCGACCAGGCGCACCATCGACGCGGAGGGCTGGCTGCACACGGGGGACCTCGGGCGGTTCGATCGCAAGGGGCGCCTCGAAATCGTGGGCCGTCTGAAGGACGTGGTCATCTCGGCGACGGGAGAGAACGTCTACCCGGACGACGTGGAGAAGCGCCTCGGCGAGGTGCCCGGCATCACGGAGCTGGCCGTCGTGGGCGTCGAGGTCCGCGGGAGCGAGCGCCTCGCGTGCCTCGCGGTGGCCAAGGAGGACCGGGAAGCCGCGCGCACGGCGCTCCGGCGCGCCATCGACCAGCTCCCGTTCGGGCAGCGTCCGGCCATCGTGCACCTCTACGAGGCTCCCTTGCCGCGGACGGCGACGCGCAAGGTCAAGCGCGAGGAGGTGCGGGCCATCCTCAAGCGCATGATCGCCGCCACGACGCGCACCGACGACGCCTCGGCCAGCCCCGTCGCCGTCGCCATCGCGGGCGTGAAGGGCATTCCGGTCGAGGAGGTGACGACGCACGCGACGCTCCAGGGCGAGCTCGGGTTCGACTCGCTGATGCTGACCGAGCTGCTCGAGGCGCTCGAGGCCCGCTTCGGCGCCATCGATCCGCAGCGCCTCCAGGCCTGCGTCAGCGTGGCCGACGTGGAGGAGCTCGTGAAGGCCCAGGACCACGGCGACGCCCGCGCGCACAAGGCCCCGTCGCGAGCGCCCTCGGCCCCCCTCGTCCTGCCCGAGCCCGTCCAGGAGCTCGGCAAGACCGTCATCGGCAAGGTGCAGGACTTCTTCTACGGCGAGATGATGAAGCCGCGCGTCTTCGGGCGCGCGCACATCCCGCACAACCGCAACGTCATCGTGGTGGCCAACCATGCGAGCCACCTCGACATGGGCTTCGTGCGGCACGCGCTCGGCAAGTACGGGGAGGACGTCGTGTCGCTGGCGGCGCAGGACTACTTCTTCGAGAACGGCCTGAAGCGCGTCTTCTTCGAGAACCTCACGAACCTCAAGGCCATCGACCGCAAGGCGTCGCTCCGTCAGGCCATCCGCCAGGCGAGCGACGTCATCGAGCGCGGCAAGACGGTGCTCGTGTTCCCGGAGGGGACGCGGAGCGAGGGCGGCGAGATCAAGGAGTTCAAGCCGCTCGTCGGGCACCTCGCCCTCGTGCAGGGCGTCGACATCCTGCCCGTCTACCTCGGGGGCACGCACGCGGCGATGCGCAAGGGCACGCCGGTGCCGACCAAGCGGGAGATCCTCGCGCGCATCGGACCTCCGCTGGCGGTGGTGGATCTGCGCCGCCTGACGGAAGGCATGTCGACAGCGGACGCGGCCCGCGAGGTCGCGCGCCTCGCCCGGGAGGCGGTGCTGGCCCTCGAGGAGGGCAAGGTGCTCGATCTCGCGACCGTGACGAAGAAGGGAGCGCCCGCTCCCGTGCGCGTGCACCCCCTGGTGACGCTCTTCGGAGAGCTGGAGGGCAAGTTCCGCGCGGGCGAGCTGCAGAAGCCCGTGAGCTTCTACTTCTCGCTGGGGACGGACGAGCAGGGCAAGTGGACGGTGCGCGTCGACGGCAAGACGTGCCAGGTGCGCCCCGGCAAGCCCGAGGGAGGAACGGCGGACTGCGTGCTGAAGACGAGCCCCGAGTTCTTCACGAGGATCGTGCGCGAGGCCTACGTGCCGAGCCCCGCGGACTTCATGTCGGGCGCCATCAAGTCGAACGACGTGGGGCTGCTCGTGACGTTCCAGAAGGTCTTCCAGCTGGATCAGCCGTCGTGAGGTACCTCGTCACCGGCGCGACGGGTTTCCTCGGGACGCACCTCGTGGCGTCGCTCGAGGCGCGCGGACACGAGGTCGTGCCGTTCTCGCGCAGCACGGGGGGCGACGTCCTCGACGTGGAGCGGGTCCGGGCGGCGGCGGACGGGTGCGACGGCGCGTTCCACTGCGCGGGGCGCGTGTCGCGCAGGCCGGGCGACGCCGAGGCGCTCTACCGCCTGCACGTCGACGGGACGAAGAACGTGCTCGAGGCGTGCGCCGCGGCCGGCGTGAGGCGCGTCGTCATCGCGTCCACCAGCGGGACCGTCGCGGTGAGCGACTCCGCGGACCACGTGGCGACCGAGGACGACGAGGCGCCCATCGGCATCGTGTCGCGGTGGCCGTACTACCGGGCGAAGCTCTTCGCGGAGCGGGCGGCGCTCGCGCAGAACCGCGAAGGGTTCGAGGTGGTGTCGGTGAACCCCAGCCTTCTGCTGGGCCCGGGAGACGTGCACGGCTCGTCGACGGAGGACGTGCGGCTCTTCCTGGAGGGCGCCATCCCGGCGGTGCCCGCGGGCGGGCTCTCGTTCGTCGACGCGCGCGACGCGGCCGAGGCCATGGCGCAGGCGATGGAGCGGGGACGGGGAGGGGAGAGATACCTCGTCGGCGCCTGCAACCTGACGATGCGGGACTTCTTCGCGCGTCTGGCGCGCATCTCGGGGGTGCGCGCGCCGTGGCTGCCGATGCCGCGGTCGCGCGAGGTGGCCCGCATCGGGGCGCGCATGATGGAGCGCTTCGCGGCGCGCGTCGGCGTGCCGGCCCGGGTCGACTCGGTGAGCGTCGAGATGGCGCAGTGCTTCTGGTACCTCGACGCGAGCAAGGCCGAGCGAGAGCTGGGGTGGACGGCGCGGGATCCCGGCGAGACGCTGCACGACACGGTGGAGGATCTGCGCGCGCGCGGCGTGGTGTGGCCGCGCGAGCGGGCCGAGGAGCAGGCCTCCCCCTGAAGGGGTGTACGATGGGCTCCCAGGCGGAGCCCACCATGCACATCGACCCGCGCTCGTTCTTTCTCCTGGTGGTGACGCTCGGCGCCGGAGGCGTCGCCGGGTTCGTCGCGTCGGAGAAGCACGTCTTCTTCCCGCCGCCGGCCCCTCCGCCGCCCCCGCCGCCTCCCTCGGTGGCTCCGGCGCCGCCGCCGGCCCCTCCGCCTCCGCCCCCACCTCGGCCGGTGCCGACGTGCGACGACATGGTCGGGGCGGCGGCCGCATGTCCCCCTCCGGGGTGGCCGTCGGAGGAGGGCGGCTGCGGCGCGCTGCCGACCAAGCGCTGCGAGGACTACAAGAAGGCCCTCAAGCCGCGGGTCGCCGAGCGCGCCGTCGCCTGCATCGACGCGCTCAACGCGCAGCAGCGGTGCGATCCCAACCGCCTGAACCTCTGCGGGCACGCCGCCCTCATGAACGCTTGCTCCATCGTCGACGACGGGCCCGAGGCCCCCGACGCCGCGCCCGACGAGCTCACGACGCAATGCAAGACCATCGCCCACGAGTGCGAGGGCGTCGCCCAGGGGGCCACCCTCCGCGACTGCCGAAACACCCTCGCCGGAATGAACGCCCTCGGCCGCGACCGGATGACGGCGTGCATGAAGACCCACTGCAACGACCGGGGGCTCCTCTTCTGCGAGGCTCAGGTCGACGTGAAGTGAGCGACACCGGGAGGCCGGCTCCTGCGTAGACACCCCATGCGCCGTGGGTGGCCTCTCTTTGTGCTGGTGGTCGTGGCGGCCTGCCGGGCGCCGGGATCGTCTCCCGTGCCGGAGGCGCGTGCGGACGAGCCGCTGCCGGTGGCCGCGAAGGACGGGGTGGCCGTGGTGGAGCTTTTCACGTCGGAGGGGTGCAGCAGCTGTCCGCCCGCCGACGCCGTGCTCGCGCGACTCGCGGGGCGCCCGGGCGTGTTCGCGCTGTCCTTCCACGTCGACTACTGGGACGACCTCGGGTGGCCGGACAGGTTCGCGTCCGCCGAGAACACGGCGCGCCAGCGGGCCTATGCGCGCTCGATGGCGGCCCGCGGGCTCTACACGCCGCAGCTCGTCGTCGGGGGGACCGACGCCTTCGTCGGCTCCGACGGCGAGCGCGCCGACGCCGGTGTGTCGAAGGCGCTCGCGGCGCCGTCGCCCGTGCACCTCTCGTTGCGCCCGCGGGGCGGCGCCACCACGACGGACGCGGTCGTGGACTACGAGTCGTCGGGGGCGCCGGCCGGAGCCGTGCTCGACGTGGCGGTGGTGGAGCGCTCGGCGTCCAGCGAGGTGCGCGCAGGAGAGAACGCCGGCAAGACGTTGCACCACGCCAACGTGGTCCGCGCCTTCGTCACGGCGCCGCTCGCGTCGCCTTCCGGCAGCGTGTCGCTCCACCTCCCCCAGACCTTGCGTCGCGAGGACGCCGACGTCATCGCCTACGTGCAGCAGCCCTCGGGCGCCGGCCCGGGCATGCCCGTCCTCGGCGCAGCCTCAGCCCGTCTCGACCCCCACGAATAGCCCGCTGGAGACCCACTCGCGGAACCACGCCGTCACGTGCTCCATGGGCTCACCCTCGGCGAGCGACAGCGCCGCCTCGAGCGGCTCTCCGCCGACGAGGGCGGCCAGCACCCGGTGCATCGCCTCGGACAGCCCCATGCGCCACACCGTCGTCCCGCTGCGATAGACCACCGTGGCGGACGCCCGGGGTCCCGGCAGGGCGGGCGCGCCGCCGTCCCGCACCGCCTGGAAGTAGTCGTTCGCCGGGTACTGGAGCGTCAGCAGGCGGACGGCGCGGCTCGCCACGAGGTGCGCGCTGCCCCACGACTCCGGGGCCACCGCCGCGAGGCTTTCCATCGTCATCGGGGCCCCTGACGGCTCGTGGATCACCTCGACGAGGGCCCACTCCAGCCGCGCCAGATCGGCCGCGAAGCCGTCGCACACCTCGGCCATGCGCCGGCCGTACGCGTTGAGGTTGGGCGCCTCGGAGGGGAACCGCCGGATGTACCGGCGACAAAGCGCGTCGAACGCGTCGTCGCCGAGCGCCGTCTTCAGCACCGGGTAGTCGTCCGCCAGGCACTCGACGAGGCGCGCCTCGTAGCCGTGGCGGTACACGTCGAGCCGCTCGCGGGCTCCCAGCCTCGGCCCCGCCGTCAGCCGCCGGTCCGCCTCCTCGAGCGCCGCGCCGGTCATGACGGCGCCCGCGAACCAGAGCTGCACATCGCGGAGCGTCATCGCCCGATGACCTCCTTCGCGCGCATCGCCTCCGCGTGCGTCACCTCGAACGAAGGGATCTCGGCGTCCCACTCGAGCAGCACCGACGTGCCTCCCGCTCGTCGCCACGCGTCGCCGAGCAGCTGCCACACCTCGTCGACCACCGGCCCGATGTGCGAGTCGATGATGTGCGTCCCGTGGTGCGTGTGCCCCGCCACGTGCATCTGGACGACGCGGTCGTACGGCACCGCGGCCAGGTAGGTGCGCGGGTCGAACCCGTGGTTATAGGCCGAGACGTAGACGTTGTTCACGTCGAGCAGGAGCGCGCAGTCGGCCTCCTCGGCCAGCCTCGCGAGGAACTCCCACTCCGTCATGTGCCCCGCCGTCTCCCCACCCTTGAGCTCCACGTAGGTCGACGGGTTCTCCAGCGCGAGGGGCGCCCCGAGGAAGTCCTGCACCGCACGCACGCGGGACGCGACGTGGTGCAGCGCCTCCTCCGTGTACGGCATCGGCAGGAGGTCGTGCGTGTTCTTGCCGGAGACGCCCGTCCAGCAAAGATGGTCCGACACCCAGCGCGCCTTGGTCCGATCACGGAGGGCGCGGAGCTCGGTCAGGTACGCGCGATCGAGCGGGTCGGTCGACCCGATGGACAGCGAGACCCCGTGCATGACGACGGGATAAAGGGCGGCGATCGCGTCGAGCCACTCGAGCGGCCGACCGGCCGTCTGCATGTAGTTCTCGCTGAGGATCTCGAACCAGTCGACCTCGGGCTGGGCCTCGACGATGTGCGAGTAGTGCACCGTCCGCAGGCCGAGACCCACGCCGAGATCGGGGAGGCCGAAGCGATTGGCCACGATCGGCCTCCCCTCGCTCGTCAGCTCACATGCCCTTGCAGCCGCCCTGACCCTTGCAGTCGTTCTGGGCCTTGCAGCCGTGCTTGTCCGTCTTGCAGCCGCCCTGGCCCTTGCAGTCGTTCTGGCCCTTGCAGGCGTGCTTGGCCGCTGCTGCGGCCGGGGCGCCCGAGGCCGCGGGGGGCGCCGCGGACGTATCAGGCGAGGCGGGGGGCGGGTTCGACCCGCCGCATCCCATGAGCATTCCACCGACAGCGGCCGCGAGCATCGTCTTGGTCAGGTTCATGGTCTCTCTCCGGTTCGAAGCACAGTACGGGGCGACGAAGTAAGCCGTTTCGGTCGAAAACGCCAGTTTTGCTGATCGTGACGAGCTCAACGTCCCCCGATGCCCCGGCGCACCGGCGCGAGCGGCGCCGCGTCGTCGAACGTCACCCGCTCGCCGTCGACCTTCACGCCGAGCCGGCGCCACAGGGCCGGGAGGTCGATCGTGCCGGGGGCGAGCGCGAGCTCGCGGAAGACGTCGTGGAGGACGTGGGTGCCCGTCGCGGCGTCGCCGAGGTCGAGGAGCCTGGTCACGTCCCAGTGCGCCTCGACGTCGTCGCCCGTGGCGACGATGGCGCGAAGGACGTCGTCGAGCGACCGGGCGTTGCGCGTCTCGTCGCGGATGCCGACGTCGACCATGAGGCAGTAGAGCGATCCGCCCCAGTAGGTTCGTCCCCAGGTGTGCGTCCGTTCGAGCCCCTCGTCGCCCGGCTCCGGAAGCCCCTGCGGCAGGCCCTCGACGAGATCGCGCCACAGCTTCTCGACCGACAGCGTCCCGGCGCGCACCCGCACGATGGGCTCGACGTACGACGGGAGCCCCTCCGAGAGCCACACGTGATCGTGCGACAGAGACGGCAGCACCACGTGCAGGAGCTCGTGCGTCATCACCCAGTCGTCCCGGACCGTCGCCGCCGTCACTCCGTCGCCGGCGCGCGCGAGCACCGCGGGCCCTCCGTCCCCCAACGTCTCGCCGCGCGTCGGGTTGCCGGGGGTGCCTCGCTGGACGACGACCAGCGCGCGCGGCGCGGGGAAGTCGTGGCGCAGATACGCGGCGATGCCGTCGACGGCGCCCTTCACCCACCCCATGGCCTCCGCGTCGGTCAGGCGCAGGTCGTGCGGAGCGATGGAGACGACGACGCGCGACGCGCCGCTCTCGACCGTGCCGCCGTGGGAGGGCCCGAAGACGGCGAAGCCCGCCCCGTCGAGCGTGTCCGTCGGGGCTTCGTAGGTGTCCGCCGCCCCGTCGGGCGAAGGATGCGTCGCGGCCACGAAGCGGTCGGGAGGCGCCGTCGTGACGTGGTAGCGAAAGCTCCCCGGCGTGGCGGCGTCGGGCCGCAGGAGCCAGGTCGACGGCGGGGCGACGACGACATCGCCCGAGGCGATCGCCGTGTCGACGTCCATGCGCTTCTCCGCGGCCTCCCGCAGCGCGAACCGGTAGCGGACGACGCGCCATCCCCCCTCGGTCGCCTCGGTCACGTCGCGCACGAACGGCGTGGCGTCGTCGTCGACGCGGGGGATCCCGGCGACGCCCGGCGCGAAGCGGGCTTCGATCCGGAGGTCCGGTCCGTGCACCGCCACCTCGTAGCGCCACGGGACGGGCTCGGCGGAGGGAAGAGGCGCGCTCGCGGGCCCAGCCGGAGCCCGCGCGCAGGCCGCGAGCAACGCGAGGAGCCCCACCCGCGCGCAAGCTGGTAACTTCCTCGCCGCTGCCCCGTACTGGGGAGACGGAGGGAGAAAACGATGGGACGCATCGAGTCGTTGCGAGCACGTGCGCTGGAGCTGCTGAAGAGGCTTCACTGGCTGGCACCGCTGCTCGGGCGGCTCGCCGTCGGGCTCGTCTTCATGTCGACGGGCTGGGGCAAGGTCCACAACATCGAGAAGGTCACCGGCTTCTTTACGTCGCTCGGCATCCCCGCGCCGCACTTCCAGGCCATCCTCGTCGGGTACAGCGAGCTGCTCTGCGGCACGGCCCTCGTCGTCGGCCTCCTCACGCGCCTCGCCACCATCCCGCTCATCGTCAGCATGATCGTCGCGATCCTCACGGCGAAGCGGCCCGACCTGCACGGCCTCTTCGACCTCGTCGGCTTCGACGAGTTCACGTACCTCGTCGTCCTCGTCATGATCGCCATCCTCGGCCCCGGAGCGTTCTCCCTCGACGGCATCCTCGTGAAGCGTCTCGGCTGGCAGAAGGCTCATTTGGACGTCGCCACGTAGACGCCGTTCCAGTCGGCCCGCGGAGGGTCGGCCATCATGGCGACGCACCGCGCGCAGAGGACGCGGCTCGGGGGGTCCCCGGGGAGGGCGAGGAGCGCGTCGCGCGCGCGGCCGAAGTCACGCGCCAGGTACGCGGCGAACGCCTCTTCGTAGCGCTCCACGGTCTCGGTCCGGGCCCCCTCGAGCAGCTCGTAGACGCGCACCGCCTCGTGCTTGCCCTTCACGGCCACCGTGTCGACGAGACGGAACGCGGGCGCATCGTTCGCTCCCGCCACGGCCTCGACCACGGCCTGGCTCGCCAGCGCCGCCACGCCGTACTGCTTGCAGAGCGGCTCGAGGCGCGCCGCCAGGTTCACGCCGTCGCCGAGCGCGGTGTACGAGAGCCGCGTCGGCGCCCCGAAGTTGCCGACCATGACCCGCGCCGTGTGCAGTCCGTAGCGCGTGAAGAGCGGCGGAAGCCCCTCCCATGCCGGCGAAGCGTAGAGCGCGCGCACCGCCTTCATGCACGCGAGCGCGGCCCGGCAGGCGCGCAGCGGGTGATCGGGGAAGCGCCGCGGCGCGTTCCAGAACGCCATCACCGCGTCGCCGATGAACTTGTCCACGGTGCCCTCGGTCGAGCGGACGCCCGCGGTCATGGCTTCGAGGTAGGCCCCGAGCGCCCGGGCGAGCGCGTCCGGCGCGAGGCGCTCCGACAGGCCCGTGAAGCCCTCGATGTCCGTGAACATCATCGACAGCTCGACCAGCTCTCCGCCGAGCTCCGGCTCGCGGTTGGCGGTGTAGAGCTCGCGCACCAGATCCATCGGCACGTACTTGCCGAGCGTGCGCATCGACGTCTTCGCGCGCTCCACGCCCTCCATCACCTCGGCCACCTCGCGGAGGGGTGCGTCCGCGGGCGCCGGCGCCAGCTCGAACCGACGCATGCGCGAGGTCGCGTCGATGACGCGAGCCAGCGAGCGCCGGACCGGCCGGAGGGCGATGACGCCGACGACGAGAGCGGTGACGGTCAGCGCGAGGATCATCAGGAGGAACCGGTCGCGCAGCTCGCGGAGATCCCGCGTGTAGTACGCCTCGGGGACCACGACGCCGACGACCCAGTCCTGCGAGTTGGGGATCTTGCGGGACGTGACGAGCCACTTCGCGCCCCCCACGTCGATCGTCCCCTCCTGTCCCGGGCGCTGCAGCGCCGCGGCCACCTCGGGCGAAGCACGCGAGATCGGTACGCGAAGGTCGGCGCCGAAGAGCTCGTGCGTGTCGTCTGGATGGATCCGAGTGAGGAGGCGCCCCTTGTCGTCGCTCAGGAAGACCTGCGCCGGTCCGCCCGGATCGACGTCCTCCGCGCCGAGGCGCGGAATGGCGTCGATGGTGCGCGCGAGGAGCGCCGCCCGCAGCACACCGAAGGGCTGTCCGCCGGCGTCGTTCACGGACTTCTGCAGGGACAGCACGATGCGCTGCTGCTCCGCGGGCAACGTCGAGTCGAGGTGCCAGTGCGACAGATCGCTCCAGATGAGGCGCCCCCGGTTCGCCGGGTCGAGGGGCACCTCGTAGGTCGCGTGGGTCGTCGGGTCCGTGGGCGTCCCCGGCTCGCGCTCGAAGGGGACCGCGAGCAGGCCGCCCGAGGGCGGGCGCCGCCGGAGCTCGGCGACGAGCGACCGGTCGACGTCGCGCCGTACGCGCCGGGTCCAGATCGCGCTGCTCGCGTCCGACGACGCCCGGAACACCGAGGTCTCCCAGGCGAACCCGCCCGCGTCGGCGTGGGTCAGGGAGACGTCCGAGAGCGTGACGTTGTCGAGCAGCTCGGAGAAGAGCCGCGCCTCGACGGCGTCGACGTCGTCGAGACGCACCGACGCGAACTGGATGGCCCGGTCGATGTCGCCCACGGCCTTCACTGCGACGTCGAGCTCGGCATCGGTGCGCTGCTCGACGCGCGACGCCACGGCCTCCCGGCGCTCGGCCGACCGGGCGACGATGGCGCGCTCCGACACCGCGAAGAACGCGTAGAACGTGGCGCCCCCGACGAGCGCGAGGACCAGCGTCGTCAGGACGAAGAGGCGCGTGAGGGTCAAGGGACCGACCTACCCCATCAGCGAAGGCTGGAAGTCCTGCCGCGGGTGCGCGCAGAACTCGACGACCGAGGGCCGCTCCCATTGGCGCTCGGCGTAGTCGCGGATGCGCTGCGGCACGGCGTGCCCGGTCTTCACCAGCCGCTGGAGCATCATGCTCAGATCGGTGTCGGCGATGCACCAGGCGCCGAAGAGCGGCCCCGCGTCGGAGGGCACGAGGCGCTCGGCCGCGCCGAGGAGCTTCACCGCCGCGCGCAGACCCGACGCGGAGAGGGGCGCGAAGGGCCGCAGGCGGTCGTGGGCGTAGAAGACGTATTCGGCGGAGCGCTCCTCGCGGATCGCCATCAGATCGCTCCGCACCCAGGCCATCACCTGGCGCGCCCGGGCGCGCTTCCGCAGGTCGGCGGGGAGGACGCGCGCGTGCTGCGGGGGGCCATAGCGGTCCTCGAGGTACTCCACGATGGCGCTCGACTCCGAGAGCGTGAGCTCGCCGTCGACGAGCACCGGGACCCTCGAGGTGAGCGACTGCGCCGCGAAGGCGCCGTCGAAGTGCGCGCCCGCGTGGAGCGCCACGTCGTTCACCTGGAAGTCGACGCCCTTCTCGCGGAGGGCGACGAAGCAGGACAGCACGTAGGGGCTGGTCCAGGTGGAGTTGCCGAGCAGGAGCACGCCGCCGGTCGCGTTCATGCGCCGGCAATGTAGCGCGTCGCCCGGGTCTTGGGGCAGACTGGCTGCCCGCCATGCGCGCCTTCTCCATCGCGTACTGGGTCTTCATCTTCCTCTGCTGCGTCCCGTTCTTCGCGGTCGCGCTCGCGCTCTTTCTCGTCACGCTGCCCTTCGATCGGCGCCGCGTCGTGCTCCACCTCTTCTCGTGCTTCTGGGGCGCGTTCTACATCTACGCGAACCCGATCTGGCACCTGCGCGTCGTCGGACGAAACAAGCTCCCGTGGCGCGGCGCCGCCGTGCTCGTCGCGAACCACGCGTCGCTCATCGACGTCCCCGTGCTCTTCTCGCTCTACCGGCCCTTCCGGTGGGTCTCCAAGGCGGGCAACTTCCACATCCCGTTCATCGGCTGGAACATGAGCCTCAACGGCTACGTCCCGCTCGTCCGCGGCAACCAGCGCTCGACGTTGCGCGCGATGAAGCAGTGCCGGAAGCTCCTCCGGCGCGGCAACCCGGTGCTCATCTTCCCCGAGGGGACCCGCACGATGACGGGCGAGCTCCAGCCCTTCAAGGACGGCGCGTTCTTCCTCGCCGCGAAGCTCGGCTGCCCGGTCGTGCCCATCGCGGTGCACGGGACGGGAGACTGCCTGCCGAAGAACGGCGCGGTCCTGCGGCAGAAGATGTACGCGCGGGTCGAGGTGCTCGACCCGATTCAGCCGGGGAGCCTCGGCAAGGTGGGCCTGCGAAACGCGGCGCGGGCGGCGATCGCGGAGGCGCTCGAGCGAGGGAAGGGCGGAGAGGCGCGCGACGTGGAGGGGGTGGCGGCGTAGTCGAGATGGCGCGGACGCGCGCTCAGGGCAGGTGCGCCATGCCCTGGCCTTCGAAGATCTCGACCTCGCTCAGGCAGAGCGTGGTGTCCCTCGGCACCTGAAGGCGCACGTAGCGCGCCGGCTCGCCGTCGACTCGGATTCGCCACGGGAATGCCTGCGTGAACATCGTCTCGCGCCGCGCGGTGACCATGAAGTTCGTGTT
Organism: Polyangiaceae bacterium; assembly: GCA_036501935.1. Lineage (GTDB taxonomy): Bacteria > Myxococcota_A > Polyangia > Polyangiales > Polyangiaceae > Palsa-1150. The sequence continues at coordinate 225,692 of DASXZL010000022.1, read as the reverse complement.
GTCGTTGGACACGCTCAGCTCGAGCGGCAGCTGTTGTTCCTGGAAGCCGTCGGCTCGGTTGTAGACGCGGATGGAGCCAATGTCCCGCGGCCGGCCGAGGTCGATGGTCACCCAGGGCGACTGCTGCTGCTTCGTGCATAGACCGTATTCCGCCTCGAGGTTGCCGTTCACGAGCGCCTCGTAGCCTGGCTTGCCGTCGTCGTGGGAGCTCGCGGAGACCGGCATGCGGAACGCCAGATTCCGAGGGCCCAGGGCAAGCATGAAGGCGTGACGGAAGAAGAAGATCTGCGCGACCATCGCCGCCGCGAGCGTGAGACCGACCGCCCGCGACGTGAGCCGCAAGGCCGCCCGCCGCTCGGGATCGATCAGCGCGGACCCGAGGCGCATGAGCGGTTTTTCGACCAGTCTGTGCACGACCTCCGCAGCGGCCAATGCGATGACGAACATGACCACCGCCCGACGCCAGGGGAAGACGACATCCTTCGGGATCAGAGCCCGGTATCCGGGCCACTGCGTTCCGACGTCGTCCTCGAATCGCCCCGCCATCGTGTGGAGGAGATAGAGAGCGTACGAGCGCGATCCGAGATACTCCAGCGCGCGTCCGACCCCAGGAATGGCCAGGACGTAGCCTTGATCCAGACTTGCGAAACCGACCGCGACTGCCGAGAGAGCCCAGATGGCGATGAACCCCTGGTGCAGCATCACCTCGGGAGCTGCGCCCGGCAGGCAGTCGATGAGAACGAGAACCGCAGGGACGATGAGGAAGCGCATCAACCGCCGCGGCATGATGCGGGGAGTCTCCGGGCTGTTTCCCAAAACGAGCGCCAGGGCGACACCGGCCATCAGCGAGTCGAAGCGCAGGTGCGAAGCGAACTTCTCGTAGTACTCGACGTTGGCCCCTTGGGGAGGTGGCAGCAGGCGGCCCAGGATGCTCATGAGCCCGACGCCCACACAGGCGCCGATGCGGCGATTCGCCGTTCTGAACGCCACGAACAGGATCGGAAGAACGAGGTAGAAGTGCTCCTCGACCGCGAGGCTCCAGTAGACCCCCATCCGGTATTCGGGGTGGTAGGCGTGAGCGTAGTTGTAGACCCCGCCGAAGAAGGCCACGACCTCGTTGAACCAGCCCTTCGGCGTGCCGAAGTTCTGAGGGAAGACCGTCATCAGCAGACGGTCAATCAGCAGCGCCGCCGCCGCGGCCGGCACGATGCGGAAGAAGCGGCGCGTGTAGAAGATCTTGAGCGCCTGCTTGGCCCGCCCGAACGCGGAGACGAAACTCGACTCAGCGTCGATGGGCGGGAGCAGCCGGACGAGTGACAGCGTGACGACGAAGCCGGAGATGACGAAGAAGAGGTCCACTCCGGTCCAGCTGTGATCCGCGACGTCGGGGAGCAGCCTCTGGAACGCGTCCTCCGAGTGCGTGACCATGACCATGAGGATGGCCACCGCGCGCAGGCGTTCGATCTCTCGCAGCTTCATGGGAGCCACCTATTTGGCCCGGATGCGCACCACGTCGATCCAGTCCCCCGTGAAGCATCGCCAGATGTTGATGCGGGACTCGCGTATCTCCGCGTTCGGGACCACGGGAACGCGGACGATCCTCGAGCCTCGGCGGTGCGCTTCGAAGACGTACTCGAGGTCGTACATACCCCCGTCGACGATCTGAGCTCGCGCGATGTCGCGCGCGAGGTCGCCGCGGAAAGCCTTGAAGCCGCACTGAGTGTCCGAAAACTCGCTGGAGTGAAAGACGAACGCGCGCTGGATCGCGAGCAGCCCGCGAGACACGACGAAGCGCTGCCACGTGTCGAACTTCCGGCTCAGTGGCCGCTCGGCCATGACCATGCTGGCCCCGCTGTCGAGGAGCCGCAGGAACTCCCCGATGTGCTCGAGGGGGACTGGCAGGTCGGCGTCCATCGTGAAGACTCGCTCGCCCTTCGTCTGGCCGACGCCCAGGCGGATCGCGGCACCCTTTCCGCGCCGGGGTCCGTCGATGAAGCGGACCTCGGAGCGGCTGGACGTCTTCAACATGGCCTGCCGCTGCGACGCTCGGTGCTCGTCCGGGCTGTCGTCGACGAAGAGGACCTCGAACGCTCCCTCCAGACCCTCGAGGCCTTCGTCGAGGCGGCGCAGCGTGCCGACGAGATCCTCGTTCAGCGCGGGTACCACGATCGAGGTCAGTCGCGTCATGGGCCGGCGTACGGCGCTGGCGAGACGAAGAAGGCGGAGATACCTTAGGTCGCTCGAATGCGCGCAGAATCGCAGACCTGGCACGCCGCCTACAAGGACAATCGGCTCGTCGCGCGGCGCGCGTCGTCGCACAAACGCAAGCTCGAGCGGCTGGGAGTGCTCGCTCTTCCGCGAGACGTGAAGCTCCTCGACGTCGCCTGCGGAACAGGTGAGGCGCTCCACATCCTACGCGACGCAGGGTTCACCCGGCTGTCGGGTGTCGACGTGACGGCCGACGCGGATCTCGCGCGCGAACCCTGGCTGGATCTGAAGGCCGCCGACTCCAAGGCGCTGCCCTATGCGGATGGCGCCTTCGAGGCCGTCATGTGCATGCATTCGCTGCATCACCTGGGAACCATGGAGGAGCTACGCGCCTCGCTGCACGAGCTCTTGCGCGTGCTGCAGCCGGGCGGGTTCCTCGCGCTCATCGACCACTACGACTCCCCGCAGCTTCGAGCCGCGTTCTGGGGACTGCAGAAGCCGTGGCTGACGTGGCCCTCGCCCGGTCTCCGCGCGTTTCGCCGCCAGCACGAGGAGGAGTGGCCGTACATGTACGCGTACCTCGACGCCTGGCCCGGAGTGCGCGCGATGCTGGATGCCCTGCCGTGCACGCCGGTGCTGGAGAGGCGAGGGGCGTTCTTTTTCTACTTCGCCGCACGAAAGAACACCTAAACCTCGCGCAGAGGCTTCGATCGATGGAGCATCGGATGCTCATCATGGTCACGCGGGACGACGAGGTGCGTGTCCGAGTGTTCTCGCCGAGGCTCGTTCACCTCTCCGCGCCGCGTTCGTCGAACCGGGTGCGGCTCGCGGGTCTACGAAGGAGCCGTCGTGTCGAGCAAGAGCGCCATTTTGCTCAATAAAACCGTGGGCGTGTCGAGCAAGAGCGGCTCCTCGTTCGATGAACGCGTCGTCTTGAAGAACAAGTGCGTCGTCTTGAAGAGCGAGTGCGTCGTCTTGAAGAGCGAGTGCGTCGTCTTGAAGAGCAAACGCGGCTCCCGAGTAGACGGGAGACGCGGCGACGACACGCGATGCGTCGTCTTGTCCTCGAGATGCATCACCTTGTCTTCACGACGACACGTCGCGAAGACAAGACGGCGCATCGGCTCGACGAGATGCATCGTCTTGTCGAGAGGATGACGCTCCCGAGTCGTCGGGAGCGGCTTCTTGAGCTCGAGAAGGCGCATCGCAAAGACAAGATGCCGCGTCTCGTCTTCAGCGTGACACGCCTTGTCGACCGAGAGGCACATCTCGTCGACAAGAAGAGCCACCCTGTCTTGAAGAAGCGTCGTCTTGTCTTCAAGTCGCACCATCCCGTCGACGAGATGCGGCTCCTCGAAGACAAGATCGCGCATTCGGTCGAGACGATGTGCCTCCTCGAAGACAAGATGGCGCATTCGGTCGACAAGACGACACGGCCGAAGGTCGAAGCGTCGCGCCGGCGTTCCTCCCTCTCCCGAGCGCACCCCGCAACCCGCTGGATTGCTGCATGTTTTCCCCAGACAGCGCGGCGCCGCCGATGACGATCCTGGCAGGACCTCTGCGAGGTAAGCGCCCCGCGGGCGCTTCACAGCAACGCGCGCTCGCGGCACCAGGCCACGGCCGCGTGCATCCCATGGTCGAGACCGTAGAGGGGGCTGTATCCCAGCTCGCGCTCCGCGCGGTCGACCGCGAGACCGACGTGCCAGTTCGACTCACCGACGAGGTGGAGCGTCTGCCAGTACACGCCAAGGCGAGACAGCTGCGTGTCGGCGACGAACGCCAGGGATGCGACCGCTCCCGGCAAGGGGATCCATCGAGGCTCGACGCCGAGCGCCCGGGCCATTCCCTCCACGATGCCGCGCGTCGTGTACACCTCGCGATCGGCCACGTAGTACGTGCGCCCGGGAGCCTCCGGATGCACGAGGGCGAGGCGAGTTGCCTGTACGAGATGGTCGATGTGGGTGGCGCTCCTTGCCTGCTTGCCCCCGCCGACGAGCGGCATCCGCCCGTGCATCACGCGCCGGAAGACCTCGACGTGCCGGGGAGGGACGGGCGGCCCGTAGAACATGCTGGGGCGGAGCACCACGCGCTCCATCGAGGTCGATAGCGCCCGCAGCGCTTCCTCGCCCAGCCACTTGCTACGGGAGTAGTGGTTGAGGGTCATGGGAGGATCGTCCTCCGTGATGAGCCTCTCCGCCGAAGTGGAGCGACCCCCCGCCGCGTTCGTGCTGATGTACACGAAGCGACTCACGCCCGACTGCGATGCGAGCTGCGCGAGGCGCCGCGTCCCCTCCGTGTTGACGTCGTAGTAATCGCCGAACCGGCGGACGTGGATGATGCCCGCCGCGTGGACGATCGAGTCGACGCCCTCCACCGCGACGCGAAGAGCCCCCGCGTCGCCCAGGTCGCCGCGAACGATCTCGACGTCCAGCCCGGTGGCCCGCCGGTAGCCGTCTGCGTCGACGGCGTGGCTGGGATGAACCAGGCAGCGCACGCGCGTCAGCCCGGCCGGTGGCCGTTCGGCCAGCGAGGCTGCGAGCCGGTCGGTGAGCCACCCGGGAGCCCCCGTCAGCAGCAAGGTGCCGACGCGGCGAGGGCGCGTGACGAGAAGGTCCGGCAGGGCGTTGGCACCGTTCTCCATCAGTTCACCCTGACCTCGGCGAGGGCGCCGCCGGTCCCGTAGTGCGTCGCCACGACGATGCGAATGCGGTCGCAGAGGAGGCCTGCTGCCGCCAGGTCGATCGACTGGCCGGGACGATCCACGTCGAACTCGCGCGAGGTGGTGCCGTAGCTCTTGCCGTCCAGGTAGAACTCCACTTGGACCTTGCGCGCGGCGCGGTCCGGCAACAAATCGCCGTTCTGGATGCTGAGGGTCCCCACGCGACGAGCGCGGAAGCGAAGCTCCACCCACTCCTCGCCGCTCCCCGCGGGGACCCACTCGGTCTCGGGATCGCCGTCGATGGCCCGGTCGGCGGCGTACTCTTCGTCGAGCACGCTCGACGCCCGGATGTGAAGCCCGCGAAGCTCGCCTCGGACGAACGCCGCGAGCCCCACCGGCGCGAGGACGATGGCCGCCGCGAGGACCCAGCGCTGACGGCGAAGCCGCAGGAGCCCCCGGCGGTCGAGGATCGCGACGTCGAGGCGGCCGTCGAGCGCCCCCTCCGCGCGGAGCAGCGCACGGAGGGCCGCCGCCTGGGCCGACGTGACGGCGGAGTCCAGCTGCGGCGGCGTGCCGAGCCTCGCGCCGCACCGCTCCACCCGTTCGATCGCGCGCTTCATGAGCGCGGCGTCGGACGCGTCGATCCGCTCGAGGCCGCGCCTCAAGCGCTCCAGGCTTTCGGCTCCGAGCCGGAGCGCTTCCGCTCGTGAGCCCCGCAACAAGAGGAGCTCGGACGCGTCGCGCTTTTGCCGTGCCTCCCGGAGGGCCTCGAGGGCTGCAGCACGTCGAACGGCGTCGCTGCCGGCCCCACGCATCGGTCGCCGCATCGTCAGGTATTCGACCATGCTGGCGAACACTCTGCCCCATCGTCCCGCCCCGGTCATGGCCGCCTTCTCGCCTTCTCGACGATCCATTTCTTCGCGAGGTCGAATACGCCACGCTGGCGGAGGGTCACCTCCGTGCCGTCGACGGGCGCCGAGATGGTCGTCGTGCCGTCACGGGCCGATCGGAGCTCACCTGGGCCGGAGAAATCCGCGCGAAGGAGCGTGGACTGGTACTGGTTGAGCTTCACCGTGCACTGGCCACCATGGACCGTGAACGAGAGCCCCCTGATTGGCCTGTTGCCGTGGACGAGGTGTGTGGGCGCGCCGCCCGTCAGCCCTGGGGAGCTGATGGTGCAGTCGCCCATCGCCTCGAGGAACGGAGCCGCGGGCGGCGAGCCCTGCCGCTTCGGGGCGTAGAGATGCCAGGCAGCGAACATGGCCATCTTCCCGGTCGTCACGTCCTGCTCGTTCCCCATGGCCGCGTCGATGTCGCTCCGCGCGACCTGCTGACCCCAGATCGCACTTTGCGTGCTCCTTGCCAAGTTGACCTGACCCGCCGCCGCGAGCACGGGCAGGACCGCGGCCGCGGCGCGCACCCAGGGCGCCCTGCTCCTCAGTCCCATCTCGACCGCGATGGTCATGCACACGATCACGATGGGCACGATGAAGACGAGCAGCCGCGATGGAAATTGAATCGAGGCCGCCCCCGGCAACAAGGAAAAGACGAACGACAGCTCCTTGCGCTGCAAGACCAGGAACACCATCGCGACGACGACCAGGCTCCCCGCACGCTTGCGAACTGCGCTCCGAGCAGAGGGCTCGACGACGAGAAAGACGGCCAGGCAAAAGAGCATCCATCGGCCAATCTCCACGGAGGCGAGGCCCGGCAGGTGCGCTCGGCTCCAGGAGAAGTTGGGGTCGATGAGGTACGACTTCCACGGAAAGAAGGCGGCGTCGTCGCCGCGCATCTCGATCTTCTGGAGCCCGCTGAACGCGAGCACGTACTTCACGGCCGCCGCGTAGGGCCCGATGGCGCACGTCAGAAGCGCGGTGAAGATCGCGCCACGCCGGAGCGCCGGGCGGACGCGAGCCCAGCCGAAGGGAAGGAGCTCGAGCAAGCGGCCGGCGACGAGGATGGTCGCCACGAACACGAACACGTAGAACGTCATCATGTGCGCGTAGAAGAGCAGCGCCGAGGCGACCGCGAACCGAACCGGGGCCCAGTCGTCGTCCAGCGCTCGGAGGGCTTCCCTCAGGCACCACGGCAGCAGCATGAAGGCGGTGAGCTCCGCGGTGGCTCCGCGGACGAACCAGTCCGTCACCGTGTAATTCGCGGACATGAGCAGGATGCCGCCAGTCCAGGCCAGCCACGGACGCACGCCCAGCCCGAGGCAGAGCCGCCGGAGCCCGGCCGCCCCCACGACGAGGAGCACGGGAATGCTGACCTTCAGCGCCAGCAGCGAGCCGATCTTCAGCGCAAGGAACGCGAACACTTGCCCGTGGAGCCGGTGGTAGAGGATCGGAAACGCCGAGCCGTGGCCGTCCTCCGAGAACGACGTCCACAGGGGAAAGAAGTCGCCGCCCTTGTAGGCGCGCCGGTAGCCCTCGAGGAACGCGAGACCGAGGCCGTCGTGGGTCATGGGCATCCCACGGACCGCGAAGAGGCTCCAGCACGCCACGAGCGCGATGGGGACGAAGGCGAGATCAGGGGCGAGCTGCTCCCAGTACCAGCGTGCGACCGGCGGCCCGGACCTGCGAAGGGCGCTTAACGCTCGCGACGACACTTGGTGCAGCATATCGTCCCGCCGCTCAATGAAGCTGCGGGAGATCGAGCGCCTTCGCGCCTTTGCGGCCCTGCTCGTGCTGGCGGTTCACTGGGACCCGCTGAAGAAGCTCCTTCCATGGATCCTCCAGGACCCCTGGGGTGGCGTGGACCTCTTCTTCGTGATCTCGGGGTTCGTGGTCACGCTCTCGCTCGTGCGGCTGCTGCCCGCCGTGGAGGACGAGGGGACTTTCTTTTCGGCCTTCAACCTCGCGCGGCAAGGGCTGCGGACGTTCTACGTCCGACGCTTCTTCCGAATCATGCCCGCGGCGCTCGCCGTTGCGCTGCTGGTCCGCGTCGGGGCGAGCGTGTTTCCGGGCGAGTTCGGATCGACCAGGCAGTGGTTCGACGAGTTCATCGCCTTCTTCGGCGGCATCTACAACTACATGTTCGGCTTCCGGGGCGACCTGCGGCTGAACGTCTACTGGAGCCTCGCGGTCGAGGAGCACTTCTACCTGCTGCTGCCGGTCATTTTCCTGATGTTCCGGACCACCAACCGGCGCCTCGGGGCCTGCGCGGGGCTGGCGCTTTTCAGCATCATCGCGCGCGGTATCCCGCGGCCCGAAGGGGCGCAGGAGATTGCCTTCGAGATGTACAGCTCCCATCTCCGGTTCGATTCGCTCATGGCGGGGGTCGCTCTGGCGCTCGTGCGCACGGTGGGTGCCGCGCCCGTCATGCCGAAGCGCTTGATGCGGTTCGTCATCCTCCCGATGGTCCTCGTCATCATCGCTTGCCTCCCGGGCGTGGCGCCTCGCCACGTGGAGCAGCGGGAGGGGTTCATCGCGCTCTGGATGTTCTCGGGGCTGCTCGTGTCGTACGCCGCGCTCGACCGCGGGTACGTGCTCTCCATTCCGTACGTGGGCCGCGTCTTCGAGTACATCGGCGCGCGCTCGTACTCCATCTACCTGCTCCACCAACAGGTCTATCGACTCGAGGACGCGGAGCGAAAGCTTTGGCCTCGCTACGCGGCGCTCACGCCCGATTCGCCCCACCCGTGGCAGCGCGTCGTGACGCTCCTCGTGGCCACGTTCATCGCCGCCGAGCTCCTTTATCGACTCGTGGAGCGCCCTTTCATCCGGCTGGGCCGCCGGCTGATCGAGAGCCAAGGTCAAGGCCAGCCGCTCATGTCGCCGCGCGGGTGGCGATTGATCGCCCTCGCCGTGGTCGTCTGGGCGCTGTTCTATGCCAGGCACTCGTTGCTCGTGGCGCTCGGACCGCGCAACCTCGCGCGAGGCAAGACGGTCACGCTGAGTACGTTGCCCGAGGACCCCTTGACGGGCCCGTGGGCGCTCGTCGACGGTGATCTCGAGGCGGAGCACTCCGCGTACACGAAGGAGCAGGACGATCCGTGGATGACCATCGACCTCGGCGAACCGACGAGCGTCGGCTCCATCCGCGTGTACAACCGGGGCGACGGCTATCAGAATGACAACATCCCCCTCGAGCTTCAGGTCTCGAACGATGGCTCGAGCTTCGAGACCATCGCTCGAAGGGAAGTCGTCTTCACGCAGGAGTGGCCCTGGCGAATCCATTGCGCCGACCTGAAAGCGCGCTACGTGCGGCTGCAGGTGCGGAAGAAGGTGCGGATGTGCCTGAGCGAGGTGGAGATCTTCGCGTCGCAGGAGATGGCCGCAGTCCCGTGATGACTGGCCTGAATCTCGACGGTTGCCGGAATCCTTCCCGGTCGCGGTACGCTGTCTCTCCCGATGGCCCGCGTCGATAGCCTCCTCTCCATCCTCGCGCAGCAGGGCGCCAACGAGCTCCGTCTCGGGACCGACAAGGAGCCCAAGATGCTCGCCTTCGGCGCCGCCAAGCGTCTGAGCATCCCGACGACGCCGGAGGACACGCTGCGCGAGCTGCTCGGCGAGATCCTGACGCCCGACCGCGAGCAGACCCTGAAGGGCCAGGGACGCATCGAGGTCTCCTACGAGGCGGCGGGGCTCGGCGTCTTCCACGTGAAGGTCAGCCTGCGACCCGGCGGGTTCGACGTCGTGTTCCTCCGCGAGAGCCGCCGTCCCGCCGCGGCCTCCCCCGCGCCGGCGCCTGCTCCAGCCCCGGCGCCCGCGTCGCTCTCCGTCTCCGCGAGCGCCCCCACGCCCGCCGTCGCCTTCGCGCCCTTCGCGACGGCGCTCATCCAGGCGCACGCCCCTCCGCCGGCGTCTGCCGTGGCGGTCGGCCCCGCCGTGCCCGGCCCTCCGGCCCCCGACGATCCCCCGACGCCCGCGCTGCAGCGCCTCATCGCCTCCGCCTTCGCGATGCGCGCCAGCGATCTGCACCTCACCGACGGCCAGCCCCCGCTCGTCCGCGTCGACGGCAACCTCCGGCGCCTCTCCGACGAGCCGGTCGACCTCGCGGCCATCGTCAGCCCGAACCTGCTCCACGGGTTCTCGGGGGACGCGGGGATCGAGATCGCCGGCACGGGGCGCGCGCGCCTGCACGTCTTCCGCACCTCGGAGGGGCTCGCCGCGGCGGTGCGCCTGCTCCCTCCGGCGGCGCCGTCGCTGGCGTCGCTGCATCTGCCGGTGCCGCTCGAGGACCTCGTGGCGCTCCCGCACGGCCTCGTGCTCGTGTGCGGGGCCACCGGCTCGGGCAAGTCGACGACGCTCGCGGCCCTCGCGCAGGAGGCGCTGCGGCGCAAGTCGATCGTGCTGACGACGCTGGAGGACCCCATCGAGCACGGGCTCGTCCCCTCGGAGACGTCGCTGGTGCGCCGCCGTCAGATCGGGCGCGACGCGCGTGACTTCGCCAGCGGCCTCCGCGACGCGCTGCGGGAGGATCCGGACGTCCTCCTCGTCGGCGAGATGCGCGATCCGGAGACCATCGGCCTCGCCCTCACGGCCGCGGAGACGGGGCACCTCGTCCTCTCGTCGCTCCACAGCGGGTCGGCCGCGTCGGCGGTGGAGCGCATCGTCGACGCCTATCCTCCGGCGAGGCAGTCGCAGATCCGCGTGCAGCTGGCCGACTCGCTCCGCGCGGTCGTCGTGCAGCGGCTGGTGCCGCGGGCGCGCGGGGGGGGGCGCGTCCCGGCGCTGGAGGTGCTGCGCGTGACGCACGCCGTGGCGTCGCTCGTGCGCGAGGGCAAGACCTCGCAGATCGCGACGGCGATGCAGTCGGGGCGGCGCGAGGGGATGATCTCGCTCGAGCGGTGCCTGGCCGACCGGGTGCAGGCCGGGGACATCCGGATCGAGGACGCGAAGGCGGCGTCGAACGATCCGGCGTCGCTGTCGATGTACATGAACAAGCCGGACCGCTGACCGTCCACCCCGTGCTGCGGCGAGCGTCAGGAAGCCGTGACGCTGCACTTTGCGACCCGGACCATCGGGGACGCGATTGAAATGCGAGGAAGCCGGCGCGCCCGCGCCCGGTCGTGTACCCGCTGGGCAGCGGGAAGGTAAGGCTTCGATGCGAGGGCTCCCCTGGCTGGTGGCGGCTCTGGCGCTGGTCGGCGTCGGAGGTGTCGGGTTCGCGTGCGGCGGCGGCAAGACGCAGGAGGTCGGCGACGACTGCCAGGACCCCGACGGGGGGCCGTGCGGGACCGCGCCGGAGGGCGACGCTTCCCCGCAGTGCACGGTGTGCTCGTCCGACGGCGACTGCAACGGCGAGTCGTGCGTCACGCTGCCCTCGGGGTCCTACTGCGCTCCGCTCTGCAACACCTCGAACGACTGCTCGAGCGACACGAGCTGCGCGCCCGTCAACAGCGTCGCCACGGGAGCCCAGGTCGGCGCGTGCGTGCCTCGCGGCGGGGCCTGCGGCATCGCCCCGGTGGGTGACGACGGGGGGGGGCCCGCGGTGTGCGGGAGCTTCGCGGGGCCCTCGGTCGACGCGGGATGCGCGTGTCCTTCGGGCAAGACGTGCAGCGCCAACGGGTGCCGCTACCAGCAGTACTGCGAGACGACGACGAACACGTGCCAGCCCGCCCCCATCGGCTGCGGGACGGCCGGCTCGACGTACGACGCCGGCGCGGCGCCGACGGGCACCGTGGGGCCGACGGGAGGCTCGCTGTCGCGGCTCTATTTCGCCATCGTGGGCGACACGCGGCCTCCGAACGAGGACGACACGTCGGGCTATCCGACCTCCATCATCACGCAGATCTACGGCGACCTCGAGGCCCTCTCGCCGACGCCGGCGTTCGTCGTCGCCACGGGCGACTACCAGTTCGCCTCGACCACCGGGACGCAGAGCACGCCTCAGCTCGACCTCTACATGGGGGCCCGCGCCAAGTACTCGGGGACCGTTTTCCCGGCGATGGGCAACCACGAGTGCACGGGCGCCACGGCGTCGAACTGCGGGACGGGGAACACGGACGGGCTCACCCCGAACTACGACAACTTCGTATCGATGCTGCTGGCGCCGATCCAGCAGACGAGCCCCTACTACGAGATCGACGTCAGCTCCGCGGCGGGCGCCCCCACGGCGTGGACGGCGAAGTTCCTCTTCCTCGCCGCCAATGCCTGGACGCAGACGCAGGCCAACTGGCTGGACGCGGCGATGGGCAAGACGACGACGTACACGTTCATCGTCCGTCACGAGTCCGCCAGCGCGAACACGGCGCCGGGCGTCTCGCCGTCCGAGGTCATCATGTCGATGCACCCGTACACGCTGGCCATCGTGGGGCACACGCACAGCTACCAGCGGTCGGGCCCCAAAGAGGTCATCATCGGCAACGGGGGCGCGCCGCTCAGCGGCGGGGTCGACTACGGCTTCGGCATGGTGAGTCAGCAGGACGACGGGTCGATCGCGGTGGACGTCGTGGACTACACTACGGGCCTGGCGGATTCGTCGTTCCACTTCGCCCTGAATCCCGATGGGAGCTCACACTAGCCCGCTCGTCCTCGTGGGAGGCGCCCTCGTCGTCGCGGGGGCGCTGGGAGTCGGCGCGCGGCAGATGTCCCGCACGCGCGCGGCAGCGCAGTCCGCCGCGCCCCGCCCCTCGCTCGGGATCGGTCCGGTGGCTCCCGTGCTCCACGTGCCCCACATTCCGGGGAGCATCACGCTCGACGGCGACACCGACGATCCCGGCTGGACGCGGCCGCCGGGTCCCGCGAGGACGGGCGCGTTCGTCTTCGCCAACGGCGCCCCGGCGCGGCCGTACTCCGACACGCGCGCGCTCTGGGGCGACGGGCACCTCTACTTCTCGCTCTACGCCGCGGACGAGGACATCGAGACGCACACGGACCAGCACGACGGCCCGCTCTGGCTCGACGACTCGTTCCGCCTGACCTTCGTCCGGGGCGACGTCGAGTACGCCATCGAGGTGTCGCCCAAGGGCGTCGTCACCGACGGCATCCGCCGCTCGGGCGGCGCGTACGACTACTCGTGGAGCTCCGGCGTGCACGTGTCGCCCGAGCGCGACGGCACCGTGAACAAGCCGAGCGACCTGGATGAGGAGTGGGTCATCGAGATGGCGCTCCCGTTCGAGTCGCTCGGCATGAAGGGCGAGCCGGGAGAGAGCATCGGCTTCTCGGTGCGGCGCTGCGACACGCCCAAGAGGTCTGCGCGCGTATGCGGCGGATGGGGAGAGGCGACGGCGGACACGAAGCTCGGGACGCTGGTCCTCGACTGAGCTCCGCGTCAGGCCGCGAGGATGCGGTGCACCGCCTGGACCGCGTCGCCCAGGCCCGTCATGCGGTCACCGAGGGCCGCGAAGTAGAGCATGCCGTCGCGCGTCGCCACGGGGCGGGCGGTCACGTCGTGCCCCGCCGTCGCCGAGTCGACGTCGGCCGCCGAGGCACGCCGCCAGGCGACGTCCCGCGCCGTCCGCGCGAGCCCCACCACCTCGCCGGGCATCCCCGTGCCGGCGACGATGCGGCCCGCGTCGTCCACGAGGACGAGCGCCCGCACGCCGCTGCGGTCGGCCACGGACTCGACGAGGTACTGGAGCGCCTCGTCCCGGTCGGCGCTGCGCTTGGTGCGACGGTCGTTCATGGGGGAGTATCGTGCGGCCGGCCTGGAGCGACGGCCAACTTCGGCGAAGAAGGCGCGCCCATTCGAGGGATCGGGCATCCCCGGAATGCGGACGCCGGCGCCGCTCAATCTCCGAGCGTCCCCTTGGTCGAGGGGATGCCCGCCACCCTCGGCTCCACCTTCACCGCGTCGCGGAGGGCCCTCGCCAGCGCCTTGAAGCAGATCTCCACGCAGTGGTGAAGGATCTCCCCGCGCTCGAGGACCACGTGGAGGTTGCACTGCGCGCCCCGCGCGAACGCCTCGAAGAACACCGGCGCGAGCTCGACGTCCCACGTCCCGATCTTCGCCCCGCGCGGGAGCGGGACCTCCCAGACGAAGTGGGCGCGCCCCGAGAGATCGAGTGCGCAGGCGGCGCGCGCCTCGTCCATGGGCAGCGTCGCGTGCCCGTAGCGGACGATGCCCGCCTTGTCGCCGAGGGCCTTGCCGACGCACTGCCCGAGGACGAGCGCCAGATCCTCGGTCGTGTGATGGCCGTCGATCTCCACGTCGCCCGTCGCGCGCACCACCAGGTCGACGAGGCCGTGACGCGCGATCTGCTCGACCATGTGCGTGAGGAAGGGGAGCGGCGTCTCCACGTCGGCCTGACCGGTGCCGTCGAGATCGACGGAGACCTCGACGCTCGTCTCCTTCGTCGTGCGCGTCGCGCTCGCGGACCGGCCCATCGACCGCGACGATAGCGTATGATCGCCCGCGATGGACGAGCCCGAGCGCGCTCACGAGGCAGGGTCGCCCCCGTCGCCCTACGACGACAGCGTCGGCCCGCAGGAGCGCGCGCGTCTCCTCGGTCGCCACGGGCGACGCTTCGTGCCCGGCGAGGCCCTCTTCCGCGAGGGGACGGTCGCCCGCGAAGCGTTTCTCCTCCAGGAGGGGCGCGTGCGCCTCCTCAAGCACGTCGCGATGGCGGAGCGCAGCCTCGCCGTCGTCAAACCGGGGGACCTCTTCGGCGAGGGCGCCCTGCTCGAGGGGACGACGTACGGCTCGACGGCGGTGGCGATGACCGAGGGCGTGGTGCTCGCCTTCGATCGCGCGACGCTCCGTGCACTCCTCGAGGGGCACCCGGTCGTGGCGATGCGCGCCGTCGACCAGCTCGTGCGCCGCCTGCGCGACGCCGAGGACCAGATCGAGATCATGATGCTGCGGGGGGTGCAGTCGAAGGTGACGAGCGCCCTCCTGAAGCTCGCGGGCCGGGCCACGGGGGCGGCGGAGCTGACCATCTCGCCGGTCGAGCTTTCGACGCGCGTGGGGCTCGACGTCGAGGCGGTGAAGCGCACGGTCTCGCGCCTCCGCGAGCGGCAGTACATCCGCATCACGGGCGAGCGCATCGAGATCCCCGACGTCGACGCCCTCCGGCGTCTCTACGCCCTGCTCAACACGAAAGACGAGCTGGCGGGCGACGGATCCTGAACACGCGCTGCTGAACGAAAGTTCCAAGGCGTTGACGGGCAGGGGGGGCCTGCGGTAATCCGGGTGCCCCCTTCGGAGGGTGTGGCTTTTTTGCGCCGAATCCCTATAGCCTCGTCCTTCCTTCTTCTCCTCCTGCCCATCGCCGCGGTTTCGGCGTGCGGTGGGAAGGCGAACGCTCCGGGGGTCAATCCGGAGCGGCAGAGTGACGTCGAGTACGCCATCGCCCGCGACTACTTCGAAAAGGGGCAACCCCGGTTGGCCCTCGAGCATTGCCGCAAGTCCGTCGAGCTGAACGACCAGAACACGCGGGCCCTCTACTTCACTTCGGCTGTTTATCTCTTCTTCTGCGACGGAAAGCTCGGGTTCTCCGATCCCGACTGCCGCGTGGCCGATGCCGAGAAATACGCACGCAGCACGCTGAAGGTGGACGAGAACTTTCGCGAAGCCAAGAACCTGCTCGGACAGATCCTCATCGACGAGAAGAAGTACCCGGAGGCCATCACCATCCTCGAGCCGCTCACCAAGGACCCGTCGTTCGAGTCGAGCTTCCTCGCCTGGGGGAACCTCGGGTGGGCGCAGGTACTGAACGGACAGGTGGACCTCGGAATCGATTCGCTGAAGAAAGCCATCACGGAACCGCGATTTTGCGTGGGTCACTACCGCCTGGGAGTGGCCTTCGAGAGGAAAGGAGACCTGGCCGCCGCCGAACATTCGCTGACCAACGCACTCGAGGTGGATTCCCCCGAATGCAAGAACCTGCAGGACGCCTGGGAAGAACGGGCGCAGGTTCGCATGAAGCTCGGGAAGCTCGCCGACGCGCGAGCCGACTACCAGAAGTGCCGCGACATCTCCGCCGAAACGCTGGCGGGGAGAGCGTGTGCGGATGCGCTGACCCGGATCCAGTGAACCGCGAAGAGAAGATGACCTTTCCCCAATCGAGCCAAGCGAGCACGGAGCTGATGAACCTGACCCTCGGCAGTTACCTCAAGGAGCAGCGAGAGCGGCGCGGGATGAGCGCCGTCGAGCTGTCGCGCGTGACGCGCATCCCCCTGGCCTCGCTCGAGGCCATCGAGACGGATCGCTTCGACGAGCTGCCGGGAGAGGTGTTCGCCCGCGGCTTCCTCAAGGCCTACGCGCAGGCGGTCAGTCTTCTCCCGGCCGAGGTGCTGGCCCGGTACACGTCGAGCCGCCGCATCGCCTTCGTCACGCCGCTCCCGGTGCAGACGCCGCTGCAGGCGGCGCGCGAGGGGCAGGGCCGCCGCTTCGGGGTCGCCATCGCGTTCGTGCTCCTGCTCATCCTCCTGTCGCTCGCGCTCTCCATCGTGCTCAAGCCGCGCGGACACGACATGCCGACGGAGCTTTCGCGCACGAGCGCGCCGGAGCTGGCCCGAACGGTGTGAGCCGAATCGAGAGCGAGGCGCTCGTCGTCCGCACGGTGGACGTGGGCGAGGCGGACGTCATCGCCACGCTCGTGACCCGGGAGGCGGGCAAGCTCGGCGCCATCGTGCGCGGCGCGCGAAAGGGATCGCGGCGCGTGGGCGGCGCGCTCGAGCCGGTGCACACCATCGCGGTGCTGCTCGAGGACAGGGGGGCGGAGCTCGTGACGCTGAAGGAGTCGCGCATCGTGCGGACGCGGGGCGGCGTCGTCGGGAACCTCGACGCGCTCGAGGCGGCGGGCGTGGCGCTGCGGTGGGCGAGGCACCTCTTTCCGCCGCGGACGCCGGAGCCGGAGGGCTGGCGCATCCTCGTCGAGCTGCTCGACGTGCTCGACGCAGGGCAGGCGGCGCCGCGCGCGGAGCTCGCGCGGGCGGGCCTCGGGATGCTCGGGGCCGTGGGCTACGGGCTCGAGCTGTCGCGCTGCGTGGTGTGCGGGCGCGAGTGCCCGGAGGCCAAGGCGGCGTGCATCGATCCGGCGCGCGGAGGGCTCGTGTGCCGCTCCTGCGGCGGGGCGGCCACGGTGCTCCTGCCCGAGACGCGGCGAGCCGCGCGTGCCCTCGCAGAGGGGCGGACGGTCGAGGCTCCGGCCGCCGAAGCCGAGCAGATCCTGGAGCTCGTGGACCGCGCCATGGCAGCGCACGCCGGGTTCGAGCGTTAGCCGCACATGCTGGACGTCGTCTGCTTCGGCGAGATCCTGTGGGACCTGTTCGAAACGCGGCGCCCGGGCGAGTACCGCCGCGAGCTCGGCGGGGCGCCGGCGAACGTGGCGACGGGTCTGGCGCGGCTCGGCGCGAAGGTGGCGGTCGTGGGCGGCGTCGGGCGGGACGGCTTCGGGGAGGCGCTGGTCGCGCACCTGGCGGACGACGGCGTCGACGTGCGCTTCGTCGTGAAGCTCCCGAACCGCACGGGGCTGACGTTCGTCACGCGCGACGCTGCCGGGGAGCCGGCGTTCCTCTTCTACCGGCACGACTCGGCGGACCTTTCGGTGCGCGCGGAGCACGTCGTCCCGGCGATGGGGCGGGCGCGCTGGGCGCTCGTCGGCTCGAGCACGCTGATGACGCGCGAGCTCGCCGGGGCGACGACGCGCTTCCTCGACGTGGCGGAGCGCGCCGGCGCCTCACTCTTCGTCGACCTCAACGTGCGCGCCCACCTCTGGCCCAGCCGTGCGGCGATGGAACGCGCCGTCGGCCGGCTCGTCGGACGGGCCGCCGTCGTGAAGGCCAGCGACGCCGATCTCCGCGCCGTGGCGGGCGGGAGGTCGGGCCTCGGGTGGCTCGAGCGGCACGCTCCGGGCGCCACGTGGCTCGTGACGCGCGGCGCGGGCGTGGCGAGCGCCCTCGGGGAGCACGGCAGCGTCGACCTCCCGGCCGAGCGGGCGCGGTGCATCGACGCGACGGGCGCGGGCGACGCCTTCATCGCCGGAGCTCTGGCGGCGCTCGTGGCGGCCCGCGCCGTTCCCGGCAGGCGGGCGTGGTCGGACCCCGAGGTCTGGCGGACGGCGTTGCGCGCGGGCCACATCATGGGCAAGAAGGCTGTATCGCGCCCGGGTGCCGTGGCGGGTCTGGTCGATCTCGGCCGGGCGCGCGCAGTCCTCGCGAGCGCGGCTTCCCTTCCCGAGACCCGCACGCCGTGACCCTCCACGACCCCCGCTTCAAGCCCGTCGCCATCCGCTCGCCCCGCGGCGCCCGCACGACCGAGATCGACTGGGCCGACGGCCACAAGGGCCTCTACCCGCACGCCGTCCTCCGCGGCTTCTGCCCCTGCGCCGGGTGCCAGGGCCACACGGGCGAGATCCGCCGCATCGAGACGCGCGACGACCAGCTCGAGCTCGACGATCTCCAGCCCGTCGGCGGCTACGCGCTCTCCCTCACGTGGTTCGACGGCCACAACAGCGGCATCTACAGCTACAAGTACCTCCGCTCGCTCTGCCAGTGCCCCCTGTGCTTGCCGGACAGCGACACCGCCGGCGGCTCCCTGCCGCGGTCGTGACGGAGCCGAAGGTCCCCGTGAACGCCCCGCAGGACGCCATCGCCGCCGAGGGCAAGCAGGAGCGGAGCCGGCTCGTGGCGCGCGCGGGCGTCGTGGGGGCGGGGACGCTCGCGTCGCGCGTGCTGGGGCTCGTGCGCGACATGGCCCTCGCCGCGCTCTTCGACCGCGACGCGACCGACGCGTGGTGGGTGGCCTTCACGATCCCCAACGCGCTGCGGTCGCTGCTCGGCGAGGGCGCCGTGACGAGCGCCGTCGTCCCCGTGCTCTCCGAGAAGCTCGCGAAGCAGGGGGACGACGCGACGCGGGTCTTCTTCGCGCGCGTCCGCGGGGCGTCGCTCGTGGCGCTCCTCGTCGTGACGGCGCTGGGGATGCTCTTCGCCCGCCCGCTGACGGACCTCTTCGCCGCCGGGTACCACGACCGGCCCGGCGAGTTCGCGCGCACCGTCGAGCTGACGCGCGTCGTCTTTCCGTACATCCTCTTCATGGGGACGGCGGCGCTCGGGATGGCGGCGCTGAACGCGAACCGCCGCTTCGCCGTGGCCGCCTTCGCGCCGGGCCTCCTCAACGTGGCCCTCATCGCCGCCGCCTTCGCCGCGCCCTACCTCGTGACGGGCGACCCCGTGCGCGCGCTCGCGTACGGCGCGCTCGTGGGGGGCGTCCTGCAGGTCGTCGCGCAGTGGCCGGCGCTCCGGCGCATGGGCTACGGGGCGCGCCCCCGCTTCGTCCTCGACGCAGACGTCCGCGAGGTGCTGCGCCGGATCGCGCCGCTCACCTTCGGGATCGGCATCTACTACGTCGACCTCGTGCTCTCGCGCCGCTTCCTGTCGGAGCTGGGCCCCGGGGCGCAGAGCTATTTCTCCTGGGCGATGCGCCTCTGCGACTTCCCGCAGGGCATCTTCGTGATGGCGCTGTCGACGGCCGCGCTCCCGTCGCTCTCGACGCTGGCGGCGAAGGGCGCGAAGGGCGAGCTGGCGAAGACGTGGGCGCACGGCATGGGCCTGGCCATGTTCGTGGCCATCCCGGCGAGCGCGGCGCTCGTCGTGCTGGGCGAGCCGATCGTGGTGGCGCTCTTCCAGCGGGGCGCCTTCGACGCGAAGGCGGCGCACGAGACGGCGCGGGCGCTGCTCTGGCAAGGAGGGGCCATTTGGACGGTCGCGGCGGTGCGGCAGACGGTGCCGGCGCTCTACGCGCTCGGCGACACGCGGACGCCGGTCGTCGTCAGCGCCATCGACCTGACGGCGTTCATCGCGCTCGCCGTCGGGCTGCGCGGCCCGATGGGGCACGTGGGCATCAGCGTGGCCGTCGCGGGGTCGAGCGCGGTGCAGATGGTGCTCTTGCTCGTGGGCCTCCGCTGGCGGCTCGGGACGATCGAGGCGGGGCTGCTCGGGCGGTCGGCGGCGCGCACGCTGGCGGCGTCGCTGCTCGGGGCGGTGGCCGGGTGGGGAGCCGCGAGGCTGCTGTCGCCCGAGGGCGAGGCGGGGGCGCTCGTGCGGATGCTGCCGGGGGTCGCGGGGATGCTGGCGTTCGGCGGGGTGTTCCTGCTCGCGGCGTGGGGGCTCGGGGCGACGGAGCTCGACGACATCGCCGGCGCGCTGCGCCGCAGGCTCACGGGGCGCCGAGGAATCGAGGCGGACGCCCGAGCGTAGGACTCCTTCATGAGGACCTCCGTGTGGAAGGGGACCACGGCAGCAGCGGTCGGCCTGGCGCTGCTCTTCGCGTTTCGGCCGGTGCTCGGTCGCGGCGCACCCGCCCCTGCGCCGGCCGGGACGACGGAGGCCACGACCGTCGCCGCGCCTCCTTCGACGGCGCCGGATGCCGTTCCCGCCGGGGTTTCGCCCACGGCGGCGCGAGTGGCGAGGGCCCGTGCGGCGCGCGGGACCGAGGACGCGTGCTCCGCGCTCGCGGCGGTCGGGCGGGTGGGGGACGGCGCCGCCGTGTCGGCGCTGGTCGAGGCATTCCAGACCCGGGCGCACGCGGACGTACGCGAGTGCGCCCTGACGGCGCTCGGCTACGTGCCGGGGGACGCCGCCACGAGCGCGCTCGTCGGCGCGACGCACGACCCCCTGCCCAGCCTCCGCGCCGCCGCCTTCACGGCGCTCGCGGGGCGGGACGACGCCTTCTCGCGGAGCACGGTCATCGCAGCGGCGCAATCGAGCGATCCGTCGGCGCGGCTGGATGCCCTCGTGGCCCTCGCCGGAGAGCGCGTGCCCGGCGCGAGCACGCTCGTCGAGCAGGCGCTCGACGCCGCCGCGAGCCCGGCGCAGAGAGAGAGGCTCCTGGCGGCGCTCGGAGAGGCGTCGGATCCCGGGTCGGTCCCCACGCTGGCGCGCTTCGCCGAGTCGCCCGTCGAGGACGTCCGCTCCGCGGTGCTCGGCGCGGCGGCGAAGATCGGCGGACCCGCGTGGGCGATCCTCGGGGCGGCCCTCGCGCGCAACCAGGACGACGCCATCCTTGCGGTGCGTGCCCTCGGCGCCGTCGACACCGACGACTCCCGCGCCGCCCTCATTCGCGCGACCGACGATCCCCGGGCCCCCGTCGCGGCGGAGGCCCTCTCGGCGCTGGCGTCGTTCGACGGCGAGGACGTGCGCGCCGCGGTGGTGCTCCACGTGGGATCGAAGGACGCCGCGACGGCGACGGCGGCGGCGCGCTGGCTCGCGCTGCGCGGGGACGGGGAGGGCGTGGCGTCGCTCGTGGACGCCGCGCAGCGCTTCGACGAGTCGTCGGCGGGCGACGCTCTGACGGCGCTCGGTGGCCTCGACACGGACGCGGCCCACGCGGCCATTCTCGCGCTGGCCTCGCGCCCCGGGATTGCGCGGGAGCACGCGCTCCGGGAGCTCGCCGGGTCGGCGGGCGGCGCGGAGCAGGCGCGCGCGCTGGCGATCCGCATGATGCGCGACGAGGGAGGGGGCGTCGCGTCGACGGGCCTGCGGGTCCTCTCGGACGACGAGTCGCCGGAGGCGACGCGGGCCATCGCCGAGCTCGCGCGGTCCAAAGGGCCGCTCGCGTCGGAGGCGGTGCAGGCGCTGGGGCAGCGGCACGACGAGGCGTCCCTCCTGGCGCTCGTCGAGACGGCGCGCACGGTGGGCGAGAACGACCAGCGCGAAGAGGCGCTATCGGCGCTCGCGGGCTCGAAGGACCCGCGCGCCACGCGTGCGCTGCTCGACGCCACGCAGGACACGGCGCTCCGTGGTCCGGCCCTCGCGAGCCTCGCGCGGATCGGGGGCCCCGACGCGGAGCGCGCCCTCGCCAGCGCCGCAGGGAGCGCCGATCCCGCCGATCGTGCGGCCGTCGCCCGCGCGCTCATGAACGAGACGCCGCCGGCGCTCCTCCCCCACCTCGAGACTCTGGCGCGCGACCCTGACGAGAGCGTCTCCGACGCGGCGTTCGCCGGCCTCCGTTCGTCGGCGCCCGCGAGCGCCGCAGCGGTGGCGAGCGAGGGGCTTCACGCGCCGGACGCCGAAGCCCGCGTCGCCGCCGCGGGACGGGCGGCGGAGCTCGACGCCGAGGTGGCGCGCCCGCTGCTCGTCGAGGCGCTGCGCGACGCCGATCCGTCGGTGGTCGCGAAGGCCGCGGAGGGGCTCGCCGCGACCGGGGGAGCCGACGCCCAGCAGGCGCTCCTCGACGTGGTCACGGCGTCCGGATCGTCCGACGAGGCGCGGCGCGCGGCGGCGCAGGCGCTGGAGACCATGGGGGGCGCGGCGGCGCGGGACCACGCCGACACCCTCGCGCCCTGGCTCGCGCCGGAGGAGGACTCTTCCGAGGCGGAGGACGAGACGCCCTAGGCGTACTACATGGGGAGCGATGAAGCCCCCCGTGGAGGAGACGCGCGTCACGAGCGCCGAGTTCGTGGCCGGCGCGGTCGACGACGCGTCGCTCCCGCCGCCCACGCTGCTCGAGGTGGCGTTCGCGGGGCGCTCCAACGTGGGCAAGTCCAGCCTGCTGAACGCGACGATGCAGCGCAAGGGCCTCGCGCGCACGAGCAACACGCCAGGGTGCACGCGCCAGATCAACGTCTACGAGGTGAAGTGCGCCGACGGCCTCACGCTGCGCTTCGTCGACCTGCCCGGCTACGGGTGGGCGAAGCGGTCGAAGTCCGAGCGGACGCAGTGGCAGGGGATGATCGAGGGCTACCTGCAGAAGCGCGCCGGGCTGCGCGCCGTGGCGGTGCTGGTCGACGTGCGGCGCGGCGTGGAGGACGAGGAGCGGCAGCTGGTCGACTTTCTCCGGCAGCCGCGGCTCGTCAGCGATCCGAAGCCGCTCGAGATCATCCTCGTCGCCACCAAGGTCGACAAGCTCGTGGCGGCCCGCCGCAAGCCCGCGCTCGAGGAGGTGAAGCGCCACGCCGGCACGGGCGCCATCGGGTTCAGCGCGGTGACGGGCGACGGGCGCGAAGAGCTGTGGTCCCGCATCCGGTACGCGACGCTCGGCGCGCCTCCCGCGGCCTGAGGCCGGCGAGCGCGGAGAGCGTCAGCGCCTGCGTCGTCGGCCGCGCGCGAGGAGGACGACCCCGGCGAGCGCGAGGAGCGCGGAGGCGCCCCCGGAAGCCGGCGCGGTGCGGCAGCTGCAGCCGGAGCTCGACTTGGAGGAGCCCGCGCCCCCGTCGTCGGCGCCTCCGCCCCCCGCGTCGACCGGCGTCGTCACAGGACCGCCGTCGACGGCCGTGAAGCCCCCGTCGTTCGCCGTGCTCGCGTCCGCGCCTCCCGCGTCGCTCCCGGCCGGACCGCCGTCCGCGCTGCCGCCCCCATCGCCGCCGCCGCCGCCGCCCTCGGCGACTCCCCCTCCGTCCACCGCGCCTCCGTCGGCCCCCGCCGCGAGATCGAGGCAGAAGACGGGCGCGAGCGCGTTGTAGTCGTCCTCGAACGTCGGGTTCGCCGTCGTCGGAAAGCACGCCTCGGCGACGCCGCCGTCGGGCATCTCGCTCGCCGCGCACGACGTGGCGTCGTAGTAGGCCTGGCACGAGCCCGCGGCCTGATCGGCGTTGTCCAGGCACGTCTGCCAGAGCTGGAACGACGGATCGTCGGTGACCGGGCACTGCGCCGCGCACGCCTCGTCGTCGCAGTCGGTGCGGTCCTGCAGCTTCGTCGCGCACGCGAGCCCGGCCGGATCGGCGAGCTCGATGCACCCGGCGAGGTTCGGCTCGCTCACGATGATGTTGCCCAGGGTCGTCTGCACCACGGGCCCGTACGCCGACGCCGTCGTCGGCGTCACGAGGCACGCCAGGCAGGCCTGGTGCGCCGCGTCCGGGCCGTTGGTCCACGGCGCGCAGCTCTGCGCCGTCGACGCGCTGTCGAGGCACTGCGCGTAGTAGTCCGCGATGAGCTGCTGCGAGCACGCGTTCTGGTGAGGCGCGGCGTGCACGTACGCCGGCGGCGTGTAGCTCGCCGGGATGGGCGCGGGCGCCGGACACACGAGGCCCCCGTCGTCCCCGTCGCTCCCCGCGTCGAGATCCGCGCCCCCCGCGTCGGGTCCCGCGTCCGTCCCCGCGTCGGCCGCCCACACCGGCGGCGCCGCCATCATGCCCACGACCGCCACCCCGAGAGCCCACGTCCACCGCGTCGATGCCATCGCCTCCCCACTTATCCGCTGCGCCGGAGACGCGCACGTCCTTTTCAGCGCGCGCCGGCGAAGTCGAGCCAGAGCATGCGGAGAGACCTCCACGCCCCGGCGGCCGAGGCTCGTCACATGGTTGCCGCCCGCCGACACGGGCGCCGAGACTGGCGGTGCCCGGGAGAGGGCCGGCGGGGAGTTGCAGGGCGGACGCAGGTGAGGTAATTCGTTCGCTCCCCGCGGCATGCCGGGCGCATAACTCAGCGGTAGAGTGCGTCCTTCACACGGACGAAGTCACAGGTTCAATCCCTGTTGCGCCCACGAAGCTCTCGATTCGACCCCTTCATGCGTCCCGGTCGAATCATCCTCCTGGTGATCGTCGTCCTCGTCGTCCTCGCCGGGGGCCTGGCGGCGACCGGGAGGCTTCCGTTTTTGACGCGAGGGTGGCCGGGGCTCGTGCCGGCGGAGGCGTCGGCGTCCGCGTCGTCCTCGGCGTCGGCGGGTCCGGGTGGGGACGCGGGGCCGGCGCGCAAGCCGCGGGCGGCGCCGCTGTCGAGCGCGGAGCTCGGGGCGCCGCTGGTGCACGGGACGTTCGTGACGGCGTGCGGGGCGCCCGAGACCATGAAGGTCGTCGTGAAGATCGCCGTGAAGATGGGGCGCGCGGTCGACGTGAAGGTGACGACCGATCCTCCCGACCCGATGATCGCGGCGTGCATCGACAAGGCGGCGCGCGACCTCCAGTGGGAGCCGAGCCGCAAGACCGACCACGTGACCGTGACGTACTGACTAAAAGCGGAGGCCGATCTGGCCGTGGAGCGTGAACGCCGTCTCCACCTGGTTGCCCGTCGGCGTGCTGACGCTCGGGAGCACGAGGAGGTTCGCGTCCGCGCCGACGAAGACGAGGCCCAGCGACACGAGCGCCGTCAGCCCCGGCTGCAGGTAGAAGTAGCTCGGGTTGGCGCCCCCAGGGCTCGTGCTCAGCTCGAAGTTCCCGAGCCCGAGGAGCGGCCGGATCGTGAGGATGCTGACCTTGAGGTTGTAGCCGAGGTCGACCCCGTAGAGGAGCGCGTGCGCCGAGTCCTTCACCGTGCCGACCGTCTGGCTCCCCCCGAGGTAGTCGATGACGTTCACGCCGCCGTAGAAGCCGAAGAGGGCCACCCCGGCGCGTCCCCCGAGGCCCACGCCCAGCGGGTTGATCGGTTCGCTCGTCGGGTTCGTGCCCCCGCCGGCCTGCGCGGCGACCTCGAGGTCGATCGGGCCGAGCGCGTGCGCGTCCTTCGGCGTGAGCACGGCGAGCACGGCGGCCAGGGCGCCGGCGACGAGAAGCGGGGTTCGGTCCATCTCGCCATGCTGGCCTGGCCAGCGGCAGATTCAAGCCCGCATCGCCCGCAGCTCCTCGCGCGCCTTCTCCAGCCGCCCTTCCACCTCGCCCACCGCGCGCCTCGCCCGGTCCGCTTCGTCCTGCGCGCGCACCGCCGCCATCTCCTTCTTTCGCGCCTCGACGCGCGCCTCGCGCACCTCCGCGTCCAGCGCCTCCACGCGCTCCTTCGCCGCCTTCGTGGCGGCCTCGTGCGCCGCCTTCTCCCTCGCCGCCGCTGCCTTCTCCTTCTCCCTCGCCGCCGCCGCCGCCGCCGCGCTCTTGCCCTCGTCCCGCGCGCTCTTGCCCTCGTCCCGCGCCGGCGCCGCCTCCCTCCGCGGCCGCGCCGGGCCCGCCTCCAGCCCCGCGAACGGATCCTCCTGCGCCAGGTCGCGCGTCAGCCGGCCCTCCGCGAAGAGGCGCCGCGCCTCCGAGCCCTCCTGGCTCGCCGACGCCAGCGTCTCGCCCATGCGCCGCACCTGCGCCGCGGACGCATCGAACCCCGCCCTCTCGAGGACCTCGCGCGCCGCGTGCAGCACCTCCGCCGTCCGCGCGCGCGACTCCTTGATCGCCTCGCGGATCGCGCTCGCGTCGCCCTTCTTCTGCACCGCCACGGCGGCGTCCCGCGCGCGCAGCATCGCCTCCACGAGCTCCGGCCGGTGGCTCGCGATCTGGTTCAGCGCCCACGCCGTGCGCGTCGGCTTCGCCGCCCCCGCCACCCCGCGCGCCGCCGCCGCGTCGCCCGCCGCGCGCAGGGACGCGACGAGCTCCCGCCGCAGGTCCATGAACGCGTCGAACGGCGCCGCGTAGAGACGCGCGAGCGCCTCGGAGAGGGCATCGGCTCGCCGGACGGCCATCCCGCGATACTCTCACGACCCGTGGCGCCGCTCTCCCTCCGTGCCCTCCTTCTCGTCCTCTGCGCGGCGTGCGGCTCTCCCCGCCAGGGACCCGTCGTCCGCGCGCCGGCCGTCGAGACCGCCGTCCCGACGCCGCGCCCCCCGCCGCCCCCGGCCGGCGAGAAGCTCGACGCGTGCGCGCTCCCGTGGACGCTGGAGAACATGGAGGGCGGGCAGGGCCGCGTCATCGTCGCCTGCGGCAACGACGTGCACCACCAGGACCTCGAGCCCGGCCCCATGACGCGCGCGATCGAGCCCATCCTCGAGCCGGCCCGCCAGCGGGTCTGCGGGTGCGCCGCGCACCTCCCCGTGCCGGCCTACGTCGACCTCGTCGTGACGAGCCGGCTCGACGAGGGGACCGCGAGCGTCGAGGAGGGTGAGCTCGACGACGAGCTGGATCACGACGTGGCGACCGCGTTCATGGCGTGCGTCGGCAAGCTGACGGCGGCGGTGCCGCGCGCGCACCTCGAGGAGTGCGGGCCGGCGAAGGCGACGCTCACGTACCCGCTGCACGTCGACCTCGCCCCGCCCGCGGCGCCCGAGTAGAGCCCGTCGACGGGGGTCCAGCGTCCCCCCGCTGTCATCCTGAGCGCGAGCGAAGGACCCCACCACGTCTTTATCGTGGGGTCCTTCGGCCTGATGGCCTCAGGATGACAGCAAGGAACGCTGCGGAGGGCGGCAGGAACGCTGAGGAGGACGGCAGGGGCGCTGCGGAGGACGGCAGGGGCGCTGAGGACGACCGCCACTTCGCTGAGGACGACAGCAGCTCGAGGCCACCTCGACGGCGGAGGGCTACTGGATGACGGCGAAGGGCGTCGACGGGGCGGCGGCGGTGCTGCTCTCTTCGTAGTACTGCGTGAACGTGTCGTTGTTCGCCGGGGCGCCGCTCGGGTTGCCCGTGGGCATCTGGCCGTAGATGTAGCCGTTCACGTTGGTGTTGCCGTTCGCCGCGACGTAGCCCGTCCATCCGAACGAGGCGGGCTTGCCCCCGAGGAGGGACCACGGGATCACCTCTTCGCGCACCTGCATCGCGGCGCTGTCGCACAGCTTGACCGACGTCGTGTCGGGCGCGCCCCAGCCGCCGGCGGTGAAGACGCGGGCCTCGGTGTAGCCGTCGTGCGCGTAGGCGACGAGCTGCGCGTCGAAGGGGAGGGCCGTGACGTTCGTCGAGTCGTAGAGCTCTCCGCTCGAGATGCCGGCGCCGGAGGTGGCGAAGTAGAGGATGTCGCCCTCGAGGACGTTGGCGCCCTCGATGGCGAGGTACACGTTGGTGTCGTCCCACGTCATGAGCCACGTCTGACCCGACGACGAGGCGGCCTGGTTGCCCGCGCCGCCGTACTCGTTCGGCCCGATGACGCCGTCGCAGCTCGGGGCGACGAACGAGGGCGCGTCGGCCTTCGCGTCGGGCTCGGCGTCGGCGCCGGTGTCCGCGACGGTGGACGTCTCGGGCGGCGCGTCCTCCCCCGCGTCGACCGCGGCTTCCACCGGGGCGTCGACGCCCGCGTCGGCGCCGCCCTCGGCCGCTCCGGCCTCGGCGCCGGCTTCGTGCCCGCCGTCGACGCCCGCTTCCTCGCCCGCTTCGGGCGCTCCCGCCTCGACGCCGGCCTCGTGACCCGCCTCGACGCTCGCCTCCTCGCCGGCCTCGCTCGCCGCCCCTTCTCCGCCGGCGTCCTCGGTCGAAGACGCCTCCATCGCGGCGTCCAGGCCGGCCTCCGTCCCTTCGAGGCCCGCTTCCGACGCGTCGTCGCCCCCCCCCGCCTCGACGGCGGCCTCGGGAGCCGCGTCGTGACCGGCTTCGTCCGGCGAGGTCGCGTCGTCGCCCCCCGCGTCGTAGTGCGGCGCGCCGCCCTCGGCGCCCATCGACGGGAACGACGAGTCGTCCCCCGAGCTGCACGCGGCCGCGGCCGCGAGAACGAACGAACCCACCCAAACGCCACGCGAGACGCGCATCGCCGACCCTCTCGGTTTCGTCACTCAGGTCGAAGTGACGCGAGCAAGGTGCCACGTGGCTCGAGTACGTCAAGGCGCTTCTCGTGACACGCCGCACGCCGGGCGGGCGAGCGGCGGAGGCGCGCGCGATTGAGGTCCGAAAGCGGCGAGCAGGCCGTCCGCGGAGGCTGTATCGAATGCACGTGGCCCTCAGCGCGGACGACATGTACATGGCGATGCTGAGCCGCGACCGGCGGTTCGAGGGACGCTTCGTGGTCGGGGTGACGACGACCGGGATCTACTGCCGGCCGGGCTGCCCCGCGCGGACGCCGCGACGGAGCAGCGTGCGGTTCTTCCCGTCGACGGCCGCGGCGCAGGCGTACGGGCTCCGGCCGTGCCTGCGGTGCCGCCCGGACGCGTCGCCCGGGACGCCGGCCGCGCTGGGGACGCCGGCGACCGTCACGCGCGCGCTCCGGCTCATCGACGAGGGCGCCCTCGACGACGCGGGCATCGACGCGCTCGCCGACCGCCTCGGCGTGACGGCGCGCCACCTCCGCCGGCTCTTCGACCAGCACCTCGGCGCCGCGCCCATCGCCGTCGCGCGCACCAAGCGGGCGCACTTCGCGCGCAAGCTCCTCGAAGAGACCGCGCTCCCGATGACCGAGGTCGCCCACGCCGCCGGCTTCGCCAGCCTGCGCCGCTTCAACGACGCCGTCCGCGCCGCCTTCCGCGCGACGCCGACCGAGCTTCGCCGCCGGGGCGCGCGCCGGGACGCGGGGATCGCCGAGGCGGACGTGGTCCTCCGCCTCCCGTACCGCGCGCCGCTCGCCTATGGCGACCTCCTTGCCTTCCTCGCGCGCCGGGCCATCCCCGGGGTCGAGCGCGTCGAGGCCGGGAGCTACGCGCGGACCGTCGAGGCCGCGGGCCGGCCCGCGCGCATCGAGGTGCGCCGCGCTCCGGACGGCGACCACCTGCTCCTCTCGGCGTGGGGCGTCGCCGGGGCCGATCTCTTCCCGATGGTCACGCGCGTGCGGCGCCTCTTCGACCTCGACGCGGACCCGCTGCGCATCGACGCGCACCTCGCGGAGGACCGCCGCCTCGCGCCGTCGGTGCGCGCTCGCCCGGGGCTGCGCGTCCCCGGCGCGTGGGACACCTTCGAGATCGCCGTCCGCGCCATCCTCGGCCAGCAGGTGAGCGTCGCGGGGGCGACGACGCTCGCGGGGCGCCTCGTGGAGCGCTTCGGCCGGCCCGTGCCCGCCGGGACCGAGGGGCTCACGCACCTCTTCCCCGCGCCGCGCGCGCTCGCCGAGGCCGACGTCGCGTCGATCGGCCTTCCGCGCGCCCGGGCGGCGGCGATCGCGGGGCTCGCGCGCGCGATGGCGGAGGGCCGGCGCCCGCTCGAGCCCGTGGAGGGGCGCGTGGAGCTCGCGGGGATCGGCCCGTGGACCGCGGCGTACGTCGCCATGCGCGCGGGGCGCGATCCGGACGCGTTCCCGGCGGGCGATCTCGTGCTCCGCCGCGCGCTGGCCCCCGCGGGCCGAGAGGCGCCGCCCGAGCGCGCCGTCCTTCTTCTGTCCGAGCCGTGGCGCCCATGGCGGGCGTACGCGGCGATGCACCTCTGGAGCCTGGGAGCCGCGCGATGACGACGATGCTCGCTACGGGAGAACGAAGCACTCTGCTGGGATCCATCCGGTTCGCCGTGGAGGACGGCGGCGCCGTCGTGGCGCTCGGCTACGTCGACGGGTGGGACGACCTCGCCCGGCGCGTCGCCCGCGCCTCCGGCGGCGTCACCTTCGCGGCCTCGCGCGCGGCCGAGCCCACCGGCGACGCGCTCGACGCCTATCTCGCGGGGGACCTCGCCGCCCTCGAGGCGCTCCGCGTCGCGCCGCGTGGAACCGACTTCCAGCGCCGCGTCTGGGCGGCCCTCCGCGCGATCCCGGCCGGCGCCACGGCGTCGTACGCCGACATCGCCCGGGCGGTCGGCGCTCCTCGCGCCGTGCGGGCCGTCGGCGCGGCGAACGGGGCGAATCCCGTGTCGATCATCGTCCCGTGCCACCGGATCATCGGCTCGGACGGCTCGCTCACGGGCTACGCGTACGGGCTCGCCCGCAAGGAGTGGCTCCTCGCGCACGAGGCGCGCGGTCAGTTGCCGCCGTCGCCGAAGCGGCAGACGCCCATGCCGTTGCACCCGTTCGAGGGCGGCGGGCAATCGCCGGCGGTCAGGCAGAGCTGCGTGCAGAACGTGCCGCGGATCTGGTAGTCGAAGCAGATCATCGACGCGCACTGCGCGTTGTCCCAGCAGGTCGAGCCGAGGGGCAGGTCTCCCGCGTCCATCGGGACGGTGGGCGGCGGGGGAGCGGCCGCGCCGCCGCCGTCGTCGTGGTCTCCCATCCCGGTGCCGCCGCCGTTGCAGCCGTGCGTGACCCCGGCGTCGTCGACCATGAAGATGCAGTGCGCGTCGGCGGTGTCGGCGCCCGCGTCCGTGATGGGGGACGAGGTGTCCGACGCGGCCTCCGCGGTGGAGGCCTCGGGGCTCGGGTTGGAGGAGGCGTCGTTGCAGTTGGGGTCCGACCCGGGGCACGCGCCGTCGGGCAAGGAGGACCCGGAGCTGCAGCCCATCACGAAGAACAGCGCGAAGAACCCCGTCCGCATGACCTCACCTCTCCAGCAAGCCGCGTGCGCGCGCCTGTCGTTACAGGCGCGTCACCATTCCTCGCAAATCCACGCGATGGGGGCCTCCCCCTGGATCGTCCGCGCCTCACGACTGGCCCGGCTGGAGCACCGCCTCGAGCACCCACGCCTGGTCCCCGGCCGCCAGCTCGACGTTGCAATGGTCGCACTTCGTGCTGTCGCTGTCCCCGACGGGCGCCCCGCACGCCTGGCACACGAGCGCCGTCATCGAGAGCTTCGACTTCACGCCCGCCCGCCTCGCCATGCGCAGCACCGTCTGGCACGGCGTGTACTGGGGCGAGCCCTGGAAGCGCGCCGACCACTTCACGAGCACGTCGACCCGATCGAACCCGTCGCCCGCGCCCACCACGCAATTGACCACGTCCGACGCGCCGACCGACACGTCGCTCGCGCCGCGCGTCCACTCCGACCGCCCACCCGACGCCACGAACGACGGCGCCGCGTGCTTGCGCATCGGCGCCGGGCTCTGCGCCCGCCCCGACTCGACCCACTTCCAGAAGAGGAACGACGCGCGGTCCTCGAGCACCTCGCCCGCGAGCGCCGGATCCTGCGCGCGGAGCGCGTCGAGCCCCGGCGGGCGCCCCCCCGTCGGCCGCCACTCCTCGAGCTGCGTGATCTCCCCGAGCACCCAGTCGTGCTCGCCCGAGCACACGAGCGCCCCGCAGTAGCGGCACTTGAGCATCTCGCCGCCCGCCAGCGGCGCGCCGCACTTCGGGCACGCCGTCCCGACGCCCGCGTCGCCCTGCTTGGTCTGCGCGCCGGTGCACCGGACGAGCGTCCAGATCTCCGTGTAGGGATTCACCGGCGCCTGGGCGAGCGCTTGCTGGATCTGCGCGTCGTTCGCGTCGCACGGGACCTCGGTGTCGCGGGCCTGCGCGGTCAGGCGCACGTGGACGACGTCGAGCGGCGCGGCGTCCTCCACCGCCTCGATGGTGAGAAAGAGGATCTGCGCGTCGCTCATCACGTTGCGCCGGTTCTCCTGGCGCATGAGCGCGAGCTGCACCTGGAAGCGGCTGTACACGCCGTCGCTGACGAAGGGCCGCGCCGGCAGCATGTTCCCCCCGCACCACGCGTTGCGGAGCTGCTCGGACATGGGCCGGACGTGGTCGACGATGCTCTGCTCCGTGAGCGCCGGGTCCCGCCCCTGGAGAGGCCCGAGCGACACCGACGGGCGCCGCGCCGCGCTCGCGTCGAACTGCTCGGCCCGCGGCCCCTTCGCCTGTCGATTGCGCTGCATCACCACGAAGACGACGACGACCGCGACGATCCCGAGGACGACCAGCGTCCCGAACGGCCCGAGCGAACCGCCCCCCGTCCCCGGCGTCCCCATCGGCGACGGCGCGAACACCGGGTGCGAGCCGCCCGTCGACCCTCCCGTGCTGCTCCCGCCGTGGTAGCTCCCGCCACCGCCCGGCCGCGCGAGCGCCACGGCGCTCATCGCGAGCAGAAACGTCACGCACACGACGGCAAAGAGTCGGCGGAGCATGGGCTCCAGGCTACAGGCTTCGGGCTCCAGGAAAAATCACTCCGCCGAGGCGCGGGCGCGGAGCTCTTCGGCGCGGTAGAGCGGGAGCGAGAGGGTGAAGACGGCGCCTCCGCCGGGGTGGTTGCGGTGGGTGAGGGTGCCGCCCTCCTCCTCGATGATGGTGCGCGACAGCCAGAGGCCGAGGCCCGTGCCCCCGAGGGCGCTCCGCGTCGTGAAGAACGGCTCGAAGATGCGCGCCGCGATGCTCTCGGGCACCCCGGGGCCGGTGTCGTGCACCTCGATGACCGCCCGCTCGCCCACGCAGCGGAGCCGCACCTCGATCCGCTGATGCTCGACGTCCCCCTCGGGGAGCGCCTGCGTCGCGTTCATCACGAGGTTCAGCAGCACCTGGGCCACGCGCGTCGGGCGCACCTCCGCGGTGATCCCCGCCTCGAACACGCGCTCCACCCGCGCCCGCGTCTCGGCCTCGTACGAGGCGATGCGCAGCGCGCCGTCGACCAGCGCCGCCAGGTCGACCACCGCGCGCGGCCGGTCGCGCGCCACGCCGCCGAGGTCGCGCATCACCTCGGCGATCTGCGCCGTCGCCCCGATGGCCTCCTCGATGAGCGTCACCGCCTCGCCCGGCCGCCCCTGCCGGATGCGCTCGCGCGCCAGCGGCAGCGCCAGCGTCACGAACGCCGCGGGGTTGTTCACCTCGTGCGCCACGCCCGCCGCCACCCGGCCCAGGCTCGCGAGGTGATCGGCCGCCACGAGGCGCGACCGCATCGCCCGCTCCTCGCTCAGATCGTGCGCCAGGTGCACCGTCGCCACGCCCGTGTCGTTCGGCGGCGCGGGGAACACCTCGAGCCGCAGCGGGCGCCCGCGCGACGACTCGAACTCGACGACGATGCGCCGCTGCTCGGCCGCGGCGACCGCGTGCGGGCACGGCTGCGTCGCGCACGTGCGGAAAAAGAGCTGGTCGCACCGTTTGCCCGCGATGTCCGCCTCGGGCACCTTCAGCCACTCGACGAGCGTCTGGTTGTGCCGGACGACGCGCCGCTCCGCGTCGAAGAGCGCCAGCGCGCTCCCGAGCCGCTCGACCGCGCCCTCCCACAGCACCTCGCCGCGATCGTGCTCGAACGCCGCCCGCTCCTCGGCGCTGACGAGCGGCGTCACGTCCTGCAAGACCGACACGATGAGCGTCTCCTCGCCGATGGTCTGCGGTCCCGCCACCGGCACGACCCAGAGCAGGCTCCCGTCCTTCCGGCGGTGCGGCCGGCGCGCCAGCGGCGCCGCGCCCCCCCGGTAGGCGTGCTCGAGGTCGTCCGGCAGCTCGCGGCGGGGCACCGCGACGATGTCGTCGATCTGGAGCTCCACCATCTCGTCGAGCGCGTAGCCGTACTGCGCCAGCGCCGCGTCGTTCGCCGACGCGAGGCGCCCCTCGCGCTCGACCACGATGACCGGGACGCGCGCGTGCTCGAAGAACGGACCCAGCATGGTCCGCAGCCCCACCGCCCTGGCGACTCTGTCCCCCGACATCGCGAGAGGGAGCTTAGCGCGTCATCGCGTCGGAAACAGCTGGCGACTCTGCCAGGCCGGCAGGGTGCGCAGCTCGGCCCACACTTCGCGCGCCGAGCCGTAGCGGAACTGTTCCCGGCGGCGCAGCATCTTGGCGACGAGCTGCCCGACCGGCGTCCCGAGGGCCTCGGCCCGGCGGCGGGGCTCCCCGTCGGCCACGCAGCGGACGAGGTCCGGGTACGCGACGTTCCGCGGCACGGCGCTCTCGCCCGCGAGCATCCAGTAGAGGAGAAGGCCAATCTGGTAGATGTCCGACTGCTTGCCCGTGTAGCCCGTCGCGATGATCTCGGGCGCCATGATGGCGTGGTGCACGACGTTCGGGCGGATCGCGGGCATCCCGCGGAGCTCCGTGCTGATCCCGAAGTCGCTGATCTTGACGATGGGCCGATCGTTGCCGTGCGAGATGAGGACGTTGCCCGGGTGAAGGTCGTCGTGGACGACGTCGTTGTCGTGGAGAAACTGCACGGCGGCGAGGAGCTGGCGCGCGAGCTCGAGGACGAGCCCCTCCTGCATGGGGATGCCGAGCATCGCCTCGAGGGCGTGGTCGCACTTCTCGAGCGCGAGATAGAAGAGGTGCTCCTCCTCGAAGGCGTCGAAGATGTAGACGACGTTCGGGTGCCGGAGCGACAGGAGCCGCTGCACCTCGCGCGCCCACTCGCTCTGCACCTCGGCGTAGGGGCGGTTCGCGGGGCGCATCATCTTCAGCGCGTAGATCTGGTCGAAGGGCCCGACCGACTCGTAGACCGCGCCGAACTCCCCCGAGCCGATGACGGCCTGCACGAGGTACTCCCCGCGCGTCCCGCGCAGCAGCGTCCCCACCTCGGGAAAGAGCACCGTCGGCGGCGCCGTGGGGTACGCCGGATGCGCGCCGCTCGACGCGGCCGACGGCGGCACGACGGCGACCGCGGGCATCTTCTGCGTCATCGTCCGATTCGGCGTCGCATCCGAGCCGGGGCCGTCGGGGAGCGACGGCGGAAGTCCATCGAGGGGCACGAGCGTGTCCGGCACCGCCGACCAATGTACCACCGGCGCCACGAAGAGAAGGCCGTCACGCCCGGCCTGGAGAGGGAGAGGGAGAAACCGCAGAGGGGGGAGAGCGCGGAGGAAGATGTTCGCCCCTCTGCGGCAACTCTTTCGACGCGCGGGCCCCCCGTCCCCGAGGGGCGGGACGGGGGGGGCGCTGCGGCGACGCTAGGACTTCGGCGTCGTCGCGGGCGGCGTCGCGGGGGTCGCCGGCGCCGGGGTCGTCGCCACGAGCGCCGCCTTGTGCGATGCGCGTGTCGCCTTGCCCTTCGCCGCCGCCGCGGCCTTCACCTCGGCGGTCTTCGCGGTCGCCTTCGTGGCCGGCAATCCGAAGGAAGCGAACGTGGTGCTCTCCTCGCCGTAGGTCGCGGCGAGGTACTGACGGAACTGCGGAAGCACGCCGTCGACGGCGGCGAGCGCCGCGTCACGCGCCTGTTTCTTGGCGGTGACCGTGGTCCGGGCGGCCTCCAGGTCCGCCTCGGTCTGGAGATAGGTCTGGAACAGCGCGGACAGAGCCTGCGGTGTCAGGCTCTTGCCCCCGAGGAGGATCGCCGCCGTCACGTACTGCGCGATGGCGGCGAGGATCTTCGTGAAGAGAAGCGTGCGCGAGGCAACCGTGGGCTTGGTGGAAGTAGGCATGGGTGGTCTCTCCTGGAAGGACGCGAGCGGGCCCCGCGGGATTGCGGAGGGGTCGTCGTGGCCTTCAAGGCGAGACCGATCCAGCGGCCCACTTGGAGACATTTATTTTCGAGATCGCGCGAAATAGTTCCGAAGGAGCGCGAGCCCCGGCCGAAGGAGCGCGAGAAATGCCCAGCGGAGTCGCGGAAGTGGCCGAAGGAGCCGCTCCCAAGGGCGAAGGAGCCGCTCCCGAGGCCGAGGGAGCGCCAGAAGTGCCCGAGGGAGCGCGAGAACCGGTCGAAGGAGCGCCTCCCGAGGCCGACGCAGTCCTCCCGGGGCCCCCAGGAGCCCCTCCGGGGCGCCAAGGAGCCGCTCCACCGGTCGACGGAGAGGCTCCTCCGGCTCGATGAGCGAGCGCGACTCGCGACGGATCCCGGACGAGCGGCGTAGCCGCGGTCAGCACCGCGAGCGTCAGCGAGCGGTGAGCCGTGTCCCTTGCACGACGGCACTCCGCTCCCCGAGCTTCGTCGCTCACCGCTCGCTCACGCTCTCGGTGCCGATGGCCGCTCGCGCGGCATCCGGTGTTCCCCCCTCTGCCTGGGGTAGTCTGCGCCGATGCCGACCCACGCGACCGCCGAGCATCGCCGCCTCGAGGAGGCTCGCGCCGCGGGCAAGAAGTGGCGCCGCTGGGGGCCGTATCTCTCGGAGCGGCAGTGGGGCACGGTGCGCGAGGACTATTCGCCGGACGGCGAGGCCTGGGAGAACCTGCCCTTCGATCACGCGCACCTCCGCGCGTACCGCTGGGGGGAGGACGGGCTCCTCGGCTTCTGCGACAACCGCGGCCTCGTGAGCTTCGCGGTCGGCCTCTGGAACGGCGCGGATCCCATCTTGAAGGAGCGGCTCTTCGGGCTATCCGGCAAGGAGGGCAACCACGGCGAGGACGTGAAGGAGCTCTACTGGTACGAGGACGCGACGCCGACGAGCAGCTACGCGCGGGCGCTCTACAAGTATCCGCAGCGCGCCTTCCCCTACGACGAGCTCCGCGAGCGCGCGCGCCGGGCGGGCAAGCTCGATCCGGAGCCGGAGATCCTCGAGACGGGGGTCTTCGACCACGACCGCTACTTCGACGTGCAGGTGGAGTACGCGAAGGAGGAGCCGGACGACGTGCTCGTGCGCCTCACGGTGAAGAACCACGGCGACCGCGCGGCGTCGCTCGTCGTCTTGCCGCAGCTCTGGTTCCGGAACACGTGGAGCTGGTCGGCCGAGGCGCCGCGGCCGCAGCTCTTCGCGCTCGAGCCGTTCGGCGACGTCCACGTCGTGGAGACCGTGGAGGAGCACCTCGGGCACGCGTGGCTCTACGCCGAGGGCGCCGAGGAGCTGCTCTTCACGGAGAACGAGTCGAACGCGGAGGCGCTGTGGGGCAAGGAGAACCGCTCGCCGTACGTGAAGGACGCGTTCACGCAGGCGATCGTGCACCGGAAGCGCGAGGCGGTGAACCCGGC
Source organism: Polyangiaceae bacterium (assembly GCA_036501935.1). Classification (GTDB taxonomy): domain Bacteria; phylum Myxococcota_A; class Polyangia; order Polyangiales; family Polyangiaceae; genus Palsa-1150. The sequence goes on along the minus strand of DASXZL010000022.1, from coordinate 188,779 downwards.
GGGGCGGGGGACCAAGGTGGGCGCGCGGTACTCGCTCCTGCTCGGGCCGGGCGAGACCGAGGTGCTGCGCCTGCGGTACACGAACCGCGCGAAGATGACGCCGTTCGCGGACTTCGACGCGGTCTTCGAGCGGCGCATTCGCGAGGCCGACGAGTTCTACGCGGCGGTCGCGCCGCACACGCTGTCGGCGGACGAGCGGCGCGTCTTCCGCGCGGCGCTGGCGGGCCTTCACTGGAGCAAGCAGTACTACGCCTACGAGGTGGAGCGGTGGCTGCGCGGGGATCCGGCGGCGCCGCCGCCCCCGGCGTCGCGGTGGGAGGGGCGGAACCGCGAGTGGCGCCACCTCTACAACTCGGAGGTGCTCTCCATGCCGGACAAGTGGGAGTACCCCTGGTACGCGGCGTGGGACCTCGCGTTCCACTGCATCCCGCTGTCTTTGGTCGACCCGGAGTTCGCGAAGCAGCAGCTCACGCTCCTGACGCGCGAGTGGTACATGCACCCGAACGGGCAGATCCCGGCCTACGAGTGGCAGCTGGGGGACGTGAACCCGCCGGTGCACGCGTACGCGGCGCTCCGCGTCTACCAGATCGAGCGGCGCATGACGGGGCGCGCCGACCGCGCCTTCCTGGAGTCGATCTTCCTCAAGCTGATGCTGAACTTCACCTGGTGGGTGAACCGGAAGGACACGTCGGGCAGGAACGTGTTCGAGGGGGGCTTCCTGGGGCTCGACAACATCGGGCTCTTCGACCGCTCGAAGCCGCTCCCGGGCGGCGGGGTCCTCGAGCAGGCCGACGCGACGAGCTGGATGGGCATGTACTGCCTCAACATGCTCGACATCGCGCTCGAGCTCGCGCGGGACAACGACAGCTACCAGGACGTGGCGAACAAGTTCTTCGAGCACTTCCTCTTGATCGCGCACGCCATCAACCACATCGCGGGGGAGGAGACGAGCCTCTGGGACGAGGCGGACGGCTTCTACTACGACGTCATGCGCCGCTCGTCGGGGGAGAGCTTCCCCGTGCGCGTACGCTCGATGGTGGGCCTGACGCCGCTCTTCGCCGTCTCGACGCTCGACTCGGACACGCTGGCGCGCTTCCCGGCCTTCTGGAAGCGCGCGCGGTGGTTTCTCGGGAACCGGCCGGAGCTCATGGAGCACTGCCCGCTGATGGAGGTGCCGGGGCGGCGCGAGCGGCGGCTCCTGTCGCTCGTCGACCAGCAGAAGCTCGTGCGCGTGCTGTCGCGGATGCTGAGCGAGGAGGAGTTCCTGTCGCCGTACGGGGTGCGGTCGCTGTCGCGGTCGCATCTCTTGCACCCGTACGAGGTGGCCCTCGAGGGGCAGAGCTTCCGCGTGGACTACGAGCCGGCCGAGAGCCGCACGGGCCTCTTCGGCGGGAACTCGAACTGGCGCGGCCCGGTGTGGATGCCGGTGAACTACCTGGTCATCGAGGCGCTGCAGCGGCTGGCGCACTACTACGGCGAGTCGATGAAGGTGGAGTGCCCGACGGGCTCGGGGAGTTTCCTGACCCTGTGGGAGGTCGCGGCGGAGCTGTCGCGGCGGCTCATCGGGCTCTTCACGGCGGACCCCGAGGGGCATCGCGCCGCGAATGGCGCGCGGCACGCGCTCCAGCGGAGCCCCCACTTCAAGGACCACATCACGTTCCACGAATACTTCAACGGCGACACCGGCGAAGGCCTCGGCGCCCGCGCCCAGACCGGCTGGACCTCGCTGGTGGCGAAGCTGCTCGAACAGAGCCGCCTCTGGCGAAGCTAGAAAGCGCCGCATATCGCCGCGCGAGCGGCGATCAGCACCGCGAGCGTCAGCGAGCGGTGAGCGCAGGCACGGCGGCACGTGCTGCCCCGAGAGGGACCGCGGTACCCTCACCGCTCGCTGACGCTCGCGGTGCTGACGGCGGCGTTGCCGCCGTACGCGGCGGCGTTGCCGCCGTACGCGGCGGCCCTGCGGGGGCCGCCGCTCTCAGTACCCCATGTTCCGCATGCCGTCGGCGTTCATCTCGAGGACGTCCTCGCGCATCTTCGCGGGCGCCGCCTTGGGGGCCGCGGCGGCGTGGGCGCGGGCCGTGGCGACCGTCGCCGCGGCCACGGTGAGCTTCTGGCGAACGCCGTCGTCCTTCGTCCGGGCCGCCTCGTCGAGGAGGCCCTTCTGCGCCGCCGCGAGGCTCTGCTCGGCCTGCATGAAGTTGCCCGAGCCGACGTCCTGCGCCGCCTGGATCTCCGTCTTCGCCGCCTCGACCATCGCCATCATGGCGTGCGTCTTCGCGTTCGCGTGCGCGGCCACCGCGACCGGATCGTCGCTCGTCGACGCGCGCGCCAGCACCTCCTGCACGCGCTCCACCTCGTTCTCGGCGGGATCGTGGAACTCGAGGCGCACGCTCGCGAGCGCCCGCTGCCCGCCCGAGGCCGACTCGGTCAGCCGCATCCGCACGAGCGCCTCCCGGTGCTGACCCGCGTAGAGGGTCCCGAGCGGGATCCGCACCGCGCCGTTCGCCGCGCCCTCGACGCGCGCGCCCTCGACGCCCACGAGGACGACCCCCGGGGCCGGGACGATCTCGATCGACGCCTGGTCGGCCACCGTCGCCGCCAGGAGATCGATCTCGTGCTCCAGCGTCGCCGTCATCTCGCGCGGATCGCCGATGTGAAAGAGGCGCCCGCTCGTCCGCTCCGCGATCGCGTCGAGCGTCCGCTCGTCGTAGTCGAGCCCGACGCCGAGCGACGTCACCTGCGCGCCGAGCGCGAGGCTCCGCTGCGCCAGCTCGCCGAGCGCCTGCGGCGACGAGAGCCCCACGTTGGCCTGCCCGTCGGAGATCATCACGATGCGCCGGACCGGATGGTCGTGCGGCGCCTGCGCCACGTGCATCTCGGCGAGCTCGAGCCCCTCGGCCATGTTCGTCGAGCCCCCCGTGCCGAGCTCCGCGATCGCCGAGAGCACCCGGGCGCGGGTCTCGGGCGTCAGGACGACGGGCGGCACGAGCGTCCGCGCGTGGTCGCTGAACGTGTCGACCGAGATGACGTCCCCGTCGGCCAGCCGCTGCACCAGCGTCCTCGCCGACGCGCGCGCCGCCTGGATCTTCGCCCCCTCCATCGACCCCGAGGTGTCCACGACGAGCGCGAGATCCACCGGCGCCCGCACCTTCGCGCGCGTCCCCTCGGGGATGTCCACCCACACCCCCACGAACGCATCCCCACCCCGCGCGAGCAGCACGTCGCTGTCCGCCGCCGCGCGCACCCAGGGCCCCGCCGGGACCGGCGGCGTACTCAGCGCCACCGTCGCCGCCGGCGGGCTCTCCACCGCCGGCGCCGCGGCTTCCCCCGCCCGGTCCGCCACGGGCGCCGCCGCCCTCGGCGCCGCCGCCGCGCCCGCACACCCCGCCAGCGCCACCATCCCCACGAGCCCCACGACCGACGCGCTTCGCATGCCCCCCTGACGCGCGACTACGCCAAAGGATCTCCAGAGAGTCGAGAGGGGGAAAACAGGGAGACGGGAAGACGGGAAGTTTTGTAGGTCTTGCCGCTACACCCCAATCGTCTTCCCGTCTTCCCGCCTTCCTGTCCTCTCCTCTCTTTCCCCGGGAGCCGCATGTCCGCTTCGTTCGACGCGTCGTACTTCCGCCGGTTCTACGAGTCGCGGCGGTCGCGCGTGTACGGAAAGGAGCAGATCGCCGAGCTTGCCCGGGGGGTCACCGGGTTCGTGCGCTGGTTCGGCGGCGACCTCGAGAAGGTGCTCGACGCGGGGGCGGGGACGGGCCTGTGGCGCGACTGGTTCCGCGAGAACCTGCCCGAGGTCCGCTACCGCTCCGTCGACGTCAGCGCGTACGCCTGCGCGACCTACGGCCACGAGCAGCGGGACATCACGCGGTGGCGCGCGCGCGAGAAGTTCGACCTCGTCGTCTGCCAGGGGGTCCTTCCGTACCTCGACGACGCCGCGTGCGAGCGCGCGATCGAGAACATGGCGGCGATGTGCCGGGGGTTTCTCTACGTGGAGGCCATCACCTCGCGCGACCTCCGCGAGGTGGTCGACCGGTCGAAGACGGACGTCGACGTCCACGCCCGCCCGGTGACCTTTTACCGGCGGCTGCTGGCCCGGCGCTTCGAGCGGCTGGGCTGCGGCCTCCACCACGTGAAGGGTGGGGACAAGGTCTTTTACGACCTCGAACGCAGGTGAGGTACCCTTGGGAGCATGCGGTACCTCTACGGCGACTCGGTCCCGTTCCCGCCGCAGTACGACTTCCTCGCGGCGCTCGAGGTGTTCTGCGCGCAGGCGGCGCGCGTCGTGCGCCTCGACGCGGAGACGCGCGCGCTGCGGACGGCGGCGGAGGAGGGGGCCATCGGGCGCACGCGCGCCCTCGAGGACCTCGACGCGTTCCACAAGGAAGCCGTGGGCGCGCTGAAGGACGGCGCGCGCGACTCGACGCAGGTGCAGGTGCGCGAGTACGTGCAGCAGCTCTCGGACCTGGCGCAGCGGATCGTCGACGAGGCGCGGCGCGTGGCCATCCAGACGAGCGACCGCGACCAGCAGGCGACGCGCGTCGAGTCGGGGCGGCGCCGGGTCGAGGCGCGCGAGGCGCTGGAGAGGCTGCTCATCGCGGTGCGCCTGCCGGTGGAGGAGACGCACGTCACGATGGCGCTCGACGGCGGGACGAACACGATGTCGGCGGTCTTCTCGTACGAGGGGGGCCTCACGGCGGGCTTCACGCTGGCGTCGGAGGGGGTCGACGACTGGCGGGTGGCGCGCCACGTGCGCGACTTCGCGACCGAGGTGACGCTGCCGGTCGGCGTGAAGCGGAGCCTCTTCAAGCGGAGCGTGACGTCGGAGACGATCACCCTCGACGAGTACGTCGTCGGCGGCTTCGAGCTGCGCGACGACAAGGCGGAGCTCCGCCTGCGGAGAAAGCCCGAGTCGCCGGACTCGCTGGTCTTCGATCTGCGGCACGTGGACGACAAGCTGTCGGCCGAGGTGCATCACCCGGACGACGTGGAGGCCGAGTCGGGCCTGCCGGCGGTGCTCGACGCGGGGTCGGCCAAGGAGCTGGAGCGCCTGTGGCAGCACCTCCGGTCGGCGTGCGGCCCGCTCCTTTCGCGAAAGAAGCGCCTGGTGAGCCTGACGCTCGGCGGCGTCGACGTGACCGAGCAGGACCTCGGCACGAAGGTGGTCTCGCTGGTGGTCGCGGCCATCGCGCCGACGGTGGGGGAGATCGCGCGGCGGAGCCCGAACGCGCACGAGCTGTCGCTGAAGGTGGAGAACGACTCGGGGCGTCGCGAGGAGATCTACCTGCGCAAGGCGCAGCTCGTGAGCTCGCTGTCGTCGGTGACCCCGAAAGAGCGGGGCGTCTTCGATCCGCTCGGCCTCATCGCCTCGGGCCCCCGGGAATCCGTGGAGTCGCTCACCGACGAAGCCATCCTCGCCGAGTAACGCCCCCAGACGGAGAGTGTTGAACAGGGAGAAAAGGAGAGAAGGAGGTTGGTTGGTTCCCATCCCCCGATCCTCCTTCTCTCCTCCACTCCCCGTTCAACACTCTCATCCCATGACGACGAGCTTCAGGTAGCGGCCCTCGGGGAAGGCGGCGAGGGTCGGGTGATCGGGGCCGGCGCCGCGGAGCTCGAGGACGCGGAGATCGTCCCGGCCGAGGGCCGCGTCGTCGAGGGTCGAGAGGAAGGCCGCCATGTCGACGTGGCTGGAGCACGACGCGGCGCACATGACACCCTTGCGCGAGAGGACGTCGGCGCAGGCCCTGTGGAGCGCGCGGTACGCCGAGAGGGCGCGCGGCACGGCCTTCTCGCTCGGGGCGAAGCTCGGCGGATCGCTGATGACGAGGTCCCACTCCTCGCGCCGCTTCTTGGCCTGCTCGAGGAACGCGTACACGTCGGCCGTCACGAAGGTGTGCTGGCCGGGATCGAGGCCCGACGCGCGGAAGCTCGCCTGCGCCGTCGCGTGCGCCCCCGCCGCCACGTCGACGCTCGTCACGCGCGTCGCGCGACCCGCCGCCGCGAAGAGCGAGAAGCCCCCCGCGTACGAGAAGAGGTTCAAGACCCGCCGCTCCGCCGCCAGCGTCCCGACGAGCGCGCGGTTCTCCCGCTGGTCCAGAAAGGCCCCCGTCTTCTGCCCGTGTTTCAGGTCGACGACGAACGTCCGCCCGTGCTCCTTCACCTCCACGGTGTCGGGCGGCTCGTCCCCCCGGAGCACCTCGAAGCGGGGCTTCTCGCCCTTGCCGCCGGCACGGTGAACCAGCGTGGACACGCCCCACGACTCCAGCGTCGGTCCCAGCACGTCGACGAGGTCGCTCGCGCGCGCCGCCGCCCCCTCGCCATCCGTCCTCAGGACGGACACCGGACCGTACCGATCCACGACGAACCCCGGCGTCCGGTCGCCCTCGCCATGAAGCACGCGGTACGCGTCCGTCGCGCCTCCCGCGAAGAGCCGCTGGCGCAGCGAGCACGCCCGGCCGACACGGTCCCGAAACAGAGACTCGTCGACGGGCGCCTTGCCGCGGGTCCAGAGGCGCACGGCGATGGGCGACGCGGGATCGGCCAGGCCCCGCCCGAGCGGAGCGCCGTCGGCCGCCAGCACCTGCACCTCCTGCCCCGGCGCCGCCTTGTCGAGGCCGCGTGCGATGGCTTCCCGCCAGACCCAGGGGTGCCCGTGGGCGAGCTTGTCGGCCGCTCCGCCGGGCTTCAGCGTGATCTCGAGGACGGCGCGCATGTGCGATGACGGTGTACGCGTCCGCGGTCACTGCCTCAAGAACGTCTCGTCCTGCGGCATTCATTCGAACGTTTGATCCGTTGTGCCACCGTGCGCCCACGGGAAGGGAATGCGCGGCGCGGTTCGAGACAACCCTGTCGTGCGATCGTTGACGGGGCTCCTCGTCGGCCCTTTCTCCAGCGCCTCGGCCACGCGCGCACGCCATTTGCTCTGCACCCTCTCCATGGCGGCCCGACACGAGACCCCGCAGGCAGCCCGGCGCTCTGAAATGACGGAAACGGCAGGAGTCGGGCATCACCCGGGGGGGACACGCGACGGACACGAGAACCAACCGCTGGGACGGAGAAGCAATTGACGATGACCAGGAAGGGGCGTCGAGGTAGGGCGGGCAAGGCGAGCTCGGTGGCGCCGCCGGCGATGGCGGGCGAGGAGCAGATCGTCGAGGCGTCGGAGCCGGAGGTCGCCGAGGCGGTGATCGCCGCCGCCGTGGTCGAGGAGACGCCGCCGCCGCCCGAGCCCGAGGCTCCGGCGATGGTCTCGCGGGACGACAGCAGCTACCCGCCGGTGGACCTCGACAACCACTTCTTCGACGGCGAGCGGCAGTCGCGCCCGTCGTACGCGCCCTTCGACGAGGAGGAGCGCGATCCGCGGATGGCCCTGAAGCTGACCCCCGAGGTCGCCCGGCGCCGCGCCAATCTCTCGCGGTACGTGAAGCTCGCGGTGGCGGGCGCGTCGGCCCTGTGCCTGGCGGCGCTCGTGAAGGTCGCGGTGGCGCACAACTCGACGGACTCCGGGAGGGCGCGTCCCGTGGCGATGGCGGCGGCGGCCCCGCCCCCCGCGAAGACGGCGATCCCCGCGACGCCGCTCCCCACGGAGACGGCGGCGGCGGCGGCCCCGGCGACCCCGCCCCCCGCGGAGACGGCAGCGGCGGCGGCCCCGGCGACCGCGGCCCCCGCGGAGACGGCAGCGGCCCCCGTGGCCGCGCCCGCGGAGACGGCGGCGGCGGCCCCGGCGCCGACGGAAGCGCCGGAGCTCGATCCGAAGGCGGCGGCGAAAGAGAAGAACGCGTCGCGCTCGCTGCTCGAACGCGGCAAGGACGCCGACGCCATCGCGGCGGGCGAGCGGAGCGTGGCGCTGGATCCGACGGACGGCGAGGCGTGGCTCATCCTCGGCGCCGCGTACCAGGAGAAGGGCGACATGAAGAACGCGCGCCGCTCGTACAAGGCCTGCCTCGAGCAGGGGAAGCGCGGCCCGAAGTACGAATGCGCCGCGATGCCTCATTAGAACGCATCCCATAACCGCGCGATCCCTTCGCGATGCCGTTGTCGGCCTCGCGTGGCGTACGTGAGTACGCCGTGCTCGGCCTCCTAGGCCTCGCTCGGTCTCGCACGGTTCTGGGACGCGTTCTCTCCATGACGCCCCGAGAGGTGGCAGAGCTGCCGAGAGGGGCGTCCGTCGTGGGGCAGGCGAGGCGCGTGCGTTGACACTGTGTGACGCGCCGGCTACGAGTCGCGCACCCCCGACATCGACGAGGTGTGCGCGTGTTCAAGAAGGTGTGCCTGTTTGCCGGCAACGCCAACCCCGTGCTCGCCGCGGCGATCGGCCAGTACCTGGAGACGCCGCTCGGCAAGTGCCGGATCACGCGCTTCAGTGACGGCGAGAGCTTCGTCGAGATCGGCGAGAACGTCCGCGGGGTCGACGCGTTCGTCATCCAGTCGACGAGCACGCCCACGAACGACAACGTGATGGAGCTCCTCATCATGGCGGACGCCCTGCGGCGCGCCTCGGCGGGCTCGATCACGGCCGTGATGCCCTACTACGGCTACGGGCGGCAGGACCGCAAGGTGGCGCCGCGCACCCCCATCACGGCGAAGCTCGTGGCGGACCTCATCCAGACCTCGGGCGTCAACCGGGTCGTCTCGGTCGACTTGCACGCGGGGCAGATCCAGGGGTTCTTCAACATCCCCTTCGATCACCTCTACGCGATGCCCGTCTTTCTCGAGGACTACCTGAAGAAGCACTTCGACGCGTCGTCGGTCTTCGTGTCGCCGGACGCGGGGGGCGTCGAGCGGACGCGCGCGTACTCGAAGCGCCTCGGGGCGTCGCTCGCGATCATCGACAAGCGCCGCGAGCGGGCCAACGTGAGCGAGGTGGTGAACCTCATCGGCGAGGTGAAGGGCAAGGACTGCATCATCATCGACGACATCATCGACACGGCGGGCACGCTGACCGGCGCGGCGCAGGCCCTGGCCGACAAGGGAGCCCGGAAGATCGTCGCGTGCGCGAGCCACGGCGTCCTGTCGGGCCCCGCGGTGCAGCGGATCGCCGAGTCGCCGCTGGCCGAGGTCGTGGTGAGCGACTCGATCGCCCTGTCGGACGCGGCGAAGTCCTGCGCGAAGATCAAGCAGATCTCGATCGCGCGCCTCCTCGGGGAGGCCATCAAGCGGATCCACAGCTCGGACAGCGTCTCGTCCCTGTTCGCCTGACCGTCGTCCCCGTTTGCCTGAGCCCGCCGCTCTGCTACACACGGCGTCCACATCGAACCCCGCATGCCCGGCTCCCGGGCGGACAGGGGATGGGAGAACACCATGACCGCCGTCCAGATGCCCACGTTGAAGGCCCAGAACCGCGTCGCCGCCGGCAAGGCCGAGGCCCGCCGCCTGCGCAGCACCGGCTTCGTCCCCGCCGTCGCCTACGGCAAGGGCCTCCCCGCGACCAGCATCGCCGTCACCCCGAAAGAGGTGGCCGCCATCCTGAAGAGCGAGCGCGGGCAGAACACGGTGGTCGAGCTCGAGCTCGGCGACAAGAAGTTCCTCGCGATGATCCGCGACTTCGTCCTTCACCCGGTCAAGCGTCACCTCGAGCACATCGACTTCATCGAGGTGAAGCTCGACAAGCCGGTCGACGTGCAGGTGCCGCTCTTCACGACGGGCAAGGCCGTCGGCGTCACCGCGGGCGGCGTGCTCCGCATCGTCTACCGCACGGTGCCGGTGCGCTGCCTGCCGGACCGCATCCCGGTCAAGCTCGAGGCGGACGTGACGCACCTCGAGCTCGGGATGCACGTGTCGACGCAGGAGCTGAAGCTCCCGGAGGGCGTCAGCGTGCGCCTGCCGCCCGAGCAGACGCTCGTCGCGGTCGTCGCGCCGGAGAAGGAAGAGGTCGTCGAGGCGGTTCCGGGCGCGCCGGGCGGTCTGGCGGCTCCGGGCGCTGCGGCTCCGGGCGCGGCGGGTGCGACGCCTGCGGCGGGTGCGGCTCCGGCCGCCGACGCCGCGCCGGCCAAGGACGAGAAGAAGAAGAAGTAGGCGATGCTCCTCGTCGTCGGCCTGGGCAATCCAGGGCGGGAGCACGAGGGGCAGCGTCACAACGTCGGGTTCATGGTCACCGAGGCCCTCCGCACGGCGGAGGGCTGGCCGGAGTACCGCGAGAAGCACGGGGGGCGGTGGACACGCGGGGAGCTCGGGGGGCACGCCGTCGTGCTCCTCGAGCCGCAGACCTACATGAACCTGTCGGGCGACAGCGTGCAGCCGGCGGCGGCGTTCCTGAAGGCCGCGCCGGCCGAGATCCTGGTGGTGCACGACGAGCTGGATCTCCCGTGGAAGGAGCTCCGCATCAAGCTGGGCGGCGGCCACGCGGGTCACAACGGGCTCCGGAGCATCATCGGGCGTCTCGGGACGGCGGACTTCGCGCGCGTCCGGGTGGGCATCGGGCGGCCCCCGGCGGGCTTCCCGGGGTCGACGGCGGAGTGGGTCCTCTCGCGGTTCGATCCCGTGGAGCGGGCGGAGCTCGGTGACGTCGTCGGCCGGGCGGTCGACGCGATCCGGCGCATCGCGAGCGACGGGCTGGCGGCGGCGACCAAGTACCTCCACACGGCCGCCCCGGCGCCCGCGGGCGAGGACCCCCTCACGAAGAAGTAGCGAACGCCTCGACTTGTGCTACGAACGCGCTCCCTTGCTCGTGGGCAACACGTCCCACGGGCCCGCGTCCCACGGGACGAGCCCTGGAGGATTCGACAAGTGAACGTACCCACGCCGGCATCGGCCGCGCGGCCCGCGCCGCTCGTCCGCACACGAGAATACGAGACCATCTACGTCCTCCGCTCCGACGTCGACGGCGACAGCGCCGAGAAGGTCCAGGCGCGCGTCGCCGAGGCCGTCGAGCGGGAGCACGGGAAGCTCGTCAAGGTCGAGGCCTGGGGCCGCCGCAAGCTGGCGTACCCGGTCGGAAAGCAGCGAAAGGGCGTCTACGTCTACGTGAAGTACGTGGGCGGCGGCGGCCTCGTGGCGGAGGTCGAGCGCGGCCTCAAGCTGCAGGAGACGGTCATGAAGTTCATGACCGTGCAGACGAGCGACGAGGTCGACCTCGCCGCCCTGCAGATCGACCCGGAGGAGACGAAGCTCGGCAAGCTCGAGCTTCCGACCGAGCCGGAGCCGGAGGAGTCGCGGGAGAAGCAGCTGGGCCTCATCGATCCGGGTCCGGACGAGCGGCGCCACCGCGGCTCGATGGACGAGGAGTTCGCGGACGAGGAGGGCGGCGACCGGGGTGACCGGGGCGGCGCCGATCGCGCCGAGCCCGCCGAAGCGGCGGCCGAGAAGCCCAAGACCGACGCTGGCGAGGAGAGCTGAGCCATGGCGATGATGGATGACGACAAGGACATCAACCGAGGTCCCGACCTAAACGCCGAGATCGGCCGCCGCCGCGGCAAGAAGCGCGTCTGCAAGTACTGCACGGACAAGACGCTGATCATCGATTACAAGGACGCGCAGGCGCTGAAGTACTTCATCACCGAGCGGGGCAAGATCGTCCCGCGCCGCATCAGCGGGAACTGCGCGCGTCACCAGCGCAAGGTGCAGCTGGCGGTCAAGCGGGCGCGCAACATCGCGCTCCTTCCCTTCACCGTGACGCACTGACGGGGCGACGAGGAGCACACCATGCCTGCCAACATCCAGGTCATCCTCCAGCAGGACGTGCAGAAGCTCGGCAAGAGCGGGGAGCTCGTGCGGGTCCGCCCGGGCTTCGCGCGGAACTACCTCCTGCCGCGGCAGCTCGCGGTGACGGCGACGAGCGCCGCCGTCCGCCACATCGAGCACGAGAAGGTCGTCGCCACTGCGAAGGCCGAGAAGGCGAAGAAAGAGGCGCAGACCCTCGCGGCGCAGATCGAGGCGCTGACGATCAAGCTGACGCTGAAGGCGGGCGACGACGGCCGCCTCTTCGGCTCGGTGACGTCGAAGGACGTCGAGAACGCGGTGAAGGCGCAGACCGGCGGGGTCATCGCCATCGACCGGAAGAAGATGCATCTGCCCGAGGCCATCAAGCAGGTCGGCGCGTACGCCATCCCGGTGAAGCTGGTGAGCGACGTGTCCGCCACGCTGAAGGTAGAAGTCTTCGCGAAGTAAGCGTAGAGAAGTAAGTACACCTCGCGCCTCGGCCGCCCACGCGTCCGGGGCGCGACGCATTTCGGGGTGCCCGCTGTGGAAAAGCTGCGAGTCATCGGGGGGCAAGCGGAGGGCATCTCGTCGGTCGAGGGGCGCGTGCCGCCGCACGACCTCGACGCCGAGGGCGCGGTCATCTCGGCGGTGATGGTCGACCCGGGCGCGCTCGACAAGGTCAACGAGTTCCTGAAGCCGGAGCACTTCTACTCGGAGGCGCACCGGCGCATCTTCGAGGCGTGCGTGGAGCTGTCGTCGACGGGCCGGCCGGTCGACGTCGTGCAGGTGGCGACGTGGCTGCGCGACCGGGAGCGCCTCGCCCAGGTGGGGGGCATGGCGTACCTGACCGAGGTGCTCAACACGGCGCCCGCGGTGGCGAACGTCGCGGCGTACGGCAAGACGATCCACGAGAAGTGGCGCGTGCGGCAGCTCATTCTCACGTGCCAGCGCGTGACGTCGCAGGGGTACGCGGGCTACGGCGAGGCGCAGTCGTTCATCGACGGCGCGGAGCAGGCCGTCTACGACATCGCGCGAACGCGGGAGTCGAGCAGCGTCTACATGCTGCGCGACGTGATGCGCGAGACCTTCAAGAAGATCGAGAAGGCGAACGCGCGCGGCCGGCGCATCACGGGCATCGCGACGGGCTTCGACCGGTACGACCGGATGACGAGCGGCCTCCACGACGGGGAGCTCACGATCGTGGCGGCGCGCCCCGGCATGGGAAAGACCTCGCTCGTCCTCAACATGGCGGCCAACGTCGCCAGCCCGCAGCAGCTCGAGAGCGCGCACGATCCGAACGAGCGCTGGGAGGAGCCGGGCTACGGCGTCGTCGTCTTCTCGCTCGAGATGCCGCGGGAGCAGATCGTCAACCGCATGCTGTGCTCGGAGGCGAAGGTCGACGTGAGCCGCGTACGCACGGGCATGCTGACGCCGAGCGACTGGAGCAAGCTGACGCAGGCGGCGTCGCACCTCGGGAGCCTGAGCATCTGGGTCGACGACACGCCGGCGCTGGCCCTGCTGGAGCTGCGGTCCAAGGTGCGGCGCCTCCAGGCGGACTACGACCGGGTGGACGAGGCGACCGGCGAGAAGAAGCAGCGCATCGGCCTCGTGATGGTCGATTACCTGCAGCTCATGCGGGGGCGCGAGAACGCGAACTCGCGCGAGCAGGAGATCAGCGAGATTTCGCGCGGGCTGAAGCAGCTCGCCAAGGAGCTGAGCCTCCCGGTCATCGCGCTCAGCCAGCTCAATCGCGCGGTGGAGACGCGGGGCGAGAAGAGCAAGCGCCCGCAGCTGTCGGACTTGCGCGAGTCGGGCGCCATCGAGCAGGACGCCGACAACATCTGCTTCATCTACCGCGACGACTACTACAACAAGGAGAGCGCCGAGAAGAACGTGGCGGAGCTCATCGTCGCCAAGCAGCGAAACGGCCCGGTCGACACGGTGCGCGTCCGGTGGGACGGGCAGTACACGCGGTTCGACAACCTGGCCGACGGCGAATACGAGGACTCCGAGCCGTCCTAGGCCGTGCTAGCAAGGTTCTCCCGTGCCGGAGACGCTCGCAGAGCTGGTGATGTCGCGGCACGTGCTGGTGGCGGTCGGCGCCGGCGGGGTGGGCAAGACGACGACGGCGGCGGCGCTCGGGGTCGCGGCGGCGCGTCGCGGGCGGCGCGTCCTGTGTCTCACGATCGACCCGGCGCGGCGCCTGGCGGAGTCGCTGGGCATGGAGCGCATGTCGTCGGAGGAGCAGGCCGTCGCGCCGGAGCTCTTCGCGCGGGCCGGTCTCCCGCTCGAGGGGTCGCTGACGGCGATGATGCTCGACACGAAGCGCACGTTCGACGAGCTCGTCGTGAAGCACTCGTCGACGCCGGAGCGCGCGAAGAAGCTCCTCGAGAACCGCCTCTACAAGTACGTGTCGACGACGCTGGCGGGCACGCAGGAGTACATGGCGATGGAAAAGCTCGTCGCCGTGCAGAGCGATCCGCGCTTCGACCTCGTCATCCTCGATACGCCCCCCACCGCGAACGCGCTCGACTTCCTCGACGCCCCGGCGCGCCTGGCCGACGCCATCGACTCGGCGGCCATGCGCTGGTTCGTGCAGGCGTTCGAGTCGACGGGCAAGCTGTCGCTGAACCTCCTGGCGCGGTCGGCGGCGCTCGTGCTCCGTGGCCTCGGCAAGATCACGGGCGGGGATTTCCTCGCGGCGATGGCGGAGTTCATCACGGAGCTGAACGATCTGTTCGGCGGCTTCAAGCAGCGCGCGGGGATGGTCGAGGAGGCGCTGCGGTCGCCCGAGGTGTCGTTCGTCCTCGTCACGAGCCCCGCGCCGATGAGCATCCAGGAGGTGCTCTTCTTCAGCGAGCGGCTCGAGGAGGCGAAGATGCCGCGCGGGGCCTTCGTCGTGAACCGCTTCCGCGTGCCGCCCGCGGGCGCCGACGCGCCGCCGACGGTGGAGGACGCGGCGGCGGCCATCGCGCGGGACGGTCTCGCGCTGGAGGAGGACGCGCCCAGGCGGCTCGTCCAGGCCCACGGCGACGCGGTGAGGCTCGCGTCGCTCGACGCGCACCACGTGAAGGCTCTCGACGGCCGGGCTCGCGCAAAGGTGCCCATCGTGCGCGTCCCGGAGCTCGCGAGCGACGTCCACGACCTCGGCAACCTCGGCGAGGTGGCCGAGATGCTCATGCGCGGCGGCGTGTGAGGAGCTTCAGCCGCTCGGCGACTCGCGGCGGCGCCGGGGCTTGTAGTGCACGCGGACGGGGACGCCCTCGAACCCGAAGTGCTTCCGTAACTGGTTCATGACGAACCGCCGGTACGAGAAGTGGATCGAGTCCGGCGCGTTGGTCATCACGATGAACGTCGGCGGCGCCACCTCGGCCTGGGTCACGTAGTAGAGGCGCGGGGCGCGCCCGCCCATCGTCGGCGGCGGCTTGAGCTCGAGCACGCCCTCGAAGAAGCGGTTCAGCTCCCCCGTGCCGATGCGCCGGTAGAAGGCTTCGCGCACCTTGTCGATCGTCGTGAAGAGCTCGCCCACCCCGCGCCCGGTCTTCGCGCTGATTCGCACGACCGGCACGAACGGCGCGAACGAGAGCTTCTCCCGCGCCATCTCCTCGGCCTTCGCGAACGCCGACTTGTCGAGCAGATCGCTCTTGTTGAGGGCCACGATCATGGCCCGCCCGCGCTCCTCGGCGAGGCCCAGGATCTTCGCGTCCTGCTCGGCCACCCCTTCCTCGGCGTCGCACATCATGATCACGACGTGGGCGCGCTCGATGCCGCGGATGCTCGAGAGCACGCTCATCGACTCGACCTCGCTGCCCTCCTTGGTGACCTTGGCCTTGCGCCGGATGCCCGCCGTGTCGATGAAGACGTACCGGTGGCCGTCCCGCTCGACGAGGGCGTCGATGGAGTCGCGCGTCGTCCCCGGGCGCGAGTCCACGAGCACGCGGTCCTCGCCCAGGATGCGGTTGAGGAGGCTGCTCTTGCCGGCGTTCGGGCGTCCGATGAGCGCGATGCGCGGCGGCGCCGTCTCGTCCTCCGGCGGCCCGGGCTCCTCGGCCGGCAGGGCCTCGACGAGGTCGGTCTCGAGCTCCCCGAGGCCCCGCCCGTGGAGGGCGCTCACCGGGTACACCTTCTCGACGCCGAGCCGGTAGAGCTCGAAGGCCTCCACGTCGCTCTTCGGCGAGTCCGCCTTGTTGGCCGCGTAGAACACGGGCTTGCCGCTCCTTCGCAAGAGCTTGATCGCGGCGCGATCGGCGTCGTTCGGGCCGGTCGTCGCGTCGGTCACGAAGACGATGGCGTCCGCCTCGGCCACCGCGGCGCGCACGTGGACGGCGATCCCCGCCTTCATCGGATCCGCGTCCTCCGGATCGAAGCCCCCCGTGTCGACGATCGTGTAGGCGCGGCCGTACGCGCTCGTGTCGGCGTACTTGCGGTCGCGCGTCACCCCCGGCTCGTCGTGCACGATGGCGAGGCGCGCGCGCGCCAGGCGGTTGAACAGCGTGGACTTGCCGACGTTGGGCCTCCCCACGATGGCGACGATGGGCATGCTGCCGACGCCGCCGGGGAGGACGCCGCGGACGCGCGCGGGGTGGTGCTTGGTCATCGCGTGGTCTCCGGCCCGTACCCGAGATCGCGCAGCTTCGCCGGATCGTTCATCCAGTCCGGCGTCGTGCGCACCCATAGCTTGAGGTGCACCTTGCGCCCCAGCATCTTCTCGACGCGCATCCGGGCGGCCGTCCCGATCCGCTTCATCATGTTCCCCTTGGCGCCGACGAGGATGCCCTTGTGCCCCTCGCGCGCGACGTGGATCGCGATCTCGATGTGCGGCACGTCGGTGCTCTCGTCGAAGCGCTCGACGACGACGGCCACCCCGTGCGGCACCTCTTGCCGGGTGTGCTGGAGGATCTGCTCGCGCACGAACTCCGCCACGAAGAACCGCACTGGCTGGTCGGACAGCGTGTCCGGCTCGTAGAGGAAGGGCTGCTCCGGCAGGAGCTCGCGCACCTCCTTCAACAGCCGCTCGAGGCCGTCGGCGCGCTTCGCACTCATGGGGACCGTCGCGGCGAAGGCGTGCTTCTCGCCGAACGCCGCCAGAATCGGGAGGAGCTTGGTCTTGTCCTTCAGGCGGTCGATCTTGTTGATGACCAGCACCGTCGGCACCCCCTCGATCTCGCGTGCCAGCGCGAGGTCGGCCGGGTTGACGGCGGCGGCCCACTCCGGCTCGACCAGGAGCACCACCACGTCGGCCTCGCGGGCCTGCTCGCGGGCGGCCTCGTTCATCCACGTGCCGAGGCGGTTCTTCGCCGCGTGCAGCCCAGGCGTATCGAGGAACACGAACTGCGTGTCCCCCCGCGTCATGACGCCCCGGACGACGTCGCGCGTCGTCTGCGGATGAGAGCTGATGATGGCGATGGGCTCCCCGAGCAGCGCATTGAGGAGCGTGCTCTTGCCGACGTTGGGCCGGCCCAGCAGCGCCACGCGGCCCGAGCGCGTGGGAGAGGGCGTGGCGGGGGGATCGCTCATGCGGGGGAGGGCTCTCTAGCATGCGGCGGTTGCGTCGCCCCGGAGGATGGAAGTAGTGTCCGCCGGCTTTCCCCGCAGTCCCCCATGACCGAAGACGCGAATCCGCCCTCCGAAGAAGCCGCCCCCCCCGCCGCGGAGGCGCCGCGGGCGCCGTGGAGGCGATGGGCTCCGCTCGCAGTCGCGACGCTCGTTCCCGCGCTGCTCTTCTTCCTGCTGCCGCCGCTGACGCGGAGCGGGCTGTGGGACCCGTACGAGCTCAACGTCGCCGACCTGTCGCGGCGCATCGCCATCAATCTCCACCACGCCGGCAGCCTGGCGCTCGCGGGGGCCGACAACTCGCTCCCGCACCTCAACGATCTCGGGCGGCCGCAGCTCCCCTTCACGTCGATCGCGCTGGGCTTCAAGGTCTTCGGGCTGACCGAGTGGGCGGGCCGCCTGCCGCTCGCCCTGTGGGGCCTGCTGGGCGTCCTGGCGACGTACGCCTTCGTCGCGCGGCTCTTCGATCGCCGCACGGGCGCCTACGCGGCGGTCGTGCTCTCGACGATGCCCATCTACTTCGTGCAGGCGCGCACGATGCTCGGCGACGTGTGCACGATGGCGGGCCTGGCGATGGCCTTCGGCGGCCTCGCGGTCGCCGCGTTCGACCGGGACGACAAGGGGCCGACGACCGTCGTCGCGCGCCTCCCGTGGCTGGCGATGGCCGCGCTCGGCCTGTTCGTCGGCTACGAGAGCCGCGGCGGGATGCTCGGCCTCGGGGTGCCGCTCGTCGGCGTCGGGCTCGGGTGGGCGGCGGCGCGCGTGGGCGCGCGATCGCGCTCGGACTGGGTGGGGGACGTGGTGGGGGCCGTCGCGCTCCTCGCGGGCCTCGGCGTGGCGGGGATGGCGGCGCGTGCCATCGCGACCCCCGGCGGCACGAAGGACCTCAACATGTGGATCGGGACGGCGCTCCACGTCCCGACGAAGTACCCGACGTTCGAGTACTACGTGGGCGCCATCGGCCACGCCCTCGCGCCGTGGAGCGCGTTCCTGCCGTTCGCGTTCGGACGCCTCTTCCTGTCGCCGCGGGGCCGGACGGGCCCGGAAGGGGAGCGCGAGAGCCTGGGTCGCACGGCGGTGCTCGTCGGCGCCACGGTGGCGCTCGTGGCCCACGGCTACCTGGTCGCGCGGACCGATCTCGTGGCCTTCAGCGGGCCGGCTCTCTGCGCGGTGGCCATCGCCGTGTCCATCCGGGACTTCGAGCGCGGGGCGCACGCGTCGATCGCCGTCGGCCTGGGGACGCTGCTGCTCGCGGCGGTCATCCACCACGACTTCCACGAGCTGCCGGAGAAGGCCTACATGGCCTTCGGCATCTCGGGGGCGACGTTCCCGGAGAGCTTCAAGGACAAGGCGCTGAACCTGTGGTGGGTCGTCCTCGGGGGCTTCGCGCTGACGGCGTTCCTCACGTGGGTCGAGCGCGACGCCAAGCGGGCGCCGTTCGATCCGTCGACCTACGCCAAGGTCCTCCGCACGCTGCGCGAGGCGTACGACGGGATGCTGGCGCTCGTTTACTTCGCGACCATCGCGGGCGCCTCGCTGGCGGGTCTGTTCGTCTTCGCGGGCATGAGGACGCACGCGCACTGGATGCCGCAGATGTCGTCGAGCATCCGGGATCTCGTGCTGAACGCGTGGTGGTTCGTCGCGTTCGTGCCGCTCCTCTTCATCCTGGGCCTGCTCTTCGCGTGCGACGTCTGGCTCTGGGCCTTCGGTCGGTCCCGGGAGCTGTCGAAGGGGTCGCTCACCCGCGGGTTCGAGCCGTTCGAGGATCTCCTCGGGCATCTCCAGCCGCGGGGCGAGGCGAAGCTCGATCGCTTCGAGTGGTGGGTGGCGCTCGTCGTGCTCGGGTTCTTCATGCTGTTCGCGATCCCCGGCGTCGCCTTCGTGTCGTGGTACGCGATGGGCTTCAAGCCGTACGTGGCGGCGCTGCTGTCGGTGCCGTCCGGCGTCGCCTTCTTCCTGGTGATGGGGTTCGTGGGCGACGTGCTCCGGCATCGCGCGCCGGCGCTCGCTCTCGGCGGCGGGGTCGTCGGCCTCGTGCTCTGCCTCTTCTACTACCCGGCGCTCGCCAATCAGCTCTCGCCGAAAGAGGTCTTCGAGAGCTACCGGCAGGTGTGCCCGGGCGCGCCGCTCGCCCTGCTCGGCGTGGGAGGGCGCACGGCGGCTTACTATGCGGGCGGGCAGCCGCAGACGCTGAACGATCCGACGGCCGCGTACAAGTGGCTCGTCGCGGCGGGGTCGGGGCAGCGCCGGTGCCTGGCGATGAAGGCCGAGGAGCTCCCCAAGCTGAATCAGATGTGGCGCGAGCACGCGCCGCCCGAGTCCCGGACGAACTTGCCCATCGTCGACGCGAGGTCGAGCCAGATCCTGCTCGCGGCGTCGTCGCTCGGGGCGGGCGAGAAGGACGAGAACCCGCTGTCGGCCATGGTCCTCTCGGCGATGCCGCATCCCCAGCGGCCAATCGACGCGAACATGGAGGACAAGCTGAACGTCATCGGCATCGATCTCCTCGACGAGCGCGGCAAGCTCGTCGACGCGATCGCGCCGGGCAAGACGTACCACATGAAGACCTACTACAAGGTGCTCGCGCCGGTGACGACCGAGTGGGAGGGCTTCATCCACATCGACGGCTACCACCGGCGCCACAACGGCGATCACAAGCCGATGAACGGCAAGTACCCGATGGCGCTTTGGCTCCCGGGGGACCTTCTCGTCGACGATCACGAGTTCAAGCTCGAGCCGAACTTCACGCCCGGCACGTACACGATTTACTTCGGCTTGTTCGCGGGCGATACGCGCCTCAAGGTAAAGAGCGGACCGAACGACGGCGACAATCGAATCAACGGCGGCCCGCTGAAGGTGCAGTAGCGCGGCCCGCGACGCGGACACCCTGGGAGGGCGACCATGGCAATCACGAAGAACCCGAAGGCGACGCTCGCAGCGGCCTCCCTCGAGCCGGATCCGATGCCGAAGCGCGACGACCGGCGCAGCCACGACCGCTTCGACGTCGAGTGGGCCGTCGACTGCGCCACGGACGACACGTTCCTCTACGCCTCGATCGCGAACATCAGCGCGATGGGCATCTTCGTGAAGACGACGGACCCGCTCGCGATAGGGACGACGCTGGTGCTGTCGTTCGAGCCCCCCGGCTACGAGCCGTTCAAGCTCGAGGGCGAGGTGGCGTGGATCAACGCCGTGCGGGCGGACGGGGACAACCCGAACCCCGGCATGGGCGTCCGCTTCGTGAATCTGCTCCCCGAGGAGCGCGAGCGGCTGGTCGAGGTGATCCGGACGATCGCCTACGTGCGCGAACCTTCCTGACGTCGCGTCGCCGGACCGGCGGGCTACGGGGGCAGGGGAAAGCGGCGGGCGTAGATGCCCGGCGGGGTCGCGGTCTGGTCCTCCCACGCGAACGCGACGTAGGGCCCCGAGCCGCCGATGGCGACGACGGGGTTCGCGCGCTCGTCGCCGCTGGCGATGCTGACCTGGAACTCGTCGTCCCGCCCGGTGACGTTGTTGAAGTCGAACCCGGAGCTCGCGTCGAGCAGCCGGGCCCGCACCTGTCCGGAGGGGACGTCGAGCCAGTCGACCGCGAAGAACGCGCCGCTCGAGCTGCCGGCGATGGAGGGCGTCGTCTGGTCTCCCGCGGCCACCAGGTCGTTGATGGGCGTCGACGAGTCGCCGGCGATGGGCGCGCCGGTCGCGTCGAAGCGCTGCACGACGATGTCGGCGCCGTTCTGGCCGTGGTCGGCCCAGGCGATGGCGAAGCGATCGTCACCGCCGCCGATGGAGGCGATGGAGGGGTGGTCCTGGACGCCGCTATGGCCCGCGCTGACGACGGTGGAGGCCGCGGACGGCTTCCCCGTGACGCCGACGGGGACCATCACGATGTCCGAGCCGCTCTGCCAGGCGACGACCCACCCCGTCGACACCGGGGCGACGACGGGCCCCTGGTTGGACGAGCCGGTGCCGAGCGTCACCTCGGAGCCGGCCTTGCCGGTCGCGACGTCGTAGGTCCTTCCGACGATCTGCCCGGGGCCGACCTGGGGCGCGCTCTGCCAGACGACGAGCGCCACGTCCCCGGCGCCGAGGGCGACCCCGGGATGCGTCTGGACGCCGGCTTCGCCGTTGCTCCCGTTGACGACGATGGGCGTCGGCTGCTCGGCGCTGAAGTTCGCGTCGAGCGTGCGGAGATCGATGTCGAAGGTTCCACCCGAGTCGTCCGCGAAAGCGACGAACGTTTGCGCGGTGTCGGCTGCGAAGGCGACCGAGGGGAGCTCCTGATCATCGGGATCGGGCACGGAGGGGAAGACCGTCGTGCTGCTGGTCATCCAGAGGCTGCCGCCGGCCAGGGCGGGCGCGGCGCCGGCGGGGAGGGCGTCGAGGTCGTCGCCGAGGACGCGCAGCGCGACGTGCGTGTCGGGCGGATCGGTGGCGTCGTTCCAGAAGGCGACGAAGCGCCCGGACGGAGCGGCACCGGCGGGCCACAGGAGGGCCGGTGAGGTGCGGTTCCCCGCCGCCGCGCTCGACGGCGCAGGTACGCCCTCGACGGTGTTCACGGAGGAGATGAGCTCCTCCTTGGTCTTGCAGCTCGTGTCGCACACGAGATCCCCCGCAGCTCCGGGCGGATCGCATTGCTCGGTGGGCTGGACGACGCCGTCCCCGCACGGCGCGCCGTCGACGACGCGCGACATGGTGATCGTGATGGGCTGCGAGGCCTGGTCCACGACCGCCTCGACGCAGCCGACCGCCAGCGGTGCGCCGCCCGGGTCCTCGGCCTCCGCGGCGAAGATGCGCTGCGCCGAGGAAGTCGCGATTTGCATGGATCCGCACCACACCTCGCCGCCGGTGCATCCCGTCTGCGACAGGGTCGACGTCGCGTCGGGCGTGCCGCCGCCCGTGACCACGCCGGTCGCCGGGTCGCACGCGGCAGGGCCGGCGTAGTACTCGTCGACGACGACCTGCCCGACGGACTGGAGGAGCCCCTCCGGGAAGACGAGCGACGGACCGACGCGGGCCACCGCGGGTGAGCGACCCGCCGCGCAGGCCTCTCCGGCGACGACTGCGCCGAGCGCGATGGAGCCAAGCATGGCGCGCACGACGCGCGAAGATTACCGCGGCTTCGGCGCGATGTTCACTTCGATTCCGGCGACACCGAGGGCGTCGACCAGCGCCGCGCAGGCTCGTTCGCCGCCGGAGAGCACGGCGCGCCTCACGCCGGCGAGCGCGGCCGCCTTGGCCACGCGCGCCGCCCAGGCCGCGAGGAGCTCGTCGTCGTCCGACGGATGGCCGGCGCAGATGGCGAGCCCCGCCTCGCCGAGAGGCACCGCGCAGCGCGGAAACTCCCAGGTGCGCATCGCCTGGAGCTCGGCGGCCTCGACCAGCGTGGCCGCGAACCCCTCCGCCACCGCCGCTCGGGCGGGGACGAGCCACGGCGCGGAGCGCGCGTCGAGCACGTCGGCGGCGTGATCGAGCGTCACCGACGCGAGAGTGGGCGAGCCCCCGCGCTGCGCCACGAGCCGGCCGAGGGTCGCGGCGGCGTCGTAGAGCTCGTCCTCCGGGCCCCCGCTGAGCACGAGGTCGATGATGAGCGCGCGGATCGTGGCCGAGGCGTCGATGAGCGCGCGGTCGGCGGGGAGGACGGCGCGCGTGCGGTCCTTCGCGGACCACGCAGCCACGAGGCTTTCACGGTCCGTCATGTCAAAAGTCCGTGTCGGCGGCGGGCGCGCTCTGGGTCGCCGAGGTCGCGGCCGGAGCGGTCGCCCGCTTGGGAGAAGGTCGCGCCGCGGCCTGCGCGGGGCCGGTGGTTCCCTGCGCCTGCTGCAGCTGATTGATGCGATCGAGCTCGGCCTGCGCGCGATCCTTGTGGGAGTCGACCTTGAGCAGCTCGGTCAGGCGGACGCGTGCCTGACCGAAGTCACCCACGGCGCGGTAGCAGAGGGCGCCCTCGAGGAGCGCGTCCCATCCCGGGGGCGTCCCGGCTGCGCGGCGCGCCACCTTGTCGAAGCGAGCCAGGGCGTTGCGACAACCCTTTCCCTCGCGTACGGCGCGCGCGGCCCACAGGTCCGCGTTGGGATCCGCTCCGGCGAGCGCGTCGAAGGCTCGCGTCGCGTCGTCGAAGCGTCCCCCGCGATACGACTGCAGCGCCGTATCGAAGGGCGACAGCTGGCCCTTCTTGTCGCCCTGCTGCGCGCTCGGTTGCGCCAGCCCCGCCGACTGCCCGAACCCGCCCAGGGGAGCCGCTCCGCCCGCCGCGGCAGCAGGCGGGAGATTGTTCGGCGCCCCCGCTGGCGCCGCCGCGTTGGCGATGAGACCGTCGTCGTCCTTCTCCCGGGAGAAGGCCGCCTTGCCACGCGCCCGCTGCTCGTCCGCGAGGTCCCCCGGGGGAGAGGCCGGCGCGGGCTTGGTCTCGACGGTGTGCCAAGCGACCGCAGCGGAGGCCGCCGGGAGCAGGGTCGTCGTCTGGTCGAGGGCTGGGGCCGCCGTCGGCGACGCCGTGGCGAGCGGCGCCGGCGCTCCTTGCTCCGTCACGGTGACCTCGGCCGTGGCAGGAGCCCGCGACGACCGGCCACGCAAGAGGAGCACGCTGGTGCCGATCATCACGAGAAAGAGCGCGGCCATCGCCGTCTGCGGCCGCATCGCCCAGCTGCCCGCGAAGGACACCGCCCGCGCCGCGCGTCTTCGCAAGGGCACGACCTTTTGAACGTCGCGCGCTGCCGACAGGATGCGCTCCTCGAGGTCGGCGGGCGGCTCGACGAGCGGCACCGTCGCCACGCGGCGGGTCGCCCTCAGTCCGCCGATGAGAGCCGCGCAACGTGCGCAGCCCGCGACGTGCCGCTTGACGGCGGCGCTCGTCAGCTCGTCGAGCTCCCCGTAGAGCTCGTCCATCATCGCGGATTCGAACTTCTCGCAGTCCATGACTCTCTAGCGCAACGCTCTCGCGTACTCCTCGAAGTCGCTCAGCGCCGCCTGCAGGCGCTCGAGCGCGTATCTCATCCGACTCTTCACGGTGTTCTCGGGCACGCCGACGATCTCGGCGATCTCCTTGAAAGGCAAGTTCGACACCTCGCGCATCAGAAAAACCTCTCGCTGCTCCTCGGGCAACTCGTCGACCGCCGCCAGCACCCGCTCGCGGATCTCGCCGGCCACGGCGGTGCGCTCCACGTTGGCGCGGCTGTCCGCGGTCTGCTCGCCGAGGGTCGGCCCCTCACTTTCCTCCGACCGCCTGGGTTCGTCGAGGGAGGGGTGGCGCCGCAGGGCGTGCTTCCGGATCTGGTCGATGCATAGGTTGCGGGCGATGGTGTAGAGCCACGTCGAGAAGCGCGCCTCGTGCTTGAAGTCGCCGGCGTTCTGCACGACGCGGATGAAGGCCTCCTGTACGACCTCCTCCGCCGTGGGCTGGCTCCGGAGATGTCTCAGCGCGAAATTGAAGAGGGGGCCCTGGTGCTTGCGCACGAGCAGGGCGAACGCCGACCGGTCTCCGGTCTGGAACCGGATCATGAGCGCTTCGTCGGTCGCTTCGGTGCGTGAGGATGACACCCGGTCTCCCAACTCCAGTCGACGTCGTAGCCTTACAGACGGGGTAGCGCGGGGGGGCCATGGGTGCTCTTTCGAAATCCTTGGGTACCGACCGATGGATCCGACGCGCGAGCCCGCGCTTCGATCTTCGCCCATCCTGGTGACCGATTTCCAGTCGCCGGACCCACGGACATGCCGGTCGGGGCGGAAAGTACCGCCCATGGTCGAGCTAGCTGCGCGAAAACGTGGGATGTTTCGGCCTGGTTGGGGCAGTTGCAAACCCTGCGTTCACGAAACTACACTCAGGGCGCCATCCCGGCCGAGCTACGACACCAAAAACCGTGAGACTGTCGCGCGTGTCCCACGTGGCTCGGGCGCAAATTGCCAGGGTCTCTATCGAAGGGGAATCTCGAAATGCTTCGTCGACCGACCGTGATTCTTGCCCTGGTCCTTCCCCTGGCCGCCTATTCGGTCGTGGCTGCGGCCCAACCCGCGGGAAAGGGCGCGGCTCCCGCAACCTCCTCGGCGGCCGCGCCGACGACGGCGCCCGTCGCCTCTGGAGCGGCTTCGGCGGGACGTGCTCCCGCCGGGGCGGCCCCCGCCGCGGGCGCGCCGGCGCCAGCGGTCACCGTCGACATGACCACGAAGCCGGCCGAGACCCAGGGCGTCACGGGGGCGACCTACGCGGTGCGGCTTCGTGATCTGGAGCAACGCGTCGACGAGCTGAAGGACCAGATTCGCCGCAGCCACACGCGGTTGGCCCTGCTCAGCGACACGATCATCGGCGGCGGCGCCGCCGGCTCGCGCTCGGAGGTCGAGTTCAAGAACGAGATGTCGAGCGCCTTCCAGCTGACCAAGGCCCTCTTCGTCATCGACGGCCAGGTGCAGTACAACCGCGCCGACGACGGCGGCGCGCTGGCCGACCAGAAGGAGATCCCCATCTACAGCGGGTCGGTTCCGCCCGGGGATCACACCATCCAGGTGGCGCTGACGTTCCAGGGCAACGGGTACGGCGTCTTCTCCTACCTGCGTGGATACAAGTTCGAGGTGAAGTCGAGCCACGCCTTCACCGCGGTCGAGGGCAAGACGATCACCATCACCGCCACCTCGTTCGAAAAGGGCGGCGTGACGACCCCGCTCGAGCAACGCCCGACCATCGAGTGGCAGGAGAAGCTGCAGCCCCTCGCGGGCGGCGCCGCCGTGGCCGCACCCGCTGCCGGGGCGCCCGGTGTTCCCGGTGGGGGGGGCAAGAAGTGAAGCTCGCGCGCCTCGGCGTCGCCGCGTCCAGCGTCGCCCTCGCCTGGGCGTTCGCGGGCGACGCGCGCGCCGACGAGGCCGTCACGTCCGCGCAGAACGAGCTCGTCTACGTCGGCCGGCAGATGGCGGGCATCCAGTCGATCGTCGACAAGGCCCGGACCGAGCAGCAGACGCCGGAGCAGAAGCTCGCGAACGGTGAGCTTCTCTTTCGCATGAACGACTACGGTCGAGCGATCGTCGTCCTCAGCGAGGTCCTCGAAGCGTATGCCAACACGCCGAGCTACCCCGATGCCCTTTGGCTGCGCGGCGAGACCTACTACGCCGCCCACGACTACCTGGCCGCGCGCCGCGACTACCGCATGCTGGTCGACCGGGGGACCGAGCCTCGCTTCCAGGCCTATTTCGGGAGAGCCCTCGCCCGCCTGGTCGACGTCGCGCTTCGCCTGAACGACCCGCCCGAGACGCTCGCGCCCATCTTCGAGAAGTTCAACCAGGTCCCGCCGGCGCAGATCGACGCGGGGCTGCTCTACGCGAAGGGGAAGGCGTACTTCCACCAGGGCGCGTACAACGACTCCATGGCGGCCTTCTCGCAGGTGGCGAAGGGCACGCCCTATACGCACCAGGCGCGGTATTTCCAGGGGCTCGTGGCGCTGAAGGTGGCCCGCGCAGCGGGTGGCGATCCCACGCGCAAGGGGCCGACGAGCGCGAACTACAAGCAGGCCATCGAAGCGTTTCGCGTCGTCACGGAGCTGCCGCCCGACACGCCCGAGCACAAGCACGTGATCGATCTCGCGTGGATGGCCGTCGGGCGGCTCTTCTACGAGATGGAGCAGTACCAGCAGGCCAGCGAGGCCTACGCCAAGGTGAACCGGGACAGCCCCGAGTTCGACACGATGCTCTACGAGCTCGCCTGGGTGTACGTGCGCCTCGGGGACGTGCAGCGCGCGGACCGCGCGCTCGAGGTCCTCATGGTCAGCGATCCGAACAGCCAGTACATCGGCGACGGGACGTTGCTCCGTGCCGATCTCCTGCTGCGGGCGGGCGCGTTCGATCGGGCGCTCCAGCTCTACAAGGGCGTGCTCGCCCAGTACGACCCGATGCGCGCCAAGGTGGAGTCGTTCCTCGACTCGACGAAAGACGTGAGCGTCTATTACGACAAGCTCGCGCAGCAGCAGCTCGATCTGCTCGACCAGAACGAGGCGCTGCCGCCGCTTGCGGTCCGCTGGGCGCGTGAGGCCGAGGACGGGCCGCTGGCGTTCGCGGTGATCGACGACGTGAACGAGTGCAAGACCCTCATCCGCGAGTCCAACATCCTCGTCGACAAGCTCACGGCACTCATGGGCGCCTCCAACCGGGTGCGCGCGTTTCCGGAGCTCGAGGCCGGGGAGACCGCCGCGCTGTCGCTCCTCAACCGGGTGTCGCGGGCGAGGTTGACGATCGCGCACCAGCTCGATCGCGACGAGTCAGGCGATCTGGGGGGCGAGCTCGGGCAGGTCCGGCAGCAGCGTCGCGCGCTCATGGCGGCCATCGAGGGGCTCCCGGTCACCCAGGAGGACTTCGGCCGGCGCGAGCAACAAGGTCGGCAGCAATGGAACACGCTGTCGCAGGAGCTCACGCGGCGTTCCGCCGAGGTGGACGCGCTGAAGGCGAGCATCAACGGCCTGCGGCGGATGCTGAGCGACGGCCCGCAGCAGGGGATCGCGCGCGATCCCGCGGCCATGCAGCGATCGCAGGCCGAGCTCGACGCCAACGAGCACGATCTCAAGCGCTACCACGAGGAGATCATCGAGATCCGCCGGCAGATCGACATGGGGCGCGCCCAGATCGGCATCGGCGATGCCCGGTACCAGAACGACGCCGTGGCCCGCGACCAGTTCCGGGAGGTCCTCGAGCACGAGGTCCGGCTGGCCTCGGGCGGCGCGGGAGGCGGCGGGGCGCAGCGGTTCGCGGGGGAGGCCGGCGCGGTGCTCTCCGAAGCGACCCAGTACGAGGGGAGCCTCATCGGGGCGCTTCGGCAGCTGGAGGGACAGGTCGCGCAGCGCTCCGGCCAGATGGAACAGAAGGTCGAGACGGAGCGTCAGAACCTCGGCAAGTACCAGGTGCAGCTCGACGCGCTCGACAACGAGGCGCGCGATCTCGTGGGTCACGTGGCGCAGCGGAACTTCGGTCTGGTGAAGGACAAGCTGCGCAGCATCGTCCTTCGTGCGGACGTCGGAGTGACCGAACAGGCCTGGGAGGTCCGGGAAGAGGAGCTCGACCGCGTGAGGAGCCTGCAGACCGAGCGCTCAAGGCAGGAACAGCTTCTCGACGAGGAGCTGAAGGAAGTCAGGGACGACGGCGTCGAGCCCGGGCAGCCGGCCAAGTGACGGCTGAGAACGACCGAGGAATGACGATGGCGAGGCGAGCTTCGATGCGACTGAGATGGCCGCGCGCGATCGGGGGCGCGATGACGGCTCTCTCCCTGGTGTTCGCCGTCAGCGTCGGCGCGCAGCCGAGGGGCAACGCGCCGCCGGCGGCGACAGGGGATGCGGGGGCAAGGCCGGCAGCGACCACCACGGTTACCGCCGATGCCGGTGCGGCGACCGCCGTCGACGCCGGAGTCGGGGCCAAGACCGTGCCCACGATCTCTTCCGCACCCGCGACCGAGCTTCCCCCGGCGTTCGCCCCGCACGCTCCGCCCTTGCCGCCTCCGACCCCCGAGCAGCTGGCGGCGTACGAGGCGATGCGTCAGGAGTCCGACGCGTACGCGAAGGGCGCACGCGACTACAAGGACACCATCACGACGATCATCACGCTGCACTACGAGGAGAAGAAGCGGTCGATCCTCGGCGGCCTCGATCGCGAGATTGGCATCGAGAAGGACGAGCTCAAGAAGGCGCGCGAGATCGCCATCAAGCGGCTCGAAGAGTTCGTCGCCAAGTACAGCGGCGCCAACGCGCAGCCCGAGGCGACCCCGGACGCGATGTACCGCCTCGCGGCCCTCTATGAGGAGCGTGCGCGCAGCGACGACGACCCCAACTCCGATCTCGCCGTCACGCTGAAGCCGGCCATCGGCCTCTACAAGCGCGTCATCCGCGAGTTCCCGAAGTACGGCGAGCTGGCCGGCATCTACTACTTCCTCGGGCACGCGCTGAACGATTCACGACGCCTCCCGGAAGCGCAGCAGGTGTGGCGGTCGCTCGTGTGCCACAACCACTACAAATACCCCGTCGTCGCCGACGCCAAGGACCCCGACATCGACCAGGTCACGCCGATGCCGCAGGACCACGAGGAGGCGTTCTGGAAGACGTGGCGCAGCAAGTACGCCACCCCCGACTCGCTCAAGAAGGGTCCGAAGGCGGACACGACCTTCGACGACCCGTATCCGTCCGATTGCGGAGCGATCCCGCAGCCGAGCCTCCTCCCGGGGCAGGAGCCCAAGTACGTCGCCGAGGTCTGGTGGCGGATCGGCGACTGGGAGTTCGATCAGACCGACATCGCCGGCGGGGTGCTCGACTACGAGCCCTTCGCGGTGTGGGACTACAATCGCGCTGCCACGGCCTACAGCCGCTCAATGCAGTACAAGAAGCCGCCGCTCTTCGGCGTCGCCCTCTACAAGTACGCATGGACGCTGTTCAAGCAGCAGCGCTACGAGGCCGCCGTGCACGAGTTCGTGCACCTCCTCAATTACACCGACGAGCAGCAGAAGCTGACGGGCGATCCCGGCGCCGACTTCCGCCAGGAGGCGTTCACGTACATCGCCGGCTCCCTCGTCTACTTCGACTTCACCGGTCCGGGTCCCGACGAGCCGTACATCGCGCGGCCCGACGTCCTCGATACGGCCAAGAGCCCCGCCGAGGGCGAGCTCAAGCTCCGCGTCGCCATCGATCGCGTGCAGAACCCGCAGCTCGTCCCCCAGGACAAGCCGTGGACGATCGAGATCTACAAGGCGCTCGCGCTCGAGTTCCGCGCGATCAACCAGTACAAGAACGCGCTCGCCGTCTACCAGATGACGCTCGACAAGTGGCCGATGGATCCGTCGGCGCCCGAGACGCAGAACTCGGTCGCCGAGGTCTACGATCTGCTCGTCCGGCAGACCAAGGTCGGTGACGAGCGCCACGACTACGAGGCCAAGGTGCTCGAGGCGAGGACGGCCCTCGCGAAGTACATCGGCGACACGCCGTGGGTCGACGCGAACAAGGACAACCCCGCGGCGCTCCAGCGCGCCGAGGAGCTCGTGCGGACGGGTCTCAAGGGCGCTGCCATCACGCACACGAGGAATGCCCAGGCCGCGGTCGAGCAGGCGAGCCAGACGACGGATCCGAAAGAGCAGCTCCGGCTGACGAACTTCGCGCTGCAGGAGTACAAGCTCGCGGCCCTGGGGTGGCTCGGCTACCTGAAGCAGGACGAGAACGCGGGCGACGCCTACAAGAGCCGCTACTTCTACGCCGACTCGCTCCACAACGAGGTCCGGCTCGAGGTCGAGCTCAACAAGTACGACGCGCGCCAGTATCCGGAGCCGTCGTCGGAGGAGATCGCGATCGCGATCAAGGCGGCCGTCGCCGTGCGCGACTCGGACGAGGACGACCAGTTCATCGACAACGCCGGGCTCTTCGTCGTCGATCTCGCGGACGTCGATCGCGATCTGGCCTACCAGCGCTGGAAGGACTCGAGCGGGACGCAGGGCGTCGAACCGCGCACGGAGCCGAAGCTCGAGGGGACCGAAGCGGTCAAGAAGGTCGTCTTGGAACCGATCCCCGACGTGATCCAGAAGTCGATGCTGGCGCGCGACGAGTACGTTCAGCGTGTCCCGCCGGAACGGGACAAGCAAAAGCGTGCGCTCGATTACGCGTACTACTCGGCCAACCAGTTCTACCTCTACGGGCACTTCAAGGAGGCGACGCAGCGCTTCCAGGCGCTCTACGACCAGCACTGCCGCAAGGACAAGATCGGCTACGAGGCGTGGAAGCGCCTTCTCGAGATCGCGCTGAAGAGCAACGACTCCGCGCGGTCGACGGCGCTCGCCACCGCCGATCAGGATCCCGCGAAGACGTGCGCCGTCGAGGGCGCGGCGACGGCGGAGCAGATCGACGAGAGCCACAAGCAGGACTTCACGAAGAACGTCGTCATCAACGCCCGGTTCAAGGACGCGAACGAGGCGTTCGAGGCCGCGAAGGCGGCCCCCTCTGGGCCCCAGAAGGACGTTCTCTGGCGCAAGGCCGGCAAGCTCTACGAGGACGCGCTGCGGGTCGCTCCGGGGCACAAGGACGCGCCGGCCGCGGCCATCAACTCGGCGTTCTGTTACAAGCAGGTCGGCGAGTTCAACAAGGCGATCGACCTCTACCAGCTCTTCATCAGCAACTACGGCCGCGAGGACACGCTGGAGCGCCTCGACAAGGGCGGCGTCGACCCGGAGACCAAGCAGAAGGCGGGGCCTGATCCCGCGCAGTACAAGGAGCGCATCAAGTACCTGGGGATGGCGTACGACGCGCTCTCGACGACCTACTACGGCTTCTTCGCGTACCAGCGCGCGGCCGAGTCGTTCGGGCGCATCGCGAGCAACACGCGCTTCGACGACGACCGGCGCGCGAGCGCGGCGCGGATCGGGATGGTCCTCTACTCGAACCTCGGGGACCGCTCGAACATGGCCAAGATGTACGACATCATGGTCGATCCCAGGATGCATCTGCCGACGGAGAAGCGCGCGGAGGCCGACTACCTGAAGGCCAGCTTCGACTACGGCCAGTGGAATCCCACGGGTACGGACTCGGCGGGCAACTCGGGCGCGCGCACCCAGGCGATCGCGACCCTCACCCAGTTTCACACCGTCAACAAGAACAAGCCCGAGTCGTCTCGCTTCGTGCTCGAGTCGGCGTACCGCATCGCCAAGATGATGCAGTCGGCGAACGACCCCGGATACAGGAACTGGTTCAAGACGACCATCGCCGACTGGGAGAGCTTCCGCTCGCACCCGATCGGGACTCCCGACGGCAAGGGGCAGATCGAGGCCACCAGCGCGCCCTACTCGGACTACGGCGGCGAGGCGGACTACACGCTCGTCGACGAAGAGGTGCGCGCGAGCTTCGACTACTCGTCGGGCCACCACCACTACACGGGGACGGTCGGCGAGGTCATCAAGCAGGTGGACAAGGATCTCGGCGAGGCCGAAAAGACCTGGCGGCCCAAGCTCGAGAACGTGGCGACGAGGTACGGCTCGTTCCAGTGGGCGTCCGCGTCGACCGCGCGCATCGGCACGCTGTACGACTCGATCCGGACGGGGCTCGACCTCGTCGTGCCGAAGTACTTCACCGCCGATCAGCAGGGAAAGCTCGACAAGCTGCAGAAGATCGCCGACCAGCTCACCGCCGCGAATCAGCAGGACCAGGCGGACAAGGTCCAGCAGGCGATCGACGACACGAAGGACGCCGTTCGCAGCAAGTGGCGGTCGACCAAGGACCAGTACCTCGAGGTGTGCAACCAGAAGCTGGTCGGCAAGTACGTGACGGCCGCGCTCATCGCCCGGAAGTACAACGTGAAGGATTCGACCGTTCAGAACGGCGTCTCGCGCCTCGCCTTCTTCACGGACTACCTCGGCGACGACAAGATGAAGGGCTACGTCGAGAACACTCCCGACCCGCTCGACGCCAACAACAAGCTCGTCTACCGCAACGGCGAGTTCCTCCAGTGGCGCTCGGGAGTCGTCGCGACTCCTCCGTCGAACGGAGCCTCGGCGCCGCTCCCCGCGGCACCGTGAGGAGAACGAGATGACCCAAGTGCGCATCGGACTCGCAGCGGTTCGGATCCCCGCGGCGTTCGCGGGGGTCGTGGTCTCCCTGGGACTGTCCGCAGCAGCATGCGGAGGAAGCACGCCGACGCCGAAGGTCTCGACCGCGAAGTCGGCGGCGCCCGTCTCGACGTCGCCGGCCCCGGCGCCGGCGAGCACCAAGGGTCAGCAGGTGGCAGCTCTCGCGGCGCCCTCCGCGAACTCGGAGCTCTCGGGCGACGCAAAGACCGCCTACGACAAGGGTTTCCAGGCGTGGACGGCCGGGGACCTGCAGGCTGCGAAGGCGGCGTTCATGGACGCGGCGAGCCGCGCTCCGAGGGCG
The DNA here is from genome assembly GCA_036501935.1 of Polyangiaceae bacterium. GTDB lineage: Bacteria > Myxococcota_A > Polyangia > Polyangiales > Polyangiaceae > Palsa-1150. The sequence continues at coordinate 155,729 of DASXZL010000022.1, read as the reverse complement.
GGGTCCCCGCGGTACTCGCTGGGATGCGTGCTCGAGAGGCTGGGCGACAACCAGGGCGCGCTCGACGCGTATCGAGCCTCGTACAGCGCGAGCTCGAAGTACGAGGTGTCGATGGGGGCTTACGCTTTGCTTCTCGCGCGCACCGGCCGCGGAAGCGAGGCCGAGCAGTTCCTGGGCAGCAAGCAGTCGCAGACGCCGGACTCGGCGCGAATTCTCTCCTACCTCGCCGAGGTGAAGTCGATCGAGGGCGATAGCCCGGGCGCCCAGCAGCTGGCGCAGCAGGCGCTCGCGAAGCAACCAGACTTCAAGGACGCGATGGTCGTCATCGCGCGGGACTACTACCGCAGCCACAAGTGGGACCTCGCCAAGTACGCGCTCCAGGCCATCCTCGACGGCGATGATGCGATCCCCCCGCGCGACAAGGGCAACCCGGACGGGCTCCTCGTCCGCGCGCTCATCGAGCGGGAGTCGGGCGATCGCAAGCAGGCCCTCGTCGACTTCGAGCAGGCTTCCGCGCGCCGTCCCGACATGTTCGAGGCGTACATCAACCTCGGCGAGATGAAGCTCGAGGCGGGCAACGCCACCGAGGCGCAGCGACCGCTCGAGAAGGCCGTCCGCTACGCACCCAACGTGCCCATCGCGCACCTCGATCTCGGCGACTGCTACCGGCTGCTGGGGCGACCCGCCGACGCCAAGAAGGAGTTCGACACGGCGCTCGGCATGGACTCGACGCTCGCCGGCGCGCACTACGACCTCGGCCTGCTGTATCTCTTCTCGCCCAACGTCCCCGGGGTCTCGGGGCAGGATGCCCAGCTGGCCAAGGCGATCCAGGAGCTCGAGACCTACCGATCGATGCGCAGCGCGAGGGCCGCCAAGGGGCCCGGCGACGACGTGGACGAGCTTCTGAGCACCGCGAAGCGAAAGCAGAGCGAGCTTCAGCTGAAGAAGCAGGCCGCAGCGGCGCCGCCGCCCCCTCCGGCGACTTCGGCCGCGACGCCTCCCCCCGCGTCGTCGAACGCCCCGAAGCCCGGCCCCTCTCCGGCGGCGAGCAGCGCGCCTCCCGCGTCGTCGGGCAACATCGTGCGCGACCTACCGAAATGAGCCAGAGTAGCGTAGCCCAGAGGATCCCGATGAAGCGCTCCACGGTCGTCGCCGTCGTCGTTCTTGCCTGGCTCGCCTTCGCACCTCGGGTCGCGTCGGCGCAGGACAAGACCGCCAAGCCCCAGCAGGGCGTGCTTCAAGTGGGCGAGATCACCATCGTCGGTCGCGTGCAGAAGCCGATCGCGGCGGTCGACGTCGCGAAGATCCAGCCCAAGCTGACTCTGGCGGAGCTGCGGCAACCGTTTCTCGACCGCATCGAAGAGGCCGTCCGAAAAGACCCGTTCTGAGGCGCGGCGTGCTCGCGCTGATGTCGGCCGTCGTCGCGCTCGCTTGCGCGCTCGCGAGCGCTCGCCGGCTCGCGTGGGCGGTCGCTCCGACGTCCCTGGATGCAGGCCTGCTCCTCGAGGCGGTGGGCAAGGAGGACGCCTGGCCGCGGCTGACGAAGGCCATCGCCGTCCTGTCCGGGCCAACCTGGGAAGGCGAGCTGTTCCAGGCCCTCGCCGAGCGGGACCCCGCGTCGCGTGAGGCCCTGGTCACCGAGCAGCTCCTCGAGCTCGACTGGACCGCCCAGCGGTGGGCGCGCGTTCCTCGGGTGTGCGCGAGCATCGCCACCAGCGCCGGCTTCCTTTTCGGCTGCATCGCCCTGCTTCAGGGCGTCTCCCTCCCCTCGGACGAGGGGAGCGCGCCGGCGCTCGGGGCCGCGCTCTTCTCCGCCCTGAATGCCCTCACCCTCGGTATTGCCGGCACCGCTTTCTGCGCCGCCGTCCACCTGCGGGCGCGTCGCGTCGTGCGCGATCGACACCAGGCGACCGAGCGGCTGGTCGCGCGGCTGCTGGAGCTCGCAAGCGAGCGGGGGATGACGAATTCATGAGCTTTTCCCGTCGCTCCCGGTCGTGTAGACTTTGCCCGTCCGCTGGTTGCACGCCCGGGGAACTTCGCGTCGCGCGGCACGTCTAACGCACGAAGGACCAAGCTTCCGAAGAAAGGCGCTTTTCGGCATGTCGCAGATGAACCAGCCCGGGGCCGCACAGCATCCGGGCCGCCCGGGGCAGATGACCGCGGTCATGCGGGCCATGCAGCAGGCGACGGGACCGAAGGTCCTGCGCATCGGGGTCGTCGCGTCGGGCCGCATCCTCGAAGAGCGCATCGTCAAACAGCGCACCAACGTGTCCGTCGGTCCGAGCGAGAAGTCGATGTTCGTCGTCCAGGCGAACGTCCCCTCGCAGTTCAAGCTCTTCGAGCTCATCGGCCCGGACTACTACCTGAACTTCCTCGACGGGATGACCGGGCGAGTCGCCCTCGCGAGCGGCATCACGGATCTCGTCTCCCTGAAGGGCCAGGCCAAGCGCGTCGGACCCGCCTACCAGGTCCGTCTGACCGACGAGGCCCGCGGCAAGGTGGTCATCGGCGAGACGACCTTCCTCTTCCAGTTCGTCGCGCCGCCTCCGATCCAGCCGCGTCCGCAGCTGCCTCTCTCCGTCAAGGGCGGCGTCACCAGCCAGATCGACTGGAGCCTGACGATCATCGCGGCGTTCAGCTTCTTGCTGCACTTCGGCCTCGTCGGCGCCATGTACAGCGACTGGATGGACCCTGTGGTGAACGACGATCTCACCGCGGGCCTTCTCGACATGGTGCAGAAGACCGTGCCCCCTCCGACGGAGGTCGCCGAGGAGTCGTCCGCGAGCGCCACGTCGACGAGCACCGCCCCGACCCCCACGGCGAAACCGAAGGCTGCTCCGGCCAAGCCGGCGGGCCAGCAGGCGCCGGACGCCAAGGTCGTGGCCGGCCTCCTCAACGAGGCGGATCAGGCGCGCATTGCGATCCTGGCCTCCCTCAATGGCGGTCCGAACATCAGCGGCGCGATGAAGGACGACAACGGCGCCCCCGTCGACCTGAACAGCCTCGCCAACCGAGGGGGCGGCATCAGCAACACGACGGGCGGGTTGAACCTCCCCGGTGGGGCGGGCGGCCCGATCAAGCCCGGCCAGGGGCCTGGTGGCCTCCAGAACCTCCACGGCAACGACACGGGCGGCGCGTCGACGACGGCAGGCACGGCGACCAAGGTCGTCCCGGTGGGTGACGTCCAGTATGGCGGCTCGTCGATGAGCGTGCCGGTGTCCAACGCCGAGGCCGTCATCCGGAGCCAGATCCACCCGGGTGCCAAGCGCTGCTACCAGAAGGGGCTCGAGAACGATCCCTCTCAGTCGGGGCGCATCGTCATCCTCATCAAGGTTTCCCCGAGCGGCGAGGTGGACTCCGCCAGCGTGGCCAGCAACAGCGGGCTCTCCGGGGGCGTGGCAGGCTGCATCGCGTCCGTCGCCCGCCGAGCCAAGTTCGACGCTCCGGGCGCCAGCGGATCGACGATCAGCGTGCCGTTCAACTTCGTGAAGCAGGGCGGCTGATCCCGTCGGCTGAACCCGCGAGCTTGCGAGCGGATTGTCTGAGCCAGGCTCCGGCAGGGAGGCTGGCTTGAACATACCCCGCGAGCTTGCGAGCGGATTGTCTGAGCCAGGCTCCCGCAGGGAGGCTGGCTTGAATGGCGGCAGAGCGGGGTGCATCGGAGAGCAGGTGACCCCGCGTGCCCCAGGAATGGTCCAGGCCGGTGTGGGTCGTAGTGAGCCAAACGGGGAGTCGCGTTGACACCCCCGCCCCTGCCCACTAGAGTTTCGAGCCTGACTGGTTGGGAGGCTGCCCCGTGACTCCTACAGCGACTCTTCGGTGGTTCGGAATCACGACGTTCGTCCTGGCGGTGGCCGGTTCGGCGACGGCGCAACCTGCCAACGGCGGTGCGCCTCTGCCCCCGCCCGATGGGCAGGTCGGGTTCCAGCGCAATGCAAACCTCTCTCCCCAAGAGATGATCAGCGAGGGGACGGCCGCGGTCACGCGCATGCAGAACGCCTCGGCCACGGTTGGCCGGCAGCTGACGCAAGCACGCAGCTCTCGCGACGTCGTGAAGACGTTGTGCCTCAACGACAAGCTCTCGCAGATCGACGTGACGACCCGCTCCGCCCAGGACCGGCTGTCGCAGCTTCAGGCCTCCGTGGCTCGCGGGGACATCGAGGGCGCGCACCACCACTTCAGCATCCTGACGGCTCACCGTCAGCACGCGGAGCAGGTCACCGCCGAGGCCAACCAGTGCATCGGGGAAGAGATCGCGTTCGTCGGGGCCACCCAGGTCTCCACGCAGATCGATGAGGGCATCGTCGACGAGCCCGTTACCGAGCTGAATAACACGACCGTGGTCATCACCGTTCCGCCCCCGCCGAACGGCGTCTCGCCCACGAAGTAGTGACGAGCCCACACGGATCGACTCAGGCTGGACGGTAGCCCGTCCCCCAGTGTTTTTCGGCAGCTCATCCGCACATCGTGTAACTTCGCGCCCCGTCCTGATGACCAAGAAAGGCCTCGCCGCCGCTGCCGTCTTGTTCGCTCTGCTCCTGCCCCGCGCGGCAGCGGCGCAGAGCGACGCCCCGCAGTGGCTGCGTGACCGCCGGTACAACGAGGGGATCGGAGTGCGGGAGGGAGACTTCGAGCTCCATCCCGGCATCGCGGGCGAGGTCGGCTACGACTCGAACTACTTCTTGCGATCGGCCGGGAGTGGCTACGCGAACAGCGGCGGCTCGCCCAACTTCGCCCCGCCCATTCCTGCGCTCGTCTTCCGCGTCACGCCGTCGCTCTACATTTCCACGATCGGGCCGCAACGGAGAGAAGGCGACCTCATCGCCCAGCCGCCCAGCGTCCGGTTTCGAGCCGGTATCAACGCCACGTACCGGGAGTTCATCGGGGTCTCGAGCGACTCCGCTGCCTCGCTCCCGCAGAACGACATTTCGGCCCAGCGAAACATCAGCGGCAACGCGGACGCGCGACTCGAGATCGCGCCGGAGCGCCCCTTCGGCGCCGTGCTCTACGCCAACTACGGGCGCTTCATCCTGCCGACGTCCGTGAGCTCCGACCCGAATCTCTCCTTGAACCGGGACGAGGTGGGGGCCGGGGGAGAGCTCGTCGCCCAGCCTGGAGCCGGAACGCTCGACTGGCGCTTCGGTTACACCGTACACGACACGCTGTTCGAGGAGAGCGTCGGTCAGCCGTACGACAACCTCGTCAACCGCCTCTACACGCGCGGGCGATGGAAGTTCCGACCCCGCACCGCCCTCATCTACGACGCGAGCTTCGACTTCACGTCGTACCAGAATCAGTCCCAAGCCCTGGCGGTCGGGCTCGTCAATTCGACGCCCGTGCGCACCCGGATTGGCCTCAACGGGCTCATCACCGACCGCTTCACGCTGACGGCCATGGTCGGCTGGGGTGCCGGCTTCTACCAGACAATCGTGCCCGCGCAGCCGCAGTACGACAGCGTCATCGCGCAGGCAGAGCTCAAGTGGTTTCTCTCCGCGAGCCCGGGCCTCGCCCAATCGGCCGACGTGGGCCTGTCGCTCTCGTCGATCGCCATCGGCTATACGCGCGACTTCCAGAACAGCTACATCGGCGACTTCTACGGGCAGGACCGCGGCTACCTGCGCTTCAATTACTTCTTCGCCGGGCGCGCCCTCGTGGCCCTCGAAGGAGGCGTCAGCGGGATCGAGTACCCGAACATGTACTGGGGACCCGATGCGGCGAACCCGGCGGGCGGCGACTTCAGGCACTCGTCGTTCACCGATCTCCGCGTCGACAGCGCGCTGTTCGGCGAGTATCGCTTCACCGATTCGTTCGGCTTGAACGCGACCGTTCGCTACACCGCCAACTTCAGCAACGCCGTCGTGCCGGACACCGATCTCGGCCCTGGCGTGGCCGTTCCGGCAGCCCAGTCGTACGACATGTCCTGGAGCCGTTTCGAGACGTTCGTCGGCCTCCGCTTCTTCCTGTAACGCTTCGGCGCGAGGGTCTCGGATGCGTGAGGCCGTCCGCGCAACGAACGATGTACCCGTGCTCCGTCGCATTCTTCTCCTGACTCTGCTGCTCGTCGCCTGCGGCCGCCCTCATCCGGGGCCGCCCAACCTGCCGGCGCCGACGCCCAGCACCATCGTCGGGGCGGGGGACGTCTTCGAGGTCTCGGTCCTCGGCGAGAAGGATCTGCCCAAGGAGTACCGGGTGCAGCCCGACGGCTCGGTCGATTTCCCCTACGTGGACCGCCTCCAGGTCGCCGGGCTCGAGCCTCAGCAGATCGAGGAGCTCATCAAGAAGCAGCTCGTCGAGAAGAAGATCCTCGTGGCGCCTCAGGTGACGCTCGTCGTCAAGCAGTACAACTCGAAGAAGATCAGCGTCATCGGCGCCGTCAACAAGCCCGGGAGCATCCCGTGGACCGACGGCATCAAGCTCGTCGAGGCCATCTCCCTCTCCGGCGGCTTCACGTCTCTCGGGGACGCGAATCACGTCGTTCTCACGCGCAACGTCGGCGGCGGAAAGACCGTCACCGCCATCGTGAGCGTCGACGACATCACCGACGGCAAGCAATCCGACCCGCCCCTCCAGGCCGGGGACACCATCAAGGTCGACCAGCGCGTCTTCTGAAGTGTTGCTAGCGTTGCCGTGGTGGCGCGCGTCCTCGTCCTGCACACCGGCGGCACGCTGATGATGAAGCCCGCCGGCGCCGGCGAGCTCCGGCCCGACGCCTACGGCCGCGACCTCCTCTCCGAGCTCCCCATCCTCGGCCGCGCCGCCGACGTCACGACGCGCATCCTCTTCAACCTCGACTCGGGCGACATCCAGCCGTCCGACTGGGTCGACCTCGCGCGGGCCGTTCACCAGGCCCTCGCCACGGAGGGCTTCGACGGCGTCGTCGTCGTCCACGGCACCGACACCATGGCCTACGGCGCCAGCGCCCTCGCCCTCATGCTCGGCCCGCTCACCCGGCCCGTCGTCTTCACCGGCGCCCAGCGACCCCTCGTCGAGGTCCGCACCGACGCCCGCCAGAACCTCGTCGACGCCGTCTTCGCCGCCACGCTGCCGGTGCCCGAGGTGTGCATCGCGTTCGCGTCGCGCGTCTTCCGGGGAGCGCGCTCGATGAAGCGCGACTCCTGGGCCCTCGCCGCCTTCGACTCGCCGGGCTGCCCCCCGCTCGTCGAGCTGGGCATCGACGCCGAGGTGGCTGCCCACGTCCGCACCCCGGCCGCGGCGCTCGCGCCGTTCGATCCGCGCCTCGAGCCCCACGTCCTGGCTGTGCGCGTGTTCCCCGGGCTCGATCCCGCGCTGCTCGTCGGGGCCGTTCGCGCCGGCGTGAAGGGCCTGGTCCTCGAGGCGTACGGCACGGGCAACTTCCCCAAGCTCGGCGGCTCGCTCATCCCCGCCATCGCCGAGGCGCGCGCCCGCGCCGTGCCCGTGCTGGTGGTCTCGCAGTGCCCGCGCGGCGTCGTCGAGATGGGCCGCTACGGCGGGGGAGCCGCCGCCGCCGCCGCGGGCGCCATCTCGGGCGGCGACATGACGGTCGAAGCCGCGCTGGCGAAGATGATGATCGGCCTCGGCCGATACACCTCGATGGACGACCTCCGCGCCTGGATCGAGCGCGACGTCATCGGCGAACGCGAAGACGGAGGAGCTCCCCGATGACAGACCGGATCGCCTCCAGCGTGCTCGACCTCGTCGGACGCACGCCCCTCGTTCGCCTCGCCCGCCTGTCGCCACCGGGCGGCGCCACCGTCGTCGGCAAGCTCGAGTCGAAGAACCCCGGCGGCAGCGTGAAAGACCGGCCCGCCCTCGCGATGGTCGAAGCCGCCGAGCAGGCCGGCAGGCTGACGGCCGGGGCGACGCTCGTCGAGGCCACGAGCGGCAACACGGGCATCTCGCTCGCCATGATCGCCGCCGTCCGCGGCTACCGCTGCGTCCTCGTCATGCCGGACGACATGAGCCTCGAGCGGCGCCGCATCCTTCGCGCCTACGGCGCCGAGCTCGTGCTGACCCCCGCCGAGCAGGGAATGACCGGAGCGGTCGCCCGCGCCGAGGAGATCCTGCGCGCGACCCCCGGCGCCGTCATGCCGCGCCAGTTCGACAACGAAGCCAACCCCGACGCGCACGCCCGCACGACGGCGCGCGAGATCCTCGACGCCGTGGGCGAGGGCCTCGTCGCCTTCGTGGCCGGCGTCGGGACGGGGGGGACCATCACGGGGGTGGGGCGCGTCTTGAAGAAGGAGCGGCCGAAGGTGCGCGTCATCGCGGTCGAGCCCGCGGCCAGCGCGGTGCTCATGGGCCACCCCGCGGGGATGCACGGGATCCAGGGCCTCGGCGCAGGCTTCGTGCCGACCATCCTCGATCGCGCCGTCATCGACGAGGTCGTGTGCGTGGGGGACGTCGCGGCGTCCCGCATGCAGGAGCGCCTGGCCCGTGAAGAGGGGCTCCTCGTGGGGCCTTCCTCGGGTGCCAACGTGCACGCCGCCGTGCAGATCGCCGGCAAGATGCCCGCGGGAATCGTGGTGACGGTCCTCTGCGACACCGGGGAGCGGTACTTGTCGTGACCGCGTCATCCTCGCCGCAGAGGCGTTGACGTTGACGTGGATGTTGATGTGGCCGGCGGCGTTGACGGCGACGGCATGGCGCCTCGGGGGGGCACGATGGACTCCGCCTCTTGCCTCCCTGTGCAGGGACAGTCGGAGTGAGGGGACGAAACTGGACAAGTATTTCTCGGAAATCGACCGGGGACGCCGCCTATCCCGGCGAGATTGCGAGCGATCGTTGCGTGGACGCGAGGGATGGGGGCATGGATGGCACCCAATGGGCCCGTGGACGCGAGGCATCGGGCCGTGGATGGGACCCAATGGGCTCGTCGACGCGAGGGATGGGGCCATGGATGGGACCCAATGGGCTCGTCGACGCGAGGCATCGGGCCATGGATGGGACCCAATGGGCTCGTCGACACGAGGGATAGGGCCATGGATGGGACCCAATGGGCTCGTCGACGCGAGGGATGGGGCCATGGATGGCGCCCAATGGGCTCGTCGACTCGAGGGATGGGGCCATGGATAGCGTGCAAGGGATGCGTCCATGCGTCGGATGGGGCCATGGATGGCGTGCAAGGGATGCGTGCATGCGTCGGATGGGGCCATGGATGCCGTACAAGGGATGGTGGATGCGTCGGATGGGGCCATGGATGGCATGCAAGGGATGCGTCGATGCGTCGGATGGGGCCATGAATCGCATGCAATCCCCGCCCGGAGAGCGCGCGTCGCGGCATGGATGGCCCGTCATCCTCCCCCGGATGCCACGGGTCGCGAGGCGGATAGCCTCTTCTTGCGTGTCGCTCCGCGCGGGCCCGTCCTCGCCCCACGAACCCCGACGAGCCGCAGCTGTCATCCCGAGGCGAAGCCGAGGGACCCCATCCGCCCGTGAGGTCCCTCGGCCTTCGCCTCGGGATGACACCAAACTGGGGCTCCGGATAAACGCCATCTCGACGGCGCTGCACTAATGACCGAGCGCGATTGTCGACCAGACGCCACCCGATGCCGCGCCAGCGGCATCCGCACCGCGAGCGTGAGCGAGCGGTGTGCGACCAAGGTCGCGGCGCGGAGTGCCGTGTGCAAGCGGCGCGGCTCACCGCTCGCTCACGCTCGCGGTGCTGACGGCGGCTCCGCCGCCCGTCCGCGCTCATTTAGATGGGCCCGGGCATGCTCCCGGGGCGGCCGTAGAAGTCCGACCGCAGGTACGCCTTGACGACGCGCTGGACGAGGATCTTCGTCACGGCCCCGAGAGGGACCGCGAGGATGACGCCGAGGAAGCCGAAGAGCGTCCCCGCCGCCATCATGGTGAGGAGCACCTCGAGCGGGGCCAGGCCCACCGAGCGACCCACGATGCGCGGCGTGATGACCGTGCCGTCCAGCACCTGGACGCCCAGCATGACGGCCACGACGCCGATGACGCGCCCCGGTCCCTGCCAGTCGAGCAGCGCCATCGAGGTCGCCAGCGTCAGCCCCACCCCGAACCCGATGTACGGCACGAAGGCGAGCATCCCGGTGAGGACGCCGATGGGCACCGCCAGGCGGATGTCGACGAAGCGCAGGCCCGTGGCGTAGAGCGCGCCGAGGACGATGTTCGCCGTCAGCTGCCCGCGCACGTAGCCGCCGAGGGTCTTGTGGATCTGCCGCGCCACGTCGGCCACCTGCGGGTGGAAGCGCCGCGGGACGAGCTGCCCGGTGCGGGCCACGATGCGGTTGAAGTCGATGAGCAGGTAGAGCGCGAAGACCGGCACGATGAGCGCGCTGAGGACGACCGCGACGTAGCTGAGCGTGCCGAAGAGCGCGACGCTGGCGGCGGCCATGAGGCTCGGGAACTCCTCGCGGAGGCGGCCCTGGATGTCGGTCGCCAGCTCGCTCATCGTCGAGGGGGGCTTGAAGTGGAACACCTGCCAGAGCCACGGCTCGACGCGCGCCTCGAGGCCCTTCAGCTGCATCGGGAGATCCGCGGCGGCCCGCTGGAGCTCGTCGACGAAGAGCGGAATGGCGAAGACGAGGATGACCGTGAGAAGGCCGGCGATCCCCAGCATGACGAGGATGGCGGCCAGGGCGCGGGGCACCCTCCGGTCGGCGAGCCAGTCGACGAAGGGATCGAGCGCGTAGGCCAGCAGGAACGCGAAGAAGAGCGGGACCAGCACCCCACGGAGGAGGTACGCGAGCGCGAAGACCCCCGCGAAGAACCCGAAGGCCAGCGCGCGGCGCATGGCCGGGCTGACCATGGCCATCGCGGGCGGCAGCGACGACCGCATCGACGGCGGGCCGGCCGGGATGTCTCCCGTGTCTCCGGGGCGAGGTCGAGACGGGGGTGAGGTCGACATTCGCGCGGGCCACTGTACCTTGCCTTCCGCCATGCCTGAAGTGAAGCCGCGGGCCCAGCCGGTAGTCGACGAGGAGCTCCCTCGCTTCGACGAGGACGTGCCCCGCCCCGTGCCCCCCATCGCCTTGCAGGACGGGACGACCCTGTCCCGCCTCGTCGCCGTCATGAGGCGCCTCCTCGCCCCCGACGGCTGCCCCTGGGACCGGGAGCAGACCTTCGAGACGCTGCGCAAGTACGTCCTCGAGGAGGCCTGCGAGGTCATCGACGCCATCGACGGCGGCGACCGCAAGGCCATCCGGGAAGAGCTCGGGGACCTTCTGCTCCAGGTGGTCTTCCAGGCGGAGCTCGCGCGGCGCGAGGGCAGCTTCGCCATCGACGACGTCGTCGCCGGGATCGTCGAGAAGCTCGTCCACAGGCATCCCCACGTCTTCGGGGACCTGTCCGCGAAGGACGCCGACGAGGTGCTCCGCAACTGGGAGAAGCTGAAGGCCAAGGAGAAGGGCGAGCGCGGCATCCTCGGAGGCGTGCCCCGCAGCATGCCGGCCCTCACGCGCTCGCAGCGCATCGGCGAGAAGGTCTCGCGCGTCGGCTTCGACTGGGAGGACGCGCGCGGCTCGCGCGCGAAGGTCGCCGAGGAGCTCGGCGAGCTGGATCGGGCCATCGAGAGCGGCGACGCGGGGGCGATCGAGGACGAGATGGGGGACGTGCTCTTCGCGCTCGTGAACCTCTCGCGCCACCTGAAGGTCGACGCCGAGGGCGCCCTCCGGCGGACCATCGACAAGTTCACGACGCGCTTCGCTCACGTCGAGAAGCGCGTGCGCGAGGTGCACGGAGGCTGGGGCGAGGCCGGGGGAGGGGAGCAGCACCTGCCGCTCGCGGTGCTCGACGGGTACTGGGAAGAGGCCAAGCGTGGCGTCTGAGCTCGCCCCGCCGCTCGCGCGCACGCCCGAGGAGTGGGCCCAGGCCCTCGCGCCCCTCGGGGGACGCGCCTTCCACGCGAAGCAGGTGTTTCGCTGGGTCCAGGCGCGGAGCGTACTCGAGCCGTCCCGGATGACCGACCTGCCGGCGGCGCTGCGCGCGCAGCTCGACGCGCTGGAGCTCCCGCGGACGCTCGAGATCGCCCAGGAGCGGCGCGCCGCCGACGACACGCGGAAGCTCCTCGTGCGGATGAAGGACGGCGCGACGGTGGAGACGGTGCTCATCCCCGGCGTCACGGGGCCGAAGGGGCAGCTGCCTTCGCCGGTGGACGGGGCGAGCGACGCGATGGAGGCGGGCGACGACGACGGGGACGAAGAGCCGCCCGAGCAGGGCGAGCCCGTGCGCGTCACCCAGTGCATCTCGACGCAGGTCGGCTGCGCGATGGGCTGCGTCTTCTGCGCGAGCGGTGTGGCGGGGCTCAAGCGCCACCTCGGGGCCGACGAGATCGTGGCGCAGGTCCTCGCCGGGCGCGCGCGGCTCGACGCGGGCGAGCGCCTCAGCAACGTCGTCTACATGGGGATGGGCGAGCCGCTCGCGAACTACGATTCGACCGCGCGCTCGCTGCGCCTTCTCACCCACCCCGACGGCATCGCGCTCTCGGCGAGGCGCATCACGGTCTCGACGAGCGGCCTCGTCCCCGAGATCGCCCGCCTCGGCGTCGACTTCGGCGGGCGGATCGGCCTCGCCATCTCGCTTCACGCGGCGGACGACGAGACGCGCACGCGCCTCATGCCCATCAACAAGAAGTACCCGCTGGCTGCGCTCATGGCCGGCTTGCGCGCCTATCCGCTCCCGCCGCGGCGACGCATCACCATCGAGTACACGCTCGTCGCGGGCAAGAACGACGATCCGGCCGAGGCGAAGAAGCTCGTGAAGCTCCTCCGTGGCTTGCCCGTGAAGGTGAACCTCATCCCGATGAACCCCATCGCGGCGAGCTCCCTCGGGCCGCCGGACCTTCGCGGCGTCCTCGCATTCCAGCGCATCCTTTGCGACGCCGGATACTCGTGCTTCATCCGCCGGCGCCGGGGTGACGACGTCGACGCGGCCTGCGGTCAGCTGGCTCTGCTGGGGGCCAAGCCCAAGGTGCGCGTCCATCGCGCCTGACGAGCCGAGACGAGACGGCAATTCATGTTCCCGTCTTTTCGTCTTCCTGTGAGATCCTCTCTGGCCGATGCGTGCGCTGGGCGTTCTGGTGACCAGTCTGGCGCTGTCGCTTCCGGGGGTTGCCCGCGCCGCGGAGAGCTACGCGCCGACGGAGACCAAGGGCGGGTGGTTCGATCTGTTCGGGACGGCGTTCGTCGGCGACGGGCTGCGATTCAATAACCCGTATCGACTGGCGACGGTGCTCGGGTCGCAGGCGCAGTCGCTGTCGCGGACGGCGGCGTACACGGATCTGGGAGCGGCGATCCTCATCGGCAACCCGGCGTTCCTGGCTCACGGGCTGGTCCTTCGCGTCTCGGTGGCGCTCGAGGGCATCCAGCAGGGCGTCTTTGCGCCTTCGTACATGGCGCTGCACCGCTTCGGTCCCTGGGCGGCGTATGGCCGGGTCGGCGTGCCCATCGTGCTGTCGCCGGACAGGACGTTCGGGATGGAGGCGGGGGCGGGCGGGATATGGTTCGTGCGCGCAGGCCTCGGGCTCGCGGCGGAGCTCGTGGGGGACGTGTTCTACGGCGCCGGCACGCGCGAGGTGGCGACGCCGGCGTATCCGGTCCTCAGCGCGCAGGCGGGGCTGTGGCTGTCCTGGGAGGTCTTGCCGTGAGCCTGCCGGGCAGCGGGGGCGTTCGCCGGAGGGAGCTGGCGCTGGCCGCCGTGCTCGCGCTGGTCTTCGGTGCGGCGCCGACCGTCGGGGACGTCGGGGCTTGCGGACAGGCGGCCACACCGCTCGACGAGGCGGTCTTCGCGGCGCAGCGAAAGGAGCTCGATTGCCAGAAGTGCACCGAGTGCGGGCTGATCACGAAGACGTGCTCGAACGCGTGCGATCCCAGCAAGCCGAGCGACGTCGCCTGGCCGGACACGTGCTTTCCCCTCGATCACGACGGCGTCGTCTGCATCGACGCGCTGGAGGCGGCGAGCTGCGCGGACTACGCGTCCTTCGTCAGCGACGTGGACCCGACGACGCCCACCGAGTGCCAGTTCTGCCTCGACGTTCCCGAGGGCGGGGTCGTCGTGGGGGATCTGTAGTGGTCGCGCCGCGCTCGCTCGCGCTCGTGCTCTTGTCCGGATGGCTCGGCGCGCTCGCGGGCTGCGCGGTGCCCCGGCAGATGCTGGCGACGCCGGACGACCTGCGGGACTACCGCGAGTTTCGAAGGGCGGCCCACGAGGGCCGGCGTCTCGCGATGGCGCAGCGCTATCTCGCGCGGCATCCCCAGGGAGCCTGGGCGGCGGAGGTGCGGCCTCTCTTCGAGACGGAAGAGGAGGCCTGGTTCGAGGCGGCGAAGTCGTCGCGCACGCGCGCCCGCGAATACGTGATTGACCTGCCCGACGGGCCGCACGCCGACGGCGCGCGCGCGCTCCTCGTCCTCTTCGACGAGCACCAGGGGGACGTCGAGACGCTGACCCTCCTCGCCGACGCGCGCCGCACGGCCGCGACGCTGGACTACGAGAGCGCACGCCGCAAGCACGTGACCGACGAGATGCTCGCGGCGCTCGCGGCCCTGCTCGATCCGGCGACGTGGGGGGCGCGGCTCGACTCGCCGCCTCCGTCGCTGGCCTCGGCCCTGCGCGGCGAGGTGCCCGTGACGTGGGGCGCCGCCACCCGCGCGCGCCACGACGATCGCCTTTTCTACGTGCTGCCGACGCCGCAGGGCTCCCAGGCGCGCGCGGTCGACGTGTCGCTCCAGCTCGTCCTCGACCGAGGGCGCGTCGTCCAGGGGCTCGTCGAGGGGGAGGATCTCTTCGTCTCGTGGAGCGAGGCCCTGCTCGTCCGGGTGCTCGACCCCAACCGTCCCGCCGATCGCGAGCTCGCGGCCGCGACGGTGGTGGACGTGCTCTCGGGGGCCCTCGAGGCCACCCTTCCCGCGGCCCGCTGCGCGAGGCCGGCGGTCGGCGCCGATCGCCTCGTCCGGGCGTGTGGCGGGTGGGCGGTCTCGGTGCGCATGGGCGCCGAAGCGGGAGAGGTCGACGTCATCGACGTCGTGGGTCCGCGAGCGAAGTAGCTCGGCCGTGCGCGCGCTCCCGGAATGAGTTAGACGTCTCTCGCCCATCCATGATCCCGTACATCCACATCCCCGAGGGCCACATCGGGCCTCTCCCGATTCACCCGTTCGGCCTTCTCGTGGCGACGGGCGTGCTCCTGGGAACGGCCATGACCACCCGGCGTGCGCGCACCCTGGGATGGGACGTCAACAAGCTCAACTCGTTCGTGACGTGGATGCTGGTCAGCGCGTTCCTGCTGTCGCACGTCCTCGATTCGCTCTTTTACCACTGGGACGAGGTCGTCAAGAACCCCATCTACATCATCAAGTTCTGGGAGGGGCTCAGCTCGTTCGGGGGCTTCGTCGGGGCGGCCGTGGGCATCGTCCTCTGGCGGTATCTCGTCATCGAGAACGGGCGCCTGCGCGTCCGTCCGACGCCCCAGCCTCTCTTGCCGTTCGCCGATCTCGTGCTCTCGTGCCTCCCTCTCGGGTGGATGTTCGGCCGCGCGGGATGCGCCAGCGTTCACGACCACCCGGGCGCCCGGGCGACGGCGGACTCGCTGCTGGCCGTCGCCTGGCCCACGCACGACGGTGACGGCGCCATCACCAAGCTCGGCTTCATCGAGCTCATTCACGGACACGCGCCGCGTTACGACATGGGGCTGCTCGAGCTCTTCTTCACCATCATCCTGGCGGCGTGCTTCGCGCTCACCTGGCACAAGCGGCCGCGCATCGGGTCGTACGTCGTCGCCACGGCGCTCGCCTACGCCCCGGTACGCTTCGCGATGGACTTTCTCCGCAACCCCGCCAACGAGAACGGCGACACGCGCTACGCCGGCCTCACGCCGGCCCAGTACGGGTGCATCGCACTCTTTCTCTTCGGCCTCTGGATGATTTTCTACATGCGCAGCCTGCGCACCCGCCACGTCGACCTCACCGCTTCGGTGCGCGCTCCGCCGGCCGAGCCCGAGACGGCCGCGCCTGCGCCCGCCGCGTAGGTCAGCCTAGGTGGCGAGCCACGGCGCGAGGGCCGTGCGGACGTCGTCGGGGATCGGGTGGGCGCGCATGGCGTCGAGATCGGTCACGGCGACGACGTGGCGCAGCGTCGCCACGTGGTCGCGGTCCGAAGCGCGGGTGAGGTCGAAGCGCATCGCGATCGAGCTCTTGCCGATGCGCTCGACGGTCGCCGCGATGTGCACCTCTTCGCCGAAGCGAAGGGGAGCGGCGTAGTCGGCCTCGACGTGCACCGCGGGGAAGCCGAGCCGCCTGTGGACGACGAGGTTCACGTAGCCCCCCTCGACGCCGCCGAGCATGGCCTCCATCGCGTCGTGGCACCACGTGAAGAAGCGCGCGAAGTAAACGATGCCGGCGGCGTCGACCTCGTCGAACCGCACGCGGTGGATGTGAACGAACGGGGCCGTCACGTGGTCTGGTCCTCGCCGAGCTCGACGATGGTCTCGAGGGGCAGGACCGCGCGGGCCTCGTAGGCGGGGTGATCGACGACGAGCTCGAGGTGGGTGACGGTCGCGTCGCCCGTCGCGGCGCTGCGAAGAGCCTCGACGAGGACGGGAGGGAGCCGGAAGCGCAGGTAGTGGACCGCCGTGGTCCGGGCGTCGGTCCCGCCGCGATCGACCGAACGAGCCTGCACGCGCTGGCTGCCCGCGACGAGCCACACGTGCTTCTCCAGCCCCTTGGCCGCGACGAGAAACGCCTCGCGCTCGTCCTTGTCGGCGATCTCCACCATCAACGTGCACGAGATCTCTCCGTCACCGGGGATGAGCTCGTTGTACGTGTCGAGCTCGTGCTGCACGGCCCCGGGGCGCGTGATCCGCTCGGTCCGCAGCATCTCCTGGATCTGGAGCAGCACCGTGTCGCGGTTCTCGAACACCGCGCTGGCCTTCGGGCCGACCTGGACGCGGCGTCGCTTCTTCTGCGCGATGACGCGCGACCGGAACGACCCGCGGATCTGCTCGTATTCCGCCAGCCCCAGGATCTCCCCCCGCTCGATCGGCCGCATGGTGCCCTCCGCCTCCGAGTCTACTTCACGTCCGGTGCCACGCCGTACGCCTCGGCGAGCGCCTCCACGGGGTGCAGCGGCGACGCGCCCGTCTCGGCCAGAATACGCCGGGCCGAGAGCGCGCAGTCCGTGATGACCCGGGTCGCGTCGACGCGGTCGAGCCCGCGGACGAGCTTCTGCGCGTAGCGTTTGCCCATCTCGTAGTGCTGCGTCTTCATGCCCCACGTCCCGTCGACCGCGGAGCACTGCTCCACGACCTCGACCTCCGAGTCCGGGAGCACGCCGAGCACGCGCGCCGCGGGGTAGCCGATCTTCTGCGCGCGGAGGTGGCAGGCGGCGTGGTAGGCGACCTTACCGATGCCCTTCTCGAACGATCGCGCCAGCGTCTTGTCCTTCCGCTGCTGCTCGAGGAGCTCCATGACGTCGAGCGTCGCCGCCGCGACCTTGCTCGTGTCGGGCCCCGGCGCGAGCTCCGCCCATTCCTTGCGGATCATGTAGCCGCACGTCGGCTGCAGGCTCACGATGCGGCGTCCCTGCTCGACCTCGCCGACGAGGGAGGCCACGTTGGCGCGCACCTTGGCGCGCGCCGCGTCGATGTCGCCGCCGTCGACGTTGGGCATGCCGCAGCAGGTCTGCTCCGGGCGCACGACGCTCCAGCCGTTCTTCTCGAGCACGCGCACCGCGCACGCCGCGATCCGGGGAAAGTTGTAGTCGGCCAGGCACGTCGCGAAGAGGGCGACCGTGCCGCGCGTCCCCGCCTCGGGCAGAGGCTCGTGGTGCTTCAGCCAGGCGGCAAAGCTCGTCTCCCCGAAGGGCGGGATGGGGAAGTGCTCCGAGATCCCCGCCACCGCGGACATTCCCTTCCGCACGAGACGGTTCACGTTCACGAAGTTCGCGACCCGGGCCATCGGTCCCGCGGTCATCTTCCCGAGCAGCTGCGGCTCGCCGAGCACGCGATCCTGGAGCGTGACGCCGTTGCGCTTGGCGCGCTGGGCCTTCTCGCGCGTCAAGAGGCGCGGCACGTCGAGCTGCCACTCGTGCCCCTCGTCCTTCGTGTAGGGGCACTTCACGTAGCAGAGCTTGCACTGCCAGCAGAGCTCCGTCGCGCTCTCGAACGCCGCGGCGTCGAGGAGCTCTGCGCCCGTCGCCCCCCGCGTCTCGATGTCCCGGTCGACGCGCCCGAAGACGTCGGGAAACGTCCCGCAGTAGCCGACGCACATCCGGCAGTTGTGGCAGATCTCGAACGTCCGCCGCATCTCGCTCTCGAGATCGCGCGCATCCCAGTACCGCTCGCCGTTGGGGTCGAGCGCCGGGGGTTGCTTGGGGACGAGGGGTATCTTGGACATGGGAGCCGCTCTGCACCACGACCGTCAGGGAGCGGTGAGCGTCGATGGCCCGCCCACCGCTCGTCCGGATCAGCTCTTCAGCACGTCGAGCATCTTCGCGAAGCGGCCGGCGTGGCTCTTCTCCGCCTTCGCGAGCGTCTCGAACCACTCGGCGATGTCCTCGAAGCCCTCGTCGCGCGCGGTCTTCGCCATGCCGGGGTACATGGTCTCGTACTCGTAGGTCTCGCCTGCGACCGAGGCCTTCAGGTTCTTCTCGGTGTTGCCGATGGGGAGCCCCGTCGCCGGATCGCCGACCTGCTTCAGGTAGTCGAGGTGGCCGTGCGCGTGCCCGGTCTCGCCGTCGGCCGTCTCCTTGAAGTTGCCGGCGATCTCCGGGTAGCCCTCCACGTCGGCCACCTTCGCGAAGTAGAGGTACCGGCGGTTCGCCTGCGACTCGCCCGCGAAGGCCTCCTTGAGATTGGTGTGCGTCTTCGTGTCCTTGAGAGGCTTGGCCATCATGGTCTCCTTTTGGTGAGTCTCGTGACTTACGAGCGGCCCTTGGCGCACTCGGCGCAAAGACCGCGATAGATGCGCTCGACGGCCCGGACGTCGAAGCCGGGGGCCGCGCGCCGGAGCTTCTTCACGGCGCCCGGGGTGGGCGAGAGCGTGCCCGCCGTGATGTCGAGCACGGTGCCGCACCCGTCGCAGACCGCGTGATGATGCGGCCCGGTGTTCGGGTCGAACCTCGCCGCGTCCCCTCGCTTTCCGGGCAGCCGGACGATCCCGGCGAGCCCGGCCCGCGCCAGCGTGTCGAGGGTGTTGTAGACCGTCGCGAAGCTCATCGACGGAAAGGCCGGGCGAAGGCGCTCGAAGAGATCTTGCGCGGTGGGGTGCGACTCGTCCTCCGCGAAGAGCCGGACGATGGCGAGGCGCTGGGGCGTCATCTTCAGGCCTGCGCGCTTCAGATCGCGCAGCATCGCCGCGGTACGCTCGCTCTCGGCCCTCATCACCCGGAGAACGTAACTAGAATCATTCTAATGTGCAAGTCGTTCTAAGAGAGATCAGTCCTTCCGCTTCCGGCCGCCGAGGACGGCGAGCTTGAAGTAGCTGAGCTGGCTCTGCGCCGCGTGCTTCGCGAGGTCGAGCTTGCTGGGATCGCGCGTGGCCTGCCGGCCCATCAGCTCGCCCGTCTCGTAGAGCTCGCGCGTCTTCGCGCGCTGGAGCTTGCCGCTCGACGTCTTCGGGAGCGCGCCCGGCGGGAGGGCGACCACGTCGTCGAGCGTGAGGCCCATGCCCTCCTGAACGGCCTTGCGCACGTCGGCCAGGAGGGCCGTCGAGTGCCCGAGGCGCTCCGGATCCTGGACCTCGAACGCCAGCACGACGCGCTCTCGGTCGCGCTCCATGCCGCTCGGATCCCGCGCGCCGAAGGCCACCACGTTTCCCTTGCGCACCCCGGCGACCTTGCTCGCCTCCCACTCCATGTCCTGCGGGTAGTAGTTGCGGCCGTTGACGATGACGACCTCCTTGCTGCGCCCGCAGATGAACACGTGGCCTCCGTGGAGGAAGCCGAGGTCGCCCGTCTTGAGGAAGGGCCCCGCGAACGCGTCCCGCGTCCGCTCCGAGTCCTCCCAGTAGCCGCGCATGACGCTCGGGCCGGCGAGGCGCATCTCGCCCACCGTGCCGTCCGGCAAGGGGTGCTCGCTCGTCGCGTCGTCGGGGGCGAAGACGCGCACCTTGTGATCGGGGAACTCGTGACCGCACGACACGAGGCGGATCGCGTCCTCGTCCGTCTCCGGCACGACGCGCGCCTGGCCCTTCTCCCACAGCTCGGGGCCGTGCACCGAGAGCGTCTTCATCCCCTCGTGGAGCTCGCTGAACGAGATGGCCAGCGACGATTCGGCCATGCCGTACGAGGGCAGCAAGGCCTCCTTCTTGAAGCCGATGCGCGCGAACGCGCCGGCGAAGGCCTCGAGCGTCTCGGGCCGGATCGGCTCGGCGCCGCAACCCGCGACGCGCCACCGCGAGACGTCGAGCCCCTCCAGGTCCGCCGGCTTGATGCGCTTCACGCAGAGCGCGTACGCGAAGTTCGGCGCGTACGCGGTGCTGCCGCTGTAGCGCGTGAACGCCTGGAACCAGGTGATGGGCCGCTTGAGAAAGAGGAGCGCCGGTAGAAAGTGCACCGGCACCACGTTGTAGAGCGGCGCCAGCACGAAGCCGATGAGCCCCATGTCGTGGTAGAGCGGCAGCCAGGAGATGGCGATGTCCTCCGGCACCATGCGGAGGCCGTCCTCCATGATGCACTTGATGTTCGCCGCGAGGTTCCCGTGCGTGAGCGTCACCCCCTTGGGCCGCGACGTCGAGCCGCTCGTGAACTGGAGGAAGGCGACGTCCTCGAGCGTGATCTTCTCGGCCTTGAGGGGCTCGGTCGACTCGCGGATCCCCTCGATGGCGACCACCTGCTCGAGGTCCGGGCACGCGCTCTGGACCGTCCCGAGGAGGCGCTTGATCTTCGCCGTCGTCACGAGCGCGCGGGCCCCGCTCTTGGCGACGATGTGGCGCGTGTTGTCGAGGTAGGCCTGCAGGGCGCCGAGCGCCATCGGCGGGTAGATGGGCACGGGGACGATGCCCGCGCGGACGGCGCCGAGAAAGCAGAGCACGAAGTCGTCGTTGTTCGGCAGGATGAGGGCGACCCGATCGCCCTTGCGAAGTCCGAGGGCCTGGAGGGCGCCGCCGAAGCGCGCGGTCATCCTCTCGACGGCGGTGTACGAAAACGAAGCCTCGGCCGCCCCCGCAGGGTCGGTCCCCGGCGGCTGGTGGCCCGGCACGCCCGTGTCGGGGATGAACCGGTAGCCGCGCGTCGGCTCGGCCTTGGAGGCGTCTTCGATGGCCTGGCAGAGGGTGCGAAAAGGCATGGGATCGCTACTCGGGCCTCTTATCAGAGGCTTCAGGTTACAGGCTACAGGCTCCGGCGCAGAAAGCTGCAACGCGCGGAGCCTGGAGCCCGTAGCCCGTAGCCGGGCACTTCAAGTACCATGGCCCCATGCCTCTCATCGAGACCGAGGAAGCCGCCCGCCGTCTCGCCCGCGCCATCGCCAGCGACCTCTCCCTCTACAACGAGGACAAGATCGTCAGCGGCATCCAGAATGACAACCTCTTCGAGGCGCTCGCCGAGGAGATCGAGGAGGGACGCTCGCTCTTCAAGCGCCGCGTCTCTCCCGAGCTCTACCCTCGAAACTTCTACGATCGCGCGCTCGTCGACATCCTCGTGAAGGCCAAGGGGCACATCAAGTCGAAGCTCTGGTGAGCGGCCCGGTCCCCCGGCCCCCCGCGGTGCTGGTGGTCCCACGCGAGGCCAGCGGCTCGCGCCTCGATCGGTTCCTGGCCGAGGCGCTCGGCGTGTCGCGGTCCGAGCTCCAGCGCTGGATTGCGGGCGGGCGAGTCACCGTCGACGGGGCACGGGGGAGCTCGTCGCGCGCGGTGAGGGAAGGCGAGCGCGTCGCGTACGATCCCATGGCGCCCGCGGCGAGCGCGGCGCTGCCCGAAGAGGGGGTCGACTTCGCGGTGCTCTACGTCGACGACGACGTGGTGGTCGTGAACAAGCCCGCCGGGCTCGTCGTGCATCCGGCGCGCGGGCATCCCGGGGGGACGCTGGTGAACGGGCTGCTGGCGCTGGGCCTTTTCCGGGGACAGGACGCCGCCGACGAGCGCCCGGGGATCGTGCACCGCCTCGACAAGGGGACGAGCGGCGTGATGGTGGTCGCGCGGACGCCGGAGGCGCGCGAGAAGCTGAAGGCGCAGTTCCAGGCGCACTCGATCGAGCGGGCCTACCGGGCGCTGGTGGTCGGCGAGGCCGCGGAGACGACGCACGACTCGCTTCACGGGCGCCACCCACGTGACCGGATGCGCTTCACGACGCACGTGCGCAGCGGCAAGCGCGCGGTGACCCACGTCAGGGTCCTCGACCGCCTCGCCGGAGCCACCCACGTCGAATGCACGCTGCAGACCGGCCGCACGCACCAGATCCGCGTCCACCTCGCCGAGAGCGGGACCCCCGTGCTCGGCGACCCCCTCTACGGCAAGCCGCCGAGGGACGCCCGCATCCGCGCCATCGGTGAACGCCTCGGGCACCAGGCCCTTCATGCCCGCGTGCTCGGCTTCGTCCATCCGACGACAGGCAGCCTTCTCCACTTCGAGGTGGAGCCCCCGGCCGACTTCGACGAGGCGCTGCGAGCCCTCGTCACCTCTTCATGAGGGTCGCCATCAGGTAGGCGACGGCCAGGATCACCATGGCCCAGGTGAGCTGCGGGCCGAGTTGCTTGCGGACGGGCGCCTCGTAGGGCTCGGCGGGCGGGTCGCGGAACGGATGCACGTCGGCCCGGCCTCCGCGCATGGCGGCGAGCACCTGCTCCGCGCGCTCGACGTCGGTGCGCCGCACGAGGATGCGCACGTCCGTGAGGCCGATGGTCGGAAGGGCCGTCGTCGCGCCGCCCGAGGTGCGGACGAGCACGTCGTGGTCCTCGAGCATCCCCACGGTGATCTCCGCCTCGAAGCGGTCGTACACGCGAAGGAGCTCGACCCAGTCGACCTCTTCGGGGGCGCGCTCCGTCATGACGCGATTCTACGACTCCACCGCGGGGGTGGCGGGCGCCGCGCGCTTCTCCACGGGCGTCGCCGCCAGAAGCCCAGGATGCCGCCGCTTGAGCAGCGACAGCGACGTGAAGCCGACGAGCACGGCAAACCATAGCGTCGCGAAGCGGACGAGGATCATCGACGCCGTCGCGGTCGTCGCGGCGACGCGGCCGAGCTCGTGGAGCTGCCCCTGCAGCGTGGACTCGGTCACGCCGAGGCCGCCGGGCACAGGGACGAGCGCGCCGGCGAGCGTGCTCGTCGCGTAGAAGAACGTCGCCAGACCGAAGCCCGTGCCTGCGTCGAAGCCGCGCAGGATGACCCAGAGCGCGGTGCACTCGAGGGCCCAGGCGCCGATCGAGAGCAGGGTCGGCACGATGAGGTTCGCCGGCTTCACCATGGTGGCGAGGCTGGCGTACGACTCGTGGAGCTTCGGGCCGATGCGGCGGAAGGGGCCCGGCAGGCGTTCGAGGACGCCGATGATCCGGAGCGAGAGGCCCCGATGGGAGACGACGACGAGGAGCACGAGCACCGCGGACGCCCCGAGGCCCGCCCAGACGAGGCCCCCCGAGAACCCGAGGGAGCCGAGGACGATGAGGACGACGACGCCGATGACGTCGGTCACGCGCTCGGCGACGACGATGGGCGCCGTCCGCGCGACCGCGACGCCGTAGGTCTCGAAGAGGACGAGCGACTTGAAGACCTCCCCCACCTTGCCCGGCGTCACCGTCAGCACGAAGCCGCTGAGGAAGGTCAGCAGACTGTCGACGCGGGCGACGCCGCGGATGTCGAGCCGCGCCAGGTAGAACTCCCACTTGAGCCAGCGGACGAGGTAGTTGCCGAAGGCGAGGGTGCAGGCGGCCCCGAACGCCCACCAGTGAAAGCGCGCCAGCTCGTCGCCCATCTTCCCGAGGCCGCTGTACGCGGCGTAGCCGCCGTAGACGACGACCCCGAGGAGCATCGCGAAGAGGACCCGGCGGAGCGCGCTGGTGCCGCGGCTCGGTGTGCCCTCGCTCATCGCGCTCCCCGGCGCGTCCGCAGCGCCACCGCCAGCCAGGCGAGCGCACCGAGGACGACGGCCGCCATCGTCAGGTAGAACGCCCACGGAGGCGCCTCCCACCGGCCGCGGGCGAGCCCCGGATCGGGCCGCTGGATGCTCTCGGCGGGCGCGGGGCTCGGGTCCGGCACGGGGCGGTCTCTAGCAGACTTTGACAGGGCGCGCCCCGCGTGCGAGGACCGGAGCCTACTGCGCATGTCTGCCGTCGAGGTCCGCGAGCCTGCTTCGAACGACGTCGAGCTTCTGGAGAAGGCGCGCGAGTCGAGCCGCAAGCTCCGCGCGGCCATCGCGGTGCGCGTCGTGGGTCAGGACGAGGTCATCGAGCTGATGCTCGTGGCGCTCCTCGCGCGGGGCCACGCGCTGCTCGTCGGGGTGCCGGGGCTGGCCAAGACGCTGCTCGTCGCTTCCCTGGCCGAGGCGCTCGACCTCTCGTTCGGCCGCGTGCAGTTCACGCCGGATCTCCTCCCGGCGGACATCACCGGGACCGACGTTCTTCAGGACGACGCCGGGGGGCGCGTCGTGCGGTTTCTCCCCGGTCCCATCTTCCACAACCTCGTGCTCGCCGACGAGATCAACCGCACGCCGCCGAAGACGCAGGCCGCCCTCCTCCAGGCGATGCAGGAGCGGCGGGTCACCGTGGGCATGCACACCCACGCCCTTCCGGATCCGTTCCAGGTCTTCGCGACGCGCAATCCCATCGAACAGGAGGGGACGTACCCGCTGCCCGAGGCGCAGCTCGACCGGTTCCTCCTGGAGGTGCACGTCGACTACCCGAGCGCCCTCGAGGAGCGCGAGATCGCGCGTCGAACGACGGGCGTGCAGGCCGGAACGGTGCCGCGCGTGCTGACCAGCAACGAGGTGCGGGCGCTGCAGGCCCTCGTCCCGCGGATGCCGGTGACCGACGCCGCCATCGAGCTCGCCGTGGCCCTCGGCCGCGCGACGCGCCCTCACGATCCCCACGCGCCGCGCGAGGTGAAGGAGCTCGTGCGCTTCGGAGCGGGTCCCCGCGGGTCGCAGGCGCTCGTCATCGCCGCCAAGGCGCGCGCCGCGCTCCACGGCGACGCCGCCGCCGACGTGGACGACATTCGGGCGCTCGTGACGCCGGTCCTCCGCCATCGCCTGGTCCTCAGCTACCGGGCCGAGGCCGAAGGCGTGAGGGACGTCGACGTCCTCGAACGCGTCGTCGCCTCCGCCCGCTAGGAGCCCGTAGAGAATTGCCCTTCGGGCAATGTGTCACGACGGAGGCCGCCTGAACGACTTGCCCGAAGGGCAATCCACTACGGCCTCCTAGATCCCGCAGCCCCCGCCGTGGGCTCGGACCTGGTCGGCGATCCACCGGTTCGACGCGCTGTTCAGCAGGTCGACGCGCGCGAGGACCTCGTTCTTGCCGGGGTACGAGCCCGAGCCGACGGCGACGATGAGATGCGGGTTCGCGCCGGGCTGCTCCACGGGGCCGCCGGAGTCACCGCGGGCGATGACGGCCCGGGCGTCGTAGTCGAACGGGAACCCCGCCGCGGCTCCGTCGGTCACCGGGACGGGCTCGGCGACGAAGAGGCTCGTCGTCGAGAGGCGTCCGGCGTCGAGCCGGCCGACGTGCACCACCTCGGCCTGGTCGCGGAGCGGCTCGGTGGCGAGGCGCGGGCACTGTCCGGCAGGCAGGTGGACGGGGCGCGCGAGGAAGACGAGGCCGATGTCGTGCTTGCCCGGGTCCACCGTGCCGTTCGTGCTCTCCCAGTCGTAGGTCGCCGCGCCGACCGCCGCGATGCGCTGGTGGCCGGCGTAGGGGAGCGTGATCGTCCACGCGTCGGGGACGAAGTCTTGCTGGCCCTTCACGCAGTGCCCCGCCGTGAGCACGACCGAGGGCGCGATGAGGGCACCCGAGCAATAGGCACCCAGCTGTCCACCGCGGAGCACGTCGACGAGCGCCGCCTCCGGGTAGGCGCTGGCCCGGCCGGCGGAAGCGCGCTCGGTGCAGGCCGTGGACGTCATCACGGCGGCGAGCACGAGCGTCGAGGCGAAGGCCGAGGTGCGCACGAGCCCCTCGGTGTACCAGGCGGAGGGCTCGCGGCCAGGCGCAAAAATGCCGTACAATTCCAGGGTCCCCATGGCCGAGCGTCGCGCACGCGAGGCGGATGATGCCGCCGAGAAGACCGACGAACGCCGTTCGGCGGAGCCGCCGCCGGCGATTCCGAGGATCGGGCCGCGAGCGAGCGGCAAGGAGGGCGCCCACTCCTCCGCCCCCGAGGAGACCGCCTCGACGGTCACCCCCTCCATCCCTGCGCCTCCGGCCGCCGGGCCCTGGCGGAGCTACAAGGAGATCGTCGCCGGACTGGCGGGGCGCATCGTCGAGGCGCAGCGGCCGATCCGCGTCCTCCAGGCGCTGCGGTGGGACGATGAGGTGGAGCACAACTTCCTCCGGTCGAAGCCGCGCGAGCTGCCGAAGCTCGACGCGACCTTCTACGAGAGGCTGGAGCTCGGGTTTCACCCCAGGGACAAGGAGCGCGAGTTCGAGCAGATCGCGCGCGACATCGACCGGGACCTCGGCGAGCACGACGCGGTCGGGCACATCATGATGACCACGGCGCTCGAGTACCGCGACGTCGTCAGGATGCTCGCGGCGCGCGGGACGCCGGCCTTCTACGCCTGGTCGCGAAAGCTCTACGGCAGCCCGAAGGACAAGTTCCCCGACGGACGGTCCACGGTGCGCGATCTCGGCCAGCTGCTCTACGGGATCCTGACCAACGTCGACGAGTGGTCCTTCCCGCTCCGTTCGGGCTCGCCGATGTACGCGCGCACCATCGACGCCCCCGAGGCGGCGCGGCAGCTCGGCGAGAGGCTCGCGAGCTACTTCGGCGAGACCGGCGTGCGCGTCGAGGCCGACGACGGCATCCTGGCCGACGCCTCGGCGGGGAGCGACTACGTCAAGGTCCGCACCGGCGCGAAGTTCAGCCCGCGGGACATCGACATCCTCGAGGTGCACGAGGGATGGGTGCACGTGGCGACCTCCCTCAACGGGCAGGCGCAGCCCGTGGCGAAGTGGCTCGCGAAGGGGCCGCCGCGCACGACCGCGGTGCAGGAGGGGCTCGCCGCGCTGCTCGAGATGTTCACCTTCCGGACCTACCCGCGGCGCGCGCGGCGGCTGAACGACCGCGTGCTGGCGGTCGACAAGGCGGAGGACGGCGCGTCGTTCCTCGACGTCTTCGAGTGGTTCCGCACCGAGGGCTACGAGGAGGACGAGTGCTTTCACAACACGCGCCGCGTCTTCCGCGGCGGCGTCCTCGAGGGCGGCGCGCCCTTCACGAAGGACGCCTGCTACTGCAAGGGGATCGTCCTCAACTACGCGTTCATCCGCAGCGCCATCCAGCACGACCGCGTGGACCTCGTGCCGTTCCTCTTCGTCGGCAAGGTGGCGCACGAGGACGTGCCGGTCCTCGCGCGGCGCGTGTCCGACGGGGTCGTCATGCCGCCGAAGTTCCTCCCCCCGATGTTCCGCGACCTCAACGGCCTGGCCATCTGGATGGCGTACTCCACCTTCTTTTCCCAGCTCGGCGGCGAGGCCATCGCCGAGCACTATGCGCGTCTCTTCGCCCGCGCGGGGTAGGGGAGGCGCATCCGGCTCTCGGGCGGTGGCGGCGCGCTCGCGGGGCGCGCTTCTTCGGGGACGAGCTGCCGGAGCTGCCACGCCTGCACGTGCAGCCGCTCCTCGGCGGCCGTCAGCGTGTTGCGGAAGCGCGCCATCATCGCGCACCCCGTGATGACGAGCGCGACGTTCGAGACGAGCAGAAAGACGTGCGTGGGCACCGCGGGGAAGCTCAGCATCACGGGCTCGATGGTCAGCGCGCCGTGCGCGAAGAGGTAAGACGACGGCAGCACGCCCAACCATTGCAGCCCTGCGGGGACCGCGATGGCCAGGCAGTTGAGGACGACGATCGTGACCCGCCGCGAGCGGTCCGGCGCGAGGTGAAGGAGCATCGACCCGATGGCGGCCATGCTCGGGACGATGACGTAGGGGCCGAAGAGCGTGCTCGTGACGCCGACGGCGAAGACCCCCGCGACGGTCGTCCACATGTCGACCCGCCCGTCCTTCCTCGGCCGACGCACGTTCGCGTAGGCCGCGCCCGCCGCGAACAGCCACGCCGCGCTGCCGACGAGCCACGCCGTCCAGCTCCTCATGCCCATCCACAACATCAGCGGCGAGTAGATGAACCATGTCAGATAGGCCGCGGCGGCGATCTTCGAGCCGACGCGCATGGAGCGCCGGGTCTCGACCAGCATCGTGGCGCGCGCCTCCGGGGGCATCTCGAGGGGCGGCTGGGTCATGAGGCGCATCAGGGTGCGCACGGCGCTCTCGTTGGTCGGATCGAGCGCGATGGCGCGTCCCACCTCGCGCAGGGCGAGCGCGCGGGCGTCGGTGGCGCCCTGGTGGCGCGCGAGGGCATCGCTCGCGTGGGCTCCGGCGGCCCGCGCGTGCTCCCAGGCGAGGTCCCGGCGGCGGGCCAGGTCGCGGTCGCCGTCGAGGTAGCGCTCGACCGCCGCGACCAGCTCGTGCACGCCCGCGTACCGGTCCTCGGGGCGCAGCGCGGCCGCCTTCGCGCACACCGCGTCGAGCTCGGGAGGCACGTCGAGGTGCGGGGAGCGCACGCTGGGATGCGCCTCGATGCCGGCGAGCGTCGAGTCGATCGCGACCTGCGGCGTCGAGTGCTTGTGGAGGGGCTCGAGCGCGAGGAGCTCGAAGAGGATCGCCCCGAGGGCATAGACGTCGGAGCGGGCGTCGACGCCGTCGCCGCGAGCCTGCTCGGGGGACATGTATCCCGGCGTGCCCATCGTGGCGCCGTGCACCGTGTTGCCGCCGGGATCGCTGCCGCTCACGATGGGCGGCCCGCTCGGCAGCCTCGGGTCCGGAGCGCCGACGACCTTGGCGAGCCCCCAGTCCAGCACGTAGACCTCGCCGAAGTCCCCCAGCATGACGTTGCCCGGCTTGAGGTCGCGGTGGACGACCCCGCGCGCGTGGGCGAAATCGACGGCCTGGCAGACGCTGGCGAACGCGGAGAGGAGCTTGCGCCGCGAGAACTGGCGCGCGGCGTCCTCCTCCCCCATGCGAAGGGAGTCGACGATGCGCTCGAAGGTCATCCCGCGGATGCGCTTCATCGTGAAGTAGAGGGTGCCGTCGGGATCGCGCCCGAGGTCGTAGACCGGGACGATGGCCGGGTGCTCGAGCTGCCCCTGGACGCACGCCTCACGGAGAAACCGCGTGCCCGCGTCGCCGTGCGAGCCCCGGCCCGGCTTCACGCTCTTGAGCGCGATGTCTCGCCCGATGCGCCGGTCGACGCACGTGCGGACGATGCCCATCCCGCCCTCGCCCAGCGTGTCGCCCACCTCGTAGCGAAGGGCGAAGGTGGCCTCGGCGAGCACGTCCGGGGGGAGCGGGCCAAGCGCGGTGGGCTCGAGGGTCGTCGCGGCGAGGGCGTGCGCGGGGATGGTGAGGGCGGACTCGAGCGACGACGGCATGGTGCGCCATCGTATCCGTGGTGGGGCGGTCGGGCCCGTCGCCCAAAAAGGCGGGCCCCGGCCCGGGTCACCTGCCGCGGAACACGGCCTTTCGCTTCTGCGTGTAGGCGACCATCCCTTCTTTCGCGTCCTGCGAGCGGAAAAGCTGCTGCTGCAGCTCGCGCTCGAGGGCCAGACCCTGCTCGAGCGACATCTCCGCGCCGCTCTGGACCGCGCGCTTGATGTGCCCGACCGCCATCGAGGCGCGGCCCGGCGGGCAGAACTCGTGCGCGTAATCGAGCACCTGCCGGACGAAGCCGTCGTGGGTCTCCGTCGCCCACACTTTATGCAGGAGCCCCGCCTCGTGCGCCTCCGCGACCGGCAGGTTCCGCCCCTCGATGATGAGCTCGAGCGCCCGGGACTTGCCGACGAGGCGGCTCAGCCGCTGCGTGCCTCCCGTCCCGGGGAGGACCCCGAGGCCCACCTCGGGCAGGCCGACCTGGAACGTGCCGGCGCGCGCGATGCGGAGATCGCAGGCCAGCGCGACCTCGAGCCCCCCGCCGACGCAGTGGCCGTTGATGGCCCCGATGACGAGCTTGGGCGTGTTCTCGAGGCGGAGGAGAGTCTCGTTGGCGTGAAGGCAGAAGTAATACTTGAAGGTCTCGTCGGCCTCCTTGAGCATGTTGATGTTCGCGCCGGCGCAGAAGTACTTGTCCCCGTGCCCGGTGAGGACGATGACGTGAACGTCGTCGTCGAACCGGGCCTCGAGGATGTTCGCGTCGAGCTCCTTGAACATCTCGTAGGAGTAGGCGTTCACGGGGGGGTCGGTCAGCGTGAGGAGCGCGACCCCCTTCTCCGTGGCGTAGCTCACCAGCGTCCCCATCGTCGCCTCTGTAGCCGGAGTCGGCCGCGTGACGTCGTGCCACGCTGGCGTCCCGGCGGCCCAGTCCTAGACTTATTCCGGATGGCGCGCAAACCTGCCCCGTGGCTGGTGCGCCTCGGCGTCGCGGTGACGTCGTGGGTGGCGGCGGTCACGGTCGCGCAGGCTGTCCTCGGGGCCGACCTGGCGGGCGCCGCCGACGAGATCGAGCAGCGCATCGAGCTGCAGCTCCGGGGGTTGCGGGCGCCGGTCGAACCGCAGCCGGCGCGGTCGCACGAGGACGAGTCGTTCGAGCCTTGGGAGCTCGTCAGCGTCTGAGCCCGGGCGGCGGAGCCGCGCATGGACTGTGCTAAACGGCTCGGTGGGATGTCTACCGTCCAGCTCCGAGGCGAGCTCAAGCGCCTCATCGTGACGGAGCTCAACTTGAAGGGCCGCGATCCCTCCTCCATCGAGGACGACGCGCCCCTCTTCGGAGGCGGCCTCGGGCTCGACTCGCTCGACGCGCTGCAGCTCGCGATGTCCATCGAGGAGCAACTCCACGTCCGCATCCCGGAAGGCGAGGAGGCTCGGGCGATCTTCCAGAGCGTCCGCGCCATCGCGGATTACGTGGCGCGGGTGCAGGCCGGGTGAGCACGCGGGCGAGCACGCGACTGTCGGTGACCGGCCTGGGCCTCGTGACGCCGCTCGGGTTCGGCGTCGAGGCGACCTGGGCGCGCCTCGTGCGCGGCGAGCGCGGGATACGGCCCATCCGCCTGTTCGATGCCGCCGGCCAGCGGGTGGGAATCGCGGCGGAGGTCGACGGGGTGGAGGTGCCGGCGGGGGGCTGGTCGCGCACGAGCGCCATGGCGGCCGCGGCGGCCCGGGAGGCGATGACCGGCGCGCGCATCGACGTCGCGAGGGCCCGCGTGGGGCTCGTCGTGGCCGGGACGACCGGAGGAATGTTCGAGACCGAGCAGCTCCTCGCGAGGCTGCACGTCGAGCCGGAGTGCGGCGAGGTCCTCGCGGGGATGCTCTCGCATCCGCTGACGTCGACGGGAGACCGGCTCGACGAGCGCCTCGGCCCGTTCGCCCGCGTGCGAACGATCTCGAGCGCGTGCTCGGGCGGCGCGAACGCGCTCGTCGTGGCCGCGGGCTGGCTGCTCGCCGGCGAGGTCGACGCGGTCGTGGCCGGCGGAAGCGACGCCCTCTGCCGGCTCACCCTCAGCGGGTTCAACGCGCTGGCCGCCCTCGCTCCGGAGCCCTGCCGTCCGTTCGATCGCCGGCGACGCGGGACGAGCCTCGGCGAGGGGGCAGGCTTCCTCGTGCTCGAGCGAGCCGAGTCCGCGCGGGCCCGGGGCGTCGCGGTGATCGCGGAGCTCGCCGGCTGGGCCCAGGGCTCCGAGGCGCACCACATCACGAACCCCGCCCCCGACGGCGTGGTCGTCGCGACGCTCATCCAGCGAGCGATCACGCGCGCCGGGCTGTCCCCGCGCGACATCGACTACGTGAACGCGCACGGTACGGGGACCCCGCTGAACGAGCCGATGGAAGCGCTGGCGCTGGCGGGGTCGCTCGGCGAGGAGCTCGCGCGCATCCCCGTCTCCAGCAGCAAGGCGCAGATCGGCCACTCGCTCGGCGCCGCCGGCGCCATCGAAGCGGCCATCACGGCGCTCGTCGTCTCGCGGCGGACGCTGGTTCCCACGGCCGACCTCGACGAGCCGGATCCCGCGCTCGCTCTCGTGCACGTCCCGCAGGTCGGGTGCTCGGTGCCCCGCGTGCGCGCCGCGATCTCCAACGCCTTCGGGTTCGGCGGGATGGACACGGTCCTCGTCTTCGCCGAGCCCGACCGGGATGCGGAGCCCCAGCGGAAGCCGGCGGTCACCTCGCTCGTGGTCACCGGGGCTGCGGTCTTCGGCTCGTGCGGCTTGCTCGGGACCGAGGCGTGCGGCTCGCTCGTCGACCGCCGCCACGATCGCGAAGCCCGGGCCGATCCCGACGCGCTCCTCGACGCGGGCCGCGCGCGCCGCCTCGATCGCGCCGCTCGTCTGGGAGTCGTCGCGGTCGAGCGGGCCCTCTCCGACTCGGGGGGCCCGCACGGCGCGACGGGCCTCGTCCTCGGCAGCGCCTTCGGGAACGTCAGCGGCTCGGCGGCGTTCATGCACCGCATCTTCGACAAGGGCCCGCGCGCGGCCAGCCCCGCGGAGTTCCCGAACCTCGTCCCGAGCTCCCCCGTCGGGCACGTGTCCATCTACCTCGGGCTTCGCGGACCCGTGTTCGCCACGGCGGACCTCGCGACCAGCGGCGAGAGCGCGTTCGTGCAGGCGCTGCAGCTCGTCGCGGCGGGGGAGGCGTCGAGGGTGGTGGCCGGCGCGGCCGAGCCGAGGAGCGAGATCGTGGACCGTGTCTTCGCCGCGCTCTTCGCGCACGCGGCTTCGCAGAGGACGGCGGCCCGAAGCGACGTCGCGGCGGCCGTCGTCGTCGAGTCGGAGGCCGAAGCGCGCCAGCGAGGCGCGCGCGTCCTCGTCCACGTGCGTCAGGTCGTCGAATGGCGAGGTGCCGTCCCGCCGATCGCGGAGCTCGCGCCGCCGCGAGAGGGAAGCGCCGAGGTCATCCTCCCGCGGGACAACGGCGGCAGCGGGCCGCTGCTCGCGCGCACGTCCTGGAGCGAATGCGCCCGCCTCTCGTGTGCGGCGGCGGTCGGGGAGAGCGACGGCCTGGGAGCCGTCGCCATCGCCGTGGCGGTGGGGCGCGTCGCGTCGGGCCTCACGGACCAGGCGCTCGTCCTCGGTCTCGCCCCGGACCGCGGCTACGCCATCGTGCTGGACCGCGGGTAACGTGGACCATCCTCTCCTCGGATCGTGCCTGCCTCTCCTCGGATCGTGCCTGGGTCTCGCCCTCTCCGCGTGCGCGGGACCGCCGGGGACCTGGCACGGCGCGACGCCCGCGACCTGGCCCGTGCTCCGGAACGCCCTCGCACTGGAGCGGGATTCGCGCGCGAGCAGGCCGTGGACCGCCGGTGTGCGCGTGAGCCTGCGCGAGCCGAGGACCGGGCAGGTCGTCCGCGGCCGTGGCGGCCTCGCGGTCGTGCCGGGCCGCGCGCTGCGCATGATCCTCACCGGCGTGGCCGGGGTGACGATGCTCGACGCGTGGATCACGCCCCAGCGCTGGCGCGTCGCCGTCCCGCCGCTCGGCGTCCTCCGTCGCGGGGGCACGGACAGTCCTGCGGACCTGCCCGTCGCGTTCCTTCGCTGGTGGTTCTTCACCCCGCTCGAGGGACGGCTCTTCGCGGCCGAGCTCGAACGAGGGTCGCCGGTCTGGCTCCTTCGCGACGGCGACGCGGTGGTCGAGCTCAGGGCGCTCGGCTGCGAGAGGGGGCCGCGCCTCGTCGCCGCCCGTCGCGAGCGGGGACGCGCCGAGTCGGTCGACGAGTGCCGAGCCGGAATCGAACCGAGCGAAGGGGACCATGTCCGGTACGAAGACGCGAGCGGGCTCGCGGTCGAGCTCGTGCTCGAATCGGTGTCGGCGGAGCCTCCCGCGGCAGAAGCCTTCGTGGACCCCGACACCGCGAGCGCGCCGTGAGCGACGCGGCGATCGTGGCCTTCGGCGCGGTCTCGGTGCTCGGCGAAGGCGCTTCGGCGGTGAGCGCCGGGGCCGTCGGCGAGCCCGCCCGCGTCGGGATCGCCCTCGACGACGAGCTCCTCCGCGCCGGTCTTTCGCGGCCCTTCGCGGCGCGTGCGGCGCTCGGCGAGGTGGAGGATCGGGCCACCGCGCTCCTCGAGCGGGCGCTGGCGTCGTGCGCGGCGGAGCTCGATCGCGCGAGACCCGGATGGCGACGGGAGCGCGTCGGCCTCGTGCTCGGCACGTCGAGCGGCGGGATGCGGGTAGCCGAGGCGGCGTTCGCGGCCCGGGCTGCGGGCGAAAGGATCGCCGACGCGGAGGCCGCGACGTACTTCGGTCCGATGGCGCGCGCGGCGCGATCGCTCGGACGCCCGCTCGATCCGGCCATCCTCGTCCTCGGCGCGTGCGCGTCGTCGGTCCTGGCCATCGGGCTCGCCGTGCGCTGCCTGGCGCGCGGCGCCTGCGACGTGGTCCTCGCGGGCGGATTCGACGACGTCACCGTGTTCGTCGCCTCGGGCTTCGAGGCGCTGCGCGCGACGACGGCGTCTCCCCCTCCGCGCCCTTTCCGCCTGGGCCGCGACGGGATGAGCCTCGGCGAAGGGGCCGCCGTGCTCGCCCTCGCGAGGAGCCAGCCCGCGGCGCGCCTCTTCGTGACGGGCTTCGGAGCGTCGTCGGACGCATCGCACTTGACCGCCCCGGACCGCGAGGGCTCGGGTCTCGCGCGCGCCGCGATCGCCGCGCTCGAGGAGGCGGGGCGCCCCGAGATCGACCTCGTCAGCCCGCATGCCACGGCGACCCCTTTCAACGACTCGGCCGAGGCGCGCGCGGTCGCGAGGGCGCTCTCCGGACAGCGCTCCGTTCCCGTGATGCACCCCTTCAAGGCGCAGCTCGGCCACACCCTCGGAGCGGCCGGCGCGCTCGAGCTGCTCGCCTGTGGCGACGCCATCACGCGCGGCGTGCTCCCGGCGTCGGCCGGCGCGGGTGCGCTCGATCCCGACGCCCCGGCGCGGCTCCTCGACCGGACAGAGACCGGCGCGGTCGGCGCGGCCCTCAAGCTCGCCTCCGCCTTCGGCGGCGCCAACGCGGCGCTCGTCCTCGCGGACCGGTCGACGGCCGTCACGCGCAGGCCTCGCCCCGTCTACGTTCGCGCGGCTTCGCACGTCGCCACCGAGCCTTCGCTGGATGCTCTCGCGAGCGCCGCGCGGGTCAACGTCGATCGGCTCGCGCGCGTCGACGGGCTCGTGCGCCTCGCCCTGGCCGCCGTGGCGAGCCTGGAGACGCTGTGCGGGACGCTCGCGGGCGCCGGGATCGTGGTCGGCAGCGCGCTCGCCACGGTCGAGACGAACACCCTCTACGCGGCCCGTATCCGCGAGCGCGGCGCGCGCGCCGCGGCACCGCGCGTCTTCCCGTACACGTCCCCCAACGCCGTGACGGGCGAATGCTCCATCGCCTTCGGGCTCACGGGTCCGAGCTTCTCGGTCGGCGGCGGCCTGCACGCCGGGCTGGAGGCGCTCGCGGCCGGGACGCTGCTCGTCGAGGGGGGGGACGCGGATCGAGTGGTGGTGGTCGCCGTGGACGAGGGGGGGCCGACGACGCGAGCGCTGGCCGGCGACGCGGTGGTGCCCGGGGCCGTCGCGCTGCTCCTCTCCGCCTCGGATGCGGGTGCCGTCGCCCGGGTGGGTGAGCTCCACGTGCGCCGCGGCGTGGCCGCTCCGGGCCCGGTCGCGGCGGGCCATCAGGCGCTCCTCCCGCTCCTGGAAGGGACCTTCGCGGGGGAGCTCACCGCCGCCTCCCCGCCCGACGCCGTGGCCGTCGTCCATCTCGAGCGGGTTTGACACTTCGACATCCGCCACGGCCGGCGCCCCGGAGGCCAGTGACATCCTGACAACGGGCATCGATGGGTGCCGGCTGAGATCCCGTGTGAAAACACGGGGAAGCCCTCCGGCCCGCAAGTTGCTGTAGGGTGCGGCGACCCGTGACGCACTACGCCCGAATGCTTCGCTTGCTCCTGGTGACGCTGGCGCTGTCCGCGCTGGCCTGCTCGAAGACGTACATCCCGAACACCGACGTCGAGGACACCGCCGAGAACCGCGACGTCATCCTCTTCTGCGAGAAGTACCGCCACGCGCTCGAGGACAAGAACGTGGGACAGCTCCTCAAGCTGATGAGCCCCGCGTACTTCGAGGACGGCGGCAACACGCGCAACGAGGACGACGCGGACTTCGACAAGATCCGGGAGTTTCTCACGACCGACTTTCTCCGGACCGCCGGCATCCGCTACGAGATGCGCTACCGGCGGCTGACCTTCACCGAGACCAACCACATCTACGTCGACTACACGTACGCGGCCGCTTGGAAGCTGCCCGGCGTGAAGGTCGACGAGTGGCACCACAAGGTGGCCGACAACCGGCTCGATCTCGTGCGCGACGGGGAGACGTTCCGCATCGTCGGCGGCATGTGAGAGCTCTGCCAGGGGCGCCGGGCCGTCGCGCCGGCATGCTACGACCCGGATAGGTGGCTTTCGTCCTCGCCCACGTCTCGGATTTCCACGTCTCGTCCTTCGGCGACACGCTGCACGACCGCGCGCACCTCATCAAGCGGACGACGCACGTGGCCGACGCCGGCGCCGAGCGGTTCGACACGTGCTGGGAGGAGGGCGGGTGGCGCGTCCTCCGCGACCGCAACAAGAAGAAGGCCGACGTCGTCCTCGTCGATCCCCAGGGCTACGCCCATCCGGTGCCGACCACGCGCGACAGCGGTGGGCTCCTCGATCCCGTCGAGCGTGCGGCCGCGAAGGCGTGCCGTCTCGAGGCCCGCCGCGACGCGACGCTGGCCGGCGCGCCTCCCGGGGAAGGCGCGCTCGCCCAGATGCTCGAGACGACGCCCCACAACACCAACTTGCGGCTCCTCCGCGCCGTCCGCGCCGTGACCGAGGCGAAGGTCGACGCCGTCGTCATCACCGGGGACTGCACCGACGACGGGCAGGGCTGGGAGCTCGTCGAGGCCGCGTTCGCCCCGTGGCGCGAGCGAAAGCGTCTCTTCATCATCCCCGGCAATCACGACCTCTATCTCTTCCCCATCGCGAGCAGCGCCCGGCCCAAACCGACGCACGAGTCGAAGCGCGCCCGCTGGCGCGAGGTGGCCGAGCGTGCCGGGCTCGAGCTCGAGCCGTGCGGCGCGTGGAAGCGGACCATCGAGGAGGCCGGCGCCATCGTCGTCGGTCTCGACTCGTGCTTCCGCAAGCAGCGCGCGTTCTTCCGTCAGAACGGCGCCATCGGGCCGGAGCAGCTCGCGTGGCTGCAAGAGCTGGCGGCGAAGCGCGAGTGGAAGGACGCGCGCCACCGCATCGTCCTCGTCCACCACCACGTCGTGCAGCTCCCCATCGGCGTGGGCAAGCGGGCGCCGACGGAGATCGGCATGCGCCTCGACGACGGCAGGACGTTCGCCGACACGCTGGCCGAGGTGGGCGCCACGCTGGTGATGCACGGCCACCGTCACGTGAGCGAGCGCCGCCACCCGGCGGGCTACGACTTCGAGCTCCTCGCGGCCCCGTCGCTCACCCTCGGCTGCAAGAGCGGCGACTCGCCGTCCTTCTGGCGCGTCGAGCTCGACAAGCGCGTCCACGCCGACCGCGTACGCGTCCCCGTCGAGGCCATCGAGCAGGAGAACGACCCCGGCACCGACCCACCGCCCCCCATGGAATAGGGAGAGCGAGAAGGACTTGGCGAACAGGGAGAGCGAGAAGGATTGGCCGCAGAGCCGCCGAGACGCAGAGAGGAGGTTGGTTGGTCCAAACACAAACCCTTCTCTGCTCGGCGTCTCCGCGGCTCTGCGGCCAATCTCTCAGTCGGTCGTTGAGTCGCTGCCGTCGCTGCCGTCGCTGCCGTCGCTGGCGTCGCCGCCCTCGCCGCCCTCGCCGCCGTCGCCGGCGTCCTCTTCGGCGGGGGGGATGAGCCACGTGCACGCGGGATCGGACTGGGGGGTGGCGACGGTGGCGCAGCTGCTGTTGATGGCGTCCACGCACTGGCTCACGTCGGTGCTGCTCGGGTTGCTGCCGATCTCGAGGCCGTGGAGGCACGCCGTGTCGTAGTACCGGAGGCACGCGTCGACCGCGCTGCCCGTCGTGTACCAGAGGGGAGGCGAGACCTGGATGTTGGGGCAGCTCGGGACCTGGCGGCAGCGCGCCCCTTCGATCGTCTTGCAGGCGTCGACGCCGACCGCGCTCGAGCCGCACGCGCCCGCCACCGGGGCGAGCCCCAGCGCGAGGGCGAGCAGGACCGGCAGCCGGGGCATGGCCAGCTCCTACTACGGCGGACAGCGCGCGGCCAAGTTGGCGATAATCGCCGGCGTGCTCCCCGCGATGATCCTCGCCGCCGGCCTCGGGACGCGGCTCCGTCCGCTCACCGATCACCGGGCCAAGGCGCTCGTCCCGGTGGGCGATCGTCCGGCGCTGGCCCACGTGGTCGACCGACTTCGCGCAGCCGGCGTCGCGCGCGTCGTCGTCAACGCCCACCACCACCTCGACCAGCTTCGCGCCTTCGCGCTCGCCCGCGGCCTCGAGCTCTCCGAGGAGACGGACCTGCTCGGCACCGCCGGCGGCATCGAGCACGCCGCGGGCCGCCTCGGCGAGGGGGACGTCCTTCTCTGGAACGCCGACATCCTCGCCGACGTCGACGTCGCGGCCCTGCTCGCCGCCCACCACGCCGAGGCCACCCTCGTCGTGCAGCCCCTCGAACGAGGGCAGGGGAGCGTCGGGCTCGATGCGTCCGGGCGCGTCGTGCGCCTTCGCCAGGTGAGCTTCGCCGCGGAAGAACGCGGCGGTCAGTTCCTCGGCATCCACGTGCTCGGCCGGGCGCTGCGCGCTCGCTTGCCGGGGCAGGGGGGACTCATCGAGGACGTCTATCTCCCCGCCCTCGCCCGCGGCGAGGTGCTGCGCGCGCACCTCTTCGAGGGCGCGTGGCACGACATCGGGACGACGGAGACCTACCTCGAGGCGAACGTGGCCTGGCTCGCCGCCCGCGGGCTCGAGCGCTGGACCGGGCCGGGAGCGCGCGTCGCCGACGGCATCGCGCTCGACCGCGCCGTCGTCGGCGCGGGGGCCTCGGTCACCGGCCACGGAGCCCTCACCCGATGCGTCGTGTGGCCGGGGGCCAGCGCGGTCGCGCCCCTCGACGGCCGCGTCATTTCCTGAGGTAGAACCACGCGAGGGCGCCCGCCAGCAGGCCGACCAGCAGGATCGCCCCGAGGATCCCCACGACCATGGCTCCGCCGCTCTTCGGCGGCGTCATCGACGGCGTCGGGGCCATCAGCCGCGCGAGGAGGTCCGCCGGCGGGCCTGCGTAGACGATCTTCATCCCGCAGGCGGCCAGGAAGCCCTGCGCCGACTGGAGGAACTGCGCGTACTGCGCCGGATCGAGCGGCGCCCCTTGCTTGAACCGCTCGCGACTGATGGCGTCGACGTACTCCAGCGTCCTCAGCTCCGCGGTCTGCTCGCGCTGGTTCAGCGAGCCGACGACCAGCGTCGGCATGTTGGGCTGCGGCGGCAACAGGCGCAGGTGCTGCATCGCCTGCACCCCTCCGCCCGTCGACGGTCCCTCCGGCGCCGTCATGTCCGGCGTGAAGCCGTGCGGGCCGACGCGAAGCCTCCCCAGCGTGCTGCGGAAGCTCTCGGCCAGGTCGGTCGCCCGTACCGAGAACTGCGTCTGCAGCATCTTCCGGGGATTGCTCACCCTTCAAGAGTAGCGCACGGAGTCCACTCGACGCCAAAAGCACGCGGCGAGCCGCGCGGGCGGGCCGTGGGCCGGAGCTCAGGGGGTGGGCTGGGCCGGCGTGAACGACTCGAGCTCGTTGGCGCCTCCGAAGAACAGCACGGAGGATCCCATCGGCGAGGCGATGGCGCCCGCGTTCATGTGCGGCACCTTGGTCGGCACCTCGGTGGCACCGGTACTGTTCAACGTGAAGGTGTGCGTCAGGCCGGACGTCGGCTCGTTGCCCACGACGAACGCATGCGCCGCGTCCAGCATCGTGAAGGCGACCGCGTTGGTGATGGCCACGGGGGCGCCCGCCGTCGTCGTCAGGCCGGTCCCCCACGGCACGACCGCGCACGATCCGCAGCGGACGTTGACGTACCGGACCCCCGCGTCGGTCCCGTCGGGCATCACGCCCCCGGCGATGAGGACGTTCTCGACGTCGTCGAGGTTCGTCATCCCGGCGCCCGTGGACGGGTCGGGCGGGTACGGCAGCGTGGCGCCGCCGTTCGATCCGTTGGCGACGGTCTCCACGCCGGGCGCCGTCGCGTTTCCGCCCGCGACGACGAGACCGGGGCCGTCGACGAAGGCCGCCGACGCCCCGAGGCGCTGTGCGGAGAGGGTCAGCCAGGAGAGGTTCCCGTACGGGTAGAGGGAGTTGCTGAGGTCCGTGGTGTCGATCTTCAGCACCGCCGCGGTCGCCGCGAGGGGCGGCAGCCGGGTCCCGCCGACGACGAAGATGTACCCGTCGTAGTTGTCGTAGACGACCTGTCCTCCCGCGACGTCACTGAAGGCGAAGCCCGTGGGCGGCGACACCGAGGTCCCCGTGTTCTGCGAGAAGTCGTAGAAGTTCCCGTCGCCCGCCGTATCGAGGAGCAGGGCCACGGTTCCCATGATGGGCATCGACGCCGGCACGATCGGCAGCGTGGGCGGCCCCGCGAGCAAGTTGAACTGCGCGAAGTCGTACACCTGCGTGGTCGAATTCACGGTCGGATCGGAGCCGCCGGCGACGATGAGGAAGCGATCGCTCAGCACCCCGAGCACCGGGAACTGGCGCGCGTCGGTCGGGGGGTTGGGCAGGCGTGCGTTCTGCCCCATCCGCTGCACGAAGACGGGCAGCGTCTCGCCGTCGAGCGCCCCGTACTGCAGCGGAATGGTGCCGCCGTAGACGAGCGCGTTGCCGTTGGCGTCCTCCGCCGTCACCAGCAGCGACGCCACCGCGTCCTGGTCTTGGTTGCCGAGGTCGATCGTGTCGGTAGGGTACGGGGCCGTCGCCAGCGTCGTCAGATTCCCGCTGGTGTCCGCAGCCTGCACGAGGATCTGCGTCGGGACGGGCGTCTGGGTGAAGGTATCCGTCTCCTCGCCGGTGATGATCTGGATGGTGCCGCTCGCCGCCGAGTTGCACGAGAGGAGCAGCGGGAAGCCAACGAGACGGACCAAGCCGAGGGGACCGCGGGAGCGTGACACGGCGCGGATTTACCTCCGAAACGGCCCCGGCGCCAAGGACCGTCGCCGGTCCACCCCCGTGCTAGAGGGAAGCCCGCAGTGCCCGTCGTCCGCATCGTCCGCCTGCCGCCCGATCCGCTGGCTCTGGCCCGCGCGGTCGCCGACCGCCCCGGGCTTGCGGTCCTCGTCAGCCGGCCGCAGGGGGCGCCCCGCCCCGAGGACGCGCGATGGAGCTTCGTCGCGTGCGAGCCGGTCGAGTCGAGCGACGACCTCGTCCCCCCGCCCGCCGGCGAGGGCGCGCACGGTGGACCTGCGCCGCGATGGATCGGCGTCATCCCCTACGAAGCCCTCCGCGAGACCGAGCGCTTCGCCTGGACACGCCACCCCGACGACCGCGGGCCGACGCCGCGCGCCCGCCCGGCCTGGCGGAGGTACGCGGCCGTCCTGCGGATCGATCACGCGACGGGCGAGGTGGCGGCCGTCGGCGACGACGAGAAGAGCGTCGCCTCCCTCGTGACGGCGCTCCGCTCCGGGCCTCGCTCGGCCGGCCGACCCGCTCTCGAGGTCCGGCAGCTCCCGATGGACGAGCCCGACGAGGCCCACCTCGAGCGGGTGCGCGCAGCCCTCCGGCTCATCGCGGCCGGCGACCTCTACGAGGTGAACCTCGCGCGTCGCATTCGGCTGCACGTCCGCGGCGATAGGCTCACGTTGCTCGCGTCGCTCCTCGACGCCGCGCCGGCCCCCTGGGGATTCCTTCAAGTGCTGGGGGATAACCTCGTGTGCGGAGCCAGTCCGGAGCTGGCGCTCTCGGTGCGCGGCGACACGCTGCGAACCTGCCCCGTGAAGGGCACCCGCCCGCGGGGAAGCGACGCGAACGACGACGCGCGTCTCGCCGTCGCGCTCGACTCCGACCCGAAAGAGCGGGCCGAGCTCACGATGGCGGTCGACGTCCACCGGAGCGATCTCGGGCGGGTCGCCGTCCCCGGCAGCGTCCGCGTCCTCGGCGAGCCTCGCGTCCTCCCCGGCCGGACCGTGTGGAGCCGGGTGGCCGAGGTGGTCGCGCGCCGGGCCGCCGGGGCGACGCTCGACGACGTGGCGCGGGCCGTCCTTCCCTGCGGGAGCATCACCGGGGCCCCCAAGGTCCGGGCCATGGAGGTCATCGCGCAGCTCGAGCCGTGGCGCCGCGGCGCGTACACGGGGGCGTTCGGCTGGGTCGGCCACGACGGGCGCCTCGAGCTGGCGATGGCCATCCGCACGGTGCAGGGCGGCTCGCGCGACGGCGACGAGGCCGAGTACTTCGCGGGGGGCGGCATCGTGGCCGACAGCGTCCCGGAGCGGGAGCTCGAGGAGACCCGCTGGAAGGCGATCCAGCTCGAGTCCCTGAGTGCTAGATGAGGGGAGCCGATGAGCCTTGCTGACCGGGTCCGCGCGTCGCTGAGCCTCGCGCTCGCCTCCATGGGGATGGAGGAGATCGCCCGCGGGGCGACCTACGTGATCGAGCGCCCCAAGCGCGCCGAGCACGGCGACCTCGCCACGAACGTCGCGATGGTCCTCACCAAGAAGGCCGGCAAGCCGCCGCGCGCGATCGCCGAGGCGCTCGTGAAGGCCCTTGAGGGGAACGACGTCATCGCGTCCGCCGAGGTCGCCGGCCCCGGCTTCGTGAACCTGCGCCTCCGGCCCGCCGCCTTTCACGCCGAGCTCGCGGACATCGCGAGGGCCGGCAAGGCGTGGGGCCGCGCGCCGGCGGGGACGGGCGAGCGCGTCGACCTCGAGTTCGTCAGCGCGAACCCCACGGGGCCCATCACCGTCGCCGCCGGGCGCAACGCCATCCTGGGCGACTCGATCGGCCGCCTGCTCGAGGCCACCGGCAGCCGGGTCACGCGCGAGTACTACGTCAACGACCGCGGCAACCAGGTGCGCCTCTTCGCCGAGAGCGTGCGCGCCGCCGCCGAGGGGCGCGAGCCGCCCGCCGACGGCTACAAGGGCGCCTACGTCGCCGAGCTGGCCAAGTGGCTCGGCCGCGCGCAACCGGCTCTCCTCGAGGCCGACCTGGAAACGCTCGGCCGCACCTGCATCACCTGGATGCTCCGGGGCATCCCCGGCTCGCGCACCCTGCCGGGCATCCGCCCCTCGCTCGCCGAGCTGCGCATCCACTTCGACGTGTGGTCCAGCGAGGAGGCGCTCCATCGCTGGGGCGCGGTCGACGCCGTGATGCGCGAGCTCGAGGCCGGCGGCCACCTCCTCGAGAAGGACGGCGCGCTCTTCTTCAAGGCCCCCGAGGGGGCGGGCGACGAGAAGGACCGCGTCGTCCGGAAGAGCGACGGGACGTGGGCGTACTTCGCGTCCGACATCGCGTACTTCGCGGACAAGGTCGCGCGCGGTTACGACCGCCTGCTCATCGTGCTCGGCGCCGATCACGGCAGCTACCCGGTGCGCGTCCGCAACGCGCTCGTCGCCCTGGGCCTCCCCGCCGATCGCTTCGAGGCCGTCCAGTACCAGCTCGTCTACCTGACCAAGGGCGGCGAGGCCGTGAAGATGGGCAAGCGCGCGGGCAACATCGTCACGGTCGACGAGGTGATGGACGAGATCGACGAGGCGGCGGCGCGCAAGGGGGCCGGCGCCGACGCGCTCCGCTTCTTCTTTCTCTCGCGGAGCGCCAACTCGAACGTCGAGCTCGACATCGAGCTCGCGAAGAAGGCGTCGCTCGACAACCCCGTCTTTTACGTCCAGTACGGCCACGCGCGGCTCTGCTCGATCCTCCACAACGGCGAGGGGATGGGGCTCGGCCCGAGGCCGGACTGGGCGCGCCTCGTGCACCCCGACGAGCTCGCGATCGCGCACAAGCTGGGGGACTTCCCCGACGTCGTCAGCGAGGCCGCGCGCCTCCGCGAGCCGCATCGCATCGTCTTTTACGTGCAGGAGCTCGCGCGCGACTTCCAGAGCTACTACACGCGCCTCAAGGCCGAGAGCGACCCGATCCTGCCGCCGAAGAGCGTGCGCGCCCAGGCCGGCTGGGAGGCGAGCTGGGACTTCGGCAAGACGCACGCGCGCCTCGCGTGGATCGACGCCATCCGCGTCGTCTACGCGTCGGCGCTCGACCTCGTGGGCGTCACGGCTCCGGCGCGGATGGACCGGCCCCCGGCCGAGGTGGAGGAGGACGAGCAGCCCGTGCTGTCATCCTGAGCGAAGCGAAGGACCCCACTGCGATCCGTGGGGTCCTTCGGCCTTCGGCCTCAGGATGACAG
The DNA here is from genome assembly GCA_036501935.1 of Polyangiaceae bacterium. Classification (GTDB taxonomy): domain Bacteria; phylum Myxococcota_A; class Polyangia; order Polyangiales; family Polyangiaceae; genus Palsa-1150. The sequence goes on along the minus strand of DASXZL010000022.1, from coordinate 111,336 downwards.
CAATCGCAGGGGCCTTCGCTCAGCTTGGTGCAGAAAGTTGTCCGGCTCCCCGGGCGCGCGGTAGCACCGGAGAGCCACCATGAGCAGCGAACCCGGCAGCATCCGCAATCTCGACCAGCTCCAGGAGGACGACGACCACCGGAGGATGCCCCGCGGCGTGACCGCGGCGCTCGTCGTCCTCGGCGGAGGGTGCGTCGTCTTCGCGGGCCTCGCGCTCGGCGGACGCACCAGCCAGACGCCCGCCAGCAAGACCGATCCCCTCGGCGATCTCGTCTCGCAGCGCTCGCACATCGCCGCGCCGTCGCCCTCCAGCACTGCGCGCCCCGCGACCGATCTGTCGCCGAAGGACGTCACGTTTCCGCAGATGCTGAGCGACGACAACAACCCGTCGACGGCGCTCGCGGCGGTGCGCCCGATCGGCACCGCCGGCGTCGCGACGCCCACCATCCCGGTGCAGCCTCCGCCGCCGACCGATCGCCTGCCCGTCGTGCCCCTCCCGGCGCAGACCGTCCTCGAAGCGACCTCCGTCGTGACGCGTCCGCGCGACCTGCTGACGAAGGTCGCGAGCGAAGCGGCGCAGCTCGAGTCTGCGCCGCCGACCGCGGAGTCCGCGCCCGCGGGGCGCGAGGGCGGCTACCAGCTCCAGGTGAGCAGCTTCCGAACGCAGGTCGAAGCGCAGGGCTTCGCGGATCAGCTGCGCGCGCGTAGCCACAAGGCCTACGTCGTCGAGGCGCACGTCCCCGGCCGAGGCACGTGGTTTCGTGTGCGCATCGGTCCGTTCCAGACGCAGCACGCCGCGTCGCAGTACCGCACGGGCTTCGAGGCGCGCGAGCACGTCGTCCCGTTCATCGTCGCGCCCGAGACGACGGCCCGAGCCCACTGAAGCGCACGGGCAAGGCGCACGGATAAGGCGCACCGGGTCGTACAGCGATCGCCGCGTCGCGTCTGACGCGGCGGTGTGCAGTCGTTGCACCCAAGGCGCCGCGACGCTAGTCGTCACAACGCGTGACATGGCCGCCCATCTGGCTGATGGCTCTTGTGCTCGCGGCGCTCGCGCCGTGGGGGGCGCGGGCCCTTCAGGCGTTGCTCGAGCGTCGATTGCGCCGCCGCACCCTCGATGTGCTGGCGCGGGCTCTTCCGCAGGCGGATCGCCGGCGACCCGGGCCGCCGGAGCAATCGTAGCCGAGTGTCAGCCTTGATCGCCGTGGGCGAGGCCTTACTGATTCATGGTACGGAGACTGCACCCCTCGTGAGGTGTCGCACCTTTCTTGTCGCAATCTTTGCCGCGGCTCCGTTGCGAGCCGTAAGTCAATAGAGCGGATGCATCGCCCGCTCGGGATGAGGATCGATGGCACGTCTCTTCGGAATCATCGGCAACCGTCCTGATCTCGCCGCGCGCGTGCTCGCGTGCGACGCCGAGGCGCTGCGTGCGCGCTCCAAGGGTGCGCCGCTTGGCTGGGGCCTCGGGTTCTACCAGGGCGGCGAGGTGCTCATGCGGCGGCGCCCGATCGACGAGCGGCCGGACATCGACATCGCGAAGCTCGCGGGAGATGTGCGCGCGGATCTGGTCGTGGGGCACGTGCGGCAGGCCACCATCGGGGCGCTTCGCACCGAGAACACCCATCCCTTCCGCTACCGCCAGTGGCTCTTCGCGCAGACCGGCACCGTGTCGGAGTTCGACCAGGTGCGCGAGCGCCTCATCGCGAGCGTCCCCGATTTCTTGCGCAGCGGAATTCGCGGCGACACCGACGCCGAGGTCGTCTTCCACGTGTTCCTGTCGTTCCTCCACGACGCGGGACGTCTCAGTGACGGCCCGGTCGAAGGTCCGCTCGTCCGTGAGGCGCTGCGGTCGACGCTCGCCGTCGTCGACGGGATGACCTCCGAGGTCGGCTCGGGCGCGGCGCAGCTGAACATGATGCTCTCCGACGGAGCCGAGCTCGTCGCCGTCCACCGCAGCTCGAACGCGATGAGCGTCCGCACGCTGAGCGGCAAGGGCGACGCCGACGCGGTCATCGGCGACGACGCGCAGCTTCGCCGGAAGATCCCCGAGCTCGGGCGGATGCACTTCACGCTGATCGCGAGCGACTTCGACGAGACGGCGCCGAACGGGCGCTGGAAGGTCGTCCCCGATTGTGCCATCGTCACGATGACGCGTGACGACGACCCGCGCATCGAGCCGCTCTAGGGCCTCTAGAGCGTTTGCGGCCGGGGCCGTCGCGTGGGGATGCGTGGCGGTCGGGTGCGGCGCCGCGCAGCCGCCGACCGTGGACGCCCCCGGCACCGTGGGCTCCGCCGAGCCGCCGCGGAGGCCCGACGCCGTCGTGGTGGAGCCTCCCGCGGCGCTGCCCGCGCCGGCTTCGCGGGCGGAGGCGAGGGGCGTCGTGGCGCTGCGGGAGCCGCTGTCGGGCGATGCGGTGCGCGAGACGGTCCTCCAGGTCGCGGAGGCGTGGCAGCACGGCTCGCTCGAGGGGCTCGTCGCGCTGCTGACGACCGACGCGGGCGCCATCGACGCGCGCGGCAAGGGACGAGGACCGCTCATCGAGGGATGGAGGCAGAGGCTTCGCGCGCACGAGTACGGGCGGCTGGCGGGGGTCGAGCTCGTGCGGCCCGAGCGCATCGAGCGATGGTCGTGGGACGAGCTCGGAGGCTCGGACACGCCCGCGCGCCCCGCGGACATGAGGCCGGACGAGGTGTACGTGCGGGTCCCGCTCGAGGTGACGAGGCTGGCGAACGAGAAGGTGTTCGACGACGTGATGGTGCTGCTGCTCCGGCTGGAGGAGGGCAAGTACCGGGTGGCGGGCTACGGGGAGATCGAGGGGAGGTAGGGGCGGGACTGCGGGGGCTACTCGTCGACCGGCACGGGAGGGTCGGCGGTGAGGGTGACGCGAGGGCCTGCACGACCCCGGCGACGGCCCAGGATCTGGCCTTACCGCTCAAGACGCCGAGAGAGCGTGCGCGACTCAGGAACCGCGGCGAGAGGACGACGACTCGAGACACGGCAACTCGCCGGTCTTGGCCCACTGCTCGAGCTCATGAGGCGTCAGCCGGACACCCTCTCCGCGCTCGGCCTCTTCGAGCCCTGTACGCACGTCCTCGACGTCGTCGGGGTGCGGGACGACCGTGCGCCGCCGTCCCGGCGTGTCAGTCCCGGTACTCCTCCACGCTGATGCTGTACCTCTTCATCCAGCGGTGGACCTGCATCCGCTCCTTGCCGAGCTCTCTCCCCACCGCCGCGATGTTTCCGCGGTGCCGCATCAGCAGATCCCGCAGCTGCACCTCGGTCGGCGGCGGGCGGCGCGAGGAGACCGCCGCGGGCGAAGGGGTCACCGACATCATGCCCGACGGGGGCATCCGGCTCTCGCGCTCCGCGAGCGGCATCGAGGCCGGGGCGGCGTTCGCGCGGGCGCCGTAGTCGCGCATCAAGGACGCGATGGCGTCCGGCAGCTGCGCCACGTCGATCGAGTCGCCCTCCGCCAAGGCCGCCGCGCGCTTGATGCAGCTCTCCAGCTCGCGCACGTTGAACGGCCAGTCGTGGTGCAAGAGCGCCACCACGAACGAGAAGCTGAACGTCAGCCGCGGCGTCGCGTACCTCCTGCAGAAGAGCTTCGCCAGCTGGTAGACGTCCTCCTTGCGCTCGCGCAGCGGCGGCAGCTTCACGACGTGCTCGCTGACGCGCGCGTAGAGATCCCCGCGGAACTTCCCGTCCTTCACGAACTGGTGCAGATCCCGGTGCGTCGCGCACACGATGCGCACGTCGACCTGCTCGGGGGCCGTCGCGCCCAGCGGGAACACCTCCCTCGACTGCAGCACGCGCAAGAGCTTCGCCTGCGCTTCGAGCGGCATGTCGCCGATCTCGTCGAGGAACAGCGTCCCCCCGTCGGCCAGCTTGATGAGGCCCGGCTTGTCGCGGTCCGCGCCGCTGAAGGCGCCGCGCCGGTAGCCGAATAGCTCGCTCTCGAGGAGGTTGTGCGGGATGGCCGCGCAGTTGATGGCCTGCAGGCTCCCGCGCCGCCCCGACACGCGGTGGAGCTCGCGCGCCGCCACCTCCTTGCCCGTGCCCGTCTCGCCCATCAGCACGCACGAGAGCTGCGTCGGCGCGATGCGCTCGAGCTCCGCGCCGATCATGTCCATCTGCCAGCCGCCGACGAGCGCCTCGATGCTCTTCGCGCGCCGCTCGCCGAGCACGCGGCCGTCGATGTGGTACGCGGCGTAGCGGTCGGCGCTGCTGGCGACGAACTTGAAGAGCGCGTCGCCCACGCGGAGCTCGTGCAGGTGCTCGAGCTCGACGTCGTGGGTCACGAAGGCGCCGTCCACCATCGTCCCGTTGCGGCTCCCCAGGTCCTTCAGCACCCAGCGCGTCCCGTCGAAGGCGATGCGCGCGTGCTGCCGGCTGACGGCCTGCTCGGGGACGCACACGTCCGCCGTGGCGTCGCGCCCGATGACGACCGACGGGTTGTGGAAGGGATACGCCGGGTGAAACTGCTGGAAGTTGCGCGCGTACAGCAGCACGAGGCCCGGCTTGGACGCGGAGTCGGGCCCGGAGCCCACGAAGGCGGGATCCGTCGTTCCGTACGACGACGACGTGCCCGTGCGTTGCCGGGTCATTCCGTCCCCAAGCTTAGCGCAGCTCGCCCGGCGGACCGCTCGCATACCGCGCCGGATCGACCCCCACCCGGGCGCAGACCCCCGCGAGCGCCGCGTCGGCCCTCCGGGCGCCCTCCTCGAGCGTCCCGCTCGTGTCGACCACGAAATCGGCCACGGCGACCTTCTCGGCGAGGGGCCTCTGCGCGCGCATGCGGGCGCGAGCGTCCTCGGCCGACGCGCCGTCGCGGGCGAGGATGCGGGCGAGCTGGACGTCCTCCGGGCAGGACACGACGACGAGCGGCCGGAAGGCGTCGGTCACGCCGTTCTCGACGATGAGCGCCGCCTCGTAGCAGGCGAGGGGCTCGCCCCGGGCCGCCAGCGCCGCGGCGCGCTCGAGGCTGAGGCGCGAGATGAGGGGGTGGGTGATGGCGTTGAGCGTGCGGCGGGCCGCGTCGTCGGCGAACGCGATGCGCGCGACGGCCGCGCGATCGAGCGCGCCCCCGGGCCCGAGGACGCCCGGCCCGAACGCGTCCACCATCGCGCGCAGCCCCTCGGTCCCCGGCGCCACCACCTCGCGCGCCAGCTCGTCCGCGTCGATGACCGGCAGACCTCGGCTGCGGAAGCGCGCCGCCACCGTGCTCTTGCCCGAAGCGATGCCGCCCGTGAGTCCGAAGAGGTGCACGTGTGTTCCTCCGGCCCCCATATACAATCGCCCCGATGAGCGGCCCGACGCAACCGAAGGTCTCGCGCCGGCGCGTCCTCAAGGCCGGAATCGCGGCGGCGCTCGTCGCGGGCGGGTCGGCGGTGGCCTTCGTGCGGACGCGGGGGTACTCCCTGCCCGCCGGCCGCACCCTCACCGCCTTCACGCCCTGGCAATTCCTCGTTGTCGAGCACGCCGCGCGGCGCATCACGGCCCCGGACCGTCCGGGCGATCCGACCATCCCCGGCGCCGACGAGCTCGACGTCGCCGGCTTCGTCGACGGCTGGGTCGCGCGGATGGACGCCCCGGTGCGCAAGGATCTCGGACGCTTCCTCGGCTACGTCGAGCACCTCGCCCCGGTCGGCGCGGGCTTCGCCTCGCGGTTCACGCGCCTCGCCGCGAGGGATCAGGACGCGGTGCTCGCCTCGGTCGAGTCGTCGTCGTCGGATCTCCTGCGCGCGGGCTTCGACGGGCTGCGCTCGCTGGTCTTCATGGGGTACTACCGCGACGCGAGGACCTGGAAAATCGTCGGCTACGACGGCCCGCTCGTGAACCGTCCCGCGGGGGGGTGGAGATGACCCCCCCGCAGCCCCCCCGCCTCCCGCCACCCGTCGTGGACGTTGACGTTGACGTTGACGTTGACGTTGACGTTGACGCTGACGCTGACGCTGACGTTGACGTGGTCGATAAGACGTTGTCGTGGCCGTCGGCCGCTTCAGCGCAGGGTGCGACGCGGGCCGCTTCGGCGGGTGCGACGCGGGCCGCTTCGGCGCAGGGTGCGACGCGGGCCGCTTCGGCGAGCGACCACGACTACGGCCTTCGGCGCGACGACGTCAACGTCAGCGTCAGCGTCAACGACCACGTCAACGTCAACGTCTACGACGGGCGGGGTTGGTTGGGGGGGAGGGGATGAGCGGCTCTTTCCTCCGCGGACGCGAGATCACCGGGGAGCTCGCCCTCGACGTGGACGCCGTCGTCATCGGCACGGGCGCGGGGGGAGGGATCGCACTCCGCGAGCTCGCCCGGGCGGGGCTCGACGCGGTGGCGCTCGAGGAGGGCGCCTATTCCACGTCGGCCGACTTCGATCAGCGCGAGGACCACATGCTGCCTCGCCTCTTCCAGGACATGGGAGGACGCTCGACCGAGGACATGGGGGTCCGGGTGCTGCAGGGGCGCGGGGTGGGCGGCAGCACGGTGCACAACACGAACCTCTGCAAACGCACGCCCGACGCCATCCTCGAGCTGTGGGCGCGCAAGTACGGCGTTTCGGGCGCGTCGGTGGCCGACATGGCGCCCGCCTTCGAGGCCATCGAGCGGGATCTCTCGGTGACCGAGATGACGTCCTTGATGCGCAACGCGAACAACGAGACCCTCCGCAAGGGCTGCGACGCGCTCGGGTGGCGCGGCGCGCCGCTCAAGCACAACCGCGTCGGCTGCCAGCAGAGCGGCTTCTGCGAGCTCGGCTGCTCGTACGACGCCAAGCAGAACGCGCTCAAGGTGACCCTCCCCCAGGCCGTCGCCGCGGGCGCCCGCGTCTACGCCGACGTCGAGGCCGTCGCGATCACCCACGACGGCGTCCAGGTGAGCGGCGTCCGCGGCGTCGCGCGCGGTCCCGACGGCGAGGTGCGCGGGACCGTCACCGTGCGCGCGCGCGCCGTCGTCCTCGCCGCCAGCGCCGTCGGCAGCGCGGCCCTCGCGCGGCGCAGCGGCCTGCCCGATCCCTACGCGCAGCTCGGCAAGGGGCTACGCATCCACCCGGGGGGCGTCGTCGCGGGGCGCTTCGACCGCGAGATCGACGGCTGGCACGGCATCCCGCAGAGCTACGAGTGCACCGAGCACCTCTCCTTCGAGGAGGGGAGCGACCGCCGCGTCTGGATCGTCCCCGCCTTCGCCCACCCGATCGGCGCCGCCGCGTCGACCCCCGGCTTCGGCGCCGCCCACATGGCCGCGATGCGCGACTACCCGCATCTCGCCGTCCTCACCGCGATGGTGCACGACGAGACCAGCGGCGAAGTCCTCGCCGGCGACGACGGCCGCCCCGTCCTCCGCTACGTCATGTCCGACGCCGACCGCGCCCAGCTCGCCCGCGGCCTCGCCGCCTGCGCGCGCCTGCTCCTCGCCGCCGGCGCCCGCGAGGTCACCATCCCCGCCATCCCGCCCCGCCGCGTCACGACCGTCGCCGAGCTCGACGCGCTCGACCTCTCGTTCGTGCGCCCCCACTCGGTGCCGCTGACGGCGGTCCACCCGATGGGCACGATGCGCTTCGGCGACGATCCACGCGTCAGCGTCGTCTCGTCCACCGGCGAGCACCACCAGCTCCGCGGCCTCTTCGTCGCCGACGGCTCCCTCTTCCCCACGAGCCTCGGCGGCCCGCCGCAGATCAGCATCTACGGCTTCGCGCTGCACCTCGCGCCGCACGTCATCGCCCGCGCCCGATAAAACGGCGCCCGCCCGGGGCGACGTTTTCGGCACCGCGACCGTCAGAAAGCGGTGAGCCACACCGCTGCCCGAATGGCTGCGTACAAAAGACGAAAGCGGCGGAGCCACGAAGGCGCCGCCGCTCGCGTGCCGTGCGTGAAGCCGGTCAGTCCGTGCCGGCGTCCGTCGCGCAGGGGTTCGGCGCGGCGGCGGGCGGCGCCTCGATGTCGGCGGCCACGGGCGCGGCGATCTCGGTCGCGTCGAAGCCGAGGCCGATGGAGATGCCGTTGCACATCTGGCCCGAGGTGTTGGACACCGCGCCCGAGCTCGGGTCGATGATGATGTCCGACGCCTGCTCGATCTGCTGCGCGATGCTCTGGAACGCGCTGCCCGAGCAGAGCGACGTCAAGATGTTTCCGACGACGCTCTGCAGGCTGCTGACGAGCTCCGTCGTGATCAGCGTGCCGGCGATGGTCCTTTGTGTCATCAAGTCCGGGCGTTCGGGTGAAATGTGATGAGCGCGAGGCGCACGTCGATGGAGAGAGCGACGGCCCGCCGACCGAGAGGTCGAAGCCTGACCAGTGACCGGGGCGAGCAGCGGAGTTTCCCAACGTTGAGAATATACCTGTTGAGCCTACTGGGTAATTGTTACCCAATCATGGGGCGTCGGATCCTCGATCGTTGCGGTGATCAGCGTCGCCCGCGCAATATGGACGTCGGCTCGGACCCACGCGAGTCCGACAGGAGAACTACATGAAAAAGAATTCGTCAGCGGTTCTGGCAATGGCCACGATGTCACTCGTGTACGGATCGGTTCTCGCAGGATGCTCGGCGGCGCCGGACTCGCCTGTTACGACAACGGGTGGCAGCAGCTCCGAGCAGATGTTCACGCAGACTGTCGTTAGGTTCGAGGCCGACGGCACACAGAACGTGACGACCAATCTTGTCACCGCCGCTCAGCAGCGCGCCAATCATGCGATGCGGGTGGCTTCCACTGGCGCGACGCAGTCAGGTCGGTTCGCTCCAGACAGCCTGACACACGACACCGATTGCGTGCTCTCTTCTATGGAGCTCTTCGATGCAACCGACTATGAGGGCAATGAGATTTGCTTCTACAACAGCTCGTCGACTGTCATTCAGAATGCGGACCTGGCTACGTATTACCGGTCTACGTGCAAGAGGGGGGTATTCTACGTTCCATGCGACCCGTGGTACGAGAGCGATACGGCCGTAATTCAGAGCTACTACGTCGGCAACGAAAGCGCCTGCCTGAGCAATAGCGGAACGTCAGTCACGTCGGGCTCGACGTACGTAGACATGTGCTACTCCAATGACGATTGCTATGGTGGCTACAGCTCGAGCTCTGGCTCGCTGCTGTATGGATTGGAATACCTGTGGCTTGCCGTCGAGACGATCCCTGCCACGGACAATACCACTATCTGCTACTACTAGATTAAGGAAAGATCTCATTGTGGAGGACGTGCCGGCGGTCCTTGTCCGGGGCCGCTGGTCGTCTCGTCGGTGGTTCGGTGTAGGTGCCGGCCCGCTCACATTCGAGACCTGAGGGCGCGGACGGAGAGGCTATCGGTGGCAGCGGCCGCCGCGAGGAGCCGTCGCTTCGAAGGGGACCTGATGGCGGCGAGAATCTCGAGGTGCGACCATCGGAGCATTGCTCCCTCCGGCGTACGTAGTTGGAGCACGGCCTGCAATTCGGAGCCGTAGAGTGTCTCGCTGACGCGTGCGTGTCGTCGAATGGCACTCGAGTCTAGGTGCATGAGATTGGCAAGTGACTCCTGCGCATCATCGCCATAGTCACCGTGGTCATAGCGGATGATGTGCGCGAATGCGCCGAGGTCGTAGCGGGCGAGAATTTCGTCACGGTTCGCCAAGGCGAGTCTGTGTTGGACGGCCGCAGCAACAAGAGCAATACGGTCGATGGACAATATAGCACCCCCGCCTTTCCTCCGGCCGAGCGCGTCGTGCACCATGTCAGCGAGTACTCGAACTGGTCCTGTATGGGGAAGTGGCCGTCGCCGGCGCAGTCGTACATGGCGTGCAGTTGTCGTACTTTATTCCAATCGACAATACGTGGTCGCACCAGCCGTCGATGGGGGATGCTCGAAAGCGTTGCTTCTGGTGCACATGGAAGTGCCTCCTTGGGCCGGCCGGTTTAGAGGCGGTGCGCGCTAACTGCTGAACCACCGGCCAATCTACCTACGTCGCCGCGCAGGAGCCGGCGCCAATGCCGAGCGCGCCAGTGCGGGCGAGCCCGACCCGCCCGAACGCTAGGAGGAGCCGCGAAGGGCGTCAATACGCCATACGACGTATGGATGGGCTCTGCTCGAGCGCCATCGCGCGTCTAAAACGCGCTCTCGACGTCCTCCTGGGTACGCATGGTCGGCCCGAGGTGACCTCCTCGCCCGAGACAGCGCCGCCGCATCGCAATGGCGCACAAAAACGAAGCGGCGGTGCGAGACTCGCACCGCCGCGGGTACTGTTTGGTTCTTCGCCTCTCAGTCAGTGCCGGCGTCGCAGGGGTTCGGCGCGGGAGGGGGCGGCGCCTCGATGTCGGCGGCCACGGGCGCAGCAATCTCGGTGGCGTCGAAGCCGAGCCCGATGGATATGCCGTTGCACATCTGGCCGGACGTGTTGGACACGGCGCCCGAGGTCGGGTCGATGATGATGTCCGACGCCTGCTCGATCTGCTGTGCGATGCTGTTGAACGCGCTGCCGGAGCATAGCGAGGCCGAAATACTCCCGGCGACGCCCTGGAGGCTGCTGACGAGCTCTGACGTGATGAGCGTGCCCGCGATGGTGCCGTTCGTCACCGACCCTGGGGAATTGGGCGCGAACGTGATGAGCGCTCCGTGCACCGAGATGGACAGCGACTCGCCGCCGATGGAGAGCGTGAGGCTCAGCTGGGCCGGGCTGCCGTTCACGAACGTGCCGTTGGCCTGGTAGGCCATCGGGAAGGTGATCTGGGCATTTGCGATCGGGTCCGTTCCAGCGGGGCACCCCGTCGTCGAGTTGCAGCCGTTGATGAGCGTGGGCAGGATGGGCCAGTGCGTCGTCGTGTTCCACGCCGGGGCGCCGCCCTCGTTGAGGTCGGCATAGTTGCCGCCGGCGAGGAGGAGGCCCGTGAGCCCGGTGGCGCTCGTCGTGTTGCCGGCCGAATCGTCGAAGCCGGTCACGTACGTCATGATCGTGAAGTGGCCTTCGTTGATCGCAGTGTTGATGTCCGCCGCAGCCGTCGAGCCCGCCGTCGTGATGACGATGGGGAGGATGTTCTCGCCGAACGAGTTGTCGATGCCGCCGTTGCCGTCGGCCTGGGTGTCCTTCGAGGCGCCCGCGAAAAGGGTGCAGACGTCGGTCGAGGTCTTCGTCGTGACGAGGTTGTCGAGGTTGTAGCCATAGCTCTTCCACGCAGTAGAGCTGGTGACGCCCGTGCGATCGGTGTCGCCGAGGTACAGCGTCTTCACCGCGTAGTTGTGGCTCGCGCTCGTCGGCGACCCGGTGGTCGGCGCGGGCGGTTGCACGATGCAGTCGTTCGCGGCGTTGGCGCAGGTGTCGCCGCTGCCGCCCCCGCTGCTGCTCGACCCGCTGCTGCTGCTGCAGCCGACCCCCGACACGCCGATGCTGCTCACGGCGAGCACAGCGCCGAACAGACCAAGCCCCGTCAGCCCCAATCCATGTGAAAGCTTCATGCATCCTCCGGTGAGAGAAACCCGACCATCGCGCCCACGAGACCGTTCAAGCCGCGCGATGCTACGCGCCGCGGCAACACGCACGCAACCCGAATGAGTGCGCGATTGTGTCACGGGTGGAACGCGTTCCAAGGCGAACCGGGGCACGGAGACAGAAGGGAGGCGAGCCTCCAGCGGATGGCGCCGCTCGATGGAGCAGCGCGTCAGGGTTTGAGCCTCTCGGGCTTCTTCTCGGGGTTCGCGCTGGGCTCGGTCGGCGGCGGGAGGGCCTGGAGGAAGACGGGGGTCGACGCGCTCGCGGAGGGCGAAGGGCGCGGCTCGAGGAGGGACGGGTCGGGGCGGATGTCGTCCGTGGGGTGGCGGAGCCAGCGGAGGAGGAGGAACCCGGCGGCGATGCCGACGGCGCCGATGACGAGCCACTTGAGAATGACCATCCACTCGCGCCGGCGGTGGACCGGTTTCCCGTATTTGACCTTGAAGCGCTTGATGCGGCCGGCGACCTGGTCCTCGGTGAGGTTCCGCGACTTCGCGATCTCGGGGTAGGGCCGATCGTCCTCGACGTGCTCGAGGATCATGGCGAGCACCTGCAAGTCGCGGACGTTGTCGCCGATGAGGCTCCGGAGATGCGCGCCGAGGAGGCCCGCGGGCTCGTCGTCCCTCGTGGGATCGTAGGACGGGTGCCCCACGCCCTCCTCGTCGATGGCCTCGCCGGTGTAGTCGTCCTCCCGGGCGACGTGGATGGGCATCTCGCCGATGTAGGGGGCGCGCCGGGCCTCCTTTTCGAGCCACCGGACGGCCGTTCGCCAGGCGATCGCCGCGAGCCAGCCCGGGAGGACGACCTCCTTGCGTGGCGGCGGAGCGGTGAGCGCGCGGACGAGGGCGTCGGCGGCGAGCTCCTGCACCACGGACCGGGGGACGATCTTGCCGACGATGTTCTTGGCGAGGGACATCGCCTTGCGGGTGCCGAGGTAGCGGCGGACGACGGCCGGGTCCAGGGGAGGGGCGGCGGGGTCGTCGCCGGCGACGGGGGGGTCGGGCTGGTCGGCGATTTCGTCGTCGTCGTCGTCGTCGGCGGCGGCGGGCTCGTCGCGCTCGTCGTTGGCGGGTTCGTCGCGGTCGTCGTCGGGATCGTGAGAGTCGTCGGGCATGGGAATGAGCGGGCGGATGCTCGGAGAAGACGGAAGCGGGCGCAAGCGTCCTAGACGGGGGCAAGGATGCTGGAGACGACGGCGAATGAGCGGGGGAGAGGGGCGGGGACGGCCTGGATGGGGCGCCAACGAGGGCGAGGGGGCGGGGACGGAGCGGATGGGCCGCGCGCATGACGTGGAGAGGGGGGCGAGTCACGCGGAGGGGGAGGCGAGTCACGCGGAGAGGGAGGCGAGTCGCGTGGAGAGGGAGGCGAGTCGCGTGGAGAGGGAGGCGAGTCGCGTGGAGAGGGAGGCGAGTCACGCGGGGAGGGAGGCGAGTCGCGTGGGGAGGGAGGCGAGTCGCGTGGGGAGGGAGGCGAGTCGCGTGGGGAGGGAGGCGAGTCACGTGGGGAGGGAGGCGAGTCACGTGGGGAGGGAGGCGAGTCACGCGGGGAGGGGGGCGAGTCACGCGGGGAGGGGGGCGAGTCGCGTGGAGAGGGAGGCGAGTCGCGAGGAGAGGGAGGCGAGTCGCGTGGAGAGGGAGGCGAGTGGTCCTGGACAACACATCGCTGACACCTGTCCGTGGCCTCGGTGGTCTGGTGATGGCGGGCCCTGGGTCGGCCCCCTTCCAGTTGGGGGCTCGCTCGGCTTGTCGATGGTGCCGCCGTGCTCGACCAGGTCAAGGCCGGGCCGCCGCTTCGCGGCGGTGCTCCGGGGCCTGGCGGCCCCTTCGCAGCCTTGACCTGGTCTGCGCGCGGCGGCTTCGGGCGTGCGCCCTCGCGAAGAACCGCGGGGGCACACCATCATGGAGGCGGCGATGCTCAGGATTTACGAAACGATGCTCGAGGTGCTGCGGATGCTGCGGCCGGTGATTGCGCAGATCGAGAAGCACGATAGGGATCTCGGCAATCAGTTGCGGCGGGCGTCCAGTAGTGTGCCGCTCAATATCGCGGAGGCCAGTGGGTCGGCGGGGGGGACGCGGAACGTGCGGTACCGGACGGCGCTCGGGTCGGCGCGGGAGGTGAACGCCTGCCTCGATGTGGCGCTGGCGCTCGGGTATGTCGAGGCGGTGGAGGGGGGGCTTCTGGCCAAGCTGGGGCAGGTGCAAGGGGTGCTTTTCAGGGTCACGCGGTAGGCGCTCGGAGCGCTGGCGTCGGCGATTGCGCCGGCGCTGGCGCTGGCGAAGGCGCCGGTGCGGGCGAAGGCGGGGGCGCGTGTGAAGGCGGGCGCGGGTGCGAAGGCGCGGGCGAAGGAGAAGGCGGGGGCGGGTGCGAAGGCGCGGGCGAAGGAGAAGGCGCGGGCGCGGGCGAAAGCGCCGGCGCGGGCGCGTGCGAAGGCCGTGCGAAGGGGAAGGCGCTGGCGCGGGCCGGAGGCGGGGGCTGCCTGCAAATCGACAAAGTGAACGGGAGCGAAAATAGACCGACCGATCCGACCCCCCTCATGGGCACTTAACCAATAGAGGGCAAGATAACGCCCTCGGAATGAAGGACCCATGACGATCAAAGGTAAGAATGCGAAGGCGGCCCAGGTGACGAACATCATCACCGGGACCAGGAAGAGGCTTCCGAACGGGAATCAGGTGATCACGATCGGAGGCGGGACGTTCACGGTGGACCAGGCGGTGGCGAAGATGCAGATCTTCGTCACCAATCGGGACGACGTGGAAACGGCACAGGCTGCGGCGACGGTCGCCGTGGCTGCCGAACGGGCGCAGGCGCCGTCACTGCTGGCATTCATCGCAGCGTTCGTGACGTTCGTCCGGCTCACGTTCGACAACGCGGCCGATGCACTGGCGGACTTCGACCTCGCACCTCCCAAGGTGCCGGCGCCGATGACGGCCGAGGCGAAGGCCGTGGCTGCGGCGAAGCGGCTGGCCACCCGGGCGGCCAGGGGCACGACGAGCGCCAAGGCGAAGAAGAACGTGAAGGGGAACATCACGGCGAAGCTCGTCGTGACCCCCGCCACGCCCGCTTCGCCGGACGCGCCGGCCGCGGCTCCTGCGCCTGCCGCGGGTGGCACGGCGCCGAGCGGTGGAACGCCGCCGACGCCGGCTGCTCACAGCTAGCCCCGCCGGGTTGGCGAGCCGGTGACAATCAGGGAAACGGGGGACGCCTTCGGAATGGGAGGCGTCCCCCGGTCCCGCTGCGCAGCCGGGCCGCGGCGTCACGGTTTGCGCTGCCTGTGGCAGCTGACCTCCACGAGGAGCCCGTCCCCGGCGCGCCAGTACACGAGGACACCGCGATTGTTCGTGATGACGTCGGACACCGCGAGCTCGCGAGCTCGCGCGTTCGCGTGGAATTGCTCGACGGCGCGCGCGTCGGGGACGATGAACCCGAAGTGAAATCCCTCGGGATACGTGTCGGAGTCGTTCTTTCGTCGTTGCAGAACGAGCGTGAATCCATCCCCATCCGTGAGGATGGCGATGGCCGAAGAGCCGCGGTTCGATTCGAGCCGTAGCCCGAGCAGATCCTCGAAGAGCCGCACGGTGTGCGGGACGTCGCGCACTTGGAGATCGAGATGATTGAGCTTCACGGTGAGCCTTCCGGGCACAGGTCGCCCTTGCGCCGTGGGACCTCACCGCGTGGTGCGGGGATCAAGGGCTCCTGGATTTCAGGAGTGACCGGGGCTCACCGAACCGGTCCGCCGTTTCTCGACGCGAGCAAAGTATCACGGGAAGGCTTGGCTGCCAGGCTAGCTGAGGGCACGGGCGTCGGGTGCTACGACGTGGGTCGCGTCGTGACCACCGAGAATCTCCGCAGCGAGCGCTCACGCCTGGAAGGCGAGATCGCGGGCCTGCGAGACGAGCTCCGGTTGGCGGAGTCGGCGATCGCGCGGCACGCGAGCGCCACGAGCCGGAGGGGGTTCTGGGTGGGGCTGCTCGTGGGGGCCGCGCTCGTCGGCCTGGGGCTGCTCTGCGCCGCCTTGGCCTGGTTCGTCGAGTATGTACGCTTCATGTCCCACATGGGCTGACCGGGATTCCACACGCACCATGGCTCACGAGGGTCCGTTTCGCGAAGAAGGGCTGGAGACGCACGTGGAGGCGCTGCGGGTCGAGCGCGACAACCTCGCGCGGAGCCTCGCCGTGGCCCTCGCCGAAGCGAAGGCGGCGAGTCGTCGCCGCTGGAGCTGGCGGCGCTTCGTGCTCGGCTTCTGCATCCTACCGGTGGCGGCCGTGTTGATCGCGCGGGTGATGGGCCGGTGATGGTGAGCCGCTGACCGTCGCGGAGGCCAGGGTCACGCGGTCGGCGCTCGGAGCGCTGGCGTCGGCGATTGCGCCGGCGCGGGCGAAGGTGCGCGGGCGAGGGCGCGTGCGCCGGCGCGGGCGAAGGCGCGTGCGCGGGCGAAGGCCGAAAGGGGATTCGTGCCAGGAACGTGCTTCGCGCAGATCCTCTTCCGCCTCGGGGCGGAAGGCCGGTGCGCGGCTCATCGCGAAAGCAGACGAGGCTTCACCTCGGCCCACTCGACGCTGGCGTCGGGGTTGGCACGATGGTCCTGGAGGCGCCTGTCGAGCTCCAGCCGCTGCGCATCGGTGACGGGCACGCCCTCGGGGTCCGCGGCGATCTCGTCCCAGAGATCCTGGAGAAGACGGATTCGCTCGGCGGCGCTGAGCTGATCGAAGGCTGCGAGATGGCGACTCACACGTTGCAGATTGGCCGGATAGTCCCCTCAATTCCCGGGGCTGAACACGATGGGGTAGACCACGGTCACGTAGCTGCCTTCGGGCGGAGGGAACGTGAGCCGCTGGAAGCCGGCGACGACGCAGCGGACGACGTTCGCGTCCGGGAGGGTGCTCTGGGCGCCGTCCGCGCTGCTGACCGTCCCGTCGGGGTTGATGTGGAAGGAGACGGTGACGGTGCCTTCCAGTCCGGGCGCAGCCTTCGCCCCCGCCTCGTAGCAGCTGCGGAATGCGCCGAAGCTCCGGCGAACGACGCCCTGGATCAGCTCGGGGGCAAGGCGGCCATCGGCGTTGCGCGTCGACGCGGGCGGGGGCTCGGCCTTCGCCGCGTGATTCATCGGGTCGTCGTCGTACTGGTACCCGTACTCGTCGAGGCCTTTGCCCGCCGCCGCCGGGTGCGTCCCGTCGGCCGGCTGGGGCAGCGTCGTTGGGGCCGCCGACGAGCACGCCGCGAAGCCCGCGACGGCCACCGTGACGAGCGCGACCTGCGCTGCGCGGGGCCACGGTCGGTGGAGCGCGATCGCCTCGATGCGCGCGCGCAGCGTGGAGCCGAAGTGAAGCGCCCCGGCGCCGGCGAAGGCGATGGTCCCCTGCTCGGCCACGTCGAGGAGAACGTGTCCGTAGTGGCGCCGCTCGACGGCGTTCGCGCCCTCGAGGGCGGCCTCGTCGCACGCGAGCTCCACGAGGTGACGCACGCGCGCGGCCGCGATCCACAGGGGCACGACCGGCCACGCGACGACGAGGAGCGCCTCGATGGCCGCCGAGAGCCAGGGGTCGCGCCGGCGCACGTGGGCGATCTCGTGGCGCAGGACGCACGCCACCGTGCTCCCGTTGGCCCCGTCGACGAGCGCCTCGGGGAGGACGATGCGCGGCGAGATCACCCCGACGACCATGGGCCCGAGCTCGGGATGACGGAGCACGGCGCAGGGCGCGTCGGCGCACGTCGCCTCCGCCGACGCGACGGCACGCGCCACCTCGAACCGGCGCAGGAGGGCGCGCCCCGCGATGGCCGCCGCGACCGCGACGTAGACCACGGCCACGACCGTCCCCCACGGCAAGGCGTGCCCGGAGACCGACGACGCGGAAAGGACGTCGCCCGGCATGACGAGCGCGAGGCGAGACGCGGGCGCGACGTGCAGCGACCACGACGGCGGCACGAGGACCCGCAGCGCGACGGGCGCATACAGCGCGATGCGGAGCGACGCGCGCGTACGGCGCGCCAGCGTCCGATCGAGCAGCAGGGCGCACGCGAGGAGCGCGGCGGTCCATGCGTTGACGGGGACGAGCCAGTCGGCGAGAGACAGCCCGAGTCGATCAATCATGACGATCCTCCTTGGCGTCGAGCAGCGCGCGCAGCTCGGCGAGCTCCTTCTTGGAGAGCTTGGCTTCCTTGGCGAGAAACTGGAGCGCGGGGGCGGCGGCGCCCCCGAAGGCCTTCCCGACGAAGTCGGCCCACGCCGAGCGGCGCGCGTCGACCCGCCGGACCGCGGGCGTGTACTCCCAGACGTTGCCGACCTGACGCGCGGTCACGAGGCCTTTGGTCACCATGCGGTCGAGCAGCGTTTTGGTGGTGGACACCGCCCAGCCGCGTTTCTTGGCGAGCGCCTCGGATACTTCTCGCGCGGTCGCGCGCTCGGCGGTCCACAGGGCCTCCAGCAGGTCCCACTCCGTCTCGTGGATGTTCTTGCGCTGGGTCATCGGCGCCTCCGGGTCGTCGTCTGCACGACGTATATCGCGAACGCACGACAGTTGTAGCAACAGACGGACGAGTGTCAAGCGGCGACCGTCGGGTTACACTGCGCTCGATGGTCGCCGCGCCCCGACCTCACTCCCTCCCGATCGCCCCGCTGGCCCGGCCCGCGCGGCGCAGTCTCCCGCTCGCCGCCGAGGCGCGCGACGTCGACCGGCAAACTCGGCCCGTCTACGCCGTCTGGGAGATCACGCTCGCCTGCGATCTCGCGTGCCGGCACTGCGGCTCGCGCGCGGGGAGGGCGCGGCCCGACGAGCTGACGACCGCGCAGGCGCTCGACGTCGTGTCGCAGATGGCGGACCTCGGGGTGAAGGAGGTGACGCTCATCGGCGGCGAGGCGTACCTCCGCGACGACTGGACGGAGCTCGTCCGGGCCATCCGCGCGCGGGGCATGATGTGCTCCATCACGACGGGCGGGCGGGCCTTCACGCGCGAGCGCGCGGAGGCCGCGAAGGCTGCGGGCGTGCAGGCGGTCTCGGTGTCGATCGACGGGCGGCGCGAGGCGCACGACGCGGTGCGCGCGCTCGAGGGGAGCTTCGACGCGGCGATGGCCTCCGTCGCGAACCTCCGCGCCGCCGGGCTGCCCGTCACGGCGAACACGCAGATCAACCGGTGGAACGTGGGCGACCTCGAGGCGGTCTTCGACCTGCTCGTCGCGCAGGGCATCCGCGCGTGGCTCATGCAGATCACGACGGCGATGGGGCGCGCGGGCGACGAGGCCGACCTGCTCCTCGAGCCGTACCAGGTGCTCGACGTCATCCCGCGGCTCGCGCGGCTCAAGGTGCGCGCGGAGGCAGCGGGGATCCGCATGTGGCCGGGGAACAACATCGGCTACTTCGGTCCGCACGAGGCGGTGCTGCGCGGGACGAAGCCCGACCGGCACCGCGGCGCGTGCGGCGCGGGGCGGCTGACGCTGGGGCTCGAGGCCAACGGGGACGTCAAGGGATGCCCGTCGCTCCCGACCGATCCCTACGCCGGCGGCAACCTCCGCGATCACACGCTGCGCGACATCTGGGAGCGCACCGAGCCGCTCCGCTTCATGCGCGATCGCACGGTGGATGACCTCTGGGGCTACTGCCGCGGGTGCTACTACGCCGAGGCGTGCCTCGCGGGGTGCAACTGGACGACGCACGTGCTCTTCGGCAAGACGGGCAACAATCCGTACTGCCACCACCGCGCGCTCGAGCTCTTGCGCGAGGGCAAGCGCGAGCGGCTCGTCCGGACGCAGGCCGCCGAGGGGCAGCCGTTCGACTACGGGAGGTTCGCGATCGTGGAGGAGGAGTGGCCGCCCGGGGAGCTCGCCCGGTATGCGCCCGCGACGGATGCGGCCGGAAGCGGCCATGAAGAGAAGAGGGGTCCATGAGCACGAGGTTCATCGCTTGCGAGAACTGCGCGCGGCATGTGCGCGCGGGTGACGCGGCGTGCCCTTTCTGTGGGGCCAGGGCGCCGGTCGCGCGGCCCGTTCGGACGATCGCGCAGCGCCTGTCGCGGGCGGCCATGCACGCGGCGGGGGCGGCGGGGGCGGCGGGCGCATTCGTGGCGCTGAACGACTGCGGGTCGGGGGGAGGAGGAGGGAGCGGCGAGGCGTTCTACGGCGCGCCTTGCATCGACGGATCCTGCAACACCACGGTCGACGCCGGGCAGGACACGGGACAGGACGCCTACATCGGAGCAGGGGAGCCGTTCTACGGCGGCGCGTGCGTCGACGGAAGCTGCGTCGTCGTCGAAGCCGGCCCGGACGCGGCGGGCGACCAAAGCGCCCCACCCGCCGACGCCGCACCCGAGGCGGACGACGCGCCGGTCGGCGACGCCGCAAAGGCCGACAGCGGGGACTGACGCTCTCTCCTTTGCGCCGGGGGATATAGTGGGCTGCGATGGCGGTCGTCACGCCCACCGAGAACCCGCGCGAGGCCTTCGAGCGCCGGCTCGCCAGCGAGATCCTCGCCGCCGAGCGGTTCCGCGCGACGCTGCTCGCCGTCCTCCCGACGGTGGCGATGCTCGCCTTCCTGGCGGTCAGCAGCGCGTACCCGGACGCGGTGACGACGCTGCTCCACGGCAAGTTCGACCGGGCGCCGGTGGGGCTCTTTCTGTGCGCCGTCGCCGGGTTCGAGTTTCACGTCCTCTACGCGACCGAGAAGATGCTCCGCAACGGCAAGCGCCCCTCGGCGGCGCGCCGCTACGGGTACGCGTTCGTCGAGACGAGCCTGCCGACGCTGGTCATCGTCTTCTACGCGACGACGCTCGGGCCGGTGCAGGCGCTGCTCATGCCGAGCGCCTCCATCTATTTCATCTTCATCGTCCTCGCGACGCTGCGCCTCGACTTCACGCTGTGCGCCTTCACGGGGCTCGTGGCGGCCGTCGAGTACGCGGGGCTCGCGCTCTTCTGGGGCTCGCTCGACACGACGGTGCAGGAGCCGGTGCTCACGTCGCTGCCGCAGCACCTCGCGCGGGCGTGCATCCTGCTCGTGACGGGCGTGGCGGCGGGGTTCGTGGGGCGCAGGCTCCGGAGCAGCTTCACGCGCGCGCTCGAGTCGCACGAGGAGCGGGCGCGCATCCTCGGGGTCTTCGGGCAGCACGTCTCGCCGGAGGTCGTCGCGCGCCTCGTCGAGGGCGGGACGCAGGACGGCAGCGAGCTCCGCGAGGTGTGCGTGATGTTCCTCGACATCCGCAACTTCACGGCGTTCTCCGAGAAGCGCAGCGCTGCCGAGGTCGTCGCCTACCTCAACACGATCTTCGACGCGGCGGTCGAGGCGGTCGCGGAGCACAAGGGGATCGTGAACAAGTTCCTGGGCGACGGGTTCATGGCGGTCTTCGGCGCGCCGGTGGCCGACGGCAACCCGTGCGCGCAGGCCGTCGACGCGGGGCTGGCCGTCCTCGCGCGCATCGAGAAGCTCGTCGCCGACAACCGCATCCCGCCGACGCGCGTCGGAATCGGCCTCCACGCCGGGCCGGCGGTCGTGGGCAACATCGGGTCGGCGCGCCGCAAGGAGTACACGGTCATCGGCGACGTCGTGAACGTCGCGTCCCGCGTCGAGACGCTGAACAAGGAGCTCGGCTCGCAGATGCTGGTGACCGAGGAGGTGTGGCGCGGCGCCGGCAGCTGGGCGGGCCGCGCGTCGAGGGAGCCGCCGTCGGTGAGCGATCCGATGTTCGTGCGAGGACGCGAGACGCCGGTGCGCATCTTTCGCCTCGCCTGAGCCGCGCCGCTACCGCTCGTGCCCCAGCTCATCGAGCGCGTCGCGACGCAGCTGCGCCAGCTCGGGTCGCAGCGAGCGATCCACGCTGGCCTCTACTTCCAGGTAATGCGCCTCGTCGAGGCGCTTCAGCAGCTCGACGACGTCCGCGAGGTCCCTGTGGCGCCGTGCGGCGAGCTTCAGCGTGACGAGGCCCCCGAGGCTCACCACCGCGGCGTCGCGCGGGCTCGTCCCCAGGCTCTCCGGCGACGGGTACACGCCGGCCCCGCGCGGGAGCGGCTCGCCCGCGACGAGCAGGTCGACGCGGACGCCGCTCGCCACGTGGCGGAGGCGGCTCGCGCTCGCCTGCTCGAAGCCGTGAGCCGCGAGCTGCGCGTCGATGCGCGGCCGGGCGCCGGCGGCGACCAGCACGTCGACGTCCTCCGTCGTCCGCAGGTAGCCGTGGTGCACGACCGCGACGCCCCCGACGATGCGGAAGTCCACGCCCGCGTCCTTCAGCAGCGCGCGCAGCTCTCCCAGCGCGACGTCGACGGGAGGAAGCTCGCTGTTCACGGGGCTTGCGAAGCGGCGAAGTCGCGCCAGCGCTTCGGCCGTGGAGTCCACCGAGGGAGAATAGCGCGCGGGCCGCTACTTCGCCTTCCGCGTCTTCCCCGGGGCGGCCTGCGGGAGGTACTTCTCGAGGCCCATGGCGCCCAGCGTGGCGCGGAGTTGACACGGGGGGTACGACGTTCACACTGACTCCTTCATGCTTTCCCGCAGGGCGGTGTTCCTGGTGCTGGTGGCGCTCGGCGTCGGCGCGGTCGACGGGGCCTGCGGCAGCTTCAAGAACGGCGGCAGCTCGGGCGGCGCGACGGACGGAGGCTCCAGCAGCGGCAGCGGCCCCGGCGGCAGCTCGGGCAGCGGCGGGTCGAGCAGCAGCGGATCGAGCAGCAGCGGATCGAGCAGCGGGTCCTCCAGCGGGGGGACGTCGAGCAGCAGCGGATCGAGCAGCGGGTCCTCCAGCGGGGGGACGTCGAGCAGCGGAAGCTCCAGCGGGGGGACGTCGAGCAGCGGCAGCTCCAGCGGCGGCTCGGGTCCCGGCACGCTGTCCACCGTCGTCCTCTTCGGCGGCGACAACCTCGTCGGCTCCACCACGGACATGTGGACGTACGCCGGCGCCTCGTGGACCGGCGTCACGCCGGCGCCCGTGCCGCCGCACCGCGAGCAGTCGGCGATGGCGCTCCTCGACGGCAACGCGGTCCTCTTCGGGGGCTCGCCCAGCGGCGAGGGCGACGTCATCGCCGACACGTGGATCTACGACGGCGCGGCCTGGACCGAGCGGCACCCGACGCACTCGCCGCCGGCGCGGTGCTCGCACTCGATGGCCACGCTGGGGAGCACCGTGGTGCTCTTCGGCGGCACGACGGGGACGACGCTCCTCTCCGACACGTGGACCTGGGACGGAAGCGACTGGACGCCCCACGTGACGCCGCCTCCCGGCGCGCGCCAGGCGGCGATGATGGCCACGCTCGCGGGCAGCGTCATGCTCTTCGGCGGCGTCGGCGGCAGCGACGGCGAGACGGAGCTCTCGGACACGTGGCTCTGGAACGGCAGCACGTGGAGCATGCCGTCGATCTCGAATTCGCCGTCGCCGCGCGACAGCGGCATCGCCGCCACCGTCGGCGGCAAGGTCGTCCTCTTCGGCGGGCAAGACCTCAACTCGGCGCCGCTCGGCGACACCTGGATCTGGGACGGCTCCGACTGGTCCGAGGAGAACGACCTCACGCTGAGCCCCCCGGCGCGCCTCGACGCCTCGGCGGCCGTCTTCCAGGGGCAGCTCGTCCTTTTCGGAGGGACGACGAACAACGGCAACGACCTCTACGACACGTGGATCTGGACCGGGACCCAGTGGTTCGCGGGCCCCGTGTCCGGACCGACGCCGCGCTCGGACGCCGCGATGATCGGCCCGGGCTGAGAAGCTCGCCGACCTCGTCGAGTCTTGCGGCCGGAGCGCATCGCCGGTACCGATTCTCGTCCGAGGATGCCCGCCGAGTTCGTCCACCTTCACGTCCACTCGCAGTATTCGCTCCTCGACGGGGCGGTGAAGGTGAAGGACCTCGTCAAGCGCGTCGCCGCCGGCGGGATGAAGGCCGTCGCCGTGACGGACCACGGCAACATGTTCGGCGCCATCACGCTCTACAAGGCGGCGAAGGAGGCGCACGTCCAGGCCATCCTCGGGTGCGAGCTCGAGGTCGTCGGCCGCGGCGGCCACGCGGTGCACCTGCCGGCGCTGGCGGCGTCGAACGAGGGTTACAAGAATCTCGTGTGGCTGTGCTCGCGGGCGCACGTGCAGGGCGCGCCCCTCTCGATGGAGGACGTGGCGGGGCACGCGAAGGGGCTCGTCGTGACGACGGGCTGCATGGGCGGCCTCGTGCCGCAGGCGATCCTCGAAGAAGGGGAGGGGAGGGGGCGCGACGCGCTCGTCTCGCTGCGGGACGCGCTCGAGCCGGGGAGCCTCTACGTCGAGCTGCAGGACCACGGCCTGCCGGAGCAGCCCGTCCTCAACGGCATCCTCGTGAAGCTCGCGGCCGAGCTCGCGCTGCCGCTCGTGGCGACGAACGACGTGCACTACGCCGAGCGCACCGACGCCGAGGCGCACCTCTACCTCTCGTGCATCAAGACGGGCCGCTCGTACGAGGAGGCGAAAGAGCGCCACCACGGGTCGAGCGAGATGTTCCTGAAGTCGCCCGCCGAGATGGCGGAGGTCTTCGCGGCGCACCCCCAGGCCCTCGCGAGCACGCTCGAGATCGCCGAGCGGTGCAAGATCGCGCTCAAGCTCGGCGAGCCGATGCTCCCGAGCTTCCCCGTGCCCGAGGGGTACGACACGGAGGGCTACTTCCGTCACGTGGCGCGCCAGGGCCTGGTGCGGCGCTTCGAGGAGCTGGCGGCCCAGGGCAAGGGGGTCGACCGCGAGGCGTACACGAAGCGGCTCGAGATCGAGCTCGGCGTCATCGCGGCGATGAAGTTCCCCGGGTACTTCCTCATCGTGTGGGACTTCATCCGGCACGCGAAGGAGAGCGGCATCCCGGTGGGCCCCGGCCGCGGCTCGGGCGCCGGGAGCATCGTCGCCTACGCGATGCGGATCACCGACCTCGATCCGATTCCCTACAACCTCCTCTTCGAGCGCTTCCTCAATCCGGAGCGCATCAGCATGCCGGACTTCGACGTCGACTTCTGCATGGACCGGCGCGACGAGGTCATCGCGTACGTGCAGAAGAAGTACGGCGAGACGAGCGTCGGTCAGATCGCGACGTTCGCGGAGCTGAAGAGCAAGAGCGTGGTGAAGGACGTCGCGCGCTGCATCGGCATCACGCCGGTCGAGGCGCAGGGGATCGCGAACCTCATCCCTCGGAAGACGCCCGCGGAGACGTACACCATCGCCGAGTCGCTCGGCCTCGAGCCGAAGCTCAAGGCGATGTACGAGAGCGATCCGCGCATCAAGCAGCTGCTCGATCAGGGGCAGAAGCTCGAGGGGCTGATGCGGCACGCCGGCAAGCACGCGGCGGGCATCGTCATCAGCGAGGGGCCGCTGTGGGATCACGTCCCGGTCTTCCGCGACGAGAAGAGCAACGCGCTCGTCACCCAGTACTACATGGGTGACGTCGAGGCGGCGGGCCTCGTGAAGTTCGACTTCCTCGGGCTGAAGACGCTGACGGTGCTCGAGATCGCCGTGCGCCTCGTCAACGCGCGCCCGGACTTCGTGCGGGAGAACAAGAAGCTCGACCTCGCGCTCCTGCCGATGGACGACGCGCTCACGTACAAGCTCCTCGCCTCGGGGGAGACCAAGGGCGTCTTCCAGCTCGAGTCCGACGGGATGCAGCGCCTCTTCGGCGGCCTGAAGGCCGACAGCTTCGAGGACATCGTCGCGGCCGTCGCCCTCTACCGCCCGGGCCCGATGGGCGCCGGGATGCACGACGACTTCGTGAAGCGAAAGCACGGGCAGGCGCCCATCGCGCCCATGCACCCGCTCATCGACGAGCTCCTGAGGCCGACCTACGGGGTCATCGTCTACCAGGAGCAGGTGATGCAGATCGCGCAGAAGCTCGCCGGCTATTCGCTGGGCGGCGCCGATCTCCTGCGCCGCGCCATGGGCAAGAAGAAGCCCGAGGAGATGGCGAAGCAGAAGAGCACCTTCGTCGACGGCGCGCTGAAGAACGGCGTGTCGCAGGAAGAGGCGGAGCGCATCTTCGGTCTCCTCGAGTACTTCGCGGGCTACGGCTTCAACAAGAGCCACTCGGCGGCGTACGCGCTCATCACGTACCAGACGGCGTGGCTGAAGGCGCACTACCCGGTGGAGCTGCTCTGCGCGATCCTGACGAGCGACCGGGACCGCATCGACAAGGTGGTCCGCACCATCGCCGACGCGAGGAACATGGGCGTCACGGTGCTCCCGCCGGACGTGAACGAGAGCGACACGAACTTCAAGGTCGTCTACACGCACCCCGACGGCAGCAAGCCGCGGCGCCGGACCGACCGCGTGAGGGACGTGCTGGGCCCCCAGATCCGCTTCGGCCTCGGCGCGGTGCGCGGCCTCGGCGGCGCGGCGCTCGAGGCGGTCTTCGAGGCGCGGGGCGACGGGCCCTTCCGGGATCTCTTCGACCTGGCGGCGCGCGTCGACGCGAAGCGCGTGAACAAGGCGGTGTTCGAGGCGCTCGTGCAGTGCGGCGCGTTCGACCAGACGCTCCAGGAGCGGGGCGTGACGCGCGCGAGGGCCTTCTCGTCGATCGACGTGGCGCTCGAGCGGTCGCGCGCGGCGAGCCGGGACCGCGAGGCGGGGCAGACGAACCTCTTCGGCCTCTTCGACGCGGCCCCGCAGACCGCGTCGGGCGCGCCCAGCGCGGGCGACTACCAGGAGTGCCAGCCGTGGGACCGGCGGGAGCTGCTCGTCCGCGAGCGCCAGTCGCTCGGCTTCTACGTCTCGGGCCACCCGCTGGAGCGCTACGTGAAGGGCGACGCGGGGCTCGCGAAGATCGGCGCGTCGCCGCTCGCCGAGTGCGCGGGCATGGACGACTGGTCGGTCGTGAAGATCGCCGGCATGGTCGAGGGTTACCGGGAGCGCATCTTCAAGGACGGGGGAGGGAAGGCGGCCTTCTTCGAGCTGGAGGATCTGACGGGCCGCGTGAACGTTAAGGTGCGGGCGCGAGAGATCGATCAGTACGCGCAGCTCCTGACGAGCGGCGAGCCCGTGCTCGTCGAGGGCAAGGTGAGCTTCCCTCAGCGCGGCGAGGACGAGCCGGACGAGCCGGAGGGCCCGCGCGAGCCGACCATCCTGCTGAACGCCGTGCGCCCGCTGTCGGAGGCCGTGCGGGCCGACACGCGCTCCATCGCCATCCGCGTGCGGGCCGAGCGCACCCGCCCCGCCGATCTGGCGAGCCTGGCGAAGGTGATGACCGCGGCGAAGGGCAACTGCCCGGTGGCGCTCTACGTGAGCTTCCCGGACGGTGCCGAGGCCGTGCTGACGCTCGGAGACACGTGGCGGGTCGACGTGGGCGACTCGCTCCTGTCGGGCATCGAGCGCATCTTCGGCGAGCAGGTGGCGGAGCTGCGGTAGCCGGTCGCGGTTTCACCCGGCGCACGGGACGCGTCGCCGCAGCCTTGCCATCGCATCCCCACGACCTCCCTGCTTTTCCGCGCGGCACGCCCGCTGCACTCGCATGCCGTCGTGCGCCCCCACCTCCTCGCGCTCGCCGCCCTCGCCTCGGCGTTCCTGGTCGCCTCCGCCCGCGCCGACGAGCCCGACGATCCCTTCGCCGAGCCGGCACCGTCGTCGACGGACCTCCCGCCCCTGCCGCCCCTCGCGCCTCTCCCCGACCTCGCGCCTCTCCCGGACCTCCCTCCCCTCGACCTCGCTCCCGCGCCCGCGCCCGCGCTCTCGCCCGCGCCCGCGCCTGCGCTCTCGCCCGCGCCCGCGCCCGCGCTCTCGCCCACGCCCACGCCCACGCCCACGCCCACGCCCACGCTCTCCCTCTCCGCCACCCCCTCCGCCGTCCTCGGCCAGTACGACGAATACAAGCGCGCCGTCCCCGCCTACTCCATCGACGCCGACCCCGTCACTCCCGCCGCCTACGCCCGCTGCACCGCCGCCGGCCAGTGCACCCGCCCCTCCTGCACCTCCTCTCCCACCAGCTCCCTCAGCCCATCCAGCGCAACTCGCGTCACCTGCGTCGACCTCGCCCAGGCCAAGTCCTACTGCGCCTTTGCCGGCGAGCGCCTCCCCACCGAGGACGAATGGGAGCACGCCGCCCGCCAGGCCAGCACCCTCGGCATGCACGCGACCGACGACGCCGCCGAATGGACCTCGACCCCCTACTGCTTCTTCTGCGGCAAGGACGACCAGGTCGTCCGCGGCGGCCCCGCCGGAAACCCCGCCCTCCGCG
This sequence comes from Polyangiaceae bacterium, assembly GCA_036501935.1. GTDB lineage: Bacteria > Myxococcota_A > Polyangia > Polyangiales > Polyangiaceae > Palsa-1150. Next base: position 83,767 of record DASXZL010000022.1, on the reverse strand, counting down.
GCTGGCGCTCCCCCGCCACGCAGGACCCGGCCCTCGGCTTCCGGTGCGCCAAGACCGACTGACCCCGGAGGGAGAGAAACGCCACGACGCCAAGAGCGCCACGACCGCCGTTCAGAAGGTTGGGATCGCAAGGGTGCGACGGAAGCGGCCGCGACCCCAAATCTCCTGGCGTCGTGGCGTCGTGGCGATTCTCCGCGGTGCCCAGTGCTGCCTAGATGGCCGAGCGCGATTCTCGATGGATCTCAGAGGTGCGGCAAAGCCGCCGTCAGCACCGCGAGCGTCAGCGAGCGGTGAGCCGTCAATCGGTGGACCAGGCGTCTCGGCGCCACGAGCTTCGCCGCTCACCGCTCGCTCACGCTCGCGGTGCTGATGCCGCTGGCGCGGCTCCGGCGGTGCGTGATCGACGATCGCGCTCGGCGGCGCTCGGCCATTCAGTGCCCCGTCGATACCTCGATGATCTCGACCTCGCTCTCGTCGTAGCTCGAGTGGCCCCAGGGCAGCGCCGCCAGGAGCGTCTGCGCGTGCACCCGGAACGACGGATCCAGCGTCCCCTTCGCCGCCGCGCGCAGCGCCTCGGCCATCTCCAGCGCCGACGCGAAGCGCTCCGAGGGGTCCTTCGCCAGCGCGATGGCCAGCACGATCTCCACGTCGGCCGGCAGCCCGGGCACGAGCTGCGAAGGGCGCGCCGGGCTGCGGTACACGACCTGGTAGAGGATCTGCGGCGTGTCGGGCCCCGAGAACGGCGGCTGCCCGGTGAGCGCGCGGTAGAGCACCGCGCCGAAGGAGAAGATGTCGCTCCTGTGCGTCACCTCCTTGCCCCCCGCCGCCTGCTCCGGAGACATGTACCCGGGCGTCCCCACGATGAGATCCATCGTCAGCGTCCCGCTCGAGCCAGCCAGCCGCGAGACGCCGAAGTCGAGGATCTTCCACAGCGGCGCTGCCGCGTTCTGCTGCGCGTAGAAGAGGTTCTGCGGCTTGAGGTCGCGATGCACGATGCCCGCCTTGCGTGCCGCCTCGAGCGCGCGCGCCACCTGATCGGCGAGCGCCACCACCTCGTCGAGGGGGAGCGCGCCGCGCTGGCGGAGGTGCCAGCCCAGGTCGTGGCCGCGCAGGAGCTCCATCGCGATGTACGGCGCGCCGTTGGCGCCGATGGTCCCCACCTCGTAGATGGCGACGACGTTCGGCCCCTCGAGCTTCGACACGGCCTCGCCCTCGCGGAGGAACCGCGCGACGAGCTGCTCGTCCCGCAGCATGCCCGACTGGAGCAGCTTGATGGCGGCGTCCCCGCCGCCGTCCGTGTCGGTGGCCGCGTAGACCTCCCCCATGGCGCCGCGCGCGATGAGGTGGCGGATGGCGTACTTGCCCGCCATGAGGCCCGTGTACGGCCCGGCGCGGCCCGCGGCCATGCGCATGAGAAAGTCGAGGTCCCGGTTGGCCTCCTCGAGCTGCGCCTCGCGCGTGCGCATCTCGCGCATCGCGGCGACCGCGCGATCGAGGGCATCGAGCGTCGCGCGGCGGGTGACGCGCGCCTGCCAGACGGCCAGGCCCATGACGACCGGCACGAGGAGCACGGCGGCGAAGCGAGGAGTCGCGTCGACCGACAGCGCCGGCATCAGTCCTTCGTCCGGAAGGATGCCCCCCGCGATGAGGGCCGACAGCAGCGCATAGCCCCCCGCCGCGAGGGCCGGGACGCCGAAGGCCGTGACGCGGTCGTCGCTCATCGCGAAGAACGAGACGCCCAGCACGACGAGCATCGGCGCCGGCGACAGGACGCCGAGGTACCACGCGACGATGAGCGACGTCCCCACGGCGACCGAGCCGAAGACGCGCGCGACCGGCGGGGCGTAGTCGATGGGGCTCCGGGCCACCCACCAGGTGCGCAGGGCCACCGCTCCGAGGGCGACCAGCGCCACCCCGAACGCGATGCGCAGCCACGGCACGCCGCCGAGGAAGTACTGCGAGACGAGCCCGGCGCTGCACAGGACGATGACCAGACGGGCGAACCCGCGCGCGCGCGCCGCGTCCTGCCGGCGAAGGGCGAGCTCGGAGCTCTGCGTGACCGAGGCGGCGAGATCGGGGGCCTCGTCGGCGGTGGGCAGCCGACCGACCGAGAGAGGCACGGGCGCGTCGACGGGATGGGCGCGGGGCAGCGTGGCCTCCTCCCCCTCCTGGAGGGCGGGGCCCGTGCGTGCCGTCGAGTCGCCGAGGTCCCCCACGATGAAGAAGCGTACTTTATCCTGTACTATCCGCCCAATGAGCGACGATCCGGTGCTCGTGATGCATGCCCTCGTGCCCGTGGCCGCGGGCGGTACGGACGTCGGCCAGCGCGACCACAACGAGGACCACGTGCTCCTCCGCCCCGAGCTCGGGCTCTTCGTCCTGGCCGACGGGGCAGGGGGGCACAACGCGGGCAACGTGGCCAGCGCGCTCGCCTCGACGACGGTCGCGAACGTCTTCGAGACGAGCGCGACCACGCTCGGGCGCCGGCCGGAGATCGACGAGTTCGGCCTCTGGACCATGGCGCGGCGCCTCGCCACGGCGGTCCAGCGCGCGAACGCCGAGGTCATCGACGTCGCGAAGAAGACCGAGAAGTACCAGGGGATGGGGACGACCCTCGTCGCTCTGGCGTTCTCGCCGGACGGGGACATCGTGCACGTGGCGCACGTGGGCGACAGCCGCTGCTACCGGCTCCGCGGGGGCCTACTCGAGGCGCTGACGGTGGATCACTCGCTGGTGGTCGACGTCCTGGAGACGCACCCGGACGTCGACGACGTGCTGCTCGGGATGATGCCCCGGCACGTGGTGACGCGCGCCCTCGGGATGGAGGAGAGCGTGCGGGTCTCGTCGCGGTCGCTGCGCGCGCTCGCGGGGGACCTCTACCTGCTCTGCTCGGACGGCCTCAGCGACGCGCTCGACGACGGCGCCATCGAGGAGCTGCTCGGCGAATCGCGGAGCCCGGAGGCGCACGTGAAGGCGCTCCTCGCGGCGGCGCTTCGGGCCGGTGGGCAGGACAACATCGCGGCGGTGGTCGTCGCGTGCGAGGAGACCGAACAGGCTCCGAAGCGACGCCCGTCGGCGCGTCCGGAGATGCCCCCGCCGATGCGCGGTCCGATCGGCTCGGCGCCGGAGATCATCATCGTCGGCGTCGAGTCGCGGGTCGTGCCCTCCGACAGCGCCACGGCGGGCCTCATGGACGCGCTCGGCCGCTTCGCGCGCCTGCGCCAGCCGAGCGTCCCCGAGGTCAGCCAGCCCAAGGCGACGCGCTGCAAGGACTGCGGCCAGCCTCTCGAGTCGGGCGCCGTCCTGTGCCCGACCTGCGGCGCCGCGGTCTAGGGGACGAGCGCCGCGAGCTTGCCTTCCACCTTCGTGCGGTCGTCCTCGTGCTTGAGGATGACGTCGAGGGTGGATCGCGCGAGCTCCCGGTCGAGCGCGCTCGCGCCGAGGACGACGAGCGACTTCGCCCAGTCGATCGTCTCGGCGATCGACGGCGCCTTCCGGAGATCCATCGCGCGGACCTTCTGCGCGAACGCCGCGAGCTGCGCGGCGAGCTCCTTCGCGACGCCCGGCACGCGGAGCTCGAGGATGGCCTGCTCGCGCGAGGGCGGCGGGTAGTCGACGAACGCGTGGAGGCAGCGGCGCCGGAGCGCGTCGGTCATCTCGCGCGTGCCGTTGCTGGTGAGCACGAAGAGCGGCGCCGTCTTCGCGCGCACGGTGCCGAGCTCCGGGATGGTCACCTGGCCCTCGGCCAGCACCTCGAGCAGGAACGCCTCGAACTCGGGGTCCGCGCGATCGACCTCGTCGACGAGCATGACCACGGGCTTGTCGCTCGTCAGCGCGCGGAGGAGCGGCCGCTCGACGAGGAACCGGCGGCTGAAGAACGCCGCGTCGGCCCCCGCGACGAGATCCGCCGCCTCCGCCAGCGACTTCGCTCCCGCGGTCTGCGCCGACACGGCCTCGCGGAGCAGCTGCGTGTAGAGCATCTGCTTCGCGTAGTCCCACTCGTAGAGGGCCTTGGCCTCGTCGAGCCCCTCGTAACACTGCAGGCGGACGAGGTCGCGCGAGAGAGCCTCGGCGAGCGCGCGCGCCAGATCGGTCTTGCCGACCCCAGCCGGACCCTCGACGAGGAGCGGGCGCTCGAGCTCGAGGGCGAGCCACGACACGAGCGCGAGGCGGTCGTCGGCCAGGTATCCGGCGGAGCCGAGCTTTTTCAGGAGGCCGGGACGGTCGAGGTGCGGCTGCATCAATGGACAGGGTAGGCGATTAGGCGATCCGCCCAGCCCCGGCAAATGGGTATCCTGACCCGCGATGTTCGAAGCGCGTGATTTTCACGTCAACGCCGGGGCGGTCCACCCGGTCGGTCGGCGGGGAAGCGGGGGCCCCGTCACGGAAGCAGCCGTTCATTGGGAGAATCGATGACCAACGCAGCCGAACAAGCCAAGCCCCGCAAGGAAGAGATCCTCGACGTCGCCACGCGCCTCTTCGCGGAGCACGGCTACGAGGGGACGAGCATGAACGACGTCGCGGAGCAGGTCGGCATGCGGAAGGCGTCGCTTTTCTATCACTTCGCCACGAAGGACGCGCTCTACGAGGCGGTGCTCGACCGGCTGGTGGCGAGCTTGCAGACGGCGCTCGAGGCGATCTACGTGAGCAGCGGGACGTACCAGGACCGGCTCGAGGCGGTGACCGAGACGCTGGTGACGCTGCTGTCGTCGCATCCGTACGCAGCGCGGCTGCTGCTGCGCGAGGCGATGGACTGGGGGCCGGTCATCCGGGGCAAGCTCCTCGAGAGGATCCTGCTGGTGCTCGAGGCAGGCGCGGCGTGGGTGCGCGCCGGGCAGGAGCAGGGCGCCTTCGTCGAGGCCGATCCGAAGCAGCTGGTGCTCTCGTCGATCGGGCTGCACTTTCTCCCGTTCGCGCTGGGCAACCTCGTCGAGAAGTACACGGGGACCGGTGTCTTCGACGAGTCGTTCGTCACGGCGCGGACGAAGGCGCTCAAGTCGCAGGCGAGGAACATGCACCTCCGCAAGAGCTAAATGACCGAGCGCCACCGAGCGCGATTGTCGATCAGATGCCACCCGATGCCGCGCCAGCGGCATCAGCACCGCGAGCGTGAGCGAGCGGTGAGCGAGCGGTGAGCGACCAAGCTCGCGGCGCGGAGTGCCGTGTGCAAGCGGCGCGGCTCACGGCTCGCTCACGCTCGCGGTGCTGACGGCGGCTCCGCCGCCCGTCCGATAGGGGCGCGGCGGGCGGTTCCCGTTACTCGCGCTGGCCGTGGCGGCCTGCCCCCTTCGCGAAGCGGGCCGCGCCCTCGAGGGTCTCGCCCGAAGCGATGGTCTCGACGCCGAGGGTGAGCTCGCGCGCGATGGCGGCGTCGAGCGGCAGCGACCATTGCTCGAGGGCGCTTCGCCGGTCCGACCGCAGGCATCGCTGCGGGAGCCGCGCCATCTCGGTCGCCAGCGCTTCGGCTTCCTCGCGGGCCCGGCCTCGCGCGACGACGCGGTTGGCCAGGCCCCAGTCGAGGGCCTCGCGCGCGCCGACGGGGCGGCCGGTGAGGATCATGTCGAGCGCGCGCGACGCGCCGATGAGGCGAGGCAGCCGGACGGTGCCGCCGTCGATGAGGGGCACGCCCCAGCGCCGGCAGAAGACCCCGAAGGTCGCGTCGTCCTCGACGACGCGGAGATCGCACCAGAGCGCGAGCTCGAGGCCGCCGGCGACCGCGTAGCCGGCCACCGCGGCGAGGACCGGCTTCGAGAGCGTCATGCGGGTCGGGCCCATCGGCCCTGGCCCCGTCGGCTCGACCCGGTTGCCGAGCCCCTCGGACACGGCGACCAGATCCGCTCCGGCGCAGAAGGTCCCCCCCTCACCCCAGAGAACCGCGACGTTCGCCGACGCGTCCTTCTCGAACGCCTCGAAGGCCGAGACGAGCGCGTCGGCCGTGTCGCGATCGACGGCGTTGCGGCGGGAGGGACGCGACAGGATGACCGTCGTCACGGGGCCCGACTTCTCGGTTCGCACGCTCATTGGAAGCCTCACCGGGAGACGCTACTCACGGTCGGCGCGCGAGGCGAGGGAGGACGATGCCGCGCGTCTCGGGGAGGACCCAGACCCACGACGCCGTCGCGAGCGCCAGGACCATGGGCACGCCGAGGCCGCCCGCGAGCCCGGCTCGCAAGACGGCCGCCTGCACGACGACCGGCGCGAGCAGCTGCGCCGCGCGCGCGAGGTTGTACGTCGCGCCCATCGCCGTACTGCGCACCTCGGTGGGGAAGAGCTCGGCCAGGAGGGCGCCGAAGCCCGCGGTGCATCCCGAGCCGAAGCCGAGGGCCAGCATCGCGGTCCAGAAGAGGGCAGGATGAAGCGAGAGCTCGCGCCACGCGAAGGCGAGGGGAGCGAGCGCGCACGCCGTCACGACCGAGAACGCCGCGAAGGCCGGACGCCGTCCCACGCGGTCGGAGACGGCGCCGAAGACGAGCATGCCCCCGAGCTGCCCGACCTGGGCCGTGAGCATCCAGGTGAGCGACCGCGTGACGTCCTGATGCATCTCGTGGAGCAGGAACGACGGGAGCCACGTGTAGCAGGTCCAGTACGTGCCCAGCTTGAAGACGCCGAGCAGCCAGGCGGCCCCGAGGCGGCGGCCGACGCCCGCCGAGGCGAGGAGGCGCAGCGAGCTTCCTTTCACGGCCGGCTCGTCGGGCAAGTGCACCGAGCGCCGCGCGGCGAGCGCGACGAGCGCGGTGACGCTCGAGCCGACGAGCACGACGCGCCACCCGACGCGCGGCAGCAGCAGGTAGCCGACGACCGCCGCGAGCGCGACGCCGAGCGGCTCGCCCGATTGCAGCGCCGCCGCCCACCGCCCGCGGCGCGGCGGCGCCACCGATTCGGCCAGCATGCCGTGCCCGATGGCCCACTCTCCGCCGACGCCGAGGCCGACGATGGCGCGCCCCGCGACGAACATCCAGGGCGCGGACGCGACGCCGCAGACGAGCGACCCCACCGAGTAGATGAGCACAGTCCACACGAGCATCGTGCGCTTGCCCAGGCGGTCCGCGAGCGCGCCCGCCGCGATCCCGCCGACCCCCGAGGCGCCGAGGGCGACGCCGAGCAGCCACGCCTTCGAGGTCGGCGACAGGTCGAGGTCCCGCGCCACCGGGTCCATGAGAAACCCGAGGAGGACGAGGTCGTAGAAGTCGAAGGTCCAGCCGAGCAGCGCGAAGAGGTAGATGCGGACGACCGAGCGCGGCGCGCTCACCGCCCGCCCCGTTGCCTCACCGCCTCGTAGAGGGCGATGGCCACGGCGACCGACGCGTTCAGCGACGCGATGGGGCCCGGCATCGGCAGCTTCGCCAGCGCGTCGCACGTGCGCTTCACGGTCTTGCGGAGGCCCTTGTCCTCGGCGCCGACGACCAGCGCCGCAGGGCCCGCGAGGTCGACCTCGTCGATGGCCACGTCGCCCGTCATGTCGAGACCGACGACCGTGAGGCCGCGCGCGCGGAGCTCTTCGAGGGCCGGCGGGAGGGACGTGACGCGGCAGAGCGTCGCGTGCTCGACGGCGCCCGCCGAGGCGCGGAAGGTCGCCGCCGAGAGCGGCGCGGACCGGTGCTCGGGCCACATCACCGCGGTGGCCCCCATCGCCACCGCCGAGCGGATGACCGCGCCGAAGTTCTGCGGGTCCTGCACCTCGTCGAGCGCGATGACGAGGGCGCGCTCCCCGAGGACGAGCTCGTGGAGGGCGACGATGCGGAGCTCCGGCGCGAACGCGACGGCGCCCTGATGCCTCACTCCGCGCGTCACCCGGTCGAGCTCCGCGCGCGACGGTCGCTCCACCCGGGCGCCGTGATCGCCGGCGTAGCGCGCCAGCGCCTCGAGCTGGGGCGACGGCTCGCGCGCCTCGGCCTCGACGAGGACGCGCTCGAGCTTGGCGCCGTGAGCGCGGATGGCCTCGCGCACCGGTTGCAGCCCGCACACGAGTCGACCGCTCACGGGGAGCCGGCCTCGCGCGTGAAGGCCTGAGCCGCCGCCAGCGGATCGGCCGCGTCGCGGATGGGGCGCCCCACGACGACCCAGCGGGCCCCCGCGGCGACGGCCTCGCCGGCGGTCATCGTGCGCTTCTGGTCGTCCCTCCCGGCGTCGCCTGCGGAGCGCACCCCCGGAGTGATGAGCGTGGCGTCGGTCCCGAGGCCCGCTCGCAGCCTCGCCGCCTCGTGCGGCGAGCACACGAAGGTCCGGACCCCCTCGTTCCACGCGAGGCGCGCCAGTCGCTCCACCTGCGACGGCACGTCGCCCGGGACGCCGGTGTCGGCGAGGTCACCCGCGTCGAGCGACGTCAGCACCGTCACCGCCGCGATCTCCAGCCCCGTCCCTTCCTTGCGAGCTCGCTCGACCGCGCGCCGCACCATCGCGCGCCCGCCGGCCGCGTGCACCGTGAGGATGCGCGCTCCGAGCGCCGAGGCGCGGGCGACGGCGCGCTCCACCGTCTCGGGGATGTCGTGGAGCTTCAGGTCGAGAAAAACAGGGAGGCCCGTCTCGCGCCCGAGCGCCACGGCCCCCGGTCCCGCGGCGACGTAGAGCTCGAGGCCCACCTTGAGCATGCCCACGGCGCCCTTCACGGCGAGCGCCAGCGCGCGCGCAGGGTCGAGCGACGGGTAATCGAGGGCGAGGACGACGCGCGACGGATTCACGGCGAGCGGGTGTCGCGCCGAGGAGCCGTCGCTGTCAACGCTTATGTCGACGGTTGCGCCGCCCTCACAGACACGAGCAGAGCGGATCGCCCGGCGTGCAGTTACACGGCTTGCCGCTCCCGCCGGCCGGCTTCGCGGCGCCGCTTCCGCCGCCGCCGCCGCCGCCCCCGGGTCGGGCGACCGGCGCGCTTCCCTTCTGGGAGATCTGCGTATTCAGCGACTGGACCTTCTGCTGCTGCTCGGCGAGCTGCTGCTGGAGCTGCGCGATCTGCTCCGGGTCCTTCGTGTTCTCGAGCTGCGCCTTGAGCCGCGCCTGCTCCTCATCCGCCTTGTCCTTCTCGTCCTGAAGGGAGCGCAGCTGCGCCTCGGCCATCAGGGCCTTGTCGTGCACGTTCTTGTAGAGGATGCCCCCGCCGATGGCTCCGATGAAGAGCACCGCGCCGAGGCCGACGAGGATCATCGTCAGCCGCTTCTTGTGCTTGTCCTGGCTGAGGGCATGGAGCTGCCGCTCGTGCTCCTGGCGGGCCGCCATCTCGGCGAGGCGGGCCTGGGCTTCGGCCTCGGAGCGCGCGCGCTGGACGTGCGCCTCCTGCATGGCCTGGATCTCGGCCTGCCGGCGCTGCTCCTCGAACGAGCGGCGCTGTCGCTCGTCCTCCTCCTGGCGGAGACGGGCTTCTTCCTCGTCCTGCCGCCGGCGAGCGTCGTCGAGCCGGCGCTGCTCTTCTTCGCGCGCGCGGTGCTCGGCCTCGACCTTCTCTTGCTCCTCGCGATTCTGCGCGTCGCGCAGGATCTCCTGGATGGAGACCATCACCGAGGTTTCTTGCCGTTCCGCCATGGTGCTCTCTTCCGGTGCGGGAGCGTGGTTTCCGTTTCCGCGTCCGCTACAGACACCGTAAAGGTAGCGAGTTGTCAGGTGCTTCGCAAACGCTCTCGCCATCGCCCCTCGTCTTGCCGGGCGCGTGCGGATCGCGCGACACGGGCCTCGAAGGTCGGGTAGGTTCTCTCGCCATGGCGGCTACGGTGAAGGCGCACATCACGGGAACGGTGTGGAAGATCGAGGTCAAGGAGGGCGAGCAGGTGGCCGAGGGCCAGGTCTGCGTCATCCTCGAATCGATGAAGATGGAGATGCCCATCGAGGCGCCGTCGTCGGGGAAGGTGGAGAAGGTGCACGTCGCCGAGGGCCAGGCGGTCAACGAGGACGACGTTCTCATCACGATCGGCTGAGGCGGAGGCCCAGGCCGGCCGCCTGAAACAATGACGGCGAATCGTGCTCCAGCCCGCATTCGCGGTAAGCTCTACCGGGTGAAGCGAGGCCGCGCGTATCTCCCTCCGGTCCTCGTCGTCCTCGGGGCCATGGTGGCCGGCGAAGCTTGCGGTCAGGCTGCAGCCCCCGCGGCCTCCGGTGGATCCTGCCAGCTGACGTCCGATTGCCAGGAGGGGTACGTCTGCATCACGCAGCCGGACGGGTCGCGCCAGTGCTCGAACGACCTCACGAGCATCCAGCTCACCGAGGAGGCCGGCGCGGAGGCGGCGGCCACGCCGATGGATGCGGCCGCTCCCATGGGGGACGGGAGCGCGCCTCCTCCTCAGGAGGGCGGAGTCACGTCGCAGGACTCGGGCTCGCCCCCCCCGCCGCAGGACTCCGGCTCGCCTCCGAAGGACTCCGGTTCCCCGCCGCAGGACACGGGGTCGCCGCCGCAGGACACGGGCTCGCCGCCTCAGGACACGGGGTCTCCGCCGCAGGACACGGGCTCGCCCCCGCAAGAAGCCGGCGGGGACTGAGCGCTCACTCCCGCCAGAGAAACTTCCACGGGTTGTGCTTCAGGTCTCGAACGAGCTCCTGCATGTCGTCGTAGACCTCTTCATCCATCACGAGGGCGCCGACGGTGCCCTTGCCGTTCTTGATGTGCGAGACGATCGCCTGCGTGTCGGCGATCGTCGAGTTGGCGCGCTCGGCGAGCTGCGCCACGTCCTGCAGCGTCTTCCGGATCTTCTCCTGCTGCTGGGGATCGCCCACGGTCGCCGAGACGCGGTTCAGGTTGGCCAGCGCCTCGCGCGCGTCCTTCAGCATCGGCCCCGTGTCGCCCTGGATCTGCGTCGTCAGCTTGTCGATGTTGTCGACCGTGCGAAGCAGCTTCGGGCTGTCGACGTAGTTCACGCGCGCGTCGTGCGTCAGCAGCTTGGCCTCGGTGGTCATCTCCTCGACGTTGGCGACGATGCGGTCGATGCGGTCCTTGTTCTCCGTGACGACGACGTTGAGGCCCTTCAGCAGGCTCGCCGTGTTCGTCGCGATGGAGGAGAGCAGCTCGCGGTTGTTCTTGATGCCGTTGACCGTCACGTCGAGCAGCTCGTAGGCCTTCGCCAGGAAGAGGTCGATGCGCGGCGGGTCGATGCCCTTCACCGTCGCGCCCTCCGGGAGGACGGGCCGCTCGATGCTGCCCGGCTCGATGGCCATGAACTGCTCGCCGAGCACGCCCTGCGTCGTCACGTAGAAGTCCGCGTCGTCGTGGATGGCGTCCTTCACGCGCTGCTCGATGGCCACCTTGGCCCGCACGAGCACGCGCCGGCCGCTCTTCGGGTCGATCTTCCCGCCCTGGAACTCGAGCTCCTTGACGCTGCCCACCTTCACGCCGGCGATGCGCACGGCGGCGCCGGACTGCAGCCCCCCCGGATTGTCGAAGTCGACGTAGACCGTGTAGGTCTTCTCGAAGCTGAGCCCTCCCATCACGAGGATGAAAGCGCCGAGGATGACCATCGACACGAGGATGAGAGCCCCGACCTTGACCTCGATGGATCGCTCTTGAGCCATTCGGTAGGTGGGTATCAAAGCCGCTGTGCGGCTAAAGATCCATCGGCCCGTGCGCCTGGCCCCGAATGAACTGCCGGACCACGCCGTCGTCGCTCGCCTGGAACTCCGCCGGGGTGCCCAGCTTTCGAACCGTCCCCTTGTAGAGCATCACGATCCGGTCGGCGATCGAGAAGATGCTGACGAGGTCGTGGCTGACGACGATGGACGTGACGCCGAGCTTGTCCGAAAGCTCCCGGATGAGCGCGTCCACGCGGCGCGCGCTCACCGGGTCGAGCGACGTCGTCGGCTCGTCGAAGAGGACGTAGCGCGGGTCGAGCGTCAGCGCGCGCGCGATGGCGACGCGCTTTCGCATGCCGTCGCCGAGCTCGGAGGGGTAGCGGTCGGCGAACTCTTGCATCCGCACGATTTCCAGGCGGCGCCGCGCCTCGGCCAGCGCGTCCCTCATGTTGAGGCCCTTGTGCTTGCGGAGCGGGAGCGCGACGTTTTCGACGCAGGTCATCGAGTCGAAGAGCGTCGAGTGCTGGAAGACCATCGCGCACTTCTGACGGACCGGGTACATCCCGCGCTCGTCCTTTTGCGAGATCTCCTCGCCGTCGAGCCAGATCTCCCCGCCGTCCGGGTAGAGCAGGCCGACGAGGTGCTTGATGAGCACACTCTTGCCGACGCCCGAGGCGCCGATGATGAAGAAGACCTCGCCGTCGCTGACCTGAAAGCTCACGTCGTCGAGGACGGGCTTCGGGCCGAAGGCCTTCCGGATGTTGCGAAACTCGATCACGCCTGGGCTTGCCCCGCGTGGGATGCTAGCCCGGAATTACTTGGCGACGATCTCCGCGTGCTTGACGCCGTCGAGCTTCGGAAACTTCGCGTCGAGGTAGGCGTTGCCCTGGAGTTGGATGGCCTGCTGATCGGGCGACTCGCCGTAGCCCTTGTAGATGGCGTTGACCGCGTCCATGCCCTTGACGACCTGGCCGAACGGGGCGAAGCGCATGCCGTCGAGCCGCGCGTTGTCGCCGTAGTTGATGAAGATCTGGCTCGAGCGCGAGTTCGGCGCGTTGGTCTGCGCGAACGTCACGTACCCCGGCTTGTTCGACTGCTTCACGGGATCGTCGGGGATGTTGGCGCTCTTCCACTTGGAGGCCACGGCCGGGTCGCCGTTGATCCCGAACTGGACCATGAAGCCGTCGACGACGCGGAAGAAGCGCGTGTCGTCGAAGAAGCCGGACTTGACCAGGTTGTAGAACCGGTCGGCCGCGTTCGGCGCCCAGTCGCGGTGGACCTCGATGACGAAGTCGCCCTTGGTGCTCGTGAAGGCGGCCTGGAACACGTCCGGCGCCTTGGCCGTCAGCTTCGACGGATCGAGCAGATCGGGATGCAGGGTCGACGCGAGGGGACCGGACGGCTTGGCCGGCGCCGTGGCGGTCGTCGCCGGCAAGGCGGGGCCACCGCTCGACGAGCTACCGCTGCTCGACACGGGCTCGTCGTTCTTGGCGCAGCCGGCGAGCGCGAGCGCGCCGACGAGGAGGAGAAGAGCCTTCATGGCGGCCTCCATAACACGTCCCGCGGCCCGTCTTCCAGATCGCGGCCGGACGCGGTTACTTCGCGCCGAAGATCATCAGGCTCGCCGTCGAGATGATGGCGTTGAGGATGATGATGGCGAGCGACGAGTTGACGACCGCGCGCGTCGTCGCCCAGCCGACGCCCTCGCTGCCGCCGAACGTCGACAGCCCGCAGTAGCCGCTGACGACGGGAATGGCGGCGCCGTAGGCGACGCACTTCGCGAGCCCCGTCGTCAGGTCGCCCCAGTCGATGAGCTGCATGTCGCAGAACGTCCGGAGCGGGACGTCGAAGGCGATGTTGGCGGTCGCCGCGCCCGCGGCGAAGGCGACGAGGCCCGCCCACACGATGAGCACCGTCGTCATCACCATGCTCGCCAGGAAGCGCGGGACGAGCAGAAAATCGATGGGATCGGCGGCGCACATGCGGAGCGCGTCGACCTGCTCGGTGACCACCATCGAGCCGATCTCGGCGGCGATGCCCGCGCCGACGCGCGTGGCCAGCATGAGGCCGCCGATCGACGCGGCGAGATCGCGCACGAGGAGCTCGAGGTACGTGGCGCCGAGCATCGAGAAGTCGGGGAGGACCCGTTTGGCCTGGAGACCCGCCTGGTAGAGGATGATCATCCCGATGAAGCCCATCGTGATCGAGACGAAGAAGAGGGACTTGTTCCCGATCTCGAACATTTGCCGGACGACCGCGCCCTTGTCGCGCTTGCCGCGGACCACGTAGTAGAGGGTCCGCACGAACACCGAGTAGAGCTCGCGCCCCCCGATGAAGAGGTCGATGGCGGCGGCGCCGAGGTCGTGCACCGCGCCGGGCGGCGCCGGCGGCGTCAGGCCCATCGCGTGCGGGTCGTGTCCCTCTTCGGCGTTCATGGTCACGTGTGGAGTCTCAACCGAGGATGAAGCTGACGAGGTAGTCGAGGACGAAGACGCCCGCGGCGCTGGCCACCACGGTGGCGTTGACGGCGCGGCCGACGCCGGGCGCGCCGCCCTTGGTGGCGAGGCCGAAGTGACAGCTCGCGAGCGAGATGACGAGCCCGAAGACGACGCTCTTCGTGAGCCCGTTCGCCACGTCCGAGAAGTGGAGCAGCCCGCCGGTGAGCCCGTTGTAGAAGGTGCGCGCGTCGACCTGGAGGAGGCCCTGGCCGGTGAACGCGGCGCCGATGAGCGCGAGCGCGTCCGCGTAGAGCGTCATTACGAAGAGGGTGACGACGATGCCGAGGAAGCGCGGCACGATGAGGAAGGCGATCGGATCGATGGCGAGGGCCCGGAGCGCGTCGAGCTGCTCGGTGACGACCATCGTTCCCAGCTCCGCGGTGTTGTTGGCGCCGACGCGGCCGGAGATCATCAGCGCCGTCAGCAGCGGGGCGAGCTCGCGGAGCGTCCCGAACCCGGCGCCCCAGCCGAGGAGCCCCTCGGCGCCCACGCGCTTCACGAGGGGCGCGGCCTGGATCACCATGATGGCGCCCGTGAAGAGGGCCGTGACGACCACGATGGGCAGCGACTTCACGGCCATCTTGTGGAGGTTTCGCTTCAGCTCCGGGTAATCGAGGCGCGGCGGCAAGGCGAAGAGCCGCGTCAGGATCTGCCCGAAGAGGACCCCCATGCCCCCCACGGTCTCCGCCACGCCGAGGAACGCGGCGCCGGTCGACTCGGCGACGTTGACCCAGCGGCTTCCTGTGGCGGGGGACGACATCGGCGGTCGACGTTACTACAGGGCAAGCCAGTCGATAGCCGCGGCCGCGCAGAGCTGGGTGCCGACGTCGGCGGCGACGACGGCCACCGCGCAGAGGAGCCCGACCACGAGCCCGAGGGCGCCTCGGCTCTTGGCGAAGTGGATGATGAGCGCGGGGCCTCCGTAGAGAGGGCCGAACAGAAAGGCGCCGAGCACGGCCGCCTCGCTCGTCGCCGGGAGCCATCGACGCTCGCGGCGACGGCCCGGTCGCAGGCGCCCGTCGGCGTAGAGGAAGGCGGCGACTCCGCCGGTCTCGACCGTCATCGAGCAGAGGACCTGTACGAGCTCGACGTTGCCCGGGATCACCGCGGCGCGCCCGTGATGTCGATGCCCACCCGCATGATCATCGTGATCCGTCGCGTGGACTCCTTGGCCAGCGGCCCGGAGAGCACCATCGTGGTCGTCCCCGTGAAGCTCGTCCGGGGGACGAGGCGCGACAGGTCGAAGTGCGTCTTGCCGTCGCCCGAGGCGAGCATCGATTCCATGCGCGCCTCGGTGCCGGCGGCCATGCCCGGCGCCCGGAGCGGCTGGGGCGGCGCGGTCTGCGCGAGGACGTCGTCGACGGCGCCGCCCGTCGCGCCCAGCTCGGTCAGCGTGAACGTGTCGGTCTGCGTGAGGCGAGAGCCCTTGGTGTCGAGCTGGGAGGTCCTCTGCCAGCGCGCCCCGCGGCCGACCTCTTCCTCGGGCAGGGGCACGGCGATGTCGCGGAGCGTCTGCCGGATCTGCTCGGCCATCTGCCCGGTCACGCCGGCGTCGATCGTCGTCGCCTCGTCGACCGTCACGCCGCCCGACAGCCCGCGCGCCGTGACGGCGGCCGTGCCGGCCAGGTGCTCGATCGCGCTGACCTCGGCGCGCATCCCGTCGGCGATCTGGGACGGCGTCAGCATGTCGGCGGTCACCGTCGCCGCGCTGACGCGCCACGCGAAGCGGAGATCGCCCGACGGCGTCACCGTCCGTGGATCGAGGTCGAGCACGATGTGCACCGGCGGCAGGGGGACCTCGGGCTGCTTCGCGCCGGCGAACTCCGTCGACGCGGCGGTCCGGAGATCCATGGTGAGCTGCTCTTTCTGGTCGACGTGCCACGTGTAGCGAAGCGCCCTGCGGGGCGCTTGTCCGGCGTCGAGGAGCCGCGTGGACGTGCCGGGGGTCGCGGCGACGTGAGCCGCCGTCGAGCCCGACGTCGCCGGCGTCGCGGACGCGCTGGCCGTGGGGCCCGGCTCGACGGAAGGCGCCGCGCCCGGCGCCGCCGAGGGAGTCGCGGAAGGCCCGAGGGCCACCGGCGCCGCGGCGTCGACCGCAGCTTCCGTCGGCCGGGGCGCCTCCTTCGAGCACGCGGCGGCGGCGATCAGGCCGGCGAGGCCAGCGAGCCGGACGAGGCGCCTCACAGCGGCCCCTCGGTCAGCCCGTGGACGAACTGGTTCACGCGTGGCTCCCGGCACGATCGCGCCTCCTCGGTGGTCCCGTCGAAGATGAGCTCCCCGCGGTACATCATGCCGACGCGATCGGTCACCGTCAGCAGTCGGTCCAGATCGCTCGAGACCATGACGACCGTCGCGCTGCTCGCGCGCTGCTCGGCGCGCAGCAGATCGAAGATCTTCTGCGACGTGACGGGATCGAGCCCCGCCGCCGGCTCGTCGTAGAGCACGATGGGGGCGCGCGTGACCGTGGCGCGCGCGACCCCGACGCGCTTCTTCTGCCCGCCGCTCAGGCCCGAGGGCATTCGCCCCTCGAATCCGGCCAGTGACACGCACGCCAGGCGCTCGGCGACCCGCTCGGTCACCTCGGGCTCGGGGGGCGCGTAGAGGCGCCGCAGGGGGAAGGCGATGTTGTCGAACACGGTGAGGTGATCGAAGAGCGCGTTGTTCTGGAAGAGCATCCCGATGCGCTTCCGTATCTCCTGGAGCTGCAGCTCGGACGCCTCGGTCACCCGGTCGTCGCCGACCTCGATGGTGCCGTGGTCGGGCCGCATCAGGGCCGTCATCATCTTGAGCAAGACGCTCTTGCCGCTCGCCCCCGGGCCGATGAGCCCGTAGAGGCAACCCGTGGGCACGGTGAGCGAGACGTCGCGGAGGATCGCGCGCCGACCGCCGCCGGACTGGTGCACCGACTTGGCGAGGCCGGTGAGGCGGATCACGTTCGCGCGGGCGGGCGGGCCGCCTCCGCGCGAAGGCGCGTCAGGCGGGCATAGAGGAGGAGCGTCGCCCCGGCGAGGATGGCGACGAGCGCCACCAGGCCGACGAGCGCGCCCTGAAGCTCGCGCATCGAGCGGCGCGCCACGGCGATGGGCCCGACGTGACCGAGCTCCCCGGCGGCGGGAGCGGCAGGAACGGGGCGGGAGATCATCACGACGGCGACGTCGGTGGGTAGCAGGCCGGCGACCCCTCCCGCCACCAGGCGCTGGACCGAATCGGCGCTCAGCGGCGGCGTCGACCCTCGGTGCTCGAGAAGGACGCTCGCGCTTCCTCGCGGCGGGGCCAGGTCGCGCAGCGGTCCCGGTGCCGGCACGTTGAGGTGCACGCGGGCGCTGAGGACGCCGTCGACGCCCTCGAGCGAGCGCTCCAGGTCCCCGGCGATCCCTGCGACGAGCTGCGCGTGCTCGGCCGCCTCGCTCGGGACGAGGGAGCCCTTGCCGACCGCGTCGAGCACGCCCGACGGCGCGACCCGCGGCAGCTCTTCGTCGCGCATCACCACGAGCGCGCGCGGCACGTCGTCGCGCGGCACCTCGACCTTCCACTTGCCCTCGGCGGCGGGGTCGGGCTCCTTGGTCGCGTCGACCCCGGCGCGATCGAGCGCCACCATGACGCGGTTGGCCTCGGAGTCGTCGAGCGCCCCCGCGACGGGCGCGGTGCACCCGGCCAGGGAGACCAGAAGGAGGACGGGGAGAGCCCTCACTTGGTCTTCTTCGGCGTGGCCGCGGGGGGAGGGGGAGGGGGCGCAGGCGCGACCGTCGGGCGACGCTTCACCGCGGCCCGATGCATCTCCTTCACCCAGCGCTGGAGGTCGCTGCCGGGCGCGTGGCTCTGCTGGATGATGGCTTCCATGGGCCACCAGGCGACGGGGCGGTCGTTGATGGCGAAGACGATGTCGTACGGTCCCTCGCCCGAGGCGAGCGGGAAGGGCATGCCCCCGCCGGCCCCCATGCAGGACCACGAGTGCTCCGGGCGGACCTCGGCCTGGAAGCAGCCCTCGTTGCGGCCGACGATGCGCCCCTCGCTGTCGAGGACGTAGGACGTGATCGACACGTTCGTCCCGCTCCAGCCGCGCGTGGCCCGCGCGAACCACGTGTACTCCACGCGGCGCGGGTACGTCCGCTCGGCCCACGCCGACCGGATGCCCGCCAAGGCCAGCGGATCGCCGCGCCCTTCGGCCGCGACGACGACGTCGACGTCGGGGTTGCCGTCGTCGGTGGAGTCGCTGTCGTGATCGTCGTCGAGATCGTCGTCGTCGTCGGGGAGCATGACGTTGACGAACGTGCGCCCGAGCTCCTTGTCGCCGAGCTTGGCGACGACGGCGTGCTTGCCGTGCGACTTCGCGGCCGCGAACCGCATCAACGTCGACGCGAAGGCGACGCGCTGCTTGTCTCCGATGCGCACCGTCGTGGTCTCGCTCGCCAGCAGCGTCTCCTGGGGATCGCGCACCTCGAACGTCACGTCGTGCGAGCCCGGGGGCACGCCGAACAGCATGGCCACGGCCGGGATGCGCACCCGGTCGTCCTCGCCCACGTCGACCGAGCGCGCGTTTCCGAAGATGGTCGCCGTCGGCTGGTCGGCCGCGTCGCGCGCCACGCTCAGCTTGTCGGTGACGAAGAGGTCCGCCCACTCCTTCGAGTGCTGCTCGCGCGCGTACGCGGCGATGGCCGCCTGGACCGCGGCCGGGTGCCCCAGCGCCGTCTCGCGCAGCTCGCTGACGCTGACGGCGCTCGAGATCGGCCCGAGCGGCGAGAAGAGCGCCGCCCCCGTGAAGAGGATGGCGTGGTTGACCCCGACGACGCGAGGGCGCCCGTCCGGGCCGAGCGCGACCACGGGGCCGCCGGAGAAGCCTGGGTAGACGGCCGCGTCGAAGAGCAGAAGCTTCTCGCCGAACATCTGCACGGTGCCCGACGCGATGCCTTCGCTCATCCCCCACGACAGCGCCCAGAAGCCCTGCCCGGTATGGCCCATCGCCCAGACTGGAACGCCCACCTCGGGATCGGCGTCGGCGAGGTCGAGCGGGGGCACATCTTTCAGCGGCGTCTTCGGCCGCAAGAGGGCGATGTCACGCACCTCGTCGAGGCGGACGACCTCGGCATCCGCGGTCTGCCCGCCGCGCGTCGTGAGCCTCAGGCGATCGGGACGGAGGACGACGTGGGCCGCCGTGACGATCTCGAGCTCGTGGGTGACGGGATCGAGGATCGCGAAGCCGGTCCCTTGCGGCGTCGGGTCCTTGCGGAGCGAGACGTCGATGACGTGCTTGGGAGCGTGTGACTCGTCGCCCATCGTCTTCTCGAGCTCGAGGCGCTCCTTCTCGACGTCGGCACGGTCGTCGTTGAGGATCGCGACGACGCTCGGGGCCGTGGCCTCGAAGACGGCGTGGGCGTTTGGCCGGGCGGCCTCGACGTGGGCCTGCACCGCCGGGCCGCCGCACCCGGCCGTCCCGCCGAGGACGGCGGTGAAGACCGGCGCCGCGAGCGAACGGGGCCAGCGGCGCGAGCGAGGGGAGGGACGCGGGGAAGGGAACGACGGGCGAGAGGGCATGGGAGGGCCGTTCTTCGTATCGCAGGCGTGCCGCTGTTCTCAAGCGGCACGCGGACGCATCGGATGAGATGCCGGTTGCAAAGGCCGATGGGGGATGCTACGGACGATTACGAAGAGCTCGCGCGCTCTCGGCATTGGTGACTCGTCACCACGCCGTGCCCGAGCCAGTCGCGGACGGGTCCGAGGCTTCCGTCGCCCCGCCGCGCAGGCCCCCAAAAAGGCCGGCTCCTCTCGTCAACTTCGCGGAAAGGGCACGCCGTGCGCGTGCATCATCGCATTTGGCCTCACCGTTCTCCGAAGCACTGTCCACCCTCAACGACCGCGCGCTCCGGCGCCTGCTCGGGGCGCGAGCGTATCTTCGCGGTTACGACTACGTGCGCAGGCACGCCGTCGACAACATCGTCATCGACGAGGCCGCCGCGCGCGGCAGCGTCCGGGGGACCGACTCCGAGCCCTACAAGGTGACGCTGCAGCTGGCGCCCTCGGGCTTCACGTCGACCTGCACCTGCCCCGCGTTCGCCTCGAGCAACGGCGGCCACTGCAAGCACGTCGCGGCCCTGCTCATCGCGCTGCGCGACCAGGCCCGGGGGGCTCAGCCCCGAGCGGCCCCGGCGCAGGCCCCGGCCGCCACGAACGGCGTCCACTACACGGTCCACGGCGGGACGGTGCATGTGGCCGGCGTCGAAGGCGAGGGGCGACGCAGCAAGCGCGCCCGGGCCCGCGCGATGAAAGGCGGCGGAGGTGGGGGCGGTCCGCAACACCCTCAACCGCACAACGGCTCGCGAATCTTCACGCCCATCGCGGCGACCGGCGTCGACGCGTGGCTGCCCGAGCCGATGCCGCCGCCCCCCAAGCAAATCGAGTACCGCCTCCAGGTGAAGCAGGTGGGGCACGGCGGGGGCGGCAGCGGCGGGGCGCTCACCATCACGGTGCTCGATCCCGACGCCCGACAGCCTCTTCTTCCGACGACCCTCCTGCTCGGCCAGGACCAGCACCCCACGCCCGACCGCGACGCCATCCGGTTGCTCGCCCGGTTCGAGAACCAGGGGCCGCGCCGCGTGGGGATCGACGTCCGCGGGGAAGATGCGTGCGAGCTTCTCCCGCTGCTCAAGGGGCGCCGCGTCATCGTCGAGCCGCAGATGATGGAGCTCCGCTTCGGCGACGAGCCGCTGCGCCCGCGGTTCGATCTCGAGCTCTCGCAGGACGGCTCGCAGATCCTCGTGAAGACCTCGTTCCAGAGGCAAGGCGACCCGCGCAGGTTCACGACCACGAGCGGCGCCTGGTTCGAGGGGAGCCCCGGCTGGTACGTCGACGCGCAGGAAGGCTGGGCGCGCCCGGTCGACCGGCGAGTCTCGCCGGCGGCCATCCGGAGGCTGCTGCGGCTGCCCGTCATCGCCGAGCCGGTCGAACGGCTGCCGGATCTGGTGATGCAGGGCCTCCCCAAGGTGGCGCTCGAGATGGGCGCCGAGCTGCCCGAGCTCTCGCAGGTCGCCGACGTGGTCGACCTCGTGCCGACGTTCCGCGTCGCCGCCGGAGGGTCGCTGGTCGAGGCGCAGGTGAGCCTGCGCGCCGCCTACGAGGACGTGGAGATCGACGTGCGCGCCGACGGCATGACGGTGCCGGTCATCGTCAAGCCGCCCGAGGGCGCCAGCAAGCGCGCCCGGTGCGTCCGGTGCGACATCGCGGCGCAGCAGGACGCCGCGGGCAAGCTGCGCGACCTCGGCCTCATCCCGGCCGAGGACGGCAACAAGTTCGTCGCCCGCGGCGACGACGCCATCCGCTTCTGGACCGAAGGCCTGGCGACGCTGCCGGACGACTGGGACCTCTACGTGCCCGACGATCTCGTCGAGGTGCAGGTCCGCGACGAGGCGCTCAGCGCCAACGTGCGCGTCGGCAGCGGCGTCGACTGGCTGTCGCTCCGCATGAACTTCGAGAGCGAGGGCGTCGCCGTCACGCAAGAAGAGCTGGCCCGCTGCCTCACCGAGGGGCGCAAGTACGTGCGCCTCGCCGACGGCACCTTCGCCAAGCTCGACCCGCTCAAGGTGCGCGAGGTGCTGCAGCGCCAGGCCGAGATCCTCGCGACGGGCGGCGGCAACGGCGGCAAGCTCCCGCTGTCGCAGGCCGGTCGCATCGAGGAGCTTCTGGCCCAGGTGGGCCGGGCGAGCGTCACGGGCGATGCGAAAGAGCTCTTCAAGAAGCTCCAGAACATCGACGAGATCAAGGGAACGAAGAAGCCGCGCAACCTCAAGGCCCAGCTCCGCCCCTACCAGGAGCAGGGCTTCCAGTGGCTGTGGTTTCTCCACGAGATCGGCTCCGGCGGCGTCCTGGCCGACGACATGGGTCTCGGCAAGACCGTGCAGGCGCTCGCGCTGCTCCTCGCGGTGAAGAACGAGGACGCGAAGGTCGAAGGCAAGCGAAAGCCCTTCAAGGTGCTCATCGTCGCGCCCACCAGCGTCGTCACCAACTGGCTGCGCGAGATGGACAAGTTCGCCCCGTCGCTCCGGCACGCGCTCTGGCACGGCGCCGAGCGCAAGGAGCGTCAGGACGAGATGGAGGACGCGGACGTCGTCGTCACGAGCTACGCGCTCCTGCGGCGCGACGAGGAGCTCCTCAAGGAGATCGACTGGCGCTACGTCATCCTCGACGAGGCGCAGCAGATCAAGAACCCTCTCAGCGCCACGGCGCGCGCGGCCAAGCGGCTCCGCGCCGACCGCCGGCTCGCCCTCAGCGGTACGCCCATCGAGAACCGGCTGAGCGAGATCTGGTCCATCTTCGACTTCGTCTCCCCGGGCTTGCTCGGGCCTCTCGACAAGTTCGAGGAGCGCTATTCGCGCCCCATCGACGGCGGCGACAAGAAGGCCGCCGAGCGCCTGCGCGCGACCATCCACCCGTTCATCCTCCGGCGCACGAAATCCGAGGTCGCCCGCGACCTGCCGGAGAAGATCGAGACCGATCAGTTCTGCGAGCTCACCGGCGAGCAGGCGTCGCTCTACGCGGCCGTCCTCAAGGAGGTCCGCTCCCAGGTCATGGGCGAGGTCGAGCGCCAGGGGCTGGCGCGGAGCCACATCATGATCCTCGCGGGGCTGACGCGCCTCCGGCAGGCGGCGTGCGATCCCCGCCTCCTCGGCCTGCCGCGCCAGTTCGGCGACGAGGACTCCGGAAAGCTGGTCGCGCTGCGCGAGCTCGTGCAGACGTCGATCGAGGGCGGACACAAGGTCCTCCTCTTCAGCCAGTTCGTGAGCATGCTGCAGCTCATCAAGCGCGCCATGGACGAGGACGGCGTGCCCTACGAGTACCTCGACGGCTCGACGAAGGACCGCGCCGAGCGCGTCGACAACTTCCAGAGCGACGACGGGCCGCCGATCTTCCTCATCTCGCTCAAGGCGGGCGGCAGCGGCTTGAATCTCACAGCCGCCGACACGGTCATCCACTTCGATCCGTGGTGGAACCCCGCGGTGGAGGACCAGGCGACCGACCGCGCCCACCGCATCGGGCAGACCAAGGTGGTGACGACCTACCGCCTGATTGCCAAGGGCACGATCGAGGAGAAGATCCTCGAGCTGGCCGAGAAGAAGCGCGAGCTCGTCGGCGCCGTCCTCTCGGAGGACGTGGGCGGCGCGAAGAAGCTCACCAAGGGCGACCTGGAAGACCTCTTCAAGTTCGGCGACTGACGCGGTCCCGTCGGCCGCTCCCGTCGGCCGCTGGTACCCGCCGTGCTTTGCGGTGTATTCTCGGCGACATGATCTGGCTCTCGAACTCCACGATCGCACGGCTCCGAGACCAGCTTCGCGCGCGCGGGCAGCGCCCGTCGATCGCGCTGACGGGCGGCAACATCTCGCCGGAGGCGGCCGAGCTGATGGGCGTCGCCAGCGAGTACGGCCCCATCTGCGAGGCCATGTACCTGATGATGTCGGCCGACGGGAAGATCTCGAACGACGAGCGCGAGGTGCTCAAGGGCGCCCTGCGCAACCTGTCGGGCGACACCGTCCGCTCGGTGCACATCGAGGCGATGCTCGACCAGGCCGCGAAGCACGTCGCCGAGCAGGGCCGCGACGCCCGGCTGCGCGACGTCATCGCCCACCTGCACGAGGACGGCGCGCGCGCCGAGGTGGCGTTCGTCCTGGCCGCCGCCATCGCGTTCGCCGACAACGCCATCGCCGACGAGGAGAACGAGACGCTCAACGCGTTCGCCGAGGGCCTCGGGATCGACGAGTCGCGCGCGAACGAGCTGCTCGACAGCGTCGAGGCCGATCTGACGGAACGTCCGGCCTGAGGCGCGAGAAGACCGGGCACCGTCACGGTGGAACCCTCTCCGTCGTCCTCCGGGGCGCTGCTGCCGCCCTCCGACGGGAGCTTGCCGGTGCGGATCGGCGGCTTCCGCGTGCTGCGGCGCATCGCCACCGGCGGTACGAGCGACGTCCTGCTCGCGCGCGCCGAGGGCCCGCACGGGTTCGAGCGCGTCGTCGTGCTCAAGCTGCTCCTGCAGGAGTACCGGGACGACAAGTCGTTCGAGCGGATGTTCGCGCACGAGGCGGCGGCCTACGCGCGCCTGTCGCACCCCGCGATCGTGAAGCTCTTCGACTTCTTCTCCGACGGCGGGCAGCTCGTCATGGTGCTCGAATACGTCGACGGCCTGCCGCTGCACAAGCTGCGGGCGCTGCTGAAGCCGCGGGGCCTGCCGCTCGACGACAGCGCTTCGATGTTCGTCGCGTGGCGCATCTTCGACGCGCTCTCCGCGGCGCACTCGGCGAAGGACCCGCAGACCGGCGAGTTCTCCCCGGTCATCCACCGCGACGTGAACCCCTCCAACGTGCTCATCCCGTGGGACGGGCAGGTCAAGATCGCCGACTTCGGCATCGCCAAGGTCGCCGGCGTCGACCTCGAGAAGACGCAGGCGGGGTTCATCAAGGGCACGTACGGCTACATGGCGCCCGAGCAGGCCCGCGGCGAGCCGCTCTCGGTGCGCGCCGACGTCTACGCGGGGAGTCTGCTTCTCTGGGAGCTGCTCGCCGGGCGCAAGGCCATCGTGCGCGGAAGCAGCTCGGACATGGAGGTGCTGCGGGCGATGGCGGAGCCGACGTTCCCGTCGCTCGCGGCGCTGCGTCCCGATCTTCCGCTGTCCGTGCTCGACGCCGTGGAGCGCGGCCTCGAGCCCGATCCCGACAAGCGCTCCATCCAGGCCGAGGAGCTGGCGAGCATACTGCGCGTCGCAGTCGGGATGGAGCAGGGGCGTCAGAGGCTCGTCGACGCGCTCGCGGGCGTCCGGCCTCCGTCGCCGGCCGAGCAGCAGCAGACGACGATCTCGAACCGTCCCGTCGTCCGTCCCCCCGACTCGTCGGCCGACGCGACGATCCCGAACCCGGTCACCCTTCGCGCCACCCCGCCCCCGCCGCCGTTGGCGCCACCGCGTCCCGTGGTGACGACGCTTCGCATGGGCAACACGAGCTCGGCGCCGCCACCGGTCGCCCGCGTGTCGCGCCCGCCGTCCGCTCCGCCTCCGCCGCCGCCGACCCGCGCGACGCCCGCGCCCCCGCAGCCGACGCGCGCGACGCCCGCGCCGCCGCCGCCCGCGCCGCTCACCACGACTCTGGCGATGCCAGCGCCCATCACGCTGCCGCTCCCTCCGACGAGGGTCGCATCCGCGCCTCCGCCGCCTCCTCCGCCGCCTCCCACGCGCGCCAGCTCCCGCCCACCACCCCCGCCTCCGCTCACGTACTCGCCGCCGCCCGCGTTCGCGCCCGCGCCTGCGTTCGCGCCCGCGCCTGCGTTCGCGCCCGCGCCCGCGTTCGCGCCCGCGCCCGCGCCCTCTCCAGCCTGGACGCCGCCCGTCCCAACCTTCGACGACCCCATCCCCCCACGCCCCCGTCACCCCGGCGCCGTCATCCTCGCCGTCTTGTTTTGCGTCGCGGCCCTCGCCGGAGCTTCCATCGTCATCTGGTCCCGTACACGCGCGACCGTGTACTCGCCCCCGCCCGAGCCCGTCGCTCTCCCCATCACCACCGCCGCAGCGCCAACCCCGACCCCGACCTCGACCCCGACCCCGACCTCGACCCCGACCCCGACCCCGACCCCGACCGCGACCGCAACCCCGACCGCGACCCCGACCGCGGCCGCAACCCCGACCCCGACCCCGACCCCGACCCCGACCGCCGCTTCCACGCCGCCGCCCTCCTCCACCACGGCCCCGTCCCCCACGACCGGAACCGTGACCGTCGACCCCTCCCACGGCGGTCACCGCATCTGGGTCGACAAGCACATCGTCGGCGAGTCCCCCGGGTCCTTCCCCGTGCGCTGCGGCTGGCGCAGGATTCAGGTGGGCAGTCAGGGCAGCGTGCAGAACATCCAGGTGCCCTGCGGCGGCGACGTCGCCGTCCGCTGACCGACACGTCTCCGCCGGCCTCGCCGCCCCCCAATGGCCGAGCGCAGCGCGGGCTCATGTAGCCGCGGATGGCCGAGCGCGATTGTCGATCAAACGCCACCCGATGCCGCCAGCGGCATCAGCACCGCGAGCGTGAGCGAGCGGTGAGCGACCAAGCTCGCCCCGCGGAGCGCCGTGTGCAAAGGACCCGGCTCACCGCTCGCTCACGCTCGCGGTGCTGACGGCGGCTCCGCCGGCCGTCCGAGGTCCATCGAGAATCGCCGCTCAGCTCAGAACGTTCCCCGCAGCCCCGCCGCTCCGAGGCCGATCCATGGCTCGATTCGCGACGTCGACGTGGTCGACGACGAGTCATCCGCCGGCGGCTTCTCCGGCGTCGCGCTCGGCGCCGCCCCGGACGAGTTGCCCGTGAGCAACCCGAGCACCCCGAGCACCGCACCTCCGCCCGCCACGATGAACGACACGGTCGACAGCGTCGCCATCGACTTCGCCGAGCTGATGTCCGAGTTCTCCTGAGAATTGCACACCGTACCGGCGCAGTTGGCGGAGCTCTTGATGCTGTTCGTCTTCGACATCGACAGGATCCCCGTGATCGACCCCGCGATGACCCCGACTCCGGCCAGGCCGAAGCCGCCGATCATCAGCACCTTCGACCCTCCCGACTTGTGCGTCTCCGACTGGTCGGCGTCGGGTGGCGTGTCCACCGTGCCCCCAGCCGCCCCGCCGACGGCCGGCGCCGCCGCGACGGCCGCCCCGCCCGCGGGCAGCTCCACCGCCAGCTGCTTCTGATCCTTCTCGGCCAGATCGATCTCCTGCTTGGCGTCCACCCCCCCGCCCTTCGCGACGACGACGTGGTGCCCCGGATCGAGCTTGCGCGGCTGACCCAGGCTCTCCGCCGGAATGGCCGCGTCGTCGATCGAGACCTCGGGCGTCACGCCGTCCGGGACGTTCTTGACCGTCACGGTCAGCGACGGGATGCGCGGCCCGAGGTCGTCGTTCATCGCCGCCGCGGCTTCCCTGGCCGCCTTGAACGGAGCCGGATCGTTCGCCTTGTCGCCGAGGCGCGTCACCCGAATCGCCGTCTCGCGCGCCTCGACGAGGAGCCCGAGCGCCGCCTGCGACTTTGCCACCTCGAGCCCCGTAGTCGGAACGTGCATGATCGCGTCCGCCGCGAGGAACGCCTTGAGCGCCGCCTTCTGATCGCCCTTGTCGCGCGCGCTGCGCCCCTCGCTCATCAGGCCGCGAGCGGTCTCCCGATCGGCCGCCGAGGGCTCCGCCGAAGCCACCGCGGAGATGCCGAGGGCCGCCGCGAGCAGCGACGCCATGAGAAGCTTAGAAGCCATCGTCCACCTTCGGTTTGGTCTTCGGGGGGGTCGTCGCCTGCGGGGCCGCCGTCGCAGGGGGCGGCGTCCAGCGTACCGGAGGAGGAGTCCACATCGGCACCTTGGGCGTGACCTTGGGGAGCGAGCTCGCAGCGTAGGTCGGGATGCCGGCGGCGGTGCTGCTCGTCGTCGTCGCGGTCGGCGGGTCGGGCGGAGCCGCGCTCGCCGTCACGGGAGTCGCCGCCGCCGAGACGGCGACCGTGGTGGTCGCGGGCGCTCCGCCGGCGGCGGCGGTCAACGGCTTCGGCCGGAACATCGTGAACGACACCCCCGTCGCCGCCAGCGCCGCGACGCCGAGGAGCGCGACCACGAGGAACACCGCCTTGCGCGACTTCGGCTGCGGCAGCTCCGGCTGGGACGCGTCGAGCGCCGCCGAGCCGAGCGTCGCGTACGACTGCGCGTTGGGCGGCGCCTCCGAGATGCGCGCCGTCAGCTTCGCCGCGTCGAACGGGGAGCCCTTCGGCATCGGCGCTTCGGGGATCGTCATCGCCTCGCCGCGCACCGGCACCGAATCGGCCGACTGGAGCGGCTGCGGGATGGGGCGCGGGGCGCTGTGAGGCGTCTGCCCCGTCACCGAGGTGCGCTCGCTCGTCGGTCGCAGCAGATCCTCGACGCGCCGACGCTCCGCCGCCGCGGCGAGCGCGATGTCGACCGCCTGCTTCCGGCGCTCCGCGCGATCGGCCAGGTGCTCCGAAGAGAACGCGGCCACGTCCGCCACGTTGGTCGGCACCATGGCCTCGATCATCGCGTCCTCGATCGCCTCGCGAAGCTCGGCCGCCGTCGCGTACCGGTTCTCCGGCGCGTGGGCGAGCGCCTTGCGCACGACCCCGGCGATCGACGGATGGATGCCCGGCGGGAGCGGCACGGGGGGCCGCCCGGAGCCGAGGAGGTGAAGCGTCGCCAGCTGGTTGTCGCCCTCGTAGGGAGGCTTGCCCGCGAGCAGGTGATAGACGATGGCGCCCACGGCCCAGACGTCGGCGCGGCGATCGACGGGGCGGCCGAGCGCCTGCTCGGGGGCCATGTACTGGATCTTGCCCTTGAGGACTCCGGAGTTCGTGTCGGTCCCGACCCGCGAGCGCGCCTTGGCGATGCCGAAGTCGATGAGCTTGGCGATGCCCTTCGTGCTGACGAGCACGTTGTGGGGGCTGACGTCGCGGTGGACGATCTCGAGCAGGCGGCCGGTCGGGTCCTTCAGCTCGTGCGCCTCGTGCAGGCCCGCGCACGTGTCGGCCATGACGCGGAGGACGATGCCGGTCGGGATCTTGACCCCCTTCTTCTGGCACGCGCGGTTGAGCTTCGAGACGGCGTCGCCGTCGACGTACTCCATCGCGAGATAGAGGATCTCGTGCTCCTCGCCGAGGTCGAGGATCTGCGCGACGTTGAGGTGCTCGATGCGCGCGGCGATGCGCGCCTCGTCGAGGAACATCTCCTGGAACCGGATGTCGGCCGCGAACTTGGGGAGGATCGTCTTGATGGCGACGAGCTTCTCGAAGCCGTGCTTTCCGCGTTGCCGTGCGACCCAGACGCTCGCCATCCCACCCTCGGCGATGGGACAAAGCAGCTCGTAGCGATCGAGCTTGTAGCCCGGCGCGAGCTGGGAGCTTGTCTGCGGCGCAGCAGCCGTCACTTCTTTGTCGAAGAATAGCCCGTTTGCCGTCACTCGGGCAGAGGCCGCGGCTCGCTCCGCACATGATCATGCGGCGCCGTACGTGCTCGTGGACCACTGTAGGCCACGGTCGCGCCGCGTCATCCAAGGCCCGCGGAAATGTGCACTCAGTCGAGGTATTCTGGCGGCTTCACTTCCACTTGGGGTCGCCGGTCTCAGGGCACTCGCAGTTGGCCATGTTGGTGCCCTTGCCGGGTCCGACGACCATCAGGCCTTGGAGCTGACCATCGTAGCCAAAGCACGTGCATGCCGGCGCGCTGGCGCCGTCGCTGCAGACCATGTCGCCTACAGTCCCGCCGTCCGGCCCGGTGCAATAGTATCCCGTGGTGCATGCGGCGGTGCTGCCCGCGTACGCGGTGCATGCGTCGAATGCCACCGTCTCGTTGTACGTCCCGGCCGCGACGCAGTCGTAGAACGTGGCGCCGATGATGTCCTCGTCGTAGTCGTGCTGGACGGGGCAGGCGCCCGAACAGCACCCGGCGCCGCCGGACGTTGGGCACTCGCAGCCGTCCGTGTCCGGCGCGGTTCCCGCATTGCAATCGAGGAAACCGGCGCTGCAGGTGTAGGAGCAGGTGGAGCCGTTGCACTGCGGGCTGGTGGCGTGCGTTGCCGTACAGACCTCGCCGCATGCGCTGCAATTGCTGGTGCTCGACAGAGAGCCGCATCCTGCGTCCGTGGTCGTCGTCTCGTGGGGCGCGTCGATCGGCGAATCAACCGGTGCGTCCACGCCCCCCTCCGCGGCGCTTGCCTCGTGCGCGTCGAAGGGCGTCGACGTGTCCTGGAGGCTCGTGCTGTCCTGCATGCTCTGGCTGTCGCCCGACCCCGTGTCCATCGACCCCTGGGTCGTGTCCGGGCCCGGCGAGTCGATCGCCGGCACGTCGACCGTCACGTCCTTCCCGAGCTGCGCATCGCCGCAGTTGGGGGCGCAATCTTGCTCGGTGATGCTGTCGAGGCCCGTGATGGCGGCGCATCCGCCGGCGGTGACCACGAACCAGGCTACGAACGCCACACGGGGGGCTGCGCGCACGCGTGAAGCTTACTCCGAAAGTCCGTCGAGGAAAGGTCGCCTCGCCGTCATTCCCTCTTCATCCCACCGTGCGCGCCCGCCTGCGGGCCTCTTCGAGGACCCGGTCGAACATGCCTGGCGTGAGTTTTCCAGTCTGCGTGTTCTGCTGGCTCACGTGGTAGCTCCCCACGAGCCACCG
Source organism: Polyangiaceae bacterium (assembly GCA_036501935.1). Lineage (GTDB taxonomy): Bacteria > Myxococcota_A > Polyangia > Polyangiales > Polyangiaceae > Palsa-1150. The sequence goes on along the minus strand of DASXZL010000022.1, from coordinate 53,624 downwards.
CGGTCCGAGCGCCGCCACCGCGCCGTGCGCGAAGGCCGGCCGCGGACGGGGGACGGCGCCCTGCGTGCGCCCGTGGTGATCGAGTACGGCGCGCCACGCGATGGCCCCGAGCGCGACGTAGACCCGCGCCTCGGGCAGGAGCCGGACCTCGTCATCGAGGAAATGCGCGCACCGCGCGATCTCGTCGGGGAGCGGCTTGTTGTCGGGCGGCGCGCACCGGACGGGGGTGACGATGTATGCGCCGGTGAGCCGCAGCCCGTCGTCGCGCGACGTGCTCGTCGGCTGATTGGCGAGGCCCGCGCGGTGAAGCGCGGCGTAGAGAAAGTCCCCCGAGCGGTCGCCGGTGAAGACGCGCCCCGTGCGGTTCGCGCCGTGCGCTCCCGGCGCGAGGCCGACGACGACGATGCGCGCGGCGGGATCGCCGAAGCCCGGCACCGGGCGACCCCAGTAGTCCCACGCGCGGAAGCGGGCGACCTTCACGCGCGCCACGGTCTCGCGCCACGCGACGAGGCGCGGGCACGCGCGGCAGCGCACGATCTCGGCGCTCAGCACGCGAAGGGAGCAAGCACGCTTCACCGCCATGGCCTCGCAGCCTGTAGCCTGTAGCGCGACTTGCTCCACCGCATCTACTTCTCTCCGGGCATGTTCGGCTTCGGCCGCCTCGCGTCGTACGACTACTTCGCGCACCTCGAGCGGGCGCTCGGCGACGCGCTCCGCGGCCGCGGCGACGAGGTGGCCACGTGGGTCGTCGACCTCTCCCCCACGGCGTCGGTGAGGCGCCGGGCGGCCCGCCTCGCAGAGCTCGTCGCCCGCACGAGCAACGACGGCGACGGTCCCATCCATCTCGTCGGGCACTCCACGGGCGGCGTCGACGCGCGCCTCGTCGCCTCGCCGGACGTCCGCTTGCCCTGCGATCCGGCCGCCCTCGACTGGCTCCCGCGCCTCGCCAGCGTGACGACGCTCAGCACCCCGCACCACGGCACGCCGCTCGCGAGCTTCTTCGCGACCGTGAGCGGCCAGCGCATGCTCTACGCGCTCAGCGCGCTCACCGTCATCGCGCTCACGCTGGGCTCTCCCCCCCTCGCGGCGGCGAGCGCCCTCGTCATGGCCATCGGGCGCATCGACCGCGCGCTCGGCCTCGATCTCCGCGTGCTCGACCGCGCCACCGACAGCCTGCTCCAGGTGCTCGACGACGCCCGCAGCCGCGAGGTGCGCCTCTACCTCGACGAGATCGTCCAGGACCAGGGCGCCATGGTGCAGCTCATGCCCGAGGCGATGGAGCTCTACCAGGCGGCGGTCCGCGACCGCCCCGGCGTCGCCTACCAGTGCACCGCCTCGATGGCCCCTCCGCCGTCGCCGAGGAACTGGCTGCGCGCCATCACGAGCCCGTGGGGGACGCTGTCGACGTCCATCTTCGCGGTGCTCTGGGGGATCGCCTCGCGCCTCGACGAGCGGTACCCGTGCGCGGACAAGGACGCGGGACCGGCGGAGGCCGTCCTCGCGCGCGCCTTCGGACGGGCGCCGGGCGCGAGGGCGAACGACGGCGTCGTGCCGCTGCGGTCGCAGCTCCACGGGCGCGTCGTGTGGGCGGGGATGGCGGATCACCTCGATGTGCTGGGCCACTTCGACGGGGGGCGCGCGAGGGAAGGGGAGCCGGCGCACGTGGACTGGCTCCACAGCGGGGCGAGCTTCGACAAGGAGCGGTTCGCCGCGATGACGAAGGCCATCGCGGAGGGAATGATGGCGGCGACGGGGAAGGGGAGGGCGAGTTAGACGGGGTCGAGGGTCGGGGCTCCGGGTGCGCGGTCGGACCTCGGAGTCGGGTCATGGCAAAGCGGGCGCCGGGAAGCGCCGCCCCTGCTCGATGCGGGCGACGCTCCCCGGTCCCTGGATCAGGCGCTTTCGCGCCTACGAGGCGCCGGCTACTTGGTGGTAGTCGGCGCCGGCTGCACGGCCGGCGAGGGAGCCGCGGCAGGCGCGGTGACGGGGGTCACGATGATCCCCGTCACGTTGCCTGTGACCTTGAGCTTTTGTTTCTTGCTCGTAGTCCCACGTGCTGCGCGCGTGGCTTTGGCCTTCTCGACCGCGGCCGTCTTCTCCGCGCTCGTCTGCGGCGTCCGGGCCTGGGGAGGCTCGAGGCCGAAATTCGCGAGAGTCGACGTCGCAGCGCCGTTGGTGTTGAGGAGGTTGCTCTTGAGGGACCGGAACACCGGCTCCGCCTTCGCCACCACCCCGTTCATCGCCGCCACTGCGTCCGTTGCGCTTGCCTGCGCCGCCGTCACGTTCGCCATCGCCGTGATCACGCTCTGGAAGAGCGCGACGAGCGATGCCGTCGTGAAGGTGGTGCCCCCGAGCGTGAACTGCCCGTTCGGGGAATTCTTCTGCAGCCCATCGATCATGGACTGCATGCGCGCAACGATTGCCGCCTTGCTTTTGCTGGGTCTTGAATTCGTCATTTTCGTTTTCTCCTTTCTCGAGGGCGCACGCTCGCCGGAATGGCGAGCCCGCACGAAGCCGAATGCCCCGTGCGGGCGTGTCTGGGTTGTCTCTCCCTCAACAGGTATGCAGGCGTGGAACGTCGATTCGCCGTCGGAGAGAGAGAAATCGGCAGCTGCGGCCGCAAGTCATCGAGAGGGTTCGAGATCAATCGCACGAGAGCGACCGAGCATCGCTGCATCGCGGTCGAAACAGGCAGCATGCGCCCCCAGGATTCCCCGCAGGGCGGTCGAGGGAGCCTGCGCTGTCCACGAGGGGGCCGGCACCACGACCGGCGTAGCCTGCACGCGTCTCGGGAACCGGTGCCCCACGAGCCGCGCAGCCTGCACGGGCGTCGGGAACCGCTGCGCCACGGTCGGCGCAGCTTGCACAGCCATCGGGAACCGCTGCTCCACGTGCTGTGCAGCCTCCACGGGCCCCCGGGACGGCTGCACCGCGAGCCGTCCAGCCTGCACGAAGGCCGTGGACGGCTGCACCGCGAGCCGTCCAGCCTGCACGACGGCCATGGACCGCTGCTCCACGAGCGGCGCAGCCTGCACGAGCGCCGGGGACCGCTGCTCCACGAGCGGCGCAGCCTGCACGGGCCCCGAGAATCGCTGCAACACGAGGGAAGCAAGCTGCGTCACCGGCGGTGCAGCGTTCACGAGGGGGTGAACGGCTCGCGAGGACGGTCGCGCTGCACACCCGTAGGCGACCTCGCGCCACGTTGGAGCGGATGCTCCGTGCGCTGCCGCGCTCGCCGGCTCGCCGGGCTGCGCGTCGCAGGGAAGCGCAGCCCGGGCGGCCCTCACCGAATCAGCCCCGTTGCCAGCGCGACGAAGCGAGCCGCGTGCGCGACCACGGCGTCGAGCGCGCCGGCCTCCGCGTCCCCGGCGCTGACGGCGATCTCGACGCAAGCCGCCGCCTCGCACGCCTCGCCGCGCGCGATGGTGTACGCCCGCGCCTTGTCCGCGTGCGAATTCCGCCCCGCGCCCTCGGCGGTGTTGAGGCAAGCGCTCTTCGCCGCCCGCATCGCGTGGTCCCGAAGGTAGCTATCGCGAATCTTGGCGTCCCGTACGGACTGGAGAAGCTCCAGTGCGACCCCGTAAGCAACGAGATTGTGATGTGGAAGAACGGATTTCATGGCAGCGCGCTCCTTTTGCCCCGTCGGAAGGAGCGCGCAGCCATGACGCGAGCCCCCCTACGAGCCGAGGCCCGAACCTCGATTGCAAGCGACGTGACGCGCGAAGCGCGGCGCGGCGCTTGTCACCCCTCTCCCTCTCCCTCTCCCTCTCCCTCTCCCTCTCCCTCTCCCTCTCCCTCTCCCTCTCCCTCTCCACGCAAGCGGGGTCCCACGAGGCGCAAGCCAGTCCCACGAGGCGCAAGCCGGGTCGCTCAGCGCAAGCCGGGTCGCTCAGCGCAAGCCGAGTCCCACGAGGCGCAAGCCGGGTCGCATGAGGCGCAAGCCGGGTCGCACGAGGCGCAAGCCGGGTCGCACGAGGCGCAAGCCGGGTCCCACGAGGCGCAAGCCGGGTCGCACGAGGCGGGCTTTGATGCAGAAGGCGCCGCGAGCGCTGACATCCGCAACAGCGAACCGGGGCCCGCTGGACTTCTTCAACACCAGTTCAGCGCGGCCGACGGCCCGTCGGTCCGCGCTCGACGTTCGCGAACACGGAAAGCTTCAGCCAACGTCCCAACGTCTTCGCTGACACGTCGAGATCGGCCGCGGCGTCCACGACGCGCCCGTCGTTCTTTCGCATGGCGTCTCGGACCTGCTTCTCCCAGACATCCGGGTGAGTCCTGCTGAGTGCGCCCGCGGGGCTGATGCGACGCGGGTTGTGTGGCGCGTTGGGCGACCTCTTGTTCGGTCGCTTGCCGGTCGTGTGTTCCGGCTGCACGTAGGTGCCGTCCTCGATCATCGCGAGCCAGCGCATGAAGGTGCGCCAGGAGACGGCTAGCTCCTCGGCCGCCTCCGCTGCGGTTCGATGCCTCTTGCGAGCGTCTTCGACGCGTCTCCTCCACTCTTCCGGATCGGAGATGCGCAGCGCGCCGATCGTGGTGAGCGCTCGATCGTCGGGCACGGCGTCAGAGTAGGGCAAGCTGGCGTCGTGTGCAGTGCATCGAACCGGACCCGAAGCTGGCGTTAGCGGTCCTTTCTATGCCACTTGTTCTTTCGCGAGAGACTTGCTAACTACGGTGCGTGGCTGGCCAGCGCTCGCAGAACGACCCGAAGGCGGTCGCCCAGCTACTCGTGGCTGCGCGCTCGGCTGCGGCGCAGTTCGCGGCGGCGCTGGCGGCGCTCCCAGAGGCGCACCGCGAGGTCTTCGAGGCCGAGCTGGAGCTGGCTGGCGCCACGACGGCCCCCGCCGTGGGCCCCGCGGTCGAGGCCAAGCCGACTGGCCGACGGAAGTGGACCCGTCGCACGACGCACCTCCGGCTGGGGCAGGTCACGCTCTGCGGGCTCGACGCGGGGCCTGACGTCACGACCAAGGACGCTCGGAACTACTCGGCCGTCGCGCATCGAGACAACATCGTGTTCTGCGAGGAGTGCGTCGCCAAGCTGGAGGATGCCCTTCGGGCCAAGGGAAGCCCCGTTCCGGTGCCGGAGATCGCGCCGACCGGGAAGCGCACGCACGCGGCCGAGGCCTACGTGCTCAAGCACCCGGGCTGCACGACGGAGGCTGTTGCCAAGCACATCGGCCAGCGGCACGACACGGCAGGGGCCACGCTCCGGTACCTGCGCAACTCGCGTCACTCGGTCGAGCGCCGCGAGGACGACCTCTGGTACCCCGCGAAGAAGGTCAAGCCGCGGGCCATGACCTACGAGCAAGCCGTCCTGCGCGCGGTCACGGAAGCTGGAGGGCGCCCCATCGCGGCGGGCGAGGTGTTCGAGCGCGTCCGGAAGATCCGGCCCTCGTCCACGTACCCGTGCGTGGCCGCCGCGGTCTCTCGCCTGTGCCTCACCACGAAGCAGATCGCATCGACCGAGAAGAACGAGCGGGGGGAAAAGCTCTACACGCTCCCCAGCGGAGGTGCCGAGCCGGCAGCCACCGTCCACTGATCCCCCGTAACGACGAAAGGCACCGGGTTAGGGCCCGATGCCTTCGTCGTACGTCCCGGCCGGTGAGGGCCAGTCCCGTATCTCCACCCATTGCTAGCGGGGGTACTGGACAGACCCTAGCACACGCGCCGCCCGGGAGTCACTCGTCGTGTGAGCCGGAGGTAGCTTCGTGATCCCGAACCGAAAAAAAGCTCCGAGCGCGCCGTCCCCGAGGCGCGCGGATAGAAGTCAGGGGGCGGCGGGTGTTCATTCCCCGCCGCCGCCTTCGGACCGTTGCGCCTCTCGTAGCCCGAGGCTGAGCAGCCACGAAGAGACGCCCAGCCCCGATCGGGTGGCGGCGTCCGTGAGGATCTTCTTCTGCGCGTCCGTGACCCGGATCCGGATCTGATCTTCCTTCCGCTGCGCCTTCGGCTTCCGCCGCTTCACCGTCTCCGTCATGCGTTCCACTGTACGCCAGTGGCACTAACGTTGCAACGTTGTGGCGCATGACCAAGCCAGCGGCAATCGACCCTCGCCAGGAGAAAGGCCTCGCTCTCGCCAAGGGCAAGCGGGCTCGCATCCGGCACATCGCGGGCGCCAAGTACCTCGTCCCGTCGGCCACGGAGAATTCGGGCGGCTACGTCGTCGACGTCGAAGCCGAGGAATGTTCGTGTCCCGATCATGGGGAACGCGGCGTCCGCTGTAAGCATATTTGGGCGCTTTTCTACTTCCGCCAGGAAGTGACGACGCCTGACGGGAACACCGTGGTGACCGAAGCCGTCCAGACCGTCCGTGTGACCTACGCCCAGAACTGGCCCGCGTACAACGCGGCTCAGTGCGAGGAGAAGGACCGCGTGCAGGCCCTTCTCCGGATGCTCTGCGATGGCATCGAGGAGCCCGTGGTCCAGAAGATGGGCCGTCCTCGGCTGCCCATCGGCGACGCGATCTACTGCGCGGCCATGAAGGTGTACGTGGGGCTGTCCAGCCGCCGGGCAAGCAGCGACCTGCGCGCCTGCAAGGCCCTCGGCTTCGTGGACCACGCGCCCAACTTCTCCTCCGTCTGCCGCACGATGGAGCGCGCCGATCTGACGCCGATCCTGACCGGCCTCGTGGAGCAGTCCGCGCGTCCGCTCAGCGCCATAGAGACCTCGTTCGCGGCGGACTCCACCGGCTTCGCCACCACCACCTACTCGCGCTGGTTCGACAAGAAGTACGGCGAGGAGAAGCGGTGCCAGCGGTGGATCAAGCTCCACGCGATGGTCGGAACGCTGACCAACATCTTCACGGCGGTCCGTGTGACGGAGAGCTTCGGCACCGGCTCGGGCGACTCGCCCAACTTCCCCGTCCTCGTGGAGCGGACCGCCGCGGGCGGCTACGACATGCGCGAGGTCTCGGCCGACAAGGCGTACCTCTCCGGCCCCAACATCGCCGCCATCGAGCGCGCTGGCGCGGCTCCCTTCGTGCCGTTCAAGAGCGATTCGACGGGCAAGGGCTCGCCCGCGATCGAGCGCATGTGGCACCTGTTCTCCCTGCACCGGGAAGACTTCCTCGCCCACTACCACCAGCGCAGCAACGTTGAGGCGACCTTCTCCGCCGTGAAGCGCAAGCTCGGCGCCAGCCTTCGCAGCCGCACGCTGGATGCCCAGTTCAACGAGACGCTGATCAAGGCGCTCTGCTTCAACCTCTCAATGCTCGTCCACGCGATCCACGAGCTTGGCATCGACCCGAAGTTCTGGACGGCGACGCCGGCCGGGAGCGCGCAATGAGCCACGACCTCACGCCCAAGCAGCAGGCGAACGTCCTCGCCGCGGTGCGGTTTCTCCGCGTCCGGTGCGGCGGCTGGGAGCCGCTCGCCAAGGCTCTCCACTTCACGCCCGTGACACTCCGCAAGCCAGCGAGCCCCGCCGTGGCCTTTCGGGTCGCGAAGCTCGCCTGCATCGGCGTGGACGACCTGCTGGCGGGGAAGTTCCCGCCGCCCGGTGTCTGTCCGCACTGCGGGGCCACAAAAGGCGAAACGGCCCCCGAGTGAACGGAGGCCGTTTCGGATTGCTACTGGGTGGGCCTTCGTAAGTCCGAGACAAGGGTGAGGCCGGGAGAGCGGTTCGTCAACGTGGCGCGCGCACGATCGCGGATCTCTTCGGCGGATCGGTTGTGACAGATGGACAGCTAGCCGGGAAGACGGCACTGGTGGTCTCGTGACGCCCCATTACCAGAGCCACGGGATCACGCTGTACGTGGGGGACGCGCGGGAGATCTTGCCGACGTTGCGGAAGGGCCGCGACGGATACGAGCTGCTCATCGCAGACCCGCCGTACGGCGTGAAGGCGAAGGCCACGGGCTCCCGCACGATGCCGCTCGCGCTCGACCGCATTGCCGGTGACGAGTCGACCGACGCGGGGACGGAGATCGTGTCCGCCGCGTGGCCCTGCGTGGCAATGCACCGGCACGCGTACGTGTTCGGTCCGTTCAAGCTCGACGGGCTGTCTCACGCGGCCGGGTGCTGCGAGCTGATTTGGGACAAGGTCATCCCGACGATGGGCGACCTCGACCACCCATGGGCGAAGCAGCACGAGCCCATCCAGTTCGCGATGCGCGCCGACGGCATGGTGAACATGGCCCGGCGGGGCGGCAAGCTCGCGCGCGTCCGGTCCGGTTCCGTGCTCCGGTACCAGCGCCCGAACGGCTCCGGCGCCAAGCATCACGTCAGCGAGAAGCCGGTGCCGCTCCTGCGCGAGCTGATCGAGATGTCCAGCCGCCATGGGGAGACCGTGCTCGACCCGTGCGCCGGTAGCGGCTCCACGCTCGTCGCTGCGCTCATCGAGGGCCGTCAGGCCGTGGGGATCGAGCTGGAGACGCAGTGGGCCGACGTCGCCGCGGAGCGCCTCTCGAAGCTGACGCGGCAAGGCGATCTGTTCGGACTCGACGTGGCCTGAGGCCGGAGCCTTCTGCAACAGCCGCCGGTAGCCATCCGGACTTCTTCAACGGCCGCGCCTTCTGCATCAAAGCCCACGAGGCGCAAGCCGGGTCCCACGAGGCGCAAGCCGGGTCGCACGAGGCGCAAGCCGGCTCGCACGAGGCGCAAGCCGGGTCGCACGAGGCGCAAGCCGGGTCCCATGAGGCGCAAGCCGGGTCCCACGAGGCGCAAGCCCAGCCATGCGAAGCGTGAGCCCGGCTTCACGAGGCACAGGCGCTTTCACGCCACGCACGGAGATATCTGGGCGAAGCCGTATCGCGGTCTCGCGAGGCGCAAGACGGCTCGCACGACGAGGAAGCGGGGCTACGCGAGACGCAACCGCGGTTGCGCGGCGAGAAATCGCGGTCACGCGAGACGAAGCTGGGCTTGGACGAGGCGCCATCGCGGTCACGCGAGACGAAGCCGGCCTTGAACGAGCCGCCATCGCGGTCACGCGAGACGCGAGACGGCCCCCCCCCAACCTCCGCTCGACCGCTCTTCGCTATCCCACTGCCCTACCCCGCAGCTCGAGCAGCGAGGGGTGCGGCTTGAACCCCTGGGGCAGGGCGGCGATGGCGGCGTCCGCGTCGGCGACGCGGCCTTCGAGGAGGAAACCGAACGCGACGAGCTGCAGCGCCTCGGCGCGGACCGGCGCGGTCTGCGAGGCGAGCGCCACGGGCCGCGCCAGCGTGAGGACGCGCGCGCCGTCGTTCGCGTTGAGCGCGGCGTAGGCCTGCTCCAGCGCGGGGAGCATCGGGGCGTCGTGCGCGCGGGCCGTCGCGTCCTTCAGGCCGCGGACGTTGCTGGCGATGAACGACGCCGCGAGGATACCCCCCCACCAGTACTGGAAGAGGATCGCCGCGCCGACCGCGAGCGACGCCACCACGATGGACACGATCCGCGCCGGCCGCTCGCCGCGACCGCCGGTGAAGGCGTTCAGCAGGTGGGTCATCACGCTGCCGCCGTCGAGGGGCAGCATCGGCAGGAGGTTCAGCACGCCCCAGCCGAAGTTCACGAAGAGCAGGTTGTCGTAGATGAACGCGCCGAGCGGCGTCGGCGGGAAGACCCCGGGCCCGACCGCGTAGCGGACGATGGCCGCCACGCCGAACCCCGCGAACGGCCCGGCCAGGCTGATGGCGACGCGCTTCGCGGTCGAGAGGGCGGCGCCGCCGGACCACGACGTCGTCCCCCCCATGCCGTGGAGATCGATGCTCGGCGACAGACCGAACGCGAGCCCCATCGCCGCATGCCCCAGCTCGTGCAGCATCACCGACACGAGCACGATCGCCACCCACGCGACGAGGATGCGCAGATCCGTCCCGAACAGGCCGAAGAGGACGGCGATCAGGAAGAACGACGGCTGGATGCGGACCGGGATCTTGCCCAGTCGGAAGGAGAGGGTCACCTCGCGGAAACCATGTCACGACCGCGCCAGGCGTGCGAGCACGACGCCGAGGGCGGCCCCCAGCACGGCGGAAGCTCCGAACCATACCGGGTCGCCCCAGACGACGAGCTTGCACCAGCCGACGACGAGCAGCGCCGGAATGACCAGCGCCAGCGAGACGGGGGCGTCGCGATCGGTCGGGGGCGCCAGCTCGTAGCCGAGCACGGCGAAGAGAAAGAGCGCGTGCCCGCTCAGCGGGAGCGTGCCGGCGACCCGGGCGATCGAGAGCATTCCCGTCGCGGCGACGAGAGCCGCCCGCGGCAGCCAGGTACGCCGGTCCTCCGCGCGGCGCACGTCGAGCGCGAGCGCCGCGCAGAACGCCCCGAAAGCCGGGAAGACCGAGAGCTGATAGCCGAGCGGGACCGTCGCCGCCGAGGCGGAGAACCCCACGCGCACGACCATCGGAGGCAGGCGCGCGAAGACCACCCACGCGACGCAGGCGGCCAGGCCCGCGAAGGAGAGGATCCAGGCGAGGCGGGGGACGGGCAGGGCTCGTGGCATCTCGGGGACGTGGGGGCGGACGGGAGCGTGGACGGTCGCGGACATGCGCGGGTTCCGACGAGGTGAACGCGCCGGCGCGCCGTCGGGCTTCCCGGGTTATGCTCGCCGCCCATGATCGGCGCGGAAGAGCTGCGTCACCTCATCAGCGCGTGCGACCCGAACCGCCCGCTTCTGCCGGGCGACCCCCTGTACGTGCCGTTCGACGAGGGGACGCCCGTCCGCGGCACGGCGGGGCGCTCCTGCATCGATCTGCTCCAGCGTCTCATTCTGCTCCAGGACGAGACCTGTCAGCTCTTCACGGGCTTCCCCGGGACGGGGAAGACGACGGAGCTCGGGCGCCTCCGCCAGCGGCTCGAGGCCTCGCGCGACCTGCCGACCTGCTGCGTGTACGTCGACTTCGAGCAGTGGCTCGACCGGTACACGCCCGTCTCCATCACCGACGTGCTCCGCGTCGTCGCGCACGTGCTCGACCGCGAGGCGACCGCGGCGGAGGGCAAGGACCCCGACCAGGAGTCGGGCTACGTGCGGCGCGTGTGGGATCTCATGGCCCACACCGACGTCGAGCTCCAGAAGATCGGCTTCAACGCCTACGGCGCGAGCCTGATGCTCGAGCTCAAGAACAACCCCACCTTCCACCAGAAGGCGGAGGACGTGCTCCGCGTCCGGTTCCAGCAGTTCGCGAGCGAGGCGAAGACGGCGATGCAGCAGGCCATCCTGCGGCTGCGCCAGGCGCCGGCGACGCAGGCGCAGCGCGTCGTGGTGCTCGCGGACGGGCTCGAGAAGTTCACGCCGATCCGCGAAGAAGATCGCAGCATGATGGAGGCGAGCGTCGAGGGCGTCTTCGTGCAGCACTCGCGCTGGCTGCACCTGCCTTGCCACGCGGTCTACACGTTCCCGCTGTGGCTTCGCTTCCGGGTCGCGGAGCTGGGCGGGCTCTACGACGGGAGCCCCGCGGTCCTGCCGATGGTGAAGATCGCCGAGCAGGATGGCACGCCCTACCCCGTCGGGATGGAGAAGCTCATCGACCTCGTGCAGCGGCGCGTGCGCGATCCGGCCCGCGTCTTCGGCGACGACCTCGACGCGACGCTCCTGCCCATCCTGCAGGCCTCGGGCGGCTACCCGCGCGATCTGCTCCGCATGGTGCGCCAGCTCCTCATCGACGCGCGCGGCTTCCCGGTGAAGTCGACCGACACCCAGCGCGTCATCGACGAGCTGTCGCAGCAGTACGCGTTCATCGTGCGCGGCACGAACCTGCCGCTGCTCAAGCAGATCGCGACGACGCACACGCTGCCGCAGGAGGACGCCGAGCAGGTGGCGGCGTTCGGGCGCCTGCTCGAGCGATGGCTGGTCCTCGCGTACCGCAACGGCGACGAATGGTACGACCTGCACCCGCTGGTGCGGCGCGCGCCCATCGTCCGCGCGCACCTCGACGAGTGAGCCGTGAGCGCGGACCTGCTGGAGCTCCAGCGCATCCTCTCGCTCGCGGAGGGCTTCATCCTGCTCCCCATCGAGGTCGACGGGCCCGACGCCGCCCGCGCCTTGGCGGGGATGCTCGCGGGCGCGGTCGTGATCGAGCCCGTGGACGACGAGGGCTGGGCGCGGCTCGTGGCGGACCTCGTCAGCGCGGGCGCGGCCGGGGCGCAGCCCGTGATGGTCATCGGTCCGGCGCGCGGGAACGGGGGGCTCTACGCGGCGCTTCGGCTCGTCAACATGCGCCGCGACTCCATCGTGCAGGCCCTCGGGCGGCCGCTCCTCTGGTGCGGGCCGCCGGCGTTTCTCAAGCTCACCTGGGAGCGGGCGCCGGACTTCTGGTCCATCCGGGCCATGACGCTGCGTTTCGCGCGCTGGAGCGAGCCGGTGCACGAGGCCCCGCTGTGGCCCGGGGCCTGGGTGGCCGACGCGCCCGAGCGGCTGCGCGAGATGCTGGCGATGGCGCGGCAGCAGGGGGACGAGCGCAACATCGCGCGCGCGGCGGCGACGCTGGCGGAGGCGCTCGTCGCCCGCGGGGAGCTCGAGGAGGCCGCCGAGGTGGTGGCGGAGACGCGCGGCGCGCCGTCGCTCCGGATGATCGAAGCGGTGGTCTCGGCGATGCTCGGCGCGCACGGGCGGGCCGAGGCCATCCTGGCGGACGCGGGGTGGGCGCAGGGCGAGCCCGAGGTGGAGGGCCGGAGGCTCGTGGCGCTGGGGAACCTCGCGCTCGAGGAGAGGTGTGAGGTCGCCGTGGCGCGGTACGTCCAGGCGAGGACGTTGCTCCGCGCCGTGGGGGACGTGGCCAACGAGGCGGTGGCGGTGGCGAACCTCGGGGTCGCGTCGATGGCCGAGGGCGCGCTCGAGGCGGCGGCGTCGCTCCTGGAGGAGGCGCTGTCGCTCGCCCGGAGCGCCGGGGACGCGCGCACCGAGGCGCGCATCCTCTCGAAGCTGGGACGCGTGCAGCTCCTGCAGCGCGACTCGCGGCGGGCCTGCGCGACGCTCGAAGAGGCGCTCGAGTGCCTGGCGGACGTCGGTGATCCGCGCGTCGAGAGCGAGGTGCTGCGTCGCCTGGCCCGCGCCTACCTCGAGCTCGGCGATCCCGAGAAGGCCGAGGGGGACGCGGCACGCGCGGCCCACATCGCGCGTTCCGCCGGCGACGAGGCGGGCGCCCGCGAGGCCGAGGAGATCGCCCGCGAGGCGGGCGAGGCCATGCGCGCGGAGTAGCCCCGGTGAACGGTTGGCCTCCAGCCCGAGGCCCGCAGGGGCCGGGAGTTGTGATAGGTAATCGGGTTCTTCGTGCAGGCCGATCTGGAGCGCTTTCTGGCCCTCGTGCGCCGCGAGCTCGGCGCGGAGGATGCGCGCGTGCTCGAGGCCGACGTGGAGGCTCCGCCCGAGGGGGACCTCTGCATGATCTGCCGGATGGGCGACGGGCGCATCGTCGTCGCGACCTTCACGGCGCCGCCGGCCGATCGGGAGGCGAAGCAGCGCCGGCTCGAGATCCTCACGAGCGCGTTCGACGCCGCCTTCGAAGAGCCGGCGCACGGCCGGCGCGCGCGAGCCCCCGTCATGAGCACGCTGCACGACGAGCTGTCGGCGCTCTGCGCCCGCGCCGCGGCGCTGAACGTGATCGTCATCGACGCGAACTCCCCGGTCGTGTGGGGCGCCGCGCACCCCGAAGGCGTCGTCGCCCAGCCCCCGCTTGCGTCGAGCCCCCGCATGGCGGAGACGCCCGCCAACGACGAGGGCGAGCGCGGGGGAGGGATGGCCGTGGCCTCGCGGCGCGCGGTCCTGGCGGCGCGTGCGCTACCCGACATCGCCGCGCTGCGGAAGGGAAAGCACGTCCGCAGCGTGGCGCGCGACGCCGAGGTCCCCTTCGTCGCCCACTCCTTCGCGAGCATCTACCTGCTCGTCGTCGTCTACGACCAACCCTTCGACGAGCTCCGCGCCGAGCGCGCCATCGTCGACTCGCTTCCGCGCATCGAGCGCCTCGTCCTCGCCCTGCCGCCCCTCGACCCGCCGCCCCCCTTCGAAGGCGCCGGCGCCGTCGCCCTCCGCCGCTCCCGCCGCCGCTAGCTCCGCGGACGACGTTTCCTTTTGACGCGGAGGCGCGGAGAGAAAGGAGGCGCGGATTTGGGTGGGGCCGGCGCACTCCTGGCTAATGACCGAGCGCCACCGAGCGCGATTGTCGACCAAGCGCCACCCGATGCCTCGCCAGCGGCATCCGCACCGCGAGCGTGAGCGAGCGGTGAGCGACCAAGCTCGCGGCGCGGAGTGCCGTGTGCAAGCGACGCGGCTCACCGCTCGCTCACGCTCGCGGTGCTGACGGCGGCTCCGCCGCCGTCCGAGATCCATCGAGAATCGCGCTCGCTCATGTAACTAGGCGCCCTGTTCGCGTTCAGCGGTGCCAGGCGATTTCGCCTTCGACGATGGTGGTCGTGAGGGCGGTCTTGTCGAGGTGCTCCACGCCGGCGGAGGGGTCGACCGTGAGGATCGCGGCGTCGGCGACGTAGCCTTCGGCGATGCGGCCGCGCTCGGCCTCGGCGCCCTCGGCGTAGGCCGCGCCGGTCGTGAAGCAGTGGAGGGCCTCGTCGAGCGTCATGCGCTGCTCGGGCATCCATCCGCCCGGTGGGCCGCCGGGCCAGGTGCGGAGGACGGCGCTGCGGATGCCGGCGAACGGATCCGGATCCTCGACGGGAAAGTCCGAGCCGCACGCGAGCGGCACGTGCGCGGCGAGGACGGTGCGCCACGCGTACGAGCCCCGCTGGCGATCCGTGCCGTGGCCGAGCCGCTCCTCGGCCCAGGGCCCGTCGCTGGTCGCGTGCGTCGGCTGCATCGAGGCCACGGCGTGCGAAGCGACGAGCGCTGCGAGGTCCGACGGATCGAGGATCTGCAGGTGCTCGACGCGCGGCCGGAGCGCCGGCGCGAGCTGAGAGGCCGCGAGGAAGTCCGTCAGCACATCGTGGACGGCGCGGTCGCCGATCGCGTGCACGGCGGGCTGGTAGCCGGCGCGGCTCACCTCGAGGATGCGGCTCCGGAGCTCGACGGCCGGCGTGACCGCGAGGCCGATGGTCGAAGGATCGTCGGAGTAGGGCTGAAAAAGCAGAGCACCGCGGCTGCCGAGGGCGCCGTCCGCGTACATCTTCACGGCGCGCACCGTGAGCCGGCCGACGCGCGGCGTGGCCCGCCACGCGTCCATCGCCGCCTTCACCTCGGGCATCGGAGCTTGCCCGTCGATCATCGCGTAGACGTGGAGGGGGAGCGCGTGCCTCTCGGCCAGCCCCCGGTAGACGGCGAGGGTCGCCGCGTCGACGCCCGCGTCGTGCACGCTCGTGATGCCGAGGGCGAGGAGGTGGTTCAGGGCGCCGAGGAGGGCGCGCTCGGTCTGCTCGGGCGTTCGCGCCGGCAGGTGGCGCAGGAGCAGGCCCTCGGCGTTGTCCACGAGCACGCCCGTCGGAGCTCCGTCGGGCCCGCGGACGATGCGCCCCCCCTCGGGATCGTGCGTGGCCGGTCCGATGCCCGCGAGCGCGAGGGCCTTCGCGTTCGCCCAGACCGCGTGCCCGTCGACGCGGAACGCGACCACGGGGCGATCGGGCACCGCCGCGGACAGCGCCTCGAGGCCCGGGAACCGCCGCGACGGCCAGCGCGTCTGGTCCCACCCGCGCGCGACGACCCACCGCGGAGCGCCCGCCTCCGCCGCACCCGGCTCACGCTCGGCGCTCGTCGCGCGCGCCCGCTCGGCGATCCGTTGCACGCACTCGGCCTCGTCGCGCGCGCCTTGCAGGTCCACCGACACCATCGCCGCTCCGAGCGCGGAGACGTGCCCGTGTGCGTCCGCCAGCCCCGGGAGCGCGCTTCCCCCGTGAAGGTCGATGACCTCCGCCCCCGCCGGCACCTTCGACCCGCAGCGCGCCTCGTCGCCCACGCACGTCCACCGTCCCGCCACGGCGACGGCGACCTGCGCCACGGGCTGCGCCGGGTCCATCGTGTGGATGGCCCCTCCGCGGATCACGAGCGCGTGCCCACCCGCCGGCGCCACGGCGTGGGCGCATGACACGAGACAAGCCGCGAGCGCGACGCACGCCGCGGGGGAGCCAGAACGCGCCTTCATGGGTCCTCAGTTCTAGCCGCTCGGTCTCCCGAGTACACCCCCGCGTCGGCCCAGGCTCTGGTAGAGGGTGCTGCATGAAGTCCGTCATTCTCGTAGCTCTCGCGGCGGCCCTGCCGCTCCTCGGCTGTCACGACCAGGCGAAGGACGCGCCGGAGGCCGCTGCACCGCCGATCGTGCCGATGGGCATGGCGAGCGCCGCGACGCTGGTCACGACGACGAACACGGTGGAAGTGCTCACGAAGCTCCACCATCCGCGCGAAGCGGTGCTGGGCGACAACGAGCTTCTCGTCACCGACACGCCCGGCGACGCGCCCGATCCCGACGACAAGATCGACGTGCTCTCGGTGCCCCTCACCGTGGGGGGGACGGCCCGGCGCCTCTATCCGTCGCAGCGCGGCGCCGAGGGGCTGGCCTACGCGGGCGGCCGCGTCGTGTGGATCGTTGGACCGTCCGACGACAAGAAGGACCACGCGAAGATCCTGACGGGCAAGGCGGGCGCGGCGCCGACGACGGTGGCGAGGACCTACGATCTCGACGAGACGACCGCGGTCTCCGACGGCACCGACGTCTTCACGTTCGGCGACGTGAAGGACACGAAGGCCGACGTGCTGTCGGCGGACGTCCTCCGCGTCGGGGCGAACGGCAAGGCCAGCCGCGTCGCGGGGGCCGGCCCGCGCCCGGTGCGGACCGTGATGGCGGTGAACGGGACGCAGGTGTTCTGGATCCAGGACGGCACCGTCGTGCGCGCGCCGAAGGCGGGCGGCGATCCGACGCCCGTGGCGAAGGTGCCGGGGTCCAAGATCCAGCAGCTGGCCGCCGACGACGGCGCCGTCTACTGGACCGACTCGGGCACGGGCGATCCGACGTGGAGCGGCCGCGTGAAGCGGGCGTCCCTCGCCGACGGAAAGGTCGACACGCTCTCGGACGCGCCGTCCCCGCTCGCCATCGCCGTCGACGCGGACACGGTCTACTGGACCTCGAGCGCGGACGCGGGAGGACGGATCCTCGCGCAGAAGAAGACCGGCGGCGCGACGTTCGTCCTCGCCACGGACCTCCGCAAGCCGCGCGGCCTCGCGGTCGACGGCAAGTACGTCTACTGGGTGAGCACCGGCGACGGCAGCGTGTGCCGCACCGAGAAGACGCCGCACGCGAAGCCCTGACGGCGAGGGCGCGCCGACGGCTGAGCCTTCGGCGTGGCTCGCCTGATGCACCGACCGAGCGTGCAGACGGCCCGGGAATTCCTCGTGGCCGGGGGGATGGAGTCTCGCGTCATGCAGACCCGCGTCATGACCCGCCCATGGCTCGCCGCCCTCGCGGCCCTCTGGCTGACCGGCATCGTGCTGGCCGTCCTCGACATCCGCCAGATCGATCGACAGCGCCGCGAGGAAACGCAGCCCACCTGGGGTTCCGTCGACGAGGACGACGGGACGCAGCAGGGCGTCGAGGCCGTTGCTGGCCCCTCGGCGTCCCCCACGCCGCCGGTGCTCGTGATGCCGGAGGCCACCATCGTGGCCTCTCGGTCCGGCGCCGCGGAGATGCAAGGAAGAGCTGCGAAGACGGGGCCGCGTACGGATGACCTCATCATCGGCCCGGGCATCGTGACTCACCCTGTGGCGATCCCGCACGACCCTACGACGCCGCCTGCCCGATGAACCCTCGCTCCACGGCGGCGTAGTCGACCTCGACGTCGAGCCGCGCGAGCACCGAGTAGAAGCCGAACTGCAGCCGGTTCACGAAGAGCATCTCGGCCGGCATGGTGAAAAACTGCTCCTCGGGGAGCTTGCGCGCGAGCACCGCCATGTCGCGCATCCCGTCGACCATCTTGGCGGCGAACGGCTTCGTCATGCGGAACGGCGAATCGAAGAGGGCCGAGAAGCACTGCCGCGTGTAGCTCACGGCGAGGTCCTCCAGCGGGCCGGGCTTGGAGGCGACCATGGCGCGCACGGCGCGCGCGAACGCCGCTTCGTCGCCCGCGAGCGCGGCGCGGTGGCAGCCGAGCGCCAGCGGGCGCCGCTCGGTGATGGGCTGGATGCACCCGTAGTCGAGGAAGGTGACGCGCCCGCCGTCGTGGAAGACGTAGTTGCCCGGGTGGGGATCGGCGTTGAGCAGCCCTCCGACGAGCGTCCCCTTGAAGACGAAGCGCCACATCGTCCGCGCCCACGCCACCCGGTCGGCCTCCGGCGCGTCGCACGCCTCCTCGAAGGTGGCTCCGCGCGCGAGCTCGGTCGTGAGCACCCGCGCGCTCGAGCGCGACGCGACGAGCGCCGGCACGAGGACCGTGGGATCGCCGGCGTGCAGCGCCGCGAAGGTGCGGATGCTCCCGGCCTCGCGCTCGTAGTCGAGCTCCTCGCGGAAGCGCGTGCGGATCACCTCGAGCATCGTCTTCGAGTCGAAGCGGCGCCCCCCGAGGACGCCCACGAACGACTCGAGCAGCGACGCGTTGGCCAGATCGCTCTCGACCGCCCGCGCGATGCCCGGATGCTGCACCTTCACGGCCACCTCGCGCCCGTCGTCGAGCCGCGCGCGGTGGACCTGGCCGATGGAGGCGCTGGCGATGGGCATGTCATCCCACTCGGTGAACAGGGTGCCGATGGGCGCGCCGAGCTCCTCCTCGACGAGGCCGCGGATGGCCTCCGCCGACGAACGCGGGGCCTGCGCGCGGAGCGCCTTGAGGGAGGCCTCGAAGGCGGGGGCGTGCGACTCGGGCACGAGCCCGTCGACGTAGCTCGCCATCTGGCCGACCTTCGCCGCGAGACCCCGTAGATTGCCGAGGACGTCCGCCGCGTGCTCCGCCGCCGAGCCCCCGCCGCGGTCCATGAGGAGGCTCGCGCTCGAGCGGACCCCCATGGCGGCGAGCCGGGCGAAGCGCCCCAATCGGGACTCGGGGAGTCGGCGTTCCTCGGGCATCGCGCGTCGGGCCGGGGTGTAGGGCCGAATCGGCGGGCGGGCAAGCGACTCGCCCCCGCCCGGCGCGCTCGACGCCTCCGCCCGGTGCTCTAGAGTGACCCCGACATGAAGTCCTCCTTGCTTCTCGGCGCCCTCCTCCTCGCAGCGGCGTGCTCCTCCAGCTCGTCGCCCCCCGACGCCAACCCGGCCGACGCCGCCGGCACGGTGGACGTCGCGTCCGGCGACGGCGGACCCGACCTCGACACGTGGGACAACTGGGCCGGCGGCTTCTTCGCGAAGTACTGCGTCGAGTGCCACGGCGTCGGCAACACGAGCGGCCTCGATTTCGGCGTGCAGGCGACCGTCGTCGCCAACCAGAGCACCATCCGCTGCGGCGTCTGCGCCGCGCAAGATCCGAGCTGGGGCTGCCCCGCGAGCCCGCCCGCGAAGCAGTTCCCCATCAGCGACACCGCCGGGACCAACCCGAAGCCGAGCGACGCAGAGCGAGACCGCGTCGTCGCGTGGATCGAAGCCGGGTGCCCCTAGCGCCTTCGTCCCTGGGCCCAGGCTGAGAAATGGATGACCCGCGTGCTGTCAGCCGTCCGCCTTCGCCGTGGGAGCTCGGGTACCCGAAGAAACAGCTTCCGATGTGGCATCAGTACCGCGTCGAGCTCTACTCGCACTTTTGGCAGCGCTCGGGCATTTGCGACCGCTTCGTAAGTGTACGGCCACCGCCGTCGTGACGGCGTCGCGGGGGTTCGTGATCGCGTCGCGCCCAGTAGGAACGATGGCGCACCGTCGCTGGTCGGAAGTCGCGAGCGGGGCGCTCGAACCGAGCGCGTTGTCCCCTCCGGGAGCCTCGACGATCGTGCCCCCTGTGTCAGCGTAGTTGCCGCTCATAGTGTCCGGCGGCCCGCGACAGGAGGGGTTCCTTTTTGCTCGCCGCCCGTGTTTCATCTGCACGGCGGAGGCCGGATATGCAGGGCTCGCTGGGAGAGAAGATCGGCGATGGCGTTTTCGCTGATGTCCACGCCTGGGCGCCCGGTCAGGTCGTCAAACTGTCCAAGCCAGGTATCCCGCATTGGGTCCTCCAGCACGAGGCGCAAATGACCCGCGCGGTCTTCACCGCCGGCGGCCCGGCGCCGGAGGTGCTCGGCGAAGTCACCCTGGACGGGCGCTTCGGCATCGTGTTGCCGCGCTTCGATGGACCGACCCTGAAGCAAGCTACGCGCACCGGCGCCATCACGCGTGAACAAGCGGGCACAATCCTTGCGACGCTCTGCCTTGCCGTTCACGAGACGCGACCGCCGCCGGACGCACTCTCGCTGCGCCAGGCGATGGACGCCAGATTGCGGTTCGCCGGAAGCGTGCTTCCGGAGCGCATCATCACCGGCGTCCTCGGGCTGATCGAGCACCTCGCGCCCGATGACGTGTTGTGCCATTCCGATCTTCACCCCGGCAACGTGATCATGACGGCGCAAGGTCCGAGACTGATCGACTGGCTCGGCGCGGCTCGTGCGCCCGCCGCCTACGAGATTGCACAGTGCCATGTCCTGATTGCCGAGCTCGACCCGGAACACGCCGACGATCCGGAGCGAGCCACGGTCAATTCGGCTCTGCAGGCGGAGTATGCGCGGCTGGCCGGCATGGCGCCCGCGGCGCTGACGGTTGCGATGCAACCCTACTTGCCGATCGTCCGCGTCTTCCTCCTGCTCGGCGGGGCCATGCCTGACATGCGGGAGCGGCTGATCCAGCGCGTCGAGGCGGCCCTACGCTCTGAAGGCTGAATTGTTTTGGTGCGGCGCGAGCGCCCTTCGTACGAGGCGAGCGCGGCGCGCCGGTCCGGCATGGGTGGCTCACTTCCGATGAGTGCCCTTTATCGGATGTCAGCTTAGCGAGCGGCTCCGTCCGCCACCCTGACGAACTTCAGCGTCATTCGGTCGCTCTCGCCGATCGCCGCGTACTTGGCGCGATCGGCCGCGCCGGCGGGGTGGGGCGAGAAGAGGGGGCCGGCATAGAAGGACGGCGGGAGCGACCACACTCCATTCGGATGATCCTTGGTGTCCCTCGGGTTGGCGTTGATCTCCGACTTGCCTGCGAGCGCGAAGCCCGCGGCCTCGATCTTCGCGATGACCCACGCCTCGGGGACGTAGCCCGTCTGTTTGCAGGTCGCCACGGCGTCGGCGACGCCGGGCGCGGCGCGGTGGTCTACGACGCCGAGGACCCCGTTCGGCTTGAGCGCGCGGTGGATCTCGCGGAGCCAGACGTCGAGCGTCCCCCAATTTTGCATCATGTGGACCTCGCGCATGAGGAGGACCATGTCGACCCTGCCGTCGAGGTTCAGCTTCGGCTTCTCGTAGTCGACGCGAACGACCTGGACCTTGCCGTAGAGCGCGGGCGACGCGCGGAGCATCTCGTCGAACCGCACGCCCGCGTACGGCCCCCAACCGGACAAGCTCGGCTCGGGCGCAGTGCTCGGGGGCTCTGTGTTCGTCGCGATGTACAGGCCGTCCTTCGCGAGCGCGGGTGCGAGGAGCTCGGTGTAGTAACCGGCACCCGGTCCGACGTCGAGCACGGTCATCGTCGGCGTGAAACCGAAAGATGCGAGCGTCTCGACGGGGTGCCGGTACTTGTCGCGGTCGGCGGCGCCGGGAGAGCGGTGCGATCCTCGCATGGCGGCGGCGATCGCCGCGCTGCCGGCGGCGACGCTGGCGTCCGGCGGCGTGCCCGCAGGGGCTTCCGCGGTGCGGTGCTCGGCGCCACACGCCACGAGGAACGTTGCCGGCAGGCACGTCGTCGCACCGATCACGGCGGCGAGCATGCGTATCCGACGGAAGCGCGGCGGGCGGGCGACGTGCATCACTGCACCGTAGAGCGGTCGCGCGTCGTGCAACATGTGCCAAGAGTCACGAAACCGCGCTGCGATGCCGATCGTGACTTTCGGCACATGCCCGCCCCAGGCCCGTGCTCTAGGCTGGAGCGGATGCAAATCGCGCGCGTTCTGCGCTTGGCGGGCTACCCGGTCGTCCTCGCGGTCGGCGAGCCGCTGTGGACGCATCCGTTCTCTGACAGTCATCACCTGGTCGGCTCGGCGCGTTTCCCGGTATGGGCCACCGCCTATGTGGTCTTCGTGGTCGCCTTCCATCTCAGCGCGTCGAATCCCGAGAGCGCACGCGTCCGCCGGCTATGCATGCTCGGCGTCATGACGTGCGCGACACTCACGATGACGGCGCTCCTCGACTGCGACTTCGGGGCTCTGTCGCTCGTCGTCCTTGCGTCGCAGGCCGCCCTCGTCCTGCCAAGGCGGCACACCGCGGTGCTCGTGGCGGTGCAGACCGCGGTGCTCTGCTACCTGGTCGTGAAGCGCATGGACTGGGACGAATCTGCCTTGAGCCACGTGCTCGGCCTCGCCGCTGCCGAGGTCTTCGCCGCAGTCGCCGTCCACCTCGCACGTCACGCGGCTGAGACAGCCCGCGACCTGGCACACGCGAACGCCGAGCTGCGCGCGACGCGCTCGCTCCTCGAAGAGACCAGCCGCGCGCATGAGCGCACACGGATCTCACGCGAGCTGCACGACGTGCTGGGTCACGACCTCGCCGCCCTCGGACTGCAGCTCGAAGTTGCGACGCACGTACCGCCGGAGCGCGCGGGCGCCCACGTTGCCAAGGCGAAAGAGGTGAGCGCGCGTCTCCTGCGTAACGTACGTGAGGTCGTCCGCGACACGCGCGAGGCGCCCGCGGCGGACGTCGGCCGCGCGCTCCGCGCGCTTTGCGACGATGTTCACGGCATGGCGGTCCACCTCGAAATGCCTGCCGACCTCCAGCTCGAGGACGCGGCGCGCGGCCATTGCCTAGTCCGCTGCGTACAGGAGATCGTCACTAACGCACTTAAGCACTCTCACGCAGCGAACCTGTGGATCACCATGGGCAGCACCGACGGTGCGATCACGATCGAGGCGCGTGACGACGGTCAGGGAGCGAGCGACTTGAATGCTGGCTATGGCCTGTCCGGGATGCGGGCACGGCTGGAAGAAATGGGGGGCTGGCTGCGCATTGCATCGGAGCCGTCGCGCGCGTTCGCGGTGCGCGCGCGCCTCCCGGCCAAAGAGGCCGCTTCGTAATCAGTATCGTCCTGGCCGATGATCACACCCTCGTACGCGAGGGCATCCGCGCGCTTCTCGCCCTCGTACTTGACATGTCACTCGTTGGCGAAGCCGAGGACGGGACCGAGGCCGTGCGCGCGCCGCCGTCGCTGCCGCGGACGCCGTCGCCGTCGCTGCCGCGGACGCCGTCGCCGTCGCGGACGCCGTCGCCGTCGCCGTCGCCGTCGCCGTCGCCGTCGCCGTCGCTCTCGCAGATCCTGCGGCTGCGGCTGCGGAAGCGACGGCGGCAGCGACTGCGTCCCGTTTCGGGCCGCGTCCATCTCGGGGCAGGCTCGCTCGGCTGCTTGATCATGCCGCCGTGCTCGGCCAGGTCAAGGCCAAGCCGCCGCGCAGCGCGGCGGTGCTCCGCGGCCTCGCGGCCGCTCCGCAGCCTTGACCTGGCCTGCGCGCGGCGGCGTTGGGCACGCGCCCTCGCGAGAACCGCGCGGGGCACAGCTCAGGAGGCTGCGATGCTCAAAGTCTACGAAACGATGCTCGGTGTGCTGCGGATGCTTCGGCCGGTGATCGCGCAGATCGAGAAGCACGATCGGGATCTCGGCAATCAGCTCCGGCGCGCGTCGAGCAGCGTGTCGCTCAACATGGCGGAGGCCAGTGGCTCGATGGGCGGCACGCGAGCCGTGCGGTACCGCACGGCGCTCGGGTCGGCGCGAGAAGTCGGCGCGTGTCTCGATGTTGCCCTGGCGATGGGCTACGTCGAAGCGGTCGATGCCGTGTTGCTCGACCAGCTCGATCACGTGAGGGCCGTGCTGGCGAAGGTCGTCCGGTCGCGGCTGCGCGGGCGCGGCCGCGACCGCGACCGCGACCGCCGCCCCATCCCCCGGCTACACCGCCACCCGCACCAGCGTGCCGATGACGCGATTCATCGCCGCGACGAGCGCCGCCGGCATCGCCTCGACATAACCGAACCGCTGCGCCACGAGCAGACATGACATCGTCTCCCGCGCCGACCCGAGCGCCGTTCGGTATCGCTGCGTCCTCACCCCTCCGACCGACCCGCTCCCCTCTGCCACGTTGAGAACGACGCTGCTCGCCGCCCGCCGAAGTTGAGAAGCAAGGTCCTTGTCCCTCCTCTCGATGGCACAAACCATCGGTCGCATCGTCCCGATCGCATCGAGCATCACGTCGTGAATTCTCAGCATTGAAATCTCCTTGTCGCCCTCGCGCCCCGTGCGCGAAACGGATGCGCCCCCAGGGCCATCGCGCGCAGCACCGCTCAAGGACCCGGAGCGGCCGCAGGCCGCGTAGGGCCGCTGCCTCCCGGCAGCGGCGCGAGCTCCCGCGAGCGTCCTTGAACGGTGCGAGCACGATGGCACGATCGAACATCCGGACGAGCAAACCCCTGTCCGGGAATGCCCCCTTGGTCTGCCTCGCCGACTCTGCAGCTCCGCCCCGAACCCACGCCCCACGCTCACGCCCACGCCCACGCTCTCGCCCACGCCCACGCCCACGCTCACGCTCACGCCCACGCCCGCGCTCACGCCCACGCCCACGCCCATGCCCACGCCCGCGCCCACGCCCACGCCCGCGCCCGCGCCCGCGCCCGGCTCCGCGTCCGCGTCAGCGACCGGATCGGTGTCCGCGTCCGCGTTCCCCGCTTGCTCTACCTTCGAACCAACGACCCGCGAAGGAAAACATGGTTTCGCCGTCGATCCACGCGGGCCTCAACTGTGTTGCGCGCCGCAGTTGGTGCACCCTCCGGGGCTCGTGAACGACGCCGAGATGGTCAGCGTCGACTGGCAGATCGGACCGGTTGCGGTCAGGAACGTGACCATCAGGGGCGCCGGGCACGTCGGGCCGTTCTGGTCCGAGTACACCGCATCCGGATAAGAGTTTCCTGGGCTCACGGACAGCATGCTCGGGATCATCCCCTGGAACCCGATCGGCCCGCAGTCTCCCACGCAGTAATTGCCATTACGCGACACGGTGGCGCCAGCCCCGGAGGGCGGGATCGTGCCGGTCACGACGAGCGAGTAGGCGTAGTTGCCGCAGTTGGCGAAGTCGAAGGCGGACGGCGTCGCCACGATGTTCACCCCCGTCACCAGGTCCGTGACCGCCACGTTGTACGTCGGCGCCCCCGGCTCGTTCGTCGAGAACCTCAGCTGGTCCGCATACGCCGTCGCGCTGCCCGCCG
Source organism: Polyangiaceae bacterium (assembly GCA_036501935.1). Lineage (GTDB taxonomy): Bacteria > Myxococcota_A > Polyangia > Polyangiales > Polyangiaceae > Palsa-1150. Next base: position 28,454 of record DASXZL010000022.1, on the reverse strand, counting down.
CGCCATTCTCGAGGCCCGTCACGGTGATCGTGTCCGTCACCCCCGCGGCGATGGGGCTCGTGAACCCCGTGAACGAGAAGTACCCGCCCACGCTCACCGGGTTGACGATGTTCAGCGGCGCCAGCCCCGTGTTCTTCACCTGGAACTGCGCCGTGGTGGCGGCCCCTCCGCACGTGACCCCGACCGCGAACGGCCCCTGACCCTTCGGGAAGTTGGTCACCGGCACCTCTCCGACCGCGTTGAACCCCAGCGACCCCGGGATGGGATCGCAGAGGTTGGGCGCGGTCACCTTCAGCGTTCCGGCGACCGTGCTGTTGGTCGTGGGCGTGAAGGACATGTTGCCCGGCGCGGTCCCCCCGCTGGCCGCCGCGGTGGAGCCCATCGTGAACGCCGCGGAGAACCCGGCCGAGGGGATGAGCGTCACCGTGGCCGCCTGGTTGCCCGTGTTGGTGACCGTGAAGGGCAGCGTCCCCGTCGTGTTCACGACGGTCCCGAAGTTGGTGTTCGGGGCGGTGACGGCGAGGATCGCCCCGCCCGCCGACTCCTTGAGCTGGATCGTGACGGGCGCCAGCCCCATCCCGGTCACCGTGAGCGTGTCGTTGTAGAAGCCGGGCGTGAGGTTGGACGAGAGAAGGATGGCCTGAGGGCTGACGTGGATGATGGCCTGGCCGCTGGCCGGGACGGTGCCGGTGGGCGCGTCGAGCTGGTAGGGAGAATTTGCGCCCTGGCCGAGCGTCGTCGTGTACGGCAGGGCGACCGGGTTGGCGTTCGTCAGCGTCACGGGCAGAGGGGCCGCCGTGAAGCCGCAGCTGACGGTCTTGAAGTCGAGCGGGTTGGGGGTGACGCTGAGCGGCGACGCCGTGCCGGTGCCGTTGAGAGATATCGACGTCGCCGGCGACGCGCAGAGGACGCCCGTGACCGTGATGGCGGCAGTGGCGCTCTGCAGCCCCGTGGCGTTCGGCGTGAAGCTCGCCGTCCCGCCCGCGAGCGACGCGCCCGCGGCGATGGCCGCCCCGGCCGGCGCGCCCGTGTAGGTCACGGCGAACTGCGCGTCGGTGGGGCTGCCGAGCGTGACGCTCACGGGGGCGTTGCCGACGTTCTGGAGGTCGAGGGGCAGCGACGTCGTCGAGCCGACGGTGATCGAGCCGAAACCGATGGCGCCCGCGAGCGTGAGCGAGCCGCCCTGCGGCGTGACGGTGAGCGGGACGAGGACGGTGCCGTAGCCGGGGACGTCGGTGGTGATGGTGAGCGTGTCGGTGAGGGCGGTGCCGGCGGTGGACGCCGCCGGGACGGTCGTGACGCCGACGGTGATCGAGCCCATCGCGCCGGGGGCGACGGAGCCGGAGCTCGCGCCCTGGATGGCGAAGACCGTCGTGCCGACGGCCGCGGACCACGTGATCGGCAGAGGCCCGGAGTTCGTGAAGGTGTAACTCTGCGAGGAGGGGGTCGGCTGGCCCCCGCAGTTGGCGAGGCCGAAGTCGACCGGCGTGGTCGAGAAGACGCCGGTCGCGGTGGGCGAGTCCTCGGGAGCGTCTTCGACCATGACCACGTCCGAAGGGGCATCCAGCGCGGCCTCGGGCGGGGCGTCCATCGCCGGCGCGTCGTGCGTCGACGCGTCTTGCTGCGTTGCGTCCGCGGTCGACGTGTCGGGCGCCGAGAGCCCCGTGTCGAAGTCGAGGGTGCCGGAGTCATGGGCCCCGGAGCTCGACGAACCGAAGCACCCTGTGAGGAGGAAGGAGCAGCCGAGGGCTGCGAGAAGAAGCGTCGGGCGGCAGCGCATGAGCTACACCGTAGCAGACGATTCCGCCCCGGACGGCCGAGTCCATCCCCCCCCGCGGCTCTCACAGCCCGTCGCCGAGGAACCTCTTCAAGTAGCCGTGGGCACCCGCGTACCCGCTGCCCATCGAGTTGCACGTGGCCGACGCGGAGCCGGCGGCGCAGTCGATGTCGCGGTCGTACGACCAGTAGTGCACGCCGGCGAGGCCCTGCGAGACGGCGAAGTGGGCGACGGTGTCGGCGTCGGCGAGCGTGAACTGCTCGGCGGGGTTGTCGTTCTGGCCGATCATCGGCGTGAGCTCGATGTTCGAGTAGGGGACGCCCCAGCGGTCGTGCAGGTTGTAGGCGGCCTGCAGGGAGGACTCCCCCATCTGGCACGCGCCGCCGCTGACGACGCAGACGCCGTCGCTCGCGGAGCCGAAGTCCATGACCATGAGGTCGACGGTGACGAAGCTCGGCCACGTGGCGCCGAAGGTGCTCTTCACGGCGGCGATGACGTTATCGCCATACACGTTGAGGCTGTCCTGCACGCCCGAGCCGAGCGACTGCGCCGTGCTGGCCCCGTTGTTGTTCGCGAGCGTCGCGATGGTGAGGCTGAAGCGGAGGCCCGGGTAGCTGCCGTGGGCGGTCTGGATGCGCGAGACGAGGGCCTGGATGACGGCCTGCGACTGGCCGGCCTCGATGTCGAAGTCGACGCCGATGAGGCCCGAGGACATCCACCGGTTGATGAAGGTCGACATGCCGGAGTCCGTGCCGCACGTGAACGAGCCCGCCGCGCCGCCGGTGGAGACGATGTACTTCACGCCCGCCGACGCCAGCGCCGACGCGTTGTTCGAGCCCATCGTGTCGCCGGCCGCACCCCCCCAGTTCTCGCTGCCGCACTCGCCCGTGGCGAAGGCCAGCGTGACGACCTTGCCGCCGGCCGCAGTCAGATCGCTGGCGAGGGGCGTGATCGAGCCGGACACCGCCGTCGAGATCACGTTGGTGTTCCAGTTGAAGCTGATGCCGGTGTCCTTGTAGGGGCCGAAGACGAGGGCCGCCGGGGGCGTGCCGCCGCCGCTGCTGCTCGATCCGGAGCTGCTGCTCGATCCGCCGCTGGAGCTGCCGGAGCTCGAGCCGCTGGAGCTGCCCGAGCTGGAGCCGCTCGACCCGCCGCTGCTCGATCCGCTGGAGCTCGAGCTCCCGCTGCCGCCCGGGCACGTCGTGCCTCCCGGCTCGCAGCCGGTGCCCCAGCTCACCGTCTGGCAGTGGTAGCCCTGGCCTTCGTCGTCCGACGTCCAGCCGCACGATTCACCGAGGTGACCGTCGCACGCGTTGGCGTCGCTCCCCATGTAGACCCAGGCGTTCGCGTCGCAGGATCCTCCGCTGCCCCCGCTGCTGCTACTGCCACCACTGCTGCTACTGCCGCCACCACTCCCGCCACTGCCGCTGCTACTGCCGCTGCTGCTCGAGCTTCCACTGCTGCCTCCACTGCTCCCGCCGCCCGCGCACGTCACCGGCTCCCAGAGCGCGGCGACCACGTCGGGGGTCCAGCCCGGCTCGCTCGTGTGGGCCTGGATGCACTGGTAGGTCGTGCCCGAGTAGGTCACGAGCTGCCCGACCGAGTAGGCGGTCCACGTCGCCCACGGCGTCGCGGTCGCGCACTGCGCGGCGCTCAGCGCCTGCGTGCCCGACGAGGAGGAGTCGTCGTTCCCGGCGGCGCAGCCGGCGGCTGCGGCGAGGAGAGGAAACGCAGCCACGAGGAGGGGGAGAGCAGTGTGCTTGGCGTTCATGCCTCCGTAGTCGCGGGCCCTCGCGGCCACGGCTCACGACGGGACGAGAAAACGCATGGATCACCATCGATCCAACGAAGAGAGGAGAGGAACCGCAGAGGGTAGGAGAACGTCTTATCCGACGACGGTGCGTCCGATGACGACGCGCTGGATCTCGCTCGTCCCTTCGTAAATCATGGTGACGCGCGCGTCCCGCAAGTGCCTCTCGGCGGCGAACTCGCGCACGTAGCCGTAGCCGCCGTGGATCTGTACCGCCTCGTTGCACACGCGGACGGCCGACTCGCTCGCGAACACCTTTGCCATCGCCGCCTCTTTCGAGAAGGGCTGGCCGTGCTCCTTCATCCACGCGGCGCGCATGGAGAGGAGATGCGCGGCGTCGATGGCGGTCTGCATGTCGGCGAGCTTCCACTGGATGGCCTGGTGGTCGCCGATGGGGACGCCGAAGGTCTTCCGCTCCTTCGCGTAGGCGACGCTCTCCGCGAGGGCCGCGCGCGCGATGCCGAGGGCCTGCGAGCTGATGCCGATGCGCCCGCCATCGAGCGCCATCATGGCGATCTTGAAGCCCCCGTTCTCCTGCCCGAGCAGCGCGCCCTCCGGGACGCGGACGCCGTCGAACTCGAGAGGGACGGTGTTCGACGCCCGGATCCCCATCTTGTCCTCGGGGCGGCCGATCTTCAGCCCCTTCGCGCCGCCCTCGACGAGGAAGCACGAGATGCCGCGCGCGCCCGCGGTCCCCGGGGGCGCCGTGCGGGCCCACACGATGAAGACGCCCGCGTACGAGCCGCCCGTGATCCACTGCTTCGCGCCGTCGATCACCCACTCGGCCCCGTCGCGGCGCGCGGTCGTGCGCATTCCGCCGGGATCGCTCCCCGCGTCGGGCTCGCTGAGGGCAAAGCTCCCCGTCGCGTGCTCGCCGTTCGCGAGGCGGGGGCAGTGATGCTGCTTCTGCGCGTCGGTCCCGAAGCGCGCGATGGCCTCGCCGACCATGTTGGTGACGCTCATCATCACGGCGGTCGACGCGCAGGCGCGCGCGATCTCCTGCATGGCGAGCGCGTAGGCGACGACGCCCGCGCCGGAGCCGCCGAGCTCGGGCGGCACGTTGATGGCCATCAAGCCGAGCTCGGCGAGGCCGTGCAGCGTCTCCCGCGGGAAGCGCTCGCTGGCGTCGATCTCCGCGGCGAGCGGGGCGACGACGCGCGCGGCGAAGTCGCGGGCGGTCTTCTGGACGAGGAGCTGGGTTTCGGTGAGGTCGAGATCCACGGCAGGTAGAGGCATACTCTCGCGCCGAGGAGATCCGCCAGCATGAAAGCACGCGCCGCCGTGGCCCGCAGGGCAGGGGAGCCGCTCACCATCGAGACGGTCGACGTCGAGGGACCGAAGCAGGGCGAAGTGCTGGTCGAGATCAAGGCGACCGGCGTCTGCCACACCGACGCGTACACGCTGTCGGGCAAGGACCCCGAGGGCCTCTTCCCGGCCATCCTCGGGCACGAGGGCGCGGGGGTCGTCGTCGACGTGGGGCCGGGCGTGCGCACGCTGAAGAAGGACGACCACGTCATCCCGCTCTACACGCCGGAGTGTCGCGAGTGCTCGTACTGCACGAGCGGCAAGACGAACCTCTGCCAGGCCATCCGCGCGACGCAGGGCAAGGGCCTGATGCCGGACGGGACGAGCCGCTTCTCGGCGGGCGGCGAGCGGCTGCTCCATTACATGGGGACGTCGACCTTCGCGAGCTTCACGGTGCTGCCGGAGATCGCGCTCGCGAAGATCCGCCCCGACGCGCCCTTCGACAAGGTCTGCTACATCGGCTGCGGCGTGACGACGGGGATCGGCGCCGTCCTCAACACGGCGAAGGTGCGTCCGGGCGAGAGCGTCGTCGTCTTCGGACTCGGAGGCATCGGCCTCAACGTGGTGCAGGGCGCCCGCATGGCCGGGGCGGGGCGCATCGTCGGCGTCGACCTCAACCCGGGACGGCGCGCGCTCGCCGAGCAGTTCGGGATGACGGACTTCGTGAACCCGAAGGAGGTGGGGGGCGACCTCGTCGCGCACCTCGTCGCGCTCACCGGCGGCGGGGCCGACTACAGCTTCGAGTGCATCGGCGACGTCCGCGTCATGCGCCAGGCGCTCGAGTGCTGCCACAAGGGCTGGGGCACGAGCGTCATCATCGGCGTCGCCGGCGCGGGCGAGGAGATCGCGACGCGCCCCTTTCAGCTCGTGACGGGCCGCGTCTGGAAGGGAACGGCCTTCGGCGGCGCGCGCGGCCGCACGGACGTGCCGAAGATCGTCGACTGGTACATGGACGGGAAGATCCGCATCGACGAGATGATCACCCACACGATGCCGCTCGAGCGCATCAACGACGCGTTCGACCTCATGCACCGCGGCGAGTCCATCCGCAGCGTCGTCACCTTCTGAGGCGAAGCGTCGCTGCCATCGCATGGTCGCGCCTCGACGGCGCGGCGCTCAGTCCCCCGTCGAGGCGTCGGGGAGCGAGGTGCACACCGAGACGCTGGTCCCGTCGGCCGCCGTCGTCGCGAGGCAGTACGTGCCCGCGAAGTCGGTGCAAGCGCCGGCCGCTCCCGCGCAGCCGGGGACGCACAGGTCGCCCTGCGAGCTGGCCATGCAGGCGCTCGTGAAGCCCAGCGAGTTGGTGCCGCCCGCGCCGATGCCTTCGCAGTCCGACGCGTGGATGCAGGACTTGGTGCACCAGCGGCCGTTGCACGTGAGCCCCGTCTCGCAGGCGTAGTAGCCGGCGCCGCACGGATCGCCGACGCCCGACTCGGCGCAGATGGGGCAGAGGCGCGTGAGGCACGACGACAGGAGCTGCAGGGTGGAGACGGCCGTGGGGAACTGCTGCTGGCAGGCGTCGACGCAGGCGCTCCCGCCGCTGCAGTCGTTCTCGCAGTTGAGGAGGTTCGTGCAGTCCGTGCTGCCGCTGCACTGCTCGAGCTCCGAGCAGCAGCCCGACGCGGCGCACACCCCGCACTGCGAGCCGCCTGCCGTCTCCGAGCAGCTCCCGCCGTCGGCGCCGCCCTCTCCCCCCGACGAGCTGCCGCCGATGACGTTCACGCTGCAGGTGCTTCCGTCGACCGAGACGCAATCTCCGTCCGTGGGCGGGAGCTCGGTCGAGGAGCACGCGACGATGGCCAGCAGCACGGCACCCGCGCTCGCGGAAAGGAAGCACACCCTCATCAATGGCATCTGGAGGATAGTCTGCGCTGCGCGCCGATCGAAACAACCAGCCAGAACAGCGTTTCTCACGGTGTTACGGCGCAGGCGTCCCGTGTGGGCCTCGTGGGCCCCCAACTGTCCGAAAGCAGGTGTCCGTGGGACTCGATCGCTTCTTGCTGAGAGGACCCCTCCATGAGCCGTGCCCTCTTCTCCGCCTTCCTTGCCGCCGTCGCGACGGCCTTTGCCGCCTGCGGCACCTCGGCCCCGGGAGCGGGCGCGCCGGGGGGGTCGCCCGCGGGGAACGACGCGGGGTCGGGCTCAGCTCTTCCGGGCGCCGAGGGCGGGGGGCTCGACGCGGGGACGGGGAACGACGCGAGGGCGCCAAACGAGGCGTCGACGGTCGTCGTCGACGCAGGCGCGGCGGGCTGTCCGATGCTGGTCGTCGATGCCGGTCCGGCCAGCGCCTGGGTGCACGTCGACGCCCCGGGGCACCTCGCATACGCGACGCTGCCGAAGGGCGAGCGCATCCTCGACTTCTCTTCCGCGGGCTACAGGGGGGGCGGTGTCGCCCTCCCGGTCGTCCCCGTGGCGCAGACCGTGAAGCCGTCGGGGGGAGCCGACGACACGCCGGCCATCCAGGCGGCGATCGACGCAGTGTCCAAGCTGCCCGTGACGAGCGGCGTTCGCGGCGCCGTGCTGCTCGCGCCCGGCACGTTCCAGCTGGAGGGCACGCTGTCAATCTCGGCGTCCGGTGTGGTGCTGCGCGGGAGCGGCTCGGGCGCGGGGGGCACGGTCCTCCAGGTGGGTGGCTCGCCGCGCACTGTCCTTTCGATCGCCGGCACGGGCGTCTGGGACGAGGCGGCGACAGCGGCCGACATCACCGACGACTACGTCCCCTCCGGCGCCACGTCGTTCCACGTCGCCTCGACCGCAGGCTTTTCGCCCGGCATGGCGGTCCTCGTCGACCGCCCGGTCACCGCGGCGTGGATCCACTTCATGGGCATGGACGACATGGTCCGCGACGGGGCACTGGAGACCTGGCTCAGCGCGGGGTCCACCATCCACGCCGACCGGACGGTCGTCGCCGTGTCCGGCTCGACGATCACGCTGGACGCGCCGCTTTCGGACACGCTCGACGTCTCGACCTGGGGCGCGGGCGCCCCGCGGGCGACGGTCCGCCCGTACACCTTCGCCGGGAGGATCACGCAGGTCGGCGTCGAGGCGATGCACCTCGTCGCCCCGGAGCAGACCGCGCCCATCAACGAGCCTACGTTCGGCATCCTCGACATGAACGCCGTCGAAGACGGGTGGGTCAGCGACGTCCAGGGGGAAGAGTTCACGACGGGCTTCGTCGTCGGCGGGCAAGCGAAGTCCGTGACCGTGCAGGACTCGAGCGTCACGCGATTGGCCCCCATCGACGGCTCGCAGGGCTACCCTTTCCACTTCTCGGTCGACGGTCAGGGCATCCTCGTGCAGCGCTGCACGTCGTCGGGCATCGGGGTCTTCTCGTACGCCACGCAGGCGACGACGCCCGGGCCGAACGTCGTCCTTTCCATGACCGTCCCCGAGACCGATGCAGGAGCCCACGACAACCTGCAACCGCACCAGCGCTGGGCGACCGGGCTGCTCGTCGACGACGCCGACACGCCTCAGGGGGGCATCGATCTCATGAACCGCGGATGGGACGGCAGCGGTCACGGCTGGGCGATCGGGTTCGGCGTCGTGTGGAACGGCATCGGCAGCTCGCTCCTCATCCAGCAGCCCCCGGGGTCGCAGAACTGGTCGATCGGCGCGAAGGGCACGCAGACGACCTCGAACGCGCCGGGGAGCGACGCCGGGCCCCTGCCGCAGGGCATCGTCGACTCGCCGGGCGTCGCCGTGGCCCCGAAGAGCCTGTACCTCGCCCAGCTATGCGAGCGTCTCGGGCCGGAGGCGCTCACCGCCATCGGGTACTGACGGCCGCGCGTGCGATACTCATCGCGGACCGTTGTCGTTCGTCAAGCTCGCCTTGCCGCCTCGCTTCGAGGTCGTCCGTCGCATCGGCGAGGGCGGGATGGGGGTCGTCTACGAGGCCCTCGACGTGGAGCGGGGCGAGCGCGTCGCGCTGAAGACCATCCTGCATCGGGACGCGGACACCATCGCCCGCGTGAAGCACGAGTTTCGCGCCCTGCAGGACATCCACCATCCCAACCTCGTGACGCTGCGCGAGCTCGTGGCGGACGCCGACGACGTCTTCTTCACGATGGACCTCGTCGACGGCGTCGACCTCCTCACGTGGATCCGCGGGGAGCGGCGCGCTGCGCCGGTCTCGAGCTCCCCCACGGCGATCGACCTGCGGCCCGCGGCCGTGGAGATGGACACGCACGTCGACCTGCCGGCGACGACGGGCGACGAGCCTCCCCCCTCCGACGTCGTGGAGCGCGTGGGCCGGGAGCCCGGCGCCTTCGACGAGGCGCGCCTGCGTGACGTGTTTCGTCAGGTCGCCCTGGGCCTGTCGGCGCTGCACGGGGCGGGCAAGGTGCATCGCGACGTGAAGCCGCCCAACGTGCGGGTGACGCCGGAGGGGCGCGTCGTGCTGCTCGATTTCGGCCTGGTCTTCGAGGTCGACTCGCGCCAGGTGACCGAGGGCAACGTCGTCGGCACGCCGGCGTACATGGCGCCCGAGCAGGCGACCCTGCAGCCCGTGGGGCCCGAGGCCGACTGGTACGCCACGGGCGTGATGCTCTACGAGTGCCTCACGGGGCGGCGTCCCTTCGAAGGCGCCCCGACCGCGGTGCTCATCGCGAAGCACTACCAGCAACCGGTGCCGCCGGGCGCCTTCGTCGCGGGCATCCCGCGCGACCTCGAGGATCTCTGCGTCGAGCTCCTGCGCGTCGAGCCGCGCGCGCGCCCGACCGGCGAGGAGGTGCTGCGGCGGCTCCAGGCGCGGTCGAGCGATCGGCCGGCGACGGGGGGCGTGCCCTTCGTGGGACGGGACCGCGAGATCCGGGAGCTCGAGCGCGCGTTCGGCGACGTGCTCGGAGGGGGCGCGGTGACCGTGGCGCTGCTCGGCGAGTCCGGCGTCGGCAAGAGCTGCCTCGTGCGCCGGTTCTTCGACGTGGCGCTCGGCGGCCGGGACGACGTGCTGGTGCTGACCGGGCGCTGCTACGAGCGCGAGTCGGTGCCCTACAAGGCGCTCGACCAGGTCATCGAAAACCTCAGCCGCCGCCTCGGGCGCATGCCCCGCGAGGAGGTGGCGGCGCTCGTGCCCCCGGGGGCCGACTCGCTCGCTGTCCTCTTTCCCGCCATGGGCCGGGTGCCGGCCCTCGCGTCGCGCGCCAGCATCGCGGACCGCGACCCGCTCGAGCGCCGGCGCGTCGCCTTCCGGGCCCTCCGGGAGCTGCTCCGCCGCCTCTCGGCGCGGCAGCGCGTGGTCATCACCATCGACGATCTGCAGTGGACCGACGCCGACAGCCTGGCGCTGCTCCAGGATGTGCTTCGTCCGCCCGACACGCCCGCGGTCCTGCTGGTGGTCACGATGCGGGGGGCGTCGAGCGACGACGGCGCGCGCCCCGAGCTCCTCGCTTCCTTGCCGGGCGAGGTCCGCGCTCTCCAGGTCGATCGCCTGTCCCCCGACGACGCACGCCGGCTGGCCGAGGTGCTGCTCGCGCAGACCGCGAGCGCCCCCTTCAGCGACGCCGCGGCGATCGCCACCGAGGCGGGCGGTCACCCGCTGTTCATCGACGAGCTGGTGCGGCACGCCTCGCTGTCGCGCGAGGCGGGGCCCGGCGTCGTGCGCCTCGACGACGCGCTCTGGCGTCGCGTCCTGCGCCTCGACGAGGCGTCGCGCCGCGTGCTCGACGTGGCGTGCCTGCTGGGCGCGCCCGTGTCCCAGGAGGTCGTCGCGCACGCGGCGGGGGTCGACATGGGCGAGCTCGCCCACGCGGTGTCGCTGCTCCGCGCGACGCACCTCGTGCGCACGCAGGGGGCGCGCGTGACCGACGCGCTCGAGCCGTTCCACGACCGCGTGCGCGAGGCGCTCGTGGCGCGGCTCGATCCGCTGGCTCGCCGCTCCACCCACGCGCGCATCGCCGCGGCGCTCGAGCTGGCCAAGGGCTCGGATCCGGAGGTCCTCGCCACGCACTGGTCGGGCGCGGGGGAGCCGGTCCGGGCGGCGGGGTTCGCGCTGGTCGCGGCCGAGCAGGCGGCGCACGCGCTGGCCTTCGAGCGGGCCGCGCGCCTCTTCGAGAGCGCCCTCGCCATGCTCCCGCACGCCGATCCGCGCCGGCGTGGCGTCCAGGAGCAGCTCGGCGACGCGCTCGCCAACGCCGGCGAGGCCTCGCGCGCGGCGACCGCGTACGAAGCGGCGGCGGCGACCGCGGGCCCGACCGAGGCGCTCGACCTTCGCCGTCGCGCCGCCGAGCAGCTGATGCGCGCGGGAGAGGTCGTTCGAGGGCTCGACGTCGCGCGAACGGTGCTCGCCGCCGTCGGCCTGGCGCTGCCACGGACGACGCTCGGGGCTCTGCTCTCGCTCTTGTGGTTCCGTCTCGTCTTGCGACTGCGCGGGCTCCGCTTCGTACGGCGCGCCGCGCGCGAGATCGCGCCCGCCGAGCTGACGCGCATCGACGTGTGCTGGTCGGTCTCGTTCACGCTTCCCTACGCCGACCCGCTCGCGGCGGGCGTCAGCCACGCCCGTCACGTGCTCCTGGCCCTGCGAGCCGGCGATCCGGTTCGCGCCGCGCGCGCGCTGGCGATGGAGGGGTCGTACCTGGCTTCGACCCGCTTCCGGGAGTGGCCGCGGGCCGAGCGCGTCCTCGCAGCCGCCACCGCAGCGGCGGATCTCAGCGGAGAGCCCTACGCGCAGGCGATGGTCCTCGGGCTCCGCGGGATCGCCTGCTGCGCCGCCGTGCGGCTCGAGGAGTCGGTCGCCATCCTCGAGCAGGCCGTCGTCCGGTTCCGGGCGCACGTGCCCGGCTCGGCGTTCGAGATCACGAGCGCGTATTTCTACCTCTTCGTGTCGATGGCCTATTCGGGTCGCTACGGAGAGCTCCGGCCCCTGCTCGAGGAGGCGCTCGTCGACGCCCGCGAGCGCGGCGACCGGTACGCCGAGAGCACGCTGCGCCTCGGCATCCTCAACAGCACGTGGCTCTTCGCGGGCGATCCGCAGCGCGCGCGGCGCGAGATCGCCCAGGCGAGACGCGGCCTGCCGGACGACCGGTTCCGCGCCGTGCAGTACCAGGCGCTCATCGCCGAATGCTGGGTCGACCTCTACGAGGGCAAGTACGACCACGCGCACGGTCTCATGCACGCCGCCATGCCGGCCATCCGCCGCTCGCTGATCCTTCACCTCCAGGCCTACCGCGCCGAGCTCGCCGGTCTTCGGGGACGGATCGCGCTGTCGTGCGCCGTCGGCGCGACGGGACGCCGGCGGGCGCGCCTCGTCCGCGAGACGATGCGTCTCTTGCCCGACATGACGGCCGCGCCCGGCCCCCTGGGCGAGGCCAACGCGCGGGCGACCGGCGCGAACCTCGCCATGATGCGCGGCCGTCGCGAGGAGGCCGTGGCGATGGTGGAGGCCATGGCCGGCGAGGAGGCGGGGGTGGCGTGGCTGTCCACGCAGCTCGCGCGCCTGTGCCTGGGCTGGTTGCGCGGGGACGCGTCGCTCGCGATGGCCGCGGAACGAGAGCTCGCGTCGCGCGGCGGCGCTCCTCGCCTCGAGCTCGTGCGTCTCTACTTTCCGGCGTTCGGGCCGGAGCTCGCCGAGCTCAGAGGCCGAAGCTCACCTTCGCCGGCCAGCTCCCCGGGCTCGGGAGCCCCTTCATCCCCGTGAGGACCTTGACGAGGCACTCGGCCTTGTCGTCACCATCTTTGCTCGACGCGACGACGCCCGCTGTGAGCACGTGCCCTCCGGGGCCGACGTACATGGTCGCGTGGAAGGACGCGCTCGAGCCGGCCTTGCACTGATCGATGGCGCCGCCGTGCTTGCCGAGCGCCCCGGCCACCCGGTCGGAGCTCCAGTCGGTCGCCGGGCGGCCCTCGGCGGGGAGCTCGATCGAGTAGCGCGCCTCGGCGTCGCCGCCGTCGGGCTTCGGCCATCGCGCGGCCATCACGGCGTCGAGCAGGCAGCGCTCCGTCTCGTGGTCGCCGACGTCGCTCCCGTTCTCGAGGTACGTCCACTTCGCCGAGCCGTCCTCCCCGATGCGGAGGAAGAACTTCACGTTGCCGGCGAGCACCTCGACCCGGTCGACGCCCCGCTTCTGGCAGTCGGCGAACTTGCCGGCCAGCTTGTGGAAGGCGTTCTGGACGGCGTCCGGGTCGACGCTCCCGAGCTCGCTCTTCGTCTTGAGCGACGGCTTGACCTCGTGGGGCTCGGAGTCCTGCGTCGCCACGGGCTCCTTGGCGGGAGGCTCGCCCCCGCACGAGAGGCACCACAGCACCGCGAGCATCAGCGAGCGGCGAGGGCTCATTTGAGGAGATTGGCCGCGATGACGATGCGCTGGATCTCGCTCGTCCCCTCGTAGATCTCCGTGATGCGGGCGTCGCGGTAGTGCCGCTCGACCGGGAACTCCGTGGAGTAACCGTACCCGCCGTGCACCTGGATGGCCTTGTGGGTGACGCGCGTCGCCATCTCGCTGGCGTAGAGCTTCGCGATCGAGCTCTCCATCGTGTGCCTCACGCCCTTGTCCTTCAGCTTCGCGGCGCGCCACGCGAGGAGGCGCGCGGCGTCGATCTGCGTCGCCATGTCGGCGAGCATGAACTGGATGGCCTGGTGCTGCGCGATGGGCACGCCGAAGCTCTTGCGCTCCCGGGCGTAGGCGACGCTCCGCTCGAAGGCGGCGCGCGCGATGCCGATGGCCTGGCACGCGATGCCGATGCGGCCCCCGTCGAGGGTCGACATGGCCACCTTGAAGCCGTCGCCCGGGGCGCCGACGACGTTCTCGTCGGGCACCTTGCAGCCTTCGAAGAACACGGTGCACGACGCGGCAGCGTGGATGCCGAGCTTGTGGTCGGCGGCGTTCTGCGTGTACCCGGGCGTCCCGCGCTCGACGAGGAAGGCCGTGTGCTTCACCTTCGGCCCGCTCCGGTCGGTGACGGCGAAGACGAGGATCCAGTCGGCGTGCGGCCCGTTGGTGATCCAGTTCTTCGCCCCGTTGAGCACCCAGCCGCCGCCGGTCTTCTCGGCGCCGGTCACCATGGTCTGCGCGTCCGAGCCGCTCATCGGCTCGGTGAGGCCGAAGCAGCCGAGCTTCTGCCCGCGCGCCACGGGGGCGAGGACGCGCTTCTTCTGGTCGTCCGTCCCGAACTTGTAGACCGGATCGCAGAAGAGCGAGTTATTGACGCTCATGATGACGCCGGTGCTCGCGCAGGCCGCGCTCACCTCTTCCATGGCGAGCGCGTAAGACAGCGTGTCCATCCCCGCGCCGCCGTGCTCCTGCGGGATGGCCACGCCGAGGAGGCCGAGCTCCGCCATCTTGGCGAGAATCTCCGCCGGCCAGCGCCCGGTCTTGTCGAGCTCCGCGGCCTTGGGGGCCACCTCCCGCGCGGCAAACACGCGCGCGGTGTCGCGGATCATCCTCTGCTCTTCGGTCAGCTCGAAGTCCATGCCGGCCCGCAATCTAGCAGCGCTACGCCGGCATCTCCACCAGCTCCACGAGGCCGGGGACTTCGTGGGCGAGGGCCCGGAGGCGCGGCTTGGGCCGCACCGCGACGCCGATGCGGGCGCTCGCGAGGAGGGCCACGTCGAAGGCGTTGTCGCCGAAGGCGGCATAGAGGACGCGCTCCCCGATGCGCTCGACGAGCCGCGACACCTTGCCGGGACCATAGGGGATGGGCGTCTCGACCTCGGCGAGCATCACGCCGCCGTCGAAGCGCGGGCGCGCCGCGACCACCTGGCCCGCCGTGAAGCCCACCCGGGCCCCCGCCTCGGCGACCACGGCGAACGGGGAGGCGCTGACGAGGATCGTCTCCATCCCGGCGCCGCGCGCCCGGTCGAGGACGCGCAGGACCTCCCCGTGGAGGCGGCCCTCGAGCCCGCAGCGGCCGACGACGTCGCGCGCGAAGGCCTGGACCCGCTCGCGCGCCCATCCGGCGAAGCACCACGTCATCAGCTCGCAGACACGCTCCTCGGGGAAGTGGCCCTCGATGTAGGCCGCGTAGATGCGCCGCGCGACGTCCGGTCCCCCTCCGGCATCGGACAGGGCGTGCTCGCGTGCCTCGCGCCTCATGGCCTCCAGCGCGGGGAGCGCCACGTCCCCTTGCTCCACGAACGCGTGAAAGAGATCTTCACCCACGTCACCGCCCCACAGGGTGCCGTCTCCGTCGGTGGCGACGACCCCCGCGTCGTCCGTCGCGAGGGCCAGGGCCTCGATGCGGGCCCAGACGTCGTCGGCGCTCTGCTGCTGCACGGCACGAGCATATCGGACCGGGACTTGTGGCGGTTGCATTCGGCATGCGCCGGGCCCTAAGAGAGAGCCTTCGAAAGGACGGAAACGATGCGCATACGGTCTTCGGGGGTCGCAGTCCTGGTGGGTGTATCGGGCTGGCTCACGGCCGTGGCGGCGAACGCGCAGCTCCCCGCGCCGACGACGGGGGACGACACGACGCCCCTGCCGGTGCCCGACGAGCTGACGAGAGGCCAGCCGGGCGGCATCACGGCCGACCAGGCCGGGGCTCGGGCCGCGCAGACCAGCTGGAGCGCGAGGGCGTCGATGGAGAATCTCCGCGGAGCGGCCGCGCGCGTCGACGAGACGTGGGCCACGTTCCTCCCGCGCCTGTCGGCGATCGGGAAGTACACGCGCCTCAGCAACTTCACCGCGCCGTCGCTGTTCGCCGTGAGCGGAGACCTCGTCGCGACGAATGCCGGGCCCCAGCGCGTCCTGGGCCCGACGGATCCGCTCTTCGCAGCACCCGTGAACTTCAGCTTTCCCTTCTTCGTGCTCGACAACTGGCTCCTCCAGGCGAGCCTCAGCATCCCCATCAGCGACTACTTCCTCCGCATCGAGCAGAACTACACGGCGGCGACCAACTCGCAGGAGGCCGCCCGGTGGGACGTCGCGACCGCGCGCGCGGGCTCCGAGGCGAACGGCCGCATCGCCTATTACACGTGGCTGAACGCCCGAGGCGCCGTCGTCGTGGCCGTGCAGGCGCTCAACGACCAGAAGACGCACCTGCGGGACGCGCGAAACCAGTTCGCGGCGGGCAACGCGTCGAAGGCCGACGTGCTGCGCGCCGAGACGGCCATGGCCTCCGCCGACCTCACGCTCGAGCGGGCGAAGAACCTGGCCGAGCTCTCCGAGAAGCAGCTCCGTGTCGCGATGCATGCGCCCGAGGGGGAGGTGTTCGCGCCAGGGGAAAACCTCGACACGCCCGTGCCCCCCGTGCAGGGGAACCTGAAACAGATGACGATCGAGGCGCTGTCGTCGCGCCCGGAGATCCGGAGCGCCGACGCGAACGCGGCCGCCGCGCACGAGCAGGCCGAAGCCGCGAAGGCGCAGCGCTGGCCCGTCCTCAGCGCGTTCGGCGACGGCATCCTCGGCAATCCGAACCCGCGCTACATCCCGCCGTCGAACGTCTGGAACACGACGTGGGACGTCGGCGCGCAGGTCACCTGGTCGCCGAACGACGTGCTCACGGCCAACGGCAACGTGCGGGACGTGCAGTCGCGCCTCGCCGCCATCGAGTCGAACAAGAACATCACGCGCGACAACATCGAGGTCGAGGTGACCCAGATGCTCCAGCTGGTGCACGAGGCGGACTTCTCGATCGAGTCGAGCACGCGCGAGCTCGCGAGCGCCCAGGAGGCCTACCGCGTGCAGCGCGAGCTCTTCAACAACGGCCGGGGCACGTCGACGACGCTCGCCGACGCCGAGTCCGATCTCACGCGCGCGCGCCTCGATCTCCTGAACGCCAAGGTCTCGGCGCGGACCGCCCGCATCCGGCTCGAGCACGCGCTCGGCCGGGACGTGAAGACCGTCCCGTGAGAGCCGCGCGAGGGGAAGGGGTCAGTTCCCCTGGCCGTCGACGTAGATCGTGTTGGTCCCCGACATGCCGTAGACGTGCGTGAAGCTCACGCCGTCGCCGCTGACGTTGGCGTCGGCCTCGATGAAGTACCAGGGCGCGCCGTTGTTCATGGCCGAATAGTCGAGGGCCTTGCCGTTGACCGTGATGGTCCCGATGCGCGCGCTCGGCGCCGCGGCCTGATCGGCGATGACCGAGTAGCCGAAGATGACCGGCGCGGCCGACGTGACGGTCAGCGCGTTCCACCCCGCCGGGCTCTTGCACCCACCACACGGCCCGCCCCAGGCCGTCTTGGAAGCGCCGGGGGTCGTAAGGGGATAGGTGTGGCCCGCGCCGAGGTTCCCGCTGACGTCGAGATAGGCGCCGTTCTCGGCGGCGAAGGCCTCCTCCGCCGTCCGTATGTTCGAGACCATGTCCTGCGCCTCGGCCACGTACGAGCTGCGGATCCACCGGCGGTACGCGACGACGGCCAGCATCGCGAGGACCCCGATGATGACGACCACCACCATGACCTCGATCAGCGTGACTCCGCGCGAGCGCCGCTCCGAACGCACCACACTCGCAGAGTAGCGCAGCACCACGCCACGCACTAGCGTGGCGCCCGGACCCCCCAAGGCATGAGCGGCACGCACACCTTGTCCCTCACCCTCGAGCTCGGCGCCCTCAAGCTCGGTCTCGAGCTCGGCGCACTCGTCGTCGTCCTGGCTCTTGCGCCGGGATGCACGTGCGGGACGGGGCGGTCGCTCCCGGCGGCGGCGACCCACGACTTCGGCGAAACCGCCGCGGCGGCCCCCGACGCGACGCAGGCCGCGGCGTACCTCGCGATGGCGCGCGCGATCGTGGAGCACAAGGGCCGCGCCGCGGCTCCGGCGCCCCCCCCCGGCGCCGGACGGCGGGTCATGCTCGCCTACTACCCACCCCGGCAAGATCCCGTGGTCACGACCGCGTCGTCCGCCACCCTGGCCGACGCCGTCGCCGCCGCGGCGGATGCGCTTGCCGCGAAGGTCCCGGATCCTGCCGGGGGACGGCTCGAGCTCGACGTCCCCACGCATCTCGCGGTCGCGAACGTCGAGGAGGACGAGGAGCTGCCGCGCGCGTCCGTGGGCCTGGAGGGAGTGCTCGTGGCGGGGGACGACGGCAAGGTGGGCGTCGTCCTCCCCGGGGAGATCGCCGAGCGGAGACTGGATCACGAGGGCAAGACGTCGGGCCTCTCGCACGCCAAGCTCGCCCCGCTGCTGGCCGCGCGCGCCGGCGTGCCCGAGACGAGCCTCGGGTCGATGCGGGCGTACCGCTTTCGCGTCGCAGCCTTCGTGGAATCGGCGTCGCACGACGGGGCTCGCGTCGTCGTGCGCGGCATGGTGGAGCGCCCGGCGGAGGTGACGCCGGAGAGGCTCCTCGCCGCGGTCCGCCACGGAGCGGACTACCTCGTGCGCGTCATGAACCCGCAGGGTCGCTACGTGTACCTCTACCACCCGGTGGAGGACCGCGACGACCGGTCCTACGGGTGGGTCCGTCACGCGGGGACGACCTACGCCCTCTTCGAGGCCTACGAAGAGCTGGGGACGCCCGAGTACCTCCGGAAGGGCGAGCTCGCGCTGCAGTACCTGAAGGCGCACCTCCGCGACGACGCCCCGAGCCAGGGGAAGTTCTTCTTCGACACGAACGACGAGGAGCAGCAAAAGGTCGGCGCGGCAGGGCTGGCGCTGCTGGCCTTCGCCAAGGACGCGGCGGTGAGCGGCTCGCGGGCCGAGATGGAGACGATGAGGGCGCTCGCGCGCTTCATCTTGAAAGCGCAGTACGAAGACGGGCACTTTCGCTGCAACGCCGACCTCGAGGCCGAGACGGGGAAAAAGCTCAAGCGCGAGCCGGCGTTCTACGTGGGCGAGGCGATCCTCGGGCTCATGCGCCTTTACGCGCTCGATCCGCAGCCGGCCTACCTCGACGCGGCGCGACGTGGGGCCGACTGGGTCGTGCACGTGCGCGACGCCCTCGTGTCCGAGGACAACCAGGAGCTCGACCACTGGATGAGCTACGCGGTCAACGACCTCTACCGCGTGACGCGAGACCACGCCTACGTCGACTTTGCGTACAAGATCGCCCGCGCCATGCAGAAGAAGCAGTGGAAGGCCGAGAACGCCCCCGAGCCGGACTACGTGGGCACGTTCTACAACGGCTTTCCCGACTCCTCGCGCCTCGAGGCGTACGACGCGCACATCGTCCTCGCGCGTTTCGCCGGGGAGTCGGACGACTGGCTGCTGGGGCCGGCGAAGGGGGTCGCCCGGGCCACGCTCGGGCAGCAGTTCGATCCGGACAACGATTATTGGCTGAAGAACCCCGCCAAGGCAGAGGGCGGCGTTCGCGAGAGCCTGTTCGTCCAGGACGTGCGCATCGACGCCGTGCAGCACGCCATGAGCTCCTGGCTTCACCTCGCGCGCATCCTGCGGGACCCGGCCTACGGCAAGTCAGGCGTTCCGTCACAGGATCCCGTTCGTTCGGCGCCCGCTTCGTCGAGGTAGGCCGCCCCCGCGCCCGAGACGCGGCAGAACAATTGGCGGGTGCGGGCGGATGGCCCGCAATGTTTTCGGTCATCCGAGCGTTCAAACCGGGGAAGGCTCGGCCGATCGCGCTGGCCTCGCGTTTGCTCTCCTTGTCGCGGGAGGCTCCGTCGTCGTCATGAGCGCCTGTGCCTATCGAAGTTTGGAACCCGTCCTCCGGCAGCGCGTGGCAGAGCTGCAGGCGCGTCGAGAGGAGGACGTCATCTTCGTGGACATGGCGCGTCGCGTAGCCGCCCGCCGCATCGGCAGGGCCGTCGGCGGCGGTGTGGGGCTCTGCACGGCGGTGGCGGCGCTCGCGATCGGGGTGGTCGGGTTCGCGCTCGACGGAAAGCTCGGCATCTCCACCTGGCTGCTGTTCCTCGCGTGGCCCGCGGCGCTCGTCTCGGGCGTCCTCGCGCGGCTCGTCGCGCGTCCGCTTCTGTCGCTGGGCGAGGGGGGCATCGCGATGTCGGGCAATCCCTCGGTCGACCTCGTGCGCCTCGAGAGCACGGATCCGCTCCGGCGGGCGTGCGACCTGGCGATGTCCTGGGAGCGGAGCAGCGCCGCCCTCCCCATGGCCGCGCTGTCGCTGCTCGCGCCTCTCAGCATCCACGGCGCCATCTGGTGGATCCACGCCCAGCCGGGGCCGATGGCGGACGACTTCGGGATCTGGATCGCGGTCAGCATGGTCATCGTCGGCCACGCCCACATCGCGCTGCTCGTCTGTGCGGTCCGCTGGGCCTACCGGCTGCGCTCCGTCGAGACCGTCCAGCTGCGGGCGGACCTCGGCCGCGCCTGGGGTTCGGCGCTCCTCGTCAGCGCGGGCGTCGCCTGCATTCCGGGCATCGTCCTGCTCGCCATCCCGCCCATCCTCGTCCTCGTGACGGGGCTGGCCTTCGTGCCCCTCATGTATCACTGCACGGCGGGCGCGGTCGCACGAGAGCGCCTGGCCCTCGAAGCCGCGTGACGGCCTTCGAAGCGGCGTGACCTCGTGGGATGTCGCGCGCAAGCGCCCGCAGTCGATGTAGCCTGGCGTCATGCCGCGTCCGACGGTGGCCGTCATCGGAGGAGGGGCCTGGGGTCTCGCCCTCGCCGGCGCTGCGGCGCGCACGGGAGGCACGACGTTGCTTCTCTCGCGGCGCGCCCACGATGGCGCGCTGCCGGCCGGCGTCGCCCTGGCGCGCGACGAGCACGAGGTCGCCGAGCGCGCGCGCCTCGTCTTGCTCGCGGTGCCCTCCGGGGTCGCGAGGGAGGTCGCGCGGGGGCTCGGCGCGCACGTCGACGGCGGCCACTTCGTCGTGCACGGCGTTCGTGGGCTCGTGGGCGAGGCCATGGAGAGCATCTCCAGCGTCGTTCGCGACGAGACCCCGGTCCGCCGGGTCGGAGCGCTCGGGGGCCCGGCGCTCGCCGCCGACCTGCTGGCGGGCCGACCGAGCGTCATGGTGTGCGGCTCGCACTACCCGGAGGTGAATCGCGCCCTCCAGCAGGCGTTCGGCTCGCCCACGCTGCGTCTCTACGCGACCGACGATCTGCTCGGTCTGGAGTGGGCGAGCGCCCTCGTGGGATGCATCGCGATCGGCGTGGGGTACGCGCGCGGCGTCGGGCTGGGACCGGGGCTCATGGCGGCGGTGATCACGCGGGCGGTCGAGGAGGGGGCGCGACTGGCGGCGGCCGCGGGGGGCAAGGAGCGAACGCTGCTCGGGCTCGCCGGTTACGGCGATCTGCTCGCGTCCATCGCGCAGTCCGAACGTCCCGAGGTGCTGGTCGGCGAAGCGCTGGCGGCCGGCAAGACGCTCGAGGAGGCGCTCTCCCAGGTGAATCAGCGGGTCGAGGCGGTCGAGCTCACCGCGCGCATCGTGACCTGGGCGGAGGCGGCGGGCATCCGGGCGCCGGTCTTCGGCGCGCTCGCGCGAGGCATCCTGCGAGGGCGGACGACCGATGTGCTCATCCGCGAGCTCATGACGGGGCCCATCGAAGCGTGAGGAGGCTCACTCCTCGGGACGGACCTCGAGCATGTTCGGGGCGGTGTTGAGGATGAACCCCGAGCCGATCGCGCCCGTGAGCTGGAAGAGCGAGAGCACTCCGTCGCCGTTGAGATCGCCCTGCGCCGTGGCCGTGTAGCTGTCGCCCACGTTCGAGCCCGAGCCGGTCAGCTGGAACGCGTACATGTAGTACTGCGGCTGGTCCATCGTGAACTTCACGCAGTAAAAGCCCGCGTTCGTCGTCTTGTCCGCGTTCCAGTCGGCGTAGGTCGACTGGTACTTCTTTCCGGCGATCGTCGCGGCCGCGGCCGGGACGGAGGCCGAGGCGGACGCGCACAGGTGGCGCGAGGCCGTCGCCGTCGTCTTCACCGCGAGGACCGTGCTCTGCGACCCCTCCTTCTCGTAGGCCGCGGCGGCGCCCTGCGCGATGGCGCCGAGGGCGTTGCGGGCCTCGGCGGTCTTCGCGTTGGCGGTGTACTTGCGGACTCCGATGCCCGCGAGGACGGAGAGGATTCCGACGATCGCGACCACGATCATCAGCTCGATCAACGTAAAGCCGCCTTCGGTCCTGCGCGATGTTCGCTCCATGATGGGAGGGAACGGCTGCTCGCGGAGAAACGTGAAGGCCCTGCGGCCTCATCCTGCCTGCCGCTCGCTCGCCGGCGGGGGCCGGACGCTCGAACGGGCATCGACGCTCAGCAGCTGCCGGGCGCGGGCGATCTTGTCCGAGGCGCAGAAGGCGAGCAAATCCCCTCGCTTCTGCTCGAGCGTCAGCTCGGCGATGTTGCGCGTTTCGGCGCGCAGTCGGGTCGTTGCGACCCGCAGGTCGCCGCACAAGAGCAGACCTGCCCGCTGAGCCGTCAGCTCGACGCTCTTGACCCAGGCGGCGAAGTCCACCCGGCCGTCGCGGGCGTCGAACCGCCGCACCGCCAGGTCGAGTCGTTTCTTCGCGTCCCCCTCGACGTGTCGGGCGAGGAGCTTGCGCTTGCGGGCGGCCGCGTCGGCCAGGTGAGCCGGAACGGCCAGGTCCGGCAGGACGAGCTTCACGGCGCCGAGGAAGAGCGCCGAGAGCTCGGCGATGGTCGGATAGTGCACGAGCACGTAGTGCTCGGGGCGGTAGTACGTGAGGTGACGCCCGGCCAGGAACGCGAGGTCTCGCGCGGTGAGCCCGCGCAGCACGTCGGGACCGAGCGCCGTCGAGGGGACGCCCACCGGAACGGCGCCGATGCCGCCGGGCACGTTGTCGAGGACGTAGATCTCCGGAACCTCGACCGCGAGGACCTGGGCCGCCCACTGGAACGACCGGACCGCCGACACCGTGCTCGTGGCGCTTTGTCGGCGTGAGGCGTCGAGGCCCACGAGCTTCTTCGCGTCGCGGAGCTCTTCCACGCGGGCGGCGGCGGCCGCGTCCACGATGGAGCGAAGCACGTCCGCGACCACGTCGTCCGCGCCGGGCGCGCGGAGAAGCTCGTCCCAGGCCACGTCGTCGAGCGATCGCGCGGGGCGAATGGGCCCGTCCACGCGGAACTGGTCCACCACGAGCTGCTGGTCCATGTCCGCGGCGCCCAGCTCTTCGAGCGCCACGCCCGCGAGCCACGCGCGATCGGTCCGGCCGGCGCGCTGATGGAGCGCGAAGAGCCGCGCGTAGGTGCTCGCCCGCACGGGCGCGTACTGCGCGATCCGCTCGAACTCGAGCACCGCCTGTCCCTCGTCCCCGCGGGCGAGGTGCAGATCGGCGAGCATCGCGCGCGAGTCCACGTCCGCCGGCTTGCAGCTGACGGCGCCGGTGAACGCCTCGATGGCGCCGGGCCCGTTGCGTGTCTTGTCGCGGCGGAGAGCGCCGAGCTTCCTGCACGTGTCCCATGCGCGCTCCACGTCGCCGAGCCGGGCGTACCGGTCGACCATCCGCGTGTAGGCCGCGTCGAGGGCCTCCCACTCGCCACGCGCCGTGCGAACGGCGACGAGGGCGTTGAGCGCGCGATCGTGCCTGGGATCATCGTCGAGCGCGCGATCGAGCAGGCCGAGGCCCCGCTCCTCGTCGCGGATCCGGCCGAGCGCGACGTCGGCCGCGGCAAAGCGCAGGGCGGCCCGCTCGACGGGGTCCTCCGTGATGTCCGCCAGCTCCGACAGGACCTCGACGACGCGCGGCCAACGGTGCAGGCTCTCGTAGGCCGCGCGGAGGGCGTCGAACACGACGCGGTCGCGAGGGTCGGCGGCGTGCGCCTCTTCGAGCGCCTCGGCCGCTGCGCGAGGGTCGGCCGGCTCCGTGGAGTGGATGCGGGCGATCGCGACGAGCTCGGCGACCCGCTCGTGAGGTTCCTCGAGCGTGGCGAGGCGCTTGCGCCGCCACTCGATGGCGCGCCGCGTCTCCCTGGCCTCCGTCGCGAGGTCGACCAGGGCGTCGAGCGACCCGCGATGCCGCGCGTCGGCGCCGAGCGCCTTCTCGAAGTTGAGCTCCGCCTCGCGGGGCTTGCCCTGGCTGCGTTTCACCTCGCCGATGCAGGCGTAGATGGAGGCGCGGACCCCCGCGTCTCCTTGCGGGGCCACCATCAGCGCGGCCTTGTACCCCGCGAGCGCCTCTTCCCACGCGCCCCGGGTCCGCGCTCCCTGGGCGAGATCCAGCAGCGGCTCGAACGGCGGGAGCGACGGCTGGGTCGCGCGGGGAGGGGGCGGCGTTCGAACGATGGGCGCCGGCCGAGACGGGGGAACGCTGCGGAGAGCCGCGGCGACGTGGACGATCGCGGGCGGCTCGAGGACGAGCTGCTCGGTGCGTCCGCGAACGAAGGTGAAGCTCTGCACGGTCTCCTCGCCCGCGTCCGCCTGGCGCGCGCGCAGTCGCTCGTACACGGTGGACACCGGGGCGGCGCCGCGGTCGTCGCGCGCCTCGGGATCGTCGAGGGCGGCGAGCAGGCGCCGCGTGAAGGGCCAGCCTTCGTTCGTCGAGCCGGAGGGCGAGCCGGACCGCGGGGCGGGCCGGACACCGAGGAGGACGCCGTACCCCCGGGAGCGAGCATCGAGCGCGCGCACGATCGCGTCCACGTGCTCGGCCGCCAGCAGCGCGTCGTCCGGGTCCCCGTCGTGGCAGGCCTCGAGGACGAAGAGCACCGCCGCCGGCTCGCGCACGAGCACCGTGTCGCTCACGACGCGCAGAGCCAGCGTCGTCCCGCTGTCGTCCTGCGTCCGCAGCGCGACGGCGTCGGCCGCCGTCGTCGTCGCGGCCGCGACGTAGACGAGGAGCTCGTCCGCAGTGCCCACACCGGCCAGCGCCCGCTCGAAGTCCGCCTCGAGCTCGCCGGTGGTGGGGATCTGCACGACGTGATGGCCGCCGCGCGCCAGCATGGCGGACAGCGCCGCCACCGGCCCGGGCGCCACGGAACCGTTCCCCTGCGCCGGCGCAGCGAAGCTCGGCGGCGCGACGACGACAGCGTGGCGCATCGGACCGGAAGCTTACCCGAAGCGGGCGACGAACGGCGCGTGATCCGAGTCCGCGGTCGGCGCGGCATCGCTATGCGTACCCCCGCCGGGCGCTCCTCCGGCCGGAGGTCTCACGGGCGGATGCTCGCGCAGGGCGGCGTTGAGGAAGCGCGCTTCCTTCAGGCGCGGGAACAGAGCCTCGCTCGCCAGGATGTGGTCGATCTGGATCTTGCGCCCGTCGTGCATGGCGCTGAAACGCGCGCTCGCGTCGACGCGGGCCGCGCAATCGAAGAGCTGCCCCGCGCCCTCTCCTTGAACCGCGCGGACCGCCGTCGACCCGGGCACGTCGTTGAGGTCGCCCACCACGGCAACCCGCGCATCCGCGGCGAGGGCCAGCACGTCGTCGACGAGGCTGCGGACGTGGAGCGCCTCGGCGGCCCGCCACACCAGGCTGCGCACGACCGCCTCGGACCGCATGCGCGCGTTCGTCGCCGGGAGCTCGCGGTCCGACGCGTCGCGCGCCTGGACGGGTCGCGCCGACTTGAAGTGCGTCACGAGGACATCGACGGGCCCGAGGCCCGGCGCGTCGACCTTCGCGTGCACGACTCCCCGCCGGAGGGGGATGCGCGCTCCGAACGGGGGCGGGTCTCCGGCCCGGAACACGGGGAAGGGAAGGGATTCCGCGGTGTGCACCCGCGACGCGAGCACGGGCAACCGCGAGACGAGCGCGCACCGGATGCCGCGCGCGTCCGCCGTGCCGAGGATCGGCTCGGCGTAGCCGTGGCCGTCGAGTCGGTCGAGCACGGCGCGCACCAGCCTCTCCGGGCCGACCTCTTGAAGCCCGACGACGTCGGCGTCGCACGCCCGGAGCATCTGCGCGATCCCGTCGATCTTCGCGGGCAGGATGGCTCGCTCGGCCTCGTCTCGCGGCTCCAGGAGATCCTTCACGTTGAACGTCGCGAGGGTCAGCGTCATCACGGGCAAAGTAGACCTGCGCCCGGGGGGATCAAGAGTGGCGGCGTGGTGCTAGAGTGTGTGCTGGATGGAGCTCCCCTCGGACGACGCCCTTCGCTGGATCGTGCGTGCCTACGCTCGCCTGCGAGCCCGTCACGGCGAGGCGTTCACGGCTCCGGCGCTGGTCCAGCCGACGGGCGCGTTCTTCCCCGACGAGTTTCGCCTCGACGCCCCCAGCGTCGAGCGCCTGCTGCGCCGGCTCATCGGCTACTCGCCGGTCGCCGACGACGTGGGGATCGAGCTCGCCTTCACCGAGGCCTCGCATCAGAGCGGAGGGGGATGCGGGTCGTCGGCGTGTGGCCCTGCCGGCGGCTCCGGGGCCCGCCGCTCGGTCGACGAGCTCGACGATGGCTATCGGGTCTTCGTCGCCGCGAACGACGTGCCCAACGCGGATCTGCTGACGACGTCGCTCGCGCGCGCCGTCGGTGCCCTCGTCCTCCTCGAGGCCGGCGAGGAGGTCGACACGGGGGAGGACGAGATCGCCGGCGTCGCGTGCGGCTTCGGCGTGCTGCTGGCGAGCGGCGCGTCGGTCTGGGCGAAGTCCTGCGGCGGTCTGCGCATGGCGCAGGCGACCGCGCTCTCGGTCGAGGAGCTCACCGTCGCCCTCGCCCTCTTCGTGGGGGTCCACGACGTGAAGGTGTCGGACGCGCGGGCCCACCTCGGCGCGACGCAGCGCGAGGCCTTCGATCTGGCCGTGGCCTGGGTCGAGTCGAACCCGCTGCTGCTCGAGACGCTGCGCGACCGCCCCGCGCTCCTCGAAACGGGCGTCGTCGACCTCGAGCCAATACGCGGCCTCGTCGGCCGGTGGTTTCACAAGCGCAAGCTCGACAAGGAGCTCCGTGCGCCGGTCTCTCCAGCCCGTGCTCCCCTCACCGACGACAAGCGTCGGCGTCTCGAGGAGGCGCGCGCGCTCGTCGACGAGGTGCTCGGCGGCGAGTGAGCGAATGAGAAGCTGATGGAACGCCAGCCGCCGGTCGCGCCCGCCGACGAGATCGACCTCTACGTCCGGACCTACACGTCGCTCCTGCGATCGACCGGCGACGTCGACGTGCGCGCCTTCGAGGAGGCCCACGCCTTCAGCGCGTCGTCGCTGCACGAGGGCGCGATGCTGCTCGAGCCGGACGTGAGCGCCTTCGCGTACGCCGCGGGACGGCTGCCCCTCGAGATGCCGGACACGAAGCGCATCGTGCTCGGGCAGTCGCACGAGCTGTTCGAGGCGGCAGGCTTCGACGTGCGCGCGTGGCGCATCGTCAAGACGCGCGGTCGCCGGCGGCCGCTCCGCTACGACGGGGCGGGGACGCTCGCGGTGTTCATCGCCAGCGCGAGCGACATCGACGATCTCGTGCCGATGGTGACGGCCTACCAGATCGAGTGGAACAAGATGCACGCGCGCCTGCGCTCGATGACCGCGGGAGTGAAGCGCACCGACGTCGCCCAGGCGCTGGGCCTCGACGAAGCGAACATGCTCAAGTTGGTCGAGGCGTTCGGGGGCCATCGCTTCGAGCACGCCATCGCCGCCGTGTCCGCGGCGCCGCTCGATCTCAAGATCCGGATGCTCGCCGCCTCCCATTCGCAGTACCAGCGCGCCGCCCAGCGCTGGTGGAGCGGCGTCGAGCCGGCGACGATGCGAACGCCGCCGCGGCGACGGCCGGTCTACTTCGTCTCGTCGAACACGCACGCCATCGCCAACCTCGTCGGGGGCTACGCGCGCTCCCACGTCGACGACATCGCCTCGTGGGCCCGCCGCGACAACCCGGAGAACCTGGCGGGCGACGTCGAAGCGGCCCTCGCGGGGACCGACGACGCGCACACCGCCTCCATCCTCTATTACCTGCTCCGCGGGTGGATCCACGCGGACGACAGCGGCGAGCGCGTCCGCCAGGTGCGCGGCTTCGAGGAGCGCGCCGGGCTCTCGCACCTGTCGACGCCGGGGCACGTCGACGTGGACGCGCAGGTCATCGAGATCGCGAGCCTCGACGCGAAGTGTCTCGACCCGCGCCTGCACGTCGAAGGGCTCGATTCGCTGCGCGCGAGCGACGCCATCATCCTCAACATCGACTATCCGCTCGGCATGGCGGCCTACTACCTCTTGTCGCGCCTCGGGCAAGGGGTGGGCGAGCTGCGCGGCGTCTACGTCATGGGCAAGGCGGCGACCCTGAACGGCAGGGTGGGGGACGTCTCGCTCTCGGGCGTCTGCTACGACGAGCACTCGCGCAACACGTTCCTCTTCCGCAACGCCTTCGACGCCGCCGACGTCGCCCCCTACCTCCGCCGCGGGAGCGTCTTCGACAACCAGGCGGCGCTCACCGTCCGCAGCGCGTTCCTCCAGAACCGCCGCTACATGACGGCCTTCTATCGCGGCGGCTACACGGTGCTCGAGATGGAGGCAGGGCCGTTTCTCGGCGCCATCTACGAGCTCATCTACCCGCACGCGCTGCCGCGGGACGAGATCGTCCACCTCAGCGACAAGACGCCCTTCGACGTCGGGTTCCTGCACTACGCGTCGGACACCCCGTACTCGCGGCGACAATCGCTGCTCTCGAAGAGCCTCAGCTACTTCGGCGTCGACAGCACGTACGCCTGCGCCATCGCCATCGTCCGCCGCATCCTCCAGCAAGAGGTTGCGCGCGTCGGCGACGGCTGAGAAGCCGCTACATGAGCGAGCGCGATTCTCGATGGATCTCGGACGGGCGGCGGAGCCGCCGTCAGCACCGCGAGCGTGAGCGAGCGGTGAGCCGCGCCGCTTGCACACGGCACTCCGCGCCGCGAGCTTGGTCGCTCACCGCTCGCTCACGCTC
>DASXZL010000021.1:0-102065 GCA_036501935.1 Polyangiaceae bacterium | reverse complement strand
CATTGGCGAGCCCGGCCATATCTACGTTGAAAGCCTGATTGAGATGTCGCTCGGTCTGGCCATCGGCGCCATTACGTTCTCGGGCTCGCTGATCGCCTTTGCCAAACTCCAGGCGCTGATGACCGGCGCGCCCCTTCTGTTCCCTGGCCAGCACAAGCTGAACCTGGCGCTGGGCATCCTGCTGGTGGTGCTGATCGTGCTGTTCGTCGCGACGGGCAGCCAATTCGTGTTCTGGCTGATCGCGCTGCTGGCATTCGGGCTGGGGTTCCTGATCATCATCCCGATCGGCGGCGCTGACATGCCCGTGGTCGTGTCGATGCTCAACAGCTACTCGGGCTGGGCGGCGGCGGCAGCGGGCTTCATGCTCTCCAACGATCTGCTGATCGTCACCGGGGCGCTCGTCGGCAGCAGCGGCGCCATCCTCAGCTACATCATGTGCCGGGCGATGAACCGCTCGCTGTGGAGCGTGGTCTTCGGCGGCTTCGGAGCGACGCCCGCGGCGCCGTCCGGACCGCAGGCTCCCGCAGGCACGGTGCAGGAGGCGACCGCGGATCAGGTGGCGGAGCTCCTCGCTTCTGCGCGGAGCGTCATCGTCGTTCCGGGGTACGGCATGGCGGTGGCCCAGGCGCAGCACCCGGTGAAGGATCTGACGACGCTTCTTCAGAAGCGGGGAATCAAGGTCCGTTACGCCATCCACCCGGTCGCCGGTCGCCTCCCGGGCCACATGAACGTGCTCCTCGCCGAGGCCGCCGTCTCCTACGAGCTCGTCGAGGAGATGGACGAGATCAACCCCGATTTCGCCGACACGGACGCCGTCATCGTCATCGGTGCGAACGACATCGTGAACCCCAGCGCTCTGACCGACGCGTCGAGCCCCATCTACGGCATGCCGGTGCTCGAGGTGTGGAAGGCCGCGCGCGTGGTCATGATGAAGCGCAGCATGAACGCCGGCTACGCGGGGGTCGACAACCCGCTGGCCTACAAGGAGAACACGGTGATGCTCTTCGGGGACGCGAAGGCCACCGTCACCAAGCTCGTCGCGGCCCTGCAGGCCAAGGGTGCGGCGGCGTAAGGCTCGGCGCCCGGAAGGCGATGACCGCGATGACCCTCGCCCACGACATCGCGCGCGCGCTCCTCGACGGCTTCGACAAGCACTACCGGCTCTTCCGCGAAGCGGGCGCCCGCGCGAAGTACCGCTTCGTTCGCGGGGCGTGGGCGGGAGCGCGCGAGTCGGCCAAGGCGCGCATCCAGAGCTACGACCAGCGCGTGACCGAGGCTGTCGCCGTCCTTCGTGAGCGCTTCCCGGACGCCCTCGCCGACGAATCGCTCTGGTCGGAGATCAAGCTCGCGTACATCGGCATCCTGCACGAGCACCTCCAGCCCGAGTGCGCGGAGACCTTCTACAACTCCGTCGCCTGCCGCGTGCTCGACCGGCGCTACTACCGGAACGAGTACATCTTTCGCCGCCCGGCCATCTCGACCGAGCACCTCGAAGGCGAGGACCCGACATACCGCTGCTACTACCCCACCCGCGTCGGCTTTCGGTCCACGCTGCGCGACGTGCTCACGGGCTTTGGCCTCGCCAGCCCCTTCGAGGACCTCGACCGCGACGTCCGCCGCATCGTGCGTGCGCTGCGGGAGCACCTGCCCCGGGGCCTGCGCGTGTACGACAACTTCCAGATCCAGGTCCTGGCCTCGCTCTTCTTCCGGAACAAGGCAGCCTACGTCGTCGGCCGGGCGACCAACGGGAGCCACATGGTGCCCTTCGTCGTGCCGCTGCTGCGCACCGAGCGCGGCGAGGTCCGCGTCGACACGCTCCTGCTCAAGCCGGAGAACATCGGCCGCGTCTTCAGCCTCGCCCGCTCGTACTTCCTCGTCGACATGGAGGTCCCCTCGGCCTACGTGACGTTCCTGAAGTCGCTCCTCCCGAGCAAGCCCCAGGCGGAGCTCTACACGCTCCTCGGACTCCAGAAGCAGGGGAAGACGCTCTTCTATCGTGACCTCGCGCACCACATGCGGCACTCGAGCGACACGTTCGTCGTGGCGCCCGGGACGCGCGGGATGGTCATGGCCGTCTTCACGTGCCCGTCGTTCCCGTACGTCTTCAAGGTGATCCGCGACTGGTTCGAGGCGCCGAAGGACACCGACCGCCGGAGCGTGCAGGAGAAGTACCTCCTCGTGAAGTACCACGACCGCGCGGGTCGCATGTCCGACACGCTCGAGTACTCGAACGTCGCGCTGCCGCTGGCGCGGTTCGATCCTGCCCTCGTCACCGAGCTCCAGCGGGTGGCCGCCTCGTCCATCGAGATCGACGACGACCAGATGGTCATCCGGCACGTGTACATCGAGAAGCGCATGACGCCGCTCGACGTCTACCTCCGCGACGCCGGCGAAGGGCCCCTGAGGGCCGCCATCGCGGAGTACGGGGCGGCCATCCGCGAGCTCGCGGGTGCGGACATCTTCGCGGGGGACCTTCTTCCGAAGAACTTCGGCGTCACGCGCTACGGCCGAGTCGTCTTCTACGACTACGACGAGATCTGCCGCCTGACCGAGTGCAACTTTCGCCGGCTTCCCACGCCGAGCTTCACCGAAGAGGAGACGGCGGGCGAGCCGTGGTTCTCGGTCGGCCCGAACGACATCTTCCCCGAGGAGCTGCCCAGGTTTCTCTTTGCGCCGGGCCGCCCCCGCGAGCTCTTTCTCGAGCTCTGCGCCGACCTCCTCGACCCGTCGTTCTGGGTCGCGACACAAGATCGCATCCGTGCGGGCATCGAGGACGACGTCTTTCCTTACCCTCAGGAGATCCGCTTCTCGGTCCGTTTCGCTACTTGAACCATGAGTCGGCCAGGTCGTCGCCCAGCGGCTCTTCCCTCGGCGCGGGTGCCGGAGCGGGCACGCCGGAGCGAAGGCGCGCCCTTGATGTGGAGGAATGAGCGAGCCAGCGCTCGAAGAGCGAGTCGCAAGCGTCCTCCTCGACCTCCGCGGCGGGCCGCGGGGCGGGTGTCTCCGGTTCGAAGCGGGTCATGAGAGCTCCCCTGGCGTTCTTGTCTTGTTCCGATGCGGGAGCTCGGTCGGAGATTCAGTGGGCGTAACCGTTCGTCGTCACTGCCGCGAGGCGACCCAGCGGCGGTGGTCGACCATCAGGCAGCGGCTCTGCACGACGTCGATCCCTGCGGCGGCGAGGCGCTCGGCGACGGCGTCGTTGCGGATGCCGAGCTGGAGCCAGACGGCGCGCGGGCGCTTGGCGAGGATGTCGTCGACGTGGCCGTCGAGGTCCTTCGCGCGGCGGAAGACGTCGACGAGGTCGACCTCGCCGGGGATATCGGTCAAACGCCGGTGCACAGGCTTGCCGAGGATGGTCGTGACTTCCGGGTAGTAGACGGGCACGGGGACGACCTCGAAGCCCGCGGCGTCGAGGTAGCGCGGCACGTCGTAGGCGGGCTGTCCGGCCTGTGCCTCCGTCTTGATACCGAGCACGGCGACGCGGTGCGTGCGCGCGAGGAGAGCGTCGATGGCGGCGACGTCCGTGAGCAGGTGAGGGGAGGGCATGAGGAACCGGATGCATGATACCCCTACGGCGCGACCGCCCCACTGCACCCCTTCGCCCGGCACGCCGATTCGTCCCCCGCCTCGCACGCCTGCCGGAACAGCGCCGCGCTCCGCTCGACGTCGCGCGGCATTCCGCGGCCCATGCAGTACATCGTCGCGAGGTCGGTGCACGCGTCGGACCTCGCGCTGTCGCAGGCCTTGCGGAAGAGCTTCATCGCCAGATCGTCGTTCGGAGCCACGCCTTCCCCCTCCAGGTAGGCCTGCCCCAGCTTCTCGCACGCCGACGCATCGCCGCCCGTGCAGCCCCGCTCCAGCGTCCCCGCCGCGACCTTCTCGTCCCGCGGGACGCCCGAGCCTTTCGACTGCATCGCTCCGAGCGCCGCGCACGCCCGCGGCTGGGCGGCCGACACGCACGCGTCCGTCACCGCCAGCATCGCCCGTCCCACGGCGTCGGGGGGATGGTCGCCCCACGTCCTCGACGTCGCCAGGTTTGCGCAGCCGATCACGCTCCCTCGATCGCACGCCACCGTGTAGAGCGCCTCGGCGCGGTCGTAGTCGACCGGGAAGCCGAGGCCCTTGCCGTGCAGCACGCCGAGGTCGTTGCACGCCGCGCCGTCGCCGGCGGCGCACGCCTTGTCGAAAAGCCGCGCCGCATAGGTCGTGTTCGGGGCCGTCTCGAGCGCCAGCTGGTGAACCAGCGCGAGCGACGTGCACGACGGCGTGTCCCCCTTCTGGCATCGCTCGTCGCACTCCCGCGCGCCCGAGTTGCGGCACGCTTCGAGCGCGTCCGGCGAGAAGGCCAGCTCCTCGTCGACGCAGCCCACGTGCTCGATCCGCTGCGAGCCGGCATGGCAGACCCCGTTGGGCGCGTCGGCCACTGCCCGACCCAACGCCTCGGACTCGGTTCGCGGGGCCGGCATGTCGGGGCTCTGCGCGCAGGCGGGACACACGACCCCGAGGAGGGACACGAGGAGCAACGCATTTCGCGATCGGGAGCTCATGGTCCCGGGTACAGCACGCGTCGTACCACCGTGGTTTCAGCCGCCCGCGCGTCCCGCCGTCTCGATGGCGCAGAGAACCCCGCGAGCCTTGTTGCGCGTCTCCTCGGCCTCGCTCGCCGGATCGCTCGCCTCCACGATGCCCGCCCCTGCGGTCACGACGAAGCGTTCGTCCTTGCAGACCGCCGTCCTGATGGCGATGGCGAAGTCGAGATCGCCGGTCCTCGATACGTAGCCGACCGCCCCGCCGTAGATGCCCCGGGGCGCCGTCTCGAGCTCCCGGATGATCTGCATCGCGCGCACCTTCGGCGCCCCGGACAGGGT
Organism: Polyangiaceae bacterium; assembly: GCA_036501935.1. Lineage (GTDB taxonomy): Bacteria > Myxococcota_A > Polyangia > Polyangiales > Polyangiaceae > Palsa-1150. The sequence continues at coordinate 97,197 of DASXZL010000021.1, read as the reverse complement.
CCCCGCGGGGAAGGCCGCACGCAGCACCTCGAGAGGCGGCGTCGACGTCGGCACGCGGCCGGTGACCTCGCTGACGATGTGCATCACGTGCGAGAACCGCTCGATCTCCATCTGCCGCACGAGCTTCACGCTGCCCGTCTCGGCGACGCGCCCCACGTCGTTTCGGCCGAGGTCGATGAGCATGACGTGCTCTGCGCGCTCTTTCGGGTCGGCGAGCAGCTCGCGCGCGAGGGCCTCGTCGTCCTCCGGCGTCCTGCCCCGAGGGCGCGTGCCCGCCAGGGGGCGCACCGTCATCGTGCCGTCCTCCAGCCGCACCAGGGTCTCCGGGCTCGCGCCGGCGATCTGCGTGCGCGTGCGCTCCCCGGGGCCGGGAGGCAGGTCGAGGAAGTACATGTACGGGCTGGGGTTGAGGACGCGCATCGCGCGGTACGCGTCGAAGGGGTCCCGCCCGGCGCGCGGGACGCTGAACTGGCGGGCGAGCACGACCTGGAAAGCGTCGCCGGCCGCGATGTACTCCTGCGCCCGGCGCACCTTCTGCATGTAATCGGCGTCGTCGACGTCGACCTGGACGTCCGCCGGAATGCGGGTGCGGTCGGGCAGGGCGAGTGGCGCCAGGGGGGTCATCCGGTCGAGGTGCATGCGGGCGCGCTCGACGTCGGCGGCGTCCTCCGCGGCGATGGTCACGGTGTGCGACAGCCCGTCGAAGACGACGATGGTCGCGCCGCCGAAGAAGCGGGCGAGCGGCGAGGTGACGCGCGGGCCCCACCCGGGGACCTTGTCGATGACGTGCACCAGGTCCCACGCCATGTAGCCGACGTAGCTCTTCACGAAGCGCGCGGCGGGGTGGCTCGCGTCCGCCGGGTCGCGGGACGCTTCGAAGAGCGAGCGCGCCGCCTCGAGCGGATCCTTCGCCCCGGCGGCGGACTGCATCCCGTGCGGGAGGCCGCGCGCGCCGACCCAGTGGCCGCTCGGCTGGAGCGTGACCTCGTGCTTCGGATCGTAGCCGAGGATGGAGTAGCGCCCCCACCGCTCCCCTCCGACGACGCTCTCGAGGAGGAAGGACGCGCTGTCGCCGGCGGCTCGACGAAGGGCGGCGTACGCCCGGACCGGCGTCATCGTGTCCGCGACGAACGTGAGGGTGGAGACCATCGACCCGAACGAATACCACGGGCACCGCGGGCGCCGCGCGCGCTCTATCGTGCGAGACCGAGCAGCTGCCGCGCCCGATGCGGGTCGACGGGCGTCCGTCCGATGCCTCGTGCGTACGCGGCCGCACGGCTCACGAGCGGCGCGCTCCCCTCCGAGAGCACGCCCTTGGAGAGGTAAATGTTGTCCTCCAGCCCCACACGCGCGTGACCGCCGAGGCGCATGGCCAGCTCCGTCATCGGCTGCTGGAAGCGACCCGTCGCCGCGACTCCCCAGGTAGCGTCCGCAGGCACGAGGGACCGAAGGTAGAGCACCACGTCCTCGCGCGCCGGGATGGCGCCCTTCACGCCCAGTACGAACTGGAAGTGCAGCGGCTTGGCCAGGACGCCCTCGGCCGCCAGCGAGAGGGCCTCTTCGACGTGGCCCACTTCGTAGCACTCGAGCTCGGGCATCGCGCCCGCGGCGCGGAGCTTTGCCGCGAGCTGGCGGATGTCGGGGCGCGAGTTGACGAAGACGTCGTCGCCGAAGTTGATGGTCCCGCAGTTCAGCGTCGCCATCTCCGGCTTGCACGCGAGCGGCCCGGAGCGCTCGTCGATCGACATGCCGACCGCGCCGCCGGTCGTCGGCTGGATGATGCAGTCGCACTTCTTCCGGATGGCGTCGATGACCTCGGCGAAGCGGGCGCTCGACTGCGTGTTCGAGCCGTCCGCCGTCCGCACGTGAAGGTGGATGACCGCCGCCCCTGCCTCGCGGCAGCGCGCCGCTTCGTCGGCCACCTCCTGTGGGGTGATGGGCAGGTGGGGGGTCTGCGCACGCGTCAGCTCGGCGCCCACGATGGCCGCGGTGAGGATGAGCTCTTCCGAGCCGACGGCGGTGTCGGGGGTGACGATGGCCTCCGGAGCGGGAGGGGGCCCGGCGGGGAGACCGGGCATGTAGAGCTCTCGCGGCCGTCGCTGCATTTCCTTCGGCGTGACGCATGTGCCCACGGCGCGGGCCACCACGATCGGCTCGCCGAGCACCTCCGAGGCACTCGCCGCGAGCCCGGGCGCGCGCAGGTTGGCGATGACCTTGCGCGCCTCGAACCGGATCTTGCGGCTCGTGTTGCCGATGGCGACGAGCTCCGCGGTCGCCTCGATGTAGTCCCCGGCAAACACCGGCGCGAGGAACTCAACCGCCTCGTACGCGCGGAAAAGGCCCTCGTCGCCGTCGAGGCGGATGAGCAGCTCCGTCGCAAGGTCGCCGAAGAGCGCCAGCATCCGGGCGCCGTCGACCAGCTCGCCGGCGTAGTGCGCGTCGTGGGCGCTCATTCGAAGCCGAAGAGTGACCTTGGTCCCGATCATGGGCCTGGCATAACACGCGTCGAGTATTCTCGGCGCGCATGACCGTATCGCCGGGGCTCTCGCGCGGACGCGCCTGGCTCGTCGCGGTCGTGGCGACGCTGGCGATGAGCGTGAGCTATGTCGATCGGCAGGTCGTCTCGGCCATCGCCACGAGTGTGCGGCGCGCCCTCGACGTCGACGCCGAGCACTTCGGCTACCTCGCGGGTGCCTTCTCGCTGGCCTACCTCGTGGCGGCGCCGCTTGCGGGGGCCGTCGTGGACCGAGTGGGAGCGCGGCGCGGTCTCGTGGTGGCCATCCTGGCGTGGTCGGCGGTGTCCGCGGCGCACGCGCTCGTGCCGTCGTTCGCGGCGCTCGTCACGCTGCGAATCGTCCTCGGAACGGCGGAGGCGCCGTCTTTCCCCGCGGCCGCGCAGAGCGTGCGACGCGCGCTGCCTCCCGGAGACCGCTCCGCCGCGTTCGGGCTGCTCTTCACCGGCAGCTCGCTCGGCGCCGCCGTGGCCGCGCCGCTCGCCATCTGGCTCGACGTCCACTTCGGCTGGCGGACCGCGTTCCTCATCGCGTCTCTCGTCGGCCTGGCGTGGCTCCCCCTGTGGCTCCTCGTGACGCGGGCCCCGACCGTCCGCGCAGTCCTCGCGCATCCCGACGTGGGCCTCCCCCCGGTCGCGTCGCGACCTCGCGTCTCGCCCGTTGCGCTCTTCCTCGATCCCGCCGTGCTGCGGGCGCTGCTCCTCGTCATCGCGTCGGCGCCCGCGTTGATGTTCATCTTCGTGTGGATGCCGCAATACCTCGAGCTGGGGCGCGGCATCCCCAAGCCGGAGGTGGCGAGGTACGTGTGGCTGCCGCCGCTGATGGCCGACGTGGGCATGGTGAGCTTCGGCCTGCTGGCGAGCCGCCTCGATCGTCGCAAGCCGACCCAGCGCTCGCACGTGGGGCTCGTGCTCGTCGCGGCGACGATGGAGTCGGCGATGATCCTCGTGCCGCGGCTCGACGCCACCTGGCCCGCCATGTTCGCGCTCGGCCTTTCGGCCGCGGGCGGCGGCGGCCTCTACACGTTGCTCACGGCCGACATGATGGCTCGGATCGATCCGTCTCGCGTGTCGATGGCGGGTGGGCTCACCGCCGCCGCGCAGTCGCTCGTCTACGTGGTCATGAACCCGGTCGTCGGGCGGTGGATCGATCGCACGCACTCGTTCGACGGAGCCCTCGTCGGGCTTGCGGTGGTCGCGCTCCCGGGGGCCGTCCTCTGGTCGCTCGTTCCCGCGCGCGAGGCCGGCGAGGTCATTGCGTCGCCGTGACCAGGTCGCCCACCGCGATCGTGCCGGCAGCGTCGGGAACCGCGTTGACGCCGAAGTACACCTTCCCCTCGCTCCGTCTCCGGAACGTCGCCAAGGTCCGCAGTGGCTCGACGCCGCGCTCTCCCGTCAGCTGGTCGGTGGTCGTGATGACGCAGCGGTCGCAGGCCTTCGGCAGGCGGATCGGCACTGCGCCGATGCGGGCGCGCCGCCAGTCGTCCTCCTCCCAGGGCATGCAGCCGCCGATGACGACGTTCGGACGGAAGCGGTTCATGGGGAGCGGTCGCTCGAGCCGCGCGTTCAGGTCGTCGAGCGAAGCCGTGGTCGTCAAGAGGAGCGGAAAGGCGTCGGCAAAGCTCACGTGGTCGCCGGTCTGGGCGAGGTCGGGGCGGACGGGGCGCTCGAGGGCGTCGGGCATGAAGACGATCGACGCGGGCGCTCCAAGAAACGCGGTCACCCAGTCTGCCGCCTTCTCCCCTGCGACGACGGCTTCGAGCTCGTCGCGCCAAACACGCACCTTCATCTTGGGCCCGTCCGGGGGCGCCAGCGCGAGACGCAGTGGGCGCGCTCCTGGCGCGGAGAGCACGAGCTCCCCTTCCTTCTCATCGAGGCTCACCTCGATGGTCGCGAGCCGTGGCTCGGTTCGCTGCGTCACGAACGTTCCGTCCCCGTCGACGAGCATCCAGCGGCGGTCGTAACGAAGCCCTCGTCTCTCGACCACGGCCCGGTCGACCGCGATCCCGCGGCACGATTTCACCGGATACACGAAGAGGGCGCGGACGATCGCGTCCAAGCGTCAGCCTCCCAGCACCACGCGCTCGCGCACAAGGCGCCAGGCGGCGTCGCCCGCGCCCGCGTCACGCGCCCTCAGCACGTCCCGCGGCGCCGTCGGCAGAGTCTCGGGCCGACCCACGGCGACCGCCACCTCGCACGGACCCCGAGCGACGCCGGCGAAGAGCGTGTCCACCGGTCCGTCGATGTGGATCGAGCCGTCGCGATCGACCGTGAACGGCGCCTCCCACGGCTCGACCTCGTCACCGCGCAGCAGAAAGCCGCGCGCCGCCACCGCTCCGGTCACGATGCCCTGGGGCTCGACGACCAGGTGAAAGCGTCCGCCCGGATGGAGGACTTCGCCGCCGCCGTCCCCCGCGACGAGCGAGTACGCCGGCACCGTCGGCGGCTCCATGCGAAGCCGAAGCAGCAGAAGCGCCGCCGTGACGGCGATGGCAGCGGGAACCAGGAGGAGGGCGACGACCGAGCGTCGTCTCGACTCGCCCTGGTTCACGCCGTCGCCGTGGCGGACCCGTTGGCTCCGTGCACCTCGCCCACAGAAGGCGCGAGGTGATCCTCGTGGGTGTGGTCGGAGGGCAGCTCGCCGCAGACCCGTTCGACCTCATCCGCCATCCGCCCTCGCAGCGCGAGGAGGTACATCCTGAAGTCCCCACGAAGCGACCACAGCGGATGCTGGAAGGTCGCCGGCTTGTTCTTCTCGAAGACGAAATGGCCGATCCACGCCGGTCCGTACCCGACGACGGGCGCCAGCAGCAGCCACGCCGGGTTGAGGGTCACCGCCGCCGTCACCACCGTCCCGAGGACCGCCGTCGTGCCGGTGTAGTGAAGTGCACGATTGATCGGATTGCGGTGCGCGTGGACGTAGTGCGGCCAGAAGTCGTCGAACGAGTCGATGCTCTCTTGCATGGGGGGCCTCATCTCAGACTAGCATGGGAGAGTCGTGCCCGACGTCACCCAGCGGACCGTCATCGAGGAGACGTTGATCGAGATCGACGAGCGTCTTCGCACGAGCCTGCCCAGCCCCGCCGTGCGCGAGCTACGGGTCCGTCATGGGTCGCTCAATCGCGTCGTCCGCGGCTGGCTTCACGTGCCGCCGCACGACGCGCAGATCTCCGCCATGCTCGAGTGCGTCCTCGAGCTACGAGGGCAGGTGGCGCGAGCGTGCGCTCCGGCGTTCTCCGGCGAGCCCTCGGCGCCGGCCCGGCGCAGCACGCGACCGGCGCCGCGGTCGGCCGCCAACGCCCGAGCTTCCGCCACGCAGGCGCGGACGACGCGTCCACCGCCGCGCCGCGACGCGTCGATGCGGACGACGCGTCCTCCACCGGTCGCGAGGTCGTCGGACGTGCCTCCGTCCGTGCCTCCCTCGTCCCGGCGCGGCTGAGCGCGATTGCATGGCGGCGCGCGTCGTCGCACTATCGCTTCGATGCGTCGTCCTTTCTTCCGCATTCTGTCGCGCTTCGCCGGTCCGGTCACGGCCTCGCTCCTCGTCGCCTGCGGCAACGGTCAAACCATCCGTCCCCCCGTCAGCGACAACCAGGACGACGATCCGTGCGATCCGGGCGGAGGGAGCACCAACACGGGTCCAACGCTCGCCGTCGACGCGGGCTCGGCCCCCGTGCCGATGCCGGGAGGCTCGGGCGGTATCGGGTTCGACGACCTGCGCTATTCGACCGCGCTGGCCATGCTGCTCGTGCCGGCGGGCCGCACCGGCAACCTCGATCTGGTCGATCCGTCGTCTGAGGCCATCTCGACGGTGGGCGGGTTCTCGACCGATGCGACGTACTCGGGCGGCGACGGCTTCGGCGTCACGTCCGCCGACGAGGGCGGCGGCATCGTCTATGCGGTCGATCGCACCTCGAACACGCTGGCCGTCGTCGATCCCAAGGGCAAGACCATCGTGTCCCACGCGACGCTGGCGGCGACACCGGGCTACGTCCGCTACGTCGCTCCGACCCACGAGGTATGGGTGACGGAGCCCAGTCAGCAGCAGATCGAGATCTTCACCCTCGGTGCGAGCGCCTCGACCGCCCCGACCCACGCGGCGACCATCGCCGTGGGCGGCGGCCCCGAGTCGCTCGCGGTCGATGCGCCCGCGGACGGCGCCGACGCGGGTGGCCACCCCTACGCGTATACGCACTCCGCCACCGCGACGCTGGAGATCGACATCGCGGCACGTTCCGTCGCGGCCACCTGGTCGAACGGGTGCGCGACGTCGATGGGCATCGCCGTCGACCCCACGAATGGATGGATCATCTCGGCCTGCGCCGAGGGCATGGTCGTCGTGCAGTCGACGCAGGGCGCGACGCTCGGGACGGTCACCGTGGGCGCCGGTGTCGATCAGATCGCGTACGACCCTCAGAGCCTGCGCGTCTACGTGCCCGGTCCTGCCGCCGCGGCGATGAGCATCCTCAGCCTCGGCGCCAATGGCGCCCCCAAGGTGCTCGGCTCCGTGCAGACGCCGAACGACAGCCACTGCGCAGTCACGAATGGGGGCGGATCGGTGTTCGTGTGTGCGCCCTCCGCCGGCACGCTGCTCTTCATCCAGGATCCCTTTTGAGGGTGCTAGGCTGAGGCTCATGCGAAGGGCCAGGTCGTCCGCCCTCGTGCTCCTGGCCTCGCTGTTCGCCGTCGCCGCGGCATGCAGCACCTCCACGGCTCCCCTCGGCAAGGGCGACGACTTCATCTCCGACGTCGACGCGGACGCGACGACTCAGCCGACGCAGGGCGACGACGGCCCCTACGACGACGGGCTCTTCTCGCGGGCCGAGAGCGGGTATCCGGCGCCGCCCGACGGGTATGCGCCGTACGACTGGTGCACGCAGTGCGGCTGCCCCGCGGGGACCTACTGCTTCGGCGGTGGTACGGGGTACACGAGCTTCAGCGGAGACTGCCACGCCGAGGCGGGCGTCCTCGATGGCTCAGCCGAGCTCTCCGTGGGCTGTTACCCGCTGCCCACGACCTGTGGCGACGAGCCGGAGTGCGACTGCATCATCGCCGAAGTGTCGAAGTACGTGACCTGCATCCCGGATTGCACCGACACCACCAACATCGTCTCCTGCCCGAATCCCTGACGAGAAAAGCACCACTCTTCGCCAGGCATTTGGCCGGCAGCGACGCGGCGTGACAGACTTCGGGCGCCCCTCGTGCACCGTGCGCTCCGGCGGTTCGCCGCCCTCCTCGTCCTCGCCATCCCGGTCTCGTTCATCGGCCGTGCGGGTGCGACATGGGGAGCCTCCGAGTCCGCCTCCGTACCCCCGCGCGAGGCGTGCTCCTTCGAAGCGACGTCCGGCGCGGGGCAGCGCGACACCGAGGAGCGCAGCGAGAGCGCGGTGGTCCTGGTGGTGCTCGACGGCGTCCGCTGGCAGGAGGTCTTCGGCGGCGCGGACCGCGCCCTCGCCTACGAGCGCGGCATGAACCCGCTCGCCTGGGCCAGCCCGCGCGCGCTCATGCCGAACCTCCAGCATCTCCTCGACACCCGCGCCATCGCGCTCGGAGCGCCGGGGCACGGCTCGCCGATCAGCGCGACTGGACCGCAGTTCATCTCGATGCCGGGCTACCTGGAGATCTTCGCGGGGCACCCGGACCCCTCGTGCGAGAGCAACGACTGCCCGCGCCCGGCGGTGCGCACGCTGGTGGACGACGTGCTCGAGGAGAGCGGCGCCGACGACGTGGCGGTCGTGAGCTCGTGGCCGAGCATCGCGCGAGCGGCCTCCGGGGATCCGTCGCGCCTCGTCGTCAGCGCCGGACGAAAGCGGGTCGAGCGTGGCGACGTGCTCCGCGCGGACCCGGCGACCGCGGACCAGCTCGATCGCGGCAGTCGGGCCAAGTCGTTCCCCGGCGAGGGGGACTACCGGCCCGACTCCATCACGGCCCGGGTCGCGCTGCGCGTCCTCGCGGCCGAGCGCCCTCGCTTTCTCTTCGTCGGGCTGGGCGACGCCGACGAGTACGGCCACCGCAACGACTACCGTGGCTACCTCGAGGCCGTCCGCGCGTCGGACGGGTTCCTCGGCGAGGTCTTCGCGACGCTCGACCAGATGGGCGCGCGCGGACGTCACACGACGGTCCTCGTCACCGCGGACCACGGCCGCGCCTACGACTTCAAGGATCACGGGGGTCGCTACCCGGAGTCGGGGCGCGTCTGGCTCGTGGCCGCGGGCGGCGACGTGCGTGGGCATGGCCTCGTCGCGGCTTCGCGCCGGCATACGCTGTCGGACGTGGCGCCCACGGTGCGCGGTCTGCTCGGGATCGGCGGGGAAGGCGAGCCCATCCCCGAGGTCGTCCCTTTCGCGGGAGCTCCGGGCAAGCCATGATTGTCTTCCCCGGGTGGAGGAGTCCATGAAGGCCTTCGTGCTCGCCGCCGTCGCCGCCGCCGTCCTCGCGGCCATCCCCGCGTCGGCCGATCCCACGGCGCCCCCCGGTCCGCCGACCATCCAGATCCCCGAGCATACGTTCCGTGTGCGCCTCGACAAGCCGCATGTCGTCATCGACATCAGGACGCCCACGGCGGCGTCGGCAGCCGCAGAGGCGCACGAGTCGATGCGCGCCTGGATGATGCGGCAGTACGAACCGGCCACGATGCACGCTCCGACCCACTAGGGGCACCGCCGTCGAGGTGGCATCAAGTTGCTGTCATCCTGAAGCGCAGCGAAAGACCCATTGGACACCGTGGGGTCCTTCGGCCTTCGGCCTCAGGAGGACAGCAAACGTTGGTCTCACCGACGGCGATGCACTGGTCGCTACCGCAAGCCTTTGATCTGCCTCGCAAAGGCGCAGGCGTGAACGCGAGGGTGCAAGATCCGCAAGAACTTCCCCGTTCTCCGGGCGTCGGAGGATGGGAAGGAGGCCGGCTTGAACATACCCCGCGAGCTTGCGAGCGGATTGTCTGAGCCGGGCTCCGTCAGGAGGCCGGCTTGAAGCTCGCCATCACCAGGGGCCTATCGTCGCCCTCTCGCGCGCGCCGAACGTGGTGGCTGGCGGGGGGAGCGGCCGTGGCTTGCAGCGCGTTCATCGGGTGGCATGCCGGCGGGCGCGCACGGGGCGAGGCCGGAGAAGCGCACGCCACGCTTGCGAAGATCGTCCACGGCGGCGCGGACACCGGGAGCGGCGTCGTCGCCGTGGGCGCGGATGGCCGTCGCGTCGAGCTGGCCGAGGGCGCGCGCATCGCGTGGGGAACGCGCCTCGAGACGAGCCCCGGGACTCGCGCGCGCCTCGAGCTGGACGACGGGACCGCCGTGGCGCTCGATCGGGCGACGGCGCTGGTACTCGAGGGGGCGCAGACGCTGACGCTTCCGGGCGGAGCCATCGTCGCCGAGCTCGCCGCGGGAAGCTCGCTCGTCGTCTCGACGGGACTCGGCGAGGTACGCGCGACCGACGCCCGCTTCGCGATGACCGCCGACGACGCTCGCGCGAGCGTCGAGGTGGTGCGCGGTGAGGTCGACGTCAGGGGACCGCGCGATTCGGCCACGGTCCACGCGGGCGAGGAGGGGGACCTCGCACGCAACGAGAGCCGCGTCGAGGTCACCGCGACGACGGATCTCGCGCAGCGCGTCGCGTTCGGCGAGGGCTTCGACGCGCGTGCCGCCGACGACGACGCGGCCCCGGCGGGTCTCGGCGAGCTTCGCGCCCGCAAGCCGGGCAGCAAGGACGAGATCGACGGCGCCGTCCGACTGGCTCGCCACGACGTCACGGCACGGATCGTCGGGGCGATGGCGCACACCGAGGTCGACGAGACGTTCGTCAACACGACCAGCCAGGAGCTCGAGGGCGTGTGGCGCTTTCCCCTGCCCCCGGACGCCCGCCTGGAACGACTCGCGCTCGAGGTGGACGGCAAGCTCGTGGAAGGGGAGTTCGTCGACGCGTCCCGCGCCTCGGGCATCTGGCGCGGAGTCCTCCAGCACGCCGCCCCCGGCGCGCCGCGCCCTGTGGAGGAAGTGGTCTGGGTGCCCGGCCCATGGCGCGATCCGGCGCTCCTCGAGTGGCAGCGTGGGGGACGCGCCGAGCTGAAGATATTCCCGATTCCGCGCAACGGCTCCCGGCGCGTCGTCCTCGCCTACACGCAGCACGTCGCGCCGACGGCCGGCGTGCGTCGGTACGTGTACCCGCTCGCGACCCGCTCCTCGTCGACGTGGGGCGCTCGATGTTCGGCGAGCGTCTGCGCAGGGCTTCGCGCCTGGCGGTGACCCTCGCGCAGCAGATGGACCGGCGGGACCGCGTGACCGTGCTCGCGTGCGACGTGGAATGCCGCGCGCTGCCGGGCGGGTGGCTCGCTCCGGGCGCCGTGGCCGCGCACGACGTCGACGCGTTCCTGGCGGGCGTGGAGGCCGACGGCGCGAGCGACCTCGTGGGAGCCGTACGCGCGGCCGGTGCCGTGGGCGGTCGCGATGCGGCGCACGATCTGCGAGTGGTTCTGCTCAGCGACGGCACGGCGAGCGCCGGGTACCGCAGCGCCTCTCGCGTCGCCGCGGAGGTGAGCGACGCGCTGCCCGACCGCCGCGCCGAGGTGATCACGGTGCCCATCGGGAGCGACGCCGACGTCGAAACGCTCGGTGAGATCGCCCGCGGCGGTGGAGGCGCGGTCATCCCGTACACTCCGGGGCAGGCGACCGACGCGGCGGCGCTCGACGTGCTCGCCGCCACCTACGGCGCCGCCTTGCGCGACGTCGAGGTGATCCTCCCCGAAGGCCTGCGCGACGTCGTCCCGGCGAAGCTCGCCACCATCCGCGCCGGGAGCGAGACCCTCGTCGCCGCGCGCCTCCACGGGGACCGGGCCAGCGGTGACGTCGTGCTCCGAGGCAAGGTGGCAGGGGAGCCCTTCGAGGCGCGCTGGCCCATCGAGGTGCGCGTGACGAGCGACGAGGGCAACGCATGGGCTGCGAGGACGTGGGCCGCGATGCGCGTGGCCGACGACGAGCGGGCGGGCGACGACTCGGCGCGCGCGGAAGCCGTGGCGCTGTCGCACCGCTTCCGGGTACCGAGCCGTTCCACGTCGCTCCTGGTCCTCGAGAGCGAGGCGATGTTCCACGCGTTCGGCATCGCGCGCGCCGAGCACGCCTTCGAGTGGACGGGCGAGAGCGAAGCGCAGGGGACCGAGACGGCGGGCGTCATCGCACCCACCGACGATGACGAGAAGAAGGCCGGCGGGATCGGGCTCGACGGCCTCGCCGCAGCACCCTCCGCCGCGCCCCCACCACGGGCGCCCGCGGCGACGGTGCCCATGGGCGCGAACGACTCCGGGGCGCCAATCCTGGCCCGCGCGGCGCCGCAGGAGATGGAACGGGCCGCCCGGCCCGGGCGCTGGATGCGGCGCGTATGGTTTCGCACGGCGACCATCGCGGCCGACGATCGGCCCGCGGTCGACCTCGTGAAGCTCGAAGCGGCGCGATCGGCCCTCGCGGCGTCGCCCGACGTGCGCCAGAGGCACGCCGAGCTGGCGAAGCTCCTCGTGCGGCAGGGCAACGTAGCCGAGGTCGAGGCGCTGGCCGCCACGTGGACAAAGCGCGATCCCCTCGACGCCGACGCGCTGTTGCTTCGCGCCACGGCGAAGGCGTGGCGGGGGGACCGGCAGGGGGCGCTGCGGATCCTTTCGGGCATGCTCGCGTCGCCCTCGCTGCCGCCCGCAATCCAGTCGGAGCTCGCTTCGACGCTGGCCCGGGCCGAGGACCGCGCGGGTCGGGCCGGGCGGGCGTGCGCACTCCGGGTGACGGCGGCGGAGACGAAGCCGGGCGACGTCGGCGCCGTAGCGGCGGCCATTGGCTGCGAGCGCGCGCAGGGGTCGCCGGCGTCCGAGTCGCGGTGGCTCGCCTCGTTGAAGGACGACGCGACGCGTGCGCGCGTATCGGCGGCCGCGGCGAAGCTCGCGCCGGGCGCGGAGGTCGCGGACAAGGTGTTCGGCGACGTCGTCGTGGACGCGACCTGGGACGGGTCGGCGGGCACGGACCTCGATGTCGGGATCATCGACCCGTCGGGGAAGCGTCTCTCGTGGGCGTCGTCCGCGCGCAACGTCCGCGCGAGCGACTGCACGAGCACGTCGCACGAGGCGCTCGCCGTCACGAGCGGGGCCACGGGGCCGTTCCTCGTCGAGGTGACGCGCGCGGGCGGCGCGCCGAGCGAGCGTCCGGTCGCCGGGAAGCTGCGCATCACGTCCCTCGGGCAAACGCGGGTGGTGCCGTTCGTGCTCGCCGGCACCCGCATGCAGGTCGCGCGCGTGAGCGTGGGCATGGACTCGCGGCTGGAAGCCATCGCCGACGGCTGGACCTGGGGCACCTGCGACCCGCCCTTCTTCACCGACGCCCTCGGCGTCCGCCGGATGAAGCCGGGATGCCGGTGACAATCACGCCTCAGGGCGGCTCGATCGCGAGGAGCTGAACCTCGAACACGAGCGTCGCGGCTGGAGGGATGGTGGGAGGCCGGCCGCGCTCCCCGTAGGCGAGCTCCGACGGAATGACGAGTCGCCGCACCTCACCGACCTGCATCCCGAGCACGCCCTCTTCCCAGCCCTTGATGACGCTGCCCTTGCCGAGCACGAAGCGGAACGGCGTCCGCCCCTTTTCGCGTGAGCTGTCGAACTGCCGTCCGTCGAGCAGCGTCCCGACGTAGTGCACGACCAGGCGATCCCCGGCCTGCGCCTCGCGGCCCGCGCCGCCCACGAGCACGGTCACCTCGAGGCCGTCGGGTCGTCGCGCGTCGACGGGTCGGATGGGGGAAGCCTCCGCCGCGGGATCCGGGTCCTCCGCGCCCATCGTGGAGCGGGGTGGGGCGGGCGGCGGCGGGGGAGGCGAAGGGGAGACCGGGGCGACGACGGCTTGCACCGCGGCGAGGGGAGCGGGTGCAGGCGTCGTGACGACGGCGGGCGGCGCCACGGCGGTCGGCGCCGCGCAGGCGGTCGAGACGACCGCGAGCCCCACGAAGGAGAGCGTGCCACGCAGGCCCATGAGACGGAGAGCATAGCCTCGGAGCTCGTCCCCTTCATGAGACGGAGTGCCGATCCGAGGAGCGAATGACGCTCCCCGCGCGAGGGGAGCGCCCTTTGGAAGCCCACGCGGTGCTCCCCGCGAGCGGGGAGCGCCATTTTGAAGACCAAGAGGCGCACTTGGAAGCCCACGCGGTGCTCCCCGCGTGAGGGGAGCGCCTTTTGGAAGCCCACGTGGTGCTCCCCGCGTGAGGGGAGCGCCTTTTTGAAGAGCACTTGGTGCTCCCCGCGAGCGGGGAGCGCCTTCTTGAAGACCAAAAGGCGCTCTCGGAAGACCAAACGGCGCTCCCCGCACGAGGGGAGCGTCTTTCGTTCGAGCGAGAGACACTTTCCCCGAGAAAGACGCGGCGGCCGGTGTCCCGCGAGCGCCTCCTGCCAAAGGGAGCGCGTCGATTCAAGGCCGCCCTGACGCTCTGCAAGGGCGATACTCGGGTCGTGGTTCTTGGCGAGCGGCGGTATCGGTGGGCGCTGGCGAGCCTCCTCTTCGTCGCGCTCGTCCTACGCCTCGCGTACATGCTCGGGCAACGCGGAGACCTCCTCTTCGACTACCCGGTGGTCGACGAGGAGCGCTACGTGGCGCTCGGTCGAGCGCTGGCCGACGGGCACGGACCGGAGCCGCGGGCGTGGTTCCAGCCGCCGGGGTTGGCGTACGCGCTGGCGACGGTCTTCTGGACGTTCGGCCCGGGGCTGCTCGCGCCACGCGTCGTCCAGGCACTCGTTTCGACGGCGAGCTGCTTTCTCGCGTACCTCGTCGGGGCGCGGCTGTTCACCGCGCGCGTCGGGCTCGCGACCGCCGCCGTGTGCGCGCTGCACGGGGTCCTCGTCTTCGAGTGCTACGAGCTCCTGCCGCCCACCTGGATGCTGGCCGCGGATCTCCTGGCGCTCTGGCTGCTGCTGCGCGCCGGCGAACTGCGAACTCCGCGCGCCTCGCTGGTCGCGGGGCTCGCCCTCGGGGTGGCGGCGGTGTTCGGGCCGACGGTGCTGCCCTTCGCGGTGCTCGCGGCGGCGTGGCTGCGGCGGCCCGCGTTGATCGCGGCGCTGGCGGTCGGCGTCGTCCTCCCTCTCGCGCCCGTCACGTGGGGCAACTGGCAGCGCGGACACGAGGTCGTGCTGGTGTCGACCAACGGCGGAATCAACTTCTACCTCGGCAACAACGAGCGCTACGAGGAGACCCTCGCCATCCGTCCGGGAGAGCACTGGATGGCGCTCGAGGACGAGCCCTCGCGTGCGGGGCTCCTCCACGGCGCTCAATCGTCGTGGTTCTTCGACCGGGGGCTCGCCTTCTGGAAGGAGCACCCGGTCCGGGCGGCCTCGATCTACCTGCGCAAGCTCTACCTCTTCTTCGATGGTCCCGAGATCCCACGGGATACGGACGTCTACGCCATGCGCGGCGGCTCGGTCGTGCTGCGGTCGCTGGTGACGCGCGGGCCGCCGTGGCTCCCCGATGGGCTGCTCGTCCCCCTGGCGTTCGTGGGGGCCGTCGTGTGCTGGCGGGACCGGCGACGGCTGGTCCTCGCGTACGGGTTCGTCGCTCTGCAGGCGCTGGTGGTGGCGGTGTTCTTCGCGACGTCGCGCTACCGGGTGCCGTCCGTGCCGGTGCTGGCGATGTTCGCGTGCGCCGGAATCGCGCGGCTCGCGTCGGCGGGGCGCGCCCGGAGAGCCGCGGCGGCCGCGGGGTTCGCCCTCCTCGCGGTCGCGCTCAACGTGAAGACGCGCGAGTCCTCGGCGTCCTTCGCGGCGGAGCTCGACTTCTATCGAGGCGTCGCGTCGCAGCGGTACCTGCATCAGCCGGCGAGGGCCATCGAGTACTTCCAGCGCGCCGCCGCGGAGGATCCCGCGGACGCTCGCCCCTGGTACGAGCTCGGCAACTCGCTCGACGCCCTCGGCCGGTTCGACGACGCCGTCGATGCGTGGAGGCGCGCCGGACAGGCCGATCCGTGGGATGCGCGCGCGCGCAAGCGGATGGCCGTCGTGCTGACGAAGCACGGGGACCTCGACGGCGCCATCGAGGCGCTCCGGGCCGACGTGGGCTCGCGAACGCACCCGGACGCGTTCTACGCGCAGGACCACCTCAACCTGGCGATGCTCTACGCGAAACGAGGCCTGGTAGCCCAGGCCGAAGGCGAGCTGGCCTCGTCGAAGGCCGCGGATCCGGCATGGTTTCGCGGGGCCATCGGTGGCTTCTCGCGGACGGTGGATGCGTCTTCGGACATCGATCCGGCGTTCCGCGACGCCGTCGCCGCGGCGCGAAATTGACCGCTCTTCGTGTTCGCTCCAGACTGCTTCGAGGGATCCCCTCGTTGCGCTTCACCTCGGCCGTCCTCGTCGTCCTTCCGGTCGCCTGCTCGAGCCATCCCGGGAGCCAGGCGGCGTCCGCGGACGGGGGAGGGGACGACGCGACGTCGCTGGACGGCGGGACGTGCCCGACCGGGGACGACACGACAGGCGAGGCGGGCGCGGCGCCGTTCCAGGACGTGGGCCCGGCCGCGGGATTTCCCGCGCTCGGCGACCGCTGCCTGGCCATGGAGGACTTCGACGGCGATGGCCACCTCGACGTCCTGCTCGTCACCGCCGGCGTGCTGAAGCTCTTCGCCGGCGACGGGAAGGGGAGCTTCCAGGGGAAGACCGTTCCGTTGCCGTCGTTTCCGGGCGCGCTCGGCCCTTGCGCGGTGGGCGACGTGGACGCCGACGGAAAGCCCGACGTGGTGCTCGCGGCGTTCGGCACGATCGCCGCGCACTACCTCCACAACGCCGGCGGCGGCGCGTTCGACGACCTGCAGACCTTCGCCCCGCCGTTCTCCGCGGGGTTCACGCTGACGGGGGTCGGCCTGGCGGACTTCGACGGCGACGGATGGCTCGACGTCGTCTTCGCGCCCTGGGGCCTCGACGACGGGCTGTCGACCGCGGCGAGCGAGTGCGGCTGCGTGGCCGACGGCTACGCGTGCGTCCTCCCCGGGACGCGGTGTCTTCCGCCGCCCGTCGTCTACACGAACACCGGGGCCGGTGGCTTCATGACGGCGGCTCGTTCGCTCGGCAACGCGACCGACTGCGGACCGGCCAACACGAACGCCCTCGGCATCGCCGACTACGACGGCGATGGTCTCCCCGACGTGTTCATCGCGAACGACTGGGGAACGGACCGGCTCTACCTGAATTCCTCCGGCATGCAGTTCACCGACGTGTGGTCCACGCTCGGCACCAAGGGTTACAACCACGCCATGGGCGTCGCCTTCGAGGACTTCGACCTCGACGGCCGGCTGGACGCCTACGTCTCGGACATCGGGAGCGGCCAGCTCTACCTCGGGACGACGGGCGGCCTCGCGTACCACACGCAGGACTGGGGCGTCGCGGCGCCCACGAGGTTCCAGTCGGGGTGGGCCCCGCTCGGCGAAGACTTCGACTCGGACGGATGGACCGATCTGTTCGTCCCGAGCGCGGCGCTCGTCCGGACCTACGAGGATCTCACGCTCGTCGGCCAGGGGGGGCAGCTTCAGCCCATCCAGCAGTTCGATCTGCTCCTCCTCAACGCCGGCGGTCACGGCTTCACGCCGGAGTGGGTGGCGCAGACGCAGCAGGCCGAGCCGCGCCCCTCGTACGGCACGGCGGCCGTCGGCGATTTCGACGAGGACGGTCGGCTCGACGTGGCCGAGGCCATCGGGACGCCGGACCTCGAGGGGGGATCCATCGGCACCCCGATGCGCTTCGAGCTCCTCCACAACGTGAGCCCGGCGCAGCACTGGATCGACGTGCGCCTGCAGGGCCACGCGCCCAACCTCGACGGGATCGGCGCCTCCGTCACGCTGTCGCGCTCGGGCTCCCCTTCGTCGACGCGTTACGTGCAGCGCGCCCACGGCTCGGTCGGCAGCTCGTGGCCGGTGGCGCACTTCGGTCTCGGCGCGTCGACCGCGATCGACTCGATCGCGGTCCGATGGCCGGGGGGCTCGACGCAGACCGTGCAGGCCCCAGCGGCCGACGCCGTGCTCATGGTCACGCAGCCCTGACGGGCGCCGATTCGTCAGTCGCCGTCGGTACCGCCGCCCGCGTCGTCCGGACAGCCAGGGATGCCGGACGGACAGAGCAGCGTCGGCGCGATGTCGATGTGCGCGACGCCCGTACCGGTCGCGCCCGAAGGATCGGCGATGACGACGGTCACGTCGAGCGGCTGCCCGAGGAAAAGGTGGTAGTCCGTCCCGTCGAGGTCCAGCTGGTAGCGCAGCCCGTAGAGCGTGCAGAAGCCCCCCTGGTCCTGCTGAAAGTCGAAGACGAACGCCATCTGCGGCCCGGCGAGGTTGGTTCCGGGCTGCACGCTGGTGATGGTCGTCGTCGAGCCGGCTTGCTTCAGGTTCTCCTGGCGGACGGCGATCCAGATGTGATGCCCTCCCTGCGGTCCCTGCTCCGCCTGCACGGTCTGCCCGTCGGTGAGCGGCAGGTAGTCCGTCTGCCCCGTCCCCACTTGCACGACGGGAGGGCCTGCGTTCAGCGGCTTGCACACGTCCGGGAGATCGTTCGCCCAGCCGGGTGTGTAGGGCTCGAGGGACGCCGGCGGCACCACGTCGTCCTGGCAGGTCCCTCCGATGCACGTCTGCGGGGCGACGCACGTCGGGGCGCCGGGGGGGCCGCCCGGGAGCGCGAGCAAGCACGCGCCCTGGAGCATCACTCGGAGCAGCAGGGTCTGGTCCTCGACGAAGCTCGTCTCTGCCGTGCGCACGAGCACCGGCGGGTCGGGGGAGCCGACCGTCCACGTCGCGCTCTCGTAGCCGTCCACCTCGACCGCGATGGGCGCCGCGACGTTGCCCCCCGGCGGAACGAGCTTCACCTCGTGCGGGAGGGCTGCGGGGCTGATCGTCTCGTCGGTGCTCGGCTGACCGCCCAGCGTCGTCACCACGTGGAGCGTCCCGATGGCGCCGCTCAGCGGCTCGCTCTGGATGCCCACGACGACGGCGGTCTGCGGCGTCGTGGCCGTCGAGCACGCGAGCAGGGTCAGCAAGGCGCCGGCCAGGGGCTGCCACGCCGCCCGCGAAAGAATCACGCGACGCGGCTTGCGTGAAGCGCCCGGGCTTATCGTCGTCATGGCTCGCATCGACGCAGCGGCCCTCCAGTGTAGCGCGCGGCTCTGCCTGCATCACGGGATGCCGCTGCAAACGCGAGTTTGCCCGCCGACCGATATGGGAGGACACTGGACGGTAGGGCCACAACATGAAGCTTCGGGATGGTCTCCCTTTTGCCGCCCTCTTGGCGGTCGTCTTGACCTGGATCGGATGCTCCTCGCAGTCGGGCCCCACGGCGCCGCCGACTCCGGACGAGCCCACGGATCCATCGCAGCTCTCTCCGCCGCCGTCGGGGACCGGCGTGCAGATGATGACGGACGCGTTCCTCGTGCCGACGGGGGAGGAGCTGCAGGTTTGCTACTTCTTCAAGGTGAGCGATCTGCTCGCGGCCAACGGGATGGATCCCACGCAGCCGCTCGAGCTTCACCGCATCCAGGTCGTGCAGAAGCCGGGCTCGCACCACATGAACCTCTTCCGCGTGCGGACCATCGTGGGCCTCGATCCGGCCAACGGGTCGCCGCAGGTGGGCATCAACGGCGTGGGGCAGTGCTTCGTGAGCTCGAACTGGTCGGACTGGCCGCTGGTCGCCAACACGCAGATCGACGGCGACGAGGACTGGTCGTACCCGGACGGCGTCGCGAACGAGATCGACCCCAACGAGACGCTGATGCTCCAGACGCACTACGTCAACGCGGCGACGCAGGGGACGCCCGATGGCGTGGGCCAGGTGGGCATCGACCTCTACGCGATGGACCCGACCACCGTGCAGTACCAGATGGGGACCATCTTCGCGACGGACCAGTCCATCCGCATCTGCGAAGGAAACCCGACGCCGACGTACGCCGCTTCTTGCCAGATCAACAGTCCGAGCCCGGTGACGATCGTCGGCGCCAACGGGCACTTTCACTCGCGGGGGACCGAGTTCGACATGTACATGTGGGACGGGACGTCGACCACGACGCCGGACCCGTCGGCCCGCTTCTACCAGTCGCTCGACTGGGCCGAGCCGGTGATGCTCCATTCGCCCGGGCTCGAGCAGGTGGTGCCCGCCGGCGGAGGGGTCTGGTACACGTGCTCTTATCAGTGGGATGATCCGAGCACGGCCACGAACGGCGTGGACACGTGCGCGACCCTCAACGCCATCGACGCCAAGAAGTACGGAACGCCGCCCGCGGAGCAGGACTGCTGCTACACGTTCGGCGCGCAGGTCGACGTGAACGAGCACTGCAACGCGTTCATCTACTACTACCCGAAGCAGGACAACGTGAATTGCTTCTGAGACGGAACGCCGCGGCGCCGGCCTTCGTGGCGTTCGCCGCGCTCGCCATGCTCTCGACGCTGACCGCGTGCTCGCCCAGCTCCGCGGGAAGCGGCGACGGCGGTAACACAGAGCCATGCCCCGTGGGCTTTCTCGGGAGCGACGCGGCGGCCCCGGACTTCGACATGCAGGTGCTCCTCGCGGACGAGACCGTGGCCGCGCTGAACGACGGCGACACCGTGCCGATGATCCTGCCACCGCAGGGGGGGCGCGTCATCTTCGTCGGGGTGCGCGCGACCAACGTGGACGGATGCGGCCTTCAGCTCACCGGCGCGCTGCGCGATCTCTCCACGCAGCAGGTGCGCGTCGACTCCCGGACGGTGAACCTCATCGACACGGGCGACGGCTACGGCGTGAGCGGCACGCCCAGCACGGCGGCCTCTGCCGCCGTCTCGGACTTCTCGAACATTCCCGTTTGCCCCAACGAGTGGTCGAGCACCAATATCTACGGCACCGTCTACGGGGTCGAGGTCACCATCCAGGACCGCGAAGGCCGCACGCTCACGAAGAAGATCCAGGTCACCCCCGAGTGCGGACAGCCCGAGAACCTCGAGGAGTGCCTGTGCATCTGCAAGGGCGGTTACATCCTCGGTGAGTCGTGCATGGACGGGGGGGACGAGTGAAGGCGGTGCTCGCCGTGCTGGGACTCGCGCTCATCGGCGCGTGCAGCTCACCGGCGCGATCGTCCGACGAGGACGCGGGGCCGCCCGCCTGGCATGTGGTCTTGCACGATCTGACGCCGACGCTTCTGTGCGCGTGGGGGACCGCTCCGGACGATGTGTTCACCGTCGGCGGTCCGCTGGGCAATGGAACCCCGTCCACCATTCTGCACTACGACGGCACCTCCTGGACGGACCTGCACGCGGGCGGGACCGACACGTTCTGGTGGGCCAACGGCACGAGTGACGCCGACGTGTGGTTCGTCGGGACGAGCGGGCGCATCACGCACTGGGACGGGACGCAGCTCACGGACTTTCCGTCCGGTACGACGGCCACGCTTTTCGGGGTGTGGGCCGCCTCTGCGAGCGACGTGTGGGCGGTCGGCGGGACGCCCGAAGGCGGTACGAGCCAGCCGAACGACGTGCTGCTCCACTTCGACGGTACGAGCTGGACGCCGTCGCCCCTGCCTCAGGTGCTCGGGCGCTCCTTCTTCAAGGTGTGGGGGACGGCGTCCGACAACCTCTACGTCGTCGGCGAATACGGGACGATCTGGCACCGCACCGGAACGGCGTGGGCGCTCGAGGCGAACAGCCCGCCGCTCGCCACCGGGAACCTCACGACCGTGAACGGCTGCAGCCCGAGCGAGGTGTACGCCGTGGGCGGCGAGGACGTGCTCGTCTCGGACGGGTCGAGCTGGGCGCGCGCCGGCGTCACGCTCGAGAACGGCGTCAACGGGGTGTCGTGCGCGTCACCGGAAAACGTGGTGATCGTCGGCTTCGGTGGGCTCAAGCAGCGCCTCGTCGCAGGGACGTGGGTGAGCGACTTCGCGTCGGACCCCCATCAGGACCTCCACGGGGCGTGGGCCGATCCCGCGGGCGGCTTCTGGGCCGTCGGCGGGGATTTCGTCAGCGATCCGGAGCCGAACGCGGCGCGCGGCGGGACCCTCGCGTACTACGGGACCTCGAGCGTCGGGACCGCGCTCGCCCCGTAGCGGCTCTACCGCCAGCCCTCGGGCAGCCACCACGTCGCCCCGGTCGGCGAGCCACCCTTCCTGCTCGCGAAGTACTTGCTCGCGCGATCGATGTCGGCGCCGTGCGCCGCGTCCCCTGCCTTGGCGTACGCGGCGCGCAACCGCTCCAGGATCCACGTGTTGCCTGGCTCGATCCGCCGGGCCAGCTCGAGCTCCGCGATGGCCTGGGTGTCGCGGTTCTCTCGCTGAGCGAGCAGGGCGAGGGCCACGTGGGACGCTCCTGCCGACGGTCCGACGGACGCGGCGCGGGTGAAGAGAGGCGTCGCCTCCTCGACGTGGCCGCCCCGAAAGAGGAACATCGCCTTGGTCTCCAGCGCCGCGACGTCGTCCGGGTCCAGCGCCAGCAGGCGGTCGAGCGCGTGCGTCGCCTCGGATACGCCGCCCGGGCCTCGATCGAGCATCAGCCGGGCGTACGTGAAGAGGGGCCCCGGCTCGTTCGGGTCCACGTCGAGGAGCGATGCGTAGGAGCGCGCCGCGTTCCACGGTTGCCCGGCCGCGGTGTAGTGACGGGCGAGCATCTCGTCGAGCATGGGCATCCGGAGCGCGTCGCCGTGGGCGCTCGCGGCGAGCTTCTCCGCCGTCTCGTGCTGTCCGGCGCCCGAGTACGCCATGGCTTCGAGGACTACGAGATCGTCGCCGGGTGCAGGCTCTCCGACGAGGTCGGGCCACGCCTCGAGATGTTGCGGTCGGTCGGCGCCGGGTCGGATGGGCGGCGGTCGCCGCTGGATCCAGTGGTCCGTGATGCTGACCAGGGTGGGGCTCGATGCCGGCCCCGTGCGCATGTGGCAGGTCACGCAGTGATCGCCCTGAGCGGCGCGGGCCTCGGCGCTCTCGGTGCATGGGTGATCGTGATGGCACTCGTTGCACTTGGCGTCCCACCACGTGGCCGGCTGCTCGAAGGAGCTCTTGTGCGGATCGTGGCAGCTCGTGCACGTGAGCTTTCCCCCGGAGGCGCGCCAGCAGGCGCTGCGGATCATCCGCTCCGGGTGCGCGAGGAGGATGAAACGATCGGGCTCGGGAGGCTCGCCGACGAAGTTGACCCGGTAGGCGCCGAGGGGCTCCCCCGGCCTGTAGCTGAACTCTTCGCGATGGGCGCGCAGGTTCGAGTGGCTCGACTCGTGGCACTGGGCGCACACCTCGACCTGCCGCGTCGTCGACAGGCGGGCCGGGTTGACGATGTCCGCCGCCCGCAGCGTCGCGACGTGCTTCTGTCCGGGTCCGTGGCATCGCTCGCAACCGACGCCCGCCGGCAGCGGCTCGAGGAACACGTCGTCCGTCCCGGCCTGGCGGCGCGGGTAGTCGGTGTGGCACGAGATGCAGAAGGAGCCCAGCGTCTTCGAGAAGCGCACGTTGCCGCCGTCGGCGAACGACGGATCGACGCCCCACACCCGAGCCTTCGCGTAGTAGTCGATCGGGATCTGGTAGAGGCGCGTGCCCTGGCGGAAGTAAAACGCCATCCCATAGCTGCCGGCGCTGTACGCGTATCCGAGCTGCTCGACCCAGCTCTGGACGCGGGTCCCGTCCGGCGCGACGACGAGCTCTTCGACGAAGTAGTCGTTGCCTTTCCGGAATGGCCTGTAGGTGAAGCCGCTGCGCTCGTGGACGACGGGCTGGGCCGCGCCGGCGTCGAAGATCTGCGCGAGCCATTTTCGGTCGAGTGTGACGAGCGGCCGCGGTCCGGTGCGCGCCATCGAGTGGCGCGCGTAGCTCAGATAGACGTCCTTGTGGCAGTCCTTGCACGCTTCCGAGCCGACGTAGCCGGGTTCGGTGAGGCCCCCGGGCGGGGTCGTCGGAACGGGCCGTGACCAGTCGATGGGTGTCGCGTCGAGGGGCAACGCCGCGAGGGGATCGTTCGAGACTGCCTCCGCGGCGCTCGCCGACGGCGAGGTCGTCGGCGATGGCTTCGAGCGCCGATCGCACCCGCCCGCCAGCAGCGCCATGTACAGGGCGAAGGCGAGGAGCCATGTCCGCCGCGACCCACGCACCGCACGCATCTCGACGAACTCTATCAGTGGCGACGACTTCGCCGAGGGTTCCCGGTCATCGGCGGCGTCGTGTTCAGAAGCCGAACGAAGTTCGGTGTTTGAACTCGGGAAAGTATGGGTTCTGAACCAGCTCACGAAGCGCTGCGAGCAAAAGCGCGCACTTAGAGCGCGGCACGGTCGCTGCTTGGTGACTCATCTGCGAGGCAAACGAGCTCGCGAAGGAGTCCCCTCATGAACCGGTGCTGGCAGACGCTGTTGGGCTTGGGAGCAGGGTTGCTGGTAGCGGGTTACACGGTCACCTCGCTCACCGGCTGCGCGAACGCCGCGCCCGCATCCAGCCGGCCCGCCGCCTCGGAGCTGAAGGAGGGGGTGAACATCCTCAAGGCCGATGACCCGGCGTGGGGCGTGAACGCGGCGTACGTGAAGGCGGGACGGGTGGTCTACATCGAGTCCCGCGTCGGGCAGCTGAAGCCGGAGGTCTACCGCCTCGATTCGCCGAACGAGCCGCAGTACGAGATGGACTACCGGTTCGTCGACCAGGATAACCACACGTTCCTCGCCCAGCGCGGCGGCGACAACTTCGCCGACCCCACCTGGAACGCCGAGGTCACGGCCTCGCGTCACCTGCCGCCCGCGGCCTACGCGCACCGCGTTGATGACTTCCGCCTCGCTACGGAGGCGGCGGGAGCCCTGGCCAAGGCGCTGCCGAAGGGCTTCGAGGATCACGCGTTCCACATGTCCGCGCTCGCCGCGCAGCCCTCCATCCCCGACGACGTGCGCCTGCAGACGCAAGCGGCCGTCATCGCGGCAGAGCCGACCATCGAGGCGCGCGCCGCCGCGCAGCAGGCGTACGGGACCGACGGCTACGGCTCCTGGAGCATCTTCAACACGAACAAGTACTCGAAGCCGACGGTCGAGATGACCTGGTTCTACGCCGCATCGCACTCGGCTGCCTACATGGGCGACTACGAAGGCTACTACTCGAGCGGTGAGTACTCGGGGACGTGGAACGTGATCGGCTGGGTTTGGATGCTGAGCGCGTGTAACCACGGCACTTGCTATAACGGCGGCAACGGCATCGGCTACGACTGCTACTCGCAGGCGGCCGGCTGGACCTACGCCACGAGCATCACCGGCAGCACGGCGGGCGGCGTGACGGGCGCGAACGACGGGCTGGGCGGCTGTCAGACCGCGTACAACTGGGACTCGGGCGTCGGCAGCCACCTCTGCAACGACGACGCTGCCTACGAGCTCTGGCAGGCGAAGAACAACAACCCGGGCAGCGACGCGAACGGCGGCTCGAACACGGGCGGTGGCCACAGCTTCGACGCCTACATGTCCAGCCACTGCCGCGGCTCCTTGTGCGGCTCGTCCCCGTCCTGGTTCTCCTGCGGCCAGTACGGCCCGAGCGGCGACTGGAACACCCCCAACTGCCCGTGATGCGCAGAGTCCACGGCTCGTAACCGACGCGGAGCGACCAGCCCAGGCTGGCCGCTCCTTCGTCGTTTGTGGGTCTGTCCGCCTCGTGCGTCCTAGACTCGCTGGATGCTCTCTCCCAGGCTTCGCATTCTCGTCGCCGTCGTCGTGGTCGCCCTGGGCGCCGCGGCGTTCTTGGGACTGCGCCCCCGTCCCCCCAGGCACCCGCCCCTCGGAGAGAGCGCGCATGGGACGGGCATGGACCGTTCGTTCGCCGGGTATCTCGCGCTCTACCACGCGCCGGAGGGCAAGACGCCGTGCGAGACCGCCTACAACGCCTACAAGGCCTCGCTGGACGAGGCGGAGGCGGCTCAGGCCAAGGCGCTCGTCCTTCACCTCGCGCCCCGCGAAGAGTTCCTGACTCTGTGTGGCACGTTCCCGGAGACCGAACAGCGCTGCCTCTCGCCGAAGTACCTGCGAGAGCACCACGACGCATGTCCCCCCATGACGGATCCCGACGAGCTCGCGCGGTTCAAGCAGATGGTCGAGCTACGTCATGGAGGCCCGGTGCAGGCCGAGACCTCCGAGAAGACGCCGGAGGCCCCCCCTCGGTGAAGATGCACGGGTCCGTACCTCACGGGCCTGCGTCCGGCGAAGGCGTCGCGTCGGGCGTGCCGCGGACCTGCGCCTCGAGCGCTTCACGGCGCCGACGCAGGTAGTCGAGGGTGGCCGTCTTCGTCTGCTCGGTGGCCGTGTCGCGGGCCCGGTGTGCCGCCGCCACCTCTCGCTCGAGGCTCCTCTCGCGCACGAGAAGGTCGTTGGCGAGCTTGGATCGGTAGGCGTTCTTCTGCTCGAGGGTCCAGTCTCCCGAATTCGGCGGTCGCGCGAGGAGCGCGTCGATCTCCCGGAACGCGTCGGCGGAGGTCGAGGGGCTCGGCAAAGGCGCGGTCGGGACGGCGGCCGGCGCGCTCGGTGGCGTCCACGGCGAGGGTTGCGGAGCCGGGGGCGCGGGCACGGCTGCGGGGGCGGCGGTCTCCACCTCGTCCGCGGTCGCGACCGCGTGTCTCTCCGCGGGTTTCTTACCGGCCATCGAGAGGTACGCGGCAACCCCGAGCGCGACGACGACGATCGGCGCGAGACCCGCGAGCCACACGCGCGGTCGAATCTTTTCGTTTCCGTTCCCGGTCATCTCTCGGTCTCAGCTACGGCCCGCCATGAGCCGCTTGCGGGTGCGCACGACGAACGACTGCACGCGGGCCACCTCGTCGTCGTCGAGCGCGAGCACCCCTCCGAATGCGAAGATGCAGTAGAAGAGCGGGGGTACCTCGAGCATCGCGACGATGCCCAGAAAGAAGAGCTCGAAGATCACGAGCGCGGCGACGCGTGTACGGCGGAAAAGGAGCCCGATCGGCGTGCCGAGCTCGACGCCGATGGTGAACCACGACAGCGCGTGCGTGAAGAGAGAGCCGCGCATGAAGGAGGACGCGGCGACCCAGTCGCGGACCATGAATCCGGTCGGGTACGAGAGGACGATCCCCATCTCGTTGGTCCAGGGCCAGCCGGCGATGAGCTTTTCGACGCCCGAGAAGAAGACGCCCAGAAGCACCTGGTACAGGATGAGCCCCGAGAGGAGCCGCGGCTCGACCCTCGTCGCGGGCTCCTCGGGGCTCGAACCGAAGACCGGCAGGGAGAGCGCCGCAGCGCCCCCGCCGCAGATCATCCAGAGGAGCAGGATGGCCCACGCCGGCATGAGCGCGAGTGTCTGCACGTACATCGAGTTGAAGCTCGCGAACACGTAGAAGCCGACGCCGCAGACGACGGCGGAGGCTCGTGGGAGGACGCCGGCGATCGCCGTCAGGCACGCGAGCATCGTCACGATCGAGCCGACTCGCAGCGCGCCGTGGGGCACGCTGAGGAAGTGCTCGTAGAGCCACTCGCTCCACTGCTCGCTTCGAAGGGCGCCCGGACGGTAGGCTTCGTCGAGGTGGAGGAGCGTAGGGAAGAAGTGAAGGGCGAGGCCGACGAAGAACGCCATGCGGAAGAGCCCGAGGGGATATGCGTTCCGCGTGCCCTCGAAGGGCCGGAAGAGCCTATCGAGGGCGGAGGCCATGGATGTCGCAGTGAAGGACCGTGGTTCCCGAAGGCGTGCGCGGGTCGACGTCCACGCGGTATTCGGTGATGAAAAAGTCGTACGCGTCCCCCTGTGGCGTTCGAGCGGCCGGCTCGAGGGCGTGCGTGGCACGCAGGCAGATCTCCTTGAGGAAGGCCGGATCGAGCGTCGCGTTGATGAAGACGCGAGCGCGCGCGTAGCCCGGGGAAGGGGTGGCGACGAGGTCGGCGAGATCGTGCCGTACGCCGTCGCTACCCGCGTATTCGTAGACCTTCGCGGTTCGGGGGTTCGCGTTGAACATGACGTAGCCGGCCTTCAGATGAGGCAGGAGGAGGTCGACGCGGCCGCCGAGGAGCTTCTCGGCGATGGTGTGGTCGAGAGCGCCGGCGAGCCCGAGGAGGATCCAGACGACGATGAACGCGCGGCGGGGCGTTCTCGAGTCGCCGAACGAGCGCCGTCGAGCCGCCACGAGCCCGACGCCGAGTACGAGCATGAGCCAGGCCCCCGAAGCGCCGCGTCGGCCCGGTCCCAGCGAGCACGACGAGGAAGAGGCTTTCGCCGCCGGCGGCCCGGGCATGCAGGAGTACTCGATGCCGCCCTCGATGCTGCCGCACACGAGGTCACCCGGGCAGGCCGTGCCGACGGGGTCGCAGGCCGTGGGGCATCCCTGGCTCTCGCATGCCACGAGAAACGGCCCGATGAACGCGCCGTAGGCGTCGACGCGGGTGTCGAACGAGCTCGCGACGCACGCGGAGTCGCCGTGGCTGCTCACCCCCGCGAGGTACTCCACGCCGCCGACCGTGAGAAACGCGGGCCCCCCGGAATCCCCGAAGCAGTCCTGGGAAGGCGCCGCGGCGAGCTCCATCGACGTCGTGGTGACGCTGGCGACGGTCGACGTCCCGGTCCGCTTCTGTCCGAAGTCGCCGGCGTCCGCCGTCGTGTCGCCGAAGCCCACGATCCGCACGGTCGCGTTCACCAGCGAAGCGTCGGGCGTCGGCGCGAGCAAAGGCGCCGGCGTCGCCGTTGCGGGTGAGGCGAGGACGAGCAGCGCGAGATCGTTCGTCTGCGTCGACGGGTCGTACTGGGGGTGGACGAGCGCGCCGGAGACCGCGATGAAGGTTGCACCTGCGTCGGCCGAGCTGCCGAAGAAGACACTGTCGGTGATGTCGGTGGTCACGCCCTCGAGACAGTGCGCGGCGGTGAGGACGACGCTCGGTGAGACGAGCGTGCCGCTGCAGAGCAGCATGCCGTTGGCGTCGACGATGCCGACGACCGCGGGGTCGTTGCCGTCGCTCATCCCGTTCGTGATGGCTTCGCCGTTCGACTCGGTGGGCTGCGCGGGCCCGTCCGGTGCGCAGGCACTCGCGAGCACGAGGGCGAACGCAATCGCAAGCGACGCGGGTGCTCGCATCATGGCGGTCTTCATCGCAAGCAGCCCGCGCAATCCAAGCACAGAGTACCACGCCGGGCCCGCCCTCCCGCGCCGGTTGGAACTGGTAGCCTGCAAGGGTGGTGACGCGCGCCGGCCTCGCGAACGACGGGATCCGCGCTCGGCTCGCGTTCCCGCTGGCTTGTGCGGCGCTCGCCCTCCTCGTCGTCTCCGTCCACGTCGTCCGTCTGGCGGAGCCCCTCGGCATCGACCAGGGCCTCTTCGCTTGTTTCGCCCGCTGGGTGCCGCACGGTTGGCTGCCCTATCGGGATCTCTTCGACAGCAAGCCGCCGCTCTTTCTCTACTGGTGGGCGGCGTCGGCCGTCGTCCCGGGTGACGTGGTCCGCGCGGCGTGGTGGTGGGAGGGGCTGTGGCTCGCGCTGACGCTCGTCGCGGCGTACTTCGTCGCCGCCCGAGTCTGGGGACGCTGGGAGGGGCTGGCCGCGGCGGCGCTGCTCTTCATCGGGCTGTGGTCCCCGGCGTGGGGTGCCTTCTGGTCTCGCGCGCAGGCCGAAGAGGTTCTGGCGCTGCCGATGCTCGCTTCCGCGTGGCTCGCGTTGCGCGCGCTCGAGCGCCCGCGGCTCGCGCTCTGGGCGGGGGTTCTCGTCGGCGTGTGCGGTCTCTTCAAGATCCCGTCGATGGCCATCGCGCTGCCTTGGGGGGTCACGTGGCTCGCCTGCGGGTCCTGGCGAGGGGCGGCTCGCCGGGTCGTGATGATGGTCCTGGGGGTGCTCGTCCCGTGGGCCCTCGCGCTGGTTTGGTTCGCGGCGCACGGGGCGACGTCGAGCTTCGTCGAGGGGGTCTTCGTCTACCACCGCTACAACGCGGCCTTCATCAGCCCGCCGTGGGGCGGGGTCCTCTACGACTTCGGCGCGAAGATCATCACGCAGGCGCCGCTCCTCGTGGTGCTCGCTTCGATCGGCGTGCTCCGGCTCGTGCGCCGAGGAGCGCGGGAGGCGCACTGGGTCGGCTCGTGGATCGTGGCGACGATGGCGGCGGTCGTGCTCCAGCGGCAGCTCGCCGAGTACCACTTCATGCTGGTCGTGCCCGCGATGGCGATGGCGGGCGCGTACGGCCTGGTCGACATGTTCCGCGTCGCGCGCGCCCCCGACGCGCGCCTCGTGGCAGGTGCAGGCCTCGTCGCGGTCGCGCTGTTCGTCGTCCACGAAGTCGAGGTCTGGTGGCACGCCTACGCGCCGGACCTCGACTACCTCCGCGGTCGTCTCTCGCGCCAGACGTACCTCACCGCCATCCAGCGTGGCGGCTTCTCGATGGCCAACGAAGAGCAGGCCGCAAGCTGGCTGCGCGACCACACCGCACCGGGCGAGGGCATCCTCGTCTGGGGCCTCTCGCCCGGAATCTACGCACTCGCCGACCGCCATCCTGTGACCCGCTTTCCGTTTCACAAGATCCTGATGACGGACGCCCCCCTGTCGCGCATGTGGCCGGGGCTCGACGAGCGGCGCGCACGCTTCATGGAGGGTCTGCGTCGGGACCCCCCGGCCTACGTTCTCGTCGGGCGTGGCGACGCGAACGGCTTCGAGCCGCTCGATTCCTTCACGTCGATGACCCGCTTTCGCGAGCTGAAGACGATGCTCCAGACCGAGTACACGCCGGACGCGCCGCTGGGCCGATTCCTGCTCCTCCGCCGCGGCGCGCCTGCCCCGGGGCCGTAGCCATGCGCGTACTCGCGCTGGTGATCCCCTTGGCGCTCGCCGCGCTCTTCGGCGCGTGCAAGAAGCCGCCTCCTGCTCCCATGCAGGAGTTGCCGCCGCTTCCTGCCGTCGGCGAGTTCCTCCCGCCCTCCCTCGACGTGCCCGACTACGTCGGCGCTGCAGCCTGCGCCGAGTGCCATCGCGCCATCTACGACGCGTGGCAGCGTTCGCCGCACGGTCGCTCGATGGCCGCGGCCACGCCCGAGTCGGTGCTCGCCGGCTTCGACGGCCCGCCGGTGACGCTCGCGGACGGGAGCGTCTCCTTCTCCCGCGACGGGGATGGCTTCTTCATGGACATCGCCTCGCGGACCGGCCACGAGCGCCGCAAGGTGGACGTCGTCCTGGCCTCGGGCCGCCAGCACCAGCTCTATGCCGTGAAAGGGGCCGACGGCGCGCTCTCCCTCCTGCCGGTCGTCTGGGCCACCAAGGTCAAGGAGTGGCTGCCGCTCTCTCTCTACCAGGCGGCCGATCTCGATCCGGAGTCGGCCAAGTACTGGGGTGCGCAGGACATGACCAAGGGCTGCGTGAGCTGTCACCTCAGTCAGGCGTACCGCCACGTCGGGCCCGACGGCGTGCGCAGCGCCTACGTGGATCTGTCGGTCAACTGCGAGGCCTGCCACGGTGCAGGCGCCGAGCACGTACGCCGGCGTCGGGCGGGCCGCACCGACGAGGTGTACCGGAACCTCGCGCCGCTCAGCAGTGTCGACGAATCCCGGGTCTGCGGCGGGTGCCACGGCTTTCAGCTGAAGCGCTACGTCTTCCCCCCGGCCGACGACAAGCTGCCCCAGATCTTCGTCATGTCCCTCATCAACGAGTCACTCCGTCCGGACGGGACGCAGCACGGGACGAGCTACCAGTACCCGGCGCACGTCCTCAGCGCAGGCTTTCGCGAGAAGATTCTCCATTGCAAGGACTGCCACGCCCCCCACGGGCTCGAGGCACGCGACAAGTTCGGCGAGTCGGCGCAGGGCGCGCTGTCGAACAAGCAGTGCACCGACTGCCACGAGGAGCTCGTCGCGCCGAAGCCCGTGGCCGCGCACACGCACCACCCGGCCTCCGTGCGCTGCGTCGATTGCCACATGTCCTACTCGTGGGTCGGTGACGACGACCGCAAGCATCAGCGCACGTCCGATCACTCGATCTCGATCCCTCATCCCGAGGAGAGCCTCGCGTTCGGTACCCCGAACGCCTGCACGACGTGCCACGTCGGGAAGACCGCCGGATGGTCGGTCGACGCCCTGCGGAAGTGGAAGGCCAAGAACGCGCTCGGCGTGCGCGACTGGGTGGAGACCATCGCCATGGCGCGAAAGGTCGTGCCGGGCGCGGCCGGAAGGCTCGCCGGCATGTTGACCGATCCGAACACCGTCCCTTACCTGAAGGCGTCGGCGCTGGACCTTCTGCTGCTCCAGGCCCCGGACCCGAGCCTCGTCCAGACGGTCGCACCGTATGCGACCGATCCGGACCCCTACCTTCGGGGGAGGGCGATCCGGCTGCTCGATCAGCTCGATCCGGGTGGTCGATCCCGCTGGCGAGCGCTTGGCCTCGGCGACGCGCATCCGTATGTGCGCATGGAGACGTTCTCGATGATCAAGGACGTGGAGACGCTCACGCCGCAAGCCATCGAGCGCCAGCTCGCCGACGTCCTCGAGTACATGTCGCCTCCGACGGACGGGGTCGTTCACGTCCTCACGGTGCGACACCGGCGCGGCGAGTTGCGCGAAGCGCTGGCTCTCGTCGATCTCCTCCAGCGGATCACCCTGCCGCGCGAACGCGAGCATCTGAACCTGGAGGACGTCCGCGCCCGCATCGAGGCCGATCTTGCGAAGAGGGACGGCGGCTCGCGCTGAGCCCGAGATGCTCGTTCAGAAGACGAACTCAGTTCGGGGACTGAACCCCTTCGAGTTTGCCTTCTGAACTGTCCGGCCGGTCGCTCGTGTGAGAACGGGGGCTTAGCCGGTGGCACGGCGCCTGCTCAAGCGCTCCTCCGCGAGACCCTTCCAACTCGCAGAGGAGACTCCCCATGGGCAGGCGCTGGCAGATGCTGTTGGGACTCGGAGCAGGCTTGCTGGTGGCGGGTTACTCGGTCGCGTCCCTGACCGGTTGCTCGAACGCGGCTCCCACCTCGAGCCGCCCCGCTGCCTCGCAGCTCAAGGAAGGGTTGAACGTCCTCGACGCGAGCGATCCTTCGGTCGGCTTGAGCGCGGCCTACCTGAAGAGCGGCCGGGTCGTTTACATCGAGACCCGAGTCGGACTGCTGAAGCCGGAGGTCTATCGCAACGAGGGACGGGGCGAGCCCGACAACGAGATGGATCTGCGCTTCGTCGACCAGAACAACTTCACGTTCTTCGTCCAGCGAGGCGGCGACAACTTCGCCGACCCGACCTGGGCCCAGGACGTCCTGCGGTCCGAGGGTCCCGTCGCGACGAAGGCCGATCGTACGCTCGACTGGACGATGGCCATCGAAGCCGCGACTGCGCTCGCGCGCGCCGTTCCTGCGACCTTCAAGGACCATGTGTATCACCTGACCAATTTCGCGGCGCAGCCGAACCCGGCGACCGATCCCGCTCTCCTCCAGAAGCTGGCGGCGTTCGAGGCCGCGGCTCCAAAGCCGGCGGTCGGGACCCAGGGCTACTCGGGGACGTACTCCTCGAACGTCTGGACGCAGACCTACGTGGCCAAGTGGTCGCGGGGGCTGCTCTACGTCGCTTCGCACTCGGCGACGCAGATGTTCGCGAACCCCGACGTGGGCACGTGGCTCATGGAGATCTCCGCCTGCAATCACGGCACTTGCTACAACGGCGGCGACGGGATGAGCGACGACTGTTACTCTTGGAACGGCGGCGCATGGTGGGGCTCGGCGACGACCGGGACGTCGTTCACGGGTGCGGCGACCGGAAGCATCGACGGCGCGAACGACGGAATGGGCGGCTGCCAGACGGCATACGCCTGGTACTCGGGGAGCGGCAGCCACGAGTGCAACGACGACGCAGCGTACGAGCTCTACCAGGGCAAGCACGGGCCCACGAACCAGGCCGGCTGGGGCATCACGAATCAGAGCAGCCACTGCGACGGTGACTTCCCCGCCTGCGGTGCGTCCCCCTCGAACTTCGCCTGCAACTGCGCAGGGAGCGCCTGCAGCGGCGACTGGAACACGCCGAACTGCGGAGGCAACAACCTCTGATCCGGCTCGGGTAGCGGAGGGAGCGGCGCGCCGTCGGTCGAAATCGGCGCGTGAAACGGTCGGCACTCACCCTGCCGGCCGTTTCATTTTTGTGGAGCGGGATCGCCTACACTGCGTCCAATGACTGGCACGAAGGGAAAACTTCTGCTGGCTGTCCTCATCGTCGCAGGGGCGGCATGGTTCCTCTTTCGCCGTCCCGGCCCGCCGGTGCACTCGGCGAGACCGGTGCCGTCGGACATGGGGCATGCGGCGGGTATCGATCACTCGATGGCCGCCATCATCGCCCTCCAACGCGCGCCGGAAGGCAACAGCCCGTGCGAGAGCGCCTACAACGCGTTCAAAGCCTCGAAGGACGTCTCCGACAGCCAGGGCGTGAAGGCCGTGGTGTACAAGCTGGCTCCACGCGACGAGTTCCTCGTCAAGTGCTCGGCCCTCCCCGCGGGTGCCCAGGCCTGCCTCGTGCCGCGCTACATGTCGCGGCATCACGACGAATGCGACCGCGCCCGCGCGAGTCCGGAGACGTTGAGCCCGTTCGTCGAGCTGTTGCAGAAGGCTGCCCCCATCGACGAGAACGAGGCCCTCCCCGTACCCCTCAC
Organism: Polyangiaceae bacterium; assembly: GCA_036501935.1. Classification (GTDB taxonomy): domain Bacteria; phylum Myxococcota_A; class Polyangia; order Polyangiales; family Polyangiaceae; genus Palsa-1150. The sequence goes on along the minus strand of DASXZL010000021.1, from coordinate 63,171 downwards.
GACGGCTTCAGCTCCGGCGCGGTAGCTCACGCCGTCGAAGGGGGTTCAGCCGGCGAAGGCGCGCGGTCACGGCCTCCACCTGCGCGTCATCCAGTACGAGGAGCCCGCCCACCGCGAAGATGCCGTAGAAGAGCGGCGGCACCTGGAGCATGGCGACGATACCGAGGAAGAAGGCTTCGAAGACGACGAGCACGAGGGCGCGGGCACGAGGCCGACCGAGGACGAAGACGACGGGGGCTCCCAGCTCGACGAACAACGTGAGCCACGTGAACGAGTGTGTGATCGCGGCGCCGTGGAGCCACGACGACGCGGCCACCCAGTCGCGGACGACGAAGCCGCGGGGATAGTTGAGCAGGATGCCCATCTCGTTCGTGCGTGGCCAGTCGGCGAGGACCTTCTCGACTCCGGCGAAGAACGTCCCGAGGATGACCTGATAGAGGATCAAGGCGGAGAGGAGCTTCGGCGCACGGGGCGGGTCGGGGGCCTTCTCGTCCACCCTGCCTTTGCCGGCGGCCCGTCGCTTCGCGAGGTACGCGTCCACGGAGAGCGCCTCGGCCCCGCCGCCACAGATCATCCAGACGAGGAGAATCGCCCAGGCATCGACCAGCGCCAGCGTCTGCACCGGCAGCCCGTTGAAGCTGGCGAACGCGTAGAACCCGAGGCCCGAGACGATCGCGGCGAGCCGAGGCATGAAACCCACGATGCCCATCACGCACGCGCACATCGTCAGGACCGACCACACCCGCAACGTGGAATGGGGCACGTGCTGAAGCCCCGCGTAGAGCCAGTGGTTCCACTCCTCCACGCGCAGGGCGCCTGCCGTGTAGTTCTCGTCGAGGTGGATGAGGGACGGAAAGAAGTGGAGGGCCAGCCCGCCGAAGAAGCCCACGCGAACGATCGCGATTGGATACGCGTTGCGCGTGCCTTCGAACGCCGCGAAGAACCTACTTTGAAGAGAGTCCACGCGCATCGCAGTGGAGGGTGAGAGTCTCTACCGGCCTACGAGTATCGACGTCCATGTCGTAATGGTCGAGGAGGAAGGTGTAGCGCTCGCTCGTGCCGCGGGTCGCGCGGTAGCAGACCTCTCTCAGGTACTCGGGCTGCAGGATCATGCTCACGCAGAGGCGCGAGTCGGCGTAGGCGATCGCGCGCGTGTGCACGAGATCGGCCAGCGGGTGGCGGACGCCGTCCTCGCCCGTGTAGTCGTACACGGTCGCCTCGTGCGGGTTCTTGTTGAACATGATGTATCCGTATTCGAGGTGCGGAAGCCAAAGGTTGAAGCGCATCCCGAAGAGCTTCTCGGCGATCGTGTGGTTTGCCGCACCGGCAATCCCGAGAAAGACCCAGACGGCGACGAACGCTCGGCGTGCCGTCGTCGCCCGGTCCATGAGCCAAGCGTCCAACGCCGCGCGCCGGCAGGTCAAGCGTCGTATGCTGGACGGAGCGCGTGCAGCTCGCGAAGCTCGAATGGCTCGTCGTCGCGGTGGGATGCGCATCCGCTTGCCGCCTCGGCCCCGCGGATGACGCGCCGGAGGTCGCGGCGCGCTCGAGCTCGGCCATCACCGCGGGCGCGTCCGACCAAGGCGACGAGGCCGTCGTGGCGATCGTGGACGCGACAGGCACGACGGCCTGCAGCGGCACGGTGGTCGCGCCGTACATCGTGCTCACGGCGGGCCACTGCACGGTGCCGATCGTCGTAGAGGGCGGCAGCGTCGTGTTCGGGGCATCCCTGGGGGGGCCGATCGCGTCCATCCCGATTGCACGGGCAGTGCCGCACCCGCAGTTCGACCTGGCGACGCTGACGAACGACGTCGGCATCCTCGTCCTGGCCTCCGCCGCGCCCGTTGCGCCGGTCCCCCTCGGGGCCAGCGTCCCGGCAGTGGGTGCGAGCGTGCGGATCGTGGGCTGGGGGCTGACCGGAGAGGACGCCGGCGACTCGGGGCAAAAACGTCAGGGAACGGCGGTGGTCACGGCGGTCGACGCCGCCACCTTCGCGGTCGGTCCGACGCCTTCGCAGCCGTGCGAGGGCGACTCGGGAGGGCCCGCACTGGAGACCGCGAACGGCGTCGAGTCGCTCGTCGGCGTCACGAGTCATGGTGACAGCGCGTGCCTTTCGGGCGCGACCTACACGCGCGTCGACGTTTTCGTCGCTTCATTCATCGCGCCCACGATGGCCGCGTTCTCGCCGGCGAGCGCTGCCCCGGGAGCGACGTGCCTCTTCCCGGAGCAATGCAGCGGCGGTGCCTCCGCCTGCGTCGCCGCGGCCGACGACCCGACCCTCGGCTATTGCACCGCGAGCTGCCGGGAGAACGCCGATTGCCCCGCGGCGATGATCTGCGTCGACATCCCCGACGGCGGCTCTCAATGCCGCTATCCCGTACCGACCCCGGGTGCTTACGGAGCCGCGTGCGGGAGCGACGCCGACTGCGCGGAGGGCGAGTGCACGACGACCGGAGTCTGCGCCCTTCGCTGCGTCGCCGAGGCTCCGACGTGTCCCGCGGGCTTTGCTTGCACCAACACCGCCGACATCGACTTCTTCTGCATCGGGTCGCCGCCGGCGGTCGAAGGTGGAGCGTGTGCGCTCGCACCCGCGCATCGTGCGGACGACTCTCCGTGGCTCGCCGTGGGGGCGCTCGGGCTCGGCGTCGTACGCAGGCGGTCGCGCCGCGCCTCAAGGTGAGGGAAGGTTCGCCGGCAAGGCGGTGGGGTTCTCGTAGAGGGTCCACGCTCCGCTCCGCGCGACGAGCTGCATCCCGAACACCGCGGGAAGGGCAGGGCCGCCCCGAGCGAGCGCGTAGTCGAAGTGCTTGGTGTCGTCCGGCGTGAGGAGCCCGGGCGTCCACTCCACCTCTTCGCGGATCGGATAGCGCGCGTAATCGGTCCGGTAGCGGATGGGTACGTTCCAGACCACCGCGAACGAGCGTGCGAGCTCGCCACCGAGCGCCGCCTGGTAATACGCGGCGAAGTGCAGGTACGGGAACGTCCTCGGGCTCACGCAGGCACTGCCGCGAGAAAAGATGACCGGGAGGACACGCCGCGCCGGCTTCATCGCTGCGAGCACGCCGTCGAAGTCGTGGGCCTCGCGGTCGAAGCACGCGAGGTGCTGACCGACGCCCGCAAGCCCGACGACGGCCACGAGGGCCGCGGCACCGCGGACGGCATGGGCGCGCCACCCTTCCAGCGCGGGGAGGAGCGGCAGGGCCAGGAGGAGGATCAGCAGGGCGTGGCGGGCCGATACGTACGTCGCCGTGTTCGTGTTGAGAGGAAGGACGAGGTACATCCCGACTTGCGCCGCCACCGCGACACCGAATGCGACGAGCGTCCGGCTGGGTCGACGCGCCTCGTTCGCGAAGGCGATGCCGCACGCGACGAAGAGCGTGACGACGAAGAGCCCCGCCGCCGGCCACGGGTCGGGCAGACCGGCGCCGAGGAATTCCGGGAAGCGGCGGAGGCGCTCGCCGACGCCGGGGTTCAACTTCGCCCAGTTGCCCTCTGCCTGCGCCCACGTGAGCAGCACGAAGACCGCGGCCGCCAGCGCCGAGGGGGCCAGCGGCGCCAGGGTTCGCACGTACGGCGCCCGCCCGGACGGCTCGGCGCGCCATGCCCACGCGAACAGCGGGGCGAACATGAGGAGCATGACCAGGCCGTGAAAGTGGGTGCAGAAGAGCGCGGCCCCGAGGACGCCGATGCTCGCGCTCACCCGCCGAGAGGGTCGCTCCGCGCAGACCACGACGAGGGCGAGGCCTGCGAGGAACATCCCCGTCCCCAGGAGGAAATTGAGGAACCCCCAGTGCCAGAGGCTACCGAACGCGAACGGAACCGCCGGCAGAAGCCATACCCGCGACCGCCGGGTCGCCACGAGGAGCGCGTACGCGCCGGCAAACGGCGCGATCGTGCACAGGGCAACGACGATGCGCATCGCGGCGCCGAGAGGCATGACGAGCGTGAGCAGCTCGGCGAGCCAGTAGACCGTGGCGTACGGGCGATGAAGAAAGTCGGTCGTGTAGCGTTGCGCGAAGCCCCATGCAGGGTCGGCGCGATGCACCAGGATGGAGACCATCGCGTAGTGCTGCGGCAGGTCCACCATCGGCAGGTAACGGAAGACGAGGCAGAGCGTCGCGCAGGTCGCCAGTGCAAGTGCCACCAGGAGGTCGTCGAGGCGCTTCACCGGCACCGTCCGAGAATAGCCCCGGAACGCGCTATCATCGTGAGGGTGTCGGTGTGGCGAGCTTCGTTCCCCGCGGTGGCGGCTCTGGGGCTTCTTTTGGCGTGCGGCAAGGGCAGCCACGCCACGGGCGGAGGCTCGACGCCCTGCGGAGACTACTTCGCGGCGATGACGCTGGGCCCTTGTCCCCTGGGCCCCACGCTCCCGAGCGACGCGTGGTCGAGGGAGAGCGCCCGCTTCCAGCAGGTATGCCAGAGCTGGAGCACGCTGCCCGGTAGCCAGATCACCGACGCGCAGCTCGAAGCGTGTGCGTCCGCGATCCAGTCCGCGGGGTGCGTGCCGCCGGGAGCCATCGAGCCGGCGTGCCTCTTCGTGGGGGCGCTGGCGCCAGGCGCGGCCTGCAACGAGAACCTTCAGTGTCAAAGCGGGCTGTGCTTCTTCTCCGCCGCGATCGGCGACGCCGGGCCGGAGACGACGGTGACGACGTGCGGCCAGTGCGTGGACCTCACGCCGGTGGGCCAGCCTTGCAGCGCGAATACGTGCGTCCAGGGAGCCGCCTGCGATCTGTCCGCCAGCCCGCCTGCGTGCGTGACGCCTACCTCGGGACCCGTCGGGTCGCCCTGCAACGGGGTGACGACGGGATGCGACGCGACCTCGTACTGCGACGCAGCCGCTGCCATGTGCGTCCCGACGCTCGCGCAGGGGCAGTCTTGCGGCGCCGACGAACAATGCACTCCGCCGAGCACCTGCAGGGCTCAAACGTGCTCGCCTCCCGGTTCCACGGGCGATGCATGCCTGCTGGACAATGACTGCGCCGCGGGCCTCGGGTGCAGCCAGAGCTCCACGTGCGGCGCCGTCACCTGGGCTGCTTCGGGCGACTCCTGTGGGGACCTCGTGCGATGCACGGTGGGCTTTTGCCCTTTGCTCGGCCCGTGTCCCGCCGTGGTCGCGGACGGGCAGCCGTGTGACGCCACGCCAGCCTCGACGTGTGACGAGCTCTCCACGTGCGTGAGTGGAACGTGCGCCCTCGCGGACAGCAACGTCTGCATGTAGGGCTCGATGTGGCTCCTAGACCGTCAACGTCCCTCGCAGGACGGTGACCGCCCGTCCCGTCAAGACGACCCGGTCGCCTTCGAGCGCGCATCCGAGCTCGCCCACCCTCGCGCTCACCTGCCTCGCGCGCAGCGTGTTCTTGCCGAGCCGCTCCGCCCAGTAAGGGACGAGCGTCGCGTGCGACGATCCGGTCACGGGGTCCTCCGGGACGCCCTTGGCCGGAGCGAAGAAACGCGACACGAAGTCGACATCGGCGTCCGCGCCCGTGCCCGGCGCCGTCACGCAGACCGCGAACACTCCTTCGAGCGCTTCCAGACCCGCCATGACCGGGGCGAGCCCGCGTACCTGCTCCGACCGCTCGAAGACCGCCACGAGGTCACGCGCCCGGAGCGTCGACGACGGCTCCGCGCCGAGAGCACGTGCGAGCGCGGCGGGTGACTCCACGGGACGCGGAGGGCGTGCGGGAAGATCCATTGCCAGGTCGTCGCCGCTGCGAGTCACGGTGAGGGGCCCGCTCTTCGTGTGGAAGACGACGCGCTCGCGCGCACGGTCGAGCTCGCGCATGAGCACCCACGCCGAGGCGAGCGTGGCGTGCCCGCAGAGATCCACTTCGGTCCGCGGGGTGAACCATCGGAGGTCGAGGTCACCGTCGGGGCGGTGGACGAAGAACGCAGTCTCCGACAGGTTGTTCTCGGCGGCGATGGCCTGCAGCACGTCGATGGGGAGCCACTGCTCGAGCGGGCACACCGCCGCGGGGTTGCCGCCGAAGGGGCGGCCCGTGAAGGCATCCACTTGCCAAAGAGGGATCTGCATGGAGGGGAGTGAGCCACCCCGACGCGCAGATGCCAAGGCACAGCGGGGCCGCGGACGAGCCGGATCAGGTCGGGACGACCCAACCAAAGAAGCGCGCGTCCTCCCCGCGTTCGCAGGCGACGAGCAGGTCGCGGAGGCGCGTGGTGACGGGGCCGGGGGCGCCTCGCTTCAGGGATTGCCCGTCGATCGAAGCGATGCCGAGGATCGGGAAGGAGGTCGCGGAGAGGAACGCCTCGTCGGCAGCCGCGAGGTCCTCGGGCCGGAGGGGTGCCTCGCGCGCGGCGAGCCCTTCTGCGCGTGCGAGCGCGAGGACGCTGTCGCGCGTGATCCCTGCCAGGACTCGACCGAGCGGGGGCGTCAGGAGCTCTCCGTCCCGGACCGCGAACACGTTGGCCGTGGGAGCCTCCGCCACGTGTCCTTCGCCGTCGAGAAGGACGACCTCGTCGTATCCCCGCGCCTGGGCCTGGCGCTTCGCGAGCATCGGCCCCAGATACGACGCGCCCACCTTGGCCTCGGGCGGAAAGACCTCCGGCCCCGCCTTGCGCGCGTCTCGCGGAATGGAGACTCGCAGGGGCGGCCGTGGCTCGTGCGACGCCGTGCCTGCGTCGACGGGGAGAATCGCGATGGCCACGCTGGCTGTCGCCCCGGGTCTCGGCACGACATCGGGCTCGGCCGTGGGCACGAACGCCGCCCACCGTACGAGGGCCGACGAGGCGCCGGACGCCCTGGCGACGCTCAGGGTCCCCTGCAGCAGCGCCTCCGCCGTCCACGTCATCGAGAGCCCGACCAGGGATGCCGAGCGGAGGAAGCGCGCGATGTGCTCGCCGGGTCGGAAGAGGAGCCGGGAGTCGTTCGCTCCGGGCCGCAGCGCCCCCACGTCGAACACGGCGGACCCTCGCTGGACGGCGTGCGAGAGGACGCTCAGATGAGCCTCGTCCGCGGCGACGATCTGCCCGTCCAGCCACACGGGCGGACGGGACGGCTCGGTCGAGGGCTCGCGGGTCACGGGCCCGGAGCTTAGCTCGGCTTCGGATGCCGGGAGGGGGATCGGGCGGCTCTATTGTGCGCAGGCCGTCGCGCACTCCGAGGGGCACGCCGTGAAGCAGATGCAGTCCTTGTAGTTGAGGAAGTCCGTGTACCCGCTCGGGTACTCGACCTCGCAGTCGGACTGGCAGGTGGTGTCGCCGGACGCGCAGGCCGCGTAGCACGAGCCGTACGTGCTGCACTGCGTGTCGGCCTCGCAGGTCGAGAACGACGCCGAGCAGGTGCCCGAGTCCGCGGTGTTCTGGCACGTCGTGCAGTCGGTGCTCGTCGTGCCCGTGCACTCGCCGTCCACGCAGCTCTCCGTCGCGCTGCACACGGTGGTGCACGAGCCACAATGGTACTGATCGGTCTGGGTGTCGAAGCAGCCGTCGGGGCACATGACGTCGCCCGGTCCGTCGCACTGCGCCGCGGGCGTCACCTCGAACGAGCGAGACTCCGAGGAGGTCGTCGTCAGCTCGAGCCAGCCGACGGGCTGAACCGTCGCCGTGGAAAGGGTGCCGTGGGTCGTCTGGTTCTTGAACCACTGGTCGCGCTCTCGCGTGACGGTCACCGACAGCTCGGTCGAGTCGCCGAGCGCTGCCGTCACGACCGCGCTGGGGACGGGGAACGCGCCGCTGGAGTCGGTCGCCGTGCACGTGGCGGCCCCGCCGGCGCCCGTCACGATCACGTTGATGGAGTCGCTTCCGGCGGCCCACGTCAGCGCGATCGACCCGGGGCCCGAGAGCGTGGACGAGAGGCTCGCCAGGTCGGTCTGAAGGAGCGTGGTCGCCGTGAAGGTCTCGTCGAACTTATCGAAGCCGGCGCCGGCGCCGCCCGAGGCCTGCACCTCGATGGACTTGCCCTCGAGGTAAGGGGCGTCCTGGGCGGTCGACTGATAGGCGTAAGGCGGGAAGAGGGTGATTGGGGTCGCCATGCCGGCCCCCGCGAGCGAGAGCGCCCCGGCGTCGAACGTCTGGATCTGTCGGCACTCCGGCTGATTGGGCGAAGCGAAGTAGCACTCCTGGCCGGTGCCGCATTGCATGGAGCACGTGGCGGTGCAGGTCGGGTTGCAGGCGCTGTCCCACGTGCAGGTCTCGCCTTCGCCGCACGAGCTGCCGCTGCCGCCGCACTGAGGGGCCGAAACGAAGCTGCATCCGGCGATCTGCTTGGCGCAGGTCTGGGCGACCACGGAGGCGTCGGGGACGAACGAGGCGAGGACGCTCGGGGTCGAGGTCCCGCTGCTGGGGGCGTGGCTCTCGCCGAGCGCCACGATGCCGAGGGCATGCGGCGTCGAGGTTCCGCCGCCGCCGCCGTCGTCGCCACCGCCGCCGCCGCCGCCGCCTCCTCCGAGGGCAGGCTTCGAGCCGCCGCAACCGCTTCCGTAGGCGACGAGGGTCAACGCGAGACAAGAAAGGGAGAGGGTGAACAGGCGCGGCATGAGAGAGCCTCCGGCTTCGTGGTACGGCCGGGCCTCGGAGTTCCTCCCTCCGGGTTCAGGGCCCGACGCGAAGGGTGGCCCCGCAGGGGATTTCGACCCACTGCAGGCGGCCGGCGCTACCGAGCCGGACGGCATGCGGCCCGCAGGCCAGGCGGAACGTCTGGCCCCCGGTTCCTCGCACGACGCCGTCGACGAAGACGCGGTGATTGGCCATTCCGTCGGGGGTCTGGAGGACACCGACGTCCGCAGGGAGGGGGGGCGCCGCCTCCGTGCGCGGTTCGGTCGCGGGGCTCTCCACCGCCGTGGCGGCCAGGAAAGACCGCGCAACACGCCCCGGCTGCGTCGAGGGCGCCCGTCGAAGGGAGCGCGCGCCGCCGGCGAGGGGAGCCAGCAGGACGGCCGCCGCGACGAGGTAGCCGAGCAGCGGGCGAACGCGACGCCGTGGAGGGGGCACGATCGAGTGGGCGTACGGGCTTGGCATCGGGGCCACGATGGCGGTCGGTGTGTCGCTGTCGAGGCGAGGACGCGGACGGGGCGAGAGGGTGGGCGGAGGCTCCGGGACATCGGGAGGAACGGATACCGAGTGCTCGCTCGTGGCGTCCGGGTCCACGGCGGCGGCGTACGCCGTCCATGCGCGACCGGCGCCCGCGTCGGGGATGGTCGAGATGGGGCGTCGCGCGCGACCGAGATCGTCGGCGAGGGCAGCGCGCGCGTCCGACGAGTGCACGTGCAAGCGGAGCTCGTCGAGCATGTCGCGGGCGCCGATCCGTTCGTCGGCGTCGGCGCGCAGGGCGCGGTCGAGCGCGCGACAGAGCGACGCCGGCAGGTCCGGCCGCAGTCGATGGATGGGAGGGATGCGTGGCTCGGCCATCGCCTGGAGGATCTCGAGCTCGGGCAACGAATCGCGGTCGAAGGCGTGGCGCCCCGCGAGCATCTCCCAGAGGAGGAGCGCGGCGCCGTAGACGTCCGCGCGTACGGTCACGCTGTCGCCCACGATCTGTTCGGGAGCCATGTAGCCGTACGTGCCGAGCAACGTACCCGCAGGCGTCTTCTCGCTGACGCCGGCGACGCGCGCGACGCCGAAATCGCTCAGCTTGACCTCCCCGTGCGAAGAGACGAGGACGTTCCCAGGGCTGACGTCGCGGTGGATGACGGGCGAGAATTCCCCCGTCTCGGGGTGGCGGGCGCCGTGCGCCGCGGCGAGTCCGGCGAAGACTCGGGCGCCGATGTAGAGGATCTCGGCGTCGCCGATGCGCTCCGTGCGCTCCGCCTTGGTGCGGAGGAGCGCCTCGAGCGAGATCCCCGGCACGTACTCGAGGACCAGGGTCGGCGCATCGTCCAGCTCGATGAAGTCGTAGAGACGCACGATGGCGGAGTGGGAGAGGCGCGCGTAGGCGATCGCCTCCGCCGCCAGTCGCCTCAGCCATTGCGGGTCCCGGACGTGCTCGTCGATGAGGCGCTTGAGGACGACGGTGCGCTGAAAGCCGTGCGGCCCGTGCACGCGCGCCAGCAGGACCTCGCTCCGCTCGCCCGACGCGAGGCGGCGCACGATGCGGTATGGCCCGATGTCCCTCCGGTCGTTCAAGCCCCGCTCCCCTTTCGCGACAATTCGCGCCCAACGTCATGGTGGGCGTGACGGGCCGCGGGAGGCTCTGAATCCGATCTGAAGTCTCCCGTCTTCGCTGCGATGAGCGTCGCCTCTCAGCGACCGGAGACGCGAGCGATGGCCACGTCCGTTCGTAGCGAGTAGCCCCGCTCGTCGCGCACCAGCATGTCGCGGAGGCCCGCACGGCGGAGCGACGCGATGGCCGTATAGACGCGCGTCGCACCAGCCTTCGGCAACATGCGTTCGCCGGGCCACCCGGCGGCCACGAGGGCCTCGACCGACAGCGGCTCGCCGGGCGCGATCTCGCGCCGCTCGGCCAGACGCTCGAGGAGCCGCTGCAGCGGACGCCATCGGGCGATGCTGACGACATCGCCGTGAGGATTGCGGAACCAGCGGCCGTTTGCGCAGACCACCAGCGCGTCGGCGGGGGCTCCGGGCGGAGGCCCGTCGGCAAGCCCGCCCGAGGGCGGCGCGGCCTCGGCTCGGCCCACGGCTTCGACCGCCCGAAGCAACGCTCTCCGGGCGAGCCGCACGTCGGCTGCCCTGCGCACCTCTCCGCCCCCGCTCGGATCCGTCTCCTCGAGCCGGCGGCGAGCATCGTCGAGGAGCATCTGCGCGCGGGCGTCCTCGCCCTCCTGGCGCGCCTCGCGCGCGAGGGCCAGCTCGAGGTGCCCTCGCCAGAGGTGGACCGCGGCGCGCGCCCGCGGCTCGTCGATGCCTTCCAGGCACTCCGTCGCGTGCGCGAGCGCCGCCCGCGCCGACTCCACGCATCCTTCGCGCGCCTCGATGGCCGCCAGCGCGCCGAGAACGAGGGCCTCGTTGGGACGGTCACGGCAATCGCGCAGAATGGTGAGGGCGCGCGCGTAGGCTGCGCGGCTCCCCTCGGTGTCGCCGAGCTCGGCGAGGAGCGCGCCGTGGTAGCTGAGGAGGGCGCCCTCGGCGCGACGATTGCCGACGTCCCGGTGCATCGACAGCGCCTGGGCGTAGTGATCGCACGCTTCCTCCAGCCGGTCCGCCTCGTGCGCCACCGCCGCGAGCAGACCCAGGACTTCCGCTTCGAGTCGACGATTGCCGGCCTGCCGGCAGAGGGCCAGCGCGCGATCGCAGTGGACGCGCGCCTCCGCGAGACGTCCCGCGTCGTGGGCCACGACGGCGAGGTTGCCCGTGTTGGTCGCCTCGAAGCGAAGGTCGCCCACTTCTCGATGAACGGCGATGGCGCGTTCGAGCGCCGACCAAGCGACATCGAGGCGCCCTTCGAGCGCCGCCACGCTGCCCAAAAGGCCGAGCGAGCGCCCCTCCTCGCGTCGCTGATGGGTCTCGCGATCGATCGAGCACGCCCGCTCGAGCAGGCCCCGTCCCTCGGCGAGCTTCCCCTGCATCACCGCGAGCACGGCCAGGCCGCGCAGGACTCGCCCGACCGAGGCCCGGACGCCGGTCGACATCGCGAGCGTGAGCGCCGCCTGCGCGTCGCCGGCGGCATCCTGGCCCCGCCCCATCAGGCGATGGGCGTCGGCCCTGGCCTCGAGGGCTCGAACGCGAAGCTCGACGTCGAGGTCCTCCCTGTCTCCGGCGGCCAGCGCGGCGTCGAGCAGGGCGAGTCGGAGGGTGCCGGGTCCCACCGCCGCGAGCAGCGGATCGAGCGCCAGCGCCGCCTGGAGAGCGAGCCCTGCTCCTTCGTGGCCGCGGAGCAGGGTGCGTCGATGCGCGGCCAGCAGGTTCTCGGTCTCGCGCGTCAGCCAGGCGGTGGCCTCGCGCGCCTGTCCTTCGTCGTAGAGCGCGGCCCACCGGACGCCCGCCGCGACGTAGTGCCGTGCGTGACGGAGAACCGCCGCCTCCCGGCTCCCCTGCAGGAGAAGCTGCTCGCGCGCATACTCGCGCACGCTGCCGTAAAGGGAGAAGCGCAAGCGCCCGCCGTCATCGGCGGGCGTGCTCGCCGAAACGAGCGAGCGATCGCGCAAGGACTCCAGCGCATCGAGCGCGCGATGCGCTCCTGCGTAGGAGGAGAGGTCGAGGACGGCCTCCGCCGCGTCGACGTCGAACCCGCCCGAGAACACCGACAGCTGCGCGAGCGCACCCTTGTGCCAGGCGTCGAGCAGCTCCCACGAGGTGTCGATCGCCGACCGCAGGCTCGTGTGCCGGAGGTCGGCGTGATGGGCGGTCGCGCCGAGCAGGTCGAACCGGCTGGTCTCTTGCTCGAGCATCTGCGCGGGCGTGAGCGTGCGGGCCCGGGCAGCGGCCAGCTCGATCGCGAGAGGCACGCCGTCGAGCCGGCGGACGAGCTCGAGCACGTCGCGCGAGGAGTGCGCGTCGGGAGCGAGGTCCGGACGGGAGGCGCGCGCGCGATCGAGGAAGAGGGTGACCGCGTCGGGCGTTCCGCCGCCGTCCGCCACGCCCAGCGGACCGAGGTCGAGGACGGCTTCGCCCTCTACGTTGATCCGCGAGCGCGTGGTCACGATCCATCGCATGTCCGGCGCCGTGCCCATCCAGTGCACCAGCGCCCTCCCCAGCGCGACGATGCAACCGTCGGCCCCGTCCAGGATGAGCAGGGTCTTGCCGCGTGGAGCGAGCGATGCTCCGACGGTCGCCGTCGCGTCGCGGGCACCGGCCGTCGCGCCGAGGCCGAGCGTGCGGGTGACCGCGGCCGCCACCGAGTCCGCGTCCGTTGCCTCCGCCAGGTCGACGCGCCACGCTCCCCCTTCGCCCCCGTACTCGTCCAGCAGGGCGCGGGCGAGCTCGGCCGCGAGCCGGGTCTTTCCGACGCCGGGGGGGCCGAGCACCGTCACGAGCGGGTGCTCGACGAGGAGCGTGCGGAGCTCCGACATCTCGCGGCGCCGCCCGATGAAGCGCGTGGCCGGGTGAGCGAGGTTGGTGACGGTGAGTCGCCCTCGAATTCCGGACTCGATGCGCGGAGGCATCGTCGTCGTCGGCGCCTCGGCAGGCGCGGTTCCCGGGTGCTCGCGTGGCGTCATGCGTCCTCGGAGGCGGTAGAAAGCTAGCGCATCCTACGCGTCGCGTCAGTCGCCGACCGGGTGACAGGCGGTTTCGTCAGGGCAAAGCGTCCCGCAACTCATCGACACGACGGAGCTTCGTGAACCTCCAGGCCCAGAGGGCGACGACGAGAAGGGTGCCGGCACCACCGAGAACGACCGACGCAACCGACCCGAGCCATTGTGCGGTCAGGCCCGATTCGAATTCGCCGAGCTCGTTGCTCGCACCGATGAAGACCATGTTGACGGCGCTCACGCGCCCGCGCATCGCGTCCGGCGTGGCGAGCTGCACGAGGGCCGACCGCACGTAGACGCTGACCATGTCGGACGCCCCGATGACCACGAGCGCCACGAGCGACAGCGCGAAGCTGCGCGAGACGCCGAACACGATCGTGGCGACACCGAAGACCGCGACGCAGGCGAACATCTTCGCGCCGGCGCGCTTCTGGATCGGGCGGAGGGCGAGGCCCACGCCGGTGACGGCGGCGCCGGCCGCGGGAGCGCCGCGCAGCACGCCGAGCGCCCAGGGGCCGAGGTGGAGGATGTCGCGGGCGTACACCGGGAGCAGCGCCGTCGCGCCGCCGAGCAGCACGGCGAACAGATCGAGCGAGATGGCGCCGAGGACGACCTGGTTCGTCCACACGTATTTCACGCCGGCGAAGAGCGTGGCGCGATTGACGGGCTCGCGCTTCGCGCGTGGCGCGATGGGGCGCATGGTCGCGACGAAGGCGCAGGCGCCCATGGAGCAGCAGGCAGCCATGGCGTACACGTCGCTCGCGCCGCCGAACGCGGCGTAGGCCAGACCACCGAGCATGGGCCCCAGCACCATCGCCGTCTGCCAGAGCGACGAGCTCCACGCGACGGCGTTGCTGAAGTGCTCGACCGGAACGAGCGACGGCAGGAGGGACTGGCTCGCCGGCCCCTGGAAGGCGCGCGCCACGCCGACGCCCACCAGCACCGCGTAGATGGGGCCGAGGTGGGTGGCGTCGATGCGGGTGAGCGCGAAGAGGGCTCCGCTCAGCAGCGCCATCGCGGCGTAGCACACCGCGAGAATCCGGCGGCGTTCGAAGCGGTCGGCCACGTGTCCCGTGACGAGCGACAGGCACACCGCCGGGAGAAACTGCGCGAGGCCGACCCACGCGAGATCGAGCGGCCGGCCGGTGAGGGCGTAGATCTGCCAGCCGATGGCGACGCTCTGCATCTGCGAGCCGAGGACCGCGAAGAGGCGGGCGGCCTGGAACAGCTTGAAGTCGCGGTGACCGAAGGCGGCCCACCAGACGACGGGCGACGCATTTGCTCGGGTGCCCGTGGCGCTCATCGGCGGGCAACATACGTCACGACCGCGAAATTTGTTCGCTCGCAGGAACGAACGGAGCACCGGAGCGTGAAAGACGGGGAGTGGCGGCGATGGAGCCGCCGGTGGGAGCGCGTCCGCGAGTGACGCGACCCAGGTCCGCCGTTCACGCGGCAGAGCGCCGGCGCACTGGCCGGCGAAGGGAGACATCCATGAAAAAGTCGGTGCTCGTTCTCGTCGTCGCGTCCATCCTCTCGGTCTTCGCCGTCGGCTGCGCGTCGAGCGGCATGCCCGCGGTCGCCTTCGAGCCGCGGGTCTATCCGTACGTTCCGCAGGTCGGCTTCGACGAGGCCAAGTGAGCGGAGGTGGTAGTTCCATCAGCGCTGACTGCAAGTGTGCAAGCAGGCTGATTCCCTTCGCTTTTCAGGCACGTCACCCCTTGTGAAGGCTGACTTGCTCGCGCACCCTCGCCGCGGGAGGTGCGATCATGCGGACCGGATTCGTTGTCACCCTCATCGGTGGCGTCGTGATCGGCGGATGCGGGGGAACGGGTCTCGACGGGCTCTTCGGAGGCTCCGGCGGAGCGCCCATCGGCTCCTCCGGCGGGAAGGACGCAGGAGCGTCGTCGAGCTCGTCCAGCTCGTCCTCGGGGGGAAACACGAGCAGCGGCTCCGGAAACGGCTCGGGCAGCAGCTCCGGCGCAGGCAGCTCCGGAAGCAGCGGTGGCGTCGCGGACGACGCATCGAGCCCCGCACCGGCCGACGGAGGCGTCACGGCGCTCGACGCGGGATCGCCGTGCTACTCCGAGCCCTACGATCCGAGCGCAGACATCTCGGACCTCGCCGCGGCGTACAAGGGCAACAATTGGCTGACGACGTCCCTCGCGGTGATGCAGCGCCGCTATCCGACGGGGTACTTCGTCCTGAACGCGGAGCAGACCGACCCGCAGCTCCCGCAGTTCGTCGACACGTCGTCGTGGTCCGCGCTCATGTCCTCGATGATGACGGTGCTCGACGCCGAGACGACGGGGTGGGACTTCGACAACGCGACCGTGTCCGTGCACCCCTTCGTGATCGTCGACACGATGCAGATCAGCGCGCCGATCCTCACGACGTGGCCTCAGGGCGAAATCCTCCAGTACATCACGGACACGTCGACGCAGATCTACGACCAGACCGAGCTAGAGGGCGAAGAGGGGACCTACGACGCCATCTTCCTTTTCGACGACCTCGATTCGGCCTGCAACGGCCTCGCCGCGGCGACCGCGGTGGGCGACCAGATCCCCTCCGGCATCTCCGCACGGGACGGGCTCGCGGCGCACCTCTACTACCTCGAGCTCTACCTCCGCGACGGCAGGACGGCGCACGCCGCCGAGTACGCGACCATGAAGGCGGACCCCACCTGGCAGAAGCTCGTGCGCTACGAGTGGGCGCGCGGTCACTTCTGGGATGGTCAGGCCGCGCCCAACGCCAACCTGCAGATCGCCGCCGCGCCCATCTGGACGAACATCGACGCGCCCGCCAGCCTCGCCGAGATCCAGCAGTTCACCGGCGAGGACCCCGCCGCCGTGGCCTGTCACCCCTGAAGGCGCGAGTCACCCGGCTCATCCCGCCTTGCGGCGGCGTCTCGGGGGACGCGCGAGCGTCCCTCGGCAAGTGGAGGCGCCGCACCGGCACGGGTAGATGCGGCGCAGGTCGGCCAGCGTGTACCCGCTGTCGGTCGTGTACCAGTAGTCGTAGGCGATCTCCTCGCCGGCGGCGATGTCCCGCAGCGCATCGATGAAGACGCGCCGCCCTTCGACGACGCTCTCGCAGTTGGGCTCGCACGAGTGATTGATGAACCGCGCCTCGTTGCCGCCGCGCGCGCCGTCGACGGTGATCTCGTCGTCCACGCCGAAGAGGAACGTGTGGTGCCGGCGCATGCCCTCGTCGTCGCACTGGGCGTCGGCCTCCTCGTTGGTGATGAGGCGCCCCGTGTACTCGATGATGCGCTCGCCCTCGACGATGGGCCTCGTCGCGTACACGCCGCGACCCTGGATCTTCGAACGACGAACCACCACCGGCGGGTCCCCGACCGGGCGCCTCATCGCCCCCCGAACGGGCGAGCAGGCAGCGTCTGCAAGTAGGCCCAGCTCGCGTGCATCTCCGTGTCGTCGAAGTTCTTCCACGATTCGATGGGCATGAGCTTGTCGAGCTGCTTTCCGTTCTTGCGGACGCCGGTCCTCATCAGCTTCTCGAAGTCGGCGTACGCCCAATCCTTCAGTCCCGTCGGGTCCGGCGTGAGGTTGAGCGGGATGGCGAACGAGCTCGGGGCGCCCGGCAGAGGCCCGCCGCTGTAGTGCTCGCCGTGGCACCCGGTGCAGAGGCGCGTGACGTAGCCGCCGTACGCGGCGTTCGGCTCGGGCGCCGGCGCCGACTCGGACTTCGAGTGGTCGATGTGTCGCGCGACGTCGAGCACCAGTTGCCCTTGCCGATCGAGCACCTTGCCGAGCGTCTTGACCACCGTGACGCCGTTCGGGCGATCCGCCGGCTTGACGGTGCGAAGGTAGGAGACGATCGCGGCGACGTCCGCGTCGGGCAACCACGCGATGTCCTGCACGGGCATGAAGCGCACCGAGCGCCCGTCCTTCTTGATGCCGTGCTTGATGAGGCGCGCGAGCTCCCCGTCGGAGTACGCCGTCGCGACGTTGTCCGGGGTGATGTTCGGCGCGCAGAGCGACGCGACCGGGCCCATCTCGATGGGCTGACCGCCCGCGAGGTCCGCGCCGTGGCACAGGTCCGCCCCGCAGCCCCCGATCGAGTGGACGAGGTGATCTCCCCGCGCGATGACGGCGGGGTCCTGCGACCGCGTCACGGTCGGCACGGGAACGTCGTAGACCTTGTCCATGCTCGCGTCGAACTGCGAGCACTGCACATAGACGAAGATGCCGAGGATCGCCGCACCGAGGAGCAGCACGATCCCGACCACCTTGAGCACGCGCTTCAGGGTCCTCATGGTGCGCGAGGCTAACGCGACACGTTGCGGATCTGGAAGACAGGTCGCGCCGACGCCGCGGAGTCCGCCAGGTCGACCTGCGTCGAGATCGCCCAGACGTCGTCGTCGACGTCCGAGAAGAGCTGCGTGACGTCCCAGACGCCCTCGCCCTCGCGGCGCGTGACGACGGTCCGGTCCGGCGCGCGGGCGGTCGGATCGAGCCGGATCGCCGCGTGCTCCGCGAAGAACGGCGCGAGCGCGCGCTCCAGCTCCTCGGGGGTCAGGCCGCCCTTCTCCATGGCGCCCATCGCGCCGGCCGCGGCCCAGTCCTTCCGTCCCAGCGCGCGCAGCAGCTGGAACATCGCGTTGCGGACCAGCACCGTGAAGCCGCGCTCGTCCCGCGTGACGTCGGTCTCGCCCAGCGTGGCGTCCTCCGGCGGCGGCTCGAGGACGACGGCCGCTTCCCTCGCGCCGTCGCGGATCCGCTCCCACTCGTCGAGCAAGCTCGAATCCACCGCGCGGATCATCGCCCGCAGGAACACCTCGATCTCCTCGATTTCGGGCGTCTTGTCCGGGGCCGGCACCGACTGCACCAGCGCCTTGTACGCGTCGCTGAGGTAGCGGAGGAGCGTCCCCTCCGCGCGCCCGAGCTCGTATTCGCGGACGTACTCGTTGAAGTCCATGAACCGCTCGAACATCTCGCGCGCGATCGACTTGGGGCGCACGTCGTCGCCCTGCACCCAGGGATGGAGCACTCGGAACGCGTTGAACGTGTCGTAGACGAGGTCCCGGAGCGGCTTCGGGTACTCGAGCTTCTCCAGCTCCTCCATGCGCTGCTCGTACTCGACGCCGGCCATCTTCAGCTCGGCGAGCTTGGCGCGCTTGACGACGTCGAGCTGCTGCCGGAGCACGTAGTCCGGATTCTCGAGGATGGACTCGACCAGCGTCAGCACGTCGAGCGCGTAGCTCGGGCTCTCCCGATCGAGGCGGCCGACGGTGTCGACGAGCCAGAGCGAGAGCGCGTGGTGCAGCGAGAAGTCCTCCTGCAGGTCGACCTGCACGCTCACGCGGCGCGTCTCGGCGTTCACGTCGACGATCCCGGCGTCGACCAGCGATTGGAACATCGTCCGGGCCTCGCGCCCGAAGATGCGCTGCTGGGCGCGCCGCTCGTGCGAGCGGTGGATGAGGCGCGCCACCTCCCGGCAGCCGCCGTCGGGCCGGTCGAGCACCTCGAGGAGCATCCCGTGCGAGACCCGGAAGCGCGAGACGAGCGGCTCGGGCTGCGAGGAGGCGAGCCGGTCGAACGTGGCGCGGTCCCAGTGGACGTAGCCCTTGTCGGGCGGCTTCTTGCGCACGATGCGCTTCAGCTTCACCGGATCGCCCTTGGCCTTGAGCTCGAGGCGCAGGTTCTCGATCACGTGCTCGGGCGCCTGCCCCACGACGAAGCCTTGATCGTCGAAGCCCTTCCGGCCCGCCCGTCCGGCGATCTGCTGGAAATCGCGCACCGAGAGGATGGCCGTCTTCTCGCCGTCGAACTTGCAGAGGCGCGTGAAGAGCACCGTGCGGATGGGGATGTTGACGCCGACGCCCAGCGTGTCCGTCCCGCTCACGATGGCGAGCAGCCCCTTCTGCGCGAGCTTCTCGACGAGCAGCCGGTACTTCGGCAGCAGGCCCGCGTGGTGTACGCCGACGCCGTGCGCGAGAAAGCGCTTCATCTCCTTGCCGTAGGGCGTGTCGAACCTCACCCGCCCGAGCTCCTCGCCGAGCGTCTTCTTGCGCTCCTTCGGGAGGAAATCGAGGCTCATGAAGTTCTGCGCCGTCTCCGCGGCGGCGCGCTGCGTGAAGTTGACGACGTAGACCGGCGAGCGACCCTTCTCGACGAGGTCGGCGATCGTCTCGTGCAGCGGCGTCTCCCGGTACTCCAGCGCGAGAGGGACGGGGCGGTCCGACGAGCGCACGGTGGTCGTCGGGCGCTTCGTCAGCTTGACGAGCGCCTTCTCGAAGGCCTCCGTCGGGCCGATGGTCGCGCTCATCAGCAAGAACTGCGTCCGCTCGAGGACGAGCAAGGGGATCTGCCACGCGACGCCCCGCTCCCTGTCGGCGTAGTAGTGGAACTCGTCGAGGATGGCGCAGTCGACGGCCGCCCGCTTGCCCTCGCGGAGGGCCATGTTCGACAGGATCTCCGCCGTGCAGCAGATGATGGGCGCGTCGCGGTTCACCGCCGCGTCGCCCGTGATCATCCCCACCTTGTCGGCGCCGAAGTCACGGCACAGCGCGAAGAACTTCTCGCTCACGAGCGCCTTGATGGGGGCCGTGTAGAAGCTCCGCTTGCCCTCGCTCAGCGCGAGAAAGTGCATCGCCGTGGCGACCAGCGACTTGCCGCTCCCCGTCGGCGTCGCGAGGACGACGTTGCTCCCCGTGAGAAGCTCCAGGATCGCCTGCTCCTGCGCGGGGTAGAGCCCGAGACCGAGCTCGCGCACGTGGCCGAGAAAGAGATCCAGCAGCTCCTCCGGCGGAGTCCCGGGCCGGGGAGGGACGCGGTCCGCGAGCACGGGAGCGTCATACCATGCTCGTCTCCGGCAGCCGCGGCTTGCGCGACGCCCTTCCGCCGCGCACCCTTGGGAGGACGAGGCGAACCATGAACCGTCTCCTTCTTCTTCGCGCGTTGGTTGCTGCGTGCTCGGTCGCCTGGTCGACGCCGGCGCGCGCCGACGATCCGGCTCCTTCCGTCGCGTGGATGCCCGCGCCCACCGCGCTGCAGCTCCGGCCGCTGTTCGGCGAGCCCACGGGCGACGCCAACGGGCTGGCCCCGGCGCTCGCCGTCATGCCGCTCCGCCTCTCGCTGATGAGCGCGACCTTCCCGATCGCCGGCGCGCTCGGGGGCGCTCCGTGCGCCTCGCGCGAAGAGGCCAGCGGCAACACCACCAACGGCTTCGCCGTCCAGCGCCAGAGCTATCTCGCGCTCACGCCGCAGCTCGTCCTCCACGGGTTCTCCAGCGCCGGCTGTCCCCTCGACGCCGGAATCGGCGGCGGGCTGACCTTCGCGGCGCCCGTGGCCAAGTCGGTCTTCCTCGTGGCCGGCGCGGGGGCCTACACGCAGCCCAGCCTGCAGCCGGGGCGCGCCGTCACCCACGGCGACGCCCGCATCGATCTCGTCTTCAAGAGCACGACCGACCGCGCCTGGGGCGTCGGTCTCGGCCGGCGAGGGCTCAAGCTCACCGGAACGTGGTGAGCCCGGGCACCCGCCCGCCTTCACGGCACGGCGTGTCCGAGCTTCTTCTTCCCGTCCTGGAAGAGGACCTCGATGCGCGTCCCTTCGACGACGAGGACGAGCCCCCTGCCGAACTTCGGGTGCAGGATGAAGTCACCCTTGGCGAAGCGCGTCGACATGGCAAAAGGGACGAACGACGCGTCCGGCTTGCCCTCGACGACGGACCACTCGGGCTCCGGCTCCGGGGGCTTGGCCCAGGCGTCTAGTTCCTCGGACTGCCGGCCCGAACCCGAGCTTCGCTGCTTGCTGCGCTTCATCGACATGGCGGTTACCGAGCCCTGTAGCGCATTTGCGCCTGGCATGGCAGCGGCAACGTGATACTTCTCCGCGCGCGAGCCGAAACGCGTACGCGCGCTTCAGGCGGGTCGCCTACTGGAACGTCACCAGGCTGCCGCCGTGGATGTCCGCCTGCAACGTGACCGCCCACCGGCCCGTGGCGAACGCCGTCTGCGCCTGCTGGTACCAGACGGCTGTGCTTCCCCCCGCCTGGGCGGTTCCCGCGACGAGGGGCGCGAGCACGCTCGAAGGGATCGAGCCCTGCCCGTCGGCGGCGTCCCACGAGCAGGCCGTCGACGCCGAGGCGCCGCTCGCGAAGAACGCGTTCAGCGTGAAGACGACGTGGTCGTCCGTCACGCCGCCGGTCCACGAGACGGTGAGGCTCTGCGACGTGGGGACGACCACAGTGCCGCCGTCGCCGGGCAGCGGCGCGGTGATCGTGATGGCCGCGGGCGCCGCGATGGTCTGCGTCGCGAATGCCGGGACCGTGCCTCCGGCCCCGGACACGCCGAGCATGTCCCCCGGCGCGAACATGGGCCCCGTCGTGTTGTAGAGGTACGAGCCCAGCGTGTCGGCGCCGACCTGCACGCCCGCGTCGCCGAACGCGCCGCCGGTGACGTCGAGCGCGCCCGCCGACGCGAGCGTGACGACGCCTGCGTCGGTCGATGCGTGGCCGGGGCAGGTGGTCACTCTGCAGGCGCCGCCGTCGGGGACCTCGACCGAGCACCCGGGCGGCGGCTGGAGCGGCGTCTCGTAGAACGCTGCCGTGAAGGTGCCGCCGCCGACGGGGACCTCGCTGAACTCGATGAACGCGAAGGCCGCCGCGTCGCCGGGCGGCGATGCGTCGCCGGTCTCCGGGATGCCCACGTCCGGCGGGTTCACGTCGAACAGGCTCGGCCCGTCGAAGTTCACGATGACGTCCGGTCCCCCGTCGGCCCCGCTGTCCGTCAGGACCACCGTGCCCGAGCTGTCGCAGCCGCCGGCGAGAATGCCGGCCGCGGGGATGCAGAGCGCGAACGCCGCGACGACGAGGACCCGTCCCGAGGGCATGACGAAGTCAGCCATATCACGAGCCTATCGCGGGTGGCCACGGCGACCCACCGCGGATCTTGCCTCGCGTTCACGGTGTGTCCGTGGGGCGAACGACTACCCCACCGCGCCCGGGACTGCCTTCGCCACCGCGTCGCCGCCGCGTGTCTTCGCGTCGCGCATCGCCGTCGCCGCGCGACCGCACAGCTCGTCCGCGTTCTCCCGGCCGTCCCACGTCGCGACGCCGATGGTCACGTGCTGGGAGATGTAGCCGCCGGGCTTGGGCTCCATCGCCTCGTCGCCCACCGCCTTGCGCAGCTTTTCCGCCGTCGCCATCGCCTGCGTGGGGCTGGTCGTCGGCATCAAGAGGACGAACTCGTCGTCGCCGCTGCGGACCAGCACGTCGTAGCGGCGCGTCTGCGCGCGCACCCGCTCGCTGAAGAGGCCGAGCACCCGGTCGCCCATGTCGCGCCCGAACGAGTCGTTCACGTGGGCCATCCGGTCGAGGTCCATGACGAGGATGCTCAAGGTGGAGCCGGAGTGCCGGGCGCGGTCCATCTCTTCGTGGAGCCGCGGCAGGAGGTACCGGCTGTTGAAAGCGAGCGTCATCTCGTCGACCGCCGACAGGCGCTCGAGGCGGCTCCGCTCGATGGCGGGGACCGAGCAGCTCGCGAGGATGCGCGCGAGCAGCACGTCGTCGTCGCTGAACACGTTGGGCTCGGGCGAAGAGGCGCCGAGGACGCCGATGGGCTTGCCCGCGGCGAGCAGCGGCTCGGCGATCATCGAGCGGATCGAGAACCCCTGGCCGACCGCGACGATGAAGCGCGGATCGGTCTTCGTGTCGCGCACGTGTGCGGGCAGGCCGTGCTCCATGACCCACCCGGCGATCCCCTCGCCCTTGGTGAGCGACAGCGACCGCTGCTCGACGCCGCGGCCCGAGCGCGCGCCGGCGAGGAGCGTCGTCCGCGACGCGTCGAAGAGGCGAATGCTCGCGTGATCGCACGGCAGCAGCGTGAGCGCCGTGTCGGTCACGTCGTGCAGCGAGTCCTCCAGGGGGCGGCCGTCCGACAGGTGCTCTGTGAGCTGGCGCAGCGCGGCGAGATCCCGCTTTGGATCGGAGGACATGGCGGCTCTTCGTACGAGTCTATACCATGCGGGCCATCGATGTTTTCCACGGCCGCGCGCGTCTACCGCGAGACTCGCAAGAAGCACGATCAGCTCTTCAACGTGTACGTCATGAGGCCGCTCGCCGCGGTCTTCGTCACGGCTGTCCATCGCACGCGCGTCACGCCCAACCAGGTGACGCTCCTCAACCTCGCCGTATTTCTCGTGGCGGCCGCGCTCTTCGTCGCGCTCCCGACGTGGCAAGGGGCGCTCGTCGCCGTGGCCGCGCTCGAGCTCAGCTACTGCTTCGACTGCGCCGACGGGATGCTGGCGCGCTACAAGAAGCTCGCGTCCAAGGCCGGGCACGCGTTCGACTTCTTCACCGACGAGCTCAAGGCGGTTCTCCTCGTCGGGGCGCTCGCCGTGCGCGCCTGGCGCGTCGGGGGGTACGGCTTCGACGGCCGCCTCTGGGAGGGGGGGGACGTGCGCTTTCTCCTCGCGGGCGTGGCCGGGGTGACGGTCATCGCGTCGGCGATCTCGCTGACCAACTTCGTGCGAAGCCCGGCCGTCAGCGGCAAGGACGCGACCGTCGAGGCCTACTACGAGACGGTGCAGCAGAAGCGGAGCGCCGGGGCGCTCGTCGCGACGTTTTTGCGATTCCTGAACCACTATCCCAGCCACATCTGGCTCTGGGCCCTCGTCGGCCGGCTCGACGTGTACCTGTGGATCTGGATCGCGCTCAACGCGCTCTATCTCGCGCGCGGCTGGCTGGGCCTCGCCCTCCGGTTCGGACGGGGATGAGGCCGTGGCTCGCCGTCGCGGCGGTCCTGCTGGGCTGCTCGCATCCCTCCGGCGACGCCGCATCCGCATCCGCATCCGCATCCCCGCCCACGCCCACGCCCACGCCCGTTCCCACGCCCACGCCCACGCCCGCGCCCGTTCCCACCGTCCCCTCTCCCGCCGACTTCGCCCCCGCCGGCCAGGCCGACCGCTCGACCCTCTCCTCCCTCGACCGCGACCCCCTACTCCGCCCCCAGTTCGCCCGCCTCCGCGAGCACTTCGGCAAGGACGCCCGCGGCCCCTTCGCCCTGCAGCGCGTTCCCCTCGCCGCCGGCCGCGTCGGCGTTCTCGTCTCGCGACCCGACGAGAGCGATCCCATCGTCCTCGCCCTCGACCGCGATCAGCTCCTCTTCGCCAAGGAGCATCCGATCGCCGGCATCTCGCCGCCCGCCCTGCACGCGACCATCGCGCCCGCCCCCGAGCGCGGCGTCGCGGTCTTCGCGTACGTCGAGTCGCTGCACCTCGTCGCGGCTCGCTTCTGGGCCGATGACTCGAACCCCTACGCGGACATCGAGGTCTTCCACCCCGACGCGTGCGACGCCCTCACCGTCGCCTACGAGACGGGCCTCGGCTGGATCGTCGCCTGCGCCTCGAAGACCGGGACGCGCGCCCAGCGCCTCCGCGACGATCTCACGTCCGCCTGGAGCCGCGAGGGCGTGCCCGTCGGAACCGCCGGCCCGGTGGGACGCGCCGAGCTCGGCTTCGACGGGCCTTCGATCTGGACGCTCTCGCAGCGCGCGCGAGCCGTGGGCGGCGATCGCACGCTCGGCTTTCGTTACGGCCCCGACGCTCAGCCGCTCTGAGCGCCTGGACGCCTCTTCAGCCGACCGACAGCAGCTCGACCTCGAACACGAGCGTGGAGCTCGGCGGGATGACGGGCGGGCGCCCGGCCGCGCCGTACGCGAGGTCCGGCGGGATGGTCAGCTTGCGCACCTCGCCGATCTTCATCCCCGCGACGCCCTGGTCCCAGCCCTTGATGACCATGCCCTGGCCGAGGGTGAAGGAGAAACCGCGGCCGCGATCGCGCGAGCTGTCGAACTTCTTTCCGTCGGTGAGCGTGCCGACGTAGTGCACGGTCACGTTGTTGCCGGACTTCGCTTCGGCGCCGTCGCCCGGCTTCAGCGTCTCGATCTGAAGGTTGCCCA
Organism: Polyangiaceae bacterium; assembly: GCA_036501935.1. Lineage (GTDB taxonomy): Bacteria > Myxococcota_A > Polyangia > Polyangiales > Polyangiaceae > Palsa-1150. The sequence continues at coordinate 38,154 of DASXZL010000021.1, read as the reverse complement.
TGGTGGTCTCCTTGCCTCCGTTTCCGGGCGGCAGGCTACTCCGTCGAGGCGCGACCGTGTAGCCGCTACCGACCGACGAAGCCGAGCCAGGTATGGGCGAGCGAGCCGGAGGTCGACTCGATGTAGAACGCATTGCCGCCGTAGGTCGCGTCGGTGCCGCTCACGGTGATCGTCAGGTGCAGCGTGTCGCCGTTCTGCCCCGTCGTGGAGTCCCAGGTGAACGCCAGGTACTTCGGCGCGTTCGCCACCGGCGAGTACTCGTACGCCGCCACCGTCCACGCGGCCATCGGGCCTTCGCTGTAGAGCTGCACGGGGATGGTCTTGCTCGCCCCGACGGCGATCTGCGCGCCCTCCGTCATGTACCCGGTCTGCGTGTCCCAGACGATGGGCACCGTGTCGGGCATCAGCGGGACGCTCGTGAAGTACACCTCGTTCGGCGTCTCCGGCTGACAGGGATCGTGGCCCTGCTTGGCGGCCGTGTTCGACCAGATGCGCTGCACGTCGTAGGTGAACCCGGCCGGCGTGTAGAAGGAGCTCGAGAAGAACGAGCACATGTCGCCCAGCTCGCCGTCGCCGCCGGTGATGACCTCCCAGAACGTGTGCGCCACGTCCGTCCCCTGCCACGACGCGCTCGCGAACGGGATGGGCACGGGATCGGTCGTCGCCTCGGCGAGCTCGTGGCTCAGCGAGTCGGTCGTCGTCTGGAGCGTCGTGCTCGGCGCGTAGGTGCACTCGGGGATGACCGCGTACGCGACCTGGACGCCGCCGACCGAGGCGCTGTTGTGGTACGCGCCGAACCCGGTGCAGCTGTTCGACGAGTCGAGGGTCACCGTCGTCGTCGACGGGTACGAGATGATGTAGAGGGCGTTCGCGCTCGGAGCCATCAGCCCGACGCCCGCGCTCACCTCGCTCGCGAGCCACGACTGGATGCCCGTGTCGGAGATGGTCTTCGGCGCCGTCGCCGTCAGATGCACGGCAGGCTGCACGGTCGGCACGCCCACCCCGTACTCCGCCACGGCGTCGTGCCAGTACGGCGTCGCGCCCACCGACGCGACGAACGCGTCGATGTCGGTGACCTGGTCGTAGCCCGAGAAGCTGATCGACTGGAACACCGGCGTCTTCATCACCGACGCGCCGTTGTCCCCCACCTGCGGGATGTCCGTCGGCACGTCGATGACCCACCCGCCGTCCGCGACGGTGCCCGTGTCCGCGCCCCCGCCGCCCGAGTCGTGCGGGGCGCCCGTGTCCTTCGCGCCGGCGTCGAGACCCCCGGCGTCGCCGCCACCGCCCTCCGCGATCGGCCCCGTGCCGTCCACTTGCCCGGCGTCGGCCGTGATCGCCACGTCGACCCCCGTGTCGCGCGCCTCGCCCCCGTCGCCCGGATTCGAGGTCGCCGCCCCACCCGAGCAAGCCGCGACGAGGAGCGTCACGCCGCCCAGCAGCCAGGTACGCATCATGGATCTCACCCCGGCGGCGAGCCTAGTCGCTCTCCGGGCACGAGCAACACCTTGCCGCTCGCCGCGTGATCGCCGTCACGTCCGCAGCACTTCCAGAAACCCGTCTCCGTACTGCTCCACGCGGGCCGGGCCCATCCCGAACACGTCGAGCAGCTCCGCGTGCGAGCGGGGCGTCCGCGACGCCATCTCGAGGAGCGTCCGATCCATCGCGACCACGTACGCCGGGACGCCCTTGGCCCGCGCCACCTGCGCGCGGTGCGTGCGCAGCCGCTCGAAGCGGTCCCGCGTCGGCACGTCGAGCGACTCGACCGCGGGCTTGGCGCCTTTCGGGGCCGCCGCGCGCTTTCGCGCCCGCGTCTCGCGCTCGGCCGGCAAGGCGAACCGCACCGGGCTCGGCGACCGCATCACCTCGCCGCCGACGCGCGTCAGGAGGGGCACCGGGTGCTCGGTCGGCGTCAGATCGATCCACCCTGCCGCCAGCAGCGCGCGCAGCAGATCGAGCACCCACGTCGCCGAGCGGTCGCGCAGGAGGCCGAAGGTCGTCAGCTCCGTGAAGCCGAAGCGCCGCGTACGCTCGCTGTCGACGCCGCGGAGCATCTCGGCGACGGCCTGCATCCCGGCGCGCTGCCGGGCGCGCGCGATCCCCGAGAGGGCGATGCGCACGAGCCGCGTCGTCTCCGCGCGCTCGGCCTCGTCGCCGTCGTCGGCGTCCCGCTCGTCGAGCCCCACGCAGATGTCGCAGTGCCCGCAGCCGCCGAGCAGCTCCTGCTCGTCGCCGAAGTAGCGCAGGATGAAGTCGTGCCGGCACGTGCGCGCGTCGAGGTACCGGAGGAGCTCGCGGAAGAGACCCCACGCGCGCGCCGCCAGCTCCGCGGGCGCAGGCGTGCCGTCCATGCCCGTCGTCACCAGGCGCCGCCGGAGCGCGATGTCCGCCGCCGAGCAGAGGAGCACGCCCCACGCCTCGGCCCCGTCGCGCCCCGCGCGGCCCACCTCCTGGTAGTAGGCCTCGATGGACGACGGCGGCTGCACGTGGATGACCGCCCGGATGTCGGACCGGTCGATGCCCATGCCGAAGGCATTGGTGGCGACGACGATGTCGAGCGAGCGGTCGGCGAAGCGCGACGCCACGTCCGTCCGGTCCTGCGAGGGCATCCCGGCGTGGTACGAGGCAGCGTTCCAGCCCTTCTGGCGGAGCCCGTCGGCCCACTGCTCGGTCTGACGCCGCGTCGCCGCGTAGACGATGGCCGCCCCGCGCGGCGCCTTCGGCTCGCCCAGCGCCGACGCAAGCGTCGACAGGACCTCGGCGCGCGCCTCGTTCACGCCGTCGACGTTTCGCCCCGACAGGTGCAGGTTCGGCCGCGCGAAGCCCCGCAGCACCTCGAGGCAGGCGCCCCCGAGGCGCAGCTGCTCGCGGATCTCGCGGCGCACCTCCGGGGTCGCCGTGGCCGTGCACGCGAGCACGCGCGCGGGCCGCAGCCGCTCGAGCAGCGCCCCGATGCGCAGGTAGTCCGGCCGGAAGTCGTGCCCCCACTGCGCGATGCAGTGCGCCTCGTCGACCGCCACGAGCTGCACGTTGCACCGCGAGAGCGCCTCCACGAAGGCGTCCGACGCGAGCCGCTCGGGCGCGACGTAGACCAGCTTGTAGCGCCCGCGCATCATCCCCGACTCGCGGTGGCGTCGCACGTCCGGCTCGAGCGTCGACGCCAGGAACGTCGCCGACACGCCGCGCGCCTCCAGCGCCCGCACCTGGTCCTCCATCAGCGCGACGAGCGGCGAGAGCACCAGCGTCATCCCCCCGAGGACCGCCGCGGGGACCTGGTAGGTCAGCGATTTGCCGCCGCCCGTCGGCGCGACGACCAGCACGCGCCCCGACCCTTCGAGGAGGCCGCCGATGGCCTCCCGCTGCCACGGGCGAAAGCTCTCCAGGCCGAAGCTCTGCCGGAGAACGGTGTCGAGGTCGTACGGCATGGGGCGCTGCCTTCTCGATCCCTCATCGACCGGCGGAAGGCAACGGTTGCGTTTGGCGTTGCGTGTGGCGTTGCGTGTGGCGTTGCGTGCGTGCGGCGTGGCGCCTTACTGGAACGTCGCCGACCCGCCGCTGTAGGGGAGCGCCGTCACGCTGATGCTGTAAGCGCCTGCCGTGAAGCCCGTCGACAGGTACTGGCCGTAGATGAGATAGCCCGTCGACTGGCCGGCGAGAGGGGTGAGCATCGCCTGGGGAACGACCGCCTTCGCCTCCGAGGCCGGCCACACGCACGTGAAGTAGCTCGAGCTGTCGCTGCTCGAGGCCTCGAAGATCATCTGTCCCTCGGCCTCGCCCCCGCCCCAGGCGACGACCAGGTCCTGCTCGGTCGAGATCGTGTACCCGGCGCTGCTCGCGGCAACGGGGCTGGTCAGCAGCGGGAGACCCGGGGCGACGACCGAGATGGGGCCGAACGCCGGGACGACCCCGCCGGTCGCCGAGACGGTGAGCGTCTGGCCCGCCGTGAAGAAGGTGCCGCCCGCCTCGTACGAGTAGTCGTTGCTGGCGTCGGGCGACACCGCGACGCTGCCGAGCGAGCCGCCCGCGAGCGTGAGCGTCCCCGCGCTGACGCCGGTCGGGTTCGGCTGCGTGCCGGTGCACGTGTACGAGGAGCACTCGCCCGACGTAGTGACGGTGCACCCCTCTGTGCCTCCCCCGCTCGCCGGGCCGAAGCTGCCGTAGAAGTCGAACGTCGGCGAGGCGCAGAGCACCGAGCCCGAGCACTGCTCGAAGTAGAGGGTGCCGGTGTCCGGCCCGCCGCCGCTGCTGCCTCCGCTGCTGGACGAGCTGGAGACGCCGCTGCTGGAGCTGGACCCCCCGCTGCTCGAGGAGCCGGAGGCGCCGCTGCTGGAGCTCGAGCCTCCGCTGCTGGAGCTGGAGCCGGAGGCGCCGCTGCTCGAAGAGGAGGAGCCCGAGATGCCGCTGCTGGAGCCGGACCCCGTTCCGCCGCTGCTGCTGCCGGAGCTCGGGGAACCGTCGGTCCCGGCGTCACCGGGCAGCGCCGCCGTGACGCCCCCGCAGCCTCCGGCCGCGCCGGAGAAGAGGAAGCCAGCCGCGCACCCGATGAACAAAGCCAAGCCTGTCGTCTTCATGAAAGGAGCCCTCCCGCTGGGAGCTGGGTGATGCGCAGTTATGGCAGAGAAGCTCATCCGGCGCCCGGCGTCGGGCGGAAGCTTGTCGCGGGTCAACGCCGTGGCAAGGGGGCGAGGCCGGGGAGGAAGATCGAGGTCCCCCGCGCCGTAGGACGCGGCATGATGTCGCCGCGACCCCAGCCCCAGCCGATGTCCCAGCCCCTCGCGCCGAATCCCTATGCTCCGCCGCAGGCGCCGGCGTACGGCGCCTTTCCCGGGGCGCCGCCGGGCTACGTCGAGCTGCCGCCGCGGGTCGAGGGGGACAAGGTCACCGTCGGCAAGTCCTACGCGTTCCCGCCGCTCTGCGTGAAGTGCGGCGCGACGGGGAACCTTCGCACGCGCTCGCAGCGCTTCGCCTGGTTCCCGAAGTGGACGTACTTTCTGCTGCTCGCGGGCCTGCTGCCGCTCATCATCGTCCAGATGGTCATGACCAAGCGGGCGCACTTCCTCCTTCCGGTGTGCGCGCCCTGCGGCTCGCGCTGGACGACGGCGCGCGTGCTGCGATCGATGGCGATCATCGGCCCCGTCGTGGCCGGGCTCGGGCTGGCGGTCCTGGGCCTCTCGAACGACTGGGGGTGGCTGATCGCGACCGGCGTCCTCCTCTTCTTTCCGGGCATCCTCGTCGTCATCCCCATCGATCTCATCCTCGTGCGGCGGCGGACGGTCCGGTCCGTGTTCATCGACGACCGCGTGGCCACGCTGAAGGGCATCGCGCCGCAGGTGCTCGAGGCGATGGGCCGCGCGGGCTGACGCAGGAATAAGCTGTCGGGGGAAGGGGGCACCGCGGAGATACGGCGGCTCGGGTGCCGCTCGTTTTCGTCGGTCCGCCCTTACGTCGTTGCGAAGGCGGCTCGGATCCAGGGGGACAGGTCGGAACACACTGGGCACCGGCGGCATCAGACAAACTGGTGACGACCCAGGTCACGATTGTCGGCGCAGGCCTCGGCGGTCTCGTCCTCGCCCGCGTCCTTCACGTCCACGGCATCGCCGCGACGGTCTACGAGGCGGACGCCTCCGCCGACGCACGACCCCAGGGCGGGATGCTCGACATTCACGACTACAACGGGCAGCTCGCCCTCCGGGCCGCGGGCCTCTACGAGCCGTTCCTCGGTCTCATTCATGAGGGCGGCGAGGCGACACGCGCGCTCGATCAGCACGGGGTGGTCCTGCTCGATGACCCCGACGACGGCACCGGGGGCCGTCCCGAGGTTCGTCGCGGCGACCTGCGCCGCCTCCTCATCGACTCTTTGCCGGAGGGAGCGATCCAGTGGCGCAAGAAGGTCACCGCGGTCACGCCGCGCCGCGACGGTCGGCACGACGTCACCTTCGCGGACGCGACCACCGCGCGGACGGACCTCCTCGTCGGTGCCGACGGCGCATGGTCGAAGGTCCGCCCGCGGCTCTCCGACGCGAAGCCCGAGTACGTCGGGACCACGTTCATCGAGACGTACCTGCACGACGCCGATACCAGGCACGCCGCGAGCGCCGAGGCCGTCGGTGGGGGAGCGCTCTTCGCTCTCGCGCCGGGCAAGGGGATCTTCGCCCACCGGGAGCCCGGCGGCGTCCTGCACTCCTACGTTGCCCTCAAGCGACCCGCGGCGTGGATCGCGGCGATCGACTTCGCCGACGCGAACGTGGCGACGGCGAAGGTCGCCGCGGAGTTCGCCGGATGGGCACCGTCGCTCACCGCGCTCATCACGGACGGAGAGACCCCGCCCGTCCCGCGCCCGATCTACACGCTCCCGATCGAGCACCGCTGGGACCGCGTGCCCGGGGTGACGCTCCTCGGGGATGCCGCGCACCTGACGCCCCCGTCCGGCGAGGGCGCGAATCTGGCGCTCTTCGACGGCGCCGAGCTCGGGAAGGCGCTCGCCGCGCACCCCGGCGACGTGGAAGCGGCGCTCGCCGAGTACGAGCGGGCGCTGTTTCCCCGCAGCCAGGCCGAGGCAGCGGAGGCGCACCGCATGCTCGCCTTGTTCTTCGATGAGCGCGCGCCGGCGGGGCTCATCGAGTTTCTCGGGAACCCGCTCCGGAAGGCCGAGTAAGAGAGCGCCGGGGAAGCCGCCCCGTGCAGCAGGCAGCTCCCCCGGCATTCCAAGTGGCTACGACTTCGGCGTCACCGGCGCCTGCGGGGTCACCGCGGGCGTCGGGTTCGTCGTCGGCGTAGCCGGCGTGACGGGCTGCGCGACAGAAGCGCCAGTGACGGCCTTCTCCTGGTCGGAACCCATCGTGTGGCGAGCGGCCCGGGTAGCCCTCGCCTTCGCTGCCGATGCCGCCTTCTCTTCCACGGTCCTCGTGACCGCTTTCTTCGGAGAGAAGCCGAAATCGGCCTGTGTATCCACGGCACCCGGCCCGAACTTCAGGGTGACGTAGGCCTTGAGCGCGGAGAGCACACCCAGGATCTGGGTGAGCATCACCGCCTCCTTCTGCACCGCGATGAGCCAGGAGGCCCTCGCGGTGACAGCCGCGTCGGCCAGGTCGATGAAGCTCTGGAGGAGCGTCGTCAACGTGGCCGCCGTGTAGTCGACCCCGTTCAGCGTGATGGTCGTCACGCTGGCGAGGTCCTTCTTCACGCCCGCGATCGCATTGCGGCAGCGATCGCGGAGCGTCGTCCTATTCAGAGTGGGCAAGTGAGTAGCAATTTCCTCGTACTTGGAGACGAGGGCGTGGTGCCGCAGCGAGCCGCATGCTCGCCCCGTCCATGCCCCCTAAGAAGAAGGCCGTACGAGGGCCGTTTTTGTTACAGACTATTTTGCGCGAGCCGGTCGATTGTCCGCGCGAGCCCGCCGGAGCGGTCGCTGAACGGGGCTACGCGCGCAACTTCGGACGAAGCGCGGCCGATGGGTGGGTGTGCCAGCCCTCGGACAGTCCGTGATGAGCTCCCACCGCCATAGACCCACGCTGGTCCTCACGAGCGCAGCATGAGGAAGGGCGAACCGAAGGCAAAGCAGCGGAAGGTCCAGCCGACCCGGTGGATCATCGAATGGGACGCGAGGAACCGCTGGCACTTCCGCGAACAGGACCGCGGAATGTGTAGCGAGAGGCGCGTCGAGGAGATCCTCAACCACACGTGTCATAGCTGGCGACGCAAGCGCCTCGACTCGCTGAGGCACGCCGCGGAGGTGGCGGAAGGGGCCACGGCGGAGCGGCGAACGGCGGCGGCGGCGTACGCGATGGAGGAGAGCGCTCGCTGGCTCTACTTCGGCGAGAGCTGCGACGAGCGCCTGTTGGCCGTGGTCGCCGCCGAGGTCCCGCGGGCGGTGCCGACGCTCCGGCCGATCACCTGTTGGCCGCTCGACTCGAGGGACATCCAGACCTACATTGCGTGGAGAAGCACGAGGAAATTGCGATGAAAGGGAAGCCGATCTGGCCGAGGAACAAGCCGCTGCCGGCGTTCAGCAGCTACGAGGAAGAGGTCGCCTTTCTGAATAGTTACGACTTCACCTCCGCGCTCGAGGACAGCGACTGGGAGGGCGGGCCTCTGCCGCGCGTGACCAGCGCAGCGACCGCTCCCGCCGCTCCGGCGAAAACAGCCCCCCAGCGTCGCCGGCAAGCCAGCGTCCGGCGAGGCTGACGGGACGGCACGCTGGGGAGAGCGCAACTGCTCGTGTCTGCCGTAATCCGTGACCCCCGGAAATCCCTGCCTGTGCTTGACGGTTCACGCCGCCCGTGGCTGACTATCGCCAACACAACCCGCGGGGGAAACCCGAGCACTTCCTGGTGCCTGGGCCCCGCAAGCAAACCCCCAGGGGGCGTCTCCGGATGCCCCCTGAATCTTTTTGTGCGCCGGGGGACGCGATGACCGACGTCGCGGCGCCGCCGTCGTCGGCCACGCCCACCGCGGTGCGCGTGCGCATCTTCGTCGACTTCTGGAACTTCCACCTCGCGGTGAAGCGCCACAACGGCGGGAAGGACTTCAACATGGACTGGCGCCTGCTCGGCCCATGGCTCACGCAGCACGCCGGCTCGCTCGCCCTCGTCGGCGACGCGTCACGGCCGCTCCGGTACGAGGGGATGCACGTGTACATGTCGATCGACCCGCGGCAGTCGAGCCGCGACGGCGGGCTGAAGAAGTGGGCGGGCGTCATCGACCGATTCCCCGGCGTGCAGGTCGTCATGAAGGAGCGAAAGCCCAAGGAGCCACCGAGCTGCCCCGTGTGCCACGGCGTCATCAAGGATTGCCCGCACTGCGGGAAGCCGCAGGCCGGAATGATCGAGAAGGGGATCGACACGGCCATCGTGACGGACATGATCAAGCTCGCGTGGGAGGACGCGTACGACGTCGCCGTCCTCGCCAGCGCCGACCGGGACTTCATCCCCGCCGTGGAGTTCCTCGACGCCAAAGGGCGGAAGGTCGTGCACGTCGGGATCCCGCCGCACGGCATGGACCTGGCGAGACGATGCTGGTCGTCGCTGGACCTGCGGAAGGGGCTGGGGGAGCTGGAGAGAGGGAAGGGGAGGTAGGCCGCACCGTGATGCCGAGCTCGTGGTCAACTTCGTCAGCACCTGGACAAGACGGGCACGAGCGCATGAAACGTGAATCGGACACGCTCAAGGTCGCCTGCATCGAGCTGATGAAGATGCGTTGGCTGTGGTTACCGTGGGTGACGAGCGATGGCGGAGTCCCTGAAGGAGAAGGTCGCCGCGGCCCTCAAGGAGGCCGTCGGTGAGGGCGCGCGCATCGAGCTCGATGACGTCGCGGGCGACAAGATCGAAGGTCTCGTCCTCTCGGGCTCCTTCGCAGGCCAGACGGCGTGCGATCGGCAGGACCACATCTGGAAGCATCTCGACGCGCGCCTCACGCCGTTCGAGCGTACGCGCATCGTCTTCATCGTGACCGACACGAGGCGCTCAGGATCGCGACCTGCTGAGCGGCGGCTCATCGAGCGCAAGCGGCAGCGCCACGACACGAACGCGACCCACCTCCCGCCGATGGCTGGCCGCCCGTCGTCGCCGGCACGGAGAATCCGCGCCAGCCGTCGATGGCCTCTCGAAGCAAACGGTCGGCAACGACGAGCAGAAAAGGAACAGGTCGTCGTGGTCCCGGCTCTGCGCGACGCACCACCGGTCATTTGCACGGTTGGTGACGCCTACCGGGGGCTGCCAGCACCGCGGTGTTGCTGGACGAGGTGAGCGGGGAACGCCGCGTGAGCGGCGCGGCTAAGGCGCACGCCATCTTCCATCGACAGACCCCCAGTGGACTTCTCTGGCCGGGGACGTGGAGCGATGACAATGCTCCCGCTGACGTGGGGGGCCTCGCGCTTCTATCCGCAGTTCAGGGACGATGAAGGCACTTGGGGCCGCTAACGCGCCTCGTCGGGTTTGCGCGGCGACGCGGGCTGAGTCAATGTTCAGTGTCCGAGGTATCGTCGTGGAAAAGCAGAACAGAATCGAGCCAGCGGAAAGCGCTCTCAGCCCCCAGGTGACGCCGCCCAACGCGGTCGCCATCGTGGATACGAACGTCTTCTTGGACATCTACTCGTGCCACGACGCCATCACGGCCTACGACGCCGCCTACGCCGAGATCGGCAGGGCCGCAGTTGATCACCGCAAGGTCGCCTACCGGCGTGCGCGCGCGAGAGAGTCGCTCTTGCTGGCGTTGTACCTCAATAAGATCGGCGCCTCGACGTTCACGTTGCAGAGCGAGGCGATGGACAAGCTGGAGCTGAACGCGCCCCCAACAGCCGTCGGCGGCATGCGTTGGGAAACCGACTTCACGAGCTTCATGATCCACTTCATTAAGGACTACCTGCTCGCGAGCTGGACCCCCTACTTCGCTACGCCCAAAGCTGGCTGGGAGAAGTTCGTTTCAGACGATCTCCTCAGCCCGGAGTTGCGAACCCCCGGCCACGCGGAGCTGACGACCCCCACGGGAACGAACGCCGACACCTTCCACATCGCGTGCGCCAAGGACAACGGCATCCCCTTGGTCACCAACGAAGGGTTCAGCGAGACGGGGTACAAGCCGGGGAAGATCGTCAGGCGCGCTGCGCGGGAGGGCGTACGCGGCGTGCTTCCGCGAGACTTCTACGCGGGTCACATCATCGAGGCCGACGAGATCGATGCGTTCCTGCGCCGCTTCCGCGAAGAGGCACCGAATTACCTCGACGTGCACTGGCAGAGGCACGGCAAGGATGCATCGGACGAAGTGCTCAGACTGATCTACGGCCAGTACCGTCTGTTTCTACGTGGCGAGGCCGAAGGCCGCGACACCCCCGTCCGCGTCGCGGTGTAAGGCGTAGCCATAGGGAGCCGCGAGGTACCGCCAGGGAGCCGCGACCTACCGCCGGGGAGCCGCGACCAACCGTCAGGGAGCCGCGACCTACCGCGCGGGAACCGCGACCTACCGCCGGGGAGCCGCGACTCCTTCTTGGGGAGCCGGGCTCCTCGACGGGAGGGCGGGGCCTCCCGGGGGACAACTTGCCCCGTTTCGGCCCGGGAGCCCCGGCACCTCGTCGGGTTGCCCCGGCTCCTCGTCGAGAAGTCGCGGCTCCTCGCGAGGAAGGCCGTCTCGGCATGTCCGGGAGCCCGGGCTCCTCGTCGGGAGGCCCCGCCTCCCCAAGCCGCCGTCGCGATGACCCGGCTGGGAGCCCGGGCTCCCCGGCGGTAGGCCCGGGCTCCTCGTCGGTAGCCCCGTCTTCCTCGCGACGCCGTCCTCACCCCCCGCCGACCGAGCCGGGCTCCGCCGGCTCCATCGCCGGTCCCCGCGAAAATAGCCACGGCCGCCCTCCACAGATCCGGGACGAGCGCGTCTTAGCCCCTGAGAGCGACGACACTGGAGCCTCTCGCCCCCCGAAGAAATCGTCCGTCCCGCGAAAATACCCACCCTCAATTTCGTCGGTTTTTCCGATGAATCGTCCGGCCCCCGCATTTTTCTCCGCACAAAGTCCTTCGGCATCCGACTTAGCCCAGTGAGAGGGGCAGCAAGCCCCCCGAAGGCGGCATCCGCCGCCAGCGAGCACCCCAACCAGCACCCCAACAAACATCCAAGCAGACACTCCAGCAGACACGCCTCCCACCAATCGACCGACCCCCCCCACGAAACCCTGTAACAAAACCGCCCCTCGTACGGCCTTCTCCTATGACGACCACCATCCCCACCCCGCCCATCTCGTTCATCCCCTTCGTTCTCACGCCGGACCCGGCGCGCCCGGAGCCCGCCACGCCTGCGCGGCGGCCCCTGTGCGCGTAACGCGTCATCGTGATCACCCGTTTCGCGCCATCCTGATCGCTCGTTTCGCGGCATCGTGATCACCCGTTTCGCGGATGGTGATCACCTGTTTCGCGCATCGTGATCACTTTTCCACAGGCCCCCGGTCAGGCGTGCTGAAGGGGATGGTTGGGGCGCTCGTGGCCCCGCCGACGCGACGCTGGATGGTCTCTCGAACGAGCCCGGTCGCCCCGCAAGGAGGCGAGCTTGGCGACGGAGAGGCTGTCGATGAGGCATCTGAGAGAGATTCTGCGGCACAAGTGGGTGCTGGGCCGGAGCCACCGTGAGATCGCCCGCAGCGTCGGGGTGAGCAGCGGCACGGTGTCGAGCGCGGTGAGCCGTGCGCGCGCCGTTGGCCTGAGCTGGGAGGCGGTCGTCGCGATGAGCGACGAGGCGCTGGACGAACGCGTCAACGGTCCGCGCGGAGGTGGCCGCACCGATCGGCCGCTGCCGGATCCGGCGCAGATGCACGTCGAGCTGCGGAAGGTCGGGGTGACCCTGCAGCTGCTCCACCTGGAGTACCTGGAGCGACACGCGAACGGTTACCGGTACACGAAGTTTTGCGGCGTGTACGCGGAGTGGCTGGCGCGCCGTGGTCCGACGATGCGCCAGACGCACGAGGCGGGCGACAAGCTCTTCGTCGACTACTCGGGGAAGAAGCCGCACATCGTCGACTCCGCGACCGGCGAGGTGATCGAGGTGGAGCTCTTCGTCGCGGTGCTGGGCGCGAGCAACCACACGTACGCGGAGGCGACGCGCACGCAGCGCGTGGCCGATTGGATCGGCAGCCACGTGCGCGCGTTTACCTTCTTCGGCGGCGTGCCTCGCTTGGTGGTCCCCGACCAGCTGCGCACGGGCATCACGGGCCCGTGCCGCTACGAGCCAGGGCTGCAGCGTAGCTACGAAGAGCTGGCCGAGCATTACGGGACGGCGGTGCTTCCGGCGCGTCCGGGGAGCCCGCGCGATAAGGCCAAGGTGGAGGCAGGCGTGCTGGTCGCGCAGCGGTGGATCCTCGCGCGGCTCCGAAACCAGACCTTCTTCTCGCTGGCGGAGCTGAACGCGCGGATCGCCGAGCTTCTGTCCGAGATGAACGATCGGCAGATGCGCGTGTACGGCGCGAGCCGCCGCGAGCTCTTCGAGCGGCTGGAACGAACGGCGCTCGGGCCGTTGCCGAGCGCGCCCTTCGAGTACGGCGAGCGCAAGGACGTGCGGGTGAACATCGACTACCACGTCGAGGTCGACCGCCACTTCTACTCGGTGCCGTACGGGCTGCTCGGCGAGTTGCTGGACGCGCGCATGACGGCGACGACCGTCGAGATATTCCGCGACCGCGAGCGAGTCACATCGCACGAGCGCAGCTACGTGCGTGGCAGGCACACGACGAAAGCCGAGCACATGCCCGCCTCGCACCAGAAGCACCTCGAATGGACGCCGTCGCGGATCATCCGCTGGGGCGAGACGATCGGACCCTCGGTGGCGGCGCTCGTCGAGAAGATCATCGCCTCGCGACGGCATCCCGAACACGGCTACCGGTCGTGTCTGGGGATCCTTCGTCTCGCGAAGCGCTTCGGCCCGGAGCGGCTGGAGGTCGCCTGCGGGCGGGCGCTCGCGGTGAACGCGCTCTCGTACAAGCACATCGAGTCGACGCTCAAGCACGGGCTCGATCGCGATCGACTCGACGACCCGACGAAGCCGGCGGTGCCCGGCATCGTCCACGAGAACGTGCGTGGGCGTGACTACTACCACTGAGAGGAGAGGCGAGATGTTGAAGGAACCGACGATCGAGAAACTGCGAGCCCTACGGCTCGACACGATGGCAGCCACCTGGGAGGAGCAACAGAAGAGCCCTGACGTGACGGCGCTGTCCTTCGACGAGCGCTTCGGGATGCTGGTCGACGCCGAGTGGCTCGCCCGCGAGAACAAGCGAATCGAGCGAGCGCTGAAGGAAGCGAAGCTGCGCCTCGGACAGGCCAGCCTCGAAGACATCGACTACCCCGCCCGCCGCGAGCTCGACAAGGCCGTCATTCGCCAGCTCGGCTCGTGCCGATGGATCGAAGAGCACCAGGTGGTGATCGTCACGGGCGCCACCGGCGTGGGCAAGACGTACGTCGCATGCGCGCTGGCCAATCAGGCATGTCGCAAAGGGCACCGCGCGATGTATCGCCGCGCCTCGCGCCTCTTCGACGAGATGCGTCTCGCGCGAGCCGACGGGACCTACGCGCGCCTGCTGGCGCGCGTGGCGAAGATGGATGTGCTCGTGCTCGACGACTTCGCGATCGCCCCGCTCACCGACGGCGAGCGCCGCGACCTCCTGGAGATCCTCGAGGACAGGCACGGCACCCGATCGACGATCATTACCAGCCAGCTCCCGCCGAAGGAGTGGCACGACTACCTCGCCGATCCGACCCTCGCGGACGCCATCTGCGACCGCCTCGTCCACCAGGCCCATCGAATAGTGCTAAAGGGCCCGTCCCGGCGAAAGGAACCCAACACCAAGGAGTAGACCAGGCCAGCGTCGCTTCGCTCCGATCACGACGCCCGGAACGGGCGATCACGATGGCGCGAAACGACTGATCACGATGCGCGGAATGCGCACTCGAGCACCTCGTCGGCCAGATCGGGACGCACGGGACGCAGGTGCGCTGCCAGGACCTTCGCCTGGTCCTCGTCGAGCATGGCCGTGCCCTTGCCCTGCCATCGCTGGATGGTTCGCTTCGTCCGGCCGATGAGCGCGCCGAGCTCCCGCTGCGAGATCTGCAGGGCGAGCTGGATGTTCACGAGGAGGATCGAGGACTCCGAGGCCATGGGAGGAGGCTCTTCCTTAGTACGCCTCGGTCCACGCAGTCGACCCACGCGGGGCAGGAAAGCGTGCATGTCGCTCCATTCAGAGGATAAGGGCGACCTCCTCGAGGCGAGCTGTCGCTCGATGCGGATGCTACCGGCGACCTTCTCGCCTGTGCCTGTCGCCGGAAGCAGATGCATCGAGGCGCATTCGAGGTGGATGGCAGCAGCCATCGACGTGCATCGAGCGACCCCTTCGCCGCAGCGTGTCGCCCGAAGGGGATGTGTCGGGGGACATCACCACGGGCTCCGGTCGCCCCGCCGGAATGTGTCGGGCGACGTCTTCGAAGCGAGATGTCGCCCCATGCATGTGCACCGGCCGGCGGCACGAATGATCCGGGCGACAGGGAGGCTTGCTCTTGTCGCCCGGCACGGAGCGATGGGGCGACTCGATGAGGTCGAAGGGTCGCCCGGGAGAGGGGGAGGGGTGGCTCGGGAGCGGGGGAACGAGCGACAGGAGAAGGGGGAGATGTCGCTGGGAAGAGGTGAGTCAGGCGACATGCATGAGCGAGAAGCTTGGGGGAACGCGGTCTGAGGCCCGGCTGGAGCCAGGGGAGGGGGGCGGGGATGCGGGGGGAGGAGCCGAGGGGGCGAGGGAACGGGGGAGGCAAGCGAGGCGGGAGGGGCCGAGGGAAGGGAGGGGGAGGGCGGTTGACAGAGGGATGGAGCGACGGTAGGTGTTTCGGCCCCCAGGCGCGTAGCTCAGTGGTAGAGCACTACCTTGACACGGTAGGGGTCGCTGGTTCGACACCAGTCGCGCCTACAAAGAAATCAGGCAGTTAGCGGGCGGCTCAAGTCACTTCCTCCCCACTCGAGAGCGACCCTCCCCACTCGGGCCGGCACCGTCGGAAACGGGTCCGGGACCGAAGAGGCTGACGACGTTGCCGATGCTGCGGCGCTGCTCGTCGGGGCTGACCGTGGAGTAATGCTCGCGCATCCGGTCGGTCTGGTGACCGCTGATGCTCTTCGTGACGAGGGCCTCGACGTTCGCGGCGCGCGCCAGATCGTTGAAGGTGCGACGCATCCCGCGCGGCGTGATCTGCTTGTTCAAGCCGATCAGTGCGCATTCCGCGCATCGTGATCACTCGTTTCGCGCCATCGTGATCGCCCGTTCCGGGCATCGTGATCGGAGCGAAGCGACGCTGGCCTGGTCTACTCCTTGGTGTTGGGTTCCTTTCGCCGGGACGGGCCCTTTAGCACTATTCGATGGGCCTGGTGGACGAGGCGGTCGCAGATGGCGTCCGCGAGGGTCGGGTCGGCGAGATAGTCGTGCCACTCCTTCGGCGGGAGCTGGCTGGTAATGATCGTCGATCGGGTGCCGTGCCTGTCCTCCAGGATCTCCAGAAGGTCGCGGCGCTCGCCGTCGGTGAGCGGGGCGATCGCGAAGTCGTCGAGCACGAGCACATCCATCTTCGCCACGCGCGCGAGCAGGCGCGAGTAGGTCCCGTCGGCTCGCGCGAGGCGCATCTCGTCGAAGAGGCGTGAGGCGCGGCGATACATCGCGCGGTGCTCCTCGTCCTCGCCTTCGACCAGAGGCTTGCATGGCATCCGGCGCTGAAGCGCTCCGGCAATGGGCATGGCAAGGGTCCATCTGGGCATGACCAGGGCCGAGCTCGACTCTGCGGCGTTCCCGACTTCGGCCTCAACCACCTCGTATGAAATGTCGAGCTCCGGACCGACTCGCGCGACGAGCCAAGAGAGCAGGAACGCGTACGCGTAGCCGAGGCCAAGGTCCTGGGCTGCTGCCCGCTTGAGGCGCGTGAGTAGCCGTTCGAGCACCTCTTCGTCCGCGCCGATCTCCCCCAGCTGCTCGAGCAGGAGGGACTTCCCGTTACGTCTGAGCGCCGTGAGCAAGCTGTGGGCGGCACGGGGAGGGACCCTATGACTACTTCGCCGGCCTGGGCCTACCGCTCCCAGAGGCACTAAAGAAGCCTGAGCGCGAGCCCGACAATCCTGGTCAGAAGGATCCCCGAGTGTTCATCATCGACTGGGAGGCGAAGGCGACGCGTGGTGAGGAGCCGAAGATCGCGCGCTCTACGCGGATCGTAGAGACGACGTTCGGACACCTTCGCTATCAACTGTTCTGCTCAATCGCGCGGTTCTTCATCGCCTTCCAGGGCGGCAGCTACGAGGACATCCTCACCCTACAGCCGCTGACACCCGAGACCCCTGCGTACACGTAAATTAGCCTGAGAAAGGCAGGTGGTCGTCGCCAGACCACGACGCGGCACCGAAGTCGTCATCGGCTTCGTGCCACGCCGTCTCGGCCGACGGCCGCGGCGGCGCGGCCCGCTCACGCGCCTCCAGCTCACGCACCACTGCGTCCGTCCGGTCCTCGATCACCTCCAAGACCTCGTGCGGATGCTCCTCCGCGTACTGGAGGATTCTGTGCCCGGGCACAGAATCCTGCTTCTGTTGCCGGCCCGCTTATGTGGCGCGCGCGAGGGCGTCCTCGAAGCCCGCTCCACCTGCGAGCGAGGATGCGCCACATAACGCCGGGCGCCGCGTGTACGAGCCGGTGAAGGAGGCACGATGCCTTCGGGCGGGGCGGTGTTCAGTCAGCCCCGTCGCACGCTCTTTACGCTGCGGAGGAGGTCGACGCGACCCGAGGGACCCCGTCGAGCGAGGGCCGGCGTCGGGTCACGGAAGCGCCGGGAGTGCGTACCAGGCCGACTCGTTCACGGGTACGCGATGCACGCGGTGCTCGGCGGCACCTCGCTGGCTTCCTGTCCCGCAGGGCATGCGGGGTACTGCACGCAGGCCGACGTGCCGCTGCCTCCGGCCGTGGCGCCCGTCGACTCGCAGGACGTCGCGGCGAAAGTCGCGATGACCCGTCCGGCCGGGAAGAAGACGTCGGCGAAGCCATGGACCGTGCCGTCGACGCCGTCGATCTCGAGCGTGCCCGACGTCGCGCTGCCCGCATCGGCCGTCGCGCACGCGGCGTCCGCGAATCGGTAGCTCGCCAGCCAGCCGTCGCCGAGCGCGTACGTTCCCGGCGCGGGCACCCCCGTCGCGCCGAAGTCCACGACGAGCTGGAGCACGTTCGCGACGTCGGAGCCGACGCTCTGCGCCGCGCACGAGTCGGTGCCGCCGGCCACGTTCACCACTATGATGCGCGCGGCGCCTACGTCCGCCCCGCCCGTCGCGGCCGAAGCCCACGAGTGCGCCGGCATGAATGTGAATGTGCTGTCGATCGTCGCCGTACCCGGCGTCATGTTCGACGGTGCCGGGGACGACGAGCACGCCGCGACGGTGAGAACGAGCAGGCTGCCGGCTCGGATCGACCCCATACCCGTATCCTAGCTCACCGCGCGACGCGGTGATCGCGACGGAATGCGTCCGCCCGCGCAGACCGAGGGCGGCCATGGCAGACGCAGCCGATGCGCACAGGCGCACCCGCCCGTGGGCGACCATGTCCTCCCTTGCCGCAGTGGCAGGGAGGAGGTTGTCATGCTCGAGAAATACTTTCTGCGCCTTGCGACCCTCGATCGCATTCGAGGGTCTTGGATCGGACCGGCCATCGAGAGCTACGTGGGATGGCTGGCCGAGAATCGCTACGCGCCACGCGCTGTCTGTGCACGCGTCCCGACACTCATGCACTTCGGCACGTACGCTCAACGGCGCGGCGCCAAGAGTCGTGCTCGCGCCGCGCGTCGAACGCGAAGGGCAGGGAGCATTCCGTACGCGCGTCTTGGACGCCTACGGACGGCAGTGTGCCATCACCGGTGAGCACACCGAGCCCGTGCTCGATGCCGCTCACATTCAGCCCTACCTGGGGGACACGGAGCAATCATGTGCAGAACGGCTTGCTCCTGACCAAGGAGTTCCACACGCTCTTCGACCTCGGCTACATCGCGATCACGCCGGACCACGAGGTGCTGGTTTCGCCCACCCTCAAACGAGACTGGAGAAACGGCAAGCGATACTACCCGTTCGACCACGCCAAGCTCGTCGTGCTGCCCAAGCAGAAGGAGCTGTGCCCGAGCGCAAAGGCCCTCGAATGGCACCTCGCGAACGTTTTCCGTCGAGCATCATGATGGCCCGCTTCGCATGTTGACGTCGAAGGCCTGTTCCCGCGATCCTCCTGTTGTCGCGGGAAGGGGGGAACTGGGTGCAGCTCGCTCGAAGACTGTTCACGACCATCGGGATGGCGGCGCTCGTCGCCGGGTGCGGCGTCAACGACGGCTTCGTCCACGACGCCACGAGCGGGGACCAGCACGAGTACAGAATGGATCTGTCCGGCGTCCGGTACGTGCGGAGCGTCTCGGGCTCCGCCTCCATCGGGTCGATCTTCTGCGTCGGCGGGTTCGTTCCCACCTATGTCCACGGGATCCCGCTCGACCACGGCCTTTACAAGCAGGCCATGGAAGCCCTGCAGGATGACGCAAAGCTCAAGCCGAACGAGGTTCTGAAGGACCTCCGGACCGACCATGATCCGGCCTGCTATCTGTTCGTCTACGGCGTCAACAGCCTGACGATTTCCGCGGATGTCTACGAGGTCACACCGTCTGGTGGCGCTGCGAACGCGAGCCCCACGGCTCGGGTTGCCGAGCCGCCGCTCCCCGCACAAGGCAAGCCCGCGGGCAGGCTCGTGTACTCCCAACTGCAGGAGGCCTACGCCCAGATCCAATCCAATCAGGACAGCTCGGGTCACCTCGGGATGGCCGTACGGCTCCTCGGGAACCCGCACAAGATCGACGGAGACAGCGAGTACTGGTGGGGCTCCTTTCCAGGAAAGAGCGACTGCTTCGTGCTCAGAGTAAGCGCGACGAAGGGCGACTCACTCGACACCGCCCCTGCCGAAAAGTGTAAGTAGGACGTCATCCGCAACCGGGCGCCGCTCGGCGTGACGTACTGCGCGTAGAGGTCGCGGATCGTCTCGTGCGTCTTGCCCGACTGCAGGACGATCTCGGCGTGCGAGAGACCCGCGGCGAACCACGCGGTGATCTGCCGCGTCTCGGCACCGGTGACCCGCTCGACGCCCTCGGGCCGGGTCCTGCGCGGCGCACGGCGCTGAGCCTTCTTGCCGGCGTTCTGCCGCTCCACGGCGAGCCGCCAGACCGTCTCGATGTCGAACCACCGCACGCCGTTCGGCTGCACCACGGCGGGCCGGAGGCATTGATGGATGCCGCACGCACCGGAACGCCCCGTCAGGTTCTCCACCGGCCCATCGAGGGGCCACCGCCCTGCACCCGCGAGTTGTAGGGAGTTTACGTGGTTTACTGGCGCGGACCATAAACCGTGCATAGTCTCCTACAACTCCCCGATGAACGAGACCACCAACCCCTTCGCCCCTGGCGCCGGCACCCAGCCGCCAGAGCTCGCAGGCCGAGAGCAAATCATCTCCAACGTGCGGGTCGCGTTGGGGAGGGTCAAGGCGGGCCGAGCTGCGAAGAGCCAGATGCTGCTCGGGCTTCGCGGGGTAGGAAAGACCGTCCTTCTCAACCGCATCGCGGACATCGCGGAGAGCGACGGCTACGAGACGGTGGTGCTCGAAGCGCCCGAGGACCGGCGTCTCGCCGACATGCTGGTCCCTCCTCTGCGGCACCTGCTGTTCAAACTGAGCCGCACCGAGCGCGCTGGGGCCGTCGCCAAGAAGGGGCTGGGTATCCTGCGAGCCTTCGCCAAGGCGTTCAAGGTGAAGGTGGGCGACGTCGAGTTCACCGTCGAGCCCGAGACCGGGACGGCGGACTCTGGAAGCCTGGAGGCCGATCTTCCGGAGGTGCTCCTGGCTGTGTCGCGGGCCGCGAAGGAGGCAGGGAGCGCCGTTGCGGTCCTCATCGACGAGGTCCAGTACCTCTCGGAGCAAGACCTCGCGGCGCTGATCGTCGGCGTCCATCGAGTCGCGCAGAAGAGCCTGCCGTTCGTGGTCTTCGGCGCCGGTCTCCCGCAGCTGACAGCGCTCGCCGGCGAGGCCAAGTCGTATGCCGAGCGACTCTTCGAATTCCCCGAGGTCGGCCCGCTCGACAGCGCAGCGGCGCGCGACGCAATCGTCGCGCCCCTCCGACGTGCGGAGGTGGACATCGAGCCCGAGGCTGTCGACCTCATTCTTCGGACGACGAAGGGCTACCCGTACTTCCTGCAAGAGTGGGGCTACCACACGTGGAACGTGGCCAACGACTCTCCGATCGTCGAAGCCGACGCAAAACGGGCCACCGCGCAGGCGCTCCACGCACTCGACAAGGGCTTCTTCCGTGTCCGATTCGATCGTCTCACGCCCCGCGAGAAGGACTACGTTCGGGCGATGGCGGAGCTCGGCCCCGGGACGCATCGTTCTGGAGAGATCGCTCAGAAGCTCGGCATCGACACCATGGCCGCGGGGCCCCTGCGGAATACCCTCATCAAGAAGGGCATGATCTACAGCCCCCAGCACGGCGACAACGCCTTCACGGGCCCCATGTTCGACGAGTTCATGCTGCGGTCGATGCCGGAGTGGTCGCCGACACTTGGTGCAGCGTCCGACACCAAGGCGAAGCGCAAGAAGCGACGGTGAGCAGTGCGCCCGGATTTTCGCGACGGCGTCGCGGAAATCGCTCGCACCAGCCGCCCCGGCAGACGACCCACCCCGCCCGCGGGGAGCGCGACACGGCACGAGGCGCGCAGGGTGCGGGGGCCCGCAATTTCTCAGGCGGCGTCTAAGAAATCGAGGACCACAGAACGAGGCACCGAGCATGCGCTGACGTACTGCGCGTAGAGGTAGCGGCTGCAGCGCGACGAATTGTGCAAGACCCTCTTGCACAATTGGTGCGATCCCGTCCGCGACCGCGAAGCGCGGTCTTCCACATCGGCATGGCGCGCATGGTCGTCGAGACTACGCTTCGGGTGTCGTCGGCCGAGGCTTGTGCGACGGGGCGCCCACTGGACGTCGTAGCGCAGCGTTGGTCCACGCTGGCCGGCTGGGGCGAGTCGCCCGGAAAGGAATGGGGCGAAGCACCCGGTTGGGGCTCGACAAAGAGCGGGCGCGGCGTACCTTTTATGGTACGTTCAGTCAGGCAGCTGAACGCGACGTTCTCGGGGGTGAAGCGTGCCTACCCGCAAGACTGCGTTTGATCGCTACGTCGACGAGCAGAAGAAGAGCCCCACCTTCGCGGCGGAGTACGAGCGCGTGGGCGCGGAGATCCTTGCGGTCGACGACCTGATCCGTTTGATCGACGCGGAGCGCGTCGATCTCGGCATGAGCAAGGCGGACCTGGCCCGCAAGGTATCGACGACGCCCGCGGCGATGCGCCGCCTGCTCACCTCGGGCGAAGCGAACCCGACGATCACCACCGTGCTGGACGTGCTCGCAGCCGTGGGCATGCGGCTCACTCTCTTGCCGACCTCGGCCTCGAAGCCTGCCTCGGTTGCGTTGACCGCAAAGCCGGCGAGGAAGCCGATGCTGTCGGCGTCGAAGCCGGTTCGGAAGCGCGCGGGCGATGCGAAGCCGCAGCACAGGAAGACGGCTTAGCGCGCAACGCTGCGAGGTGTTCGCTTGAGGTACTCGTCGCCGAGACGACGAAACGAAACCTCGGGCGCTTCCCCGAAGACTTCATGTTCCAGCTCGACGACCAGGAGGCGCGATCTCATCGACTGCCAGATCGACTCGATGGAGGACGCGACATACACCAAGGCTTCGAACTGCCAGATCCTCGGCATCCTTGTCGACTTCGCAAAAGCGCTGCCGTTCTATCTGGACCGGCATGGGACATTCCTGGCCGCCAGCCTCGTGCTGGCCCAGACTCCGTGCGGCCCGCTCTTCAAGACGCCCCACAGCAGCCCGGACGCGACGACGCGGGAGCTCCTCGGCGCGAGGCGATTGAGGCTGGTGCACTGACTCACCCAGTCCAACCTCGGGACCGAGAAGCGGCCAATGGTGCTGGCCAAAACGGTCACCAGCGCCCGCGCATGGGCGGTTGCACGACAAGCGGTTCATCTCTAGAATTCAAACGAATCGTCATGGATGCAACCGAGCGAACGCTCTCGAAGAACGAGGCCAAGGTCGTGCTCGACCTCGAGTGGCGCGGCAAGAAAACCTTGAGCATCGAAGACTTGCGCTCGATGCTCGGAAGGTCAGAAGGCTACGCCCGGTCCTTCGCGCACCGCCTCGTCGAGAAACGCTGGCTCGAGCGCATCCGCCCTGGCCTCTTTCAGCTCATCCCGGCGGACCGAGGTCGCGAAGGGCTCGGCGATACCAATCCGCTCGCGGTCGGGGCGTTGCTCGCGGACCCCTACTTCTACTCGTTCGGCACCGCCTGCACGCACCACGGCTTCACCGAGCAAGTCTTCGCGGAGGCGTACGTGGTCTGCCGAACGCCACGACGACCCGTCAGAGTGCGCGACACGCAGTTCGTGTTCACGGCGGTTGTCGAGAATCGCTTCTTCGGCTTCGAGGATGCCGACGTTCTGGGTTCGACGGTCCACATGGCCACCAGGGAGCGCGCTCTGCTCGACGCCGTCGATCGACCGGCGTACGCCGGCGGCATCGCGGAGGTCTCCCACATCGTCGCAAAGGCCTTGCCCCGGCTCTCATGGCCCAAGATTCTCGGTGGCCTCGCGCGCTGGGGAGAGTCCGCCGTGGCACAGCGCCTGGGCTACCTGATCGACCTCCACGGAATCGAGCTCGCCCCGACGGTGAGGCGGCGCCTTCTCGGCCAGGTCACCGCCGGAAGCAAGGTGCATCTGGGACCCCGGAAGACGTGGGGTACGGCAGGGCACCTCAACGCGACCTGGGGCATCATCGAGAACGTCCCGCACGAGCGACTCATCGAGGCGCGCCGGCAGCGCCGCGCGACAAGGGCGACGGGACCGGGCGTCAAGTGATCGGCAAGAAGTTCGTCGACCAGTACGCCCATCCGCGGGATCCGGCTGATGCCTCGGCAGTACGAGCCGTTGCGACGACGTTCCAGCCGTGCGCCAGAAAGCGCTGCGCGGCTGCCTCGCCGAGCCCACTGGACGTTCGCCGCTCGCATCGCAGGCGTCGCGTCCTTCGGAACCATCTGGCCCTCCGTCAGGTCCCAGGGACGCTCGCTCTGAAAAATCGTGAGCGGCAGGTCCTGGCCCAGGTGGATGCCGTAGAGGTTACGTGCGTACTTGTGCCCGAGCTGAGCGGTGATGAGCGCACCCGAGACAGACACAGGCATCGAACGCACAGGAGATTGCGATGAAAACTCTCTACACGCCTATCTCGACGGTTCATGGCGGACGCGATGGGCACGTTCGGTCTTCCGACGGGGTCCTCGACCTCGACCTCAGGACTCCCAAGGAAATGGGCGGGTCAGGGGGCGCGGGGACCAACCCCGAGCAGCTCTTCGCCGCGGGGTACGCGGCGTGCTTCGAGTCTGCGATGCGCGGCGTGGCTCGCAAGCAGAAGAAGCCCCTTGCAGACGCCACGGTGACCGGGCGTGTCAGCTTCAACGTGATCGACGATGGCAAGTACGTGCTCGCTGGAGACAGTCACGAAAATCGCCGCGGCGCTGGGCTACCGGCTGGAGCTTGTACGAGGCCGCAAGGGCCACGGCCACCGGGCAGCCGCCTGACCACTACTTCAGCACGCTTCGCGGCTTGCCGGACCGGTACTCTGCGCCAAGGCGGCGCACCTCGGCGTAGTCGGCCTCGGACAGCACAGTGCGGAAGGGCTTGAAACGCCAGGACGCTACGCCTTCTTCGTCCCTTTCGGCACGTAGTCGAAGAACTTCTCGGTGACGCCGCCCGAGGTCCACTCGGCTCGCAGCCGTGTCTTCTTCTCGGCCCGGCGCATCTCGGAGAGGAGCTCCCGGTTCAAGCCCTTGGCGCTCTCGCCGCTGAGGGTCGCCTCCACCTTGAAGCCGTCGTCCGTGGCTTCGATCGTCGCCTTCGGGCCGACCACGTGTTCGAGCGGGGCCCGGACGGCAGCCGGGGTGTCGCTGCTCACGGTCGCGACGAGCTTGAACGTCTTCTTCGGCATGATCCGAGGGCCCCGAGGCTACCTCACGCCGCCGGAGCCAGCTCCCGATCCGGTGCTCGGGGCCCCGCCCTCACTTCGGCAGGCGCATGATGTTGCCGCCCACATCGCTCCAGTAGACGGCGCTTGCGTCGACCGCGATGGCGACAGGGCTCGTGTCACGCGCGATGATCGTCGCTGCACCACCCGACTTCGGGGCGCGCATGATCGTCCCGACCGTCGTCGCGTCGACCCAGTAAACGTACGTATCGTCCGCGGCGAGGCCTCCACCTCCGGCGGTCTGCCCCTCGTTCAGGACGTTGCCGAGGGTCGACGTCGACCCGTCGCTTGCGATGGCGACGATCGACCCAGCTTCCGAGCAGTACACATCGCTGGTGTCGGACACGATGAACTCGCAGAAGCCCATGAGTCCCGTCACGAGTGTTGGCGTGCCTCCGTCGGGGATGCCCGAGGCAATCGAGAAGAACGACAGCCCCGCGAGACCCGCCGGGACGAAGACGGTGGTCGTGGTCACGGCGATGCCGCCTCCGGGACTCGGCCCCTGAGCAGCCATGGTCGCGAGGACCGAGGTTGGTCCCCCCTGCGCGGGCGCAGTCTTCACGACGTCACCGCCCATCGGCATGTTTCCCGTCTGCTCCACCCAGTAGGCGTTGCCCCCGAGCATCGTGAATCCGAAGACGTTCGCGCCCGCCGGCGTGATCAGCGTCGCCGCTCCTCCGCCGCTCTTCGAGCTCCGGGAGTATCCTCCCGACGGCGCCGGGTAGTACACGTTCACACTGTCGACCGCGAGGAACCCGCCCCCTATCTGGCCGGTCACCACCGTGGACACCGCTCCGCCGACCACCGGGACGCTCGAGACCGGACCACCGGAGCCCTCGGAGCTCGTCCAGTAGAGCGACGTCCCGTCGGACGCGAGGTTGGTCGCCGTTGCCTGGATCTGAGTGGCAATGGCGGTCGCGCCGGCGCCTCCGGGTGGGGTGGTCCCGCCTTCGGGCATCGGTGTGCAGACGTAGTCGGCCGGGCAGGTCGTGTTGTCTTTCCCGCCGCAGGCGATGGGCGCCAGGACAATCAGAGCGACGGCGAGGGGACGCATTGGCGCAAACAAGAGTGCCACGCGGACGGTACCATCGCTACCGATTGGCCACCCCGGCTTCGACCGAATGGATCAAGCCGGGCCGGTGCCGCTCGGCCCCAGGTGCTCGGCGAAGAACGCCTGGATTCGTCGGCGCGCGTCGTCCGCCGACGGGCCGTGGTACCCGACGCCCATCACCTTCATGAGTACGCGAAACACGAGCGGCACCTCACCCGGCTCATGCTGGTTGAGGAATGCGTGGTTCGCGTCGGGGTACTCCTTCACATCGTGGGGGATCGCGTTCTTCGTCAAAGCGTGTTCCAGCTTTGCCGCCGCCCCGCGCAGTCCCCGATCCTTCGCCCCGAAGCTCGCGACCACCGGGCACGACCCGGCGAGGATCGTCTCGATGTCGTCGGGGACACGCCCGTAGCAAGGTGCGGAGGCGGCGTAGCCGTGGCCGGGCGCCAGAAGGAGCGCGAACCCACCCCCCATGCAGAAGCCAATCACGCCGATCTTGCCCGAGCAGTCCGGCTGCTCGGCGAGCCAGGATCGCGCAGCATCGAGCTCGTCGAAGCTCCGCCCCTTGCGCGCCAGCGTCTCCCGGATGATGGACCGCATGCAGGTGAACTTCCCGCCCCAGTGAAACAGGTTGGGGGCGACGGCGAGATAGCCGTGCGTGGCGAACCAGTCGGCGTGGTGCCGTACGTCGGAGCCCATCCCGAAAGCGTCGTGGATGACCACGACGCCCGGCCACGGACCTTCGTGGGTGGGCCTGGCCACGTACGCCGGCATCGGGCCGTGAGGGGTCTCGATCTTCACGTCCGCCATGTTCACCTGCCAGTGCTTCAGAGTCGGTCATCGCCGTCGCGACTTCGGCTCCGTCACACGGCAGCGAGGGTAGCTCATCGCTGGTTGACGACGAACGGCTTCAAGCTCTCGCGGCTCAGCTCGATCGGAGACCCGCGACGGGCCGCGTCGGGCCCGACGGGACCTACGCCGTTGGCAACCGCCGAGCGCGAGGTCGTACCATGGGGGGATCCCGGAGGAGTGGAGCGCCGCGTGATGGAGCTCGCGCCCGCACGAATCGTCACGGCGCTTGGCAGCGGTTCACGGACGACGCGCGCGAAGCGCACCGAGCGGACATTCACCAGGTGCTGGCCCTAAGCGTCGTTGTATTCGGCGAACGGGGTGAGCGCGTCGCTGGTGCACCCGTCGCTCGCGTACGTCGTCGTGCTCGACCAGTTCTCGCGCAACATGTTCCGCGGACCGGCCCGCATGTACGAGGGCGACACGCGCGCTCTCGCCGCGACTCGCCACGCCGTCGATCGCGGCTTCGACCGCGGCCTGACCCGCGACGAGCGGATGTTCCTCTACATGCCCTTCATGCACAGCGAGGACATCGCTGTAGACGGCAGCCACGATCCGCGTCTTCCTGACGGTGGCGTCGATGGGAGGGCCGGCGGAGAAGTCGGCCCCCAGGACCGCATCTTGTAGAAGACGCGGCCGAGCGGATTCGCGCGCGCGTACAAAAGGCGGAAGG
The DNA here is from genome assembly GCA_036501935.1 of Polyangiaceae bacterium. Lineage (GTDB taxonomy): Bacteria > Myxococcota_A > Polyangia > Polyangiales > Polyangiaceae > Palsa-1150. The sequence goes on along the minus strand of DASXZL010000021.1, from coordinate 10,962 downwards.
CCCGGTCTAAATGACCGAGCGCAGATGCACCCGCTCGCAGCCAAGACGCTGCTCGAGTCGATCGCGCTGCTCTACCAGACACGCGTCCGCGTTGTGCTGTCTGCGGACTCCGAAGCCATCTCACTCGGCCTTGGCCTGACCGACGGCTTCGGGTTCGGGATCGACTCGCTGTACTACGAGGTCGAGGTCCTCCCTGACGCCGAGCAGCGCCGGCGGGCCAAACGCCTCCTCGGCCTCGGTGACTTCCGCGACGTTCGCCGGCTGGGGGCGTCGTGACGATCGACGTCCGCATCGAGACGGAGATCCGGCGGCTGTTCTACGCCGAGCACTTCCGGATGGGCACCATCGCCACGCAGCTCGGCGTGCACCACGACGTCGTCCGGCGCGTGCTCGGCGTGCTCGCGCCCGGCCGCATGCCGCCGCCGCGGCCGTCTCTCGTGCTGCCGTTCGCGGCCTTCATCGAGGACACGCTCCGGCAGTACCCGCGCCTCTGCTCGACGCGCCTCTACGACATGCTCTCGCCGCGGGGAGCCGTAGCCGGCCCTCAACCGATAGCACATCTTCGACCACCGATTCCGTTGGGACAGTTCCATTCCGAATGTTCGGGCGTTGCATGCCCGCCTCGACCGGCGGGACTGGCGCGAGTCAGAACGACGCGACCGCCCACACGGCGCTCGCGCCCTCTCCTGCAGCGACCAACTCATATCGGTTCGCACCGCTGGCGTCGTAAAACACGTACGCCGGGACGGAGGGATGACTCACCCCGCCATATGGGATAAGGGGTGCCGCCACAGTGCTCTCGAGCGCAAGGGTGGACGGGTTGTACAATGCGAGCGCGACAGCGCCAGAGTGCTGGTTGGGGGCGTTGGGGTCCATCCCGACGGCCGCGACGGGGCTGCCATTCGATGGATCGTCGAGCCAGAAGATCGGCGGGTCCGCATACGGCTCGTCCCCCCCGTCGCTGGTCTCTGGTTGGGCGGGGGCGACCTGAAGCACGGGGCCGGCGGGCAGGGCTCCTCCATCCTGCGTGCCGACCGCCGTCCCGAAGGTGGGGCCGCATCCGCTGAAGATTCGGGTACCGTCGCGGCTCACCCAAGGCGTGCCGCAGGTCGGCATCGTCGAGCGGGAGACACCGCCGAACTGCCCGCCCATGGGCCGCGCGCTCCAGAGCCAACCGTCAGACTGGGGCGCCCCGTCCAGCGCGTACAGGGTCGTACCGTCCGGCGAGGCGCTCAGGAGAGAATAGTAATAGTTGGCATAAGAAACATGTGCGGTCCCGCTCAAGGCTCCTGTCGAAAGATTCACAGAAAGAAGACTGTAGCCGGCGTTGGCATACGCGTAGGCGTAGCCGTCGTTCCCCACCGCCACGCCCTGAAAGAGAAACTGGAACTGAGGATTCGGAGATTCATTCCATTGGCCGAGCACAGAGGCCGTCACGAGGTCCACGTAGACGACCCAGGATCCATCCGCCACCACGGCTTTCAATCCATCCGGCGAGAGGCCGAGGTAGAGCCCACCGTACTCTCCGGCTGGCACCTGCGGCAGACCGGCCGGGAGTTGGATGGGGGTGTCCTCATTCGTGCGAGGGTCGTAAACGTGGAGCGTGTTATTCGTTTGCGACGCGATGACGATGCGGTCCAGGGCGACGGAGTATCTGGCGTCGTCCACTGGGTACGAGAGCGGCGTCACCTGCGTGCCGACGCATCGTCCACTGACGCAGATGGCGTCGGAGCTGCAGGCACTGCTGCACCCGCCGCACGTGGAGCCGGACGCGAGGCATATATCGCCGCAGGAGGAGCTGAACGACGGACAGCGCGAGCAAGCAGGAAGAAGGGACGCAAGGGTAGCCGAGATCAGAAGGGAATGGCGAAAGTGCCAACGTAGGGCATTGACTGCGCCCTCTGTTCGCATTCTTGGTTTGCGCACTGAGCGGCCGATGGTTCGTTCGTTCATTTTTCGTCGAGTCGAGATCTCATCGCCCGATACCGTTCAAGGGCACCGTCACGCCGTTCCTGTACGTCGTCGCAGAAAAATGAGTCGTCGAACTCGGCAGGCTGAAGGGCTATCTCGTGACCTTGCATCCGGACGTTCCAAAACGGAGACACGCTGGCCTCGGTCACCTCAAATAGCGCGAGAGGAGCCGAGACCGGCATCTCCTGCTCGTGGTGCTCAAACGTCGCGTACCAGATTCCGTCCCGCTGGCCAAGTGCAAGGACTCGGTACTCGGCATGAAGGACCACTGGCCATCGTCCTTGAAGCGCGGAGAGACGCGACGGGAGGAGATCCTGCGGCAGCAGGAGCGAGCAGCACCGAATGCGCATGACTATGGCCCCCCAAAGATGTCGATGACGACTTTGAACTCGACTTGCTGTCCTGTGAGGACGTTTTCGACCCAGTGGGTCGCGAAGATTGTACCATCGGCTGCATGGAAGGCGGAACTTGTCATCTTCGCCCAGTCGATGGCTTTGCCCCCATACGTTTGAGCTACTCTGGCCGCGTCTCGAAAGACCGTGGCTGTCCCTGGTCCTGCGATGGAGCTGCCGGCTCTGGCGGTCATCTCACTAAGCTGCGCTTCGCTCGCGAGTTGCTTCGACAGGGCGATCGCCGACTGGGGCGTGGACGTGATGTATTTCGCGGCAGCCGCGGCTGTCTCTTCCGCGGCGTCCACGCCGGCCTTCTCGATCGTCGCTTGGATTGCTGGACCTCCTGCCTCCAGCCCACCAGGGAGGATCATTGATGCAGCACTGATGAAGGCATGCGTGGCCCTGTACGCATCGGCTGCATTGATATCCGACCCGACGTCGAATCGCGGGATAACCTTGGCGAAGCTAACGAGATAGGCAGTCGGGCCAAGTGTGAGATTGTAGCTATCGGCGAGGAAGTCGATCCAGGCGTTCGCGGCGCCCTTCCAACCGCTAGCACTCGGCGGACTTTGGGCGGACCAGCCCGCCAACAACGTCGGCTGTTGCAGCTGGAACGCGAGGTTCCACTGCTGGAAGATGAATGGCGTCCTCTGGCCACGTATGGAGGGGCCGACGGGAAACGTGCCACCTCCCGCGCCCCCACCAAAGCCCGCGAAGTTCCAACCGGACTGGGCCGTCGTGCTGGACTCGTCCGACGTGGGAGGCGCGCTTTGGTCCTGCTCTGGGTCGAGGCCGAAGGGGTCGATGTTGCCGAGCGGAGAGCCTCGGACGAACGAGTACGGGTTGAGGCTGGAGCCGAGCGCGTGGATCGTCATCGGGTCCGGGGAGGCCCACCTCGCGAGCGTCGGAATGTAGTACCGCGCGCCGAAGTAGCTGAGCCCGACTTCGGAGTCGTCGTGGTGGCCTGTGTAGCGGTAAGGCTCACGGAAGCCCGTGGGCCGGTAGTCGGCGTCCACGGCGCCATAGGCGAGGTAGCTCGACTTCTCGACGATGGCTCCCGTGTCGAAGTCGAGGACCGCCGACGTCGATCCGAGGTGGTCGCTGAACTCGAGGTACACGTGCACGGCGCCGGTTCCCGCGGCAGCGGGGTCGTTGCTCGGCGCGTAGAAGGCGCGCCCGTAGGTCGCTCCTGCGCCGTCCTGCAGATAGACGACCTCAGTCTCATCACTGAGCTCGTAGTCGCCCGACGCGTCGAGCCGCGTGTTTTCGAGCCGCAGAGAAGGGAACACGGTCACGCTGAACGACGTCTCCCGGGGTCCGTCCGTCTGGGCAATGTCGGCTCTTCGGGCCACGCGCGCGCCGCTGGCATCGTAGGTGTACGTGAACTCCACGTTTGCGGGCGGCGCGATGCCGCCGTCCAGGTCGACCGCCCCGTCGTAGCGCACGGAGTAGAGAAGGCGCCCGATCTCGTCCCACGCGTAGAGGTAGGTCGACATGCACGGCGGAGTGGCGCCGTTGCTGCAAGTGCCGTCGGGCAGCGTCGCGTACGTGACGGTCATGCCCGTCGTGTTGCCCGCCTGATCGTAAGAGGCTGTGACGCCGGCTCCATTCGGGCTCGACGAAGAAACGAAGTGGTTGGGGAAGGAGCCCACCAGGCTGCTCGCGCCGTAGTGGCCCTGACCGAAGGAGCGATCCGGCACGTCGGTCTTGTCGTCGGTGGAGGTGTGTACGTTATCGAGGAAGTCGTATACGAAAGTTTGGTTTTGCACGCGCGTTGGACCGCTCTGTGGTCCTGCCGTCGCGGGCACGACGGTCGCGGGGAACGCCAGGCTGCCGGCCAGCACTTCGGACTGGTACGGCAGGGAGAAGGCGTCGGTGCCGCCGTTCCCCCCGTAGGTCGTCGTGACCGAGGTCAGGCGATAGAGATCGTCGTACTTCGCGGTGTGCTTCGCGGGGAGGATGCCGGCCGGCCAGGCGGTTGGGCTGACGTCGTTGATGCCCGTTGGGTTGTCGACCTGGTCGTACGACAGCATCAAGTCCTGGATGACCGCCTGCGAGGCGCCCGCCTTGCCGGGTCCTCCGAGGAGGAGCGGCCCGTCCGTGACGAGTTCCTTGAGCGTCTCGTTGGGGTAGTACCGGAGCGCCTGCGAAGGCCCCGGCGTCGTGCTGCTCCCGTAGGATTCGCTCAGGACGTTGTTGGAAGCGTCGAACGTCCGCTTGCCGAGGAGCTGCCCGCCGCTGTACGGCATCTGCAAGGCGCTCACGCCGTCGCGGACCGTGAACGCGGTCGTCATCGATGACCCGGCCGCGGTGAGGTCCGGGATGTCGGCGCCCGTGGTCGCCGTGACGACGTGGTTCGCCTCGTCGTAGTGGAACTGCCGCGAGAAGACGTGCGACGAATAATCGCCGGCGATCCCGTAGAAGCTCAGAGATCCTCCGAGCCGTCGGTCGATCTCGGTGACCCGCCCGCGCCCGTCGAGTTGCAGCCGTGTGTTCTGCCCGCGGTCGTAAGCGGCGGTCAGGTGGCCACGATAGAAGACCGCGTGGGTGAAGCTCGTCTCCGGGACGTCGTATTTGTAGAAGGCCTCGAGCCCCTCGCCAGTCACATAGTTTCCGGCCGAGTAGGCCGGCTGGTAGCTCTCGCAGGGGGAGTAATCCTCTCCGATGATGCGTCCGAGGTCATCGTACTGCATGTTCTCGCCGCAGCCGCGCGCGTCGCTCGTGCCGACGAGCTGCCCGCTGTCGTTGTAGGCGTAGCGCCAGTTGTGTGGTGAGGTCGAGATCTCACCCGCCAAGACCAGCGTCCTGAACGACGTGTTGGGCTCGGTGTTCGCGACCAGGCGGCCGCGCGTGTCGTACGTCATGCTCCGGACGAAAGGGGCCGACGTCGCGGAGTCGCTCTTCGTCACCATCGTCACCTCGCCGGTGGCTAGGTAGGCGAGGGCCGTGACGATGCTGTCGGTCTGCGGGTTGGCAATCGCCGCGGTCGTGCTCGCGAGGCGGCCGTGGCCGTCGTACTTGATTGTCGTGGACCCCTTGTGGTCGATAGCGACGACCTGGGCGGCGTCGAAGACCTGCTGCGAGAACACCGCAGGCAGGTACGTAACCTTCGAAACCCGCCCGAGCTCGTCCGTCTTCGAGGTGATCTCGCTGAGCGCATTGTAGGTCGCCGTCGCGCTCGGGACGGTCGACGCGGGGGCGACCTGGATGTCGTACCCCGCGCCATTGGCGAGCGACGCAAAAAAGGGCTGCCAGGCCTGCGTCAGGCGTCCCGTGCTGCCGCCAACGGCGGTCGCCCCCTGGACGACCCACTGGCCGGCGTTTTCCGACTGCTGCACCGTCACGAGCTGCCTGCCCGAGCCGTCGAAGTACTTCCAGCGCGACGCGTAAGTGGGCTGTCCCTCGGCCCCCACGTTGCGGTTGACACCGAGCACGCGTACCAGAAACGTCGGCAGCGGGGCTGGCGGAGAAGTCGGGTCGATCGGAGGCTGAGGCGGGTCGAACTTGCTGTAGTCGATCATCACCGTGGGGTTCGGGTCGGGATGCAGCGGCGTCTCCGCGTCGGGCGCGCGTGCCGTTTGCAGCCGCCCGAACGCGTCGTAGGTCGCCGAGTAGACCTCGTTCGAGGGCGAGATCTCCATGGTGACGCGCTCGAGGCCGCGGTCGTACGCCATCGAAGTCGTCAGCGGAATGCCTCCGCACCCGCCCCGGAACTGCGTAGTCCTCACGGGGAGCTGGGAGAACGCCGAGTCGTAGTTGATCTGGGTGCACTGCTGAGTGGGGCCGGCGGGATTGGGCCCGGTCACCTGGATCAGGTTGCCGAACTGGGAATCGTAGGTGAGCGTCAGAAGTGTCTCCGGGGCGCTCGTGTCCTGGGAGGCGTCATTTGGAGTGGGCGCGGTTGCTCCACCGGGGTTCGCTCGAAGAAGCGGCAGCGTTCCCGACAGCGGGGAGGCGACCGTCTGGGGTAGCCCGCGGTAGTCGTAGGTGTAGTCCGCCTCCCGAAGCGGGGAGATGAGGTGGCCGCTACCGTCGGCGTAAGCGGTGAGCGTCTGGGTGAGCCGGTAGTTCCAGCCCGTCTGGCTGTTGTCGGGCACCATCCAGACCGAGCTGATCTCGATGGGCTGGTCTGGGGACGCGCCGTCGGGGTTGCCGTAGTCGATGACCCGATCCTCGTTGCCTTGCGGCGTGAGGTGGAATCGCTTGCGCGTGTGACCGGCCATCGTCGGCACGTCGATCCCCGACACCGAGAGGTCGTACGTGTGCTGCGCGGGCGATGAGACGTCCTGCAGGACCGGCGGCGCCGTCGCCGTCGACTGCTGCAGCGTCTCGTCCCAGGCGTACTGATCGACCTGCGAGAGGTACACTTGGCGGACGACGCGGCCGTCGGTACCCTGGAAAAGCGTCTCGTAGGAGTACGTGTTCACCGTGGTCGATTCCGTCGCGTGCGTGCTGTCGTTGCGCTGCTCGATGACCGCAGGAAGCCCGCGCTGGATCCGGTAGCCGTAGTCGGCGCTGGGGGGGGCGCCCTGGCCGGGCGACACGGGGTACGTGCCGTTTGCAAAGTGGGTCACCGTGTCGAGCCCGGGCCCGCTGCCATCGCCGGCTTGAGTCGTCGAGACGGTCCGGAAACCCACGAAGACGCGGTCGCGAGCGTCGTAGACGGGGAGGCCGTACGAGTAGTTCGTCACCGAGTCGCGGGCGCCAGGGCCCGAGAGACCGTTGGTGGCCTCCATTGTGGAAACGAGCGCCAAGGGAATCGGTAGCGGCTTGAGGGTTGGGGTCCCCACAGGCCACGGCGCTGCCCCAGGCGCCGGAAGCAAGTCGAGATAGTTCTCGTACGTCAGCGTGGTCTTGAGCCCAACGCCGTTCGAAATCGTCTGCAGGAGTCCGGGTCGGACCGGAAACGGCGGTTCGTTTCGAGTCGTGCTGTCGAGACTGAACCACGACAGCGTTCCGCACACGTACGTAATGATATCGTCGACACCGGAGGCGTTCATGTCGGCGAACTGAACAAGAGTATCGTTGACATTGTAGCGCGGCGGGTTGTCGCCCGTCGGGGCGTTCGCCGTCTGCTTGCAACCGAGTGTAGAGGTATCCGCGGACTCCAACAGAACGTGCACACCGTCGAAACCGTAGGATGCAAACGTTGGATTCCACTCCTGAAGAATGACGTGGAGCCCGTTCACATCGATCCAAACGAAATCGGCGAGGCCGTCACCGTTGACGTCGTGCATGGATGTCGCGGGAGATACGAAGGTGACGTTGTCGATGCCGCCCCCCGTCCCGATGGGGATGTCGTACGAGTCGTACGCGTAGTTGGCGTTGCATCCCGTCGGAACGTCTGTCCCTCCACCTCCGAACCGTCCATCTCCGCGGTTCTTGAAGACATGCGCAATGGCCTTCCCGAAGACGGACGACTCGTCACTAACGAACGGCTGGACGTTCTCGAGCACGACGACATCGACCAGACCGTCTCCGTCCACGTCGGCCAGGACGCGCTGCGCGGCCCCCTTGTAGAAAGACCGAATGTCCCCCCAGAGAGAATTGCTCCCGCAGGTAGGCGTCGCACTCCACTGCGCGACCGGGTTGATCTGCCCGAGGGCGTTTCGCGTCGTGAAGTAGCCGCGGAGGTCGGTGCCTGAGGTCGTCCCTTCGGGAACGATGCCCATGTCCGTGAGCCCGTCGCCATCGATGTCCATCGCGCGGCCCGTCTGGAAGTCGGGCTCGAAGCCGTGCGGCATGTTCTGCGCCAGGTAGTCCGGCAGGTTGAACGGGCCGAGCCCCACTAGGCCGAAAGGGCTGGTGGAACCCGCCGAGGTGTAGACCTCGTACATGTTGGCATTGGTCGGCTGATCCGAAGGGCCGATGTTGAACCAGAGCCACTCGACCTGGCCATCCCCGAGCCAGTCGCCCAAAGCGAATCGCGAGGGGCCGCCGGCCGACGGAAGAAGATCGGCCGCTGTGGCGGCGAGCGGGCCGCCTTGACCGTTCGGGTTCGGAACGAGCGTGACGCCGGTCGCCGAGATGAGACCCGGGATCGAAATTCCCGTGGAGTCGACGAGGTAGTAGGGTGGCTGCGGGGTGTAGGGGCGATAGGGCGTTACCTGCGTCCATGTGCCGGCCCCGCCGGCAGTCAGCGTCGGCTGCGACGCCGTGTACGTCAGGGCGAGCGCAGGCAGTCGCGGGCATCCCGTGCTGTTCGGGAGCAACCCGCTGGCGTTCTCCGCCAACCCGTTGCAGGTCCCTTCAAGGTCGATCTCCGCGAGCTGAGAGGCCGAAAAGTCCGTCCCGAAGGCGCCGTAATGCAGCCAGTAGCGACGCACGAGCTGCCTGGTGCCTCCGCTGAGCGGGCTGCTCGTGACGTCGACATGGTCGAGAAAGAACGCGGGCGGCGTTTGCCAGCTCGGCGATTGCGCGAGGAAGGATGGGAGCCCGCCGTCCAAGTTCCATCGGAGGTGGACGTGGTGCGCAAATGGTGCGGCACCGGCGCTCGGGCCGGAGATGCCTCCCACGACGCCCGGGGCCAGCGTGTCGTAGATGTCCGTCAAGTACTCGCGGCCCTGGTCGAGTGTCGGATCGACGCCAGACGTCGGGTCTACCTGGAGGTGGCTCCACCCGTAGTACACGGCATTACCGGACGCGTCGGTCTGCTTGGCGAGGTTCCACCGATAGACTGGGTAGAGCGGCGCCGTCAGGGCCGAGGTACCTCCGATCGACGTGGGCGCGAGGGGTTCATGCCCCCGCTCGACCGCGATGGCCCCCCCGGCGAGCGTGTCCGTGATCACGCCGAAGGTTGCCGTGACGCCGGGCTTGGTCTGAACGACCCACGTCTGCCCGTCGGGCGAATAGAAGAATCGCTGGCCGTCGTCGATCTCGCCGCGGAAGTAGGTCCAGCCCGCCAGAGAATCTGGGAAGGACTCGTCGCTCGCGAGACCGGCCGCGCGGCAGGCGCCGCCTTCGGCCAGCGTGCAGATCGGCACGAGCGGGAGACCATCGAAGACATACCGGTCCGAGGACTGATCGGGGCTGGTCCCCAGGACGTCGCTATCGAACCGCGGTGCCCCCGCCGCGCCGCGCCGCTCGATGGTCGGCAAGTTGAGCGTCCACCCCATGCCTGCAAAGCCGACGCCTGCTGCCGAGGAGTAGCTCAGGCTCAGCGCAGGTTGCGCCGCGCCCCGCGCGGTCGGCAGGTCGAACGAGAAGCCCGCTCTCGCTTCACCGGTCGAGAGATCGACGGTCGCGAGGCTGGCGGGCACACCCTGCGTGCTCGACTTGGCGAGCGTGGGGGAACCGCCGAAGTCGGTCTGGCCGGCGACGAACGGAGGTGGCGGAGGAGCGTCGGCCCGCGCGGCACGGGGCGCGAGGACGATGAAGGAGGACAGCGCAGCGAGCGCGAGGCCTTGTTGGATCGTCATGGCTAGTTCCGCCCTCTCACCGGCACGCCACGGTGAGGCGCCCCAAGCTCTGCGAGCACGCCGTGCCCATGCGTGCTCGCTCCGCTTCGTCGCGGGCACTCGCGGGCATATCGGTCGCGAGCTCCTCCCGTCCGAAGCACGCCGCCATCCGCCGCCCGTACTCCTCGCACTCCGGGACGCGGAGGTCGGCGGTCGCCTCCGGGGTGGACTTCCCGCCACTGCAACCCACCGCGACCACGCACACGACCGCGGCAATAGCGGCCCGCGAACCCGATCGCTTCGCCTTCGACGTCGCTCTCATCGATACACTTCTCCTGTTCGCCGCCGATACCGGGCATCGGCGGCGGGCCCTGAATCGTTCTGTTCCCCAATCGGACGTCGCAAAAGAAAGTGCCCGGAGACGCCCGGGCGAAAGCGATTCAAGTAGGACGCGAGGTGATCGACGGCCGGCGGGAGCCGGATAGACGCGGTGAGCGGACGGACTTTACGGGCAAGCTGAGCCTTGTCCAGTGCCGGTCTCGCATCTGAAGCGGGATTTCATTCGCGCGAGGTTCGGCGGACGAGCGCCCTTGCGGAAGTTTCACGGTTTTCTCGGATCGCAGGCCGACCTCCTCCCGCGCCACCATTGTGTCGCCTGTAGAGAGAGTGCTACCCGCGCGTGCCCGCGGATCGTCACCGCGCGCGGGGTGACGATGCAGCGGCTGCGCCGCCGTCGGTAGGGCCAGCTTCGCGGCCTCCCGGTCGTGGTCGCCGCTCTCCTCCATCGCCCGGCGCAACATGGCGCCGACGCTGGTAGAGCGGCCGATGGGTTGGGTCATGTGCCGGGTCATGTGCCGTCTCCCTTTGACCCCCTATCGGTCGGCCGCAGCTCCGGTTGCGTGAAAAGCGTACACGCCGCACGTTTCGCAGCAGTCGAATACCGCGGGCCAGCGGATCCGGACTCGGCCTTGCGGCAGGCGATGCAAGGGACGACCTGCCAGACCGTGCGAGCCTCAAGAGGTAGAGAAGGTCGAGCAATGCCCTCCTACTGGCGAAGGTCTGTAACGTCTCGCCCGATCACGTCTTGATCTCCTTGCCGCGAAGCGGTGGCGGCCCGAGGATCTTGGGGCATGGCCACTCGCTTACTGCGTGAGGTTCGACTCCGGCCGGAGCATCGTCCGACGGGCAAGACACGGCATTCG
>DASXZL010000020.1:0-17737 GCA_036501935.1 Polyangiaceae bacterium | reverse complement strand
CGGAGCCGCCGTCAGCACCGCGAGCGTGAGCGAGCGGTGAGCCGCGCCGCTTGCACACGGCACTCCGCGCCGCGACCTTGGTCGCTCACCGCTCGCTCACGCTCGCGGTGCTGATGCCGCTGGCGCGGCATCGGGTGGCGCCTGATCGACAATCGCGCTCCCTAATCTAGTTCAGATACCGCTTGTCCTTGGGCGGCGTCCTCTTCTTCAGGACCTCTTCCAGGCCCCCTGGCACGACGCGCAGCGGCGGAGTGCCCGCACGCGGCCGGCGCTTCGGCTTGCTCGAGAGGACGTCCTCCACGCGGAGGCTCGAAGACCGGCGCCGCAGGACCGCCAGCTTGAGATGGAGCCACGCCGTGCGCGCCAGCGACGGTGTCCCGCCCCACAAGAGCCCCGCGATGACCCCGCCGAACGGCGCCACGGCCCCCTCGGGGATGGCCGAGGGATAGATGAGGTCGAGCACGCAGAAGCCGATGGTGATCCAGAAGAGCAGCTTGCCGCGCACCGGCACGAAGAAGAAAAGGTTGACGGTCGACTGCGCGTACTCGCGCGACCAGGCCACGGCGATCGCCGTGATGGCCGCCATCGGCCCGAAGACGAGGCCCGGGTGGAAGCGCTCCTGCGCGCCGTCCGGCACCACGGTCGAGATGGCCAGCACCGTGAGGTTGCCGACGACGATGGACAGCGCGAGAAAGCGCGCGAACCGCCAGGGGCCCCACTTTTTCTCGAGCGGGGCGCCGAGGAAGTAGAGGCCGACGAGCGAGAGGAGCAGGTGCGACCAGCCCTGCGGGCTGGTCAGCAGGCCCGAGGTGAGCAGGCGCCACAGGCCGGGCAGGGTGTGGTCCGGGGCGTAGCCCAGCAGGTCGAAGGGGGCGACGCGTGCGCCCGGCACCCACGTGCCGAGGAAGGCCGTGAGGAGCCCGCAGACGCTCATCGCGATGAGCACGATCCACAGCGCGCGACCCGGCTTGGGGAACGCGAACGACATCGACTGCGGCTCGTTCACGGCCTTGCTCCGGGAGCCCGGCTTGCACCCTCGGCGCGCAGGCTCGCTTCGGTGTTCATGCCTCAATCACTGTAATGGCGGCGGGGGGTCGCCGCCAGCCGCGGCGCGGCTCTACGGGCCGGTGGCGGACGCGCACGACGCCGTGACGGGCGCCGTGGCCGACGCGGTGGCCTGACAGGCGACCTGCGCGACGCCCACGTTCGCCTGGAAGAGCTCGACCGTGATGGCGTAGGCGCCGCCCGCGACCGTGGGCGAGATGCTGAGCGGCGCCGGGCACGTCGCGGACGCGCTGCCCGACTGCGAGCCGGACGAGTACGTCGCGCGCACGGTCTGGAAGTCCGTCCCGCAGACGTAGGTGCCGCCGTCACCCGTGACGAAGCCGTGGGTGTCGACGAGGACGGGCTGCCCGGCGGGCGTCGCCCCGTCGTCGTCGCTCGCCTCGCCGGAGCCCGCGTCGCCGGTGGCCGCTCCGGTGGGCGTGAGCGGGGCGCAGACGGCGAGCACCGACACGCCCGACTGCTGGGTGCCGGTGCAGGTCGTCGTCCAGTTGGGCGTGCCCTCGTTGGACGCGAGAACGCCGGGCGAATCGCCGGGGCACGTCGTGAAGCCCGTATCGGGGACCATGTCGGGCAGGCAGGAGAGCGCCGTGGGGAACGAGGCCTGGTTCCAGGCGACGACCGTGAGATCGAAGCTGAGGTCCCCGGCGTCGTTGGCGGGCAAGTTCGAGAAGATGCCCGGCGAATAGCAGTCGAAGACCCCCGAGTAGACCGCCGGGCCATGCGTGCCGCCGTCGTCGGCGTAGGAGAGGAAGACGCCGTACTCGTAGACCTGCCCGGGACCGGTCCCGCAGCCGAACCCGGTGACGAGCGAATCGGAGTCGATGGTGATGCCGGTGATGGGGTTGTACGCCACGGTCGTCGTCGCCGCGGGGCAGCCGGCGAGCACGCCCGACGCCGCGACCACGAGCGAGGTCGCCAGGAAGGAAAGGAGCGCCGTGCGCCGGGTCACCGCCGCGAGCTTTAGCTCAATTCGGTCGGGGATCCACTGGCTATCGCTTCGGGCCTCGGGCTTCAGCTCCTCAGTGGCCCTTGCCGCCGGTCACGCGCTCCACCGTGCGCGTCGTCATCGTCCCTTCGACGACCTCGCGGTCGGCGAGCAGCGCCTTGTGCATGTCGATGTTCGTGCGGATGCCCGTCACGATGAACTCGTCGAGCGCGCGGCGCATGCGGGTGATCGCCTCGGCGCGCGTCGGCGCGTGCGCGATGAGCTTGGCCAGCAGCGAGTCGTAGTCCGCCGGCACGCGCCAGCCGCCGTACACGCCCGAGTCGACGCGCACGCCGGCGCCGCCGGGCGGGTGCCACTCGGTGATGAGGCCGGGCCAGGGGGCGAAGGTCTTCGGGTCCTCGGCGTTGATGCGGCACTCGATGGCGTGTCCGCGGAAGCTCCACGGGCGCGTGTCGGGGAGATCGATCTTCTCGCCCGCCGCGGCGCGGATCTGCAAAGAGACGAGGTCGAGCCCGGTCACCATCTCGGTCACGGGGTGCTCGACCTGCACGCGCGTGTTCATCTCGAGGAAGTAGAGGTCGTGCTTCTCGTCCATCAGGAACTCGAGCGTGCCGAGGGACGTGTAGCCCGTCTCGCGCACGGCCTTGCGGATGACCTCTCCGACCTCCTGGCGCTTCTCGACGGTCATCGCCGGGCTGGGCGCCTCCTCGATGACCTTCTGGTGGCGCCGCTGCAGCGAGCACTCGCGCTCGCCGAACGTCCACACGCCGCCGTGCTGATCGGCGAAGACCTGGAACTCGATGTGCCGCGGCCGCTCGACGAACTTCTCGCAGTAGACGTCCGGGTTCTTGAACCCCGTCTCGGCCTCGTGGCGCGCGCTCGCGAAGGCGTCGGGCATCTCGCCGTCGCCCCGGACGATGCGCATCCCGCGCCCGCCGCCGCCGCCGCTGGCCTTGAGGATGACCGGGTAGCCGATGCGCTTGGCCTCGCGGACGGCGTGCTCGGGGCTCTCGAGGACCTGGCTCCCCGTGAGGAGCGGCAGCCCGAAGCGGGCGGCGTTCTTGCGCGCGGTCACCTTGTCGCCCCAGGCGCGCATGGCCTCGGGCGTCGGACCGATGAAGGTGATGTTGCACTTGGCGCAGATGCGCGCGAATTCGGCGTTCTCGGAGAGAAAGCCGTAGCCGGGGTGGATGGCGTCGGCGGCGGTGATCTCGGCGGCGCTGATGATGGCGGGGATGTTGAGGTAGCTCTTGCTGGCGGGCGCGGGACCGATGCAGACGGCCTCGTCGGCGAAGCGCACGTGGAGGGCGCGCGCGTCGACCTCGGAGTGGACGGCGACGGTCTTCACGCCGAGCTCGCGGCAGGCGCGCAGCACGCGCAGCGCGATCTCGCCCCGGTTCGCGATGAGGATCTTCTTGAACATCGCCCGCCGTGGAGCTCACGCCTTCTTGATGCGAAAGAGCTTCTGCCCGTACTCCACGCTCTTGCCGTTCTGGGCAAAGATCTCGGTCACGGTGCCGGCGCACTCGGCCTCGATCTCGTTCATCAGCTTCATCGCCTCGATGATGCAGAGCGTCTGCCCGGCGCGCACGACGGAGCCGACCTCGACGAAGGCGGGCACGTCGGGCGAAGGCGAGCGGTAGAAGCTCCCGACGAAGGGGCTCGTCACGTCGACCGCGTCGCCGCCCGGCTCGGACGCGGGGCCGTTGATCGCCAGAGCGGCGAGGGGAGGGGCGACCGAATGGGCCGTGGGCGAGCTCACGAGGGTGGGAGCCGCCATCGCGGCCATGCGCGCCCCGCGGGCGACGACGACGCGGACGCCGTTCTCCTCGTGCTCGAACTCGGCGATGTCCTTCTCGGCGAGCAGATCGAAGAGCGCTCGCAGCTTCTCCAGGTCCATGCGTGGCGGGCACGTTAGAGCAGGAGCATCTCGAATGGAACCGGGAGAGCGCCCGGGCGCGGCACCTGGAAACGGCGCGACGCGCGAAGGCTCCTACGCACGCGAGACGAAGCGAACGAGGCCATGAAGGGCGAGCTCGTAGCTGTCCGCGCCGAAGCCGGCCACGCGTCCGATGCACGCGCGCGCGACGCGTGAACGCCTGCGGAACGGCTCCCGGGCGTCGGGGTTCGAGAGGTGCACCTCGACGCAGGGCAGCGCGACGGCCTTCAGCGCGTCGTGGATCGCGATCGACGTGTGCGTGTACGCGCCGGGGTTGAGGAGGATGCCGGCGAAGCCGCCGGCGCGCGCCTCGCCGATCCAGTCGACGAGCGTCCCCTCGTGGTTGGTCTGGCGCGCGTCGACCTCGACGCCGAGCTCGCGACCGCGCGTGACGAGACGCGCGTGGATGTCGGCGAGCGTCGCCGTGCCGTAGACCTCGGGCTCGCGTGTCCCCAGGAGCTGGAGGTTCGGACCGGAGAGGCAGAGGACGCGCGTCGCCGCGGCCAAGGCGCCTGCTCAGGCCAGCTCGGCGATGAGCTTCGGCGCGGCGGTGCGCATGAGGAAGCGCCCCTTGCCGAGGTTGCCGTCCGGCTTCATCGCGAGCGCGAGAAAGTACGTGTCACCGAGCGTGCGGATGAGCGTGATCATCTTATCGGTGCCGATCGCGACCTCGTGCGCCGTGCCTGCCTCGAGCGACTCGGCGGCGCGCTTGATCGACCCGAGCACGACGCCGAACTCGATGCCGACGACGTTGATGTCGAACGGGGCGTCGTCGCGGGCGTAGCTGTCGACCGCGATCCCCTCGGAATCCATGATGAGGCCGGCGACGCCGCCCTCGACCTTGTCGACGATCTCGCGGAGCGCGGCCTGGAACACGAGTCGAGGGTAACACGGAAGGGCCAGCGTCTACACGCGCGAAGGCTACGGGGTCGGTGCCCCGTCCCTTGACCCTCTCGGACCCTGCGGTTTACCTTCCCCGCCCCCGCGCGTTTCGCGGGACGGCGAAGGGCCCGGGAAACGAGACGATGCGCGCACGAGCCGGGGATCCGCCCCGCACGATGACCCAGAAGATCCTCTCGGCACGGACCGGGGATCCTTCGCTCGCCTCGGAGCTGGTCGAGGTCCACGCGGACCAGATCGTCCTCGCGAGGGCGCCGGCGCGCGCGCTGGGCGAGGCCATCGCCGCGGGAATGAAGAAGACGTCGGCCGAAGTCGCCATCGCGTACGACACGCGCTGCGTGACCGACGCCGCGCCGGGGCACGACGCCCGGAGCATGTCGGTGGAGACGCTGTCGCACGGCGTGCTCGTGGCGCGGGCGGGCGTGGGCTTCCCGGCGCCGGTGCACCTCGAGCGATTCGCCAGCCCCGCGCGCCTGTGCGTGACCGACGAGCCGCGCCTCGCCGGCGTGGGGGGGATGGGCATGCTCGCCCTGCTCGTGCCGACGTCGTCGCTCGCGCAGGCGCTGGCGCACGGCTCGGTGCTCGTGCGGCCCCCGGTGAGCGTGCAGGTGCTGCTGCAGGGGAGGCTGCGCCCCTTCGTGTGCGCGCGCGACGTGGCGCTCGAGCTCTTGCGGCGCGGCCTTGGCGAGGTCGTGCGCCGCGTCGAAGAGGCGCGGGGCGCACCCGTGGTGGTCGAGTTCGCAGGGCCGAGCGCGCGCTCTCTGTCGGTGGGCGAGCGCAGCGTGCTCGCGGGGATGGCGCCGCAGCTCGGCGCCGCGGCCGCCCTCTTCGTCAGCGACGAGCGCACCGAGGTGTTCCTCCGCGATCAGCGCCGCTCCAAGGCGCACAGGGCGCTCGTCCCCGACGCGGGCGCGCCGTGCGCGGAGGCGCTCACGGTGGACCTCGGCGCGGTGGACCCGCTGCTGCTCGACGAGCGCGGTCAGGTGCGCGCCGTGCGCGATCTGGCGGGGCAGCCGGTGAGTCAGGCGCTCCTCGGCGGCGACAGCGGGGTCACGCTGCGTGACCTCTTCGCCACGGCGACGCTCCTCAAGAGCAAGCGCGTCCCCGCGCGGCTCGATTTCCTCGTCGCGGTCCCGTCGAGGCAGATGCTCGAGGTGCTCGCGGGCGCGGGCGCGCTCACGGATCTCATCGCCACGGGCGCGCGCCTCCTCGAGCCGGACGCGCGCGTCGTGACCGGCGAGCTCTACGCCCCGCCGCCGACGGGCGTCGCCATGCGCACGTGCGATCCCGAGCCGCACGGACCCGGCGTCCGGGGCGCGGTCATCGCCTCGGCCGAGACGCTGGCCTTCGCCGTGGCGACGGGCGAGGTCGGCGATCCGCGCGCGTTTAAGCGTCCCGTGCGCGTGACCGTGCCGCGCGCCCTGCCGACCGACGACGTCCTCGTCGCGCGCAAGGCCGAGCGGGGCGAGACCGGCGCGAAGAAGGGCGAGCCCGCGCGCGCCGTCCTGCGGCGCGAGGCGCCCGAGGTGTTCCCGGCGTGGAAGGCCGCGCAGACGCTCGACCTGCTCGATGGGGCGTCGCTCGGCGCGCATCTCGGCTCCAACGGCCGCACCAGCGTGGCCGCGGTATGCGCGACGCTCGACGAGGTCCGCGATCTGGCGGCCCGCGCGCAGGAGATCGCGCCCGCCGTCCGCGCGGTGCTCGCGCCGTTCATCCCGAGCGGCCTGGTCTCGCTCCTCAGCGCCGCCGGCATCGTCGCCCTGCGGCTCGACGCCTCCGCCGCCAAGAAGCTCGAGGGGCAGAAGACCATCGCGCTCCCGGCGCCGTCCCACTGGACGCAAGGCGAATCGACGACCGTGAGCGCCGGGGGCACCAAGGTCCCCGTCACGTGGCTCGCCCTCGGTCCGGAGCGAGCCTGGGCCACGGGCGGAGGCGGGGGAAAGAGCCCCGCGAGCGGGGCGCCCGCCGTGGTGAGGGGCGCCGCCCGGACCTGAGAGGCCGAGCAAGGGGCCTCCCGGGGGTCCTGCGGCGGCTGGGGCTCCCCCCGCGGAACCGAATATCGGGTCGCCGCTGGTGACCGGGCGCGCGCGTTCTGGCATGCTCCCGCCGCGTGTCGAAGGGCAAGCTCACCCGCCAGGAGCTCGGTTGGCTGCTCACGCAGGAGGCGCAGGGCGCCGCGGAGCGGCTGCGCAAGGGCGTGTCGGCGCTGACGCAGGCCCCGCCGCCTCCCGATGCGGACGTGACGGGCGTCGACGCGCAGCTGTCGGCCCTCGACGACACGATGAAGATGCTCTCCAGCCTGCACAGCCGCCCGAGCACGGCGCGCGGCCGGCGCGGGCGCATCGATCTGGCGGCCCTGCTCTGGGAGGTGGCCCCCGAGGCGCGGGTCTCCATCGAGCCGGGCAGCGGGACGGAGGTCTTCGGCGACGAGTCCGAGCTGCGCCGGATGCTCCACGTGATGCTCGGCCACGGGAGCGGCAGCGGGAGCGCGGTCACCATCAGGCGGGAGGCCGACGAGGTGGTCGTGGGGGTCGTCCTCGGGCCGGACAGCTCGGTGACGGCCGAGACCGAGCGGGCGTGGCTCGCGCGCATGGCGCTCCGCTACGGCGGCCGCTACGAGCTCGTGGGGTCGCAGGAGGTCCTGGCCCTGCCGGCCGAAGGGGTCGAGGCCCGCGACGACGTGGCGAAGCTCCGCAAGGAGCTCGACGAGGCGCGAAAGCAGGGTGAGGCCTACGCGCGCGAGCTCGCGGCCGTGTGGGCGGCAGGTGACGAGCCGGTCGCGCAATCGAGCTACCCTCCGCCCATCTCCCCGGCCACCGATCGCCACGGCGCCGTCGCTCGCTTCTCGGGTGGGGTCGCCGCCACGCTGCGCGCCATGCTGTCGCCCGTGGGGCGTGACATCGCGGAGCTCCGCACTGCCGCCTCCAACCCGCGAAAGAGCTCGCCCGACCTCGAGGCCGCCGCCCGCACCGACGTGGACGAGCGCCTGGAGCAGGTCCGGCGACGGCTCCTCGCCGTGCAGGACTTCGTCGCGGAGCTCGCCGCCGTCGGGGAGAGCGATCCCCACGAGCTGACTCGCGAGGTCGACCTGGTCGAGCTGGTGCGCACCGAGCTCCGCGCGCTCGAGGCGCGAGCGGCCCGCATGGGGGTCGACGTGGACGTGCGGCCGGCGCTCGAGGAAGGGGCGCGCGCGACGACGCGGGTCTCGCCGCGGTCGATCGCGGTCATGGTTCGGTCGCTGGTGGCGCACGCGCTCGCCGCCACGCCGCGGGGCTCGGCGGTGATCGTGTCGGTGAGCCCGCCGGCCGCGGGGCCGGCCGGGTCTCTCGGGGCGCGCCTCGTGGTCGACGACGCCGGCACCATCCTCCCCGCGGCCGCGCGGCGCGCCCTCCTGGCGCTCGAGGTCGAGCCGGGGACGTTCGGCCGGCCGAGCAGCGTCGGCCTCTTCGTCGCGGCGGAGATCGCCGGCGCGCAGGGCGCGCTGCTCGAGATCGGCGACGCCCCCGTCGAGGCCGGGCGCGGCGGCGGAGTGCGCGTCACAGTGACGTTCCCGCGCTAGCCGAGTCGGGAGCGACCGCCGCCATGCGCATCCTCGTCATCGAAGACTCCGACTCGGTCCGGCAGATGATCGAAACCCTCGTGTCCGCCCGCGGCCACGAGGTGGAGGCCGTCCCCACGGGCTCCAAGGGCATCGACAGCGCGATGGCGCGCCCGCCGGACGCCATCCTGCTCGACCTGCACCTGGCCGGCGGCTTCGACGGCTTCGCCGTGTGCCGCAAGCTCCGCGAGGCCGAGGGCACGCGCGCGGTCCCCATCATCGTCATCAGCGCGCTGACCGACGAGGAGTCCAAGCAGCGCGCCCTCGAGGCCGGCGCGACGGCCTACTACACGAAGCCCTTCAGCCCGACGGCCCTCCTGAAGGAGCTCGAGACCATCCCGCTCCGCGAGAGCGCCAGGATGAGCGCGCGCCCGCCCAAGCCCTTGCCGTAGCCGGCGGGTGGCCCGTCAGGCGATGAGGTGCAGGAGCTTCTTCGCGCGATGGGCGCCGACCTCCATCAGGACGTCGCGCTCCTCGTCGGGGATCCGCATCTTGGTCGCGAGCGCGGCGAGGAACGTCACCTCGTCGGCGGACTGATCGCCGTCGGCCCAGGTCATCAGCACGGCGTGCTGGAAGAGCGTGCGACGGTCGTCGGACGAGAGCTCCTGCATGTCGATGTCGTCGAGCGTGCGCTTCTTCTCGGCGTACTCGTGCAGGATCTCCTTCTCGCGGTCGCTCGCCCTGTAGGCATCGAGCAGCGCATCGAGCATCTGCTTCTCGGTCTCGGCGAAGACGCCGTCGGACCAGGCAACCGGTACGAGGGCCTTCACGATGGCGATGTCCTGGTCGTGCATGGGCCCATGATAACCAAAAAACCCCGAGCGTCAGCGAGGGGATGACGCCACGGAAACCAAGGGCTACTTCGCGCTCACCCGCGCCACCCGAGTCGGGACCTTGGGCGCAGGAGCGCCGGGGGCCGTCTCGTCGACGAAATCACCGCCCGAGACGCGCAGCCGCTTGCGGAAGGTCGTCGGTCCGGCGATGAGGATCTCGAAGTCCTGGTTGCAGTGGAGCTGCTCGATGTGCGCGGCCGGGTCCGTCCCCACGAGCATCCACACCTCGGCCCCCCGCGGGGTCGCCACCACGTGCACGGTGCCGGGCGGTCCCTGCCCCCCGACCTCGCTCCCGGGCTCTCCGGCGGGCCACGGATCGTTGGCCCCCCCGTGCGCCTTCGACTTCTCGAGCTGCACGCCCGCCTCGTAGCGCGGCTTGCCGTCCGTGCCGTTGTCCCAGCTGGCGCCGGCGGGAACGACGACGCGCTTGGGCGCATAGCCCTCGGCGGTGGCGACGAACTCGAGGCGCGTGCCCACGGGCATGTCCGGCACGTCGATGGGAGCCTGCCCCGAGCGGAGGAGGACCTCGGCGTGCGGCGGCACGTCGCCCACGATGAGCGTCGCCTTGCACGACGTCGCCACCGGAGCCGCCTGCGCCGCGGGGGCGGACGGCGTAGGGGCCGTTGCGCGGCCCGCCATCACCCCTGGGAGCAGGCGCCACGTCGCGTACGCCCCGCCGAGGACCAGCCCGATAGCCAGGACGAGCACCGCGCCCGAGCCGCGCTTGGGCTTCAGCTTCGCGTCGCTCGGCGACGCCGTCCGCATCTTCTTCACCGACGAGGGCTGCGTCGGCAGCTGACGCTCGTCGAGGGCCGGCATCGACGCGGCGGAGGCCCGCTGCGGGGGCGGCGGCGTGGGTGAGCGCGGCGCGCGGCGCGCGGGCTCCCGCGCGGGGCGGGGCGACTCGGGCCGCTCCTCCGGAGCCTCGCCGCCCATCGCGAGCAACGACTCGACCCCGGAGTCGGGCCCTTGCACCGCGACCTCGCGCGTCTCGAGCCGGCGCAGGATCTCGGGCGGCGGAGGCGGCGTGGGCTCGAGGCCCACCATCGCCTTGAGGTTGCGCGCGTGCTGCTGCTCGCTCTGCCCGGACACCCCGAACTGCGAGATGAGATCGTCGACGTCGGCCTGCGAAGGGGAAGGGGTACGGCCGGCCGGCTCGAATTGCATGGTGGGCAGCTCGCTCGCGTCGAGCGGCTCGGGCGTGGCCTTCTTCATGACCTCGTCGGGGATCTGGCCGCGGGCCGTCGTGGGCTCTTCTTCGCGCGAAAAGCTCGGGCTCGCGGCGCGCGCGGGCGGCGGCGCGGGGGTCGGCTCCGCCACGGGCGGCGGATGGTGCGACGGGGACGACGTGCGCCGCGAGGGGGGCGCGGACTCGCTCGTCGACGGCATCGCGTTGCGTCCCACCCCGAGCGTGACGCGCTTCACCTCGCGGGCCAGCCGGGCCAGCGCGCGCCGCCCGGCGGCGCGGTTCACCGGAATGAGGGCTGCCTCGAGCTCCTCCGCGAGGGCGGCGAGACCGGTGCCCCCCTTTCGCTTGCTCGCCGCCGAGAGGGCCGGCGTCTGCGATCCGCTCGCCTCGAGCAGCCTGGCCAGGGCCGCGCGAATCGACGCCTCCGCGTCGCCCGTCGCGCCGTCCCGCTTCGGCTTCACCAGCGCGACGGTCCCCTCGTCGCCGACGAAGACGCTCCTCGGGTCGACGTCGCCGCCGGCGGGATCGGCGTGCTCCGCGATCTCGAGCACGAGGTACCCGGCCAGCTCCGGCGCCAGCGGCACGCGCTTCTGGAGGACGACCGAGAAGACCTCGTCGAGCGTGACCGACGCGTCGAGGGCGCCGGCGCTCATGCGGCCCGGCTCCCTCGGGTGACGGGCCGGACGGGCACGCCGGCGCGGGCCAGGTGGTCTTTCGCCTCGGCGATGGAGTGCTTTCCGTCGTGGAAGATGCTCGCCGCGAGGACGGCGCTGGCGTGACCCTCGACGAGGCCCGCGCGCAAGTGCTCCAGCGTTCCGACGCCTCCGCTCGCGATGACGGGCACGGAGACCGCGTCGGATACGGCCCGCGTGAGCGCGAGGTCGTAACCCGAGAGCGTGCCGTCCCGGTCCATGCTGGTGAGGAGGATCTCGCCCGCTCCGAGCGTGACGACCCTCGCCGCCCAGGCCAGCACGTCGAGCCCCGTGGCCGTCCGCCCGCCGTGCACGAACACCTCCCACCCGCCGCCGTCCTTCTTCTTGGCGTCGATGGCGACGACGATGGCCTGCGCTCCCCACGCGCCGCTGCACCGTTGCACGATGTCCGGCGAGGCGACCGCGGCCGTGTTGATGCTCACCTTGTCGGCCCCGGCGGCGAGGAGCGCCCGCACGTCGTCCTCCGTACGCACGCCCCCTCCCACCGTGAGCGGGACGAACACGGCGTCCGCCGTGCGCGCGACGACCTCGAGCAGCGTGCCGCGTCCCTCGTGCGAAGCGCCGATGTCGAGCAGAGTGATCTCGTCCGCGCCGGCGTGGTCGTAGCGCTCGGCCTGCTCGACCGGATCGCCCGCGTCACGCAGCCCGAGGAAGCGCACGCCTTTGACGACGCGGCCCCCCTGTACGTCCAGGCACGGAATCACACGCTTGGCGAGCATTTCACCGCGAGAAGAAGGCTTACCCGCCGCGGCGAGGTTCGTAAAGTTGTTGCGCTTCGGGTCGCTCAGCGCTTCGGCTTGGGCTCGTAGAGATCGAGCAGCTTCTCGATGCTGGTGAGGCTGTTCTCGATGGCGTCCTGCACGATGCCGTGCATGGTCGCGCTCGAGCCCTTGAGGGCCTCGTAGTACCGCTGCCGCTCGGTCGAATGGATGATGGCGGGCGGGTAGCCGCTGCGGAGAAGCAGCAGGTTCATGACGAGGCGGCCGACCTTGCCGCTGTCGCTCGTGAACGGGAAGACGCGGAGGAGGTCGTAGTGCGCCCGCGCGGCGAGCCGGACGGGGGTCCGCGTCCGGCGGGTCTCCGGATCGTTCGTCCAGTCGATGATCTGCCGCAGCTTGTAGGCGATCTTGTCGGGCGGCGCGTACTCGTGGAAATACAGGCGGTGCTGGGGGATGTCCTTCCGGTACTTGACCGTCTTGACGTCCCCCTCCTCGGGATGGAGCACGCAGTAGATGCGCTTCACGACGTCGACCGTGATGGGCTGGCGCCGCTTGGTGGCGTATTCGCGGACGAAGTTGAGCGCCTCCCGGTGCCTGCGGATCTCTTCCACCACCGGCTGCATGCTCGAGTCGAAGGCGATGTTGGCGTCGCTGAGGCCGATGGCCGCCCGCAGCTCGGCCATCGTGTAGACGACCCCCTCGAGCGCGCTGTCGTGCGCGATCCAGCTCATGTCGAGATCGTCGAGGTACTTGCCGTACGTGTCCGGCGGCGCGCTCTTCAGGCGGTCCTCGAGATACGCCGTGCGCTCCTCGACGGACTGGACCTTCGGCGCCTCTTGGGCCGGTGTCGCCGCTTTTTTCTTCGTGGAGGGCTTGGACGGCATCGCGCTTGGAGTGGGCATCGCGTGGATAATGCTCGTCTTTCGGGACTGAGCCCGCACGACGACGTGGCGTCAGGCTAGTGAAGTCGACAGGAAGGCGTCAAGCACCTCAAACGAGAAGAGTCCGGGGGCTTGCCTGCGTCCCGCGAGCGGCGTAGCCCTCTTTCCCTTGCTGGCGCAGCTGACGGTCCGCAATGTCGTGCTCATCGAGCGTCTGGTGCTCGAGCTCGCCCCCGGCTTCAACGTCGTGACGGGGGAGACGGGGGCCGGCAAATCCATGGTGGTGGACGCTCTCACGCTCGTCCTCGGCGGCCGGGCACGGCCCGATCTGGTGCGAGGAGGGGCGGACGAGGCCGAGGTGGAGGCGCTCTTCGAGCTTTCCCCGGGCTCGCGGGCCGCAGCCAAGCTGGAAGCTGCGGGTATTCCGAGCGAGCGCGAGCTCGTGGTGCGGCGCGTCGTCCAGGCCGAGGGGCGCAGCCGCGCCTACGTCAATGGGCGGCTCTGCACGGCGGCCCAGCTCGCCGAGATCGCGTCGGACCTCTGCGACATCGCCTCGCAGCACGAGAGCGTGTCCCTGACCGATCCGGCGACGCACGTGGAATACCTGGACGCGTTTGGCCGGCTCGAGGGCGACCGCGGGCGTGTGGCCGAGCAAGTCGACGCCCTGTCCGAGGTCCAGCGCGAGCTCGAGGCGGCCAGCGCCCAGGAGCGCGGGCGGGCCGAGCGGGACGACTTTCTGCGCTGGCAGATGCGCGAGATCGACGAGCTCGAGCCACGCGACGGCGAGGAGACGGAGCTCGAGCACGAGCGCGGCCGCCTCCGTCACGCCGAGAAGCTCCAGGTCGCCACACGGCACGCCGCCGAGCGACTCTACGAAGGCGAGGGGGCGATCTGCGACGAGCTGGGCCGCCTCGGGGCCGAGCTGGATCAGGCGGCGGGCATCGACGGCTCGCTCGCGGCCCTGGCGCGCACCGTGGAGTCCGCGCGGGGCGAGCTGTCGGACGCGGCGCGGGCGCTCGCCCGGTACGCCGAGACGGTCGAGGCGAGCCCGGAGCGCCTGGCCGAGGTCGAGGAGCGCGCGTTCCGCTTGCAGAAGCTCTTACGCAAGCACGGGCCTGCCACGTCGGACCTGCTGGCCCATCGGGCCGGCCTGGCGCGCGAGCTGGCCTCGCTGGAGAGCGCGTCGGAGCGGGTGGCCGAGCTCGAGGCGGAGAAGACCCGCCGGGCGGCGGAGGCCGGGGCCGCGTCCCGGGCGCTCTCGCGCAAGCGGCGGGATGCGGCCGAGAAGCTGGCCGACGCGATCGGGCGCGAGCTCTCGCAGCTGGGGATGGGGCGCGCGCGCGTGGTGGTCGACGTGCAGCCGACCGCCGGCGCCGGGGACGCGTTGATGGTCGACGGGGCGCGTCTGACGCGGGCGGGGATCGATCGCGTCGAGTTTCTCATCGCGCCGAACCGCGGCGAGGAGCCCCGGCCGCTCCGGCGGATCGCGAGCGGGGGCGAGCTGTCGCGCGCGCTCCTCGCGCTGAAGCGGGTGCTGGCCGACCAGGGGCCCGCCGGGACGTACGTCTTCGACGAGGTCGACGCAGGAGTCGGCGGCGCGGTCGCGGAGGTCATCGGCCGGTCGATCGCCGACATCGCGCGGCACCGCCAGGTGCTCTGCATCACGCACTTGCCCCAGATCGCAGCGCTGGCCGACGCTCACTTCGTCGTCGACAAGGCCGAGGCGCGCGGCCGTACGCACACCAGCGTGAAGCGCCTCCAGCAGTCCGAGCGCGTCGAGGAGATCGCGCGCATGCTCGGGGGCATCAAGGTGGGCGAGGCGACACGGCGCGCGGCGGCGGAGCTGCTCGCGGCCAAGGGTTGAGCCGCCGCCTGTCTTCGGCCCGCGCGGTCTTCAGGCGACGAACAGCGCGGCGACGTTCTCGCTGTTTCGAAGGGCACGGTTCCGCGCGGTGAGGATCTCGACGCCGTCGCGCGTGACGAGCAGCGTGTGCTCGAACTGCGCGCTGAGGCTGCGGTCCGCCGTGCGAACGGTCCACTTGTCGTCGGGGTCGACCTCGACCTCCCAGCCGCCGAGGTTCACCATCGGCTCGATGGTGAAGGTCATCCCCGCGCGGAGCCGATCGCCCGTGCCCCGCTTGCCGTAGTGCTTCACCTGCGGCGCGTCGTGGAACTTGCGACCGATGCCGTGCCCCACGAAATCGCGCACGACGCTGCAGCCTTCGCCTTCGACGTAGTCCTGGATGGCCGCCCCGATGTCTCCCAGGCGCGCGCCGTCGCGGACCTCGGCGATGCCCACGTCGAGCGAGCGGCGCGCGACCTCGACCAGGCGACGCGTGTCGGGGCTCGGCGTGCCGACGTAGAACGTGGCGCTCGTGTCCCCGTGAAACCCCTCGAAGATGTGCGTCACGTCGACGTTCACGATGTCACCGTTGCGAAGCACGGTCCCGTCGGGGATGCCGTGGCACACGATGTCGTTGACGCTCGTGCACACGCTCTTCGGGAAGCCCTTGTAGTTCAGCGGCGCCGGCCGGGCGCCCTGGCTGAGCGTGTGCTCGTGGACGATGCGGTCGATGTCGAGCGTCGTCATCCCGACGCGGATCTGGTCGCCGGCGACGAGCAAGGTCTCCGCCGCGAGCTGGCAGACCTTGCGCATCAGCTCGATTTCTTTGGGGCTCTTGATCTCGACGGCCACGGCGGTTCTCGTTTAGCACCGAGGCAGCTTCAGTGCACCGCTTCCAGCGCGACCGCGGCCCTCACGGCCTTGTTCTCGTCCGGGGTGTCGCCGGACACGTGGAAGCGTAGATCCCCGGGATCCCCCTGAGGGGAGCCCGCGTGCGAGAACTCGCGGACGAAGACGATGAAGGTCTTTCCGATGAGCCGCGCCTCGAACGCATGCACGATGCCGGCTGCGGGATCCGACGCCAGCACCGGCACGGTGAAGTCCGCCTCGAGCGGGCCCGCGCCCCCGAGCCGCTCGACGACGTGAAAGCCGATCTGCCAGGAGTTGCCGCGGTCTTCGACCTTCGAGGTGACCGTCCTCACGCGCGCACGGACGACCGCGTCGCCGATCTGCGTTCGCTCTCGCACGCGGTTGTCGCCCAGCGGGCTGCCGCTCGGGTCCCCCGGGAAGCCGACGGCGGTCGGATCGATTCCGTCGTCGAAGAGCTCGGTGGCGTGGCCTACGTAGGGGGGCAGCGGCCGGTCGGGGTTGCGCGCATCGGGGGTTCCCCCTCCGCACGAGACGAGACAGCCCAAGAGAGAGGCCGTCGCCCCGAGGGTGCGAAGCTCGACCCCGCGCCGACACCCGGCAGACCGTCGACGCATGGCGTTCTTCTATCCTGGAATCGAGAGGCCGTGCAACGTGCGAGCGGGCGAGGTCGTGTGGTACGGTGCAGGCATGAAACGGGTCCTTCTCGCCGCGTGCCTCGCCGCTGGCGCGCTCTTCGCCGGCGGCATGATCGCGGACGCCGCGCCGCCGAGGGCTGCCGTTGCCGCCGACCCACCGACCGTCAGCTCGCTGTCGTCGCTCATGGACCGGGACATCCACTGGGGCATGTCCCACACCGAGGTGACGGACGTCTACAACAAGCTCAACGGCCTCTTCGATCGCGAGTACGCACCGCTCCTCGCCAAGCTCCAGCCGGGCGTCGACATGCAGCAGCTCGAGGCCGATCGCGACAACCGGAAGGCGAACTTCGAGCGGAGCTTCACGCCGTTCAGCGCCGGCTCGCCGACGGGTTACGACGTGGGGGCCCTCCACCTCGAGTACACGTACAACAACGGCGAGGCCATCCAGCGGCTCTTCAAGGACGGCAAGAATCGGTTCTTCTTCTTCATGAAGGACCGTCTGTGGAAGATCTACGACGAGGTCCCGCTCAAGTCGGACGGGCCCCTCGGGGGGACTTTCCAGGAGGCGGTGACGAAGCTGAACACGCTGTTCTCCGTCCCCGCGCGAATCCGGGCGGCCGACGCGTCGCAGGGGCTCGAGCGCACCGAGGCGGACTGGCAGGACGGAAGGAGCCACCTGCGCGCCGTGGACCGCAGCAACGAGCACATCGTCGGGATGGTTCTGGAGGACCGGAACACGCTCGGAAACCTGGCGTCGCTTCGGGCGAACAAGCCGGTGGACCCGTTTGCGCTCGATCCGTCGATCGCCAACTTGACGCGCAAGGGGGTGAGCGATCCGAACGCTGCCCATGCGCCGGTCGTGGATGCGGGAGCCGGGAAGAAGAAGCCTTAGAAGCGGGGGGCGGAGGGGGCGGAGGGGGGACGCGGGCGTGGGCGCGGGGGTGGGGCGCAAGGCGTGGGCGAGCGCGCGGGCGTGGGCGAGCGCGCGAGCGAGGGCGCGAGCGAGAGCGAGGGCGCGAGCGTGGGCGAGGGCGTGGGCGCAGGGCGTGGGCGCAGGGCGTGGGCGTGGGGCGCGGGAGTCGGCGGGAGCGAGGGCGGGGCAGCGTGGGCGCGTGGCGCTGGGCAGACCGTGTGACCTGATCCCAGGGGTTGCTCGTCCGGATGTTCGATCGTGCCATCGTGCTCGCACCGTTCAAGGACGCTCGCGGGAGCTCGCGCCGCTGCTGGGAGGCAGCGGCCCTACGCGGCCTGCGGCCGCTCCGGGTCCTTGAGCGGTGCTGCGCGCGATGGCCCTGGGGGCGCATCCGTTTCGCGCACGGGGCGCGGAGCTAACAAGGGGCTTTCGAGATGCTGAGAATTCACGATGTGATGCTCGAGGTGATCGGGACGATGCGGCCGATGGTTTCGGCCATCGAGCGGCGCGATAGGGATCTTGCCTCTCAGCTGCGGCGGGCGGCGAGCAGCGTGGTTCTTAACGTCGCCGAGGGGAGCGGGTCGTTCGGCGGCGTGAGGACGCAGCGGTACCGGACGGCGCTCGGGTCGGCGCGGGAGACGATGTCGTGTCTGCTCGTGGCGGAGCGGTTCGGATACGTCGACGCGATGC
>DASXZL010000019.1:0-83340 GCA_036501935.1 Polyangiaceae bacterium | reverse complement strand
CGGAGCCGCCGTCAGCACCGCGAGCGTGAGCGAGCGGTGAGCCGCGCCGCTTGCACACGGCACTCCGCGCCGCGACCTTGGTCGCTCACCGCTCGCTCACGCTCGCGGTGCTGATGCCGCTGGCGCGGCATCGGGTGGCGCGTGATCGACAATCGCGCTCGGTAGCGCTCGGTCATTTAATACGTCGCTGCAGAGGCCGTGTCGTCTTGTCGACCGAATGCGTCATCTTGTCTTCGCGGAGGCACATCGTCTCGACCGAATGCGCGATCTTGTCTCGAGGAGTCGCATCTCGTCGACTGGATGGTGCGACTCGAAGACAAGATGACGCGTCTTCAAGACAGGGAGACGCTGCTTGTCGACGAGCTGCGCCTCTCGGTCGACGAGGCGTGTCTCGTTGAAGACAAGATGCGCCTCCTTGTCTTTGCGACGCAGCATCTTGTCTTCGCGATGCGCCTTCTCGAGACCAAGAAGCCGCTTCCGACGACTCGGGAGCGTCATCGTCTCGACAAGATGCTGCGTCTCGTCGAGCCGATGCGCGTTCTTGTCTTCGCGATGCGTCGCCGTGAAGACAAGTTGATGCATCTCGAGAACAAGAAGACGCATCGTGTGTCGTCGCCGCGTCTCCCGTCCACTCGGGAGCCGCTTTTGCTCTTCAAGACGACGCACTCGGTCTTCAAGACGACGCGTTCATCGAACGAGGAGCCGCTCTTGCTCGACACGATGACGGTTTCATTGAGAAAAATGGCGCTCTTGCTCGAAACGACGGCTCCTTCGTCGACCCGCGAGCCGCACCCGGTTCGACGAATGCGGCGCGGAGAGGGGAACGAGCCTCGGCGAGAACACTCGGACACGAACTTCGTCATCCCGCGCGACCACGATGAGTATCCGATGCTCCATCGCGTCGACCCGAGGGGGCGCCTCGTCTTCATCACGAGGGCCTCGTGAGACGTCGCGCGGGCCCTGGAGGTCGCGTTCGTCCAGCCGGGCCGACGCGCGAGTGATCGGGGCTCAGCGCTCGCGGGCGCGCATGAAGGCGTGCTGGGCGAGCAACGGGACGATGAAGTAGATGCCACAGAAGGCGACGGCTGCGTCGGCCGTGAAGCCCATGTCGCGCATGATCGCGGCCTGGACCCCGGCGGAGTTCATGACGACGCCCTTGCGGCTCTTCAGCGCGCGCTCGACGCTGCGCGCCAGCTTGACGCCCGGCCCACCCGCTCGCCGGTGGCTCTTCGCGAGGCGCCAGGCGTGCGGTACCCGTTCGTCGGGCCCCAGCACGGGGCGACCGAAGCCCGGCAAGCGCCGACCGCTGCGGAGCACGTCTTCGAGGACGTCGTCGAGAGTGGCTCCCGCCTTCACGGCCGCGTCGGTCTCGTCGAGGAACCGGATGAACGCCCCCACCGGCTCGACGGTGATCTTGGGGGTGAAGAGCGCCGCCACCCCGCCGATCACCGACCTCGCCAGCGGGCCCCCGTGCGACGCGATTCGACGAGCCACGGCGAGGGGCCAGATGTGCGGATCGAGCAGCTGCGTGTTGACGCCGAGGTGCTCGAGGAGGCGCGCGTCCCGTGTGCTCAGCTCGAGGCCCGCGATCGACCACGCCGCCACCTGGAAGAACGTCTTCCGCCCGACGAGATCGCGGAAGAGGAGCTTGCCCCGGAGCTCGTGATCGTGGATGTCCGGCCGGACCCGCGCGAGCTCCGGATCACGCTCGAGCCGCGGCTCGAGCCGGGCGGCCCGGCGAGCCACGCCCGGGGCTCCTCCCTCCGCAAAGCGCTGCAGCGTCGGCTGGAGTCGGCGGAGCGCGGTGATCGTGTCCCCCACGCTTCCGGCCGGCAGCGACCCCAGCGCCGCGGCGATCACCTCGGCGGGCGCCGCGCCGGTCGCCGCCGCGAGCTCGGCGTTCTGCACGGCCGCACGCAACGCCGCCGGAAGCGACGGCGCGCGCGCCGCGGTTGCCATTCGCGTGCCCATGACCGCTAGTTGGCGCCGGGATCCTTGTTTTCCGTGCGGAGCAGCAGCGGCAGGAAGATGCGGACGGTCGTGCCCAGGTCGAGCTCGGACTCGAACATCACGTCGCCCCCCGCGCGGCGGATCCGGTCCGTCACGAGGGAAAGGCCGGAGCCCCGCTCCGCCTCCGCCGGTGCCATCCCCAGGCCGTCGTCGGTCACCTCGACGATGCATGCGCTCACGCGCGCCTCGACGCGCACGGTGATGGATCCTCGCCGCGGTCGCTGGCGGATGGAGTGCATGGCGCTCGTCAGCAGGGCCGAGAGGGCCTGCACGACGACCGACCGCGCGATGGTGCATCGGCATGGCTCGCCGACCGGCAGCTCCACCCGGAGATGCCCGACCCGTTCGATGACGCCGCCAACGAGCTGGACGACCTCGGACACCACGGCGGAGAGGTCGCAGACCGCGTCGAACGTATCGGGCGCGACGAGGGAGTACACCTGCGCGGCCGCGCTCGAGGCCTCGCGCAAGGCGACCGAGAGATCGTTCACGGTCGCCTGAAGCGCTGCCGTGGCCGGCGCCGATGCGCGAAGGGCGACGACCCGCTGCGCCTCGGAGTCGTGAAGATCGACCCTGCCACTGGCCGCGTGCGTGTAGGCATCCGCGAGACCCGCCACCGGGCCCATGGCGGCGCGGAGGATCTCTGCGTTGAGCGAGGCGATGGCGAGGGGGCTCGCGAGGCGGTAGCTCACCGACGCCGACAGGAGCTCGATGGCCTTGGTGTCGCCGTCCGGCGACGGGGCCCTCGCACTTCGCCCGATGGCGCGAAGCCGGGCTCGCTCGGAGGCGGCCGCCAGCACGTCGCCGGTCGCTTCCCCCGCCCGCACGACCTCATCGACCCCGAGTGCGAGCGCGCGGTGAGCCTCACGGTCGCTGCCGACGATGGCGATCACCGCGCCGCGAGCGAGCGCCGCAGGGACCGCGCCGGCCAGCGCGTCGGGAACATCGTGGGCGACGCGGACGACGCGAACCCCGGGCGGCGCCTGGCTCATCCAGTCGCACGCCTCGAGGCTCTCTTTCGCCGTCCACAGGACGATGAGGTCACCGCAGGCGGACATCGTCGTGAGTCTACGGCACGATCGCCCGAGCGGTAGCGACGACCTACAGATCCTGCGCGAAATGACGGATGGTCGCGGCACGGGACTCGCCGGTGAACGACTCGCTCGGATCGATTCGGATATCGAGGATGACGGGGCGCGTCGAAGACCCGAGCTCACGGAGACGCTCGGGATGCAGGTCGGCAGGGCGCTGGATGACGATGCCTTCCGCACCGAAGCCGCGAGCGACGGCGGCGAAGTCGGCGACGCGAGACGGAAGCGAGGGCGGAAGGCGCCCGTAGACCGCCTGAAAACCCTGCTGAATCATGTTCCACACGCCATCGTTGAACACGGCGAAGAGGACACCGATGCCGTTCTCGGCGCACGTGAGGATCTCCCCCGCGTGCATCGCCAGGCCGC
This sequence comes from Polyangiaceae bacterium, assembly GCA_036501935.1. Classification (GTDB taxonomy): domain Bacteria; phylum Myxococcota_A; class Polyangia; order Polyangiales; family Polyangiaceae; genus Palsa-1150. The sequence goes on along the minus strand of DASXZL010000019.1, from coordinate 79,873 downwards.
CGTCGCCGCAGAGCGCGATGACGGTCTCGTCGGGGCGAGCCAGCTTGACGCCGATGGCGGCTCCGATGCCGCTGCCCATCGAGCCGAAAGCCGTCATCGCATGGAAAGAAGAGGGCTTTTCGACACGGAGATAGTGCAGAGCCATGCTGAGATGCTCGCCGATGTCCGAGCACCAGATGGCGTCGGGAAAGGCCTGATTGAGCGCGGAGAGAACCCTCTGCGGCTTGAGCGGCACGCTGTCGGAGTGCGCGAGCTCCGCCCGGACCGATCGGCAGCCCGACACACGGACGGGCGGCGGTACGACGTCCGTCGGCAAGGCGCCCAGCAGCTCGGTGAGTACGTCTCGCGCGTCCCCCACGATTCCCATCGTCACGGGCGCGTTTCGGCCGATGAGCAGCGGATCCCGATCGACCTGGAGGGTCTCCCTCGAACCGGCCAGGGGGAGCCTCCAGCCGTTGGTGGCGATGTCACCGAGCCTCGAGCCGACGATGAGCACCACGTCCGGCGGCTCCGACAGGTATTCGACGACCGAAGGATGCTGTCCGACGCCCACGATGCCCAGGTACAGGCTGTGGCTCTCGGGAAAGAGGCCCTTGGCGTGACCCGTGACGATGACCGGCAACGAGAGCCGCTCGGCGAGGGCGCGCGCCTCGGCCGATGCCTTCCGCGCGCCGTTGCCGAGGACGAGGAGCGGCCGGCGCGCCGTCCGGAGGAGCCGCGCGGCCTTCTGGGCTTCGAAGGGCGCCATCGCGGCCGGCGGACGGACGCTCTTCACGAAGCGGGGTGGCGGCGCGCAAGGACGGCTCCCGACGTCGAGCGGGACGCCGACGTACACGGGCCCGGGGCGCTCCCCGGTGGCGAGCTGCCACGCACGCTCGGCTGTGGGCGCGGCGGCGTCCGGAGCCTGGAGCGTCGTTGCCCAGCGCGTCATGGACCGCACCATCGCGAGGGAGTCCGTTCCCGCCGGCGAGCCGTCTTGCAAGGCGCCGCGGGCGACGGCGTTGGAGGCCACCTCACCGGAGAGGAGGATGACCGGAAGCTCCTCGAGGGTTGCCACCGCCATCCCCGTGATGGCGTTGGTGAGCCCCGGCCCGGACGTCGTGAGCACGAGCGCCGGCAGGCCGGTGGCGCGCGCGTAGCCGCTCGCCGCGAAGCCGGCCATGGCCTCGTGACGGGTCGCCACGAACCTGATCTCGGGGACGTCGACGAGGGCGTCGAAGATGGGGCTCGCCGCTCCGCCGGGGATTCCGAAGGCGATCCTCACGCCGTGGCTGGCGAACGTTTCGAGCAGCGTCCGGGCGGCGGTGGGCGTGGACAGTCGGGGGCGCAGCAGGCCCTCGGGTAGACGATCGAAGGCGAGCTCTTTCACGGCGAGACCTCAGGTGGGGCAGCGCCGCTCTTCACGGCGCAACGCGCGCCGCCGTTAAGGCCTGACCCCGGGCGCCGGGAGCGTAGTGCCGTTCAGCGCGCATGCCAGCGGACATGCAGCCGACCGCTGACCGGCGAGTCGAGGTCCGCCTCGACCGTGCCGTCCACGCCGCATGCCCGGAGGAGTCCCTGCATGCCCCCGCGGTGGCCGCCGTCGATCCAGATCCACTCGTCGAAGTAGTGCATGACGAAGTAACCGGGGGCACGCCGCTCGAGCCGCCAGCGACCGTAGTTGGCGAAGAAGCTGCGATGATTCTCGAGCCAGCCGGCGACCGCGGTGACGTCCTTGCCCAGCAACGCGAGGAACCGACGCGCATCGAAGAGCGACGCGTATCCGGGGATGGTTCCCCAGATGGTCCGCATGCCGGCGAGCGGGTCGTGGGGCGAGATCACGGCGGCCGCTGCGGCCAGATCCTCGAGGTACCCCCGGAGCGAGTACATGCGAAAGAACCACCGGCTCGCGACGGGAGAGAGGCTCCGGTGAAGGGCGACCGCGGCCCGTCCGTGACGCTCCACGGCGTCCGCCGTCATCTTGAAGAGGAAGCCTCGGACGAGCGCCCACGGGGGCGTCGCGCTCAGACGGTCGCCGAGCCCCAGGGTAGAGCGGACGCGCGCGAGATCGACCGTTTGATCGTCGTGGTGCGGGCCCGGCACGGAGCCCCATATTACCCGACGGCTACGCGCGCTTCTAGCGTGCTACGAGGGGGCCATGCCCTGGAAGATCGTGAACCTCGACTACGCGTGCGAACGGCCGCACCTTCACATGAAGGACCCAGGTCAACCCATCCACCTTCGCGCCTACCTGACGGAAGAGCAGGTCGAGATCGCGCTCGGGGCGGACGATCCGGACGACTGTTCCGTGCGAGCCACGGTCTCGCCCGACGCGGTCGAGGTGCTGGCGACCAAGTTCGAGCCGCTCCACGTGAAGATCATGTCGTCGATCCTCGGCTCGCTCGACGTCGAGCCTGCAGAGCGGGAGACGGCGCTCGCCTGGATGCACGAGCGGATGACGCGGCGGGCGCTCCGCCCCGACGGGTGGCTCGAGGGCAACGTCGATGCCCTGCCGGGCCCCAGCGGCTGGCCATACGATTTGACGGACGACGCGCTCATCGATTCGATCCGCGATCCGACCGAGATCCCGAGCGCGCGGCGGCAGGCGCTCCATCGGGAGGCGCGCCGGAGAGGCATCCGGGATCTCCTCTGACCCCGAGCGCCACCCGTACAGGCCGGGGAGCGGCGCGAGAACATCGACGCAGTTGGCTATTGCGCGGTCGCGGGCGGGACCTTGAATGCGTCCCACGCGGGCGTGTGGTTCGCTTCTGTCGCGGGCTGGTTCCACAAGAGGAGGGCGCCGTGGGTAGCCAGCGTTCCGTCTGCGCCTTCCACGAGGGACGTCAGATACAGCTGCGGGATCCCCGACCGCTTCGAGCTGAACACCAGCCAGTAATAAGTAGACCCGTTGGCCTCGAGAGCCGTCGGAGCCCACTTGCCCCAGCTGTTGGTGAGCCCGGGGCTCGTCAGACCGCTGCACGACGGCGCGTCGTTCGCGGCGAGGCGTGTGGGCGTGCCGCCCGACGCGGGCACCACGAAGAGCTGCGCCGCGGGCTGGTCGTAGAGGTTGTCGTCGTTCGGAATGCGGTTGAAGACGAGCAACTGGTCGTCCGGCGAGAACGAGGGGTAGTACTCCTGCATGCCGGGGTCCGAGGCGCCGTTCACGGGAGTCGCCGCTCCGCCCGCGCCGCCGGAATACGGGACGGCGTAGAGGTCGGCCCGCGAGCCAGGATCCGGCGGGCTGTCGTACTGCGGCGTGCAGTTGCCGAGTCGCCCGGTGCAGACGCGGTTGGTCGACACGTAGACCACCGTCTGTCCGTCGTGGCTCCACGTCGGCGCGCCGGCCAGCTCGGTGTCGCCTGTGCGGGCCAGCGTGCCGCTCGCCTGGGCCGCGCTGGCCGCCTCCACGTCGATCCACGTGAGGACGACGTCCGTCCCCGAGCCCCCGTTGTCGTACGACACGATGCCGCGGCGATCCCCGGATTGCCAGTGGGCCGGCGAAAACGCGACCGCGCCGACGTTCGAGTCGCCAAGCGCCGCCGCGCCCCCCGCTCCCAGGTAGGACGGCGCCGTTCCCACCGCTCCGGCGTTCGGATCGACGAGGCCCAGCGCGTCGGTCCACTGCTGCTCGGAGGGGCTCGTCGTGGTGAAGGCGGCGTAGCTACCGTCAGGCGTCGCCGTATGGCAGCCGATGCACATCGAGGAGGTGCTCTGCGCCTTGGAGAACTGCGAAGGGCTGAGGATCAGCTCGACGGTGTCGTCGCCCGGCGTGAAGCCTTTCAGCGCCGCGCTGCCCGTCGTCTGGTCGTCCGTCGTCCAGTAGACGATGGCGCCCGTGGCTTGCACCGGCGCGATGCCCATGGGCGTCGAGGTGCCGAGCGCCTCGCCCTGAAGCACCCCGCCTGCGAGCACGCCGCCGCGCACCGACAGCGTCATCGCCTCGGTCGGGGAGTGTGTCCGGAGCGCGTCCCACATCGGCTGCGGCATGGTCCACGTAGAGTTGGTCGTGTAGACGACGAGATCGTCGATCTGGTTGGCGACGTGCAGCCGGAGCTCGAACACATCCTCGCCGTTCGCCGCCGTCCACGTGAAGCGCGGACGGAGCCAGTTCTGCGGGTAGAGCACGTCGCTCGAGGGCTCGACCAGACACGGCCCGCCAGCCGGATCTCCCTGCCCTGGAGGTCCGAAGAGCGCCGCCGCGCCGGAGGGTACGTTCCCGTCGAGGACCGGGGCGGGAAAATCGGTGACGGGGCCCGTCGGCTGCACGGGCGCCGTCGAGCCCTGTCCGCCGTCGATCGCACCGCCCCCCAGCGTGGGAACGTCGCCATCGGGGACCGTGGAGACCGAGGTTCCCCCGTCGTCGTGCGGAACGGACTTCTCGCCGCCCGCGCCGCCTCCCCCGCTCGAGCCGGAGCCTCCGCAGGCGGCCGCGAGCGCGACGGCGAGAATGGAAACGGCCCCGTATGTGCTGGACCTGCGAGTCATGTTCTCGATCCTTCCCTTCACCACCCCGTGTCTCCTGTCTGCCGCGTGAAGACCCACGCGCCCGAAGCGCCGTTGTCGAGGCCACCCGAAACGGCGCCCGTCACCACCACATCGTTCGCGGTAGCCGAGCCCGACGCGTTCGAGCTCACCTCGACGCCGTACGTGCCGGCGCCGGTGATGGACACGCCGTCGAGCGCGACGCCCTGGATCGCCGAGCTGGGGCCGATGAAGAAGAGGCCCGCGTAGGTCGCGTCCTCGAGGTCGACGTCCTGCACCGTCACACCGGTGATGGCAGCGGCCGCGTCGTGCCCGCTCACGGTGAGGGCCCCCCACTGCGTGCCGTACATGAGGCCTCCCCCGCGCAGCACGGTGTCGCGCGCGACGGTCGTCGTCCCGGCGAACGGGTGAGCGTCGAACTCCTGGTCGACGAAGATGCCCGGGTAGGTGACCACGTCGGCGCAGACGCTGTCCTCCACGGCATTGCCGGACCCGCCATAGATGGCAAAGCAGTTGGCCCGCCACGGAAGCTGGACGCTGTCGAACTGGAAGACGTTGCCCGTATTGGCCGGATCGCCCGCGCCCGCGTACGCCCAGGAAGCGAAGCCGTCGTCACCCGTGTTGCGGGCCGTCGACTGCTCGATGGTCGAGCTGCTCGTCCCGTTGCAGAGGTTGATGCCGTCGGCGAAGAGATCCCGGATGCGGGCGCCGTGCACGAGGAGCCCGCTGGTCGGCGTGTTTCCGTTGACGCCGATCCACGCGCCCGTCGTGAAGTGCTCGATCCACACGTTCTGGATCTGCGACCCGGTCCCGAAGGTGCCGCTGATGCCCGACTGGCTGTCCCCGTCGTCGCGGAGGACCGTCTCGCCGAGAAGCGCGACATCGAAGATGCGGCAGGCCATTCCTCCGCAGACGAAGCGCGCGGACGCGCCCTCCAGCGTCGAGCGCCACATGCCGGCGCCGTAGACGGCGACGTTCTTCACGTTCAGCACCGTCCCGGCGTCGAGGTACGCGCCCGGCGGGATCCACACGTTCTTCCCGGTGGACTGCGCGTCGTCGATGGCGCTCTGGATGGCCTGGCCGTCGTCGGTCGTGCCGTTGCCCGTCGCGCCATAGCTCGTCACCGAGACCGTACCGGCAGGCTGCGCGAGCGCAGGCGGGACCTCCTCGAGGTCCACCAGATCGACGACGACGTACGCCGCCGTGTCGGTCGCGTCCCGCTGGAGGGCCACCGTCGATCCGGCAGGGACCTCGGCCGGGAGGAGCACGCGCGCCTCGTCGTAGAAGTGACGCGCGAAGCCATCGCTCGGCGAGTTGGTGGTCGCGTCGGTGGTCGCGGGATTGCCGTAGGCCCACGCGTACCGAGAGGTCAGCGCGAGGCTCGAGACGCGCGCCCCGTCGACGTAAACGCCGAGCGTCGAGGACGTACCCGTGCCGTCCGCCGAGTCGGGGATGACGAAGCGGGCGACGAGCGAGTTGGCGGCGGCCGTCGTGGTCCAGCGGACGTATTGCCCGGTCGCGTCGAGCTCGACGGCCTGACGACCGGAGGACTCGCCGGCGATGCTGTTGAAGACGTTCGCGTCGTTCACGGCGCGGCCGGGTCCCAGGCGCGTCCCGTTGGTCGTCCCACTCTCGGCCTCGTATTCGACGTAGGGGATGGCCGCCCCGCGGGCCGGCGAAGCCGGTGCTGCGTCCCCCGGAGACCCCGCTTCTTCGGCGATCGACGCGGCGCCGTCGCCCGACGCGGGGTGCGAGGAGTCCGCAGCCGCCGCGTCCACACTGGCGTGCACACCTGCATCCACGGTGCGAGGGATCGCCGCCGGCGTCGCTTCACCACACGCGCTCACGAGGAGGACGACGGCGAACGCGACGACGGTACTTCGCGGCATGGCGCGGAGCAGTGCAACCGAAGGACCAGGACCCGCCGACTTGCGAGGCTCGCCGCAGGCCGCGCGAAGTGCTGGACGTGGACCGATCGCGTCGCGAGGGTGACCGATCCGGTCGCGGGTGGCGGTCCACCGGGCGGCGGCCTCGTGCTACAGTTCCTGACGCCGCGTGCTCCCCACCGCGCCGCAAGTCATCGGTCGCTACGCGATTCATGAGCAGATCGCCTCGGGTGGAATGGCGTCGGTGCACTTCGCCCGCCTCGTCGGCCCCGCGGGCTCGAGGCGCACCGTCGCGGTCAAGCGCGCCCACCCCCACCTCGCGCGCGACAACGACTTCGCGCTCATGTTCCTCGACGAGGCCCGGCTGGCCTCGCGCGTCGTCCACCCGAACGTCGTCCCCACGGTCGACGTCCTTCAGACCGACGCGGAGCTGCTGCTCGTCATGGAGTACGTTCACGGCGAGTCGCTGTGGAAGCTCGCGCGTGGGGCACACGGACGGGGCGAGCGGGTTCCCTTCGGCGTCGCGGGCGCGATCCTGGTCGACACGCTCCGCGGCCTCCACGCGGCCCACGAGGCCAGAGACGAGCGCGGAGCTCCCCTGAATCTCGTCCACCGTGACGTGTCGCCGCACAACATTCTCGTCGGCACCGATGGGGTGGCGCGGCTGGTCGACTTCGGCATCGCCAAGGCGGAGGGGCGCCTTCACTCGACGCGCGACAGCTCGGTGAAGGGGAAGTTCGCGTACATGGCGCCCGAGCAAGCCCGCGGCGAGGCGGTGAGCCGGCTGTCGGACACGTATGCGGCGGCGATCGTGCTCTGGGAGTTGCTGACCGGCGAGCGCCTCTTCGCCGGCAAGACGGAGGCCGAGACGGTCCACAAGTGCCTGGTCGCGCGCGTTCGCCGGCCGAGCCTCCTCGCACCCGAGCTCGGACCGGAGGTGGACGCGATCCTCGAAAAGGGGCTCTCGCGGGATCCCGCCGGGCGCTACGCGACGGCCGACGAGATGGCGCGGGACATCGAGGCATGCATCCCCGCGGCGCGTCCGTCCGAGGTGGGCGCATGGGTGCAGCACATCGCCGGCGAGTCGCTGGCCGAGCGCGCGCGCGTCTTGGCGACGCTGGAGGCCGCCGAGACGTCGACCCTCGCGCCGGCCCGACCGCGGGGCCGCGCGCTTTGGGTGGGCGCGATCGCCGCCGCGCTGGGGATCGTATCCGCTGTGACGCTCGTCGCTCGCCGGGTCACCTCCACGCCCGTGACCCTGGCCGCCGACCCGCCCGTCGCCATCGCGGCAAGCGTCGCGCCTCCGCCGGCAGTCTCGAGCGCGCCCGCACCTGCGCCGTCGACGGCAGCTCCGACGGCGACGGCCGCCGTCGTACCGGCACTCTCCACCGCTCGCTTCTCGAAGCCACCGGCTGCAGCGCGCGTGGGTCGCTCCGGCCGCAGTGCGAGCTGCGACCCGCCCTATTCCATCGACTCGGCGGGACGGCAGATCTTCAAGCCCGAATGCCTGCGATGAGGCTTTCGATGGCCGTTGCCACCGTGGCGGTGGCGCTCATGGTCGCGCCTCCCGCCGTGGCCGACGACACCGTCCGGGCGTGCATCGACGCCTCGACCGCGGGTCAGACGCTCCGGCAGCAAGGGCACCTCCTCGGCGCGCGGGACCGGATGATCGCTTGCTCGCGGGACGCCTGCCCTGGTGTCGTGCGCACGCACTGCGTCCGGTGGCTGGGGGAGATCGACAACCGGATCCCGAGCATCGTCGTGCGCGCTCAGGACGGCGCAGGCAACGATCTGGTGGATGCGCGGCTCGCCATCGACGGCAAGGCCGCCAAGCTGGACGGTCGCGCCGTTTCTCTCGATCCGGGCGAGCACGTGGTCGCGGTCGACAGCGGGAAGCTCCACAAGGAGGAGCGCGTCATCCTGGTGGAGGGGGAGGCGTCGCGGCTGGTGATGCTACGCGTCGGGCCAGCCGTCTTTGGGGCCTCACAGGAAGCCGCCTCTCGGGTGCAGACGACGCGGGTCCCGCTCGGTGCGTGGATCCTGGGCGGCACGGGGATCGCGGCGCTGGGCCTGGCGACCTATTTCGGGGTCGCGGCGAACGGGCAGCTCCAGGACCTCAAGGCCAACTGCTCGCCGAATTGCTCCGAGCTGCAGACGCGGCCCGGCCGAACCGACGCCCTCGTGTTCGACACGCTCCTCGGCGCAGGGGGTGCGGCGCTCGGCGTCGCGCTCCTCTGGGCCTTGGCGTTTCCCTCGAGCACCACCGTCGAGCTCCAGCCCGTGTCCCACGGGGGCCTCGCCTCGTTCGCCATGCGGTACTGACCGGCGTGGTAAGGATCCCGCCATGCCCCCGCGTGAACCGACGGGTGAGAACGAGACACGCCGCCATGGCGCGAGCGTGGAGGCTCCTCCCTTTGGCCTCGACGCGGTCGTCGTCGAGGGGGCCGACACGGGAAAGCGCGTGGCGCTCGACGCATCGGGAGGCAAGATCCTCGTCGGCGCGAGCGCGCTCTGCGATCTCCGCCTCGCCGACCCGACGGTCTCCAGGCGCCACGCGTCCATCGAGCGCACGGATCTCGGAGTCCTGCTCACCGATCTCGGCTCGACGAACGGCACCTACCTCGGCGACGCGCGCGTCGTGGCCGCGTATCTGGGCGAGGGCGCACGGATCCGCATCGGCTCGGGGTCGATCGAAGTGCGCGCCAGCGACGCTGCGCCCGTCAAGGCCCGGCGCAACGCCTCGCTGGGCCGGATGGCCTCGAGCAGCCCGCGCATGATCAACGTGCTGTCCCTTTGCCAGCGGCTCGCACCCTCCGACATGCCGGTCGTCCTCGAGGGCGAGACAGGCACGGGTAAGGAGCTGCTCGCCGAAAACATCCACGAGGCGAGTGGGCGCGCGGCGCATCCCTTCGTCGTCCTCGACTGCCGGACGACGCCAGGGGAGCTCGCCGAGGGGTATCTCTTCGGCGAAGCGCGCGCCGACGGCTCGACGCGCGCGGGCATCTTCGAGCTCGCCGGCGACGGGACACTCCTCGTCGACGAGCCCGGGGACCTCTCGCTCGAGCTGCAGGCCAAGCTGCTCCGGGCGCTCGACAAGGGCGTCGTCCAGCGCGTGGGAGACCCGACGCCCGTCCGTGTGGGCGCACGGATCCTGGTCGCGACGTCCCACGATTTCGATCGTCTCGTCGAGGAAGGCAAGCTGCGCGAAGATCTCTATCACCGGCTCGCGGGCGCCCGGATCGAGGTGCCTCCTCTCCGGCGACGGCGCGAGGACATTCCCGCGCTGGCGGGCGAGATCTGGACGGACCTCGGCGGCAAGGGCTTCTTGCCCGACGAGTTCCTCGAGCGGTTCGAGGGGTACGACTGGCCGGGCAACGTCCGCGAGCTCGAGCGTGCGCTGCGGCGGTTTCTCGTGCTGGGCGACAGCGTCTCGCTCCTCGTGACCCGCACGCACCGGCACAAGGCTCGGCCCGACGACGCCGAGAACGAGCAGGGCCCCGGCGATCTGCTGGCGCGGGTCCTCGCCGCGAACCTCGGATACTCCGAGGCGCGCGAACGTGTCCTCGAGGAGTTCGAGCGCGCCTACCTCGAGAAGGCCCTGGCGGACAGCGGTGGCAACGTGGCCACCGCGGCCGCCCGCTCGGGCATCGCGCGCCGCCACTTCCAGCGACTTCGCGCGAGACAGCGATGAATTGGAGCTACTGCGCCTGGTAGACGCGCACGTAGTCGACCGTCATGTGCTGCGGGAAAGAGGTCGACGCGTTCGGCGAGCCGGGCCAGCTCCCCCCGACGGCGAAGTTGAGCAGGAGGAAGAACGGCTGGTCCCACACCCAGGTGGCCCCCGCCGGCAGCTGCGACGGCGTGACGGTCCAGTAGAGGGTCCCGTCGACGTAGAAGCTCACGGAGCTCGCGCTCCACTCGGTCGCGTAGACGTGGAAACCGGCGCCCATGGGCGAGCCACCGGTGAAGGCGCCCGAGAGCCCATCGCCGGGGTAGTTGCCGGGGCCGGGGCCGTGGGTCGTGCCGTACGTCGTGTCGGGCGTGCTGCCGATGTTCTCCATGACGTCGATCTCGCCGCATGAAGGCCAGCCGGCGGAACCGATGTTCTCTCCGAGCATCCAGAAGGCCGGCCAGACGCCCTGCCCTTCGGGGATCTGAATGCGAGCCTCGAAGCGCCCGTATTGCTGCGAGAACTTGCCGGCAGTGTTCAGGCGCGCCGAGGTGTACTGACAGGGGCCGTACCAGCACGAGTAGCTGGAGGCTCCCTCGGTCGTCGCCGTGATGACCAGAGCTCCGCCGGAGATGACCGCGTTCGAGGTTCCGCTCGTGTAGTACTCGAGCTCGTCGTTGCCCCAGCCGCTGCCGCCGGTGTCGAAGGTCCACTTGCTCGGATCGACGCTCGATCCGTCCGGGTCGTCGAACTCGTCGGACCACGTGAGCGTCCACCCGGGCTCGGTCGAGCCTCCGCTGCTGCTACCGCCGCCACTGCTGTTGCCGCCGCCTCCGGAGCTCGACGCCGCGCCGATCACCGTGGGGTTCCATCGCTGGGCGTTGGTCCCGTTGCAGTCATAGAGCTGGACGACGGTCCCGTCGGCGGGATTGTCGCCCGCGACGTCGAGGCACTTGTTGCTGTTCGTGTTCACGAAGTAGACGAAGCCGTTGCCGGCGTCCTCCGTGACGAAGGTCTGCGCCGGGGTCTGGTTGCAGTCGTAGAGCTGGACCTTCGTCCCATTGGCCGTGCCGCGCGCCTGCACGTCGACGCATTTGTCGGCCTGTGTGTTCACGATGTAAAAGCCCCCGGCGCCGTCGTCCTCCAGCTCGAACGACTGCGCGCCGGTGCCGTTGCAGGTCCACTCCTGGATCTGAGTACCGTCGGTCGTACCGCCGCCCTTCGCGTCCATGCATGACCCGGGGTGCGCGATCGCTCCAAAGTTGTAGATGTCGCCGCTCGCGACGCCCTGGGTCGTGTGTCCGACGTTCTCGGAGGGCGCCGAGCCGCAACCGCTGGCGAGACAGGCGACGAGGAGGGAGGCGGGCGCGCAGACGAGAGTGTGGGTTCGCATGGTCGTCTTCCATCGCAACCGCGATGCCAGGGGGGCGCGATGTGATCCGACGCTTTCCTCGGTCGTATGGGACCAGATGGGTCGCGGGGGCGACGGGATCGGTCACGGTTGCAGGATCCACTTCGGCTGCCTCCTAGGGGTGCACGGGAACCGCACGGCGGTAGTGGTTCGCTCGTGGCGCGCGTGAATGCTCCGGAGAGCGACCTGGCCAGGCCTTCTGGCACCGCCGTTGCGTCTGCGAGTTTCATGCGAAACCAAGCGGCCCTCCGTATCACCGTCTGCGTCGTTCCCGTGCTCCTCCTCGTAGGCGGTTGCAGCGCGGCCCCCTCCGAGAACGTCGGACGCACCGTCCAGGGCGTCGCGAGCGGTGACATTTACAACTTCGGCGCGATCGCGCACCCGGGGTCGTGCATGGACGCGCGAGGTGGCGGCACGACCGACGGCACCCAGATCCAGGAGTGGAGCTGCAACGGCACCGGCGCGCAGTCGTTCCAGCTGGAAGACGACGGTGCCGGGGGCTTCTACCTCCTCGACACGCAGGCCGACAAATGCGTCGACGTACAGGCGCGCGGCACGGCCAATGGGACGAAGATCCAGCTTTACGACTGCAACCAGACGTCCGCGCAGACGTTCCTCGTCGAGGACGCCGGCGGAGGCTTCGTGTCGTTCGTGAATACCAACAGCGGTAAGTGCCTCGACGTCGCAGGAGACAACCCCGCCGACGGGACCGTCGTCCAGCTCTACGACTGCAACGGGACCAACGCCCAGCGGTGGAATCCCACGGTGATCGGCACCGGCACCAGCCCGACTCCGACACCAACCCCGACGCCAACCCCGACCCCCACCCCCGATCCCAACGGAACACGCACCTTCACGTTCCAGAATCACTGCGGCTACGACGTGTGGGTCGGCGGTGAAGGGAACCCCATCGCCCCGCCGGTTCCCTGCAGCGCCGGCTGCCCGACGAACACGGTTTGCAACACCGCCAACCAGCTCTGTACCTTCAGCGTCCCGAGCGCGAGCAATTGGGAGGTCGCGGCTGGCAAGTCGGTGGCGCTCACGCTTCCGCCGGCGTGGGGAGGCCGCTTCTGGCCGCGCACCGAGTGCATGACGGCGAACGGCCGCACCACGTGCGCGACGGGCGACTGCGGCGGCAACCTCGAGTGCCCGGTCGGCGTGGGAGGAACGCCTCCGGCAACTCTGGCCGAATTCACGGTGACGCCTCCCTCGAACGGCAGCGACTTCTACGACGTCAGTAACGTCGACGGCTCGAACGTCCCGCTCGCGATCGCGCCGACCCCGGGGACCTTCGATCCCACCCCGCCGCCCGGCGCCAATCTCCCCTACTACTGCCAGAGCCCCGGCTGCACGTCCAACTGCGGAGCGCTTCCCGCTTGCTCGTGGGATCTCGCTTCCGCCTGCCCCTCGGTGCTCCAGGATCAGGACCCTGGTCACTACGTCGGATGCCGCAGCGCGAACCAGGTGTGCGCGGTGGACCCTTCGAACGCGACGCTCGATTGCGCGGGCGAGAATGACCTCTACGGCTGCACGGGGGGAGGGCCGAATGGCGTGAGCGGCTCCTGCTACACGCAAGGCGCGGGCTCGACCTGCTGCGGTTGCCCGAGCTGGTCGCCCGCCGGGGCGTGCCAGAGCTCGAATCCGCGCTGGACTCCCCCGTCCCTTCCGGGGACCTACGCCCAGGTGTTCAAGGAGGCGTGCCCCACGGCGTACAGCTTCCCTTACGACGATCTCACCAGCACCTTCACGTGTCAGGGGTCGTCCAGCGCGAACACCAGCTACACGATCACCTTCTGCCCCTGATCGTGGCCGCGCGCCCCATTTCCGACCGTGCCGCGTGCTAATGTGTCGAGGGATGCATCCGTCTTTCCGGATGATCGCGCCGGGCCTCGTGGCCGTGCTCCTCGGCGCCTGCTTCGACTTCGACGCCACCATGGCCGGCGGCCTTCGCGGCGACTCGGGGTCCACCGGCCCGGTCGACGCGAGCGTCGGCGACGAGTCCCTCGTCGAGGCGGCGAGTGATGCCCGGCCGGAGGCGGCGGAGGCGACTTCTCCCGAGACAGGTCCGCCGGAGGGGGGCGGCGGCCCCTACTGCGCCTCGAGGGCGCGACCCGACGGTGGCCTCTTCTTCTGCGACGACTTCGATGAGGGCGGGCTGCCCGGCATGTGGCAGACGTGGGCGCAAACCTTGGGCACCATGGTGGAGACGGACGCCGGCGCGAGCTCGCCGCCCAACTCGGTCGTCGAGACGACCACGATGCTCGCGAGCGGCCAGGTCGTCGACGTGGCTCTCCGGACACCCCTGCCCGTCCCGGCCGTGCCCGCGACGCTCGCGTTCGCGTTCAGCATCGAGCCCTTGCAGATCGACACGACGGCGAACGCGGCCATCGTGCTCGGCGCGGTCGACTTTCTGGACAGCGGGGGTTACCGGTACACGGTCGGTCTGGCCATCAACGTGGTGAGCGGCACGCCGGCCCTCGCCCTCGGCGAACAGACGGGCCCTGCGAACGGTGGCAACTACCCGGATGGGGCGCCCCCGACCTTCGTGAACCACCCGCTCTCGCAGACGAAGCCGCTCCCTATGAACGCGTGGACGGACATCGTCATCCAGATCGACTGGACCTCGGCGGGCCTCGAGGGCAAGGTCAGCGTCGCCGGCGCTGAAGAGCTCGACGTGCCCCTCGCGATGACGCTCGTGCCCGCGTCACTGCAGATCGGCATCGGGACGACCTTCGTGACCGAGTACGACGGGGGGCTCTCTCCGGTGTGGTCGCTGCGGTACGACAATGTGCTGTTCACGGCGGATTGACGATCGAAACCGACTCGCGGAGACCGGGGCAGCGTTAGAGTGGTCCGGCCATGAGCGTGCGCGGTCGGACCTGGATGCTCGCGGCGGTCATCGCAAGCTTGGGACCGCTCGGGGCGTGCGCACCGATCCAAGAGGAGCGCCTCTACGGGCCTCCCCGGCCCGAGGTCAGCTCGCGCGCCGAAGTGACGGTCGAGCACCGGACGAACGAAAGCGGGACCGCCGAATGCCGCGACGTCACGCGGACTGCCCCGATGGTACGGAACGTCGTCATCCGTCGCTCCTTCGCCGACGACACGCAGGAGCACGATGGCGCGGTCGCCATGCTGCTCGGCGGGGGAATCGGGACCCTCGTGTTCGCTCGGAGTCAGATGCAATCGTGCTCGGGCGGAGCCTGCTCCGCACCGACCGTCGCCGCCGCCGTGACGCTCGGCGTGGCGGCCATCCCCCTCGCGTTTCTCGCGTACAACGCTCTCGCCGTTCAGGACAGGCGCGTCGTCGAACGCGTTCCACCCGAGGTCCGTGCCGGCGACTGGCGCTCTTGCTCGGCACCTCCACACCCTGGCGAAACGGAGGCGTCGCCCGAATGAGCGCGCCCCCGTTCACGCGTCTCGGTGAAGGTCCCTAGGACTTGGACGGATTCTCCGGCTTCGACGTCTCGCTCTTCACCATGATCTTCTTCGGCTGGACCGACGGCGTCTTGGGAACGGTGATACTCAGCACGCCCTGTTCGAGAGAAGCGCGAAGGCCGTTGACGTCCGCCCCATCGGGCAACGTGAAGCTTCGGCTGAACGACCCGTAGCTGCGCTCGTACGTATAGTACCGGTCGGTCTTCTCTTCCTTCTCTTCCTCGCGCTTGCCGCTCACGTTCAGCCGGTTGCCGGTCATCGTCACTTCGAGGTCCTTCTCCTTGATCCCTGGGAGATCGGCCTTGAAGAGGTAAGCCGTCGGCGTCTCCTTCACCTCGAAGGATGGGCTGAAGGCGCCGCCGCGCTCGTCGACCACACGAAACGGCGCGATCTCGCGGAAGGGATCCCACGACACCAGCGCGCGCATCGCACGCCACGGGTCCCAGGTCGTCGAGGGCTCGGCGGCCACGGGCCGATCCCCATTCTGCTTACGTACCGTGATGTCACTCATAGGGAGGCCTCCTTTGTTGTTGGCAACCACAAATTTGGGACTCCATTCGGCGGTCGCAAGGGTCGATGTCACTCGAGTCGACGGTCGCAAGAGCCGATGTCGCTCGAGCCGCGCCGGCCAGTCCCGTGCGGCGCCCCCGGGGCGCAGTCCCGTCCGCAGAAGAGCTCAGGGGGAAGCGTCGACGAGCTTCGGTTCCGAGGTCGACGGGATGGTGAAACGGAACGTCGTCGTCTCCCCGGGATGACTCTCCACCGAGATGCGACCACCGTGCGCCTCGACCAGGCCCTTGCTGATGTAAAGGCCGAGCCCCATTCCATCGGCAACCACGGCGCGCGCGCGCGGCGCGCGGTAATACCGCTTGAAGATCTCGGCGAGGTCTTCGGCCCCGATGCCAGCGCCTCGGTTGGTCACGAGCACCTCGACCTCGGAGGGACCCGAGCGAAGCGCGACCTCGACCGCTTCAGCCGGCTCGCCGTACTTGAAGGCATTGGCCAGGAGATTGCCGAGCACTTGCTCGATCCGAACGGGATCCCCGTTGGCCATGGGAATGCCCCCCTCCATCCGGACCTCGACACGTCGGTCCGGAGCAGTGGCCTTCTGTCGCTCGACCACGTCCCGCGCAAGCGCCGCCATGTCCACGGCCGTGCGCGCCAAGGACAGCCGGCGCGTCTCGATCCCCGAAACATCGCCGAGATCGCCCACCATCCGGTTCAGCGCATCCACTGCCCTCTGCATGGCATCGAGCACCCGACGGACCCGTTGCGGCTCGTGGCGTTCACCCTCGGTACGAAGGAAGTCGACGTGCGTCGTGAGCACGTTGAGTGGTTGGCGTAGATCGTGGACTACGATGGAGGCGGACTCCTCGCCGTCGCGCTGCCGTTTTTCCAGCGCGGACGCGTCCTCGACGACCTTCGCGTGAAAGATCGCCAGCGCGCACAGCTCGGCGCACTGGCCGAGCGCAGCGATGCGTTCGGGGCGAAGCTTGCGCCTGGCCGGTATCGCGAACGTCATCACCCCCACCAGCCGACCGCACGCGACCATGGGAACGGCGGTCATGCTCTCGCAACCGGTCGCCTTGAGAACCGCCACGTCGAGATCGCCGCCGTTTCCCTGCAACAAGGACACTGCGCACGTCCTCCGGCCCGAAGCGGCGCTTGCGGTGAGAGAAGAAGCGTCGAATGAAAGGGACGAAACTTTCTCCACGAGCTCGGGCGGAAGATTGCGATGGCCGAGGAGCGTCAGCTCGCGCCGGCGTTCGACCGTTCCATAGACCGCCACGAAGGGTGCTCCGAGCCTCCCCACGGCCTCGTCGAGGATGACATCCACGATCGCCGAGAGCGGCCCACCGCGCACGATTGCCCGCGCGATGCTCGCGACACCATCGATTCCGAACGCGTGGCGTGGTCCGCGCCGCAGGACGCGGGCGGCCTGCGCAGCCAACCGCGCGGCCGTTCGCGCCGCTTCCGAAGCCGACTTCCAGCGCTCCACGGTTCCCTGCCGTATCGGTTCCAGATGCATGGCCCCCCCCCTCCACTGATGCGTCGTGCCCGGCAGCGACAAAATCGCAGAGCTCGGCGCACGCCCTGCTCTCGTCGTCGAGCGAGTGTGCGCCGTGAAACGAATTCATGACGGTCCGCCATTGCAACTGGCCGGACACGCGCGTGCGGTTCCCCCCGGAAATGATGTGGGGGTAGTAGCTATCCGGATTTGGATCGTCAACGTCGATCAGCATGGACGGATTCAGATTTCAGGGCGTCCTTTGCAGAGTGTGGCCGTTTGCTCCACGAGAGCCTTCCGCCCTGCCGATGGACGTCGATCGCACATGAGGTTTCTTGACGATGTGGGGTCGGATTCCTACGAAGAAGCCAGCGTGGCCGTGCCTGGATCGCCGTCGATCCCGCTGGCTGACGGACCAAGAGAGACCTCGCCCAAAACGGAGCAGTCCAATGAACGTCGGAAACGTCATGGCTAGAGGAGTCCTCAGCTGCGCTCCGGACCATGCGCTCAGCTGCGCCGCCAAGATCATGTGGGACCACGACTGCGGCTCGGTGCCCGTGGTCGACGAACGGGGGAAGGCGGTCGGGATGGTGACCGATCGTGACATCTGCATGGCGGCCTTCACGCGAGACCTCGCGCCTTCTCAGATGACCGTCGGAAGCGTGTGCTCGAGGGCACTCGTCGCGGTGCGAGAGGACGAATCGATCGAAGCCGCCGAGCGGCTGATGCAACGTCACAAGGTCCGGAGGTTGCCTGTCATCGACGCGGAGGGGCGCCCCGTCGGCGTCCTCTCGATCGGCGACCTCGCCCGGCACGCACGGCTCGATCAGCGGTACCGCGCGGGCGACATTGCTCCCGATGGCATCCTGACGACCCTCGCCGCAGTGTCGACGCCCGCCTTCGTCGAGCACATGTGATCCGCATGCGCCGCGGGCGCGTACGAGCGACACTACCTGGGCCGCTCGCGGGAGCCCGAAGAACCGGGTCGATCGCCACACTGTGGCGGTGAATGCCACCGGAGTCATCGCGAGCGAGGGCCCCCCACCCCATACGTCGTTCCTCGTCGCGCCCGGGATCGACGTCGGGTCGTGGTCGGCACGAACCTGGCACCACTTGCTCGAGGCTCACTCAAGCCCAGCGAGGAAACGGCCCCATGAAGACACAACAACTCGAAGAGCTCATCCTTCAATCGCTCGAACACGAGAAGGGCGGCGTGAAAGTCTACGAGACCGCACTGCGGTGTGCGCAGAACGACGACCTGAAGGACGAGTGGGACCGGTACCTCGAGCAAACGAGGAGCCATGTGACGGCCCTCGAGACGGTGTGCAAAGCCATGGGTCTCGACCCTGCGAAAGAGACACCCGGTCGGCGCGTACTGCGGCACATGGGCCAGGGCCTGGTGCAGGCGATGGAGATGGCCCTCGGTGGTGGAGACCCTGCGGCGGCGCAGCTGGTTGCGTGCGAGTGCGTGGTCATCGCCGAGACCAAGGACCATCTCGACTGGGAGCTTCTCGCAAAGTGCGCAAAGCAGTTCAAAGGTCGGGGCGCCTCGGAGCTCGAGGACGCGTGCGACACCATCGAGGACCAGGAGGACGAGCACCTCTATCACTCGAGGGGGTTTTGCCGCGAGCTTTGGTTGAAGTCCCTCGGCCTGGACGCAGTGCTTCCCCCCCCGGAGGAACGCCAGCACGTCAAGACTGCGATCGGCGCGGCGCGGGCCGAACAGGCAGCGCACAAGCACTAGGCCTTGTGGGGTCCAAAAGTGGTGGGCTCCCACGGAGGAGCACACCCATGCTCGGCGACGCCGTCTGCTCCTCGCAATTGCGCCGGGCCTTCGTGTACGAGAGGCCGCACCCACTGCGCCGCCCTCGAGACAGCGCGCTGTCGAGTGAACGTACAGCTGGTGCGGTCGTGGCGCGGGGCATGGCTCCCTCGCCGCACACGGCCCCGCTCCGCCGGGCGTGGCGTTTGCAACTGAAGCGCGTCGATGAGGTCGTGGCCCTCTTCGATGACGGTCCTGGACGAGCCGGAGTCCGCTGCAGTCGCCGCCGCCTGCGGCGGTACGCCTTGGTCCAACGTCGACAGGTTCGGCTCACTCGGCTTCGGCCGAGTGCCCCCCCTGCTGCGGGCCGCGAGGACTCCATGTCAGGCGTGGGACACGCTCACGGGGCACGTTTGGTCGCCGCTCGACAGTCGGCCCGAGTACCTCGACATCGTCGGTGTGAACACCTCTCGTGAACCGAGGAGCCACGTGCTCGTGCGTCCGCACGTCGTGGACTTGCCGGAGGCCCATGGCTGACGCGACCGGACATCCCCTGTGGTCCCTCCTTCGATACGCGAGGCCGCACCGCCGCCACGCATTTCTGACGGCCTTCTTCGGAGTGGCGGGATTTCTCTTGTCGTTCGCGTATCCGTGGATCATCGGGTCCGTCGTCGACCTCATCGTCGCGCCTCCTTCATCAGGGCTGACGGCGGCCGCGCGCGAGCAAGGGCTCGTCCGTTACACTCTCCTGGCGGCTGCGACCGCGGTCGGTCACGGGGCGGTCATCTACGGTCGAGGCCATTGCAACGTGCTGCTCGGCGACGGCATCGTCACCGGAATACGTCGCGCGCTCTTCGACCACATCCAGACTCTCAGCGTGCGATTCTTTTCCAAGGAGCGCACGGGCGCCATTCTCGCGCGGGTCATCCACGATGTTCACGAGGCGGCGACGCTCGTCTACAACGGCGTTCTCGTCGCGGGGATGGACGCCATTCAACTCTTCATCGCGTTCGCGCTTCTATTGGGCATCAGCTGGAAGCTCACGTTGGCGTGCGTCGCGATCTTTCCGGCGTACGCTCTCGTCTTCGGCGCGATGAACCCGGGCGTCCGGCGCGCGAGCGAGCGAATGCAGGCGCATCTGTCCCTCATCTCCGCGAACGTCAGCGAGCAGCTCGCCGGTCAAGCCCTCGTCAAAACCTATGCCGCGGAGCCGCGCGAGTCGGCGCGGTTCGCCGCGGACAGCGAGGAACACCACCGCCTCGTGGTCGCCCAGAGTCGCATGGGCCACGCCGTCGCGGCGTGCGGCGAAGCTCTGGTGCATGCTGGTACGACGATCGTCATCGGCTACGGCGGGTGGCTC
This sequence comes from Polyangiaceae bacterium, assembly GCA_036501935.1. Classification (GTDB taxonomy): domain Bacteria; phylum Myxococcota_A; class Polyangia; order Polyangiales; family Polyangiaceae; genus Palsa-1150. The sequence continues at coordinate 59,880 of DASXZL010000019.1, read as the reverse complement.
GCGTTGCGCGGCGAAATGACAGCGGGCACGATGACCCGCTTTCTCGGGTACGTGCTCGTCATGTTTGGTCCGGTGCGCCGGTTCGCCGAGCTGAACATCCTCTACCAGGCCAGCGTGTCGGCGATGCGACGCGTTTTTCGCGCAATGACCATCGAACCGTCCATCGGCGAAGTGGAGGACGCTCGTTCGCGGGCGCCTTCGGTGGGCAGCGTGCGCTTCGAAGACGTCCGCTTCCGTTACGACGAAGGGCAGGAGCGGCTCGACGACGAAGAGGTCTCGACTCCGAAGGAGACGTCCTGGGTCCTCGATGGGATCACCCTCGAGGTGCCCGCCGGCTCGAGGGTCGCGTTCGTGGGGCCATCGGGCGCGGGGAAGACGACGTTGGTCTCCTTGCTGCCGCGCCTCTACGACGTGACGGGAGGCCGGATCTTGATCGATGGCGTGGACGTTCGCCACTACTCGCTCTCGGCCTTGCGGTCTTCCGTGGGCGTCGTGCAGCAGGACGCTTTTCTCTTCACCGGCACCATCCGGGACAACGTCGCGTACGGACGGCCTGACGCAACCGACGAGGAGATCCGCGAAGCCGCGGTCGCAGCACACGCCCACGAGTTCATCGAGCGACTGCCCGACGGGTATCGCACCATCCTCGGGGAACGCGGCGTGAACCTCTCTGGCGGGCAGCGGCAACGCTTGTCGATCGCGCGGGCTCTTCTGAAGAACCCGCGTCTGCTCGTCCTCGACGAAGCTACAAGCTCGCTCGACACCGAGAGCGAATGGCTCGTGCAGCGCGCGCTCGACCGCGCGATGCGTGGCCGGACGTGCTTCATCGTCGCGCACCGCCTCAGCACCATCCGCAGAGCCGACCGGATCTTCGTGCTCGAGCGCGGGCGGATCGCAGAGGTCGGGACGCACCGCGAGCTTCTATCGAACGGGGGCGTCTACGCGCGCCTCGTCCGCCGCCAGACCGGGACCTGAGCCGGCTAACCTAAAACATCACGCCGTCTTCGACGTAGATGCCGAGGGGCAGGGTGCCTACGGGTGTACCGAGGGCGATGGCGTCCGGCGAGTACGCAGCCTCCAGCCGGATGAGCGCAGCGTCGCCCCAGGCCACGTACGCTCCGGCGCCGGTTCCCCAGTGGATTCCGATGCCGTGGCCATCACGAGGCGAGTCGAGGCTGTAGTTGTCGAAGGCCCGCCCGGCGTCCGCGAAGACGTCCGCGCCGACACGGATCTTCTGCCGCGCGACGTGGAAGGTGGGGGACATCGTGCGAAGCTCGACGTTCGCGACCGCCTTCACTAGCCCGGAATAGAGGCCAAGCGGCACGCCGCGAACGCCCGTGCTCCCTCCAGGCAGCTGGAGGACGCGATACGGTCCACCCGTGTAGAGATCGAAGAAGGGAACGGCTCCGAGATCGAGGTCGAGGACGCCCCGCATCGCGAGCACGAGCGGGCCCACGGGCACGTACTGCCCGTAGACAGCGCCCAGGTTGCCGTTGGCCACGTCGTTGCCACGGGCAATGCCCTGCTCGTACTTGATCCCGATCTGACTGTAGACGCCGCTCGTCGGGAAGAGCTCGTTGTCGCGCGAATCGATGATGAAACCCACGGAGAGCGAGGCGATCACTTCGTCCCGGAGACCACGGACGACGGGGCGGCCATCAGCGCCGTCGGCCGCGGCGTCGTTCGCGAGCAGGCTGCCCGGATAAGAAGCCGGCGCCATGTAACGAAGGCGTGGCTCGAAGAAGAGCTCGTACGGTTCACGGAGGGTGATCCGTGCGATCGCGCGCGCATAGGCCATCTGAGAGAGGAAACTGTAATACTCGGCTGGGTCCGCGACCCCCGGGGGGACGACGGACGTCGTCGCGTTGCCTCGACCGTAGTAGGGGGCGTTGATGGTTCGCACGTAGCCGCCGGCGGGCAGCAGGCGGACCTCGTGGCCGAGCAGCGTGGTGGCCCTTGGTACGTCGAGTGCGACGACGTAGTTCTGTTGTACGAGCCGAAACCCGTTGTCGTTCTTGAAGCTTGCGGACAGGACGAGGTTGATGGTCCACGCGTAGGGACGCGTGCCGTTGGCAAAGCGAGTCAAGCTCGTGGCGACCCCCAGTTGCAAGCCGGTGTCGGTGTCGCCGCCGACGGTGGGAAAGCCCGCCGGTTCGTATCGCGCCGTCTCGTAGTCGATGCCGAGGTCGTCCCTGTCCCGGCTGGTAGCATGAGCGAGGCGGCAGGCGAAGAGGACGACGGCGCAAACTCCCATCGCGACAGGCCGTTGCGTCATGTGCGCGAGCGAACGAGCGTCAGCGGGCCGGAATCGCCGGCCCGCCCGAAAGAGCGCCCTCCTGTTTGGCTTCGGCCTTCCGCGTGTGCAGCTTGGCGAACAGCATGAACATCACGGGCACGAGGAACAGCGAGAGAACGGTCGACGAGGTCAGCCCTCCCACCACCGAGAGCGCGAGCGGCTGATTGGATTCGGAGCCCTTCTCGAGACCGAGGGCGGTCGGCATCAGGCCGATCACCGTGGCGAGGCTCGTCATCATGATCGGAACGAACCGTGAGCGCGCCGCCTCGACGATGGCGACCGCCTTCTCCTTGCCGTCGCCCAGCCGCCTGCTCGCATCGTCGACGAGAAGAATGCCGTTCGATACGGCGATGCCGATTACCATCAGGATCCCCATCAGCGCCGTGATCGAGAACCCCTGTCCCGCCGCCATCAAGGCGAGCACGATCCCGATGAGGCAGACAGGAATGGTGAACAGCATGACGAACGGGAGTCGGATCGACTTGAACTGCGACGCCATGATCATGAAAACGACCATCACCGCGAGTCCCAGTGCCAGGCCGAGGCCCGAGAACGTCTGCCGCATCAGCTGGATCTCACCGACCCAGGAGTACTTGATGTTCCGGGTGGCGGCCGTTTTGGCCAGCGCTCCGTCGAGGTCGCTCGCGACGCTGCCGATGTCGCGCCCTTGCGTCTGCATGAGAACGTGAAGCGCGCGCGACATGTGATTCCGTTCGACGGCGATCGGCCCGCTCTCGCGCACGATCTGGCCGTAGGCTCCGAGGAGCACGGAACGTCCCTCGGGATCGATCTTGACGGGGATCTCGGCGAGCTGCTTGGTCTCGGTCACGTCGTGGGGGTCGTAGAACGTGACCACGTAATAGGACTGTCCGTTGTGGGGATCGATCCACACGCCGGGCAAGTTGATGTCTCCGATGGTCGCGTCGAGCGTGACCTGTGCCGCGTCCCGCGCGCTCACGCCGACGAGACCGGCCACCTGCCGCGGTGTGCTGACGTGGATCTCGGGATAGTCGAGCTGAACCGAGATGCGGACGTCGCGGACCCCGGGGATCCTCCGCGCGACGTCGGCGATGGCCTTCGCCTGCGCTTGCAGCTGGGTGAGGCTGTCTCCGGTGATCTCCACGGCGAGGGGGGCCGTGTAACCGTTGGCGAATACGCTCGCCACGAGACCGCCTGGGTAAATGAGGACCTCGACGCCGGGGAACTCGCGCGTGAGTATCTCGCGGGTCTTCGCCGCGAGCTCGCTCTGGGAGAGCTTTCGCTTCTCCGGCGGCGTGAACTGGAGTCGAATGTAGCCCGTGTTCGGCGCAACGTTGGGGCTTACCAGAGCGCTTCGCGCGTTTTGCGGAGTGCCGAGATTCTCGATGACCATCTCGACTGAACCGCTCGGCAGCTCGGCGCGGAGTGTGTTTCCCATGGCCCGGATCTGCTGCGTTCCGTCGGCGAGAGACGTTCCGGCCGCGAAGCGCACGTAGATTTGCTCCATCGACTCGTCGATCGCTGGAAAGAAGGTCGTCGGCAGGCGCGTCGCGACGAGGACGCTCGCGGCGACGACCACGGCGGCAGCCCCGACCACGGTCCGGGGGTAGGGAAGGACGTGCGACAGGAGGATGGAGTAGCGCTCGGCCGTCCGGTCGATGACGGTCTCGAGCCTCTTCCCGACCCCCTTTCGCTCGGTGCTGCCCAGAAAGTAGCGGCATGCGACAGGAGTGACGGCCATGCTGACGAGGTACGACGCCGCCATCGCGACCGCGACCGTGAGCGCGAGCGGCGCGAAGAGCCGCTGCGCGAGGCCAGTGAGCAAGAGGACGGGCAGGAGCACCGCCATCGTCGTGAGCGTGGAGGCCAGCACGGGCAAAGCGACTGCACGGGTTCCTTCGAGCGCGGCCCGCTCGGCGCTCATGCCGCCCCGCTGGTGCCGGTGAATGGATTCGAGGACGACCACTGCGTCGTCCACGAGCCTGCCCATCGCGAGGGTGAGCCCTCCCAGCGTGAAGGCGTTCAGCGTCTGGCCGCTGGCTTCGAGGACGATGAGGGTGATCCCGAAGGACAGCGGGATTGCGACGGACACGATGGCCGTGCCGCGAAGACTCTGGAGAAAGAGCAAGATGACGACGCTGATGAGGACGAGCGCCGTCCCCACCTCGCGCTTGAGGCCGGAGAACGTCGTCTTCACGAACGTCGATTGGTCGAACGCAGCGGTCACCTTCACGCCTGGCGGCAGGTTGGGAAGGCTGCCGACGATCTTGTAAACGGAGTCGACGATCTGGAGCGTATTGCCGCCGGGTATGCGCAAGACGTTGAGGTACACCGCCTCCTCTGCATCGACCGCGACCGACTGCGTCGGCGGCGTACCACCGTCCTCCACGCTAGCGACGTCCTTGATGAGGACGGCCTTGTCACCGAGCACCTTCACGGGCGCTTCGCCGATCGTCTTGACCCTTCTCGGAACTGCGTCGGTGTAGACGTTCGCGTCGTAGTACTTCGAGATGAACTCGCCCGACGGCAAGAGCGCGTTGGAACGGCTGGCGGCGTGCGACACGTCCTGCGCAGTGATCCTCGCGCCCTGCGCCTTGATCGGGTCGACGACCACGTTGATCTGCCGCATTCTCCCGCCGTCCGGGGCGGCGCTCGCCACGCCCGAGATGCCTTCGATGAGCGGCTCGATGTAGTTCTGGGCGTAGTCGTAGAGCTGCGGCCCGGGATAACCCTTCCCGGTGACGACCACTTGGACGACCGGCGCGTTGGAAGGATCGTACTGGAGAACGAACGGGGGCAAGACGCCGAGGCTCTTGGGGACAGCCGCCATGGCGAACCCGACCGAAGACTGGACGAGGGTCTGAGACGAGCTCAGGTCGGTCCCCCACTTGAGCCACACGTAGATGATCGAGAACCCTGTCCGCGAGACGCTCTGAACGTGGTCCACCCCCGGAGTGGAGCTGACGTACTTCTCGAGTCGCCAGGAGACCGTGCTCTCGACGTCGTCGGGCGCCAGGCCCGGGCAGAGGGTGCCGATCACGAGGACGGGCGGCGTCAGCTCCGGAAAGGTATCGACACTCATCCGCGGCGTGACCACGATCGCGAACACCGCCAGGGCGATGCACAACATGAGGATCGCGATCGGGTTGCGCAGCGCCAGCGCGGTCATGGCGAGCCTCTCGGGCCCTTGATCGAGCCGGCTCCGCCAGGGGGCGGGATCGGCGCCGATTTGGCGATGACCTGGTCTCCCTCGTTCAACAGCGCCTGCCCCTCGAGCACGACCTCGGTCCCGGCCACGAGAGCTTCGGGGGGGAAGAACACGTCGGGCCCGACCTCCCCCATCTCGATGACGACCCGGGTGTGCGCGACACCTCCCTCGACCGTGAAGAAGGTGGCCTTGTCGTCGTCGATTCTCACGGCCTTCAGCGGCACCGCGGTGGCCGGCGCGGGGTTGCCGACCGGCACGCGAACCTCCCCGGTCGTATCTACGGGGATGCGCCGGGAGGAGTTCGCGATGTCGATTTCGAAGTGCACCGTCCGCGTGCCCGGGTCGGCGCTTGGCGCGCGCCTCGTGATGGCCGCCGGGATGTCGATGTTGATCGCGAGGACGTGCACCGTGACGCTCGCGCCGGGCTCGATGGCGTCGAAGTCGGCCTCCGGCGCGTCGGCGGTCATCCGTACGGTGTTACGGTCGACGACCGCGAGCATCTCGGTGCCGGGACGCACGAACGAACCGGGGTCGACCAGGCGAACGGAGATCTCTCCGTCGAACGGAGCGCGCAGGATGCAGTCGTTCACGTCGAGCACGCTTCTCGACAGGTTCGCTTTCTGGGCCTCGAGCTCGGCTGCCTGAGACTCGCTGCTCGCGGTCACCAGCTCGGTCTCGTTCTCGGAGACGAAGCCCCCGTCGAGCATCGAGCGGGTTCGAGCCGCCTGGTCCGCGATCGCCCTCTGGCGTCGCGCAATCGCTTTGGCCTGGGCGGACAGCGCGGCGGTCTCCTCGTTCGCGTAACGGCAGTCGAGCGTCGCCAGGACTTCGTTCTCCTTGACGACGGCACCCGGCCGCACGAGCACCGTCTTGACGTAGGCGGAGATGAATTGCGGGCCGACGTGCGCCTCGATCCAGGGCCTGAGCTCGCCCACGTACAGCCGTACGACCCGAAAGGGCTGAGCCTTCGCGGCGACGACGGTCACGGGCTTCGGGCTTGCGGCGAGAGCGACCTTGTTCGTCCTGGCATGAGCGCGCCAGGCGAAAGCGCCGGCGAGGAGCAGGAGAGCGACGACCCCGCTGACGATGACGAGCGGGACCCGCGGGATGCGGCGGCCGCGTGCGTCACTCGGGTGTGGCGTGCCGGGGTGGGCAGCCAGCGTCATCGATGGGTCCCTCTGCATGGCGACCGCGATACGAGCGCGAGCGCGGGTCGCCGCTGCCGCGTGAAGCACTCAGCGTGCCCGCTCGACCTCACGACGACCTGCGGGCCGTCGGGCGGCCACGCGTTCGCGAAGTGACATTCATGCGTGACGCGTTGGTCAGCAGTGGAAAAAGGTCACGCGGAGCTCGCAAGTACGGCTGCCGAGGACCCCTCAGGCGGTACCGAAACACGAACCGTTCGAGCGTCACATGTCGGTGTTCCGGATCCTCGCGCCGTGGACACGGCAAGTGTCGAACTTTGCTCGGCCCCGGGACGACGGCGCCCCCGGTTTCGACCCATTCGCGACGGCACGTTATCTGCGATGAGGCCGCATTGAAACGGAGGTTCCCTTGGTCGCTCGATGCCTCATGGCTGACGCCGCGGTGGTCACTGCACTTCTCGCCCTCGCCGCGTGCACCGGCTCGCCCGGAACGGACGCGAACGAGCTCGACGCAGGCGCTCCCTCGAAGAGCGCTGGCTCCTCGTCCGGTTCGTCCTCGGGGTCCTCGTCCGGATCCTCGTCGGGGTCCTCATCGGGATCTTCCTCGGGGTCCTCATCCGGATCCTCGTCCGGATCCTCGTCGGGGTCCTCATCGGGCTCCGCGGACGACGGTGGAACGCCCAATCCGGCGTCCGACAGCGGCCCGCCGCCGACCTCGGACGCCGGCGCGGATCTCTTCGCCAACTGCAGCCTCGCGGGTGGTTGCATCGCCGACTGCTCTCCTCCCGCCGATGACCCCATCGCGACCGGCAATGCGCAGTACGATCTCTACGACGGCTGCATCCTCGCCGGGATGAAGGTCGCCGGCATGACCGAACCGTGGCAAGGCCAGCTCCTGAAGTCGCAGGCGTACAACGAGAGCGGCATCTCCCCGGTCGTCACGACGAACGACGACACGTGCGGCGGTCAAAATTGCGGAATCTGGGCGATCAGCGCAGGCTCGGTCTCGGGCGACTCGCCCCCGGGCCCGTGCGGTTCGTCGGCGAAGGACCCGCTCACCGGCCAGGTGGACTACTCACACAGCTACGGGTTGTTCCAAGACACCCCCGCGTGCGAGGGCACGTTTCTGCAAGCGACCATCCCATCCGGGTACACGTGCACGGCGACCACGGAGGCCAACAACATTCCCTTTGGAGCCGACGTCACCTTCTACTGCGAGAGTGCGACGTCCTCGGGCGTGAGCACTCCCTCGGGCACCAACAAGGGCTACATCAACGCGGTCCAGAAGACCTCCGACCCGCTCTACGCAACGTCGATCTTCAACCCGGCCTACCAGCTCTACGTGTACCTCGACTACACGTGGGAAATTAACTTCCAGCAAGCCAACGCGGGCGCGAAAGGGTGCACCGAAACGCAGCAGTGGTATCTGTCCCTCGCGTACTGGCTCACTGGCAATGCGACCACCAGCTGCACGCTGACCGGGGACGGGCTGCAGTACGTCCAGACCGCCATCACGGATTACCAGACGGTCCTCTACAACAAGACGTGGCCTTATCCCGCCCCTTGACGAGGAAGGGCCGGCTCTCGACGCTCAGCAGATCCTCGGCAACATCTCGGAGTAGGGAAGCTGCAGCACGCGGGTGCCGCCGATGGGGGTGCGCACCAGCACTTCCCCGGCGTGCTCCCGCGTCACATGGCCGATCCGGGCCGCGTCTCTGCCGAGCGGATGCCCGCGCATGGCGGCGAGCGCCGCGTCGGCTTGCTCCTCCGGGAGGAACACGATGACCTTGCCTTCGTTCGCGACAAGCAGGGGGTCGAGCCCGAGCATCTCGCAGGCGCCTCGAACGACGTCGCGTACCGGAACACACGCCTCGTCGATCTCGATGCCGAGCTGCTGTCGGCTCGCGATCTCGACCAGGGTGGAGGCGACCCCTCCCCGCGTCGGATCGCGCATCGCGTGAACGTCGCGGCACGAGGTCAGGACCCCCTGCACGAGACTGGTGAGCGGGGCCGTGTCACTGGCGATCGCCCCGCCGAACTCGAGTCCCTCGCGGCACGAGAGAATCGCGACGCCGTGATCGCCGATCGTTCCCGACAGCAGGACGGCGTCGCCGGCCCGGACCCTGCGCGACGACAGCTCGAGCCCGTCGGGGACCTCGCCGATGCCCGACGTGTTGATGAACACCTTGTCGGCGCAGCCCTTTCCGACGACCTTCGTGTCCCCGGTCGCGACGCGCACACCGGCAGCCTCCGCCGCTCGCTTGACCGACCCCACGACTCGCTCGAAGTCCTGCAGCGGGAACCCCTCCTCCAGGATGAAGGCGAGCGAGAGGGCGATCGGCCGCGCGCCGGATACGACGAGATCGTTGACGGTCCCGTTGACGGCGAGCTCGCCGATGTCCCCACCGGGAAAGAAGATCGGCGTCACCACGTACGAATCGGTCGTGAACGCGATCCGCCGGGCGCCAGGCGCCAAGATGGCCGAGTCGTCGAGCGGCTCGAGCAAAGGGTTGCGGAACGAAGGCACGATGAGCTCGTCGATGAGCTTGGCCGTGAGGCGGCCCCCGCTCCCGTGCCCCATGAGGATGCGCGGCGTCTGCGCAATCGGCGCAGGGCACGCTCCGGTGAAGATCGCGGTCGTGTCGTCAGAGGACATCGTCTTCTCCCAGGGCCACGTGGATGGCGTCCCAAAGTACGTGCAGGAGCGCGACGTGCGTCTCCTGAATGCGGTGAATCGACCAGGACTCGACGACGAAGGTGTGCTCGCACGAGTCCCGCATCGCGCCCCCGTCGCGGCCGGCAAATCCGACGGTGAGCATTCCGAGCTCGCGCGCTCGCCGTAGCCCGCGAACCACGTTGGCGGACGCACCTGACGTCGAGATCCCGAGGGCCACGTCCTCGCGCTGCGCGAGCACGCCGAGCATGTCGGCGTAGGTCCGCGAAAAGTCGGAGTCATTGCCGATCGACGTGATCGTGGCCACGTCGGTCAGAGCAACGGCCGGGAGCGCGCGACGCTTCTCGACGACGGGGTGCAGAAACTCGACAGCGACGTGCTGGGCGTCACACGCCGAGCCTCCGTTGCCGAAAGAGAAGAGCCGCCCTCCTCGCGCCATCCGCTCGGCAAACGCCCGGGCGCAGACCTCGATTCGCTCGTGGTTGTTCTCGAAGAAACGGAGCTTCGTCTCCGCGCTCTCCTTCGCCTTGCCCAGGATGGCGTCCCTCACGAGGTCGCCTCCGGCTCGGGCCGACGCCCGTACTGCCAGTAGGCGGCGCAAGCTCCCTCCGCCGAGACCATGGTTGCGCCGAGAGGCGTCTCGGGGCGGCATGCCTTGCCGAACGCCGGGCAGTCGCAGGGCTTCTTCAGACCTCGGAGCACGAGGCCGCTGATGCAGGAGGATGACTCGGCCGTGGTGATCCCCTGCACGTCGAAGAGCCGGTCTGCATCGTGATCGCGGTACTCCCAGCGAAGGCGCAGCCCCGACTTGGGGATGATGCCGATGCCACGCCACTTGCGGTCCGTCACCTCGAACACGTCGTCGATGAGCTTTCGCGCGGCCGGGTTTCCCTCTGGGCGCACGGTGCGGGCGTACTGATTCTCCATCTCGGCTCGGCCGGCCTCGAGCTGGCGCACTGTCATGAGGACCCCCTCGAGGAGATCGATCGGCTCGAAGCCGGAGACGACGATCGGCACCCGGTACCGTGAAGAGAGCGACTGGTACTCGCGCGTGCCGACGACGGCGCACACGTGCCCGGGCCCGAGGAAACCCTGCACCCGGTTGCCGCGCGTCTGGAGGATCGCCGCGATCGACGGGGGAACGAGCACGTGCGACACGAGCATGGAGAAGTTCTGGACACCGAGACGCCGGGCCTGAGACACCGCCATGGCGTTGGCGGGAGCCGTCGTCTCGAACCCGATCCCGAAGAAAACCACCCGCTTTGACGGATTCGCGCGCGCGATCTCGACGGCATCCGTCGGAGCGTAGACGATCCGGACGTCGGCGCCGCGGCTGCGGAGCTGGAGGAGATCGGTGCCGGAGCCCGGCACGCGCAGCATGTCGCCGAATGAGGTGAATATGACGTCAGGACGCTCGGCGATGGCGTGCGCGCGGTCGATCGTCTCGAGCGGCGTCACGCAGACCGGACACCCGGGGCCGTGAACGAGCTCGACCTCCGGTGGAAGCATCCGATCGAGGCCGTATCGGACGATCGAGTGTGTTTGCCCCCCGCAGACCTCCATCAGCACCCAGGGACGAGTGACCGTCTCGGCGATGCGGCGGGCTAGACCGGCGGCCACAGCGCCGCTGCGATACTCGTCGACGTACTTCATTGCCCCGCTCCGCTGCCCGCGAGAAGCTCGTTCAGCTGCCCGATCTCCTCGAGAACACCCCACGCTCGCGCCGCCTCCTCGCGATCGATCTTCGCGATCGCGAAGCCTACGTGCACGAGCACGAAGTCGCCCGGGCCGGCGTCAGGCTGGCACTCGAGGCATACGTCCCTCGTGATGCCGGCGAAGCGCACGGTGCCGTAGCGTATACCGTTCAATTCGCGTACTTCGATGAGCTCGCCCGGAATACCGAGGCACATCCGGCTACCCTTTCTTTCTTTGCTGCCACGAACGGCACGCGGCGACCGCCGCCTGACCCAGCGCGATGCCGCCGTCGTTCGGCGGGACGCGACGATGCACGAGGACCTCGAACCCGTCGGCCATCAGAAGCTCGACGGCACGCTCACCGAGGACTCGGTTCTGGAAGCAGCCCCCGGAGAGCGCGACGAGCGTGAGCCTCGTCGCGTCGCGTACGCGGCGGGCCGCCAGCAGGATCGCGCGTGCCAGGGTCTCGTGGAAGCGCGCCGCGATCATCGCCGTCGCCACGCCTTCGCGGACGTCCTTCGCGACCGCGCGTACGGTCGGCCTCAGGTCGACCACGAAGGGGGTTCCCTGCTCGAGCGGGACCTCGTACGCGCCCTGGGGGCGGCTGGACGCCGCTGCCGCTTCGAGCTCGATGGCCCCCTGTCCCTCGTAGGAGACCTCCCGCCGGAGGTCGGTGATCGCCGCGATGGCGTCGAACCACCTGCCGGCCCCGGTCGCCGAGGGGGTAGAGACGCGCCGCGCGATCATCTGCCGTACCACGTCGCGCTTCCGGGGGGCGACCCCGTCGAACGCGTCGAGAGGTGCCCCGGCGTCGACGAGGGCCGCGAAGCCGACGCGCCACGGCTCGTGGATGGCCGCCTCTCCTCCTGGAAGCAGCACGGGCCTGAGGTGCCCCACGCGCCGGAAGCCGGAGAGGTCGAACACCAGGATCTCCCCGCCCCAGAGATCGCCCTCCGGCCCGCACCCCGTTCCGTCGAATGCAATGCCAATCGCGCGCTCCGACCGGCCGTGCTCGACCAGACAGGACGCGACGTGAGCATGGTGATGCTGGACGGCCATGCGGGCGATCCCGGATGCGAGGGCCCAGCCGGTGGAGCGGTATTCCGGATGCCGATCGTGGGCTACGATCGATGGCACGACGTCGAGCAGACGCCCCAGTTTGTCGATCGTCTCCTCGAAGAACGCGAAGGCGAGCGGCGAGGCGAGATCACCGACGTGCTGCGACACGAAGGCCTCCCCTCCTCGCGTGATGCAGATGGCGTTCTTCACGTCTGCGCCCGTCGCCAGGACAGGAGGCCCTGCGAAGGGCAAAGCGATGGGGACCGGAACGAAGCCTCGTCCCCGACGGATCGGGGTGGCTTCACCCATGATGATGCGAACGACGGAGTCGTCGAGCCGCGTGTGGATTCTTCGGTCGTGGGTCAGGAAGGCGTCCGCGATGCCATCGAGCCGGAAGCGCGCGTCGTCGTCGTCCATCGCGATGGGCTCGTCGCCGACATTGCCGCTCGTCATGACCTGCAAGGGCGGGCCATCGGATGCGAGCAGGACATGGAGCGGAGTCGACGGCAGCATCATCCCGATCACTCGCAGGCCAGGAGCGATGCCGGGGAGAGCGTCGACCTCGTCACGCAGCGGTAGAAGGACGATGGGCCGCGCCGGGGCGGCCAGCGCCTCACGAGCGACGTCGGATACATGGGCCAGGCGCTGGATCTCGGCGACGTCCCGCGCCATCACGGCGAATGGCTTGTGGGGGCGCCGCTTGCGCGCCCGCAGGAGCGAGACGGCGTGCGCGTCGCGCGCGTTCGTCGCCAGAAGATAACCGCCCACGCCCTTGAGGGCGACGATGAGGCCGGCGTCCACCGCTCGGGCCGCTGCCCGCATCGCCTCGTCCCCGTGGAGCACGAAGTCTCCACGCCCGACGAACCGAACGGAAGGACCGCAGGCGGGACACGCATTCGGCTCCGCGTGAAACCGCCGGTGAGCGGGCTCCTCGTACTCAGCGCGGCATGCGGCGCATAGCGGGAACGCACTCATCGTCGTGCGAGTGCGGTCGTAGGGGAGCTCACGCACCAGCGTGTATCGCGGCCCGCACGCGGTGCAATTGATGAATGGATAGCGATATCGTCGGTCGAGTGGATCGGTGAGCTCTCGCAGACAATCGGGACAGGGGGCGGAGTCCTGAGGGACGATCGTGTCGATGCTGGCCGCCTGTGCGCTCACGGCGATCCGGAAGCCGCGCGTGCCGAGGTAGGGCAGCTCTTCGACCTCGACGGAGGCGACCCGAGCGAGGGCCGGGGCCGCTTCGCGAAGCCTAGCCTCGAAACCCGCGAGGCTCGCCGAGGCCCCTTCGACCTCGATCCACACACCCTCGGCGTCGTTCTGCACGAGGCCGCTCAGCGTGTGCTCGTTTGCGAGCCTGTGCACGAAGGGTCGGAAGCCGACCCCTTGCACGGTGCCGCGCACACGCAGTCCGTGACGACTCGTATTCGACACGACGTCCGACGGTTTGGTTACCGCCGACTCGGCAGAGGAGCAATTGGCATCGCTGTCGAGGCAGTCACTATTTAAATCGAAGCGCGCTCAGGTAGCTATCTCATGGCCCTCACTCATGTGGGGATTAGCCTTCCCCTCGTGCACGAACTCGCGCTCGTCCAGAGCGTCGTGGACGCGGTGACCGAACGGGTAGGCCACCGTCGGGTCGTCCGCGTGCGCCTTCGGGTCGGGACGCTCGTGGCCGTGGTGCCCGATGCGATGCGTTTCTGTTTCGACGCCGCCACGGCGTCGACGCCGCTCGAAGGTGCACTGCTGGAGATCGAACCAGTCGCCGCGAGGGCGCGGTGCGGCGAGTGCGACGAGGTGTTCACGATGGGGGACGGCTTGCCGCTGTGTGCGTGCGGGTCGGTCGACGTCACGATCCTCGCGGGTCGGGAGCTGGTCATTCAGGACGTGGAGGTCGGGTGACATGTGCGGAACATGCGGATGTGACGACGTCGAGGCGACCCACGAGCACGCACACCCGCATGCCCATGGTCACGCCGCCCATGAGCACGTTCACGGCGACCACGCGCACGAGCACGCGCAACCCGCAGTAGTGTCCATGGAGCAGGCCGTTCTGGCGAAGAACGACCGCTTCGCGGAGAGAAATCGCGGTTTCTTTCGGGGACAGGGCATCCTGGCGCTCAATCTCGTGAGCGCCCCCGGGGCGGGAAAGACCACGCTGCTCGAGCGCACGATCCGCGACCTCGGACGGCAGATGGCTCTCGGAGTGATCGAGGGAGACCAGGAGAGCGAGAACGACGCTCGGCGGATCCGCGCGGCCGGCTGCCGCGCCGTCCAGATCAACACGGGCGCCGGATGTCACCTCGACGCCGAGCGGGTCGGCAGCGCGCTGCGAGCCCTCGAGCCCGAGCCTTCGTCCGTGGTGTTCATCGAGAACGTGGGCAACCTCGTGTGTCCGGCGATGTTCGATCTCGGCGAGCGGGCCAAGGTCGTCGTCCTCTCGGTGACCGAGGGCGAGGACAAGCCGATCAAGTACCCGCACATGTTCCGCGCGGCCGAGGTCCTGATCGTCAGCAAGACGGACCTCCTCCCGCACCTCGAGTTCGATGTGGACCTCTGCGTCGCGAACGCACGCCGCGTCAACCCGAAGCTACGGGTGTTTCCGGTGTCGGTGCGCCAGGGCGCAGGCCTCGACTCTTTCTACACCTGGATCCGTGACGAGCTGGAGCAGCGGCGGAAGGAGGCCTGATGAGTGCCGAGCAAGAAAAGAAGAACGGTAACCGGACGAACGGTCGAGAGAGAAAACCCGACGTCACAGTACACGTCCTCTGGATCAACGCCGGCCTGAGCTGCGACGGAGACTCGGTCTCGCTCACCGCAGCAGCGCAGCCGAGCATCGAGGAGATCGCGCTCGGCGCCATGCCAGGCCTTCCCAAGGTCGTCTTTCATTGGCCGCTCATCGACTATCAGGTCGGTGACGAGTTTTTGGAGTGGTTCTTCAAGGCAGAGCGCGGCGAGCTCGACCCATTCGTCCTCGTCATCGAGGGCTCGATTCCGAACGAGCAGATCAAGGCAGAAGGCTATTGGGCCGGCTTCGGGAACGAACCCGGCACCCTCCAGCCGCGCACCACGTGCGAGTGGATCGACAGGCTCGCGCCCAAGGCGACGGCCATCGTCGCCGCCGGCACGTGCGCTACCTATGGCGGCATCCACGCCATGGAGGGCAACCCGACAGGGGCGATGGGCCTCGCCGACTACCTGGGCTGGGACTTCAAGACCAAGGCGGGCATTCCCATCGTTTGCGTGCCGGGTTGCCCCGTCCAGCCGGACAACATGTCCGAGACGCTCCACTACCTGCTGCAACAGGTCAACGGCAACGCGCCGATGATCCCGCTCGACGACAAGCTGAGACCGACGTGGCTTTTCTCGCTCACCGTGCACGAGGGGTGCGATCGCGCGGGGTTCTACGAACAAGGCCAGTTCACCGGCGAGTACGGCACGGCGGAGTGTCTCGTGAAGATCGGGTGCTGGGGCCCAGTCGTGAAGTGCAACGTGCCAAAGCGCGGCTGGATGGGCGGGCTCGGTGGTTGCCCGAACGTCGGCGGAATCTGCATCGGATGCACCATGCCGGGTTTCCCCGACATGTTCATGCCTTTCATGGCGGAGCCGCCCGGCGCGCGTCTCTCGACCGCAGGCAGCAAGGTCTACGGCGGCTTCATTCGCTCCCTCCGGCACATGACGGAGGGAACGGTCGACAAAGAGTCAAAGTGGCGGCGGCGCGGGAGCACGCTCGCGACCGGATACAAACCCATCTGGTGACGGGAGAAGGCACATGGCGAATACCTCGGAGCTCGGCAGTTCGTCACCGACCACGAAGAGCGGTCTCGTGGAAATGCACTGGGATCCCATCACCAGAATCGTCGGGAGCCTCGGCATCTACACGAAGATGGACTTTCAGAGACGCGTCGTTGCGGAGTGTCACAGCACTTCTTCCGTGTTTCGGGGCTACAGCATCTTCATGAAGGGCAAGGACCCTCGGGATGCGCACTTCATCACGAGCCGCATTTGCGGTATTTGCGGCGACAACCACGCGACTTGCTCCTGTTATTGCCAGAACATGGCGTACGGCGTCGCGCCGCCCCACCTCGGGGAGTGGATGATCAACCTCGGCGAGGCTGCCGAGTTCATGTTCGACCACAACATCTTCCAGGAGAACCTCGTCGCGGTCGACTACTGCGAGAAGATGGTGCGGGAGACGAACCCGGGCGTGTGGGAGCTCGCGACGAAGACGCCCGCGAGGAACGCCGCAGCGCACGGCTACGGGACGGTCGGCGACATCATGCGCGCCGTCAATCCCATCGAGGGCGAATTCTACCGTGAAGCGCTGCAGATGAGCCGCGTCACGCGCGAGATGTTCTGCCTGATGGAGGGGCGCCACGTGCACCCTTCGACCCTCTACCCCGGCGGCATCGGCACACCAGCGACGGTGCAGCTCTTCAACGACTACACGGTCCGGTTGATGCGGTACGTGGAGTTTCTCAAGCGCGTCATACCGCTCCACGACGATCTGTTCGACTTCTTCTACAAGGCCATCCCGGGCTACGAGCGGGTCGGCAACCGCCGTATCTTGCTCGGATGCTGGGGCGCCTTCCAGGACCCCGACTACTGCAATTTCAAGTACGAGGACATGTCGTCCTGGGGCCGGCGCATGTTCGTCACGCCGGGGATCGTGGTCGACGGCAAGCTCGTGACGACCGACCTCGTCGAGATCAATCTCGGCATGCGCATTCTCCTCGGCAGCTCGTTCTACAAGGACTGGAACGAGCAGGAGATCTTCGTCACGCACGACCCGCTGGGGAACAAGGTCGACCCGCGCCACCCGTGGAATCAGCACACGCTTCCGATTCCGCAGAAGCGCAACTTCGACAAGAACTACACCTGGGTCATGTCTCCCCGGTGGTTCGACGGTACGAACTTCCTCGCGCTCGACACGGGAGGCGGCCCGCTCGCTCGGCTCTGGGCGACCGCGCTCGCGGGCCTGGTCGACATCCCGACCATCAAGGCCACGGGCCATAGCGTGCAGATCCATCTGCCGAGGACCGCCCTCAAATCCGAGGTCACGTTCGAGTGGAAGATCCCCCAATGGTCGAACACGATCGAGCGCAACCGCGCGCGCTCGTACTTCCAAGCGTACGCGGCCGGCTGTGCGCTCTATTTCGCGGAGCGAGCCCTCGCGGAGCTACGCAAGGGCAGCGCGCGGACCTGGTCCGAGTTCAAGGTGCCTAGGGAAGCCATCGGCTGCGGGTTCACCGAGGCGGTGCGGGGGGTCTTGTCCCACCACATGGTCATCCGCGGCGGCAAGATCGCGAACTATCACCCCTACCCGCCGACGCCTTGGAACGCTTCGCCGCGTGATTCTTACGGCACTCCCGGTCCCTACGAGGACGCCGTGCAAGGGTCTCCCATCTTCGAGGAGAACCCGCCCGACAAGTTCAAGGGCATCGACATCCTCCGGACGGTGCGGAGCTTCGACCCGTGCCTGCCGTGCGGCGTCCACATGTGGCTCGGCGAAGGCAAGGTCCTCGAGACCATCCACTCGCCGTCGCATTTCGTGGTGCCCCGATGAGCGCCGACCTGCCGACCTCGGGCTTCGACGCGGGCTCCCCGGCGGAGTCGCCCGAGGATCGGGAGGTCGATGCTCTCCGTCAGGCGAGCGATCGCGTCGAGCGACTGCTGGGCGACCTTCACGCGTCCGTCGCCCCCGCAGCCTGGTCGCGGGTCCAGGAGCTGGTCTCGACGCTCACGTTCCTCTACGGGACGGGGTTCAGGCGTTTGCTCGAGGCCTTCGCCGGTGGCAAGGGCATCGACCCCAGGACGCGCGCCGCGCTGTGCGACGATCCCCTCGTCGTGAGCTTGCTGCTTCTTCACGGGCTGCACCCCGTGCCGACGGAGGAGCGAGTGACCCACGCGATCGACCGGCTTCGACGGGCCATCGGGCCGGGCGCCGGGACAATCGAGGTCTCGGCGCCCGACGCCGCCGGGAGCCTGAAGGTTCGGCTGTCGGGCGACTGGCGGGCTAGCCCCATCCCACCCTCGGGCATCGAGGCCGCGCTCCGTCGCGCGATCGAGGAAGCCGCGCCCGAGCTCGTGCAGCTCGACATCATGACGGACGGGACGTTTCCGGCGGCGACGAAGGGCCTGGTGCAGATCGATCTGACCCGGTCCCGTCAACGGGCTGGCAACGGAGCTGCGCCGTGAGCCTGCTGACCGCGCTGCGGCCCTTCGTGGCGCCCCCCGCAACTCGACGTCCGGGTCGCTCCTGCGAGCTGTGCGGCTCTCCGCTCGACTCCGGGCATCCTCATCTGGCCGACGTCGAGCGTCGTGCCCTCGCGTGCGCCTGCCGGGCGTGCGCGCTGCTCTTGACGCGCTCCGGTACGGCCGCGGGCCGGTGGCGCACGGTGCCCGACCGGCACCTGTCCGACCCGGCGTTCACTCTCGCCGACCTCGAGTGGGAGACGCTCGCCATTCCCGTGGCGATGGCATTCTTCTTCCGGAGCTCGGCGGTCTCCGGCGACGCCGCGTCGGGGTCGACACACGGTTGGACCGCCGTCTATCCGAGCCCTGCGGGCCCGGTGGAGTCGCTCTTGCGCCTCGATACCTGGGACCGCATCGCTTCGCGTACTCCACTGTCGGGCTTCCTCGAGCCGGACGTCGAGGCCTTGCTCGTCACGCCGAACGAAGAAGGCGGTCGCGATTGCATGCTCGTCCCGATTCACGCCTGTTACGCCCTCGTCGGCCGGGTGCGTCGCCAGTGGCGAGGTCTCGATGGCGGCGAGGAAGCCCGGCGGGCGATCGCCGAGCACCTCGGCGCACTTCGAGCGCGTTGTTCTGAGGCGGGGGCCGGCTCCGCATGATGGGCTTTCGCGTCACGGGAGCCCGGGCGGAGGCGCACGCCGCCTCGCCCACGGTGGCCTTTACGCTCCGGATTGACGAGCCCGGAGGCGGTCGCATCCACGCCGTGGCGTTGCAGGCGCAGCTCCGCCTGGAGCCCGGGCGCAGGCATCACGACCTGTCCGAACAAGGGGCGATCGTGGAGCTGTTCGGCGAGCGCTCGCGATGGCCGCAGACGATGCGTCCGCTGCTCTGGGCCGAGGTGTCGAGGATGGTCCCGGCGTTCCAGGGGTCGTGCGAGCTCGAGCTGACCGTGCCCTGCAGCTACGATCTCGAGGTCGCTGCTGCGAAGTACATGCATGCCGTCCGCGGCGGCTCGGTGCCCGTGCAGTTTCTCTTTCGCGGAACCGTCTTCGTCGAGACGGAGCACGGCTTCGACGTGTCGATGCTCCCGTGGGACCGCGAGGCCTCGTACGACCTGCCGGCGGACACCTGGCGCGCGGCTATGGACGCGTTCTTTCCGGATCAGGGATGGCTGAGGCTTCACCGCGACGTGCTCGACTCGCTGCTCGAGTTCAAGATCGCGCGGGCTCTGCCGAGCTGGGATGCCGTCATCCGCGATCTGTTGCGCCCGCACACGGAGGTGTCATCGTGAGCTTCGAAGATGCCCGCCGCGTCGCCGACACGGTCCTCTACGAGGGATTGATCCTTTATCCCTACCGAGCGTCGTCGAGAAAGAACCGCTTCCGCTTCCAGTTCGGAGTCCTCGCGCCGAAGGCTTTCACCGACGCGGGCGGGACCGAGCCCTCGTCGATGACCGTCGAGGTCCCCGTCGAGGGAAGCGGCGCCGATGTCAGCGGCAAGCTCCGGTTTCTCCACCTTCGCCGGCGGACGGTCGAACGCTGGGACGGCGAGCGTTTCCACGAGACCGACTCGCTCGACGTCGACGGGCGACTGCTCCTCGCATGGGACGAGTCGGTCGAGCGCGAGGTCGATTTCGTGGTCCGGCAAGACAGGCGTTCGTCCGTGGCGTTCGGATGGCGGGACGAGTCGTCGGAGGAGGTGGTTCACGACGCGAGCGGCGCGCCGGTCGGGCGGATCGTCCGGCGGATCGCCACGTTGAGGGGCGAAATCACGATTGCGAGCGAGCGTGTCACGGGGGGGGTCTGGAGGCTCCACGTCCACGTGGAGAACGTGACCCCCCACGACGACGCGAGCCTCGAGCGCGAGCGCGCGCTCCGTTCGGCCCTCGTCGGCGCGCACGTCCTCCTGCACGTCGACCAGGGGGCGCTCGTCTCTCTCCTCGAGCCCCCCGAGCATGCCCGCTCCGCCGCAGAAGGGTGCCAGAACGTCCGCGCCTTCCCCGTCCTCGTCGGCAAGCACGGCGACCGCAGCACGGTCCTCGGCTCGCCCATCATCCTCTACGACTGGCCCGCCATCGCACCGGAGAGCCAGGGCGATTTCTTCGACGCGACCGAGATGGACGAGATGCTCACGCTTCGCACGATGACGCTGACCGACGAGGAGAAACGCGAGGCGCGTGCCACCGATCCGCGGGCGGAAGCGCTCGTGGCGCGGGCCGACGGGATCACGCCGGACGCGATGAACGGTCTTCACGGGGCCGTGCGTTCTCTACGCGTCGGCCGCGCCACGATCGCGAAGGGCAGCCGCGTGCGTGTCCGGCTCGGCCGGCGGCGCACCGATGCGCAGGACATGTTCATCGACGGGCGCGAGGCGACCGTCGAGGATGTGCGCGAGGACATGGAGGGCAACGGCTGGGTGGCCGTCATCGTCGATGACGATCCTGCCGCGGAGATCCACCGCTGGTACGGACGCCATCTATGGTTTCACACGGACGAGCTCGAGCCCGTCGGGGCGCCTTCATGAGCCCTCGCGTGCTCGTGGCCGGCATCGGCAACGTCTTCTTCCGGGATGACGGCTTCGGCGTCGCCGTGGCCAGGTACTTGACGGTACGCGCCTTGCCTGCCCACGTGGTCGTGCGGGACGTCGGGATTCGCGGCCTCCACCTCGCTTACGACCTCGTGGAGGACTGGGGGTTGCTCGTCGTCGTCGACGCGGTATCGATCACCTCCCGGCCCGGAACGCTGCACCTCATCCAGCCTGGGGACGACCTGGGCTTCGCCGCACGGACGCAGGACGCGCACGGGATGGGTCTCGAGTCGATCCTGCAGACGGCGAGCTCTCTCGGAGCCACGCTCCCGGATGTGCTGGTCGTCGGCTGCGACGTCGCGGACATCTCCGAGGGGGTCGGCCTCACGCCCGAGGTCGATGAAGCCGTCCCGCAGGCCGCGCAGATGGTCGAGTCGATCCTCGAAGCTCGCGCCCACGGAACGACGCCTTTCGGATCGGGCCCCGTCCTGTCCACGAACGTCCCCACCACCAAGGAGACACGCCCATGAAGTCGGATCACCTCGTCTCTCGGCTGGCAAAGATCGCCGGCATGACGCTGGCTGCGGCGGCGGGAATGATGGCGCTGAAAGAGGTGGCCGGCCTGTGGCGGTACGTGAACATCAAGCGCATGGCCAAGAGGCACGACGGCGCATCCCCGGGGTTCTTGCCCGCCTACGATTCGCCGCAGTACGCGCAGGCTCCCCGTCGTGCCCGCGCGTACGACCCACACCGGGGCCGCGAACGGCAAGCCTGACGCACAAGGCTCGAGATGCGTCTCGATCACGGTTTCGCGAAGAGGCCCTGACCGCGCACTTTCCTCGCGAGTGGTCGCCCGCATCCCGGGCAGACCCGCACGTCGACGAACCACCCCTCCACAGGCACGGCGAGATGGTTCTCGAGCGCGGCGCCCTCGAGCACCTTTTTGCGTACGAGCGCATCCCAGACCGCGGCCAGGCCGCAGCGTGGGCATGCGACGGTGGCGTCGAGCTCCATGGTCGCCTCCGATCACAAGTTATAGTTAGCTTTAGATTTGTCGCAAGAGCCTTCCGACGCCAGCGCCGGCCCGGCACTCAGCGACGGCTGGCGTGCTTGAGAAACATCTCGAGTCTCGCGATGTTGCGGAGCAACTCGTCGCGAAAGGACTGGATGGCCGCGAGCTTACGGTCGGTCTCCTCGAGCTGCCGGCGCAGGATTTCGACGATCTTCTTCTTGCCCGCCGCGCCGGTTGGGTCGGCGTAGTAGAGCGGCAGAACAGCGGCGATGTCCTCGAGGGAGAGGCCCATTGCCTGCAGGGCCTGCAGCTTCTTCACGCGACCGAGCTCTTCTTCGCCGTAATAGCGATAGCCCCTGCCCGCACGCTCGTTGGGCCCGAGAAGGCCACGCGTCTCGTAGAAACGGATGGCCTGAGGTGTCAGCCCGACCTCGGCCGCGAGCTCGCCGATGCGGAGCCGCTTCTTCTCGGGCATGCGCAAACTATAGGAAGGTGTAGGTTCAGACGCAACCTCGCCCGCGGCTCGCGGGGCACCTCCCGCTCCTGGCCCCACGATGCGTGGTGGCAGCGTTTTCGATACGAGCCTGCCCTACGGCCGTGCTGGAGACTGCTTTCGCACGCGGCCGAGGACGCGGCCATTCGATGAGCAGTTTGGGCTGCGCCGAGCTGCGGCCGAGATATCCAATGGGCCGAGGTAGCCAATCGGCAGTGACGGCTCGAATGGGTTCCATGCAATTCATTTCGCGCGATGGAGCTAAAGGGCGACATGAAGACGCCTTCACGCCGGTGGTTGGCTCTGCCTTCGCTCGCGTCTGCGGTTCTTTCGGCCGCCGGCGCGTCGGGAGCGGACGACGGGACGGCGGGATCTCCTATTTTCACGACCACGGCCGACCGTCCGGCCGGCAATGCGGGACGGCTGAGCGGCGTGCGACTCGGAGCCATCGCGGGCCTCGGCTTCCCTCGACCATTCGCCGTCGAGGCCCTGGCAAAGGTCGACCGCTGGACGTTCGGCCTCGAATACGGCTTCTTGCCGACCACCACCATCGACGCTGTCCACGCCAGCATGTGGTCGCTCGCGGCCGACGCTCGCCTGTCTCCGTTTCGAGGCGCCTTCTTCATCGGAGTGCTGGCAGGGAGGCAGCACCTCGCCGGAGGGACGAGCGTCTCACTCGGGTCGTTCGGGTCGGCGTCCGAAGAGCTCACGTTCGATTCGTGGTTCGTCAATCCACGACTCGGCTTCCTCTGGACCCCGCGTGCGGGCGTCGCCTTCGGCATCGACGCGGGTGTGCAGATCCCGCTGGTCACGGTCCTCTCGAGCACCTGGCCCCTTTCGCTGGAGCCCGCCGTCGCCCGGAGGGTGGACGCGCTCGGCCGGACCGCGCTGCCGACGGTCGACCTGCTCCGGCTCGGATTCCTGTTCTAGTCGCCCCTATGACGATCAGGAACGCGAGACCCGGTCGCCGGAAGCTCGACTTCGCCCTCGGCGCGCATGGTCTCGTGCAGGATGGTGGCGCTCGGCCGCAATCGCGGGGGCTGCGCGTGGCACCTGCAATGCAGCCAGCGACGCGCGGGACCTCGAGGAAGGAGAGAGCACCATGGGCACAGCATCGGAAGCTCGTCTGGCGTCGGTCACGGGCGCGTCGAGCGGGATCGGACTCGAGCTCGCGCGGCAATTCGCGCAGCACGGCTTCGATCTGGTCATCGCCGCCGAAGACGGCGCCATCACGACCGTGGGGCAAGAGCTCGCGTCACGCTACTCGCGTTCGGTCGATGCCGTTCAGGTCGACCTGCGCAGTTACGAAGCCGTGGAGGATCTCTACCGGCGGATCCAGGCAACCGGACGGCCGCTCGAAGCCATCGCCATCAACGCCGGCGTGGGCGTCGGAGGAGACTTCACCCGCGAGACGGACCTCCAGAAGGAGCTCGCGCTCATCGAGCTGAACGTCGCGTCGACGGTGCACCTGGCCAAGCGCGTCCTGCCGGACATGGTTGGCCGTCGGGCAGGAAGGGTCCTCTTCACCGCGTCGATCGCGGGCATCATGCCCACGCCGCTCGAGGCGGTGTACGGCGCTTCCAAGGCCTTTGTCCTGGAGTTCGCTGCCTCGCTGCGCAGTGAGCTGGAGGGGACGGGAGTCACGGTCACGGCGCTCCTGCCTGGCCCGACGGACACCAACTTCTTCCAGCGCGCCGGGCTGGGAGACAAGAAGGTCGCCGAGAAAGCGCGGGCCAACGATCCGGCCGACGTGGCGAGGATGGGGTTCGAGGCGCTCATGGCTGGCAAGGAGCGGGTCGTCGCCGGAAATCTCGAGGTGAAGCTCCAGGGCGCCGCCGCGCGCTTCGTGCCCGAAAGCATCAAGGCCTCCATGCACAAGAAGATGGCAGAGACCCCGCGAAGCAAGTAGCCCGCCCCCCACGGGGACATCTGGAAAGCACGGCAAGGGCACGAGCAGCCCGTCTCGTGTCCCTTGCCGTCCAGCCGAGTCACTCCGCGGCGGCCGTCATCTTGTTGTTGCCGTTCGTCTCGGCCGCTTGCTGCGCGCGATTGCGCCCGCGTGCCAGCCCGCCGGCTCGGCCGATCGCGGCCATGTGGGCGCGGTCGCGGCTGACGACTTCACCACCCTTCTTGCCTGCGGTGCGCGCTTCGTCGGCGGTGAACTCGTGCGCTCGCCCTTGTGCGTGGGCGGCCTTTCCCCCCTTGCTCGCGATTTCTCGCTGCTTGGAGAGGTCCATCGTTGCGAATCCCCGGCGGCCCTTCGGACGATCGATATCGGTCGAGGTGGTCATGCCTGAAACCTCCTTCGGCCGCGCCCTGATTGCAGCGCCCGTGCCTCTTCCGGAATGCACTAGGTGCAAGAAATCACTCGCGTCGCGCGAGCGATGCGTCGTACCGCGCCGTGCCGTAATGTCATCGGCCGGCGAAACGCCACGCGAGCTACGCGAGCCTCGGCGACGAGCTCGCAGCAACGCGCTGGACCGTTCGGCAACGCGGCCTTCTTCCGCGACCCCGATGCGCTCGCTCGTGCGAAGCTGGAGCTCGCTCGGCCCGACGTTGCATGTGCTCAAGGGTGAGAGGCCACACCGGGGTTGCTCGGGCCCGCACCGAGCACGTCCCCCGCTCATCACGGCAAGTCGGGCGGCGTCGGCGGGCCGCGACGCAACAGCGAAGCTACCGCGGTGCGAAGATCGTCCATGTCGAACGGCTTGTCGAACAGGAGCGCCCCGAGCATCCCGGCCTGCTCGCGTGTCGCCCGATCGCCGAACGCGGTCATCAGGATGACGGGGATGCGCCAGTGCGCGGCCCGCATCTGTTCGACGATCTGCAGTCCGCTGCAAATGGGCATCCTGATGTCGGTCAGGACGAGATCCGCGAGCTCGGAGCCCTTTCTGTCGACGAACTCGTGCGCGAGCGTCACCAGCAAACGGCCCCCGTCGGAGACGGCGATGACTTCGTAACCGTCCTTGCGCAGAGCCTCCGTCACGAGGCGCCGCATCTCGGCGTCGTCCTCGGCGACCAGAATGCGCGGCGGCTCGTGCAGCGGCGGAGCGTCGAGCGCGGCGCGCCACGGAGGGTTTTCTGGGTCGTTCATGGTGGCTGCTCACGTTCAAGAGCAATGTCCGCGCCAGATCACTCGGATGTTCCGGGAATCTCGACGTCGAGCCGATCGAGCATCCGGTACAGCCGCTTGCGGTCGATGCCCAGGATGCGCGACGCCGCTGTCTTGTTCCCGCGGACGGCCTCCAGCACCCGGGCGATGTAGCGCCGCTCGACCTCCTCGAGCGGGACGAGCTCGGACGGATCGTCGCTCGTCACGATCACGTGCGAGCGCCGGTAGTCGCGGATCTTCTCCGGCAGGTCGTCCACCACGATCGGGTCGAACCGCGTGAGGGCGACGGCGCGCTCCATGCAGTTCTGCAGCTCGCGCACGTTTCCCGGCCACGCGTACGTAGTGAGCTTCTCGGCGGCAGGCGGGGCGATGCCGGTGACCTTCTTGTCGGCCCGCGACGCGAACTGCGAGAGGAAGTGCTGCGCCAGCGGAAGAATGTCCCCCACCCTCGCCCGCAGAGGGGGCAACGGGATGTGCACCACGTTGATCCGATAGTAGAGGTCCTCCCGGAAGCGCCCCTCGTCGATGGCGGACTCGAGGTCCCGATTGGTGGCGGCCACGACTCGCACGTCGATGGGAACCTCGTCGCGGCCTCCCACAGGGCGCACGGTGCGCTCCTGGAGCACCCGCAGCAGCTTGGGTTGGAGACCGAGCGGCATGTCTCCGATCTCGTCCAAGAAGAGCGTGCCCCGGTTGGCGCGAGAGAAGAGCCCGGGCTCCGCCGTCCTCGCATCCGTATACGCACCCTTCGCGTGGCCGAACAGCTCACTCTCGAGCAAGGTCTCGGGCACGGCCGCGCAGTTGATCGCGACGAAGGGGCCGCTCTTTCGGGCGCTGTGGGCGTGGATGGCGCGCGCGACGACCTCTTTGCCTGTCCCGCTCTCGCCGGAGACAAGGACCGTCGCGTCCGAGGGCGCCACCCGATCGATGAGATCGTACACCGCCCGCATGGCCGCGCTCTGCCCCACGAGCGCATCGAACCGGGTCGCCTTGCCGGCCTGGTCGCGCAGGCGCTTCACCTCCTCCCGCAGGCGGTGGTGGGTGGCCGCTCGCTCGGCCGCGATGGCCAGGACGTCGATCTCCACGGGCTTGTTGATGAAGTCGTAGGCCCCCGCACGGATGGCCGACACGGCCGACTCGAGGTTGCCGAAACCCGTGAGCACGACCACGGGCAGGTCGGGTCGATTGGCCACCACGTGCTCGCAGAGCTCGATTCCTCCGACTCCGCGCATGTGCAGGTCGGTGACCAGCACGTCGAAGTCCTCGCTTTCGAGAGCCTGGATCGCCTCGGCCGCAGAAGTCCGCGGGGATACTTCGAAGCCGCGTTTGCGCAAGCCGACGGCGAGCGTGTCGCACAGAGGCGCATCGTCGTCGACGAGCAGGATGCGTGTGCTCATGGGTTTCCGGGCGCCGGCAGGTACACGGAGAAGGTTGCGCCCTGGCCGACCTTGCTGTCGACGGCGATCCAGCCGCCGTGGTCGCGGATGATTCCATAGGTCACGGCGAGGCCCAAGCCCGTCCCCGCGCCGACGTCCTTCGTCGTGAAGAAGGGCTCGAAGATGTGCGGCAGGTGCTCCGGCGCGATGCCTTGCCCCGTGTCCTTCACGCGCAAGCGGAGGTGCTCACCCTCGGGCTTGTGAAGCTCCGCCGGCGGCTCGAGCCGCTCGGTGTCCAGGCTGAGCTCCACGGTTCCTCCTTGCGGCATGGCCTGGACGGCGTTCATCACCAGGTTCGTGATCACCTGCTGGATCTGGCCTCCATCGACGTCCGCAGTGGCGTCCCCACTGCCCGGCGCGAGCACGAGGTCGACGCGCGCCTGCTTCGCGAGGGGACGGAGCAGCTCGGCTGCGTCGGCGGCGAGACTTCGCAGGTCGGTCGGCGCCTTTCGGGACGTGTCGCGGCGCGCGAACTGAAGGAGCTGCCGGATCGTCGCCGTCATGCGGTCCGTCGCTCCCACGATGATGGACGCGTACTCGCGCGACTCGTCGAGCGTGGTTTCTCCCGCCGAGACCATCTTCGCGCGCGCCCCCACGACGTTCAGCGGCGTCCCGAGCTCGTGCGCCACGCCGGACGCGAGCTTGCCCACGGTGCTCAGCCGATCGGCGTGACGCAGGTGATCGAGCGTCGTCGCGAGACGATCACACATTGCGTTGATCTCGCGCGCAAGCTCCGCGAGCTCGTCTTGCTGCTTCAGCGTGACCGGGCCCGAGAAGTCGCCGCGGCCGATTCGTCGCGCCTTCTCCGAAAGCAGCTGGACGGGCGTGCCGACCAGCCACTGGCCCATCACGAACGCGAGCAGT
Source organism: Polyangiaceae bacterium (assembly GCA_036501935.1). Lineage (GTDB taxonomy): Bacteria > Myxococcota_A > Polyangia > Polyangiales > Polyangiaceae > Palsa-1150. The sequence goes on along the minus strand of DASXZL010000019.1, from coordinate 32,186 downwards.
GCGCTAACGACGGCGAGCGACAGCGTCATCTCTACCGTGTCCCAGACGGTGTTTCGCACGAAGCGGTCCTCGGCGCTCGGCGGCTCGGACAGCTCGATGAACCCCTGCCGGACCCCGTCGGCGTCCAGCGGGACGTAGGTCTTCCAGACCGTCCCGTGGCCACCATCGCCGCCCGCCGCGGTCACGGGTTCCCCCGCCGGAAGCCCCCGGAGAAACGCCGCTTCGGTGTCGAGCCTGCTCGTCTGCGCGCGCGGGATCCAGCGAATGCCAAGCGTCTTCGAGTGGCTGCTCACGGCGTCGATGGCCTGGATGGCGGCTTCCGGCCCGTCGGACTTCCAGACCGCAGCCGCTGCAGCCTCGAGAGACCGTCCCACGATCTCGTGATCGCGGATCCGGTCCGCCTCGAAGAACCGCCGCTCGCGCCGCACGCGAAGCCAGCCGTTCGCACCGAGGATGATGCAGGTGCCGGCGACGAGGGCCGCCGTGAGCTTGGGGATGATCTTCATGGGGGGCGTGGCCCCGTCGTAGTGAGCCCGCGACGGGCAGGATACGGGACCGGTAGGCCCGCGTCAGACTCGTCGATCGGCCGAGGCCCCCCCGTCAGTTGGCGAGGAGGACGTCGACCCGCCGGTCGTGGGCCCATCCCGACTCGTCCATGCCCGTCGCGTCCAGGGATCCGCGGGAGGTCGTGCTCGTCGCGCCGCGGCCCACGCCTTCACGGCCGAGGTAGCTCGCGACGGAGTCGGCCCGCGACTGGCCGAGCGTCACGTTGTACTCGGAAGCGCCGCGAGGGTCGGAATGACCAACGAGGCGCATGTGGCGACCAGCCAGCGGTCCACGGCTGAAACACGTGGCCAGAGCATTGAGCGGCGAATGGTCGGACCTGGTCACGTGCGAGGAGTCGAATGCGAAGTAGGCGTCCGCGTCGGGGATGTTGCAGGCGCGGAGAATCTCCTCGGAGATGTTGATGTTCGTGGCGGTCGGCGTGTTCGGGACCGAGGCCGTGCGGCCGGCGGTCTGCGATGCCGGGAGCCCGGTGGCCCCGCTGGGCGTCGACACGGGCGACTGTTTTGCGGCGCACCCACCCGCGAGCAAGAGCGTCGCGACGAGGGGAAGAGCACCACGTAGGCGGAAAGCAGGCGTTTTCATGGGAACCTCCATGGCGGGGCGCCTTTCGCACGTCTCGTGCCCATGCATGGCTGCGGATCGGCCGACGTTTCGGCAGATCGTGGTCGGGTCATTTCGCCACGGTGGGGTCCAGGCGACCAGCACGGTCAGTGCGTGCCGCTGATCTCGACGCCCTCTCGGGCAGGTCTCAGCAAGAGCACGAGCACGAGCCCGGCCAGCATGGTGAGGGCGACGACACGAAACCCGTGCTCGAAGCTGAGGACCATGGCTTCTCGGCCGACCTTCGCGGCCATCATGCTCTCGGCCACGCCGCTTCGCGTGAAGGTGTGGGCGCCGACCGAGGCCGAGAAGGACCGCATCTGCTCCTGGGCGACGGGGCTGTACGCCGTAACGCTTTCGGCGAGGTAAGCGCCGTGGCGCTTGATGCCGTCGGTGACGAGCATCCCCATGAGGGCCGTGCCGATCGATCCGCCGAGCTCGCGCGTCAGATTGAAGAGGCCCGTGCCGTTGCCGCGCCGGTCGTCGGACAGGTCGGAGAGCGCCAGGACGCTGACCGGAATGAAGATGAACCCGAGGCCGAAGCTGCGGATCATGTTCGGGCGCACGAGATCCCAGAAGCTCCCTTCGGACGTGAGCCTGCCGGCGACGAGCTGGCTGAGCGCCACCACCACCACGCCGACGAAGAGCAGATACCGTCCGTCGACCTTGGGCGCGACCCGCCCCATGACGGGCATGACGACCAGCGAGACCGTGCCGGCGACGAGGAACACACGTCCGAGATCGAGCGCGGTGTAGTGCATGACCTCGCCCCCGAAGAGGGAGAAGAGGTAGCTGCCGCTGAAGAGCGCGAAGCCTGTCAGGAAGTTGAGGCCCGTTCCGGCCGAATAGCTCCGGTTGGCGAAGACACGGAGATCCACGATCGGGTGCGGCGCCTCGAGCTCGTGGACCACGAACGTGACGAGCGCGATCGCCGCGACGACGGCCAGGACGAGGATGGTCCGGCTCTCGAACCACCCTTCGCGATTTCCCTCCTCAAGGATGTACTGGAGGGCGGGCATCCCGATGACCAGGAGAACGATGCCGAAGACGTCGACCCTGGCCTCGTCGCCGACGGGAGGTTTGAACGACGGCTGCTCCACGAACCGGAGGACGAGCAGCGTGGCCAAGATGCCGATGGGCACGTTGACGTAGAAGATCCAGTGCCAGCTCGCGATGTCGATGAGATACCCGCCGACGCTCGGGCCGAGGAGCGGTCCGGTGATGGCGGCCAGCCCGAAGAGGCCCGCAGCCATGCCGTGCTCGGACTTCGGATAACGCGCGAAGAGGATCGTCTGCGCCGTCGGGATGATCGCCCCGCCGCCGAGGCCCTGCAGGACGCGGAAGGCGACGAGCGCGGGCAGGCTCCACGCGAGCCCGCAGAGGGCGCTGGCGGCCGTGAAGATCGCGATCGACGCGGCGAAGTAGATGCGGACGCCGAACTGCCGCTGGAACCAGCCCGTCAGCGGGATGATGACGATGTTGGCCATCATGTAGCCGGTCGACACCCAGCCGATCTCGTCGATGGGCGTGCCGAAGCTGGCGCGGATGTCGGTGAGCGCCACGTTGACGATGGTGATGTCGATCATCGCCATCAGCGCGGCGATCATGACGACCGCCGTGATGCCTGCCTTCGAGCCCTGGATGTCGCCGCCGGTGGCGTTCGAGCCAGCCTTCATGATGACCCTCTTCGGATGCGCTACTTCGTGAGAACGGTGACCGACGCGCTCATGCCCGGTCGCAAGACGGCGCCCTGATCGCCGTCGAGGCGGACGAGCACGGGAACGCGCTGGACGACCTTCGTGAAGTTGCCAGAGGCGTTGTCGGCCGGCAGGAGCGAGAACCGAGATCCCGTGCCCGCCGCGAAGCTCTCGACGGTGCCGCGAAGGCGGCGGCCGGAGTAGGTGTCGATCGAGACGGTGGCGGTCTGACCGATCTTCATGTCGGCCAGCTGGTCCTCCTTGAAGTTGGCGACGATCCAGGTGTCGTCGAGCGGGACGATCGCCATGAGCGGGCGGTCCGGCGAGACGGTCTGCCCGAGCTCCACCGAGCGACGCGCGACGACCCCCGAGGTCGCGGCGGTGACGTGCGTATACGACTCGTTCAGATCCGCCTGCGCGAGCGCAGCCTGAGCCTGGTCGACTCGCGCCCGCGCCAGCTCGACCTGCGCCCCGGCGGCCTCGACCTGGTCTGGGCCGAGCTGCGCCGAGAGCCACCGGCCGCGGGCGGACTCGAGCGTGCCCGCCGAGTTGCCGGTGGCCGCTTGCGCGGAGGCGAGCCGGGAGCGGGCCTGACGGACTGCGGCCTGCGCCTCGTCGAACGTGGCCTGACGGGTGTCGTAGTCCGCGCGCGGCACGACGTGGTCGGCGAGGAGGCTCGAGGAGCGCGCCAGCTCGACCCGGGCCAGCTCGGCCCGGGACTGCGCAGCGTCGAGGTCGGCACGCGCCTGGTCGATGGCCTCGCGCGTGGTGTCGCCGAGAGAGGCCGCCTGTACCAGGCCGCCGCGAGCGACGACGACGTTGGACTCGGCAGACTTCCGGGCGAGCGTGAGCTCGGTTTCCGCGGCGTGCTGCGTGGCCAAGGCGGCAGCGAGATCCGCCCGGGCGGCGGCGAGCTTCGCGACGCAATCTCGATCGTCGAGCTCGACGAGGACGTCCCCCTCGTGGACCTTCTGGTTGTCCTTCACGAGGACGCGTTGCACGAGCCCCGCGATCCGCGGGCTCACGTTGGCCACGTGTCCTTCGACTTGAGCGTCGTCGGTCGTCTCCTTGCCGTGCGTGAGCGTCCAGCCCACTGCGCCTCCGGCCACGGCGACGGCCATCAGGACGGGGAGAAGAACGGTCGCTCGCGATCGTGACGAAGCGATGCGCCCGTCTGCAGCCTTCGGGGGAGAGTCGCTGGCCGCGAGCGGCGGGAGGAGAACGGCTTCCGTGGTCATGGCGCTCGCTTGAGCAGCCACCATGCCACGACGTTTACATCGCGATTCCATTCGTTTTAATGCGATTGTGCGGGTTCCCGACAGCCTCTCGAGCGGCGAATGGATGTCATCCGGTTATCATCCGGTAGAGCGCCAGGTGTCATCCATGACGGCTCCCATCGGCCCCGAGGAGGTTCGCGCCTTGCGTGGCTCCTCGAGCCGCGCGACCTTCGCGCGGAGCGTCGGCGTCACGCCCAACACGGTCTACAGGTGGGAGCTGCCCGAGGGCGCGAAGGATGCGCGCCGCCCGCGCGGCGAAGAGCTGCGCAGACTGCAAGCGCTGCGCTCCGGGGCGAGGAGCGACGCCCTCTCGAGCACCGCCCAGCCCGCGGAATTGCGGCCCCCTCGTGGCGAGGAGCTCGCCGATGTCCTCGCCGCCCTCGACCGCGTGTACCGCGGCGACTGGCTCACCGGACGCGCGGCGCTCCTCCGCAGCTTGACCCAGGGCGGGGCTCCGTCGCCCGACGGGCGGGCGCTGGCAGCCGCCGGCCTCGCCCTCATCGATCTGTTCTTGCGGTCCGACCCAAGGAGCGCTCTCGGGACGCTGGCGCCCGCGTTGAGCCAGGCCGAGGATGGCCAACTGTCGGCACCTTCTGCGGCCCTCGTCTACGCCGCGGCGGCGTGCGCTCACTCGCTGCCCGACGCCACGCTCTTCGATCCCGGCCGGGTCCACGCCTACGCCGCCCGGGCCGAGGAGCTCGCGCGCGGCGGGTCTCCGGAGATCGCGTTCCTCGCGTGGATGCCCACGGTGCATGCCGCCGTGGCCGTCAGCGACGACGAGCTGGTCGCGCGGGCGTTCGGTCGAATGGAACCTGCGGCGTGGTCGGACCTGCCGCCGCTCCTCGCGGTGCACGAGCTCGAGACGCGGGCGCTGCACGCGACCTTCTCCGGGCAACGCGCGCTCGCGGAGAAGCTCACCATCGACCTCGCGGCGGAAGCCGCGACCCACGGCTTCGGCGTCGTCGAAGCGCGCGCCCTCGCCCTGATGGCCGTCCGCAAGCTCGAGGAGCTGCACGATCCCGAGAAGGTGCTGGAGCTGGCCCGCAGGTCGCAGCACGTGGCGCGACTTGCGCGCGCCTCGATGGGCGCACACACCTTGTTCGCGACGCGCGCCGAGGCCGAGGCGCTCCTCCGCTGCGGCCGCGCCGAGGAGGCGGTCACGGCGCTGGATTCGCTCCGCGAGTACACGCTCGAGACGGGCTTGCCTCCGATCCTCGGGGTCATGACCACGGCGAGGGTCGACTACCTGACCGGCCGATACGACGCGCTCCTCCAGCTGGCCGCGTCGCTGCGGAGCTGCGAGGTTCCGTCCTTGCGGGCCATCTGCCGCGCGAACGCGGCGCTCGTCGAGGCCATGCATCTGTGGTCGACCTCCGTCGATCCGGAGTCGATCGTGGAGGCCTTCGAGCGAGCCGCGGCGCTGGCGAAGGGATGGAGCTTCCTCTTGCGGGATGTCCTCGTCCTCGGCTCGATGAGCCACATTCTCGTGGAGAACGAGGCGCGCGCCCGCCTCGCGCTCCGGCACGCCCAGCGGATGCTCGATCGCCTGCCCTATCCGTGGGCTTCGGCCTACCTCGGCCGCGTCGAAGGAGCGCTCGCCGCGCGCCACGGGCGCTGGACCCACGGCCGACAGCTCCTCGAGGCCACGATCGCGACCTACGAATCGACGGGCGACGTAAGCGATGCGGCCATGGCCAAGCACATGCTGGCGTTGATCGAGCAAGCCTTCGGCGCGCCCGACGACCGGACCGGGGTCGACGAGAGCCAGGCGCGGCTCGATGCCCTCGGTCTCCGGATGCCACCGGTCGTTCGTGCGGGGGTCGACCGGGTGGTGGCCGAGCGGCGCGCGGACGCGAAGGCGCTCGCTCCGGGGGTCGCGTTCGACGGTCTCGTCGTTCCGCTACAGCGGCTCGGGGTGCGCGGAGCCGACCCGGGCCTCGTGCAGCGGGAGCTCATCGCGGTGACCTCCGAGCTGCTGGGCATGAGACCCGTACGACTCGAGGAAATCGACGCGAAGGGCGAAGCGCGCGTCCTCGGTGGGGCCGGCACGCCGTCGTCGGGGTTCGAGTGGGTCGAGTTCGGGGACGGCATCGGGCGACGCCTGCGGCTCGGCGCACTCGGCCCTCTCGACGAGCGCGGTCACTCGGTCCTGTCCGTCCTCGGGACCATGGGCAGTCTGGCGCTCGAGGTGGCGACGCTGCGGGACGCGGGCCGGCCGCGGATCGAAGGCGCTCCGGGAGAGGACGACGCCAGCGTTCCGGGCCTCATCGCGCTCTCCGCTTCGATGCGCGCGCTTCGCTCGGAGATCGCTCGCCTCGCGGGCTCGCGGGCCACCGTCGTCGTGTACGGCGAATCGGGGACCGGAAAGGAGGTCGTGTCCCGCGCGATTCACGACCTGTCGACGCGGTCGCAGGGGCCCTATGTCGCGTTCAACTGCGCGACCGTCCCCCGCGACCTCTTCGAGGGGCAGCTCTTCGGCTACAGGCGAGGGGCGTTCACCGGCGCCACGAAAGATCATCCGGGCGTCCTCCGCGCCGCGCACGGCGGCACCATCTTTCTCGACGAGATCGGCGAGCTGCCGCTCGACGTACAACCCAAGCTGCTTCGCTTCCTCGAGAACGGCGAGATCTTCCCCCTGGGCGAGAAGCGTCCCCAGGTCGTGGACGTCCGCGTCATCGCGGCGACGCACCGGGATCTCGCCGCTCTCGTGCGACAGCAGCGCTTTCGCGAAGATCTCTACTACCGACTGCAGGTGGTCACGCTCCGCATCGCCCCCCTGCGCGACCGCATGGAAGACATCGCGCCGCTGACGCGGCACTTCTTGCGCCAGCTCGCCGCGGGCGACGACGCTCCACCCGTGCTCTCTCCCGAGGCGCTCGCGAAGCTCACCGCCCACGACTGGCCGGGCAACGTCCGTGAGCTTCGCAACGTCCTCGAGCGGGCGCTCGCCTACTCGCCCGCTCCTCGGGTGCTCCGTCCCGAGCACGTGAAGCTGTCGGCCGAATAGCCTGGTCGCATTCCGGGTGAGCCAGTTCGTGGGTGATCGGTATTACGACTGCATCTCCGTACGGTCACTTCGACGGGCGCTTGTAAATCCGCCCTGCACGCATGACGAAGACCACGTTCTCCGTCTGCTTGATGTCCACGAGGGGATTGCCCGGCACGGCCACGATGTCCCCGAGCTTGCCCGCTTCGAGGGTCCCGGCCTGCTTGTCGATCCCGAGCAACGCGGCATCGACCGACATCGCCGAGCGGAGCGCCGCAGCCGGCGTCATGCCGAGGCCCGTCATCAGCGAGAACTCGCGCGCGTTCATCCCGTGCGGTGAGACCGCCGAGTCCGTGCCGAAGCCGATGGTGACCCCGACCTTCAGGGCCTCCTTGAACATGACCGAGCGTGCCTGAGTCGCCTGCTTGATCTTCTCCCGGATCGAGGCCGGGAACCTCGTCGAATTCTCGCCCGTCGACAGCCAGTCGGACGCGAGCAGCGTCGGCACGAGGACGGTCCCCCTCTTCTTCATCATCGCGAGCGTGTCCGCTTTGAGGAAGGACCCGTGCTCGATCGAGTCGATCCCCGCTTCGATCGCCGCCTTGGCGGCGATGTCCCCATGGCAGTGGGCCGCCACCTTCTTGCCGAGCCGATGGGCTTCCCCGATGAGCGCCTCGAGAGTCTCCCGCGGGAGCTGGGGCGCGTCGACGGCGTCCGACAGCGAGAGCACCCCGCCCGAGGCGAGGACCTTGATGACGTCGGCGCCGTACTTCACCTGGACGCGCACGGCCTTGACGCACTCGTCGGGCGTGTCGCACACGCCGTCGAAGAGAGTCCGTGGCACCACGCGATCGGGCGGGCTGTTGTTGCTGTCTCCATGGCCACCGGTCGCGGTCAGCGCGTGGACCGCCACCAGCATGCGCGGTCCGGGCACGAGTCCCGCCTTGATGGCGTTGCGAAGGCCGACGTCGAGGAGATCCTTCGAGCCCAGATCGCGGATGGTCGTGAAGCCGGCTTCGAGCAGCTTCTTGGCGTACGCGGCGGCATAGAACGCCTGCTCGGTCGCGGGGCGGTGCCGCTGCTCGAAGTCGTCCTTGTAGTAGTCCGGGCTCGATTCCTCGGTCGTGTGGGTGTGGGCGTCGATGAAGCCCGGCATGATCGTCGCGTCGCCGAGGTCGACGGTCTCGGAGTCGGGCGGGGCCACGACGGCAGCCGCCTTCCCGATCCGCGTGATGAGCCCGTTCTCGACCAGTACCGCAACCCCTCCGTCGACGATCGAGTCGCTCCGACCGTCGAAGTACCTCGCCGCCCGGACGAGGGTGGGTCGCTGCTTGGGCATGACGGCCGGATCGACCGCCGGTGCCGGGGGAACGACCGACGCAGGAGCCGGAGCCTCGGCGGTCACTGTGGGCGACGACGGCTGGGGCGGAGCGCCGGCGCAGCCGACGAGAGCCAGGAGGGTGAGCGAAAGAAGAGGTCGGCGCGTCATGGGGGCCGCATCCTACTTCACTCCCCGGATCGCCCGATTCACGACGTGTTATGGCCAAAGGACGATGGAGGGGGGCACGCCGTCTCCGCCGACTCCGACCCGCGAGGAGCGGTCCTTCGCCGTCATGCTGGCCCTGGTGACGGTCGTCGGACTCGGTGTCGGCGCGGCGGGAGCCGCGCTCGTCTGCTTGCTTCACCTCGTCCAGCACGGCGCCTACGGGTACGACGTCGGCAACGTCCTCGATACCGAATCGTTCCTCGAGGGCGTCTCTCGCGCCACACCGCTCCGTCGTTTCTGCGTCCCCGTCGTGGGCGGGTTCGTCGCCGGCCTCGGGTGGTGGGCCCTTCAGCGGTTCGGCCGACCGCTCGTGAACGTCGAAGAGGTCGTCGACGCCAAGGGGCGCATGCCTCCCGGCTCGACGATCGTCCATGTGCTTCTTCAGATCGTCACCGTGGGGCTCGGTTCACCGCTCGGGCGCGAAACGGCCCCGCGGGAGCTCGGCGCGACGTTCTCGACCTGGGTCTCCGACCGCGCGCGGCTCTCCCCCGAGCAGCGACGCCTCCTCGTCGCCTGCGCGGCCGGCGCGGGGCTCGCCGCCGTGTACAACGTGCCCTTCGGGGGGGCGCTGTTCACGCTCGAGGTCCTGCTCGGGACGTTCCGGCCCTCGGCGGTCGCGGCGGCCGTGGCGTCCTCGGCCCTCGCGGCGGTCGTCGTCAAGGTCGCGCTCGGCAACGTGCAGGTCTACCACCTGCCCCTCTTCGAGGTTCACGCAGGGCTCCTCGTCTGGAGTGTCCTCGCCGGGCCTGTCCTCGGCCTCGCGGCGGACCAATTCGCGCGCCTGGCAGGGAGCGCACGGGAGCACACGCCGAGGGGCGTGAGCTTGCTCCTGTGGTGCGTGCCGACGTTCGTCGCCGTCGGTCTCTTCGCGACGCGCTACCCCCAGCTGCTCGGCAACGGCAAGAACGCGGCGCAGCCAGCCATCAACGGAGAGCTCACCATCGGTCTCGCGGCGGTGCTCGTCGTGCTGCGCTTGGCCATCACCGTCGGCAGTCTGCGGGCCGGTGCCAAGGGGGGGCTCCTGACGCCGAGCCTCGCGATCGGCGCTCTGCTGGCCACCCTGCTGGGAGCCGCGTGGAGTCAACTCTGGCCAGGGACCCCTCTCCCCGCTTTCGCGGTCGTCGGGGCGACGGCGTTCCTGGCTGTCTCGCAGAAGATGCCCGTCACGGCGATCGTCCTCATGGGCGAGTTCACGCGTTTCGACCACGACACCCTCTTTGCGGTGCTCCTGTGCGTCGCGGGGGCATCGGCCGTCGCCAGGGCGGAAGCCAAGCGCGGGTTTGCCGTCCCGTCCGGCCTTCAATAAGACGCGGACCTCATTTGCCTCGACCGACGTCCCGCGCGCCGCCTCGACCGTCCGCGGCGAGGACCGTCTCACGTGGGTCGATCACGATAGTTGGTGACCAAAGATCAATCGCACCGCCGGCCGATGAGATCGAACCGGTTGCCGTAGAGATCCTCGAACACGGCGACCGTGCCGTAGCTCTCCTCGCGTGGCGGCCCGGTGAACGTCACTCCGCGGGCGAGGAGCGCCTCGTGGTCCCGCCGGAAGTCGTCCGTCTCGAGGAAGAAGCCGACGCGGCCGCCGGTCTGGTTTCCGACGCTCGCCCGCTGACGATCATCGACGGCGCGGGCGAGAAGGAGCGTCGCGCCCGTGGACCCGGCGGGCCGGACGCGCAGCCAGCGCTTGCCGCCGCCCAGCTCCGTGTCCTCGACACACTCGAAGCCGAGCGTGTCGACGTAGAAGCCGAGCGCCTCGTCGTAGTCGCGCACGACGAGGGTGACCTGGACGATTCCTGGGCGCATGACTCGAGCTACCACACCCCCCCGCTTGCGTTCACCCGATCACCGTGCGACATCGCGAACCGGAGGCATTCCGCGCATGAAGGGCCGCATCGCATTCGTCACCGGAGCCACGTCGGGGATCGGAGCGGCGTGCGTGCGCCGCTTCGTGGCCGAAGGCGCGAAGGTGGTCGCCACGGGCCGGCGCCGTGAGCGGCTCGCCGACCTCTCACGCGAGCTCGGCGAAGCGTGCCACGTGGTCGCGCTCGACGTGCGGGAGCGTGGGCCCGTCGAACGCGTCTTTGCCGAGCTTCCCGCCGACTTCGCGGCCGTCGACGTCCTCGTCAACGCGGCGGGCGGCGCGCTGGGACTCGGGAAGGCCGATGAAGCGCGCGTCGAGGACTGGGAGGAGATGATCGCAACGAATGTTCGCGGCCTCGCGCTGCTGACCCGCGCGGCGATCCCCGGCATGATCGCGCGGCGGCGCGGTCACATCGTGAATCTCGGCTCGGTCGCCGGCTCGTACTCGTACCCCGGCGGCAACGTCTACGGCGCCACGAAGGCCTTCGTGGAGCGTTTCTCCGCGAACCTCCGCTCGGACCTGCTCGGGCATCCGATCCGCGTGACGAACATCGAGCCCGGCATGGTCGAGACAGAGTTCTCGCTCGTCCGCTTCGGCGGCGATCGCGCAAAGGCCGACGCCGTCTACGCCGGCATGAAGCCGCTCACCGCGGAGGACATCGCGGACCTCGTTCACTTCGCCGTGACCCGACCGCCCCACGTCAACGTCAACCGCCTCGAGGTGATGCCCGTGGACCAGGCGTTCGGCCCGTTCGCCGTGCATCGCGAGCACACGGGGGGCCGAGGGCGGGCCACGTGATCCGAACGAGTGGGCCGATCTCGGCTTCGTTCAGATCGGCTAACGTCGCGGTGTGTCCGCGCCCGGGAGACTCATGTACGCCGCGGCGGTGGCGGGGCTGGGCGTGCTCCTGCTGTCGGGTGTGTTCGAATACGTCTGGGCGCCGGTTCCACGGTGGGTGCCGTGGCGAAACGTGCTCGCGTACGCCGCGGGCGCGCTCATGTTGGTCTCCGCGGTCGGCCTCCCGTGGCGCAAGACGCGGATGCGGTCGTCGGCCATCCTGACGCTCCTTTTCCTGGCCTGGCTTTTGGTTCTTCAGATGCCCCGCGTCATCGCCGCACCCTCGAAGGAGGGCTTGTGGGCGGGTGGCGGTCAGATCGCGACGGTCGTCGCCGGCAGCTGGATTCTCTTCGCCTCGCTGGCCTCACCGACCGAGGGGCGTGGGCGCCTGGTGCGCGGAGACCGCGCGGTGCGGATGGCTCGTTCGCTCTTTGCGCTCGCGTTGCCGCTCTTCGGTCTCCACCACTTCCTCGATATGGCGGGGGCAGCCGATGCGGTTCCGGCATGGCTGCCCTTCCGGCTCGGCTGGGCGTTCCTGACCGGCGCGGGGCACGTCGCCGCCGGAGCGGCGATCCTCTTCGGCATCGTGCCGCGCCTGGCTGCGACGCTCGAAGCGGTCATGGTCAGTGCGTTCGTCGTGCTGGTTCACCTGCCGGGGGTGATCGGCGCGCCGAGGGATGCCTTGCAATGGACGATGCTCGTCGTGGCGTCGGCCATCGGCGGTGCAACGTGGATCGTGGCTGGCTCGTTTCGAGCCGCTTCCGCTATTGAGTGAACGACGGCTCCGAGCAGAAGCCGTTGATGCAGAGAACTCCCAGGTTGGCGCCGCAGCAGTCGCTGTTGCTGGTGCACTTGTCGAGGAGCTGCGAGCAGGCGGGCGGCTGGGCGCTGCACTGCAGGCCCCCGTCGGTGGCCTCGCAGTAACCGCCGCAGCACTCGTCGCCGCTCTGGCACGAGGTTCCGTTCGCCTGACACGGGTTGACGACCCAGTAGCCACGAGAGTTGCCGGCGAGGATCTCCTGCGCGGGCAGGTAGAACGCCGGGTGGCTCGGGTCCGTGCCCGGCGTCGCGTTGAGATCCACGGCGGCGACCCAGAGCTTCTTCGGGGTCGGCGACGTGGTGAGATCCACGTAGCGAGGATCGCTGTAGTAGGGAGGCAGCGTCGCGACGTTTCCGTAGAGGCGCCGCGTCGTGAAGACGACCCACGCCTCGCCGCCCGAGACGACCGGGTTCACGGTCGGCTCGAAGTCGAGCACCGAGTCGTTGACGTGACTCGACGACTTGGGAACGTAGAGAGTGGCTCCGGAGAGACCGTCCAGCGTCGCGAGCCGCGCGGCGGTCTTCGTCCCGAGATCGACCCACCAGGTCTCGCCCTGCGCGCCGGAGGTGCTTTCGTTCGCGCACGCCGTGCTGTCGCAGGGCGACCGTGTCCCGCCCCAGTCTCGGCCGTTGTATTGAACCTGGAGCTCGAAGATGACCGCGTTGTTCGTGGGCATGAAGCTCGGCCACAGCGCCGTGAACGCACTGTTCGACGGCTTGTAGAGGACGCGGAAGTTCGAGAACGTGGACGTCGCCTTGTTGAAGTCCATCGCGGCGAGCGAGATCCCGTCGGCGCCCGTCCCGCCGGTGAACGTGAACGCCACGTGCGTGCCGTCGGGCGAGAAGACCGGCGAGCCGGCGTGCAGGCCGGCAGGGATCCCCGTCGACGCCACCGTCGCCCCGGTCTGCGTGTTGAAGAGCTGCGCCGTGTACGAGCCGCTCCCCGCCAGCGGCGCGCCGTCGGCCAGGAGGATCGACCCATCCGGGAAGAGCGCCGGCCACGCGAACTGGCCCGTGCCGGTTGGAGCGATCTGCGACTCGGCGTACGTCGCGAGGGCGTACCACGACGAGGTGTCGTAGTTGTCGCCATGCTGCGTGACGAGCGTCGAGCCGTCGGCGCTGACCGAGTGGCACACGCGGCAGCCGGCGATGCTGCTCGGATACGTCGAGGTGCCGGCGACGAGGGTCGGGCTGAGCGCCCCGTTCTTGATCGCCAGCGTGGCCCCGCCGAAGGCCGCGCCTCCCAGCGTGCAGCAATAGTTCGTCGCCAGGTTGGTCCCGTACGAGTTGTAGTAGACGGTGCCCTGGAGCGTCCCGGGCGAGACGTACCACGTCTCGGTGAGAGGCCCGTAAGCAACGCCGCTCGCGGTCGCGAAGACGAGGCTGACGGTGATCGGCGCCCCGCCCGAGTTCGAGTACGCCATGACGTTCCACGGGATCTGCTCGACGGGGATGTTGATGAAGTTCGTGGCGTTGGCCGCGAAGTAACCCGTGTAGGCGAACCCGGGCTCGGTAATCGAGACTTGGACTGCCGCGTAGTAAGGTGCCGCGCTGCCAATGGCGCCCGGTTGCCATTGCAGGAGCGGCGGGAGCAGTCCCTGCGGCCACAGAGTGTTGTTGTAGGGGTACAGCCACGCGAGGCCGACGTCGGGGATGGGTGTGCCGTTCAGCGTGGCCACCGTGGTTCCGCCGACCGGCCCGCCCGGGCCGGCGCCTCCGACGCCGCCATTGCCGCCAGCGCCTCCGCCCCCGGTGCTGCCACCGTTCTGCGTGAGCTGGATCGTGACGGTGAGGGGCGTCGACGCCGTCTGGTTCATGTAAGTCGCCGAGATGTGGGCAGTGCCACCGACCGTGCCGGTCGGCGTCATCAGGCCGGTCGAGGCCGCGACGCCGCCGATCTGGCCGCTGTCGGTGGAGAACGACGCGGGCACCGGGCTCCCGTTGATGGTCGCCGTGTACTGCACCGTCGGCGTCTGCTGGCCGTACGTGACGTTGATCGACTGCGCCGTGGGTGCGATCACCAGCACGCCGCACTGCCCGTCGAAGCACGTCTGGCTGCCGCAGTCGGCCGGGGTCCCGAAGGTGCCACCGCTGCACGTCTGCACGCCGTTGCCCGAGCACTGCGTCTGTCCGGGGGCGCACGTCCCCGTGCACGCGCCGGAGACGCACGTCTCGTTCACGCAGTTGCTGGGGGCGCCCCAGTTGCCCGTGGAATCGCAGGTCTGAACGGCGTTCCCCGTTCCCGCGTCCCCTGCTCCGCCCGCGCCGCCGTCGGCGTCCGCGCACTGCGTCTGGTTGGGCGCGCAAACGCCCGTGCATGCGCCGGCGATGCACGCCTGGTTCGTCGACGTGCAGTCGACCGTGCCCCCCCACGTGCCGGTCGAGCTGCACGTCGCCGTCGCGTTCCCCACACATCCCAGGGTGCCCGGAGCACACGCCGCGCAGCCCCCTGCCAGGCAGACCGCCGCGGTCCCGCTGCACGCTGCGTCCGCGAGCACCCACTGGCCCCCGGAGCACGTCTCCGGCGTCGAGCCGACACACGCGGTTGCGCCGTCGGTGCACGCCGGTGCGGCCGCTTCTCCGTCCGGTCCGTCCTGCGGAGCATCGACGGCACCGTCGTTCGCGGTGGCGTCGCTCGTGCCGGAGTCCGCGGTCGTGCCGTCACTCGCGCCGTCACTCGTGCCGTCGCTCGCGCTCTTGGCGTCGCTCGTCGAAGCGTCGCTCGTGACACCCGCGGAGTCGCCCGCCGTAGCATCGCCGGCACCCTCGCCCGCGGACGACGTGCCTGCGGAGCCCCCGCACGCCGTGAGGCTGAGGAGGACAACGATCGGGAACCATCGCATCAGTCCCATGGTCACACCTCTCCCCGGAGCGCTCGACGCGCCATCGATCACGATACGCTCATGGACGTCGCAGAGCCACGCTCTCTGTGGCCACGCTCTTACGGGATTGTGTGAGCGCTCATCCTTTTACATGCACGTACACGCCTCACCTGGCCCGCCAGGCAGTTTCGAGGTTCCGAAGTGGCGCCGCTTCGACTTGCCCTCGCCAACTTCGTTTGCCGCGCCCTGCCCCATCGCCGGGATCGCAACGGCCGGCCTCCTTCTCGCGTACGCTGCGTGTCCCCTCTTGGAGTACGGGCATGAGGCTCCTGCATTCCTCCCCTGCCATTGCGCTGCCTTTCGCCCTCATCGCGGCGCTCGGTCTCACCGCGTCTTCTGCCGCCGCGGACCCTGATCCGAATCCGGATCCGGGCGCGCTTCGCCTCCCCATTTCCGAGGCGCAGCGCCCGATCACCCTCCCGCGCTTCGTCGCGAGCCCTGCGGTCGGCTTTCAGTTCGACCACCGCGCCGAGGGCACCTACGGGGAGCTCGACGTCACGGGCGCGTTCGGGATCACCGACGACCTGATGGTCCACGCGCTCGTCGCGCCGCTCCAGCTCTCGTCGCCGCCGGGAGACGGGGGTTTCCAGTACGGGGAGACCAACCGCAACCAGGGCCCGAGCATCGGGGCGAAGTACCGGTTCGTGCGAGGCGAGGCTGAGCTCGCGGCGGACCTCACCGGGCACGTGTTCACGCTGCCGGGATACTCCTCGGGCGGATCCGTGATCCCCGCGGTGCTCTTCCGCCTTCACGCGAGCCCCTCGTTCCGTATCGATCTGGATCCTGCCGTGACGTTCCAGCTCGCCACGCAGTCGGGCACCGGGGCCTCCGCGAACGCCGTCCGCCTGGACGTTCCGCTCGCTCTGCTCGGCAACGTCACCGAGGCGCTCGACCTCGGCCTGAACACCGGCCTCACCATTTACGACGTGAGCGAAACGCGCAGCAGCACCGGCATCCCACTCGGCTTCTTCCTTGGCTACGTCCTCCGCGGCGCGCACGGGCCGGCGGCGGACATCGACCCGTTCTTCAACTTCCCGTACTTCGTGATGCCCGGGCGTGTGTCGCCCACGAACACCGAGCAGTATCAGGTGGGCGTCACGGTGACGGGTTACCTCTACCTCTGACCGATGATCCCGATCGTCGCGGTCGAGAACCTCTGCAAGACCTACGCGTCCGGGTTCGAGGCGCTGAAGAACGTCAACCTCGAGATCCGTCGCGGGGAGATCTTCGCGCTCCTCGGGCCGAACGGCGCCGGCAAGACGACGCTCATCGGCATCATCTGCGGGATCGTGAACGCGACGAAGGGCAAGGTCGTCGCCGATGGGCACGACATCGTCGCGGACTTTCGCGCGGCGCGCTCGAAGATCGGGCTCGTGCCGCAAGAGGTCGCGACGGACATGTTCGAGACCGTGCGGGCGACCGTGACCTTCAGCCGGGGCCTTTTCGGCAAGCCGAAGGACCCCGTGCGGATCGAGAAGGTTCTCCGCGATCTGTCGCTCTGGGACAAGCGCGACGACAAGATCATGACGCTGTCGGGCGGAATGAAGCGCCGGGTGCTCATCGCGAAGGCGCTCTCGCACGAGCCGTCAATCCTCTTTCTCGACGAGCCCACGGCGGGGGTCGACGTCGAGCTGCGACGCGACATGTGGGAGATGGTCCGCTCGCTCCGCGCCGGCGGGGTGACCATCATCCTGACGACGCACTACATCGAAGAAGCCCACCAGATGGCCGATCGCATCGGGATCATCAACAAGGGCGAGATCATCCTCGTGGAGGAGAAGGCCGCGCTCATGGAGAAGCTCGGCAAGAAGGAGCTGATCCTGCAGCTCCGGAGCCCGCTCTCCGAGATCCCGGAGACGCTGCGCGGCTATTCGCTCGAGCTCGGCGCGAAGGGTCAGCAGCTCGTCTACACCTTCCACGCGCAGGACCGCTCGCGCATCGGCCCGCTCCTGCGCGATCTCGCCGAGGCGGGCATCGACTTCGAGGACCTGAAGACGCGCGAGAGCTCGCTCGAGGAGATCTTCGTCAACCTGGTGAGGGGGGGCTCGTGAACCTCCACGCCATCCGCGCCATCTACGCGTTCGAGATGTCGCGCACCTTCCGCACCCTCCTCCAGAGCATCGCGGCGCCGGTCATCTCCACGTCGCTCTACTTCGTCGTCTTCGGGTCGGCGATCGGCTCGCGCATGACGAAGATCGACGGCGTCAGCTACGCGGCCTTCATCATTCCCGGCCTCACGATGCTCTCGCTCCTCACCGAGAGCATCTCGAACGCGTCGTTCGGGATCTACCTGCCCCGCTTCTCCGGCACCATCAACGAGGTCCTCTCCGCGCCGATCTCGTGGGTCGAGATGGTCCTCGGCTACGTGGGCGCGGCCGCGAGCAAGTCGGTCCTCCTCGGCGCGGTCATCCTTCTCACGGCGCGCCTCTTCGTGCCTTACGAGATCGCGCATCCGGTGTGGATGGCCGGATTCCTCGTCCTCACGGCGGTGACGTTCAGCCTCTTCGGCTTCATCATCGGCCTCTGGGCCGACGGCTTCGAGAAGCTACAGCTCGTGCCGATGCTCCTCGTCACCCCGCTCACCTTCCTCGGCGGGAGCTTCTACTCCATCCGGATGCTCCCCCCGACCTGGCAGAAGGTCACCCTCTTCAACCCCGTCGTTTACCTGGTGAGCGGATTCCGGTGGAGCTTCTACGACGTGTCCGACATCGGCGTCGAGATCAGCTTCGGCGCGACGCTCGGCTTCCTCGTTCTCTGCCTCTTCGCGGTCCGCTGGGTGCTGAAGACTGGCTGGCGTCTCAAGACTTAGCCGGCGGAGCCCTTGCCGAGCGGCCGGAGACCGGTTAACCGCTACCCATCGATGCAGGAGCTCGAGAAGCACAGCCACGCCGTCGTGGTCCGCGGTCTATGCAAGCGCTACGGCGAGATCGAGGCCGTGCGCGGGATCGACCTCGATGTCCGGACGGGCGAGACGTTCGGCTTCCTCGGCCCCAATGGCGCGGGCAAATCGACGACCATCAACATCCTCTGCACGCTCACCCCGCCGACCGCGGGCAAGGCGATCGTCGCGGGGCACGACGTCGTCGAGGAGCGCGACGAGGTCCGCCGGCACCTCGGGCTCGTGTTTCAAGACTCGACGGTGGACGACTACCTGACCGCCGAGCAAAACCTGAGGTTCCACGCGGAGCTCTACGGCTTGCCGACCGCAGTCGTCCCCGCGCGGCTGAAGCAGGTGCTCGAGATGGTCGCCCTCTGGGACCGGCGGAAGTCCCGCGTGGCGACGTTCTCGGGCGGGATGAAGCGGCGCCTCGAGATAGCGCGCGGCCTCATGCACTCGCCGCGCGTCCTCTTTCTCGACGAGCCCACCGTGGGTCTCGATCCCCAGACGCGCGCCTCCATCTGGGGCTACATCAACGATCTGAAGAAGAACGAAGCGATCACGATCTTTCTCACGACCCATTACATGGAAGAAGCCGAGTACTGCGACCGCATCGCCATCATCGACGCGGGGCGCATCGTGGCCGTCGACACCCCCGAGGCCCTCAAGCAGCGCGTCGGGAAAGACGTGGTGCAGATCCGCACGGCCGACGACGAAGCCGCGATGGCCGCCCTCCGGCGGGTCTTCCAGGTCGAGCCTGCCCGACGCGACGGAGTCGTGACGTTCGACGTCGCCGAGGGCGAGCGCTTCGTCCCCCGCCTCTTCGCCGAGCTCGGCGTGCCCATTCGCTCGGTCAGCGTCGCGCGTCCCTCTCTCGACGACGTCTTCATGTCTTTCACGGGCACGACCATCCGCGACGCCGAAGCCTCGGCGACCGACAAGCTCCGTGCCCACCCCTTCGCCCGCCGAGCGCGCAGCTAAAGGAGGACCATCTTGGCCATCAGCGTCGCCAACATCGTGCCCGTCATCGTCCCCGCGCGGAGCTTTCGCAACGATCTACGCGCCGTGAAGATCGTCTGGCAGAGGGACATCATCCGCTTCTGGGCCGACAAGCCCCGCATCGTGGCGTCGCTCATTCAGCCGGTCCTCTATCTCTTCGTGCTGGGGAGCGGGCTGTCCACGATGATCCCGGCGGGACCGGGCGTCTCGCTGCGGACCTTCCTCTTCCCGGGCGTCATCTCGATGTCGGTCCTCTTCACGTGCTTCTTCTCCGCCGGCTCGCTCGTCTGGGACCGGGAGTTCGGGTTCATGCGCGAGATGCTCGTGGCCCCCGTGCGCCGCGGCGCCATCGTGACGGGCAAGTGCCTCGGGGGAGCCACGGCGGGCGTGCTTCAGGGGGCGCTCCTCATCGCCATCGGCGGGCTCGCGGACATCCCGTACGACCCGGTCCTCATCGCCACGCTCCTCGGGGAGCTGATGCTGCTCTCGTTCGCGCTCACCGCGTTCGGCGTGCTCGTCGCGGTGCGCATCAAGAGCATGCAATCGTTCATGGCCATCATCCAGATGCTGCTCATGCCGCTCTACTTCCTCTCCGGCGCGCTCTTCCCGCTCAACGGTCTGCCAGGCTGGCTCAACGTGCTCACGCGCATCGACCCGTTGACCTACGCCGTCGACCCGATGCGCCGCGCCGTCTTCGAGCGGCTCGCCGTTCCGGTCGCCGGCGTCTCCTGGGGCGGAACGGCGGTGCCCGTCGCCGCCGAGCTGGGGATCGTCGCCGCGCTCTCGGTCGTGGCTCTCGTGGTCGCGACGGCGAGGTTCAATCGGGCGGACTGAGACGCGTGACCGCGCTCAGTACGGATTGTCGTTCGGCACGCCGGTCGGTCGCCTCGGGGCCGTCGTCCACCATCGCGGAGGCGCCGGCCGCGGCGACGCCTTGCTCGCCGCGGGCGCAGCGCTCGGGATGGCGCTCGCGAATGCCGTGGCGCTCGTCGTCGCGGCGGCGGTGGTGCTCGGAATGGAGAATGCCGTCACCGTGGAGGAGGGTGTCGCCATCGTAGGTGCGGGAGCGGTGCCGGGCGTCGCCGCCGAGACGCCGCGCAGCAGCGCCCACGGGATGCGGTCGTGCATCACGCAGAGCGCGATCGTGGCGGCGGCGGCGAAGAGCAGCGCGATGGGCTCCGCGCGGCCACGTCGCGGCGGGCGCCGCGCCGCCGCGACCACGGGCGGAGCCGGAGTACCGACTCCGCGGACGGTTCTCTCGCGCGCCGGCGGCATGGAGGCGACCGCGCGCTCTATGGCGTGGAGCGCGGCCTCGTCGATGTCGATGAGCTGCACTCCCATCCCCGACGGCTTGAACGGTCCGGCGCTCGGGCGCGTCCACATCACGCGCCCGAGGGCCGAAAAGGAGCGGCCGTCCCCGGCGAGACGGAGCTCGATCGCGAGCCGCCGGCCGACGGGCGCCGGCTTCGCCGTCCGGATGAACATGCCGCCCGCGCTGATGTCGAGCGCCTCGCCGTCTTGAGCCGCATCCGATGCGCTCTCGTACGTGACGTGAGCACCCGGCACGCGGGCACGATGTGCGCTTCTTCGTTCCTGCTGCATGTCGCCGACGGATCGCTTCTGCCAGGCGCGGGCCAGCCGACAACCCCACGAAAGTGCGGCGGTCCGGCCGAGCGCCGGGGGCAGGGGTGAGCGTTTCAGTCATCAGGTGCTGCCTGCGACCGAGCCCGTCCTGACCGATTGCCCCGCAGGGCAATCAGGCCGCCCACGCAGTAGCCGGTGGTGCCGACCCCGCCCGGCTTCACGTCGGGCTGGCCGGCGAGATAGTCGAGGAACGCGCGCGTGTCGGACATGATGTTGGCCGGCGTCGCAAAGGCGAAGAACTGTCAAGGCCGCAGCGAGGATGTCACTCGGTTCGGCTTACCTGCAGCAGCCGCGGCGGGCCGAGGCCGCTGCCCCATCGGTTTCAGGTACGCGGAGGTGGAAGGGCTCGCCCGCATCGACGGAGGCCCGGGTGGTACCGTGAGGGCTCCGCGTGAGAGCCCCCTACGCGCTCCTCCTGTTCGTGCCCCTCGTCGTCGCCGCGGTCGCGTCCTCGAGTACTCCTGCGCAAGACGCGACCTCGAAGGAAGGCGAGGCGACCGCGTCCCCCGGCCAGCGTGTCTTCGAGCAGCGATGCGCGCTCTGCCACCCGACCGGCGATCGCGGCGCGCAGGGACCCGGTCTCGGCGGCATCCTGGGCAGGCGCGCCGCGTCGACACGCTTCGGTTACACCACGGCGCTCCGCGACTCGGGGCTCACCTGGGATCGGCCGACGCTCGAACGGTTCCTCACGGCGCCGGCCCAGGTCGTGCCCGGCACGACGATGCCGGTGGGGATCGTCGACGCCGACGAGCGTCGGCAGGTCATCGACTACCTCGCGACCCTGCAAGCGACCGTACCCTCGCCGGCGCGGAACACGGAGCTCGCCGCCGCGTTGCCCGTCCCCGCTGCTCCGGGGCTGCGCACGGGGCGCGACGCGTTCGGTGATTACCGGAAGGACGGGCCGGGCGTGCGCCGGCGCCTGACGATCGCGGATCTGCCAGCCCCGTTCGCGACGCCCTCCTCCCGCAACGCGCCGGAAGTCGTCGGGCCGCCCGCGGGAGCGCACCCGTTTCTGCCCGCCGGATTCCGCGCCGACGTCTTCGCCGAGAATCTCCAGGGACCTCGGGTTCTCCGCGTCGCGCCCTCGGGCGACCTCTTCGTCGCCGAGAGCCAGGCTGGCCGCATCCGCGTGCTCCGCGCGCGCGACGGCGCCCGTGCCCTCGAGCAGGAGACGGTCTTCGCGACAGGGCTCGACCAGCCCTTCGGCATCGCCTTCTATCCCCCAGGCGCGCACCCGGAGTGGATCTACGTCGCCGAGACCAACGCCGTCGTGAGGTTCCCGTATCGTGACGGGGACCTGAGCCCGCGCGGGCCGGCCGAGCCGATCGTCCCGAAGCTCACCGAGGACACCGGAGGTCACTGGACGCGCGATCTCGCGTTCTCCCCCGACGGAACGCGGATGTTCGTGTCGGTCGGCTCGGGCTCGAACGTGGCTGAGGAAGGCGAGGATGAGCGCGACCGCGCAGACGTCTTGACGTTCGATCCGCTCGGCCGCGACCGCCACGTATTCGCCAGCGGCATCCGCAACTGCTCCGGCCTCGCCGTGCACCCGGTCACGGCCGAGGTCTGGTGTGCGACCAACGAACGCGACGGCCTCGGCGACGATCTGGTCCCCGATTACGTGACGCGCGTGCGCGCCGGCGCCTTCTACGGGTGGCCCTGGTATTACCTCGGCGATCACGAGGATCCGCGCCACGCGGGCGAGCGGCGGGACCTCGCGGGCCACATCGCCTTGCCCGACGTGCTGCTGCAGGCGCACTCGGCTGCGCTCCAGGTGGCCTTCTACGGGGCGACGGCGTTCCCGCCGGAGTACCGCGGGGTGTTCGTCACGCTTCACGGCTCGTGGAATCGCGCGAAGCGCACGGGGCCCAAGGTCGTGCTCGTGCCGATCGTCGACGGCGCGCCCACGGGCGAGTACGAGGACTTCATGACCGGCTTCGTCGTGGACGATGAGACGGTCTGGGCGCGCCCGGTCGGCGTCGCGGTGGCGCACGACGGCGCGCTCTTCGTCGGCGAGGACGGAAACGGCACGATCTGGCGGATCAGCGGCCGCTAGCCTCTTCGGCTGGGCGGGCAAAGGGCGACCAGGGCGAGAGGTCAATCTGGGCTAAGAACACCTCCCCGATGCTCTCCTTCGAAGGCTGGTTCTCGACGCTGCACGCGACCATCCCCGTCGCGTCCGCCAGGGCGGTCCTCGCGCTCGCGGACGGGGGCGCCACGCTGCCGTTCATCGCGCGGTACCGCAAGGAGCAGACCGGTAACCTCGACGAGGTCGCGATCCAGGCCGTCCTCGATGCCAAGGAAGCTTGGGACGCGGTCGACCACCGCAAGAAGTTCATCTGCGAGGAGATCGAGAAGCAGGGCAAGCTCACGCCCGAGCTGAGAGAGAAGATCCTGGCGACCTACGACCTCGAGCGCCTGGAGGACCTCTACCTTCCGTACAAACTGAAGCGGAAGACGAAGGCCACGCTCGCGCGGGAGGCCGGGCTCGAGCCGCTCGCCGAGTGGATGTGGCGTGTCTCGCACGAAGGGGGCGAGGAGGTGTCACTCGCCGAGAAGGCTGCGTCGTTCATCGCGCCCGACAAGGGCATCACGACGGGCGAACAGGCGATCGAGGGCGCGCGCGACATCGTCATCGAGCGCCTCGCGGAGGACGCCGACCTCCGGGAGCATGTGCGGCGGGCTCTCGTCGACGAGGGATTCGTGCGTACGACGAAAGGTGAGAAGGCCAAGCCCAACAGCAAGTTCGAGCGGTACTTCGCCCACCACGAGCGCGTCAGCGCCTTGCTGCGGCCCGAGACCTCGCACCGGTACCTCGCGATGCGGCGCGGCTTCATGGAGGAGGAGCTCGTCCTCTCGCTCGGCGGCGCGCCCGGCGACGAAGGGTTCGACGCCGCCCTCCTCGCCGCGTTCGAGCGCGCGGCGTGCTCCCGGCCGTCGGCGGCGGCGGCGGAGGTCATGAAGCGGGCGGCGCGCTTGGCGCTTCGCGTCTACGCGCAGCCGAGCCTCGAGAACGAGGTGAAGAAGGCCCTGCGCGACGTGGCCGACGCCGCCGCGATCCACGTCTTCGCCGAGAACTTGCGCAAGCTGCTCCTCGCGTCGCCGTACGGAGCGAGGTCGGTCCTCGGGGTCGATCCCGGCATCCGCACCGGCTGCAAGCTGGCCGTAGTGGGCGAATCGGGCGCCTACCTGGGCAGCCACGTCATCCACCTCGGCTCGGACCGCGAGCGCGAGTCGGCGAAGCAGGTGCTGCGTCTGGCCGTCGAGAACGCGAACGTGTCCGCCGTGGCGGTGGGCAACGGCACCGCCGGCCGCGAAACCGAGGCGTTCATCCGGTCGGCGCTCGGCGACCTCGGGCTGGGGCGCATCCCGGTCGTCATGGTGAGCGAGGCCGGGGCGAGCGTGTACAGCGCGAGCGAGGTCGCGCGCGAGGAGTTCCCGGACCTGGATCTCACGATCCGCGGCGCCATCTCGATCGCGAGGCGGCTGCAGGATCCGCTCGCAGAGCTCGTGAAGGTCGACCCGAAGAGCATCGGCGTCGGTCAGTACCAGCACGATCTGACGCCGGGCCTGCTCAAGAAGAGCCTCGAGACCGTGGTGAAGAGCTGCGTGAACGCGGTGGGCGTCAACGTGAACACGGCGTCGCCGTACCTGCTCGCCGAGGTGGCGGGCATCGGCTCGTCGCTCGCGCGCGGCATCGCCGACCACCGCCAGAAGAAGGGCGTCTTCCGCGAGAAGCGCGATCTCCTCGCCGTGTCGCGCTTCTCCGACAAGGTGTTCGAGCAGGCCGCGGGCTTCCTGCGCATCCCGGGAGCGGCGCACCCCCTCGACAACACCGGCATCCACCCCGAGCGCTACCCGCTGCTCGAGAAGGTCGCGGGCCGCCTCGGCAAGAACGTGGGCGATCTGGTCGGGCAGGGCGCGGCGCTCGTCAAGCGCGACGGCCAGCTCCGCACAGAGGTCGGGCAGTTCACGTTCGACGACATCGTGAAGGAGCTCGAGCGGCCCGGGCGCGATCCGCGCGAGTCCTTCGTCGTCTGGAGCTTCCGCGACGACATCCACGAGCTGAAGGACCTCACGGCGGGCATGGTGTGCCCGGGCATCGTCACGAACGTCACGAACTTCGGCGCGTTCGTCGACATCGGAGTTCACCAGGACGGGCTCGTACACGTCTCGCAGCTCGCCGACCGATTCGTGAAGGACCCGCGCGACGTCGTGAGCCCGGGCGACCGGGTCCACGTACGTGTCGTCGAGGTCAACCTCGCCAAGAATCAGATCGCGCTGACCATGAAGAGCGGCTCCGACGCCGCGCGCCCGCAGCAGCAAGGCAAGCGCCCGGCTGCGGCTCCCGCGCCGAGAGGCGGGGCGCAAGTATCGTCTGGACCCCTGAAGAACGACGCGCTGAAAAAGCTCGACCAGTTCCGGGCCGCGCTCAAGCGGGAGAAGTGACGGCGCCCCCCCCGCCCGCGCTACCGACCGCAGACGAGATTGTTCTGCTGCGGCCCCGGCGGTCCTTGTTTGCACCGCTCGGGGGCCACGCACGGTTCATTCGTTCGCGGATCGCACATGCGGAACGTGAGCCGGCAGAAGTCGGCGCTGTTGGGGTCGTACGCGGTGCAGTACGCGCTCGCCGGCTCGGCGCCGCCGGGACAGCAGATCTGGTCGCTGCGGCAGCGCGCGTGTTCGCATGCGTAGGTGCCCGCCTGCGGCAGGGCGGTCACCTTGCCCCCCACGCTCTCGAGCGCCTTCTCCACCGCGGCGCGCCCGGGATCGGTGGCCGCACGCAGCGCGAGCGACTGCGTGAAGTAGCCGCGAGCCGCCGCGGCATCGCCCGCCTGTTTCGCGATGAGCCCCTCGTTGTAGAGCAGCGATGGCCGCGTCTTCGGATCGACGTCCGCGAGAGCGAGGCCGCGGTCGCACGCCGCGTGGGCCCAGCCCCACTTGCCTCGCTTGATCTCGTCGAAGCAGCGATCGCCCCACCCGGCGCCCTTGCGCCCGTCGACGAAGCCCGTGTCCTCGGGTGCAAGGACTGGCGATTTGGGATCGGTGCCGTCGTTTGCTGGAGCGGCGGGGACCGACGCCGTCAGTGATGCCGCAGGCGATGCCGCCGGTGACGTCGTGGGCGACGCCGTCCTCGCGGGACCGACGGCGCTCGCGTCGCCGTGAGACTCGCTGCTCGCGCTCCGGTCGCAAGCGACCAACGCCGAGGCGAGGAGCGCGGCGCCGAGTGCGCGCGTGATCGGGTGACGCGGGCGGCGCACTACGGGGCCATCCACATGAACATCTGCCGGTTCTCCGCGACTGCCCTGCGCGCCAGCTCCGAGAGCGGAAACAGATAGTCGCGACGGAGATCCCTCGCGAAGCGCTCCAGCCCGTGCGCATCCATGCCGCCCCGAACGGCAGCGGTCCAGCGGTCCCCGCACGCGGCAAGCTCGGTCTCGCTCATGCGCGCGAGGTGCTGAACGAGAGCTGGCGGCACACGAAGGACGGTCTCGTCCGTCGCCGGCGGGCCCCAAAGGGGCGGGTCGTAGAGGGCACGTACGTCCTCATCGGCTGCGCCCAAAGTGGTCCGCATCAAATGCTCCATCTCGACGGTTCCGAGGCCCTTCAGGTCGACGCGGTGGAGTCGGGAGAGATCCACGTGGAGAACGGCGTCCGCGGGGAAAGGTTCGCCGGGATCGGGAGCCGTCGTCCTGATCTCGATGGGCTTCTTCGTGAACGGGTTCGTCCCCCTGCGTATGACCGGCGTCGCCAGTGGCTCTTTCCACCCGCGGCAAGCGGCACGCAGCTCCTCAACCGAGGCGAGGAAGAAGTCCGTCAGGGGCATTTGCGGTGGCTACACTTCAGCGGCGTCGCCTGAGTGAGGGCCGGCGCCGACGGATTGGCGGCGATCGTGATGGTCACGTTGCTCGTGAGGGCTCCTGGAGGAATGACGACCTCCGTCCCGTCGGAGGCGGTCACCGTTCCCCCGCTCGCTCCCACCGTCTGGCTCGCCGACGCGCCCGTACCGGGTGTGGCGACCGTGGAGGAGCACGCTGCGACCACCGCACCCTCGCCCAACAGCAGCACCCCACTCCTCGAGAAACGTCGTCATGCGCGCACCCCCCTAGCCTTGCAGAGGATACACGCGGGGGTACGGTCAGCGGTAGCCGCGCGAGAGCAGATACTTCGCCCCGGCCTCGAAGGCCTTGGGACCCGGCCGAAAGAACCCGAAGGCGTCGGCCAAGCGGCCGATGGTGTTGAAGGCGAAAGAGACGGCGAGCGCGTTCTCGATCTGTTCGCGCGAAACACCGGCAGCGAGGACCCCTCGCATGTCGTCCGCGTCCACCGCGTGCTCGCGCGCCAGCTTGCGCAGCATGCGCAGCGTTGCCCGCAGCGGTTCCTCGATGGGCGCGGTCTCGAGATCGGCGAGGACCGCCGAGACCCTCGCCGCGTCGTGGCACGCCCCTTCGGCGACCGCTGCGTGCGCTTGCGTACACCACTCGCACTCGTTCGTCTTCGCGACGAGCGCGGCCATCAGCTCGCGATCGCCAACCGTCCATGCGGACGGCCCCCGCATGGCCTGGTGCGTGACCCCCTGCATGGGCCCGCCGTAGAAGTCGGCGCGGTACTTCACCAGCTTGATGACGTCGAGCACCGGCTGGCGCGAGACCGCACGGATGAGCGCGAACAATGCCTTCGTGCCGAGACCGTGACCGCTGTCGAGGATGGCAAGGCGCATCTCAGTCCTCCCTGGTCGCGGCTTCGAGGGCGGCAAGCGCCGCGTCGTACTGCCGCGTGGCCTGGCCGATCGCGGCGCACACGACGAGCTCGAAAATCTGGTCCTCGCTCAGACCCGATGCCTTTGCGGCCGCGATGTCCCCGTCCGTGACCTGGTGCGCATGCCGGGCGACCTTCTGAACCAGAGTGCTCACCGGCCCGCCGAGCCCTGCGTTGTCGAATGCGGCACGTCGCTGGACGTTCCCCGCTTTCCCCTCTCCTTCGAGGATCCGCGCGACCAACGCCCTACGTGCTTGATTGATGTCCGCCATCTTCCTCCAGCCGTCGCAACAGCGATCCAAGGGTAGCTCCCGCTGCCCAGGGCAGACTACGAGCGCGATGCCAGACGGGCTACAGGTGGGCCCGCGAAGGGAAGGCCGACCTCGTGCGCGCTTCCGAAATGGCCGCCTACTCGTTCTGGGGCCTGACCCCGTTCCTGCGCCTCGGCGGCCGGAAGCCGCTCGAGCTCGAGCCGCTCGTGCTGGCCGATCCGCTCTTGCAGCGGCTCATCGTGTCGGTCGTCGTGAAACCGTCCAGGGTGAGCGGTGCGAACGCGGACGGCGCGCGAGCGCTCCAACCGCACCTTCTCCTGCCGGCAACACAAGCCCGGATTCGATCCATCCGATACCCCGGTGAAACGAGCATCTCCTGGGTGCCTGCGGGACGGAACAATCGGATCGCGCGTGTCCCCCCAGGCGAGCTCGGGAGACGCGGCGTGCCACGATCGCCACACCGCGGGCGCCTCGTGGCAGCCTTGTCGCGTGGCGGGACGGTCTCACCGCACCTCGACCGAAGGAGCCGCCCCGTCGGACCCCGTGGCGGCCGCGTGCCGGGGCGGCGTGGGCGCCCCGAGGTCGATGCGCGCCTGCATGCCGGCAAAGAAGAAGGCGCCGACCTGCGGGCGGGCGAACGAGTTCAGCGCGTGATCGGCATACGCGTACTGCCAGTCGAAGAGGTCGACGTCCGCGCCGACGACGGGCGAGAACGCGACCTGCGAATCGGTGCGAAAATCGTAGCCGAGCGTCAGCCTCGCGACCTCGAAGGCGTGCACCAGGATGGTGTCGCGGTTTGCCTCGGAGAACATGCGGTAGCCGGTCCCGAGCCGCACCCACGGGTCGCCGTTCGTGCGAGGCCGCGCGTGGAAGGTCACGCCTGCAGTGGACGAAAGGGTTCGCGCTCCCTGGTCTCCGCGCGCCGTGAGCTCGTCCCACTCCCCGTGCACGCCGAGCGACCATCGGGGGCGGAGCCGGTAGTCGATGCTCCCGACGAACCCGAAGCCGCTGCCCGCGGCGTCGAGGAGACGCTGGGTAGGCATGAGCTGCCCTGCGTCCTGTACGTATCCGGTCCCGAACGTGAGCTCGGCTACTCTCGAGGGCGCCTGGAGGGAACCGGGCCGCAACTGCTCCTGCGCCTGAGCCGTGGCGGCCGTGGCGGCCATGGCGAACAGAGCGACGCATACAAGAACGGAACTCCTCGTCGTGATCGTGCGCGCCATGCTTTCCTCCCTGGGATCGCTGCGGCACTCCTCGGCGCCGCAGGGGAGACGGGCAGCACGCGGCGTGCCGTCCGCGGACGCGCCTGCGACCCGGCGCGCGCGCGAAGGCGGGCGAGACAGGACGCGACACTCGCCTTCGGACGGAGTGTTCGCCGCGTCGTCGCGATTTCACCGACGTCCTTGCCCCGACGTCGCCCTCGCCTGCTCCCGTAGCACCGCCGCCTGTTCGATGAGCAGCTGCGTCGTCCGTGTCAGGAAGCTCTCGATCACTTTGAACTCTGCCGCGTCGTACTGGCCCAGGATCTTCGACATCTCAGCGCGCGCCGCACGTGCGTCGCAAGGAGGTCGCCATGGCCATGTTGGAGACACAGGGGATCTCGCTCTACTACGAGCTTCACGGCATGCGCGGCAAGCCGCCCGTGCTGCTCATCTCGGGCCTGGGCGGCGCCGGGGCGAGCTGGGGCTCGCACGTCGAGCGGTTCGCGCAGGACCATTTCGTGGTGCTGCCCGACCAGCGCGGTACGGGCAAGACCACGCGCTCGAAAGATGGCTACACGATCCCGCAGATCGCGACGGACATGGCGTCGCTCGTCCGGCACCTCGACGTCGGTCCGGCGCACATCGTCGGCACCTCGACCGGCGGCGCCATCGCGCAAAACATGGCGCTCGATCACCCCGAGGTCGTTCGCAGCCTCGTGCTCGCGTCTTCGTTCGCGAAACCCGATGCGTGGCTGCTCCGAGAGTTCGACCTCCGCCGGAAACTCCTGGCCGAGGCCGACATGCACACCGTCTACACCTGCTACGCCCTCTTTCTCTTCTCGCCGCGCTACACGCGTGAAAACCCCGTCGCGTCCAGGCGTGGGTCGACCGGCTCGCGGCCATCCCGCCGGAGCGGGACATCGCGCTCCAGCGCGTCGACATGATCATGGCCCACGACGCCCTCGCGCGGCTGGGCGACCTCCTCACTCCGACGCTGGTCCTCGGGGGCGACCAGGACTTCTGCACGCCTCCGCAGCTTTCGGAGGAGCTCGCGCGCGGGATCCCGGGTGCCGAGCGGATCCTCCTGCCCGGTGGGCACATGATCCACGACGAGAACGAGGCTGGCTTCTTCGAAGCCGTCCGCACCTTCATCGACGCGCGATGATCTCCGCGGCGGCTGCTCGCGTCCTTTGCGTCTGGCCTGCAGAACGCCTGGATCTTGCTGAACGAGATCCTTCGCTGAGCAAGATCGTTCGCGGTCACCCACTTGCGGCTGCGCTCTTCGTGGCGCAGAGGCGAGCCGAGAAGTAGCTTTGATCGGTGCGCGTCGCGCCACTCAGCGTTCTTCTCGTCGTGGCAGCATGTGAACCTCCGCCGCCGCAGGGCTTCATGGGTGAGAACGACGGGGCTGCGGACGTCGTCCTCGATGTCGTGGCGCCTCCTGACGCGCCGTACCCGTGCGGCAACGAGACGTGCCAGCCCACGCAGTACTGCCTAGTGAGCTGCGAGCCCGGGCCTGGGTGCGAGCCGTTCCCGTACGACGCTGGCGTGGATGGCGGCTGTCCCGCCGGCTGGGAGCCGATGGGCGTCGGTCTTCCCGAGAGCGGTGTGTGCTGCGCGCCCGTCCCCGTCCTGCATCGATGGTGCATCCGAGGCGCTGGCCGGTGGTTGCCTGTGGCTCGGCGAACAGAAGCTCGGCTGCGCTTGCCCGATCTGAGGAACGGGGCTCACATCGAGACGCAGACGCCGGAGCCGCAGCGCTGCCCCGACGCGCACTGCTGATTGCTGGAGCAGGTGCAGTAACCGCCGCTGCACTGGCCCGACGACCCGCACTGGGCGCTGGTGGAGCACGTCCCGCAGGTGCCGCCCACGCAGGCCATCCCTCCCCCGCACTGAGCGTTGGAGGTGCACGCGGAGCACACGCCGTTGACGCACGCGAGCCCGGGGGGTGGGTTCGGACCGAGGTTGGACTCGGGGTTGCAGTCTGCGAACGTCGTGCACGGACCGCAGGTGCCGTTGATGCATGTCTGGCCCTGCTGGCAGGCCGAGCTATCGCAACCAGTCACTCCGCTCCCCGTACAAACTCCCGTCTGACACGTCTCGTTGGAGGAACAGTCGGTGTCCTGCGAGCACGTGCACTGCATGCCCGAGTGCGTCGCCTGACACGCAGCCGTCGGTCCACACTGGCTGCTCGACGTGCACGTCTGGCAGGTCTGACCGGCGCAGACCTCGCCCGGATTGCACTGCCAGTTGGCGATGCAGCTCGTGCAGCCGCCCGTGCACTCGGCGCAGGCCTCGAGCGGCTGGCACATGCCGCTGGCGCAGTACTCCCCGAGAGTGCAATTGGCGTTCGAAGAGCACTGGTGGCCCGTCGGCAGCGTGACCCAGGCGCACTGCTGACCCGCCGGACACTGGGAGCATTGCGCGCAGATGCCGTCCGTCTGGCACGTGAGCCACCCCGGGCAGTCGCCATCGTTCTGGCAGGGAGCCCCGCACGTCGCGCTCGTGCCGGGCAGGGCCACGCATACCTCCGGCGCTGTGCACGATGTGCTCATGCATGTCGCCGGCGGTGGGCCGTCGACGGGACCGCCTCCCGGAGACGCATCCTGCGGATTCCCGGGATGCGAACCGCCGGCGTCGGCACCAGGCGCTCCCGGCCCTCCATCTGGGCCGCCCGGCGCCCCCTGGCCAACGCACTCGCCCTCCGCCGCGAGCTGGCCCAGCTCCGCAGTGCAGTCCGTTGCGTTGCCCAGGCCGACGACGCCGCTGCAGAGGGACTGGGTCCCACCGGTCAGCGTCGCGCAACATGCGGCGAGGGTGGTGCAGCTCGAGGTCGCGTCCGCCACGGCCCCCGCGTCCGAACCCGCTGTGACAGGCGACACGCCGCCGCCACACGCGGCGACGAACAGCGCGCCGGCGACGCTGATGGCGATGGCGAACCCCCTCATGTCTCCAAGTCTAGCCCGCAAGCCACCGCCCTGCTCAGCGCGTCACCACAGAGGTCCTCGAGCGTTTGCGACGGTGAAGCGCCCTCGTGCGGCCATTTCCCGACGGGCGGTAGCCGGGAACCGACCGGCAGTGCGGACAGATTGACGTTCCACTGCTTGAATCCGAGCACCGCTGGCGCATGGAGCCCGTTGCCGTGGATACCCCCCTTCCGGCGACAGTCCGCTCTGGCGCCCGCGGTCCAATTTCTCGAGCGACTTCGCGGGCCGCGCTAAATGACCGAGCGCAACCGAGCGCGATTGTCGATCAGACGCCACCCGATGCCGCGCCAGCGGCATCAGCACCGCGAGCGTGAGCGAGCGGTGAGCGACCAACGTCGCGGCGCGGAGTGCCGTGTGCAAGCGGCGCGGC
>DASXZL010000018.1:0-15596 GCA_036501935.1 Polyangiaceae bacterium | reverse complement strand
CCGGGCCGGTGCTCGCCGCGGCGGGTCCCTCCGACCTCCCCCGCGCGGCGCTTTGCTTCGCATGCTCACGGCGCGCCTTGCGCGGGAATTCGGGAGGAACCCCCCGCCGCGGCTCCGCGCCGGCCCGGCGACGGCGGGCTTTCCCAGATGGGAGAGACCGTCGGGCCTCGCGGGGGGAAGGCGCCGCGGGACGCGTGCCGAGGAGCTCGGGACGCGTGCCGAGAAGCTCGGGACGCGTGCCGAGGACGTGCGGTCGCGTGCCGAGGACGTGCGGTCGCGTGCCGAGGACGTGCGGTCGCGTGCCGAGGACGTGCGGTCGCGTGCCGAGGACGTGGGGTCGCGTGCCGAGGACGTGCGGTCGCGTGCCGAGAAGCTCGCGACGCATGCCGAGAAGCTCGGGTCGCGTTCCGAGGACGTGCGGTCGCGTGCGCGACTTCCCGCGCAAGCGGAGCGCAGCGAAGCGCAGCGCGGGGGAGCGTGAGGGGGGCCCGCCGCCGCGAGCACCGGGCCGGCGACGGCAGGCGATGGCCCCCCAGGCGAACGCGGGTAAGCTCCCCCCGTGACCCTGGACCTCGACGCCCTCCGAGCCAAGCTGGCCAGCGCGTCGACCGTGCGCGCCACCGGCCGTGTCCTCGGCGTCACGGGGCTCAGCCTTCGCTTCTCCCTCCCGGGCGTCCGCGTCGGCGACGTCGTCACCGTGCTTCGCCGCGGGGACCCGCTGGCTTGCGAGGTCGTCGGCTTCGACGGGGGCGAGGCCATCGCCATGCCCCTCGGCGCCCTCGCCGGCGTCGGCCCCGATGACCACGTCGAAGCCACCGGCGGACCCCTCCAGGTCCGCGCCGGCGCCTCCCTCCTCGGACGCGTCGTCGACGGCCTCGGACGCCCCTTCGACGGCGGCCCCCCCATCGACGGCGAGCCCGTCGCCGTCGACCGCGATCCTCCCGCCGCCCTCCATCGCCGGCCCGTCGACCGCCCCCTCGCCACCGGCGTCCGCGTCCTCGACGGGCTCCTCACGCTGGGCGAGGGACAGCGCGTCGGCCTCTTCGCCGGCTCCGGCGTCGGAAAGAGCACCCTCCTCGGCGCCGCCGCGCGCGGCGCAGACGCCGACGTCGTCATCGTCGCCCTCGTCGGCGAGCGTGGCCGCGAGGTCGGCGAGTTTCTCGAGCGGTCCCTCGGACCCGAGGGTCGCAAGAAGAGCGTCGTCGTCGTCGCCACGAGCGACGTCGCCGCCCTCGAGCGACTCCGCGCCGCGCAGGTCGCCACCGCCTACGCCGAGCACTTCCGCGACGAAGGCGCCCGCGTCCTTCTCCTCGTCGACTCCGTCACCCGCTTCGCCCGGGCCCAGCGCGAAGTCGGCCTCGCCGCGGGCGAGCCCCCCGCGCGACGAGGCTACCCGCCCAGCGTCTTCGCCATGCTCCCGCGCCTCCTCGAGCGATCCGGCCAGGGCACGCGCGGCAGCATCACGGCCATCTACACCGTCCTCGTCGAAGGCGGCGACATGGACGAGCCCATCGCCGACGAAGTCCGCGGCATCCTCGACGGTCACATCGTCCTCGACCGCATGATCGCCGCGCGCGGCCGCTACCCCGCCGTCGACGTCACCGTCTCCCTCTCGCGCGTCATGGACGGCGTCGTCGCCCCCGAGCACCGCGACGCCGCACGCCGCCTCCGCGCCCTCGTCGCCACCTACGAGGCCAAGCGCGATCTCGTCACCCTCGGCGCGTACGCCAAAGGGAGCGACAAGGAGCTCGACGACGCCATCGCCCGCATGCCCCGCATCGAGGCCTTCCTCCGCCAGGACGCCGCCGACCGGAGCCCCTTCGCCGCCACCGTCGCCGCCCTCGCCGCCGCGGTGAAGTGAGCCCCGCCGTGTGCTAGGTCCGCCGCCCGAGCCATGACGCTTCTCCAGGTCGCCGACCTGCGCTTCGGCTACGCCGGCGAAACCCTCTTCGAGGGGGTCACCTTCAACGTCGCCCTCGGCGATCGCGTCGCCCTCGTCGCGCCCAACGGCAGCGGCAAGACCACCCTGCTCCGCATCCTCGGCAAGGAGCTCGAGCCCGACGCCGGGTCCGCGGTCCTGCGGCGTGACGCCACCATGGGCTTCTACCGCCAGTCGCACGAGATCGCCGCCGACGGGGACGTGCTCGGCGCGTTCCTCTCCGGGTTCCGCGAGATCGTCGAGCTGCGCGACGAGCTCCACCGCGCCCAGGAAGACGCCGCGAGCGGCTCGCGCGAGGCCCTCGATCGCCTCTCGCACGTCACCGACCGCTACCACCTCGCCCGGGGCGACGAGCTCGAGCACAAGGTCGCCGCCATCGCCAGCCACCTCGGCTTCTCCGACCGCGACCTCGCGCGGCCCGTCGCCTCCCTCTCCGGCGGCGAGCGCGGACGCCTGCGCCTCGGCGTCGTCCTCGCCCAGCAGCCCGACGTCCTCCTCCTCGACGAGCCCACCAACCACCTCGACCTCGACACCATCGCCTGGCTCGAGGCGTGGCTCGTCGACTACCGCGGCGCGGTCCTCATCGTCAGCCACGACCGCGCCTTCCTCGACAACACCTGCCGCTCCACCATGGAGCTCGGCCAGCGGAGCTTTCGCGTCTACCCCGCGCGGTACTCCGAGTACGTCGTCTTGCGCGAGGAGGAGCTCACGCGCGAGCGGGCGCTCGTCGAGCGGCAGCAGGGGCTCATCGCGAAGACCGAGGACTTCATCCGCAAGAACATCGCCGGACAGAAGACCAAGCAGGCCCAGAGCCGCCGCAAGATGCTCGACAAGCTCGATCGCCTCGAGCGACCCGAGGACGTGTGGGCCACGGCCGACCGTGTCGCCTTCCGCTTCGCGCCCGCGATGCGCACGGGCGACATCGTCCTCGACGCGAAGGGGCTCGGCGCCGAGCGCGGAGGGCGCGTCCTCTTCGAGGGGCTCGATCTGCTCGTGCGGCGCGGCGAGCGCATCGCCGTCGTCGGCCCCAACGGGAGCGGCAAGAGCACGCTCTTGAAGCTCCTCGTCGGCCGCGGCGGTCCGGAGGACGACGGCACGGTCAAGCGCGGCACGAACCTCCAGGAGGGCTACTTCGACCAGCA
Source organism: Polyangiaceae bacterium (assembly GCA_036501935.1). Classification (GTDB taxonomy): domain Bacteria; phylum Myxococcota_A; class Polyangia; order Polyangiales; family Polyangiaceae; genus Palsa-1150. The sequence continues at coordinate 12,515 of DASXZL010000018.1, read as the reverse complement.
CCTCGGCGAGGTCGATCCCGCGCTCACCGCCGTCGACAACGTGCGCCGCATCCGGGGCGACTTCACCGTCGAGGCGGCGCGCCAGTACCTCGCGCGCTTCCGCTTCTGGGGGGACGATCCGCTCCGCGTCGTCCGCGGCTTCTCCGGCGGCGAGCGGTCCCGCCTCGCGCTCGCCAAGCTCCTCCTCGAGCCGAAGAACCTCCTCTTCCTCGACGAGCCCACGAACCACCTCGATATCCCCGCCGCCGAGATCCTCGAAGAGGCCCTCGTCGGCTTCGACGGCACGGTCGTGCTCGTCTCCCACGACCGCCGCTTCCTCGAGAACGTCTCGACCCGCGTCGTCCGCCTGCGGGACGGCGTGGCCGACGTCTACCCGGGCGGCTTCCGCGACTTCGAGCGCGCCGAGGCCAAGGCAAAGGCCAGCGCCCGCGTGACCGAGGCACGTGACCACCAGAAAACCGCGACCGTGAGGGAGCGGCAGGAAAGAGGCGTGAAGATTGCCGGGAAGGAAGAGAAGCCCCGGGCGGTTGCCGAGGACGAGGCCAAGCGGAAGTTCGAGGAGCAGCGGAACGCGGCGCGCACGCTCGAGAAGAAGCAGCGGCGCATCAAGGAGCTGGAGACGTCGATCGCCACGGGGGAGAAGGATCTCGACGCGCTTCGTGCCAAGCTGAAGGTGTCCCCGGGGGACGACTGGGAGAAGCTGGCGAAGATGGCGCAGGAGGAGCAGTCTCTGGCCCGGAAGGTCGACTCGATGCTGCTCGAGTGGGCGAAGCTCTCGGAGGAGGTGTCGTCGTGAGGCGGCTCGTCGCGTGCCTGATGGTGGCGGCGATGGCCGCCGCCGCGCCCGCGTGCAAGCGGAGCAGCGGGGCCACGGCGACGGCCGATGCGGACGCGGTCGGCGTCGTGCTGAAGGACGACAGCGAAGGCCTTCTGCTCACGTGGATCGACGACAAGGGCGACTTCCACGTGGAGACGCGCGTCGCCGACGTGCCGCTCATGGGACGCGACTCGGTGCGCGTCGTCGATCCGAACAAGGACGAGGGGACGCACGCGGACCGCGTGTTCGTCGCCGACCTGCGCCAGGTGAAGCCCGACGGGACGTACCCGGTGCGCGTGATGACCCGCACGGACTTCGAGGCCCTCGCGCTGAACCGCCGCGAGAAGAGCGGACCGACCCTCGCGAGCGCCGGACCCGCCGCGCCGCCGGCACCCTCGTCGACCGCGGCCGTCGCCGACACCGAGCCGGGGACGACGCCTCCCGCGGGGCGCCCGGTGGTCATCATCTACGGCGCCGAGTGGTGCGGCGCGTGCCACGAGGCGGCGCGCTACCTCCGCAGCAAGGGCATCGCCTTCGTCGAGAAGGACGTCGAGAAGGATCAGGGCGCCGCCCGCGAGATGCAGCAAAAGCTCGCGCGGAGCGGCCAGCGCAGCGGGTCCATCCCGGTCATCGACGTGCGCGGCAAGGTGCTCGTGGGGTTCAACGCGCAAGAGGTCGACGGCGCGCTCGGGCAGGCGCTCTGAGCGCGCTTTTTCGAGAGGGTCTAGAAGCGGCGCTTCTCGCGCTGTTCGTCGAGGATGCGGCCCAGCTCGGCGACATCGCTCGGCGGGAGCAAGGGGTCGAGCACGGAGAGAAGGTCGCGGTCGGCGATGTCGGAGCCCTGCAGGAGCATCCGGATGTCGGTCTCGTAGAGGGCCGCGCGGGCGAGCTGGCTGTGCCGATAGAGCGACGGAAGCGCATAGAGCTTCAGAAGGAGCAGGCCACGCCGTGTCGCGACCGGGATCGTGTGCCCGTGGAACTGCGTCGTCGTGCGCTCGTGGTCGGCCACGTGGGCGAAGAGCCGGTTCGTGCGGAGAAGGAGGTCGACGCGGACGCCGCGGAACTGAGCACGCCCGAAGTCCGCGTCCTGCGTGGTCGCCGCCCAGTCCACGGAGGCCAACTGCTCCGGGCGCACGATGAGGTCGATGTCCTGCGTGTTGCGCCCTTCGACGTAAGAGAGCAGGGCCACGCCACCGACGAGCACGTAGTCGATCTGCTTCGCGTGGAGCTCGGCGAAGAGGGCTTCCACGGCCGGTCTGAGGTCCGTCGTCATCCGCAGGCGCGGGTTGAAATCGTGGGCGTCCTGAAGGATCTGGGCAATCTCCAGCTCCACGTTCTCAAGTTAGCACGCGCGCGCGGAGAGCGGGTCCACCTAGCGGTTGCCCTTGCGGGTGACGACGCGCTCGTAGACGGCGCGCTTGGGGCGCCCGCTCCAGGCGGCGAGCTTGTCGGCGATGGTGCGGGCGTGCTCGCCCTTGCCGAGCGCCTCGTCGATGCGCGCGTCGAGGGCGGCGTCGTCGATCGCCGCCTCTCGCGACTCGGGGGCGTACGCGCCGAGCACCAGGGCGATCTCGCCGAGCCACTCGCGGTCGTCCGCGGCCAGCTCGGCGCAGGTCCCGCGCACGTACTCCTCGTGCAGCTTCGTGAGCTCGCGCGCGACGCACGCCCTTCGCGCGGGCGTCGCGTCGGCGAGGTCGCGAAGGGTGGCCTGCGTGCGGCTCGGCGCCTCGAAGAGGACGACGGGCTCGGGCGTCGCGCACACGAGGGCGACCGCGTCGCGGCGCGCCGTCCCCTCGCGCGGGAGGAAGCCCACGAAGCGGAAGCGTCCCTCCCCCGCGAGCCCGCTCCCGACGAGCGCCGCGAGCACCGCGCTCGGGCCCGGGATGGGCACGACCTTCACGCCCGCCGCGATGGCCGCCTCGACGAGCCGCTCGCCCGGATCGCTCACGCCGGGCGTCCCGGCGTCCGTCACGAGCGCCGCGCGCTCGCCCCCCGCGAGCTTCTCCACGGCGCGCGCCACGTCGGCCTCGGTGGCGTGCGCGTCGAGCCGGTCGAGCGGCTTGCCTGCGATGCCCAGGTGGGTGAGGAGCTGCCGCGTGCGGCGCGTGTCCTCGGCGAGGACGCGGTCGCACACGCGGAGGGTCTCGACCGCGCGCGCCGTCAGGTCGCCGAGGTGCCCGATGGGCGTGGCCACGACGAAGAGTGTTCCCCCGGGCATGGGCTCCGACCGCACGCATAGCACGGGCGCTGCGTGCTAAGACTAGCGGGCCATGAGAGGGGTCCTTCGTTTCGGGGCTTGCGTCGTCGGCCTCTTCGGCGTCGTCGCCCTGGCGGGCGCCTGCAGCAGCTCGCCTTCGCCGGCGAGCTGCGTCGGCACGAGCAGCCCCCTCTGCGCGGGCAGCGGGCGGTGCATCGCCCTCGCCGCGTGCGCCAGCGAGTCCGACGTGTCGACGGCGTTCGCCACCGCGGAGGACAACGATACCATCGCCTTCGCCGCCGGCACCTACGCGTTCGACAACGAGCTCGCCCTCGGCATGGCCAACGGGGTCACCGTCATCGGCCCGGGCTCGGGTCAGGTGACGCTCGACTTCTCGAATCAGCAGGCCGCCACCGAGGGCGTCTTCGCCCAGTCCGTGTCCAACCTCACGTTCCAGGGCTTCACCGTCCTCGACACGCCGCAGAACGGCTTCAAGGTCCTCTCGGTGACGGGGGTCACGTTCCGCGACATCGGCGTCACGTGGACCGCGCAGGACGCGACCGACGGCGCGTACGGCCTCTACCCCGTGCAGTCGACCCAGGTGCTCGTCGACGGGTGCACCATCAGCGGCGCCGCCGACTCGGGGATCTACGTGGGGCAGTCGCAGCAGATCGTCGTCCAGAACAACACCGTCTTCGGCAACGTCTCGGGCATCGAGATCGAGAACTCCTTCTACGCGGACGTGCACGACAACATCGCGCACGACAACACCGCCGGCATCCTCGTCTTCGCCCTGCCCGGCCTCCAGCAGGACACGGGGCACGACGTCCGCGTCTACGACAACCAGATCGTCAACAACAACACGAAGAACTTCGCCGTGAACAGCGACATCGTCAGCATCGTTCCGGCGGGGACGGGGTTCTTCGTCATGGCGAACAAGAACGTCGAGATCTTCGGCAACACGATCACGGGCAACCAGACGGCCGCCGCGGGGATCATCAGCTACGCCACGTCGCAGCAGCCATACATGGACGCCGCCTACTACGAGTGGCCGTCGTTCGTCTGGCTGCACGACAACACGTACTCGGGCAACGGCACGGAGCCCGACGCGCGCTCGCAGGTGGGCCTCCTCCTGTCGACGGGCCTCGGCATGTACCCGAACGGCGGCAACGTGCCGGACGTGATGTGGGACGGGTTCGTCGATCCGAGCCTGCCCGCGGGGCCCGATCCGATGACCATCTGCGTCCACGAGCCGACGGCGTCGGCCGTGTGCAACATGAACTTCGAAGACATCGACATGAGCAACCCCAACGTCAGCAAGATGGACTGCGATGCGACGCTGTTCGCGTGCACGCTGCCCACGCTCCCGCCGGTGACCTGGCCGGGGCTCTCGCCCTGAGCCGAGGGGAGCGTCGTGCTGCGTTCGTTCGCTGTCATCGCGGTGTTCTCGGCGGCCGCCCTCGCCGCGTGCGGGGAGGAGGGGACGGGCCCGCTCGCCCCGAGCGCCGCGGGGGCGGACACGGGCGGGTTCCCGCCGGTGGTCAGCGCCTACGGCATGGTGAGCATCCAGGACGGCGCGGTCGTGCCGAACACGGGGGTCACGCCGTACGACTTGAATACGCAGCTCTTCTCGGACTACGCCGTGAAGTTCCGGACCGTGTGGATGCCGCCGGGGACGAGCGTGAGCTACCAGGACACGGCGCGCTTCGAGTTCCCGGTGGGCACGGTCATCACCAAGTCGTTCGGCTTCCCGGCGGACTTCCGCGTCGTGGGCGCCCCCGTGAAGTGGGTCGAGACGCGGGTCCTCGTGCGCGGGGCCGGCGGCTGGACGGGCACGAGCTACACGTGGGACGACGCGCAGAAGGTGGCGACCATCAACCCCGGCGGCGAGATCGTCGACCTCTCCTTCATCGACACCAACGGCCAGACGCAGACGCCGACCTACCTCGTCCCCAGCCAGGCGCAGTGCCAGAAGTGCCACGCGAACGACGGCGCGATGATCTCGCTAGGCCCCTGGGCCATGCAGCTCAATCGCGACTACGCGTACGCCGACGGCACCGAGAACGAGCTCGCCCGGTGGACGGACCTCGGCATCCTCACGGGCGCCCCGCCGCCCTCGCAGGCGCCCGTCCTCCCGGTGTTCGACGACCCCACGACGGGCGACGTCGCGTCCCGCGCGCGCGCCTACCTCCAGGCCAACTGCTCGTACTGCCACAACGGCAACGGCGAGGCGCGCACCTCGGGCCTCGTGCTCCTCTACACGGAGACCGATCCCTACGCGCTCGGCATCTGCAAGACCCCCGTCGCCGCCGGCAAGGCCGCCGCGAACCAGAAATACGACATCGTCCCCGGCTCCCCCTCGGCGTCCATCCTCCCCTACCGCATGACGTCCACCGATCCAGGCGTCGCCATGCCCGAACTCGGCCGCAGCCTCGAGCACGTCGAGGCCGTCGACCTCATCAACCAGTGGATCACCGCCATGCCCGGCGGCTGCCCCTGATCCCGTAGTTCTCCCCCCCATACGCTGCCCCTGATCCCGTAGTTCTCCCCCCCAATACGGAGAGAAGTCCGGCGTATTTCGGTCGAGACCGAGCGAGGCCAAGGAGGCGAGCGAGGCGTACTCCCGTACGCCGCAGCCGAGCCGACGCCGGCATCGCGACGGTATCGGCCGAAAGACGCCGGACTTCTCACATGACGTCGACGGCGTCGCCCATCTCGTCGCGGAGGTAGTCGCGGAGCTTGCCGGTGAGCCGCTGCTCGAGCTGACGGACCCGCTCGCGCGAGATGCCGAAGCGGTCGCCCAGCTCCTGCAACGTCAACGGCTCGTCCGACACCAGGCGCTCGTCGAAGATGGCGAGCTCCTTGTCCTTGCCGACCAGCGTCTTCCGGAACTCCGCGAGCTTCTCCTTGAGCAGCCCCTGGAGCTCGCTGTCCGCCATCATCGTCTCGGGGCCCTCGGCCGTGCTCGGCATCATGTCGATCTTCGCGATCGACCGGCCCTCGGCGTCCCCCACGGGCGCGTCCAGCGACTTCTCGCTCGCCTGGAGGCGCACGTCCATGTCGGCGACCTCGTTCTCCGGAACGTTGAGCGCCTTGGCGACCTCCTCGTTCGTCGGCTCGATGCCCATCGCTTGAAGCTCCGCCCGCTTCTTGCGCAGGTTGAAGAAGAGCTTCCGCTGCGCCTGCGTCGTCCCGAGCTTCACGAGGCGCCAGTTGTTCAGGATGAACCGCAGGATGTACGCGCGGATCCACCAGGCCGCGTACGAGGACAGCTTCACGCCGCGGTAGGGGTCGTAGCGCTTCACGGCCTGCATCAGGCCGATGTTCCCCTCCTGGATGAGGTCCATGATGTTCTTGTAGGCGCGCCGGTACTCGTACGCGATCTTCACCACGAGCCGGAGGTTCGCCGTGACCAGGCGCGCGGCGGTCGCCGCGTCCTGCGTCTCCAAGAACTTCACCGCGAGGCCGTGCGTCTCCTCGGGCGTCAGCAGCGGGTGGCGCTGCACCTCGCGCAGGTACATCTGCAGGGCGTCGAACCGCTCGATGGAGGAGCTCTCGCCGAGCGCGCGCGAGGAGGGGACGGGGACCTCGCTGTCCTCGTCGAGCGACTCACTGGCCGCCCCGTCGATGTCCTCGGCCACGTCGGCCTCGCCGGCGTCGGCCTCGGCGCGCTCCCCCTCCTCGTGGTGCTCCTCGGCCGACTCGTCCTCCCCGACGGAGTCGGCGTCGGTCTCGGGTCGAGCGGGAGGGGCCGCTCCGGCCTTTCGGGGTCGGGCGACCTTCTTGGCGGTGCCGGTCGGGGCCGTGGCGTCGTGCTTCGTACGGGGCAAGGCGTTCCTAGAGAGAGGATGCTGCGAGATCGGCATCCGTAGCACGGCCGGACGTCAGCCGTGAAGGCAGGCCCAGACCCACCAGAAGCCGGCCATCGCCGCCAGGCCGAGGCCCAGGGCGCAACCCATGAGAAGCTCGTGCGAGTCGTTGGCGTACGGCATGGCGGAGCGCATGGTGTCTTCCTCGGTGTCTTCCTTGCCCCCCGTCTCCCTTTCGTAAGCACCCCAACGCAATGCGTCAAGGAGGGGGAACTCGCGTTGACAAGGCGCGAGCGCTCGCGCAAACGTGGGGGCTGCTCTCTTCGCCGCCCACGTCGCCGACAACCGCCCGCCGCAAACGCCCGTCCCGATGTCTCGCGCCGCAGCCCCTCCATCGACCCTCGCCAGCGCCTTCGGCCGTCACCACGCCCGTGGGCCCTCCGACACGCAGCCGCGGATGGCCGCCTGGGGCGAGCGCGCGGTCGAACGGCTGGGCGCCCTCGGGCTCGAGGTGCATTCCTGCACGGCGGACGACGAGCGGGTCGTCTTCGTCCCGGACGGCCGCCTCGCGCTGGAGCTGAAGGTGAAGAGCCACGTCGAGGTGGCGCTCGAGCTCCCTCCGCGGGACGTCCCCGCCTTGCGCGCCCGCCTCGCCGACGCGGAGCGCGCCCTCGAGCTGACGACCGTCATCGAGGCGCTGCCCGAGCAGTTCGAGATGGGCGGGACGGAAGAAGGCCCGCGGGTGCCGGCGTCGGGCGCCTCGGCCGACGAGCTGCGCGAGCTGCTCGACGAGCTGGAGCGCGAGCACCAGGGGTTCTGGCTGGGCTGGCGGGTGCAGCGCTCGGTCGCCGTGCAGCATGCGGCGCTGCTCGACGGGCTGCTGGAGGACGCCATCGTGGCGCTCGGCGGGCTGCTGGCGCTCGTCGCGTGGACCCCGGCGTCGGCTGCGGAATCGCGGGGGGCCCAGCGCCCGCGGCGCGACCGCTCCCGGCACGACGAGGACCGCAAGACGAACGGCACGAAGCGCCGCGCCCGGATGCGCTCGCGCGACCACCGCGAACGGCCCGGTGAGTCCCCCGGCACGGAGCTCCGGAGGTCGTCCAGCGACCGCGAGCACGAGGCCGAGACCGAGCCCGAGTCGCCGAGCGAGGGCGACGCGTCGTCCCCGAGGCTCCAGCGCCCGCCGATCTTGCGGGGCCCGGCCCGCCCGGGGCTCCTGCGGCGGCCGATGGCGGGGGTCGACCCGCGCGCGCCGGTCGACAAGGGGGTGCGCGTCCGCGTGCTGGAGGGGCCGTTCTCGGGCAAGGTCGGCGTCGTGCAGGAGCTCGACGGCAAGGGCGGCGCCCGGGTGATGCTGGGCCTGCTGGCGGTCCGGCTCGCCGTGAAGGACGTCGTCGCCTGCGCCGAGGGCCGCGTCCGGCCGCTGCTCTCGTCGTCCCACAGAAAGCCCCTGCCGGTCCGGTCGTGACAACGGCAGGGCCCGTCCCGGCATCGATCCCTCTCGGAGACCCTCGCAGCGCGTGAGCCTCGCCGTCGCAGAAGCCCGCTACCCGACGACGCTCCGTGGCCAGTTCCGGAGTCACCTCCCGCAGTACGCGGTGGGGACGGCGATGCTCGCGGCCTTCCACGTGGCGATGAACCGCATCGTCTGGCAGACCGAAGGGGCCATCGGCGTCGTCTTCGGCCCGACGCCGTCGGAGGTCTGGAAGCCGTCGGTCGTCATCCTCGGCCTCGCCGTCGTCGCCTTCTTCGTCCGCGTCCTCAGCCGCTGGTACATCTTCAACGCCGGGCGCGACACCGAGTACGAGCTCCGGTACGAGCTCCTGCGGAAGCTGCACCAGCTCGGCGCCGCGTTCTACCGGACGATGCCCGCCGGCGAGATCATGAGCCGCTCGACGAGCGACCTCCAGCAGGTCCGCATGCTCTACGGCTTCGGCGTGCTCAACGTCTGCGGCGTCGTCTTCGCGTTCGCCGCCGGGCTCCAGGTGATGCTCAAGACGAACGTCACGCTGACCGTCGTCTGCCTCCTCAACCTGCCGCTCGTCACGCTCATCTCGCGCGCCGTCTCGCGCGGGCTCTACGTGCGCATGCGCGAGAACCAGGCGTCGCTCGGGCGCATGAGCGACGTGCTCCAGGCCAACCTCGCCGGCGTGCGCGTCGTCCGGAGCTTTGCGCTCGAAGAGCGCGAGCGCGCCCGCTTCGAGAAGAGCAACCGCGACTACCTCGAGGCGAGCCTCGCGCTCGCCCGGCTCCGCGGCTCGTTCGCGCCGACCATCGGGGCCGTGGCCTCCATCGGCATCCTGGTCTTCTTCTGGTACGGGGCGACGCTGCTGCTCCGCGGGCCCGAGAACGGGGGGCTCACGCAGCCGCAGTTCTACGGCTTCTGGATGGCGTTCGCGGGGATGACCTGGCCGATGATCGCGGTCGGCTTCGCCCTCAGCATCGTGCAGCGCGGGCGCGCCGGCTTCGCGCGGCTCCGCGACGTGTTCGACGCCAAGCCCGAGGTGGTCGACGGTCCGCGGCGCCCGCCCCGCCACGTGGGAGGGTCGCTGACGGTCGAGCACCTCGGCTTCGCGTACGGCAAGCGGAAGGTGCTCGAGGACGTGAGCTTCAAGGTGGCGCCGGGCGAGTCGCTGGCCATCGTCGGACGCACGGGCTCGGGCAAGACGACGCTGGCGATGCTGCTCGCGCGGCTGCTGCCGACGCCCGCCGGCACGGTGCGCATCGACGGCGTCGACGTGTGCGAGCTCCCGCTCCCCGCCGTGCGCTCGGTCATCGGCTACGCCCAGCAGGACGCGTTTCTCTTCTCGACGACGGTGTCGCGCAACATCGGGTTCGCGCTCGACGATCCGGACTCGCCCGACGCGCAGGGCAAGGTGCGCGACGGTGCGCGCGAGGCGCAGGTGCTCGAGGAGGCGCTGGGCCTGCCGGAGGGGTTCGACACGGTGGTCGGCGAGCGCGGAGTGCAGCTCTCGGGCGGGCAGAAGCAGCGCATCGCGCTGGCCCGGGCGCTCGTGTGGCAGCCGAAGATCCTCATCCTGGACGACCCGCTCTCGGCCGTGGACGCGAAGACCGAGGGGGCGATCCTCGACGCCATCGACCGGCAGGCGGCCGAGCGCACGGTGCTCCTCGTCACGCACCGCATCGCCGCGGCCTCGCGCTGCGACCGCGTCGTCGTGCTCGAGGAGGGGCGCATCGTCGAGCAGGGGACGCACGACGAGCTCGTGAACGCGCGAGGCATCTACGCCGCGTTCGCCGAGGAGCAGAAGATGGCGAGCGAGCTGGAGGAGCTCGAGCTCCCCTCGGTCGACCGGCTCGAGCACAAGCCGCCGGAGGGGGCGGCGATCTCGTGACGGCGGGGGCGAAGCCGGCGACCGTGCCGCCGCCGACGCGCGGCGCGCAGGCGCTGAAGAAGTTCCACGAAGAGGCCGTGATGGGCAAGGCGTACGACGCGCGCCTGCTCCGCCGGCTCTGGCCCTTCGTGCGGCCCCACTCGCTCTACCTCGTCGTCTCGCTGCTCACGCTGGTGGTCATCTCGGGCGTCGGGCTCGTGAGGCCGCTGCTGATGGGTGACGTGGTGCACCAGGCGGACGCGCAGGACCCGCACAAGCTGCTGCGCGACGGCATCGGGCTCGCGGTGCTGCTCATCGTCTCGCAGCTTCTCACCTTCGTGCAGATGTACGCGATGCAGGTGGCCGGCGCGCGCGCCATGGCCGACCTGCGGAGCAACGTGTTCCGGTTCTTCCAGCGGCTGCGACTCCGTTACTACGACAAGACGCCGGTGGGGCGGCTGGTGACGCGGGCGACGAACGACGTGGACGCGGTGAGTGAGCTCTTCGCGTCGGGGGCGTTCAACGCGATGGGGGACCTCATCTCGCTGGTCGGGATCGTGGTCATGATGCTGTCGCGGGACTGGAGGCTGGCCCTCGTCTCCTTCCTGGCGCTCCCGTTCGTGGGGCTCATCGTCAACTACGTCCGCAAGCGGTCGCGCGAGGCGTACCGCGACGTGCGGACGCGCGTGGCGCGGCTGAACGCGTACCTCAACGAGCAGGTGAACGGGATCGCGATCGTCCAGGCGTTCGTCCGCGAGCGGGCGATGGCGCACGAGTTCGACGAGATCAACGTCGACTACCGGGACGCGAACAAGCGCGCCATCTACTACGAGTCGGTCCTCGACGCGGCCATCGAGATGGTGAGCACGCTGTGCATCGCGAGCATTCTCTGGTTCGCGGGGCTGCGGAGAGTGAGCGACCACGCCATCACGTTCCCGCTGCTGGTGACCTTCACGCAGTACATCCGTCAGTTCTTCGAGCCGGTGAGCCAGCTGTCGCAGCGCTACACGATCCTGCAGAGCGCGATGGCCGGGGCCGAGCGCGTGTTTCAGCTCCTCGACGAGACGGACGTCGCGCCGCCGGCGCTCGCGGAGGCCGAGTGTTGCCCGCCGGGGGGCGCCGACGAGGCGATCGCGCTGGAGCACGTGGACTTCGAGTACAAGGCGGGGTCGCCGGTGCTCCGCGACGTGACGTTCCGCGCGCGGCGGGGCGAGCGCATCGCGCTGGTGGGGGCGACCGGGGCGGGGAAGACGACGGTGGCGAGTCTGCTGCTGCGTCTCTACGAGCCGCAGGGCGGTGCGGTGCGGGTGCTGGGGAAGGACGTGCGCGGGTACGAGCCGCACGAGCTGCGGCGGAACTTCTCGGTGGTGCCGCAGGACGTGTTTCTCTTCTCGGGGACGGTGCTGTCGAACGTGGGCGTGGCGGACGCGGTGCCGGACCGGGCGCGCGCGGAGGAGGCGCTGCGGCGGATCGGGGCGCTGGAGCTGTTCGAGCGGCGGGAGGGCGGCCTCGACGCGCGGGTCGACGAGCGGGGGCAGAACTTCAGCGCGGGCGAGCGGCAGCTGATTGCGTTCGCGCGCGCTGTGTACAGAGATGCGCCGCTGCTGGTGCTCGACGAGGCGACGGCGAGCGTCGACTCGGACACGGAGGCGCGGCTGCAGCGGGCGCTGGAGGAGGTGATGCGGGAGCGGACGGCGCTGGTGATCGCGCACCGGCTGTCGACGATCCGCGCGGCGGACCGCATCATCGTGTTCCACAAGGGGCGCGTGGTGGAGATGGGGACGCACGATGAGCTCATCGCGAAGGGCGCCGTGTACGCGCGTCTATACCGGATGCAGTTCGCGCACGAGCAGGCGGTGGCCGCGGAACGGCGCGCGCAGGAGACGCGGACGGCGACCGGGTGACAAGACGAGCGGGCGGGAGCCGGGTCGACCAGGGGACGGGGGACGGGGGACGGCGCGAGGGGGACCGTGTCACGCACGCCCGGCGTCGTCGGGGCGGTGCTCGCGGCTGCGGGTCCCTCCGACCTCCCCCGCGCGGCGCTTTGCTTCGCAAAGCTTGCGCGGGAATTCGGGAGGAACCCCCCGCAGCCGCTCCGCGCCGCCCCGACGACGCCGGGCTCTCGACTCGAAGAGGGACCGGCGAAAGCCGCTCAGCACCGCATTGCCTGTCTGCGTAGCGTCTTGAAGAGACGTCGCTTGGCAAGGAGACCGGCGAAAGTCGGTCAGCACCGCATTGCCTGTCTGCGTAGCGTCTTGAAGAGACGTCGCTTGGCAAGGAGACCGGCGAAAGTCGGTCAGCACCGCATTGCCTGTCTGCGTAGCGTCTTGAAGAGACGTCGCTTGGCAAGGAGACCGGCG
>DASXZL010000017.1:0-30143 GCA_036501935.1 Polyangiaceae bacterium | reverse complement strand
GTGCTAAAGGGCCCGTCCCGGCGAAAGGAACCCAACACCAAGGAGTAGACCAGGCCAGCGTCGCTTCGCTCCGATCACGACGCCCGGAACGGGCGATCACGATGGCGCGAAACGACTGATCACGATGCGCGGAATGCGCAGCCCCTGGTTCCGCCGGCGAAGGCGCCGTCGAACGACGACGCCGAGCGCGTCCGGCCGCTCGACGACCAGGCTTACCGCAAGCTGCTCGCCGATCCGCGCGTGCGCGCCTTTCTCTGGGCGCGGCTCGGGCCGATGCAGCTGCCCCGCGAATTCAAGGAGGACTTCGTCGGGGACGTGATGGTGGCGCTCTGGCAGCGTCGCACGGACGCGGACCCCGCCTCGACGATCCACAGGATGGTGGGGCTCGCGAGGACGATTCTCGAGGGCAAGCTGGTGGACTACTGGCGGCACCAGGAGATCCTCGACGAGCGCACGGTGGATGCGCCGCGGACTTACGCGGAGGACGCGCCGGACGCCGACGAGGCTGAGGGCCAGCCCACCTACGTCGAGGAGCTGCGCCCGCTTCGCTCGCTCATGCCGGACGACGCCCTCGACGCGAAGCAGCAGATGGAGCACCTGAACGAGGTCGCCACCGAGATCGGCTTCACCGACGACGACGTGGAGGATCTCTACGCCGTCACCTGGGACTCGAATGCGACCTACGAAGAGCTCGCCGAGGAGCGCGGCATGACGCCCGGGGCGCTGCGAACGCGCCTCCATCGCCTCTCGAAGGCCGCGAGCGAGAGCTGGGACCGCAAGGTGAAGCGCAGGCTCATCCTGCCCCTCCTCCTCCTCGCGATGCTCCTCCTCTACGTGCTCGCCGCCATCGGGCCGGCGCGCAAGCCGCCGCCTCCGCCGGCACCGCTGCCGGAGCCGACGGTTCACCAGGTGGCGCCCGTGACGCCGGCGCCCACCGTGACCACGACGCCGCGGTCCGCCCCCATGGACGACGGCGCGGGACGCAAGCCGCACATGCGCTAGAGCCATTGCCCCGCCCCGAACGGTCCCCGGTGCCGGCCCGACGCCGTCACCGGGCCGTTCGTCCCGCGGCCTTTCCCGCCTTGCGCTTCGCAACAGCGGGTTGCGCCTGTCCCCGCAGCCCGGCGGCGCCTCGAAGCAGCACGTCGACGTAGCGCGCGATGACGACGTCGCCCGCGGGCTCGTTCTTCATCATGAGGCGCGTGTGGAGCGAGCCGCTGAGCATCTCGACGAGGAGCATCATGTCTGCCTGGGAGGCGAGCTCGCCGCGCTCGACGGCGGCGCGTCCGAGGGACGCGATGTCGCCCAGGCTGCGCGCGTGAAGCTCCTTGGCCATGGCCGCGAGCTCCGGCTCGGGGTGCTCGAGGAGGCGCACCCGCATGAGGCATTGCCCCTCGAACGAAGCGATGAATTCCCGGACGGCGCGGCCGATCCGGACGAGATCGCCGCGCAGGGAGCCGGTCGTCGGCCCGGGGCGCAGCGACTGGACGACGGACGTGAGCGCGGCGCGCACGAGGTCGGCCTTCGTCTCCCAGCGGCGGTAAACGGTGGTCTTGTTCACGCCGGCGCGGGCGGCGACGCGCTCGAACGAGAGGCCGCCGTAGTCGGACCACGCCAGCTCCTCGATGGTGGCGCGGAGGATGGCGCGCTCGCGGGCGGCGCGGCTCGACGGGGGCTCTGTGGCCGGGATCACGACGACACCGAGCGTACCATGAAACGCAACTTTGTGTTGCAAACGGAGCGAGCACGGCTACCGTGGGTCCCTCCCCGTGTCGCGCGCCACGCTCTCGATGCTTCTCGCGGCCGCCCTGTCCGGCGCGGTCGTCCTCCCCGGCGCGGCCGGCTGCGCGCGGCACGCCGCGAAGCAGGAGACGGGCAAGCCCGTCGAGGCGCGCGTGAAGGCGGAGACGGTCGTCGTCGGCGAGCGCACGGTCGCCGAGACGGTGGAGGTGACGGGAGTGCTCGCGGCCGACCGGCGCACGGATCTGGCGGCCAACGCGACGGGCCGCGTGGTGCGGACGTTCGTCGAGCGGGGGGACCACGTCGCGGCCGGCGCCATCCTCGCGCAGCTCGACGCGCGCTCGGCGGCGCTGTCGCAGACCGAGGCGAAGGCCAACGAGGACAGCATCGCCGAGCAGCTCCAGGCCGTGCAGACCGACTGCGCGCGCGACGTGGCGTTGCTGGCCAAGGGCGCGATCAGCCAGGCGGAGTACGACAAGACGAGCTCGCAGTGCCGCTCGCAGGCGTCGTCGGAGGAGGCCGCGCGCGCCCGTGCCGCCGAGGCCTCGCGCGCCGTGGGCGACGCGAGCATCCGCGCGCCCTTCGCGGGCGTCGTCGGCGAGCGCTTCGTCAGCGTGGGGGACTACGTGCGGCCCTTCGACAAGGTGGTGACCCTGCTGGCGATCGACGAGCTGCGCCTGAAGCTCAGCGTGCCCGAGCGGGCCATCGGCGCGGCGCACGAGGGGACGGTCGTCACCTTCGAGACCGTGTCGATGCCGGGGCACGTCTACAAGGGCACCATCCGGTACCTCGGGCGCGAGGTGCGCGAGGGCACGCGCGACCTCATCGACGAGGCGATCGTCGACAACCGCGACGGCGCGCTCGTGCCCGGGATGTTCGTGACGGCGCACCTTCCCACCGGCGAGTCGATGCGCCCGGTCGTCCCGAAGAGCGCGCTCGTTCCGGTCGAGCCGGCGCAGGCCGTCTTCGTCGTGGCCGACGGGCGCCTGCACGAGCGCGTCGTCGAGACCGGGACGACGGTCGACGACGGCGTCGCGGTGCTCGACGGCGTGACCAAGGGCGAGCACGTCGTCGTGCACCCCACGCCGGACATGCTCGACGGCATGGCCGTGGAGTGAGCGGCAGGTCTTCGCATGCAATGGCTCGCCTCCCTCTGCGTTCGCCAACCCGTACTGACGTGGGTGCTCATGCTCACGCTCGTCGTGTTCGGGGTCGTCGGCTACGAATCGCTCGGCGTCGACTTCTTTCCGAACATCGACATCCCCGTCGTCCTCGTCACGACCACGCTCCAGGGCACGGCGCCCGAGGAGGTCGAGACCAGCCTCACCGACAAGATCGAGGGGGCGGTGAACACCATCGGCGGGATCGACGAGCTCCGCTCCACGTCGAGCGAGGGCGTGTCGCTCGTCATCATCTCCTTCCAGCTCGACAAGAACATCGACGTCGCGGTGCAGGAGGTGCGCGACCACGTGACGTCGATCCTCCCGCAGCTGCCCAAGGGCCTCGACGCGCCGCTCGTGTCGAAGCTCGATCCGGACGCGGCGCCGATCGTGCTCGTCACGGTGAGCGGCCCGGGAAGCCGGCGCGACCTCACCGAGCTCGCCGACAAGCGCGTCCGCAGGCAGATCGAGAGCATCAACGGCGTCGGGCAGGCCACGATCCTCGGCGGGCAGAAGCGCCAGGTGAACGTCTGGCTCGATCCGCTGAAGCTCCAGGCCTCGGGCCTCACGGCGGTCGACGTGCAGCGCGCGCTCGCCACGCAGAACCTCACCGTCCCGGGCGGCGCCATCGAGACGGGGCCGCGGCGCGTGGCCCTGCGCGTCGAGGGTCGCGTGGCGACGGTGGAGGCGGTCGGCCGCATCGTGATCCGCGAGGACAAGGACCACCCGACGCGCGTGGAGGACGTCGCGCGGGTCGAGGACGGCGCGGAGGAGGAGTCGACGAGCGCGTCGATGGACGGCCGGTCGACCATCGTGCTGTCGATCCGCAAGCAGTCGGGCGAGAACACGGTCGCGGTGGTGGACGCCATCCGCGCGAAGCTCGCGACGGTCGAGAAGTCGCTCCCGCCCGGGACGAAGCTCGAGGTCGTGCGCGACAACTCCGCCTCGATCCGCACGAGCGTGAACGCCGTCCGCGAGCACCTCGTCCTCGGCGCGGTGCTGGCGGCGTTCGTCGTGCTCGTGTTCCTCGGGAACGTGCGGAGCACGTTCATCGCGGCGCTCGCGATCCCCATCTCGATCATCGGCACGTTCGCGGCGATGTGGGTGGCCGGGTTCACGCTGAACATCATCACGCTGCTCGCGCTGGCGCTGGTCGTCGGGATCGTCATCGACGACGCCATCGTCGTCCTGGAGAACATCGTCCGCTTCGTGCAGGAGAAGAAGCAGAAGCCCTTCGTGGCGGCCGTGATGGCGACGCGCGACATCGGCCTCGCCGTGCTGGCGACGACGCTGTCGCTGATGGCGGTGTTCCTGCCCGTGGCGTTCATGAACGGCATCGTCGGCCGCTTCCTCAAGAGCTTCGGCGTGACGATGGCCTTCGCCATCGGCGTCTCGCTGCTCGTCAGCTTCTCGCTGACGCCCATGCTCGCGGCCCGGCTGCTCGACCCCGTGCCGGCCGACGGGCGGGAGCGAAAGACCTTCCTCGAGCGGCTCGTCGACGGCTTCTACAAGCCGCTCGAGCGAGGGTACGGGCACGTCCTCGGGTGGGTCATGGGGCACCGCTGGGTCGTCGTCGTCGCGAGCGTGCTCACGCTCGGCTCGTGCATCCCGCTCGCGGGCGCCGTCCCGAAGGGCTTCCAGCCCGACAACGACGCGGCGGAGTTCGAGGTCCACGTGCGCGCGCCCGAGGGCACGAGCCTCGTCGCGACGCGCCTCATCGGCGAGCGGGTGTCGCGCGCCATCCGCCGACTGACGGGGGTCGAGCACACGCTGCTGACGATCGGCAGCGACGCGCAGCAGACGCGCAACCTCGCGAGCATCTACGTGCACCTCGTCGACCCGGAAGATCGCGCCGAGTCGCAGAGCGACATCATGGAGCGCGTGCGAAAGGAGATCGTCCCGGAGGAGTCGAAGGATCTCCGCATCGACGTGACGCAGTCGTCGCAGATCAGCAGCGGCCAGTCGCAGGCGCAGGTCCAGTACACGATCGCGGGTCCCGATCTGCGGCGGCTCGAGCAGTACGCGACCGAGATCCTCGCGCGCTTCCGGAAGGTCCCGGGGGCGGTCGACGTCGACTCGAACCTCGTCGTCGGCAACCCGGAGATGCGCGTCGCCATCGACCGGGAGGGCGCCGCGAACCTCGGCGTCGACGTGGCGGACGTCGCGAACACGCTGCAGCTCCTCATCGGCGGCCTGAAGGTGTCGACGTTCGAGGAGGCGGGGGAGGACTACGACGTCAACGCGCAGGCCGATCCGGCGTTCCGGCACGACTTCGACGCGCTCTCCATCCTGAACGTGCCGACGAACAAGGGCGGCATCGTGCCGCTGTCGTCGGTCGCGTCGCTCCACGCGGCCACGGGTCCCTCGCAGATCAACCGGGTGGCCCGGCAGCGGCAGATCACGATCACGGCGAACGTCGCCCCCGGCGTCGGGCAGAGCACGGTGTCCGACGCGCTCGTGCAGATCATCGCGGACACGCACCTGCCGCCCGGCTACAGCGCTTCGCCGGCGGGGTTCACGAAGGAGACGGGGCGCGCGGTGACGGGGTTCCTCGTCGCCATCGGGATGAGCTTCGTCTTCATGTACCTCATCCTCGCGGCGCAGTTCGGGTCGTGGCTGCACCCGATCACGATCATGCTGTCCTTGCCGCTGACGATCCCGTTCGCGCTGATCTCGCTCTTGCTGTTTCACCAGGAGCTGTCGCTCATGTCGGCGCTGGGAGTCATCGTGCTCTTCGGCGTCGTGAAGAAGAACGCCATCCTGCAGGTCGACCACACGAACCACCTGGTCGCGCAGGGCAAGCCGCGCCTCGAGGCCATCCTGGAGGCGAACCGCGACCGGCTGCGGCCGATCCTGATGACGACGCTGGCCTTCGTCGCCGGCATGCTGCCGCTCGTCCTGTCGCGCGGCACGGGGGCGGGCTTCAGCCGCGCGATCGCGGGCGTCGTCGTCGGCGGGCAGACGCTGTCGCTCGCGCTGACGCTCCTGGCGACCCCCGTGGCGTACTCGATGTTCGACGACGTGAGCCAGTGGGCGCGCCGCCTTCGCCGTCGAAAGACCGTCGATCGCGGCGAGGAGGAGCTCATGGACCGCCATCGAGACGAGACGGAACGCTTGCTGTCATCCTGAGGCCGAACGTTGCTGTCATCCTGAGGCCGAAGGCCGAAGGACCCCACGGTGTCCCAGTGGGGTCCTTCGCTGCGCTCAGGATGACAGCGACTCGACGACGGTGCGCTCGCTCACCCCGCGCGGCCGGCGACCTTCCGCCACGTGGGCCGCTCGCCGATCCGGCCCCACCACGACATGAGGTGCGGGTGCTTCGTGAAGATCTCCTTCGCCGGCGTCCCCATCGCGTACTCGATGTAGGGCATGAAGCCGATGTCGGCGATGCTGAAGTCGGCGCCCGCGACGTACTGGTTCTTCGCGAGCTCGCGGTCCATGAAGGCGCACGTCGTCTCGAGCGCCTTGGTCGCGGCCTCGAGCACCGCGGCGTCCTGCTCGCGCTTGAAGACGTGCTTGTAGACGAACTTCATCGCGTGGCCGCTGAACTCCGACATCTCGATGCTGATCCACTGCTCCATCTTGCCGCGCGCCTTCATGTCGCCGGGGACGAGCTTGCCGCCCGCCCTCTCGTTCAGGTAGCGGCACATGGCGCGCGACTCGAAGAGCGCGTAGCCGTCGTCGTCGAGCGCGGGGATGCGGCCGAACGGCTGGCGGCGAAGGTGCTCCTCGGTCTTGTGCTCTCCCTTGGCGAAGTCGACGACCACCATCTCGAAGGGCGTCTGCGTCTCGGCGAGGGTCATGAGGACCTTGCGCGTGCACGTGCTGGCGGGATGTCCGTAGATCTTGACCATGGGCGGCACCGTAGCAGCGCCCTCGCAGGTCCGCCGCCGAGGAGATCCGTAGAGCCCGCCGGCGGCCGCGATGGTCGAGGATCACCGCGCCGTCGCGCCGACGTAGAGGAAGCACTCGACGAGGTCGCCGACGCCGCATCCTTCGAGCATGCAGCTCGTCATCTCCTCGCGCGCCTCGCGGTGAACGGAGGCAAAGGCTTCTTCGCAGTCGCCGAGGGTGAAGCGCCTTCGCCCGTCGCGCGTGGGTGCGGCGCTCGTGTCGCAGGCCTCGACGAGGCGCCGGCAGGTGTCGAGCGACGCGGAGTCGCCGCAGCTGCTCTCGAACGCGTCGATCGCGCAGTCGGTCACGGCCGCGTCGGAGCAGATCCGCGGCGTGCCGCTGCGGGCCACGAGGCACGAGACGGCGCGCTCGGCGATGCGCGGGGCCAGCGCGCTCTCGAGCCTCACGCAGGTGTCGCGGAGGTCCTGGAACCCTTCGCCGGACGGATCGCACACGCCGGGCGCGGGCTGCAGCGCGTCGCACCGGGCGGGCCCCCCGGGCTGGCCCATCGCGTTGACGTCGTCGCACGCGCTACGGTCGTCGGTCTGCGGATCGGTCGCGCCGTCCGGGGGGATCGACTCGTCGGCCGACGTGGGACCGGGCGCCATCGTCTCCGCCGTCCCCCGAGGCGTGTTGCCCCCGGCGCCGGAAGAGGGAGCCCGAGAGGCGGGCACCGTGCGGCAGGCCGTCATCGCGGCGATCGAGGCCGTGAGGGCGAGAAAGCGCGCGCGCTGGACGTCCATGGGGGAGGCCGTCTCGCAAGAGCGGGACCAGCTCCGAGCTCCATGCCCTCTCCATCTCCGCCCGGTATCCTCCTCACGTCCCCATGACCACCTCCCTCACGCACGACACGCCGCAGCTCGCGGAGACCTACGACCGGCTCAGCGACTCGCAGTTCGAGAGCGGCAAGCGCCTCGTCGACCGCATCGGCGTCGAGGCGGGCGACCGCGTGCTCGACGTCGGCTGCGGGACGGGGCGGCTCGCGCGGTGGATGGCCGAGCGCGTGGGGCCGCAGGGGAGCGTCGTCGGCATCGATCCCCTGCCGGAGCGCATCGCCATCGCGCGCGCCCGCGCGCAGGCCCACGTTCCCGCGGGCGCCCCCGCCATCTCCTTCGAGGTCGGTCAGGCCGAGGATCTGTCGGCGTTCGCCGCCGAGAGCTTCGCGGCGGTGTGCCTCTCGGCGGTCTTTCACTGGGTGGCCGACAAGCCGAAGGCGCTCCGCGAGATCCGCCGCGTGCTCCGGCCCGACGGGCGGATGGGCGTGACGACGTTGCCGCGCGAGCTGCTGGCGTCCTCCACCGTGACGGCCGTGTGCGCCGGCGTCCTCACGCGCGCGCCGTACGTCGAACGCGTCGACCTGTCGGTCCTCGTCGCGAGCCGCGGTCCCACGGTCACCGACATCCTTGCCATGGTCGTCGAGAGCGGCCTCCAGCTCGTCCAGCTGCACGTCGTCGAGCGGACACGCACCCACCCGCGCGGCGAGGACGTCGTCGACTTCCTCGAATCGAGCTCTTTCGGCAACTTCCTCCGCATGGTCCCCGAGGAGCTTCGCGCGCCGCTGCGCGTCGATCTGGCGGCCGCCTTCGACGCGACGCGTGGCCCGGAGGGCATCGTGATGCGGGACTACGGCACTGTCTTCGTCGCCCGGCGAGGTGCGTGAGCCGTGGCGGCCGCGGCGCGCGACTACGTCCTGAAATGAACGCCGCCGTCGCCGTCTACGAGGTCTACCCCGTCGCCCTCCGCTTCGAGGTCCGCCGCGCTGCGCGGCTCTCGCACACGCTGACGCGGCTGGTCGACCGCGTCGATCCGGGGGACGCCGCGTTCGTGTGGCTCCTCGGCCGCGCCGACGAGGTCCGCGCCGTCGTCGGCGGCACGATGCGCGAGTGGCAGGAGGGCCGGCTCGACGAGCGCCGCGCCGCCGAGCGGATCGGCACCTACGTGCGCGGGCTCGAGGAGTCTCTGGAGGCGTTCTTCGGCGAGTCGCCCCCGCCCGCCGCGTCACGGCTGCGCCTCCGCCCCCCGCGGGACACCATGGTGGACCGCTAGGCTTCGCCTCGGGATGACAGCGGCACGTCTCAGAGCGACAGCGGCGCGACCCAGACGATGGTGCCGTCGTTGTCGTTGCCGATGAAGAGGCGGCCGTCGGTGCTGAAGGTGACCGACGCGGGGCGCCCGTGCGCGCGGCTGCTGTTGTCCCAGCCCGTCGCGAAGTCGGTCATCCCGCCGGTGTCGCTGCCGTCGAGGTCCGACCCCGCGACCGGCAAGCCCGTCGTCGGGTCCATGGCGAGGCCGACGAGGCGCGCGCCCGCCCACGTGGCCGCCGTTCCGTGGAGCGTCACGATGGCGTCGTTTGTCCACGGCGCGGGCCAGACGCCAGGCTCGAAGTCGATGCCGAAGGGCGTGTCGCCGATGACGAACGAGTCGCTCTCCACGGCGACGCCCGAGCAGTCCGGGACCGGCGAGAGGCCGGCGTACGGCTCGTTCAGCGTCGCGCAGCACGGGAAGCCCCAGTCGTCGCCCTGGCGGATGGGCAGGATCTTCTCGCGGCCCTCGTCGGGCGCGTTCGAGCCGTCCAGCGCGAGCTCGACGGCGAAGCATTTGTCGTGGCCGCGCGCGCAGCGCACGGCGATGGGGTTGCGCAGGCCCTTGGCGACGGGCGAGCCGCCGGAGGTGCCGTCGAGCTTGAGGATGCCGCCGTGGAACGGGCGCAGCGGATCGCACGACTCGGTCTGGTCGCCGCCGTTGCCGACGTAGATGGTGCCGTCGTCGGCGATGTCGAACGTCTTCGGCCAGTGCAGGCCCGACGTGTAGATGGTGACGTCGGCCACGAGCTGGCTCGCGCCGGAGGCCGAGCGGTCGCCGACGGCGTAGGGCACGCGCATGATCTGCGTGCCGTCCTGGTAGTAGAGGAAGCCGTCCGTGAAGAGGATGCCCTGCGTCGACGGCAGCGGGTTCAGGTACGTGAGCACCGAGTCGGCGAAGCCGTCGTGGTTGTCGTCCGGCAAGACGGCGATGGCCGAGAGGCCGCCCTGTCCGCCGCCGGTCGTGACGGTGGTCGGCGAGGTGACGAAGATCTCCCCCCCTGGCGCCTGGCGGAGCTGCCGCGCGTTGTCGACCGTGCCGTAGTAGTGGACGCAGAAGCCGGTCGGCACCGTGATGTAGCTGACGTCCGGGCCCGTCCCCCCGGGGACGGTGACGACGCCGCCCGAGGTGTACTGGATGGAGCCCGGCAAGCTGCAGGGGTGCGCGATCGCCGCGTCGACGCCGGTCACGTCGAAGCCGAAGTTGCCGTCGAGCGGGGGAAGGGCGTCGAACGACGCCTCGTCGCCGCCCTCGAAGGTCGTCGCGTCGCCGCCCGCGTCGCCCGCGTCGCCCGCGTGAGACGCGTCGCCGCCGTTGCCGTCGGTCGTCGCGTCGGGGGCGCCGGGGAGCGCCGAGGTGCCGGAGGAGCAGGCATAGAACACGACGGAAGCGAGGCCCAGGAAGGAAAGTCGTCGCACGCCCGCCAGCGTGCCACAGCCGATGGGCGTAGTCGAAGTAGGATCGGCCCATGAGCAAGGCGAAGACCGCTGCCGACGCCGCGTACGAGCACGTACGGCAGATCTGCCTCGGGTTCCCCGCGGCGGAAGAGAAGCTCTCGCACGGCGCGCCGTCGTTTCACGTGCGCGGCAAGATGTTCCTCAACTTCGTCGACGACCACCACGGCGACGGGCGCCTCGCGGTGTGGTGCAAGTCGACGCTCGAGGAGCAGCGGCGCCTCGTGGCGTCCGACCCGGCGCGGTTCTACGTGCCGCCCTACGTGGGCGTGAAGGGATGGCTCGGGGTTCGCGTCGACGGCGAGCACGCCGACTGGATCGAGCTGGCGATCCTCGTCGAGGAGGGCTGGCGCTCGGTGGCGCCGCCGAAGCTGCTGCGCGGGGAGGACCTGCCGCCCGCGAAGCCCATCCCGCCGCCGTCGCCGCGCGTGACGACGGACGAGAAGGTCGCGCGCGAGGCGCTTTCCCGGCTCGAGGCGCTGTGCAAGGCGCTGCCCGACGCCGAGGAGGAGCGGGACGGACGCTACGCGACGTTCCGCGCGAAGAAGAAGGTGTTCGCGTACTTCTTCGACAACCATCACGGGAGCGGGATCATCGGCGTGTGCGTGAAGCACGACAAGCGCGAGGCCGCGGCGCTCGTGCGCGACGAGCCGGGCCGCTTCTTCATGCCGGAGTACATCGGCGCGCGCGGCTGGGTCGGCGTGCGGCTCGACACGAGGCGCATCGACTGGAAGGACGTCGCGAAGCGCGTCGAGGCGAGCTACGCGGCCGCGCTCGCGCCCAAGCCGAAGCCCAAGCCCAAGCTCACGCCCAGACCCAAGCCCAAACCCAAGCGGGTATCATCCCAGCGATGAGCACCATCCCGCGCCTCTTCCTCGACCGCGTGGCCGCGAGCGGCGAGGCCCGCGCGTGGTCGGAATTCACCGACGGCGCCTGGCGCGATTTCACCTGGCGCGACTACGAGACGAGCGCGCGCTCCTTCGGCCTCAGCCTCGTCGCCGCGGGGCTCCGGCGCGGCGACGCCGTGGCCATCCTCGGCGAGACGCGCGCCGAGTGGGCCTTCTGCGACGTCGGCGCCATCGGAGTCGGCGGGCTCACGGTCGGCCTCTACCCGACGCTCGCGCCCGAGGGGCTCGGCTCGATGCACTACGTGCTGGACCACTCCGAGGCGCGCTTCCTCGCCGTCGACAGCACGGCCACCCTGAAGCAGAAGATCGCCCCCATCGCCTCGAAGCTCCCGCGGCTCGAGCGGATCATCGTGTGGCGGTGCGACGACGAGGCGCGCGCCGTCGACCCGCGCGTCGAGTCCCTCGACGATGCGCTCGCCCGGGGCCGGGCCCACGACGCGGCGCACCCCTCGGCCTGGCGCGACGCCTGCCTCGCCGCGAAGCCGTCCGACGTGGCCCTCCTCATCTACACGTCGGGGACGACGGGCCAGCCGAAGGGCGCGATGATCACGCACGGCAACGTCGACGCGCAGACAGCCTCGCTGACGAGCGTGCTCCCATGGAGCGAGGGGGACTGCAGCCTCTCCTTCCTCCCCATGGCCCACGCCGCCGAGCGCTGCGTCGCGCACTACAACCGCATCCGCGTCGGCGCCCCGACCCATTACGCGCGCAGCCTCGAGGCGCTGCTCGAGGACCTCGCCGTCGCGCGTCCGACGCACTTCGGCTCGGTGCCGCGCATCTTCGAGAAGGTGTACGCGAACGTCCGCGCGGAGCTCGCCAAGCTCGACCCGGCGATGCGCACGATGGCCGAGAAGGTCTACGAGGCGGGGCTCGCCGCGGCGCGCGCGAAGCGGGCGGGCGAGGCGGTCGGTCCGGAGACGCAGATGCTGGCGGGCATCTTCGACCAGCAGCTCGGCGCCCGCGTGCGCGCCCGATTCGGCGGCCGCTGCACGCGGCTCGTCAGCGGCGCGGCGCCCATCGCCCTCGAGATCCTCGAGCTCTTCGACGCCTGCGGCCTGCCCACCTACGAGCTCTACGGTTTGACGGAGACCACCGGGCTGCTCACGGCCAACGTGCCCGGCGCGGTGCGCTTCGGCACGGTCGGACGGGCCCTCCCCGGCATCGAGCTCCGCATCGCGGACGACGGCGAGATCCTCGCGCGCGGCGGCAACGTCTTCCCCGGGTACTTCAAGGACGAGGCGGCGACGCGCGAGTGCCTGCACGACGGCTGGTTCTCCACGGGCGACATCGGCAAGCTCGACGACGCCGGCTTCCTCACGATCACCGACCGCAAGAAGAACATCCTCATCACGGCGGGCGGAAAGAACATCACGCCGACCAACGTCGAGACCGAGGTGAAGAGGGACGCGTTCGTCTCGTACTGCCACCTCCACGCCGATCGCCGCGCCTATCCGACGGCGCTCGTCTGCGTCGAGCCGGAGCGCCTGCGCGCCTTCGCCGCCGAGCGCGGCCTGCCCGGGACGACGGCGGCGGAGCTCCACGAGCATCCAGTATTGGTCGCGCGCGTGCAGGAGGCCGTCGACGCCGCGAACGGGCGCCTCGCGCGCTACGAGCAGATCCGGCGGTTCGCGATCCTGCCCGCGGAGCTCTCGGTCGAAGGGGGCGAGCTGACGCCGACGCTGAAGGTCAAGCGGCGCGAAGTCGATAGGAAGTATGCGGACGTCCTCGAGGCGATGTACCGCGGCGAGTAGCGCGGGCTGAGCTACCCTCGGCTGCGGCCCCGAACGATGCACATCATCACCCTCATCCCCGGCGACGGGATCGGCCCCGAGGTGAGCCGGGCGGCCCAGCACGTGCTGGAAGCGGCCGGCGTACGGATCGAGTGGGAGGTGCACGACGCGGGCGCCGCCGTCGCCGACGCGCGCGGGACGACGCTGCCCGACGAGGTGCTCGAGTCCATCCGGCGCAACAAGGTCGCCCTGAAGGGACCGATCGGCACGCCCATCGGCAAGGGCTTCCGCTCGGTGAACGTCACGCTGCGGCAGGCGCTCGATCTCTACGCGAACGTCCGCCCGGTCAAGTCCTTGCCCGGCGTCGAGCCCCGCTTCGAGGGGACCGACATGGTCATCGTCCGCGAGAACACGGAGGACCTCTACGCCGGCCTCGAGCTCATGATCCTGCCCGGCATCGCGCAGAGCGTGAAGCTCATCACCGAGAAGGGCTGCGCGCGCATCTGCGAGTACGCCTTCGAGTACGCCGAGCGCATGGACCGCAAGCGCGTCACGTGCGTGCACAAGGCGAACATCATGAAGCTGACCGACGGGCTGCTGCTCGAGGTCTTCCGGCGGACCGGGATGAAGCACCCGCGCATCGAGCCGGCGGAGATGATCGTCGACGCGTGCGCGATGCAGATGGTGCGGGGCGCCAACAAGCTCGACGTCGTCGTCACCGAGAACCTCTACGGCGACATCCTGAGCGATCTCGGGGCGGGGCTCGTCGGGGGCCTCGGCATCGTGCCGGGCGCGAACATCGGCGAGAGCGCCGCGGTCTTCGAGGCGGTCCACGGCAGCGCGCCGGACATCGCCGGCAAGGGCATCGCGAACCCGACGGCGCTCGTGCAGAGCGCGGTGATGATGCTGCATCACATCGGCGAGCAGGCGGCGGCCGAGCGCATCGAGGCCGCCCTCCTCGCCGTCTACCGTCGCGGCGAGTCGCGCACGGCGGACCTCGGGGGGACGACGTCGACCGACGCGTTCGCCGACGCGGTGTGCAAGGCGCTCGCCTGAGCCGGCGTCACACGTCGCGCGCTGCGAGCACCGCGCCGCACGTGCACCGGCGGAGGACGACGGTCCACCGCGCCGGGACGGTGAGGTGAGACTGCACGCTGGAGGGCGGGAGGGTGTCGACCGCGGGGAGCGCGTGCCAGGCGTTCGCGTCGTACGTGCGCCGGCAGACGCCGCATCCCTTGGTCCACCGGGCAGGGCCGTCGACGGCCCAGAGGGGGGTCGCCTGGGCCGCCGCGCTCAAGGCTCCCCCATGGCGAGGAGATCCTCCAGCTTCGCGAGCGCCTCGTCGAGGATCGCCTTCATCTTGCGGAGCGTCGTCGGGCGCACCCCGCCACGACGCATGCCCATCTTGAAGAGGCGAATGACCCGCCCGACGCGCTTCATCACCTGCGCGACGTCGTCGGCGTGCTGCTCCCACCCGTCGTCCTCGCCGCCCTGGTAGAACTCGGCCACCTCGCCCGCGTGCTCGCGGAGCTCGCGCTTGCCGTCGGCGGTGATCTCGTAGGTCTTCCGGTCGCTCTGGGCGACGGTGCGGGCATGTCCCACGTCCTCCAGCATCTGGAGGGTGGGGTAGACGACGCCGGGGCTCGGCTTGTAGGCGTTGCGGCTCTTCTCGGCGATGGCCTGGATGATCTCGTAGCCGTGGCGGGGCTGCGTGGCGATGGCGTCGAGCACGAGCCAGCGGACGAGGCCGCGCTCGCACCGCGGAGCCGGCCCGCGCCACCACTCGGAGAACATCTCGGACCAGGGATCTCCCCGGCCGCGCCCGGGTCCGTGCCCGTGACCATGCCCGTGTCCCCAGTGCATGCGATATATCTGTAGATAGGTCTCGCGATATGTCAAGGGGAGGCGTTTTTCGAGGGAGCGCTGCGTCGCGAGGTGCTTCTGCAGGTAGACGACGTCGAGCCAGCGACCGTGCTTGAAGATCAGCTCGCGCATGCGCCCCACCTCGACGAACCCGTGCTTCGCGTGGACCGCGAGGCTCGCGGCCTGGTCCCCCGAGATGCTGGCGAGGATCGTGTGGTGGCCGAGGGCGACCGCGCGGTCGACGAGGTGCGCGAGGATCGTCGAGCCGACGCCGCGCCCGCGGGCGTCGTGCGCGACGTAGACGGAGTCCTCGACGGTGCGGGCATAGCCAGCGCGCCGGTTGTACGTGGAGAGCGACCCCCAGCCGAGGACGACGCCGGGCTGCTCCTCGGCGACGACGATGGGGTGGCGCGCGTCATGCTCGGCAAACCACGCGGTGCGCGCCCGCATTCCTGCCGGCTCGAGCTGCGCGGTGCAGGTCGACGTGTGGACGTAGTGGTCGTAGATGGCGTCGATGGACCCGAGGTCGGCGACGCGCGCCTCGCGGACGTGGAGAGGGCTCACCCGGGGAAGCTTGAGGCACGGGCCGTTTCGCGCGCGTTTCCTGCGGTAGGCTGGAGGGCGTCGTGCCCGCGCGTTCCTCTCCGTCTCCGGCGTCGCCGCCGTCCGAGCCGATGACGCGGGGCACCATCCTGCACTCGACGGCGCAGGCCGTGCGGGAGATCTGGGGCGACGAAGGGCTGCGGGACATCGCGGAGCGCCTGCCCGCCGACACGCGCGCGGCGACCACGGGACCCGAGTTCAACGCGCTGTCGTGGTACCCGTCGCGCTACGTCATCGACTGGGACACCGCGAAGATGGCGGGGCCGGCGCGCGGCGACGAGGAGGCCTTCCGCCGCAGCGTCGATCGCGGCACCGACCTCGGCTTCGGGCGCATCCGGCGCGCGTTCCTCTCCTTCGCCACCCCCGTGCTCCTCGCCAACAAGGCCGCCGAGCTGTGGAGGCACGACCACACGCACGGCACGCTCACCGTGGACTCCACGAACCGCGCCGAGGGGCGCGCGCGCGTCACGCTCGTGGGGCATCCGTTCGTGGGCGCGCCGGTCTCGCGGTCGGCCTTCGCCGAGGTGCTGCGGTACATCCTCTCTTTGTCGCGGGCGCGGAACGTGCGCGAGACGCACGCGCTGACGGGCGAGGCGCTCGTCGTGGCCCTCACCTGGGACATCTGAGCCGGATCCGTTCTTCGCAGGTGCGATCCGGCCGATCGCAGCCGGCACGCGATCTCGCCGGGTTACGTCGGGGAGCTGCATCGACCGAGCGGCTCCGCGGACGCTCGGCAGCATGGAACGCCCGCTGCTGAGGGGACGCCCGGAGGTCTCCCTCATGATCAGCGCGTCGACGCGTCGTCTCGCCCTCGCCGCGGCTCTCGGCCTCACGGCCGCCTGCACTCCCGGGAGTCGCTACGAGCCCCGCGACCAGGACGGCCTCGACGTCTCCTCGGGAGCCCTCACCGTCGTGTGTCCGCTCACGCTGAGCTCCGCCACCGTGGGCGCCGGCCAGACGGTCGACGCGATGGTGGTCTACATGAACACGACGACCTCTGCGGTCACCGTGCAGGCCGTCGCCGTCGCGGCGCGCCCTCCGGGCGGCACCCACGCGGGCGGTCCCTACGACGACCTCCAGCCCTACGCGCCCGCGACCACCGTGCAGCCCGGCGGGACGCTGACGGTGAAGGCTTCGCGCGCGTTCACGGCGTCGGATCCCACCGGGGCGTGGGACGTGTACTCGACCTACGAGGACGCCAGCGGAGAGTGGCACGACGGCCCCGACGTCGCGCTCGAGGTCGGGGCTTCCCCGCCGCCCGTCGACGCCGGGCAGCCGCCGCCCGCCGACGCCGGAGGCGGACCGCCGCTCGTCGTCGGGCCGCTCGACGGAGCCACGCCCGGCACCTGGCAATCGGGTGACCTCACGGCCGCCGGCATGACGATGCACTACGACTATCTCCTGCCCTACGGCTACAGCACGGCGAAGAGCTACCCGCTGCTCCTGTGGCTCCACGAGAACGACATGGGCGACGCCTTCTACGACGGCGGCGACCCGCTCTCGCTCGCCGAGTACATCGACGGCTGGTTCAACACGGCCGGCTTCCGCTCGGCGTACCCGTGCATCGTGATCGCGCCCTACGCCGATCAGCGATCGGACCCGAGCGGCGAGACCTCGAACTTCGGGGGCTGGGTCCCGCCGGGCGACCACGGCGCGAACGAGGACGCGGCCGTGGCCATCGCGCAGTACTTCGTGCAGAGCTACTCGGTCTACGCGCCGAAGGTCTACGTGACCGGCGCCTCGCTCGGCGGCATCGGCAGCTGGGCGATGATGCTCGACTACAACGCCGTCAACGGTCCCTTCGGCAAGGTGTTCGCCGCGGGTATGCCCTTCGCGGGGGTCATCGAGCGCTACGGGTTCGGCGTGAACCCGCCGCAGAGCGTCGTCGACCAGATGCAGTCGGTGCCGGTCTTCGCCGTCCACGGCTCGGGCGACCAGACCTCGCAGCCCAACTGGGATCGCGCGATGTGGCAGGACTACGGCGGCGGCGCCTTTCCCGGCGATCCGGGTGCACAGGCCCCGGGCGGCGCCTTTCACTACCTCGAGGATCCGGGCCTCGGCCACGACGTATGGGACACCTATTACCCGTTGCCAGCCGGGCAGCCCCTGTACGATTGGCTCTTCAGCCAGTCGAGCCCATGAGCGAGCAAGACCCGACGCAGCGCCAGTCCGTCGATCGCGCGCTCGAGCCGCTCTCGTCGTACCGCGTGGCCGTGGTCGACGGACCCGACGCCGGCAAGTCTCTCGAGGTCGGCGCGGAGACCCCGGGGCGCGTGCTGGTGGGGACGAGCGCCGTCTGCGGGCTCGTGCTGACCGACGGGCTCGTGTCGCGCCGGCACCTGGCGCTCGAGGCGCAGGAGGGGATCCTCCGCGCCATCGACCTGGGGTCGACGAACGGCACGGTCGTCAACGGAGTGTCCATCCTGGCGGCGGCGCTGCGCGGCGGCGAGCTCGTTCGCGTCGGCGGGACGACGCTCCGGATCGACGCCCTCGGGTCGCCCGCGCCGGCCGCCCTCTGGCCGACCGAGTCGTTCGGGCGCGTGCTCGGAGTCAGCGTCGCGATGCGTCGCCTCTACCCGCTCTTCCAGAAGCTCTCGGCCTCGGCGCTGCCGCTCGTCGTGGAGGGCGAGACGGGGACGGGCAAGGAGCTCCTGGCCGAGTCGCTCCACGAGCTGGGCCCGCGCAAGGGCGGACCCTTCGTCGTCTTCGACTGCGCGGTCCACGGCGAGAAGCAGGTCGAGGCGGCGCTCTTCGGCGAGGACGATCCGGCCGCGCCGCGGCGCCCGCGCGGGCAGGCCCTGGCGCCGCTGCGCAAGGGTCTCTTCGAGGAGGCCGACGGCGGCACGCTGCTCGTCGACGAGGTCGCGGACCTGTCGCCGCTCCTCCAGGCAAAGCTCCTGCGGGCGGTCGAGCGCGGCGAATTCTGCCGGGTGCGCGGCGACGGCTGGCTCCGCGCCGACGTGCGCATCGTCGCGACGACGCGCCGTGACCTCGATCGGGAGGTCGAGAGCGGGCGCTTTCGCGAGGACCTCTTCTTTCGCCTGGCGGCGACGCGCGCCGAGCTTCCGCCGCTGCGCGAGCGGGCCGGCGACGTGCCCCTCCTCGCGCTCCACTTCTGGAGCGAGGCCGCGGGACCGGGGCGCGCGCCGCCGCCCGAGCTTCTCCGCGCGTACGAGGACTACCCCTGGCCGGGCAACGTGCGCGAGCTTCGCCACGTCGTCGCGCGCAAGGTGGCGCTCGGGGATGCGGAGCCCGGCGACACGCCGTCGTCGGGTCCCGAGGTGCACGCGCTGACCGACCGTGTCCTCGACCTCGATCTCCCGTTCTCGCAGGCGCGCGCCCAGGTCCTCGCGGCCTTCGAGCGCCGGTACGTGGAGCGGGTCCTCGCGAAGCACGGCGGCAACGTCTCGCGCGCCGCCGCCGCCTCGGGGATCGCGCGGCGCTACTTCCAGATCCTGCGGACGCGTCGCAGCTCCTGAGGGTGCGATCGGCGGGATCGCAGCGATCGACGCGATCCGAGGCGGCCGATCCGGAGGTGGGGACGCGAGCCCTCGTGCGGGCCCCGCCCAGGGCACGTGGATTCCTGGAGGACGCGCGGGTCGCACGCTTTGGCCCCGGCGGGCCCGGCTCTTGAAGAGCGAGCGGTCCCGCGGAGGTTTCGATGAGCAAGAAGCTGATGGTCATGACGGTGCTGTCCGGTGTCCTCGTCACGCAATGCGGTGGGGGCTCCGGCAAGGAGAGCGTGGGGACGGGGAGCGAGATGCTCTCCGGCGCGCTCCAGATCACGACGGCGCTCGCGCTCAGCGAGACCAACGTGAAGGTCGGCGATCAGGTCAAAGGGACGGTCACGTACACGAACCCGACCGCCAGCGCCGTGACGCTCCAGAACTTCGTCGTCGCGGCGCGCCCGCCGGGCGGCTCGCACGCCGGCGGTCCCTACGACGACTTCGGCCCCTACGACGGCCCCGTGACGCTGGCTCCCGGCCAGTCGGTCACCGTGACGGCGACCCGGACCTTCACCGCGTCCGATCCGACCGGCCCCTGGGATCTCTACAGCACCTACGAGGACTCCTCGGGCACATGGTTCGACGGGCCCGACCAGACGCTGCTCTTCGGCTCGAAGAGCGTGCAGGACGGCGCGCTCGAGATCACGTCCGCGCTCTCGCTCAGCGAGAGCGGCGTGTCGCCCGGCGACACCGTCACCGGGACCGTCACCTTCACGAACGACGGCGTCGTCGCCGTGAACGTCGAGAACGTCGTCATCGCGGCCCGGCCCCCCGGCGGGACCCACTCCGGCGGTCCCTACGACGACTTCGGCCCCACGTCGCCGACCCAGACCCTGGCTCCCGGCGCGTCGCTCACGCTGACGGCGACGCGCACGTTCTCCTCGAGCGATCCCACGGGCACGTGGGACCTCTACCCGACGTGGGAAGACGGCTCGGGCGTCTGGCACGACGGCACGGACGCTTCCATCCAGCTCGCCGCCTCGTCGCCACCCTCCGCGTACTACTCGACGCACGGCAACCAGCTCGTCGACGGCAACGGGAACCCCGTGCGTCTCGCGAGCGTCGGCTGGAACGACGCGGGCGGCGTCGACATTCCGTCGAACGTCGCGGCGATCGCCGCGGCCGGCTTCAACGCCATCCGGCTGCCCTGGTACAACGCCTCGATGGCCGGCGATCTGGCCAGGTACGACCAGGTCATCGCCGCCGCTGGTCCGGCCGGGCTCCGCGTCATCCTCGACAACCATGCGAACGAGGGAGGCCCCGGCGCCGACGGTTCCTGGAGGTGCGACGCGCAGCAGGCGAACGGCCTCTGGTACGACGTCGGCGGCGCGTCGAACGGCACCGACGGCTGCGGCGTCACCGGGACCGTGACGGACGCCACCTTCCTCGCCGACTGGGTCGCCGTCGCGCAGCGCTACGCCGGCAACACCACCGTCATCGGGTTCGACCTGCGGAACGAGCCGCTCGCGTACTCGGGCATGTGCACCTGGGGCGACGGCAACTTCGACACCGACATCCGTGGGATGTACGAGCGCGTCGGCAACGCCATCCTCGCCGTCGACCCCGGGAAGCTCATCATCACCGAGGGCCCCCAGGACTACTCGGGCAACTTCGCCGGGACGGGCCCCGCGCCGTGGGGCGACCTCAGCATCGCCGGCAAGTATCCCGTCGTCCTGAACGTGCCGAACAAGCTCGTCTACTCGATCCACGACTACCCGCTCGAGATCGCCGGCTACTCGCCCGACAACGGGCCGACGAAGGTCAGCCAGATGAACGCGGACTGGGGCTACCTCGTGGCGCAGGGCATCGCGCCGGTGTGGATCGGCGAGATGGGCTCGTCGATGGATTCGTCGACGGACGCGGCCTGGGCGCAGACGCTCGTCGACTACACGAACGGCAACGACGGCGCGCTCGGAGGGCCGACGTTCTCTGCGGGACAGAAGGGGATCGGCACCGACTGGTGGGCCTGGGGCTACTTCCCGGGCGAGCTGCCGGACGGGACGCAGAACGCCGACGGCTCGCTGAAGTCCGACCAGTACGCGGTCTACTCGCAGCTGAGGTAGCCCGTGGGCTAGACTCGTCGTGTGGAGTCCGCGCCCGTACGCGAGGGCGAGGTCATCGCCGGCAAGTTCCGGATCGGTCGCAAGCTCGGGGCAGGGGGCATGGGCGTGGTCGTCGCGGCGACGCACCTCGAGCTCGACGTGCCGGTCGCGCTGAAGTTCCTTCTCCGGCACGACGAGCTCTTCGTCGAGCGGATCCTTCGAGAGGCCCGGGCGGCGGCGCGGCTGTCCGGCGAGCACGTGACGCGCGTCCTCGACGTGGGGCGCCTGCCTTCGGGCGCGCCCTACGTCGTGATGGAGTATCTGGAGGGCGAGACCATCGGCGAGCACACGGTGCGCGCGGGGAGGCCTCCGATCGCCGAGGCGGTCGACTGGATGGTGCAGGCGTGCGCGGGGCTCGCCGAGGCGCACGCGGCAGGGATCGTCCACCGCGACATCAAGCCGGCGAACCTCTTCCTCGTGCGGCGCGCGGACGGCACGGCGCACGTGAAGATCCTCGACTTCGGCGTGGCCAAGGTGGTCGAGACCGAGGACGCGGGGCTGACGACGCCCGGCAGCGTCGTCGGCTCGCCGAGCTACGCGTCGCCCGAGCAGCTCGTGCGGCCGGGCGCGGTGGACCACCGCGCGGACATCTGGGCGCTGGGGGTCACGCTCTACACGCTCCTCGCGGGCGAGCTGCCGTTCTCCGGCGAGACCATTGCGGCGAAGTACATGCGCATCCTCGCCGAGACCCCCGTCCGGGTCGACACGCTCGCGCCCGACGTGCCCGCAGCGCTGGCGGACGCCGTGGAGCGATGTCTCGCGAAGGAGCCGGACGACCGCTTCCCGGACGTCGCGTCGCTGGCGGCGGCGCTCGCGCCGTTCGGAGCCGCGGCCACGCGGGTCGCCGCGTCGAGGCTCGGCGGCGCCGTAGCTCCAGCGCGCGTGAAGGGGCGTGGCCGCGCGGTCTCGCCCGACGATCCGACGGTCGTCGACACCACGGTGGCGGTGGACGAGGGCGTCCTCGCGCCGCGTGCTCGCCTGCCGCGGCTCGGTCTGGCGCTCGCGGGCGCGACCGTCGTGGCCGCCGTCGGCGGCGCAGCCGTGTGGTACGCCCGCGTCCCCGCGTCGAGCGCGCCGGCGGCCTCCGTCGCCGCTCCGTCCACTCCACCCGGAGCGCCGCAGTCGCCCGCCATGGAGCCTCCGGTGCAGGCCGCGGCGACCGCCGGGACGATATCGACGGCGGCCACCGCGAGCGCGTCCTCGCCGCCGCCCGGGCGCGCCGTCACCCCGACGCGTGGGTCCAGCCCGCGTGGACGCGATCCTCGCAGCTATCGCTGAACGTCCACGACGACGTCGTCGATGTGCACCGTCTGGGCGGACGAGGGCCCCAGCGCGATCAGGTTCCCGACGCCCGCCGTCGGCGGCCCGTGGCCATTAAGGCTCGCGAGCGCCACCACCGCGCCGGCGTCGAACGCGGTCTTCATGCCCCCCACCGTCGCCGTGCCCCACACGCCGCCGTCGTCCGCGTCGAGCGTCAGGTCGAGCTCGACGCGCGTCCACGTTCCCGGCGAAGGCAGCGGGACGGTGGACAGACCGAAGTCGGTGAGCGCGGCGCCGAACCCCTGCACGAGGTGGAGCCCGTCCGCGTCGTAGAGGAGCTCGACGCTGGCCCCCGCGTCCGCCGAGCCGAGGTCGAAGACGAAGCCGCCGAGCACGACGTAGGAGTCCGAGCCGGAGGCCGGCTCGTCGAGGCGGACGTCGAACGCGAGGGTCACGGTCGACGAGCCGGTCGCCGCGAGCGCCGGGAGGTCCGGGCGCCACAGCCACCACTGCCCGGCCACGTTGGAGGGCACCGCGGGCACGTCGATGGTGAGGCCGCGGGGAGGCGACACGTAGACGTCGTCGTCGAACGCGGCATCTCCGCCGGCTCCGTACACGACGCGATTCCAGCCCGGCGACGGCAGCGCGTCGTCCTCGTCGAAGTCCTCGCACACGGCCGCGTCGGCCGCGTGGGTCTTGCACCAGTCGGTCGCGAAGGCGTCGCCGGCGTCGCCTCCGTCGCGGAGGCTGGCTGCCTCGCCCGCGTCCGGAGGGAACGTCAGCGGTTGTATGCCGAGGACGTCGGCGCACCCGAGCCAGATCAGCGGAATGCCGGAGATCGCCGCCACGACCGCCGCGAAGGGCCCGAGCCTCCGGAGACGAATCGTCACGGGAATCGAAGAGCCGCGGCGGCGAGCTCGGGCGAGCCCGGATGAAGGAGAAAGAGGAGCGCGCTCACGGCGACCGCCACGCCGCCCACGATGAACCCCACGGTGGACGCCGTGGCCGCGTGGGTCGCGTCCGTCTCCGTGGAAGCGAAGCGTATCGCCGTGCCCTCGTCGGGACAGCGGCCGCCCGGGCATTGCGCGCGAACCGTGCTCCACGAGCTGGCGGCGCTGGCCCCGAAGGCGGCTCCGAGGCCGAGCGCGACGACCGCGGTGCCGCCCGCGATCCAGGCCCACGTTCGCTGGGCGCCGCCGGTCGTCGCGGCAGCGGGAGCGAGCGGCGTGACGAGCGGCGGTGGAGGCGGGAGCGCTCGGGGCATGCCGGTGGGCGGTGCCGTCGGTGGAGGGACGACCCTGGGCATCTGTGGCGACGGACCGCCCTCCGGCGCGAGCTCCGGGATGGGAACGACGACGACGCCGGGCCCCTCGGCGACGACGGCCGACGTCGACCAGGCCCGGAACCCGGGCGCATCGACCGCGACGGCGTGGGTCGCCGGATCGACCGGCAGCGGCTTCCCGAGCTCGCCCGGCGCGATGGGCGTGCCGTCGAGCCGTACGACGGCCCCCGGCGGCAGCCCGCGCGCGGGGATCGCCAGCGTCAGCTTCGGGAGCGACGCCTCCACCTTCTCGATGCCCCTGCGCGCCACGGCCTCGCGGACGGGGTCGGCCCGATCGACCGCGAGGGCCGCGGCTTCCCGGTAGCGGCGCCAGGCCGTCGCCGGGGCGCCTGCGCGCTGGGCGCACGTCGCGAGGTTGAGGAGCGTACCCACGGCCGGATCGAGCGCCTCGCTCGCCGCGAACTTGGCGCACCCCTCGTCGAGCTGTCCGCGCGCCGTGAGCACGCGCCCCTCCTCGAAGAGGCGCTGCGCCGCGGCGGCGTCCCGCCCCTGCGCGCCCGCCGGCAGGGAGAGGCTCGCGACCCCGAGGAGGGCGGCCAGTTGCGCGAGCCGAAGGCGCGTCATCGAGCTCCATCATCGCGCCCGGGCCAACGCGGCGGCAAGTCGGCTCCCGGGCCGCTGCGGTTCCGCGTGCTTCCCGCGGAGGCCGTCCGGGCTTACCGTCGCCGTCGATGCGTCGATCCGCGCTGGCCCCGCTCGCCCTTCTCGCGCTGCTCGTGCGCTGCGCTCCGGCGCCGCATTCGCCGCCGGCTGCTCCTCCCGCACGCCCACCTGCCGCCGCGTTCCTCAGCGACGGGCTTCCGCCCGTTCCCCCCGCGTCCCCCGTTCTCCCCGCGGACCCGCCGCCCGTCCTGCCGTACCACGCGCCCTCCGACCAGGGTGACGGGTGGGCCGTCGCCGCCGCGCCGGCCGAGCACGTGTCGCCCGAGGCGCTCGGGGCGATCGAGGGCGCCATCCGTCACGGGGAGGCGAAGAAGATCGGCAGCGTGCTCGTCGCCCGGCACGGCAAGATCGTCTACGAGGCGTACTTCGACGGCGACGCGTCGACGCTGCGCGACACGCGCTCGGCCGGAAAATCGGTGACGTCGATCCTCACGGGCATCGCCATCGACCAGCAGAAGCTGCCCGGCGTCGACGCGCGCGTCTTCGGATACTTCGCCGACAAGCGCCCCATCACGAACCCCGATTCGCGCAAGGACCGCATCACCGTCGAGGATTTCCTCACGATGAGCTCCCTCCTCGAGTGCGACGACTGGAACGACTTCTCGCAGGGCAACGAAGAGCGGATGTACCTCACCGAGGACTGGGTGAAGTTCACGCTCGACCTGCCCATCAAGGGCTTCCCGCCGTGGGTCCCGAAGCCGAAGGACTCGCCGTTCGGCCGCGCGTTCAGCTACTGCACCGCCGGTGCCTCGACGCTCGGGGCGCTGCTCGAGCGCGCGACCCACACGACGACGCAGGAGCTCGCGAAGAAGGCGCTCTTCGAGCCGCTCGGCATCACGAAGGTGGAGTGGCCCATCACGCCGATGGGCACGGCGCAGACCGGCGGCGGCCTCAAGATGCGAAGCCGCGACTGGCTCGCGATCGCGCAAACCTACGCCGACGGCGGCGTGTGGAAGGGGCGGCGCATCGTCAGCGAGGCCTGGGTGAAGGCGTCGACTGCGCCGCACGCGAAGATCGATGACGAGACGGAGTACGGCTACCTCTGGTGGCTGGCCTCGTTCGGCGGCGAAGGCAAGAAGGCGAAGGCGGTCTTCATGAGCGGCAACGGCGGGAACAAGATCGGCTACGTGCGCGACCTGGGTCTCGTCTTCGCCGTCACCAGCACGAACTACAACGCGAAGGGGATGCACGAGCAGACGGCGCACATCGTGGACGACCTTGTGGCCGCCGTGGCTCCTTGAGGGGCAAATCCGCGCCCCGGAGTGACCGTTCTTCCCGTCCGCGGGACACCTAGCTCTGGAAGCGAGGTCTCCTTTGGGCTTGGTGCGCGTCTTTCTTGGCTGGGCCGTCGTTCTCTTCGCCGGCTTCATCGTCCTCTCCAGCTGCGGCGGAACCGCGGCCCTCTCCGCCTGCACGACGAATTCGGACTGCACGACGGGCTACACCTGCATCAACGGCGAGTGTGGGGTCCCTCCCTCGTCGACCCCGTGCGCCGCCTCGCAGACGTCGTGCAACGGAGCCTGCGTTGACTCGACCAGCGATCCGCAGAACTGCGGCTCGTGCGGGCACGCATGCGGGGCCGGCCTCGTCTGCGCGAACGGGTCCTGCCAGTCCGCGTGCGCCGTCGGCCTCACGTCGTGCGGAACGTCGTGTGTCGCGACGTCGAGCGACAGCACGAACTGCGGCGCCTGCGGGAAGGCGTGCCCCACGTCGGCCTCGTGTAGCCGGGGGGTCTGCGCGTGCCCTCACGACGGAACGGCGTGCAACGGCGCGTGCACCGAGCTCGCCACCGATCCGGCGAACTGCGGCGCGTGCGGCGCGGCCTGCCCGGCGGCGACGCCCGACTGTCAGGCGGGGGTCTGCGTGGCCTCGTGCGCCGCGCCGTTCGTCACCTGCGGGAGCTCGTGCGTCGACACGACGGCGGACCCGCAGAACTGCGGGGCGTGCAGCAAGGCGTGCACGTCGACCCAGGTGTGCGAAGGCTCCGCCTGCACCTGCCCGGGCGGGACGACCGCTTGCGGCTCGGTGTGCGCGTCGCTGGCGTCGGACCCGCAAAACTGCGGTGCGTGCGGCAACGCGTGCGGCGGAGGGCAGCCGTGCGTGGACGGCAAGTGCGTCTGCCCCGGGAGCCAGGCGGCTTGCGCGAGCGGCTGCACGAACACCGACTCGGATCCGAACAACTGCGGCGCGTGCGGGCGCCCTTGCGGAGCGGGTCAGGTCTGCTCTTCGGGCGCGTGCGCCTGCCCGCCCGGGGACACGTTCTGCGCCGGCGGCTGCGCGGAGCTCACGCTCGACCCGAACAACTGCGGGGCGTGCGGCAATGCGTGCGGCTCGGGCAGCATCTGCAACCACGGCTTCTGCGCGGGCGGGTGCGGGTATCGAGAGACCGAGTGCAACGGCGGGTGCTCCAACACGAACAACGATCCCGAGAACTGCGGAGCCTGCGGGGCCGTCTGCGCGACGGGCGAGAGCTGCCGCCGTGGCGCCTGCGTCTGCGCGGCGGGCTTCGTCCCGTGCAACGGAAACTGCGTCAACCCGCTGAACGACTCGGGCAACTGCGGGACCTGCGGCACGGCGTGCGCGAGCAACCAGACGTGCAACGGCGGGAGCTGCGCGTGCCTCGTCGGCGAGGCGTTCTGCGGGGGACTCTGCACGGACACGTCGATCGACCCGACCAACTGCGGGGCCTGCGGCACCACGTGCGGCGCCGGGGGGATCTGTCAGTCGGGCGCCTGCGTCTGCGGGCCGGGGACGAACGCGTGCAACGGCGGCTGCGTCGACGTGCTCACGGACACGTCGAACTGCGGGGGCTGCGGCAAGGTCTGCCCGCCGTTCCAGTTCTGCACGAACGGGACGTGCGGGTCCTGACGAGGAGAAGATGAACGCGGTGCGAGCGCGATGGTGGGCCGCGCGCGGCCGGACACCTACTCCCCGCTGACCCTCAGATACCCGCTCGTGAAGTACTTGAACGTCCCATCCACCAGCTTGTCCTCGTCGTACTCCGCGCCGCGCTGCACGATCTGGAACATCACTTCCTTCAGCGCGCCCATCGTGAGCCACGACATGAGCCGCACGTCCCCCTCGCGCACGATGCCGAGCGCCTGCCCATCCCGCAAGCTCCCCTCGAGCAGGCTCGACATCTCGTCGTAAAAGGACAGGAGCTTCCGATCGAACGTCGGGTCCACCCCGAGCGCGTCACTCAGGAGAATCTTGGTCGTCGCGCGGTCCTCGAGCAGGATGCGCACGATGCGGCGGATCTGCTCCTTCACCTGGTCGGACACGCTGCGCACGCCGTCGTGCGGGTCGACGCGCACGATCGACATGCCGAGGCGCGCGATGGTGCGGTCGACGATCTCCTCGAAGATGGCGCGCTTGTCCTCGAAGTAGAGATAGAAGGTGCCGCGCGCGATGCTCGCCGCCGCCACGATGTCCTCGATCTTGGCCGCGTGGTAGCCGCGTTTCGCGAACACCTCGCGGGCCACGTTGAGGATCTGCTGGCGTCGCTCGGCCTTACCCACCTCCCCCTGAAGTATCACGTCGAGCCAGCTGACACTCGTGTCAGCCAGGCATGTCCGGCAAGGTGGGAGGCCAGCAGGCCCTTCGCCGGCTCTTTCTCCCTTCACTGCCCCGATGGGCTGAGGTACGACGGGTCACTGACTGACACGTCAGTCTAGTGAGGTCGCACATGCCGAAGCTGGCCATTGGGATGGACGTCGGGAGCACCACCGTCAAAGCGGTGGTCATGGACCCGACGACGAAGGAGATCCTGTGGAGCGACTACCAGCGCCACCACACGAAGCAGCCCGAGTACGTCCTCTCGATGCTCGAGACGATCGCGGGCGCCTTCCCCGGGCAGAAGACCGGCGACTGGCGCATGTTCCTCACGGGCTCGGGCGCGGGACCGCTCTGCGGTCCGACCGGCGGCAAGTTCGTGCAGGAGGTCAACGCGGTGTCGCTGGCCGTCGAGCACCTGCACCCCGACGTCGGCAGCGTCATCGAGCTCGGCGGGCAGGACGCGAAGATCATCATCTTCAAGAAGAGCGAGCGCGGCGAGAAGACCGCCATCGCGTCGATGAACGACAAGTGCGCCAGCGGCACCGGCGCCACCATCGACAAGTGCTTCCTCAAGGTGAACGCGCCGCCCGACATGGTGACGTCGCTCCACTTCGACGACAGCAAGCTGCATCACGTCGCCGCCAAGTGCGGCGTCTTCGCCGAGACCGACATCGTCAACCTCATCAAGAACGGCATCCCGTCGAACGAGGTCCTCTGCTCGCTCGCGGACGCCATCGTCCTCCAGAACCTCTCGGTGCTCACGCGCGGGGGGACGCTCAAGCACCGCGTGCTCCTCCTCGGCGGGCCGAACACGTACCTCCCGTTCCTGCAGGAGTGCTGGCGCCTGCGCATCCCGCAGACGTGGGACGAGCGCGAGTACGCGTACCCGAAGGACATGCCCATCGAGGAGCTCATCTTCGTCCCCAAGAACGCCCAGTACTACGCGGCGCAGGGGGCGGTCCTCTTCGGGATGCACGAGGCCGAGGGCATCGGGGACCTCCAGGACATCGAGGGCCTGCGCAACTACATCACGACGGGCCGCAAGGCGCGCCTCGGCGAGACCGCGGGACCGCCGCTCGCGAAGACGGCCGACGAGCTCACGGACTTCAAGACGACGTACGCCATCCCGAAGTTCGTGCCGGCCACGTTCGAGCCGGGTGAGCTCGTGCGCGGCGTCATCGGCCTCGACGGCGGGTCGACCTCGAGCAAGGCGGTCATCGTCGATTACGAGAGCGGGCGGATCCTCTGCAAGGCGTACCAGCTCTCGAAGGGCAACCCGATCCAGGACACGAAGGAGCTCTTGAAGCAGCTCCGCGACTACGTCGAGGTCGACCAGAAGGCGAAGCTCGAGGTCATGGGCTTCGGGGCGACCGGGTACGCGGCGGACGTGCTCGAGCAGTGCGTGCGGAGCGACGTGAACATCGTCGAGACCGTGGCGCACATGATGAGCGCCGTGCACTTCTTCGGCGACGTCGACGTCATCTGCGACATCGGCGGGCAGGACATCAAGGTCCTCTTCATGAAGAACGGCGACATCGCGAACTTCCGCCTGTCGAACAGCTGTTCGGCCGGCAACGGGATGCTGCTGCAGGCGACGGCCGACTCGTTCGGCGTCAAAGTGACCGACTTCGCCGACGTGGCCTTCAAGGCGGAGCTCGCGCCGAAGTTCTCCTACGGGTGCGCGGTGTTCCTCGACACCGACCGCGTGAACTTCCAGAAGGAAGGCTTCTCGAAGGAAGAGATGCTCGCGGGCCTGGCGCAGGTCCTGCCGAAGAACGTCTGGCAGTACGTCGTGCAGATCCCGCGGCTCGCGGCCCTCGGCACCAAGTACGTGCTCCAGGGCGGCACGCAGTACAACCTCGCCGCGGTCAAGGCGCAGGTCGACTACATCAAAGAGCGCGTGCCCGACGCGCAGGTGTTCGTTCACCCGCACACGGGCGAGGCGGGGGCCATCGGCGCCGCCATGGAGACGCTCCGCGTCGTGAAGCGCAAGGGCAGCTCGACCTTCATCGGGCTCGATGCGGCGATCCACCTCGAATACACGACGAAGAACGACGTCGAGACGGTGTGCCACTTCTGTCCGAACGAGTGCAAGCGCACGTTCATCGACACGAAGCGGCCCGACGGCAGCAGCAGCCGCTACATCGCGGGCTTCAGCTGCGAGAAGGGCACCGTCGAGAGCAAGGAGGCGATGCTGTCGCTCGTCGAGGAGCGCAAGAAGATCGCCAAGCAGTTCCCCAACACCGTCGACTACGAGTCGAAGCAGGTCTATCGGCACTTC
>DASXZL010000016.1:0-451631 GCA_036501935.1 Polyangiaceae bacterium | reverse complement strand
ATCTTGTCTTCGCGATGCGCCTTCTCGAGCCCAAGAAGCCGCTTCCGACGACTCGGGAGCGTCATCGTCTCGACAAGACGCCGCATCTCGTCGAGCCGATGCGT
Organism: Polyangiaceae bacterium; assembly: GCA_036501935.1. GTDB lineage: Bacteria > Myxococcota_A > Polyangia > Polyangiales > Polyangiaceae > Palsa-1150. The sequence goes on along the minus strand of DASXZL010000016.1, from coordinate 451,527 downwards.
CTTCTTGTCTTCGCGATGCGTCGCCGTGAAGACAAGTCGACGCATCTCGAGAACAAGAAGACGCATCGCGTGTCGTCGCTGCGTCTCCCGTCCACTCGGGAGCGCCTTTTGCTCTTCAAGATGACGCAGTTGCTCTTCAAGACGACGCGTTCGTCGAACGAGGAGCCGCTCTTCCTCGACACGACGACGGTTTCATTGAGAAAAATGGCGCTCTTGCTCGAAAGGACGGCTCCTTCGTCGACCCGCGAGCCGCACCGGGTTCGACGAATGCGGCGCGAAGAGGGGAACGAGCATCGGCGAGAACGGCCGGACACGCACTTCGTCGTCCCGCGTGACCACGATGAGGAGCCGATGCTCCATCGCGTCGACGCGCGTGGGCGCCTCGTCTTCATCACGAGGGCGTGAGACTTCAGGCCGGCCATGGCGGTCTTCTTCACGCGAGTGCTTCGAGTTAGGGGCGCATGACGTTGGTCACGCGCGAGGCCGCCGCCGCCTCGAGGGCCGACCGGCAAGGCCGCGTCGTCGCAGCAGTTCCGGCGTAGGGATTCGAACCCCAATATGCGGAACCAAAATCCGCTGTCCTGCCATTGGACGACGCCGGAAGAGTCGCGGTGCAGCCTACGGATCCACCGGGCAAACGCAACCGGGCGCGCGGGGCCGTGGCGAACGGGGCGTGCTACGGACTTTCTCGTGGCCCGCCCCTCGGCTCGGCTGATCCAGAACGCCCCCGGCGACTTCTTCGTCGACGACTCGTGCATCGACTGCGAGACGTGCCGCATCGTGGCCCCGGCGACCTTCGCCCGCTCCGACGGGGTCGGCATGTCGGTCGTGCGGCGCCAGCCAGGCTCGCCCGCGGAGGCGCTGCGCGCGAAGATGGCTCTCGTCTCGTGCCCGACCAGCTCGATCGGCACGGGGAGCAAGGTCGACGTGCATGACGCTGTACGAGCGCTGCCCGACGCCATCACGAGCGACGTCTTCTACTGCGGGTACGCCTCCGAGAGCTCCTTCGGCGCGGCGAGCTACCTCGTCCGGCGCGCGGCGGGCAATGTCCTCGTCGATTCGCCTCGGGCGGCGCGGCCGCTCATGGAGCGCATCGGCGCGCTCGGTGGCGTCGCCACCATGTTCCTCAGTCACCGCGACGACGTCGCGGATCACGCGCAGTACGCGCGGCGCTTCGGCTGCGCTCGCGTCATGTGCTCCGCCGACCTCGAGCACGGGACCCGCGATGTGGAGCGGCCCCTCGGCAGCGACCATCCTGTCCGGCTCGCCGCCGACCTCCTCGCCATTCCGGTCCCCGGTCACACGCGCGGCAGCATGGCCCTCCTCTACCGCGACGCCGTCCTCTTCACGGGCGATCACCTCTGGGGCACCGACGACGGCGAGGGCCTCGACGCCTCGCGGAGCGTCTGCTGGTACTCGTGGACCGAGCAGCGGCGCTCGATGGAGAAGCTCCTCGGGTACGACTTCGAGTGGGTCCTGCCCGGTCATGGTCCACGCTTTCATGCCCCGGCGCCGCGGATGCGCGCCGAGCTGGAGAAGCTCATCGCGCGCATGGGGCGGTAGGGTACCTTTCGGACCATGCAACCCATCACCGAGGTCGCCCGGGAGCTCGGGCTTCGTGACGACGACGTCGAGCCCTACGGCCGGACGATGGCCAAAGTGTCGGTGCGGGCGCTCGAAGACCCGCCGCGCGGCGCCGGCCGGCTCGTGCTCGTCTCGGCCATCAACCCCACGCCCGCCGGCGAGGGGAAGACGACGAGCTCCATCGCGCTCGCGATGGGGATGCGCAAGCTCGGCAAGCGCCCGGTGCTCGCCCTCCGGCAACCGTCGCTCGGGCCCATCTTCGGCATGAAGGGCGGCGGGACGGGCGGCGGACACGCGACGCTCGAGCCGTCCGACGGCATCAACGTGCACTTCACGGGAGACATCCACGCCATCGCCTCGGCGCACAACCTCCTCTCGTCGCTCGTCGACAACGCCATCCAGTGGCGCGACCGCTTCGGCGGCGCGGAGATCGATCCGCGGCAGGTCACCTGGGGCCGCGCCCTCGACGCGAACGACCGGTTCCTCCGTAACTGCATCATCGGCCTGGGCGGCAAGGCGCACGGCGTCCCGCGCGAGGAGCGCTTCGACATCGCGGCGGCGAGCGAGGTGATGGCCATCGTGGCCCTCGCGAGCGGCCGCGCGGACCTCGAGGCGCGCCTCGGGCGCATCATCGTCGGGTCCACGTACGACGGAGCGCCCGTCACCGCGAGCGATCTGATCGCGCCGGCGGCGATGACGGCGCTGCTCCGCCACGCGATGGTGCCGAACCTCGTGCAGACCGCGGAGGGCGGCCCCGCGTTCGTCCATGCCGGGCCCTTCGCCAACATCGCGCACGGGTGCAGCAGCATCCTCGCGACGCGCATGGCGATGAAGCTCGGCGACTACGCGATCACCGAGGCAGGCTTCGGGTTCGATCTCGGCGGAGAGAAATTTTTCGACATCAAGTGCCGCGCGGCGGGCGTCTGGCCGCGGGCCGTGATGCTGGTCGTCACGCTGCGCGCGCTCGAGGCGCATGGCGGGCTCGATCACCTCGACAAGCACCTGGAGAGCATCGCGGCCTTCGGTCTTCCCGTGATCGTCGCGCTGAACTCGTTCCGCGACGAGAGCAAGGAGGCGGTCGCTTCGCTCGCCCGTGAGATGGCGTCTCGCGGCGTGGCCTTCGCCGCGCACCAGGGGTACGCGCGAGGCGGCGAGGGCTCGACCGAGCTGGCCCGCACTGTGTGTGAGGTGGCCGACGGCACCGATGCGTCCCCGCCCGCTCCGCGCTTCCTCTACCCGCTCGATCTGCCCCCCGAAGAGAAGGCTCGCGCGGTCGTCCGCACGGTCTATGGCGCACGCGACGTCGTCTTCACGGCACGCGCAAAGGCCGATCTCGCCCGGTTCAAGGCGCTCGGCGGCGACCTTCTCCCGGTGTGCTTCGCGAAGACGCACCTTTCGCTGAGCGACGACCCCAAGGCTCCGGGACGGCCCCGCGACTTCGTCATCACGGTCCGCGAGGTGCGCCTCAGCGCGGGGGCGGGGCTCTTGGTGGCGCTCGCGGGGGACATCATGACGATGCCCGGTCTCCCCAGGGAGCCGGCCTCGCGGCGGATCCACCTCGGCGACGACGGGCGGATCGTCGGGCTCGGTGGGTAGGGCGCCGGCGGCGCGGACCGTCGCGCTCGCCGTCGCGGTGGCTGCCGGGGTCGCGCCGGCGGTGGGGGGCGCTCCGGACCGCAGGCGCGGAGGAGGCGGTGGAGTCCGTCCGGCTCGATCTGGAGAGCTCCCCGGGGTGTCCGGGGTCAGAGCGCTTCGAGGCGCTCGTCCGGGCCCGGACGCGGCGCGCGGTCTTCGTGCGATCCGGACCGGGCGCGCGCTCCATCGAGGTGCGCATGCACGACGGACCGCATCCCTCGGGCTCGCTGGTCCTGCGGCGCGGCGAGACGATCGAGGGGACCCGATCGGTGAGCGCGGAGACGTGCGCGGACGTCGCGGAGGCGCTGGCGCTCGTCGTGACGCTGGCCATCGATCCGGAGGCCGCATCGGAGCTCGGCGCGACGGACACCGGAGTCTTCAAGGTGCCCGCGGCCGGCGGCCAGCCGGTCCAGCTGGCCTCCGGAGCAGCGAACGACATCGTCGTCAGCGGGGGCCGGGTGTTCTACACGGGCGTCGGCAGCGGTGACGGGTCCGAAGGGTTGCTGAGCGTGCCGGTGCACGGCGGCGCCCCCACGGTGCTCGTCCCGCCCGACCCGAACTACAGCGTGGAGACGCTGACCGTCGATTGCGTCAACGTCTACTACTCGACGACGAACGGGATGGTCGCTCAGATCCCCATTGGCGGCGGCACGCCGACGATCCTCGCCAAAGATGCTCAGCAAGCGATGCAGATCGCGGTCGACGCCGAGCGTGTCTACTTCATGTCCGGCACCGGGATCGCTTCGGTGCCCATCGGTGGCGGCGCTGAGACGCTCATCACGAGCTCCGGCGGCATCGGCCTCGCCGTCGACGCGAACAACGTCTACTGGACGAGCATGAACGACGGCAGCGTGATGAAGATGGCCAAGTGACGGCTCACTTGCCGCCACTGAGCCGTTCGAGCCGCTCGGCAATGGCCCGCGCGTTCATCGTGCCCTTGTAGACGTAGAGTGCGCCGGGGAGGTCCGCGTCGAGAACCTCTTCGCTCACGCGAAGGCGCGAGCTGACGGCGAAGAGGACCGACTCCGCCAGCCCCGCCTGCACGAGCTCGACGCGCTGCCAGACCGCGGCCCGGCTCCAGTACCCCATCACCTCGAGGTACACGCGACGGACGGCGCCGTCTTCGCCGCGCTTCTCGAAGACGACGTCGGGTACGGTCAAGCCGACGCCGGGAAGGTCGAGGAGGGTCGTGCTCGCGCGGGCACGCCAGGGCGTCTCCAGCGAGGCGAACGACTTGAGGAGCGCGCGGAGCTCGTCGGGCAGCGGCGGCTCCTCGGTCGGCGCCGGGGCCGCGCCTCCCTCGAGACGGAACACCAGGGGGCGCTTCTCCTTGCCCCATCGCACGTCGGCCTCGAGCGTCCACGCGTCGCACCCGTCGAGCACCGGCAGGACGAGCGCGAGCCTCTGCCCGTACCGCGTCACGGACTCGAACAGGCTGAACGGGCCGTCGATGACGACGCGGTACCCCCTGTCGGTCCGCGTGATGGCGTGGAGCAGCTGCAGGAACTTGAGGCGCCGGAAGAGAGCGCGCGTCGCGCCTGCCGATGCGAGGCGGACGTCGACGGTGACCTTCACGGCGCGGAGCAGGACCGCCTGCGCCTGCGCGCGCTCGTAGACCTCGACGAGCGCCTCCGGCCCGAGGGCCTCGAAGCCGGCGACCACCTGCGCTCCCCGGAGATCGGCGAACAGGCCGCCCTCGACGATTGCGGCCGAGATCCCTCGCTCCGCCGCGATCTCGGCCAGCACCGCCGCGCGATCGAGCTTGTCCCCCGCGTCGAGCGAGGCGCGCCTCGCGCTGGCCCGCGTGAAGACGTCTCGACGGAGCTCCTCGGGATCGGGGCCGCCCGGCGCCTGCAGATCGCAGCGGTCCTCGAGCAGCTTCGCGAGCCCGTCCTTCAGGCGATAGTCGCCCGGCTCGGCGTCGACGGCCTCGAACGCCGCGGCGAGTTCTTCCTGCGTGCGTCCCACATGGGCCCCGACGATCGCCACGAGCTGACGCGCCAGGGTCACCGCCCTCTCGCGCGCCGCTTCGTCGAGGGCCACGAGGCGAAGCTCCGAGCCGCGCCGCCGCGCGTTCACGAGGTCAGCGGTAAGCACTGTGCTCCCTGCGGCGTTCGCTCGTGTACGTCTCGGTCGTGGCCTCGGTGACGAGCTCGTAGAGCACGGCGCGCTTGTCGCCCCGCTTGCGCAGGATGCGGCCGAGGCGCTGGACGTGCTCGCGCACCGTGCCGCTGCCCGAGAGGATGACGGCGACGTTCGCGTCCGGCACGTCGACGCCTTCGTTGAGGACCTTCGACGTGGCGACGGCACGGAAGGTCCCCGCCGCCAGGCCCGCCAGGATGGCGCTCCGCTCGCGCACCTTCGTCTGGTGGGTGAGGACGGGCACGAGAAAGCGGGACGAGATGGCGTAGGCCGTCGCGTTGTCCTGCGTGAAGAGGATGGCCCGGTCGGCCCTGTGCCGGTGCAGCAGGTGCTCGAGGTAGTCGAGCTTGGCCTTCGGGGCGAAGGCGATGGCGCGCTGCTTCCGGTAGGCGGCCATCGCGCGGCGACCCGCGGCGGTACGCGCGGACAGCATGATGAACTCGCCCCAGCCCGACGGCTGACTCATCCGGATGCCATGGCTCGTCACGAACTCGCGGTAAATGGCGCGCTCGGCGTCGTGCAGCGCGCGCTCCTCGGGCGAGAGCTCGATCGACACGCGCTCCGTCTCGTACTCGGCCAGATAGTCGCCGGAGAGCTCGACGATGTCCTTGCGGTACACCTCGGGTCCGATGAGAAGCTCGAGGTCTCTCTCGCGCCCGTCGGTCCTCTCGGGCGTCGCCGTGAGGCCCAGGCGAAATGGGGCCACGAGGGCGCTCGCCGCCATCGAATACGCGGGGCTCGGCAGGTGGTGGCATTCGTCGAAGACCACCAGGCCGAAGCGCGCGCCCAGGTGCTCCGCATGCAGGTACAGCGAATCGTAGGTCGTCACGGTGAGCGGCTGCACGTCGTGCTCCCCTCCGCCGACGAGGCCGACCGGTCCGCCGAAGGTCGTCGTGAGCAGGTCGAACCACTGGCGGACGAGGTCGAGCGTGGGGGCGACGACGAGGGCGCTCCGGCGCTTGTCGGCGATGGCGAGGACGGCGACGTGGCTCTTTCCGGACCCCGTGGGAAGGACGACGACGCCGCGGCCGCGCCGCCCGCGCCACGCCTCGACGGCCTCGCTCTGGTACGGGCGCGGCTCCCTGTGCACGCGCGGGCCGGCCGCGAGCTCCGCGTAGCGGCGGGCCTCGTCGGAGTACGGCGTCTTGCTCGTCACGAGCTCCCGGACGACGTCGGCGTACGCGAGCGCCGGGGCGCGGTGGCAGCGCGTGCGGTCGTCCCACCGGCACGAAGCCGGGAGGGGGCGTTCGTCCGGCCAGTCGCGCACCTCGAGCGTGCCCGCCATGAAGGAGAGAGTGACCACCCTGATGGCCCCGTTAGCACTGCCCCCGTCCGGCCGCGATTGGGCTGGGTGACGACGGTGGAAACGTCACTCGATGGCGGAAGCACCCGCGACGCGGCGGCGTGACGTTGGCACAGCCTGCCCCACGCCTCGGAGCGCCACGCTCGCGAGATCGTTGCGGAGCGGTGTGGCGCGCACCTTGCCATGCGCGTGGCACCGGATTGCACCGCTTGCCGGAGAGGGGCCCCATGAAACACGCTTGCGCCGTCGCGCTCTGCTTGATGCCGTTGCTGTTCCACGCCGCGGGCTGCGGTGGCAGCAGCAACACGATTGCGTCGTGCCCGGTCGATCCCGCCTGCTACGTCGTGTCGGCGAGCGGCGAGTGCTCGCTCGATCCGGGCTCGGTCTGCGTAGCCGGAGAGTGGGAGTGCAGCGCCCAGGGCACGCTGGGCAGCGGGTGCTTGCCGGACGGAGGGATCGCGCGTCCCCCAGTGGATGCCGGCGGATGCGTGCTCGACACCCTCGACCCACCGCTCGCATGCAGCAGCAACACGACGTGTGCGCCTTACGGCGGCCACTGCGAATACCCCGGCTTCGACGGGCCCGGCGAGTGCGCCTGCGGGAGCGCGCCCGGCGACGCCGGGTGCATCGGTCCCGAGTGCGGGGTCGGCGTGTGCACGCTCCCCTCGTTCGAGATCCCCTGCGCCGGGCCCTCCGACGCGTCGACTTGCGCGCAGTACGGCGCCCTCTGCGTCGGCACCGGCCCGTTCGAGTGCGCCTGCGTCGCCTCCGACCCGCCCCACGGAGGACCCGCGGGCGGTCTCTAGGAGTCTCCTAGACCGGGACGGCGGTCCGCATCGACGCCACCTGCGCGTCGAGGAGCTCCACGTCGCGCCGGAGGTCGTCCGCCATGCGGGACGTGCGGTCGACGATCTTCTCGCCGTGCCCTCGCACCGTCTCGGCCCACCGGCGCACCTCGTCGAGGTGACCGATCTGCCGCTCGATCCCACGCGCCGCGCGCTCGATCTCCGTGATGACCTCCTGCGACTCGAGGTCCGTCCGCCGCTCGCGCACGGCGAGCGCCCTCGCCAGGCTGTACGCCGCGCGCACCACCAGATCGCTCGCCCCGTCGTCCGCGTCCCACACGACGACCACGTCGCTCCCGTGCCGCTGGAGCGACTCGAGCCCCTCGGGCGCCGTCTTTCGCGAGAACACGAAGACGCCCACCTGGGCCTGCCGGTTGCGCCGCGCCTCGTCGATCTCCGCCAGCGCCGCGCGCAGCGAGTAGGCCTGCTTCTCCTTCGCCTCCCATACGATGCGCGCGTTCGCCGCCGCCGAGTCCGTACCCAGCTCGATGACGTGGTCGCCCTTCTTGCACAGCTTGATGGCCCCGGTGGTCTCCCCCGTCGCCTCGTGGACGTCACCGAGGCGCTGGGCCTCCTCGCCGAGGAGCGCGCCGAGCCGCTCTTCGAACTCGATGCCGTGACGCGTCGTCCGCGCTCCCTCGCGCTTGCGCGTGTCGAGCTTGGCCAGCGCCTCGCGCACTTGCGTCTGGAACTCGACGTTGCTCCGGGTCAGCTGCTCGATGGTCCCGAGGAGCTCGCGCTTCAGCCGCGAGAGCGGCGACGCGTCGTCGTCGAGCGTGAGGTTCTTGCCGATCTGGTCGCTCGTCGCCGCCAGCATTTTCGAGAGGCGGCTGAACGCCGACCGGTCGTCGTCGAGCGAGAACTCGCCGACGAGGCGCGACAGCGCCGAGCCCTCCTGATCGAGCGAGAACTCCCGCAGGATGTGCTTTCGCTGGTCGGTGAGCGCGGCCTCGAGCGTCTTCGTGAGCTGCACGCGGAGGCCGCTCGCGTCCGTCGGCGAGAGCATCTTGAAGATGGGGCTTCCCTCGCCGAGGTGCGACGAGAGCGAGCGCGCGAGCAGCGAATCATCGCCCCCGACGTGCGCGCGGAGGAGCTGATCGAGCTCGCCGTCCTTGCGCATCAGCGCTTGCAGCCGCTGGGGAAGAACGCCGCTCTGCGGATCGAGGTACTGCGTCAGCGTCGACGAGAGCCGCTCGGTCATCTCCGTGGCCCGCGCCGACAGCAGCTCGCGCACCTCGCTCACCAGCGCCTGGCCCGCCTCGCGGACCGAGCCGGCGTCGATCTGCCCGCTCGCCGCCCGCAGCGCGAGGACCCCGACGCGCAGGGCCGCCATCGCGAAGCGGTCGCGCTCCTCGCCCTCGTGACGGCGGAGCTCCGCGAGGACCTCGGCGTCCGCCACGTCGAGCGTCAGCCGCAGCGGCCCGGTAGCCCGGCGCCGCCGCCCGGCCTCTCCCGGTGCGACCAGCTCCAGCGAAAAGGCCGCCTCCTCCATCGCTCCCGCCTCCTGCTCACCTGTTTAGCACAGAGGCCTGGCGGAGGTCACTGCCCCCGCTCTTCTTCGAGTCTTTCCGCGACTCCGGAGTGGCGCTCGATGGCCCGGGATACGGCGCGGGCGAGCAGGTCCGTCTCCCCCACCAGGGCGACCGAGCGGCGGGCGCGGGTCATGGCCGTATAGAGGAGCTCGCGGGTGAGGAGCGGCATATCGGCCTCGGGGAGGACGAGGCCCACGTGGTCGAACTCGGAGCCTTGCGCCTTGTGGACCGTCATGGCGAAGGCCGGCACGAGGTCGCTCAGCGCGTCGACCGGGAAAGCGACGAACCGACCGCGGCGCGGGAAGACGGCCGTGGGTCGCGCGCCAGCGGCATCGCCGGCGTCGACGCGGACGACGAGCCCCTGGTCGCCGTTGAAGAGGCGCCGCTCGTAGTCGTTTCGCTCGAAGAGCACCGGCGTGCCGGGCGCGAGCTCCACCGAGCGCCATCGGCGCGCGCGGGAGCCGCCGCGGAGCCGCGTGAGGAGGGCGTCGTTGATGGCCTCGGCGCCGGTGGCGAAGCCGCGGACGCGCGTCGCGCAGAGCAGGCGGGCGCGCCCGTAGTGCTCGAAGAGGGCGCGTAGCTCCGCTTCGTCGTCCGGCTCGAGCTCTCCGTCGCGCAGGCAGAAGGTGCGCGCGAGACGGCCCGCGAAGTCGTCGAGCGACGCGACGCGCGTGCGCCACCACCGGTCGAGCATGGCCTCGCCGACCTCCGCCCAGGGCGCCGCCAGGTGCTCGACGCCCTCGAAGGTGAGCTCCTCCACCGCGTGCCGCGTGGTCACCGCCTCGGCGAAGCGCGCGTCCATCTTCCCGGCGTTCACCGCCTGCGCCGCGCCGACGATGCGCCGCGCGCTGGCATCGCTCGCCACCCGCAGGTTCACCGAGAGTCGCTCGGCCCCGAGCGCCGCGCAGAGATCGCGGAAGACCGCGCCCGCCTCCACCGACGGCAGCTGGTCCGCGTCGCCCAGGAGCACGAGCCGCGCGTCCTCGCGCAGGGCGCGGAGGAGGCGGTCCATCGCCGCCAGATCGATCATCGACGCCTCGTCGACGATGACGACCCGGTGCGGCAGGGGGTCGTTCTCGTGGCGCGCGAACCGCCCGCTGGAGGGGGACCACCCGAGCAGGCGATGGAGCGTCTGCGGCTCGGGCGCGATGGTCGAGAGCGTCGCGTCCGCCATGTCGCGCGCCGCCGCCGCGAGGCCGCCGGCGATCGCCTCCTGGAGGCGCTGCGCGGCCTTGCCCGTGGGCGCCGCGATGGCGATGGCCTCCATGTGGATGCCCGTCCACGCGAGCGCGCGCAGGAGGGCCACGACGATGGTCGTCTTCCCGGTACCCGGCCCACCGGTCACCAGCGCCAGCGGCGACGTCAGCGCCTTGCGCACCGCGCGCTTCTGCTCGTCGGTCAGCGGCGGCGGCCCCTCGGCGACGGCCTTCAGCGCGCGCGGGACCGCCTTTGCGTCCTTCGCGTCCTTCGCCTCGGGCGGCGCTGGCTGGGCCCGGCGGGTCCGCACCCTCACGCAGAACCGCTCCTCCAGCACGCGCATCCGCTCCGCGTAGAGCCACTCGCCCTCGATCACCAGCGGCGTCCGCGCGCCTGCCCCGCCCAGCACCGGCGCCACCGCCGCATCTCCGGCGCGACCCCGTTCGATCAGCGCGCGCGCGTCCGCGAGCATGTCCTCGGCGCCGACCGCAGCCAGCGCGGCGCGCAGCCGGCCATCGGTCGGCACGCGCGTGCTTCCGGCCCGCATCGCCGCGACGCAGGCGGCCGCGAGCGCCTCCGCCGCCCGACGCTCGTTTCCGGCAAGCTGCCGTGCGCATCGCGCGATCTCCCAGCCGAGGTACGCCGCCTCGCGCTCCTCGGGATCGACGCCGAGCCACGCGACGCCCCGCGCGTGCTCGTCGGCCTCGCCCCGCGACGCGAGGAAGCGCTCCTTCGCCGTGCCCGTCGGCGACAGGACGCTCATGCGCCCCTCCCCGCGAATCGGCGCGCGCCGAGCGCCGTGTCCCAGGCGACCACGTCGTCCCAGTCGGGCCGCGTCGACCAGAGCCCTTCGCCCGGCGCGACCATGCCCCGGAGATAGCAGTAGAGGAGGCCCCCGAAGCGCGCCTCGTACTCCGCGCGCGAGTGGACTCCCAGGAGCTTGACGACGGCGAGCGCGTAGAGCTGCACCTGCTCGGCGTAGTGGGCCTTCACGTGCGCGCCCACGTCCGGGCCCGCGTAGGACGCGAGCGCGTCCGTCTTCCAGTCGACGAAGTAGGTGCGCTCGCCGTGCCGGAACGCCAGATCGAGCGAGCCGCGGACGAAGACGCGCGCGTCGGACACCGGGAAGACGAACTCCATCTCGCGCACCACGCGCGCCGCTCCGGAGAGGCCCGCGAGCGAAGCGCCGTCCGGAAGCGCCACCGGCGTCGTGTAGGCCGCCCACACGAGCTGCTCCGCGTGCGCGCGCTGCGCCGGATCGACGCGATGAACGGCGATGGCCTCGTCGAAGAGGGTCGCCACGTCCGGCCGCGCGCGCCACGCGCCGAAGTCTCCCGCGAACGACGCCAGCGGGACGCGCTCCAGGACCTCGTGGACGAAGACCCCCGAGGCCCGCGCCGAGCGCAGCGTCGTCACCGGGACCTCGTCGACGGCCTCCTCGGCCTTCTGCGCGCGGCGCGTCTCGGGCTCGTCGGCCCAGGCCGAGCGCGCCCCCGCCCGCGCGCCCCGCATGCGCGTGTACGACGTGACGAGCGCCCCCGCGTGCCGCTCGCGGAGCGCCGCGTAGCTCGCGGTCTCGTCGGGCGCGTGGAGCAGCGCCTCGGGAGGTTGCCACTCGCCGGCCTGCGCCTCGCCCGACGCCATCCCGGGCACGAGGTGCACGGCCGGCACGTCCTCGACGGAGAGCGACGCGTCGCCCGCCGCGACGAGCTCGGCGAGCCTCCGCTGGACGACCTCGTACGCCCCGCGGCGGCGCCCCTGCGAGCTCCCGTTCGCCGCCATCGGCAGGTAGAGGCGCCCTTTTGCCCGGGTCAGCGCGACGTACATCAGGCGCTGGTCCTCCTCGCGTTCGCCGTCGTGGATCCGCTGCTTCACGTCCGCCGGCGACGGGCCGACCCAGGCGAGCCGCCGCCCGCCCTCGTGGTAGACGCGCACGTCCTTGTCGCCGCCGCCCGACCACCCTCCCGCCACGAAGACGACCGCCGCCTCGAGACCCTTGGCCTTGTGGATGGTCATGATCTGCACCGCGCGGCGCTCGCTCTCCAGGCGCTGCACGTTGCCCTCGAGGTCGAGCGTCAGGCGTGTCTTGTCGATGAGGCCCGAGAGGGCGTGCACGAGGTCGCGGAGCGAGGCGCGCGTGCGGCGGGCCTGCTCGGTGAGCAGCTCGAAGACGTGCAGGTAGTTCGTGAGCTCCCGCTCCCCCTCGGCGAAGAAGATCTCGCGGCGCAGGATCCCCGAGAGCGAGACGATGCTCTCGAAGAGCCGCTCGAACTCCCGCGCGTCCGCCAGCGCCTTCCAGGTCTGAAGCCGGGCGACGAAGGGGTGGGCCGCGGGGAGCTCGCGCGCGCGCTCCACCTCCTCGAGCGGCAGCCCGAAGAACGGCGTCAGCCATGCGGCCAGCCGGCGGGCCCGGTCGGCGGGATCGTCGACCGCGAGGAGCAGCGTACGGACTTCGCGCGCCTCGTCGGTCTGGAAGAGCCCGTCCTCCTTGAAGAAGGCGTGCGGCACACCGGCCGCGCGCAGCGCCGCGCCGACCACGCGACCCTCGAGCCCGGTGCGGGTCAGGACGAAGACGTCGTGCAGGGCGAGCGGCTCCTCGCCCAGCTTCCATGGACACGCCGGGTCGGTGAGCGCGCGGATCTCGCGGGCGATGCGCGCCGCGAGCGCCGGCAGGGACACCTCGCGTTCGAATCGGAACACGTGGACCGGCCGCGCCTCGCGCCCTTCGCCGTCGACCATCGCGAGCTCGGGGCGCCCGCACGTGACGGGCGCGTAGGCGATGCCCCCCGTGAAGAACGCCGTCGCCCCCGATGCGCCGAAGAGGGTGTTCTGCGCCTCGACGAGCGCGCGCGTCGCCCGGTAGCTCGTGTCGAGCACGACCGGCGATCCGCCGGCCCGGACGACGTCGTCGCCCGCGCGGAGGTAGGTCTCCACGTCGGCCCCGCGGAAGCGGTAGATGGACTGCTTCGGGTCGCCGACCAGGTAGACGACGCTTCTCCCCCGCTCGCCATCCTCGCCGAGCTCCCCGCGCTCCCCGCGCTCCCCCGGCTCGAAGAACGCCCGGCGGAAGATGCTCCACTGCGTCTCGTCTGTGTCCTGGAACTCGTCGATGAGGGCGTAGCGCCACCGCTCGCGCATCGCCGCGACGAGCGCCCCCGCCCGCGGTCCGCGCAGCGCCTCGTCGACGAGGGTCAACATGTCGTCGAAGTCGTACTGGCCGACCTCGCGCTTGTGCCGCGCGAGCTCGCGGCGCACCGGTCCGAGGACGCTCCTCGTCAGGGCGGCGGTGAGCGACGGCGTCGTCCGCGCGAGCTCGAGCGCGGCCGCGCACGCCGCGCCGGTCGGCCCGGGCTTGGGCAGGTGCTGCGGCATCCTCTCGAGGAGCTGCGCGAACTTGATCTCGGTCGCCTTCATGACGAACGACGTCGCGCCACCGCCCGTAGCGCGCGCATCCTCGATGAGGAAGGCCAGCTCGTAGAGCGTGTTGAGCGCCGTCTTCGCCGTCGTCGCGTGCACCCCCCAGGCCTTCATCGCGTCGCGCCCGTCGAGCCGCCGCGCGTCCTCCACCGGGAACGCCGCGATGGCCGCGTCGAGCGCCGCCGGATCGAAGTCCGGCCGCAGCTCGCCGTGCGCCTGCACGCAGCGCCACATCAGGTCCTCGATCCGATCGATGGACCACCCCGTTCGCAGCGCCGCCACGAGCCAGGGGGACCGCGTCGGGTCCGTGGCCACCTCGCGCCGCAGGGCCTCGCGCAGAGCGCGCGCGAACGAGTCGCGCCCGTCCACCTGCTGCTCCTCGAAGAGCCGGCCGCTGCTGAAGGCGTTCTCGCGGAGGACGCGCTGGCAGAAGGCGTGGATGGTCGCGATGGTCGCGCCGTCGAAGGCCTGAAGCGCGCGCCCGAGCTTGGCCTGCGCCGCGTCGTCGAGCGTCCAGAAGTCCCCGTCGCGCACCTCGGCGTCGTCGGGCGCCCGGCCTTCGCCACGATGCAGCTGCTCGAGCTTCCGGCGGACGCGCAGGCGCAGCTCGTTGGTCGCCTTCTCGGTGAAGGTCACGACGAGGATGCGATCGATGGGCACGTCGCTCGAGAGGATCAGCTCGACGACGAGGTGCTCGAGCGTGAACGTCTTGCCCGTGCCGGCGGAGGCCTCGAGCACCGCGTGCCGGTCGAGCGGCACGCGCCGCAGCACCGTGGGCCGGGCGACGCGACGCGGGCTCACGGCTCCTCCGGGGGTCGTCGCAGCAGGGCGCCGAAGCGTGCGGCGATCATCGCGCGCGCCGTCGCCTCGTCCGGGATGGGGTAGTCCTGGGGCCGCGGGACGGGGCCGTACGCCGAGCGGAGCGCGAGCGGGCCGTCGCCGCCGCGCAGCCGGTCGCGCGCCGCCTCGAGGATCGGGACCACGGGCGCGTCGGCCGCTCCCGCCGCATGCAGGAAGACGGCCTCGGCGGGCAGGAAATACGCGTGAGGCTGGCCGAGCAGCTCGCGCACGCGGTCGCGCAGCCAGCCGCGGGCCTCGTCCTGCGTCAGCGGCGGCAGCACGTGCGAATCGATGACCGGCTCGTCGGTGGTGGCGACGACGAGCAGCGAGGTGTGCCGCCGTTCCGCCCCGAGGCCGGTCGCCGCGAGGAGCGCGTGATCGACGAAGGCGCGGATCCTCGGGAGCTTGCGCCCGGCCGTCGCCCACTCGTCGGTCCCTTCGTTCGCCCGCTTCGAGAGCGTGATGGACGCCGTCGCCCCCGGGCCCAGCGGCAGGGTGCGGCCCGTCACCTCCGCCCGCACCATCCGCGTCACGCCCGCCGCGTCCTCCACGCCGACGTCGAGCACCAGCGAGTCGTGCACCTCGCCGGCGCGCGCGTGCTCGCCCGCCCGGCCGAAGCGGTAAAGCTCGATGCTGTCGTAAGGCACCGCGTTCTCGGCCAGCGCCTTCTCCCACGTCTCCAGCGCGCGCAGGTGGTCGCCCCGCTCGCCCGTCGCGAAGACCCCCGACGGGCCCCGCCCGCGCAGCTCCCGCTCGCGCACCTTCGCGTCGTAGGCCGCCTCGAGCTTCTCGCCGCGCGCGGCCGCCTCGAGGATCACCTCGCGCAGCAGCATCGTCTCCTTGCGGAGGTCCGTCTCGAACGGCTCGTTCTCGCGCGCCATCACGTCCTCCTCCTCCTGGTCGTCGAGACCCAGGCGGAAGCGCGCCCAGCCCTGGAGCGGCAGCTCGAGGAACTTCACGATGGCGTACATCGGCACGACGACGCGCCCGTCGGCGAGCGGCGGCGCGGGCGGGAGCGTCGTCAGGCGCAGGTGCTGCCGGAGCGCCGCCCACGCCGGATCTCCCTGCTCGGCGCGCATCTGGACCTCGTGCACGGAGAGGTGGCCCCCCTGGCGCTCGAGGCTGCGGCGCAGGGCGAGGGTCCGCGCTTCGGCGCGCGCCTCGGGGAGCGCCATCGTCCCGAGCGCCGACGGCGGCCCGCGGAACAGCTCGGGGAAGTACGCCGGGTCCCAGCGACGGAGCGGATGGCGGCGCGTCAGCGAGGAGACGTCGCGCACGTAGCCGCCGGCGAGCGTGTGGAGCAGCTCCTGCACGACCGACGAGGGGGCGAGCGCGTCGCCGGTCAGCGGATCGCGCGACACGTACGAGAGGAGCACCCGATCGCGCGCGCCGAGGAGCAGCTCGAGGAAGGCGTAGCGGTCGCGGTCGCGAGCGGTCACGTCCCCCTCGCGACGCTTGGCCCAGCGGAGATCCAGCGGGTCCTCGGCGTCGGGCGAAGGAAAGCGCCCCTCGCCCATCCCGCAGGCGAAGACGACGCGGAACGGGAGGGGCCGGATCGCCGCGAGCGTCGAGACCACCACGCCTTCCCCGCCCCGCGAGGCCGCTCCCCGGGCCAGCCGCGCGCGCGCCAGCTCGGCGGCGACGCGGTAGCCGACGGCGCGGTCCCCGAGGTCGACCTCCGACAGCGCGTGCAGCCGCCGGAGCACGCGCGAGAGCTGGTCGGCCTCCGCGTCGCTCGCGGGAGCGACGTACGCCTCGACGTAGGCGCGGAGAAACTCCGCCCATTCGCGCGTCGTCATCGTGCGCTTCGCCGCGAACGTCGCGTCCGCGAGGAGCGACCGCAGGAGCACCCCGAACGAGGCCGCGTCGTGGAGCTCGGAGCCGGCCACCTCGTGCGGAACGTACGCGTCGTCGCCCAGCAGGAACGGCGTGCCGTCGCCGCTCGCGTCGCCGACCATGAATGCGCCCAGGGCGAGCCGCCGCAGGCCCTGGTCCCAGTTGAGGATGTCCCGGTCGATGTACGTCCCCTCGTGGTCCGCGCGGTCCGCGCCGTGCACGACGCCGAGCGCGTCGCACCACGCGAGCCATCGCTCGGTGTCCACCTCACGCAGCCCGCCCGCCACCGCCGGGTGCACCGCGAGCCGCAGCAGCTCGGCGCGCGTGAACCGACCGAGGGGCAGCGCGAGGAGAAGCTCGATGGCCTCCTCGATGCGGCCCGGCTCGACGGGGGGCAGGCCGACGATCTGGTGGGGCAGCTCGTGCGCCTCGCGGAACGCCGCGGGCAAGTGCGCCGCGTAAGCTGCCGCGTCGCCGGGCGGCACGAGCACCGCGACGTCGTCGAAGCGTAGCGACTCGTCCTCCCGCATGAGATCCCAGATGGCGCTCGCGACCGCCTCGCACTCGCGGCGGATGCTCGCGTGCTCCAGCACGACGACGCTCGCGTCCTCGGCGGGGGCCGCGGGCGCTTCGCGGCGAAGCACGTCGCCCTGGAGCTGGCGGAGCAGCGTCCGCGGCGCGGCCGCCATCGGATCGACGAAGCGGTCGTCGTGATCGAAGCCGGCGAGGGCGTTGAGGGCACGTACGTGATCGCGCCCCGGACGGCTCCAGAGCTGCAAGGGGGCCGGGTCTCGGCGATCGACGTCCTCCCAGAAGCCCTCGCAGGGCGTCAGCGTGTAGACGACCACCTCCACCACCCGTCCGAGCCGCTGCAAGAGCTCATGGAAGGTGCGACCGACGTGCGCGAAGCCGAAGACGTGCACCGCGCGCGGCAGGAGCTCGGCCCGCGGCTCGAGCGCCCCGACCGCCTCGTGCAGCGGCACGATCCGCGGCGTCCGCGCGCGCGCGAGCCCGCCCTCGCCGAACATCGCTAGCCAGAGGCGGCGCTGCCAGCGCTCGGTCTCGGCGTGCGCGGCGTCGAGGGCGAGCCCGTCGTTCCATGCGACGAGGAGCTCGCCGCGCGAGTACGTGTACTCCTCGAAGATCCGCCCGACGCGCGCCGCGAGCTGAACGCGCCGCACGTCGACCGCCTCGGCCCGGTCGCCCGCCGCGTGGAGATAGGCCCGCACCGCCGCGAGGTCCTCCCCCGCGAGGAGGGCGTCGTCGAGGAGAAGCGCGAGCGCCATCGCCTCCAGCGCCTCGGCGTCGGCCACGCGCGCGCCCCGATCGAGCAGCGCCGTCGTTTCCCCCGCGAACCGCGTGAGGAGCGAGGTGTCGAGGTTCGCGGCGATGCCCTGCTCGCGCGCGATGCCGAGGCGCACGTACCCCTCGACGCTCCCGTTCGGGACCACGAGCCGCACCGGGACGAGCGCCCCGTCCCGCGCCTGCTGGGCGCGCACACGCGTGGCCAGCTCTGCGAGCAGCTCTTCGGTGCGGTTGGAGTAGACGAGGCGGACCAAGGCGGTGGCGATCCGCCGCCCACCCTACGCCGGGACGGTCAGTAGGTGCAGCAGTAGTCGTCGTGCAGGCCGTCCGGATCGGGGATGCCGGAGCTGCAGTCGAGCTGCGCGTCGAACGCGGACGGGTCCTCGCCGGCGCCGCACTGGAAGCCGTAAGAGCCGAAGTCGGGGCAGGTGGACGTGAGGTAATCGTCCGGCATGCAGCCGGCCGGCGACGATGGAAAGCCGTAGAAGCAGCAGTAGTCGTCGGTGCCGTCGGAGCTGGTCGTCGGGATGCTGCACGTCAGCGAGGGCTCCTCCGCCTCGGGGTTGCCGCCCGAAGCGCACGAGAAACCGCTCGCGCCGCCAGCGCAGTCGATGCTCGCGTCCGCGGTGCAGGAGGAGGGGACCGGCCCGCCGCTGCTGCTGCTGCTACCGCCCGAGGAGGTGAAGCCGAAGCAGCAATACGCTTCTCCCCCTGCGACCGGCGTCGGAACGCTGCATTCGAGGCTCGGGTCCGCGGTCACGGGGTTCAAGCCGCCGGAGCAAAGGAAGCCGGTCGCGCCGCCAGAGCAGGAAACGGTGTTGGTCGTCTCGCAGTACGAGGTCGGGCCGCCGCCGCTGCTGCTTCCACTGCCGGCGCTTCCTCCACTGCTGCTCCCGCTCGAGGCGCTCCCTCCGCCGCCGCTACCGCCACCGCTGCTGCCGCTACCGCTGCCGCTGCTGCTGCCACTGCCGCTGCCACTCGAGCTGGCCGAGGGCCCTCCGTCGCCGCCGCCGGCGTCGATGGTCTTACCGCCGCACGCGGCGACGAGGAGGACTCCCGTAAGGAGAAGAAAAGGGGTGCGCATGGGGGATGCGGTTGAGCGAAGCACAGGCCAAGGAGCTGCGCTCTCTTCTCCGCGTCACCCGAATGGGTGAGGGACGCGCGCCCGCCTCAGAACTGGCCGACGGCGGTCATCCCGTAGCCGGTGCTGCCGACGTTCGACGGCGTGAACGCCACGGTGCGGCCGCCGTCGAGCGCCACGTGCGCCACGGGGATCGTCTCCGGGAAGATGAACGCGCCGATGATCTCGAGCGCGCCAATGGTTTGCAGGATGCCGTCGCCGACGAGGAGCACGCGGTCGCCCGTCTCTGCCCCGCAGCTACCGGTGGCCGGGCATGACGGGCGCTGGCCGAGATCGATCCACGGACCGACGATGGGCACGTAGAGGTTCGAATCGCCCGAGTGCGGGCTGCTGGCGGCGATGCCGATCGACGCGACGTACGGCGCGCCGAAGAGGACGAGGCCCGTCATGAGCAACGTGCGGTTGGGACGGTTCTCGGGGTGCACGGCGCCTTCGGGCACCGGGGCGACGGCGACGGGCTCCACCGGCTGAGGCTCGGCCACGCCGGGCGACGTGCCGGGCGCCACGACGATGTTGTTGTTCGCGGGTGGCGTCGCGGTGGGAGCGGGAGGAGGAACGGGCGCCGCCTGCGGCGTCGGTTGCACGACGACGTTGTTCTGCGCGTGCGCGGTGCCGTTCCAGGAAAGCACCGCGGCTCCGAGGGTAAGGAGAGCCGCGGCGTTGCGTACGATGAGCGCCTTCATGATGGACCTCGATGGGGGGGCGCGCGCGTCTCTCCGCGGCGTCCACGCTAGGGCTCTTTGCATCGACGGTGCCGTGGCTCCCAGCGGCTCGCAGGCAGGCCCACGGCGCGGGAAAACACGCGACATCGCGAGGGATGAGCGCGCGAGGAGGCGCGGTCGGGGCATCGGACGCGCCCCCAGCAGGCGCGAGAATGGGCCCCGCGGAAGGGGACGATTGCCACGCCCGCGGCGGCTTGGCAGGTCGTGCGTCCTAGCGTCGACCTCGAGTTCGCTATATGAGGGAGCGCGCAAACCACGCGGCGTCGCATCGATGCCGGCGTGCGGTGCGCTTCTCTCGGGAGGACTCGCAATGCTTCGTCGGGCGATTGATGCCAGCGCGGTCGCGCTGATCCTGACTGTCGGCCAGGGCTGCGGCTCGAGCACGAACGCCACCGCGCCCGACGCGTCCGCCGGCTCCGACGGCTCGACCGATGCCGGCGTCGGCGAGGCGTCCGCCTCCGAGGGCGGCGAGGGGGGCGCGGCCTGCGGCGCGATGCCGCCGACCGGCACGCAGCTCGTGAAGTCGACCGACCCGCTCGTCGTCCTGAAGCTGACCGACGACGACCACGCGGTCTACGAGGATCTGACGACGCAGGAGCTCTACGCCGTCGCGATCGCCGGCGGCTCGCCGAGCGACATCGGAAAGATGACGAGCCAGGGCGGCACCGTCTGGACGCACGGAACCGCCGTCGTCTACCTGCCGATCGCGGCCGATCCGCAGACCGACATCGCGCCGATCTCGGCGTGGACGGCGAGCGCGGGGACGGGAGTCATCTCGAAGTCCGCGATCGCCGTGGACTCGTACTACTACACGTACGACGCGTCGAAGGACGGGCAGTGGGTCGCGTACTTCGCGAGCACCGCGAACTCGCCGACAGCCACGCTGACGGTTTCCACCATCGACGGCAAGACGCAGACGCCGCTCATGCCGAACATCGATCTCACCGACGAAAGCTGCTTTCCGCCCGCCGTCCAGTTCGTGAACGACACGCTCATCGCGCAGTACTGCGTGACGCCGGTCGCGAACGACGCGGGCGTGACGCCGGGGGAGACGTCGACCATCGTGGCGTTCACGGCCCCCTCGTTCACCGCGGTGACGCTCGGGACGACGTTCACGCCCACGCCGGGCCCCGTCGCGGTGGATCCGACCGGCACGATGGCGCTGCTCCCGCCGCCCGGCGGCTCGGGGCTCTTGCTCTATCCGCTCGCGGGCGGCACGCCGGTCGTCGTCGACCCGAACGGGGTCAACGCGCTCTTCACGGCGACGGGCGACATCCTCTACACGAACTCGAGCGGCGCGCTCGTGCGCTACGCTGCCGCGACCAGCACGATGACGACGCTCGTCCCGAGCGGGCTCGCGATCCCGTTCGACGTGTCGCCCGACGGCAACTGGGTCCAGCTGGCATCCGAGGAGAGCGCCTCGACGGGGCTCACCAACCTGTACCTCGCGTCGGCGACGACCCCGGGCGCGGCGACGGCCGTCGTCAAGACGGAGACGGCGTCGCCCGAGGGGTTCACGGCGGACTCGAAGTACAGCGTCTTCGGAAGCGGCTTTCCGATGGACTTCGGTCCGTCCACGTACACCATGCAGGCGTCGACGACCGCCGGCGGCGCGCCGGTCAAGGTGCTCTCGGCGGCGGCCGGCGCGTACTTCACGACGGGGTCGAAGCTCGTCACCAACACGAACCAATCGAAGGCGACCGGGGCGGCGGACATCGTCTCGGTCGATCTGTCGAGCACGGCGGGGCCGACCACCCTGGTGAACCAGGCCGACCCCAACCTGTTCATGACGGCCACGAACCAGGTCGTCTACTCCTGGTACTGCCAGGAAAACGGGATGGCGGGCGTCTGGACGCTGACAGCTCCTTGAGACTTGCCGTTCGTCCACCAGGCGGCATGATGCCGCACTCGTCACCAAGGCCACTCGGGGAACGCATGAACAGCACGTCCACCACCGCCATTTTCCTCGCCACCCTGCTCGCCGCCGGCTGCTCCAGCGCCAAGACGGCTGGCAACGACGCCCCTGCGGACGCGGGCACCACGGAGGCCGCGGTCGACGTCGACGCCGCGGACGACGCGGGCGACGACGCTTCGTCCAACGGGTGCGTGTATCCCCCGGGCCCCTACGGCGTGGCCGTCAACAAGGTGCTCGATCCGAGCCTGCAGTGGCAGGGGTTCGCCCCCGGCTCGACGACGGCGTCGACGGTGAAGGTCACCGACCTCTACGACTGCGACGGCACGAAGGGGCTCAACGCCATCGTCGTCGACTCCGCGGGGCAGTGGTGCGTCGCATGCCAGGGCATCGCGCAGCAGATCCCCAACTGGCTGTCGTCCAAGGGCGAGAACTACACGAAGCTCGGCGTCCAGATCCTCAACCTCGTCATCCAGAACAACGCCTACGAGCCGGCGACGGTCAGCACCGCGCAGCAGTGGCGGGACCTCTTCATGCTGAACGCGATCTACGTCGTGGCGGATCCGAGCGACACGTTCCCGACGAACGCGCTCCCGTACGAGCTGCTCGTCGATCCGCGGACGATGAAGGTCGTCCACGATCTGAGCGACGACTCGAACCAGGCCGCGGACGGCTCGGATCCCGCGGTCCTCACGCTCGCGAAGAAGAACGCGGCATCGAAGTAGCGCGCGGGGGCGCGCGGCGCCCCACCCATGCTCCAGCGCATCCATCCCCCCGGCGTTCACGCCCCCGCGCCCTGTCGCATCGCAGCTGGACCGGTCTGACGAGGCATGAGCGTCGACGTCTCTCCTCTGGAACGCGCCGTCATCGAGGCCACGCTCGCGGGGGACCACCCGATCCTCGCGGTGCTCCGGCGGCAATGGGCGAGCGCGCGCGTGACGAGCCGGGATTTCACGAGCTTCGGTCTCTATCTCGCCATCGAGGTGGCGGGCGATGCCCCCACCGTGCCGATCGCGCGCCTCCTCTTCGGCGACGTTCGCGTCGAGCTGCCCCGCAACAAGAACGCGATGGGCTCGCTCGTCGTCATCGAGGAAGGGCGGCTCACCTGCCTCGAGGTGTACACGTTCGACATGCCGTGGCCCGACGACGTGACCGGGTTCAGGACGAAGTACGTGAAGGAGCCGAGGTCGTTCGAGAAGGTGGACGCCGCCGTGGAGAGGTGAGAGGCAGCGGCGTGGTTCAGCTCGGCGGGACCCCGCCGACCGAGGCGACGCTCCGGAGCACGCCGAGAATCGCCTCGAGAGGCGGCGGTTTGACGAGGTGCTGCGTGAAGCCCGCGTCCCTCGACATGCTCCGCGCGATTTCGTGACCGTAGCCGGTCAGCGCAATCAGCTGGGTCGCGACGTTCTGCTTGCGGATCTCACGGGCTACTTCGTAGCCGTCCATGCCGGGCATGCCGATGTCGAGGAAGATGACGTCGGCGCGCCAGTCACCGGCCAGAAGGATCGCGGACGGACCGTCGGCCGCCTCTCGGACCTCGTGACCGAAGTGTGTGAGGAGCTGCGCGAGCAGCTCGCGCGCGTCAGCGTTGTCGTCGACGACGAGGATCCGTAGCCGGCGCATCGCCGCGGACCCTTCGCCGGCGTCCTCGAACCGCTGCGGCGCCTTGCGTTTGGTCGCTCCCTCTTCGGCCGCCCTGGGAAAACGGACGACGAACTCGCTTCCCTGGCCGACGCCCGCGCTCGTCGCGACGACCGTCCCGCCGTGAAGCTCGGTGAGGCTCTTGACGATGGAAAGACCGATCCCGAGGCCCCCTGCGCTTCGTGCCAGGTCCCGCCGGCCCTGCTCGAACAGCTCGAAGACGCGGGGAATCATTTCCTTCGCGATGCCGATCCCCGTGTCCCTCACGCGGATCTCCACGTCCCCGCCCGCCCGCTCGACCGAGATCCAGATCCGGCCACCAGGCTCCGTGTACTTTGCCGCGTTCGCCAGGAGGTTGGTCAGCACCTGCTCGACACGGACCGGGTCCGCGTCGATGAAGGCGGCCGGAACGGGAAGAGCCACGGAGAGCTCGTGTTTCCGAGCCACGACGAGGCTCCGCACGGATTCCACGGCGCGGGACACGGCATCCCCGACGTCGAGGCGCGTCCTTCGAAGCTCGATCATGCCGCGGGTGATCCGGGAGACCTCGAGCAGATCGTCGACGATGCGTTCGAGATGCGCCGTCTGCCGGGACATGATCGCGAGCTGGCTGTCGACGGGCGACGGTCCGAGCTTCCGGCGCACCACCTCGAGCCCGGTCCGGATGGGCGCCAGCGGGTTCCTGAGCTCGTGCGCCAGCGTGGCCAGAAACTCGTCCTTCCGGCGGTCGGCTTCTTCGGCCTGCCGGCGGGCGGTGATGTCGTCGATGCTGAGGAGAATCAGCTCGCTCCGGCGGCGGTCCGGCGACAGGCGGCGCGCGTGGAGGCTGAGGGTCCGGCCGGAGGCCGAGGTGAGCTCCGTGGAGAGCTCCGCAGGTCCATGGCCCTCCGGGCCCGAAGCGAGCTGCTCGAGACCGATCCGGAACGTGGGGACGTCCCAGGCGCCCTTCGCGAGCTCGAAGAAGCAGGTCCCCTGCGTCTCCTCCCGCGACAGCTGGAACATCGCATGAAACGCGCGATTGGCCGTCTGGACTCGCAGCGTGCCGTCGAGGACGATGAGTGGGCTGACGACCGAGTTGAGGATCGTCTTCGTGAAATCGCGTTCGTATATCGATTGCTCGATGCCCGCGTAGAGCCCGGTGACGTTCGTGAAGGTGACCACCGCGCCCGAGACCTCGCGGCCCGCTCCGAAGAGGGGGGCCGTCCGGACGACGAACCACGAACCGTCGCGGGTCCGTAGCTCGCGCTGGGCGGGCGACCCGCCGGCCGTCACGTGCTCGTATAGCTCTTCGATGTCCCCGATGACCCCGTCGAGCACGCGGGAATGACGCAGCGTCCGGCCGGGGTCCGACGGCGACAGTCCCAGGAATGCCCACGCCGCGGAGTTGCAGTGGATGACCTTCGCGTCTCGCCCGAGCACGACGACCGGGAGGTCGATCGCGTCGATGAGGCGGCTCGGGTCGGTGTCCGCGACGTCGGTCATCGCCTAGCCGGCCGCGGCGTCCTGCGGCGCCTCGTACATACGGCGGCTCCTCTCCAGGACGGCGTCGGCCACCTGAGGGAGAACCTCACGCAGGGCCAGGAGGAGCGCCTGGGAGCGCGGCATCTGAAGGGGCACCGGGTTTTTCCCGAGCAGCCGGCCCTCGAGGGCGCCGGCCTCGGCGATGCCCACCGTCTCGCGGAGCGCGCCCGTGACCGCGCGCTCGAGGCGCGCGTAGTCCTCCACCGGGATGAGGTGCGAGTGGTTCTGCCCGAGCCGCGGCAGCATCCGGGTCTGCACGTCGCCGTTGAAGTTGTCCATCAGGAAGGAGCAGAAGATCGCGAGGTCGTGCTCGTGCGCGAGCTGGTCGAACAGATCCTCGAGCCGCATGCTGGCGGCCACATCGCCGCGCTCCCAGAGGACGTTCACCATCTCTCCCCACCAGCGCAATCGGCGCGAGCCTACCTGCGAGCGCGCCTCCGCGACCACGTCGGCCGCGAGACCGAGGAACAGCGGCGCGTCCGGCACCGCGTCGCGCATGAACTGCGGCAGCAGCTCGTCGGCGTCGACGATGGTCAGCTGATGGCGCGACTGTGCGGCGTCGACGTCGACCCCTTCGGCCTCGAGGCGCGGTCGAAACGCATTCCAGTGCGCGCGCGTCGGCACGAGGATGACTCCCTCCCCGTTGGCGAGCGCCGCCGCGGCGAAGCGGCACACCGCGCGGCTGAGAAAGCGCTCGTCCTGATAGAGCTGGACGATGTGGTCGGGGGCCGAAGCATCGGTCAGCAGTCCGCCCCAGGGTTCGTGCCGTTCGCTGTTCAAGGGCCTTCTCCGTTTCGTGTGATCCGGGTGAGAAGGGTGGATTCTAGCTTCGCGCGCTCGGGGGCCGCCAACGAGTCCATGCATCAGGTTGCGGTTTTTTCGGGCGAGGCGATCTCGTCTGTTTCGAATCGCGACGGCGATCGGCGCGATCCAGAGCGGGAGGTCGAAGGTCCGCAGTCCCCATCGCCGTCATGTGCGCGAGGAACCACTCGCGCCCGTGCGACGCCGGCGTGAGCCAGAACCGCAGGTGCGCCGCCGCGAGATCGCCGACCCCCGCCGCGACCAGTGCCCGGAGGAGCCACACGAGCCCTTCGCCTGCACCGGGGCCGCTCTCCTCGACGGGGAGGGTATCCAGCGTGGACATCGTGGTGTCGGCCAGCGCCGACAGGCGAGCGGCGTTCGCCTGTCGGCGTCGAAGGTCACGATGTACGCGGCGTCGCGCGCGCGGATCTCGAACGCGACGTCGCGCGAGATGACGGCCCCGCCGATTCCCGCGGTGGAGAAGCGGCTCTCGAGCCGCGCGACCTGGACGCCGTTCCGTCGCGACAGCGTCGGCGGCGTCACCTCTTCGACGAGCACACCCCCGTGCGGGGCGCTCCCCAGCCACCGGAGGATCTCGTGCATGGCCTCCCGCGCTCCGCCATCGGCCACCTCGGGCTCGGCGGCGCGACGCACGAGCATGATCTTCGCGGCCCAGTCGTCGAACCGCACGACGAACCAGTCGAGCATGTGAAGAGCGCCGTGGGAGACCTCGGTCATCCGCTTCGCGAGCTGGCGCGCGTCCACATCGGAGGCGGCGCAGGTCGCCGGGGTCAGCCCCCCGGGGCGTAGCGGGGTGCAGACGGTGGCGCTCGTGTCGTCGACGTTGACGCAGAAGTGCCCGGCGGGATCGCAGAGACCGAGGGCGGCGGCGGGGCGGGCCGTCAGCGTGAAGAGGAGCGCGAAGACGAAGGCGAGGGGGGCGAGGGGGCGTAGGACAGGTCGCATGGTGGACCGCGTGGACCGCCCGGCGGAGAGTAACCCGTCCTTCGCGTCTCTTCGTTTTCCGGAGGTCGAGGCGACCGACTTGCCGTCGGAGTCGACCGAGCGCGAGATTGGGCCGAACGGCGGCCCGCTCCTCGCCCTCGCTCGGGCAGTCGATGCGTTGATCGCCGCGGGCCTCGTCGCGCAGGCTCGCCCGCTCGTGAGGCAGCTCGTGATGTCGCTGGAAGACGCGGCCGGTCTACCGGCAAGCTCGTCGGGGAGGTGAGGACGGGGCTCCGAGCGCTCGCCGCCGAAGGAGCCGCCGTACCTCGATCAGTCGCGATGCACGACGGCGAAGGCGTCGGCACCGCCGGCAGGCATGCCGGGCTCCCAGTCCTTGGCGAGCGTCAGCAGGTGCATCCCGATGCGACGAACCTCTGCCACTGAGAGACCGTCGTCCGGCACGCTGTAGACAAACTCCCTCCCGCCAGGCAGCGGGTAGCGGAAGGTCTTAGAGGTGTCGTTCGACGGCGGCGGAGCTGACGGCGCCACCACCTTAGGCGGCTTCTCCTCCTTGGGCCGTTCAGCCCGCGGGGCACCGTGGCGCTCGAACTTGAAGCCCTTCGGGTCACGCTTCCAGTCGAAGTATGCCTCGATGGCGGCGCGAGCCTTCGATTCGTAGGTCTTGACGGTCGAGCCCTTGAACTGCGGGTTCTTGGTCGCCCACCGGAGCGAGATGTTTTCGAGGTTGGCGAGCACGTACCGCGCGGTGCGAGGCTCGTCTTCGGCGAGGACGCTCGCCATGTTGCGGATCGCGGAATTCTTCTGCACCGCCGACGACGAAGGCAGCTCGCCGCGCTCGGCCATCGAGTCGATGAAGGAGATCACCTCATCGATGCTGGCGTCGTTCGTGTCGTCGGGTATGTTCGGCATGGCCATGACAGTGGCTCCTCGCGCCCGCTAGGCGGGGCAAGTTGGTGAACAGCTCGTCGGTCGCGCGGACACGCTCCCGACTGAGCCCAACTTAGCCCCGCTGAACGCGGGCGCAAGTGTACTTTTGATCTTTCCATCGATCCGCCTACGATGGAAACGCGGCAAGACCACACTAGCTTAGCGATATCATATAGATAGCTTGTGCGCTGTCGGATCTAGAAAGGCTGCTTGAAAGATCAGCGGTTGGAACGGGCCTCTCCGAGTGCACCGGGTGCCCTTGCGCAGTGTCCTTCGCCCCGGCGGCCTTTCTATCCGCCGGATCGCGCGCCGGAGATAGGCGCGTCCGTGCGCTGACAGACGCCGTCCGTCACGCCGTTCGTCACTGGGTCAAGCTTGTCGCATTGATATAACTGTTTGACATGTTCATTTGAGCGAGCCACTCTCACCCGTGTAGCGAGACGGCTCCCCACGCTGGTACGCTGGGCGGTTCCTCAGGCGGTCAAGGGCTGAGTAACGCTGCGAACGACTCCGAACGCGCTCGGGTCCCCTTCTGCGGGACCGAGCGGGAGGCTTCGCACGATGCCCAGGCCCTGTGTCCACGCACGCTTCCGCGCGCTCGCCTTGGGCGCCGGCTACACCAGCACGGCGGCGTTCCTGCGCGAGCACGAGGTCCCGCGGCAACGTTCTACCGCGGTCTCGCAGGGCGCCACGTCGCGCCTGATCTCGTCGATCGGGTGGCGAGGGCTCTCCAGGTTGCGCGGGTCGACATCGAGTGCCTCTTTCGCGAGGCCGTGTTGGAAGCGAGGGCCGCGCGGTGATCCTGGAGGAGCACCTCTGCCAGCTCGTGCGCGAGGTCGTGCGTGCGCGAAGAGCTGCGAGCTGCGCTGGCGGCCGTGCGCGCGGCCGGCGGGGCCGACTGGCTGCCGATCAAGTCGTGCGGCCTCCGGCCGACCACGGCGCGCCGCCTCGTCCGCGCCGGCACCCTGGAAGCCTCCCGCGTCGGTCGAGAGATGCTGGTCTCGCGTGCGAGCGTAGACGCTACATCGCCTCGCAGCGGGTCGGCCAACGCGAGGGCGACGAGATGGATCGTGTCCTTCGCCTCGTGAGGGGCCGAAGTGACTCCCCACGTCAACGGCGTCTCTGGGGGGCCCTTCTCGACGACCTTCGGCGCGCCCGGCGCGGTGACCACGAAGCCATTGCAGCGGCAGCACAGCACCTCCTACACGTGCTCCACTTGGACGAAGCGCGCGGGCACGAATTCCCAGACCGTGGTCTTCTTGCCCTCGCCGAGCGGATCGAGCTTGTCGTTGCCGCACACGGTGCAGCGGCGCTCGGCGTCGGGGGCCTTGTGGTCCACCCTCACAGTTGGTAGCTTGGGCCTTGGCCGGCCTGCGCTCGCGCGCGTCTTCTGCTGCTCCTCGGGTGTCGGCCGTGCGCCGGTCTTGATGCGCGGCATCTTCGACTTCTCGCTGCGAGAGCCGAGCACCGCCTTCTTCAGCTGCGTGTTCTCGTGCTCCAGCTCTTCGACATGGCGGTTCTGGGCAAGGCCTTCCGCGGCGAGCTCGTCCCCCAGGACCCGAACGACGAGCCTGCCGAGACGATGTTTGCCCGGCTGGGAGCAGCTGCCTGCGCTGAGACGTACGGCGCTGGTTCAGACAGCTCGGCCAAGCGCACATCACGGAGATCGCGTGGGCCACGGTAGGAAGGCGCGCGGCAACGCTCTGCGCGTCCGCTAGGCGAGCCTCATCTTCGCCTTGCCGCTCCTTGCGCCGAGGCGTGTCCCCGGGGCTCACCACGTCGCCGGTTTGCGGTAGGTGTTGGTCCCGCTGACCACAGGATTCGGAAGCTGGCAGGCGGCGAGCGCCGCGGGGCGAAGGTCGCGGAAGTCGGTGGCTGCCCGCTGGAGTTGGACACTCCGCTTCCGGTTGGGGTTCGAGATCGGGAAGCCCACCCGGATGGGCAGCTTCGCCTCGTCGCGAACCAGCCGCACAGGCAACGCCAGGTCGGAGTCGTTGGAGAGGACGAGGGCCTGCTCGAACGCGCCGGTGAAGGCGTCTCGCACGAGGTGGCTCGCGAGGTTCACGTCCGAGCCCTTCTCCTCGGCTTTCCAGACCCGAATCGTTGTCGGCGGCGGAGCTACCGTGCGCATCTGGACGGCGTGCTCCAGGAAGTGGCCCTCGACGATCTCCACGCCTGTCGCCCGCAGCGCATTCCAGTAGGTCTCTTGGCGGCTTGGCCGGCTCGGGTCGTCGCGACCATGGACCTTTGCCGTGAAGAACCTCACGGAAGCGACCGTCGCGCGGGGTAGGAGAGCTCGCGTGAGCGATTGGAGGTCCAACCAGCGGTACGGCGTGCGCTTCAGCGAGCCGTAGTAGAGGTTGAACCCATCAACATAGACGAACGTTCGCACCGGCTTAGCTCCTGGTTTCGATGACGACTTGACCACCGCGCGGCGGTTGACCATATTGAGCGCACCCCCCTCGGAGCTTCGGCGACGAGGTCAGAGCCGCCTTCGGGCGGCTCTTGTCTTTTGTGGCCATCAGCTGGGCCGCGTCTCGCCCGCGGGATCGCGCCACGGGAAGGCAGGGCGTGCCCGTCCAGCTCATGTTCTCAGGTTCTGCGGGGTGGGGCATCGGGACCTAGGGCCACGCGCTGGCTGGCAAGCAGGTGGTCGAAGGTTTCCTTCAGTCGTCTTGAAGCGGCTTCGCGGCGCTGACGTGCGACGTGAAGTTCGTCGACGATCTCTTCGAGGGGTCGCTCTACCCCCGTGATCTCTGGCGGCAGGTGTCGACCTGGCTCGAGCGAGAAATCCGCCATCGCGATCTCGGTGACGGAGACGCGGCGAGCTCGCGTCGGTCCGTCGGACTCGGCTCCTGTCTCATAGGCTCGTTCGACGGCGTCGACGACGTCGGTTGTGAGGTCGCCTCCCAGGGGCCCCCTTGCGCTGGCGTCGATGAAGAGCACTCCGCCGCTGCGGCTGGCCGGCCGATCCCGCCGGAGGACGACGAGGCAGGCAGGGATAGCCGTTCCTGTGAGGGCACCAGACGGCAGCGCGATGATCGAGTCCACGAGGTCGGACTCGATCAGTCCCCGTCGGACCTCCTGTTCGGCCCCTTCTCGGAAGAGAGGGCCGCGGCTCATTACCAGGACCGCAGTACCGCCCGGCGCCAGAATCGAGAGCGCATGTTGCGCGTAGAGCCAGTCGGCGTGACGAGTCGGTGCCCCGAACCGGAAACGCTCACTCGCACCAAGATGGAGCTGTGGCGGGGGCTGGACGCCGAACGGGGGCGCGGAGACGACGGCGTCGTAGGGGTCGGCGGCAGGCGGTGAGACAAGGGCGTTGGCGACTTCGATGCGCGCGTCTGCACCGACGGCCGCGAGAACTGCACGCGCAAGCGCAACGGCGTCGACGCTGCGCTCCCAGCCGTGAAGCGCAGCGGCTATATGCCCCGCAGGAAGCAGCACGGCGATGGCGGCGAGGAGCAAGCCCGCGCCGCAGAATGGATCACAGACCTTGGCGCCTTCGCTCGCTCGGGAGAGACGTGCGATGAGACGAAGAACGTTTGACCCGGTGACGGGCGCGGGGGACATCTTGCCCTGCTCCGCCAGCAACTTCATGATGGCGAGGAGCGTGTCGCCCCCGTCGACCTCGGGCACGTCGGCGATGGCTCGGAGCAGCGGTGCCAAAGCCGTCGGTTCCCGACGCGCTGGGGCGAGCAGGGTCGAGAGCGATTCAGCGAGCTGAGGCCTGCCGCGCTCGACCTGGCTGAGGTAGCGCCGCAGGGCACCATCCACCTCATGCGCGGCTGCGATGCTGGCGAGCTCGTCGCCCGCCGAAGCACGTCGCAGAGCGAGCAGGCCGACAGCCGAGTGCGTGGCGTCGCGTGAATCCAGAAAGCCTCTCGTCTTCGCGAAGACGGCCGCGAGCGCGCTCTGGATCCCTGCCGCCGATAGCGTTTTCATGTCAGGTCCAGACCCGCGACGGCGGCGAGATCGAGACCAGCGAGAACACGCTCGGTGATGCGCGTTGTCAGCTCGCGACGAAGGGCGAGTGCATGTTCCTCCGCCGCGAGGTTATCCGTCGCCGCGGTCACGAACTCGCCGAGCGCCCGCTGCGTTTCCATCGGCGGCACGGGAACCTCGATCCGTCCGAGGGCCGCGACGGTGATGAGCTGGGTCGTGCTTCCGGTCCGTACCGCAGCGAGCGCGCGCTGACCCTCCGGCGTCCCGAGGAAGGCAACGAAGACGGAAGCGACCAACTCCGGGCCAAACCTTACGACCAGGAGATTCGCCGATGCGACCGCCCCGGCCGTGTCGAACCCCACAACGGCCGCGCGCGGCGCCGTTCCTCGCGCGATGAAGACGACGTCTCCAGAACGCACGGTTGCACGTTCGCGTCGGCCGGTCTGAGCGACGCGGGCCATCTCGAGCTGGTGAGACGGCGGAAGCGTCGCGGCGGCCAGGTCCCTTGGTTGCAATATGGGCACGACGCCCGAGGAGGAGCCTTCCGAGGATACGGACGGCGCCCCTGCCGTGACGACGGCCACCTCGGCAAGAGGTCGTCTGGGCGGCGTTCTGAGCATGAGTCCATAGTAACCCTCTGTTTGAGTCTGTCAAGATTCAGCATCGGGTGGTGGTATACTCGCAAGTTCCAGTAGGGACGGAAGACGATGCAAGTATCGGCGACTGCGAGGAATATGCGTTGGAGCGCTCCACCTTCACGAGGTTCAGCGCTCAAAAGGCCTCTGCGTTGGCCTGATCATCGTGGACAGCGGCCACGTGCACCTCTTCGTTGACCCGCGCGCGCCGGCCGCCGATCTCGCACACCGGGCCGGCCCCTTGGGGCGCGTCGCATCACGATCGCCGGCCGAGCCCGTTCGAGCACGACGCGACCCCTCCGTGGGCACACGAGCCGACGTCCGCCCGCCCGGCGGGCGAGCGGGGCGCGCTCTCCGTCCGGCTCTCGGCGGGATTCGCGGCCGACGTCCGCTCGCCCGACGGGCGAGCGGGGCGCCCCTGAAGCCCGCGCTCTCCGTGCGGCTCCGCCCAGGGCGGAGCCGCTGCGGAGAGGGCGGGATTCGAACCCGCGGCTGCCTTTTGGACAGCGCCCGCTTAGCAAGCGGGTACCTTCGGCCACTCGGTCACCTCTCCCGAAGGGAGCGGAACCTGCCACCAAACGCGCCTTCCATCAAGCCCGGCGGAGGGGGCCGCCGCCCGCGCCTCCGAAGCCCCCCCGGGTCCCGAGGACGCCCCCGTCGCTCCACGCGCGGTCTTTCTCGGCCCCTCCGGGGCCAACCATGGCCCTGCCGGGGACTCCGGAGACACTGCCAGGCCCATGCCTGACACTGCCAGTGTCAGCGTTGTCACCACCATGCCCATGGGTGACACTGCGGGTGTCGCCCCTGTCCCTCGCAGTGTCGTCGCTGACACCGTGAGGGACACGTGCGACACCCGCAGGCCCACGATTGTCCCTGGCAGACCCACGCTCGGCCCCGAAACGTCCCACAGCGACCCCGCGAGGGTCGACGGAGAGCCCTCCATGACCGCCCGCACCCCGAAGCTCGTCGATGCTCTCCTCGAATGGCGGGCGCGCGACCGAAAGAAGCAGGAGGACGCCGCCGCGCTCCTTTCCATCGCCCGCAAGACGTACGTGCAGCTCGAGCTCGGCGGCTGGCTTCCCCCCGTCCGCGAGAGGCACTTCTTCGCCCACACGCTGCACGGCATCGAGCCGCGGCTCGGCGTCGCGCTCGCGCACGCCTGCGGAACGACGCCGCGGGCCCTCGGGCTTCCGGTCGAGACGAAGGTCGCCGCGCCGGACGACCGTCACGCGGAGACGGTCTACGACGCCGCGGTCTGCGTGGCCTCCGAGGCCGCCGACCTTCCGCCCAGGACCGTCCGCGCCATCGTCGCGGCGGTCGTCGCAAAGCTGGAGGTCGCCGGGGTGACGATGGGGCAGGCCGCGGACCTCGGTCGAGCCGTGGTGTCGGGCTCCGCACCGAAATCGACGCGCGGCCAAAAATAATTCTGCGCAAAAAGCGCCTGGTTCACGGCTTACTCATCGAGGGGGCGAGAGTGCCGGCGAACCATCGTCGGTACACTTTCCGATCTCG
The DNA here is from genome assembly GCA_036501935.1 of Polyangiaceae bacterium. Lineage (GTDB taxonomy): Bacteria > Myxococcota_A > Polyangia > Polyangiales > Polyangiaceae > Palsa-1150. The sequence goes on along the minus strand of DASXZL010000016.1, from coordinate 418,168 downwards.
CGCGGTTCATCGGGTGTGACGCGCCGAGACCGCGACCCGACACCCCGGGCCACTTCGAAAATCGACCCCGTCGATAGGCCCATGAAGGGTCGATCTTCGACCCGTTGAAGGAGACCGCCATGACCATGTCCAAGAAGACCACCACCCCGTCCACCCCGAGCTCCAACCCCAGCCCGGCGCCCGTCGCGCTGGCTCCGCCGACGGCGCCTGTCGCGCCGCCTCCGACCGATCCGAACGCGGCCCTCGCCGCGGTCGCGCTGCAGGCCGTCGCTCAGCTCGACGCCATCGAGGCGAGCCTCGGCAGCGATCCCCCGCTGTCGCCCAGCCAGAAGCGCCACGCCGGGCGCATGCACCGGGGAGGCCCGCAGATCCTGGCGATCATCGCCACGCTCGCGGTCCAGCACGATCTGGTGCCGCCCGCGCTGCAGATCGCGCCGATGACGGCGGAGGCAGGGAAGGCGAGCGCCCTGCAGCCCCTCGCCAACCGGCTCGCGGCGCTCACCAAGCTCGTGGGCGACCTGATCTTCACGGCGCAAAGCAGCGCCTGGGAGGACGCGATGCAGTTCTACTCGATCCTCCAGCGCCAGGCCTCGACGGATACCTCGCTGGCGGCGGCTCTCCAGCCGGTGACCCAGTTCTTCGCCCGCCGCCCGAAGTCCCCGCAGCCGGCGGGGACGCCGACCAAGCCGCAGAAGAAGGCGACGAAGAAGGCGGTGGCCACGCTGGCGAAGAACGCGCCGGAGCTGCTCGCCCCGACGCCTTCCCCGGCGGCTTCGCCCGCGGAAGCACCCGCGACGCCTCCCGCGGCCGCCACTCCGCCGAAGTCCTGACGGACTCTTCGCCCCTCTCTCCCCTCCGGGAGGGAGGGGCCGCGGCGGGGACACGCCCCTCAGGTGAGATCCATCACCCGCTGCTCGAGCCCGCGTCCCTTGGTCACGCCGCTGATCCGCACCTGCGCGTGCAGGAGGATCCACAGGACGTGACCGATGACCGTCTCGGCGTCGGCCTTGCTCCGCTCGAACGACACGATGAGCTCGCGCGCCTCGTCGTCGAAGTCGACGCTGCGCACCATCGCCAGCTCCTGGAGCTTCGCGATGGGCACTTGCCCGGGCTGCGACCCGCGCTTGGTGCCCGAGGCGACCTTCACGCGGACCTCTTCGTTCGCGGCCGTGAGCTCGTTCATCGCGCCCGACGCGACGACGCGCCCGCGGTCGAGGATGGCCGCCGCGTCGCAGATCTCTTCCAGCTCCTGAAGGTTGTGGCTGGAGATGATGATCGTGCAGCGCCCCTTCTTCAGCTTGATGAGCTGCCTCATCTCGTAGGCGACGCGCGGATCGAGCCCCGCCGTCGGCTCGTCGAGGAGCACGACGTCGGGCGCGCCCAGGAACGCCTGCGCCAGCGCGACGCGCTTGGCCATGCCGTGCGACAGGCTCCCGCACCGCTGCGTCCACCACTCTTTGCCCTCGACGTCCGCCAGCGCCTCGCGCGCGAGGCCGTCGGCCTTGTCGGCCGGGTAGTCCTGCAGACGCGCCATGTGCACGAGAAACTCGCCCACCTTGTCGTTCGCCGGGAGCAGCGCATCCTGCGGCAGGACGCCCACGCGCGACCGCAGCTCGTCGACCGCCGTCGGCTTGAAGCCGAGGATCTCGACCGACCCCTCCGACGGGTGCAGGTAGCCCGCCATCATCGAGAACGTCGTCGTCTTCCCGGCGCCGTTCGGGCCGATGAGGCCGTAGACGCTCCCCATCCCGATGGAGAGCGTCACCTCGTCGACCGCCGTCTTCGCGCCGAAGCGCTTCGTCAGCTTGCGGAGATGGACCGCCGTCTCGACGTCCTTCTTCTTCTTTTTCTTTTTCTCGCCGGTCTTGTCGTCGGCATACGGCGACGCGGGGATCTCGCCCTCCCCGAGCGCCTCTTTCTTCTCCTCGAGGCTCTCGGGCATTCCCTCTTCGGTCGCGTTCTCCTCGGCCTGCTCCTCTTGCTTGGCCTCGACGCTCTCGGTGGTCATCAGATGTCCCTCCGCTGGAAGAGCGCCGCGCCGGCGGCGTTCGCGAGGACGACGAACCCGATGAGGACCCCGAGCGCCGTCAGCACCTTCGTCGTCTCGGGCGACAGCAGCAGCGTGTCGTACGTGTTCGGGTAGAGGTACTCGTACCAGGCCATGTCCTTCTGGACGCCGTTCTCGACCATGTCGCGCGCGCGGACGAAAAAGCCGATGAGGCTCACCATCCACATGACGAAGAACGCGACGAACGTGGTCAAGAGCGAGAGGATCGGCGTCCGGAAGCACGAGCTGATGAACGTCGCGATGGCCGCCCACGATCCGGCGATGACGACGGCGACGAGCCAGAAGCGGATGCCCCAGGTCATCAGCTGGCCGACGGTGACGTAGCCGCGCGACGCGGCGACCGTGCCGGCAATGACGTTGAGGACGAGCGTGATGAGCGCGACGACGGCCCAGAGGCCGAGCATCTTGCCGGTGAAGTACGACCAGCGCCGGGTCCGCACCGTCCAGAACCGCACGCTGCGGTGCTGCATCTCGCTCGACATGAGGTCGAACCCGAGGAGCGCGATGAGCAGCGGCCCGAGCCAGACGGTGATCTTGAGGAAGACGAGGAGCGAGGTGGGGATGCTGGCGGCGTACGAGGCGAACGACGCGTCGCCCGTCGCCTTCTCGATCGCGGCCTTCTTGATCTGGATGTAGGCGTCGGTCGACGTGATCTTGGCGGCGTCCCGGTCGTTCCCCTCCATCCAGACGCAGGCGAGGGAGGCCACGAAGGCCCCGAGGAGCGTGAGGATGCCGATGATGATTCCCTTGACGCTGCGCACGCTTCGCCGGAGCTCGCGCGCGACCATCAACCGGATTTCTGTGGCTGGGCTCAAAGCGGGGCCACCGTAGACGGAATCCCCCTCGACGTCACGCCCGGGAGGGGCTACGTAGGCAGGGTCGCGGACAGCCGCGCGTATGGCCCTGTCGACGCAGAAGCGTGAACCCCGCCAGGCCCGGAAGGGAGCAACGGTAGCGTGGAAGCGTGTGGCAGGGCCTTTGCCTATTTTGTCGCGCGGTTGCGCGCCTCTGGGCGCAGCCAGGGTGCTGAAACATCGCCCTGCCGGACGACGTTTCGGCGTCTGCTCTGGTAACCAGGCGCGACTTGGGCTAGGCAGGGGGTACAGGGCAAGCGCGATCCGCGCCGGCCCAAAGTCTTCCTGTCCGCCGCCCCCCAATCCGGGTGGGCTGGCGGGTCGCCCGAGGCTCCTCGTTGACCCGTTTTCGCGTGTGTGCGCCCTTGCCGGGTGACGGTTTCCGTCACGACGGGGCGGTGTGTGCGCCGGGTGTCGGCGGGGGGCTGTTCCGGGCGGGAAAGCCCCGCTGCACATGGCCAAGAACATTCTCGTCATCTCGTGCGATCTCGCCGAGACCCGCGTCGCCCTCATCGAGAACGGCATCATCGCCGAGCTCCACATCGAACGCGGGGGCTCGCACGCTCCCGGCGGAACGGTCGGCGACATCTACCTAGGCAAGGTGACCCGGGTTCTGCCCGGGCTCCAGGCCGCCTTCGTCGACATCGGGCTCGAGCGGGCGGCGTTCCTCCACGTGGAGGATCTCATCCGGCCCGACGACTTCGAGACCTACCTCGCCGGTGGGCGCAAGCACGCGCTCGGGACCGGCACGAGCGAGAACGGGCAGGAGACGCCCGACGAGGCCGACGAAGCGGCCACCGAGGCGAGCGCCGCCGCCGCCGAGGCCGCGGAAGAAGAGGTCGCCGTCGCCCAGGAGCACGCCGAAGAGGTGGTCGAGGGCAACGCGCCAGAGCCTCCCGCGCCCGAGCCGTCCGAGGCGGCCGACGCGAGCGACGCGGGCGACGCGGGCGAGGGCGACGACGCGGAGGACCTTCCCGAGCCGGCCGACTCCGAGGGCGACCTGGCGCCGGCCGAAGAGAGCACCGCGGCGATGGCCGACGCGGCCGACGCGGGCGACGCGGCCGACGACGACGTGCCGACGGCGCGCGGCCTCGACAACCCGGACAGCGAGCCGCCGGCGCGCGCGCAGGTCTCCCGGCCGTCGCCCGAGCCGATCGACGACCTGCTCGACAACCCCAACCTCCCCGGCTTCACCATCAGCGATCTCGGCGCGCCGCCCCCGCAGGTCGCGGCGCCGCGGGTCGACGGACGCGGCGACCGCGGCGGGGATCGCGGGCGCGGACGCGGCAGGCGTCGTGGGCGCGGCGGATCGCGCGACGGCGGGGGGCGGGACGGCGGCGGACGCAACGGCGGCGGTCGGAGCGCGGGACGCGACGGGGGTGACCGCGGCGCGCCGCGCGCCCAGCGCGATTCGCGCGACGGCGGGGGACGCGGGAGCCGCAACGGCGGCGTGCCGGGGCGCCTCTCCAAGTCGACGCCGATCCGCGACGTGGTGAAGGAGGGTCAGGACATCATCGTCCAGATCACGAAGGAGCCCATCAGCACGAAGGGCGCCCGCTGCTCGAGCCACATCTCGCTCCCCGGCCGCTACGTCGTCTACCTGCCGACGCTCGAGCACGTGGGCGTGAGCAAGCGCATCGGAAGCGACAAGGAGCGCGCGCGCCTGCGCGAGACGATCGACAGCATGAAGCCGCCGACGGGCGGTCTCATCGTGCGCACGGTCGCCGAGGGGCTCACGAAGAAGCAGCTGAAGCAGGACGTCGGCTACCTCGTGCGCCTCTGGGGCGAGGTAGCGAAGAACCGCGAGGGCGCCCGGGCGCCGCAGAATCTCCTCAGTGAGCTCGACATCGTGCTCAAGACGGCGCGCGATCTCTTCACGGACGACGTCGACGAGATCGTCATCGACGACCGGGCGCAGTTCGACCGGCTGTCGCGCTTCGTCGAGATGTTCATGCCCGAGCGGCTGAAGGACGTCGTCTTCTTCAACGAGGACGAGCCCATCTTCGACGCGTACGGCATCGAGGACGAGATCGGCCGCGCCCTGTCGCGCAAGGTGCCTCTCGCCAGCGGCGGCTACCTCATCATCGACGAGGCCGAGGCGCTGACGGCCATCGACGTGAACACGGGGCGGTTCGTGGGCAAGGGCTCGAAGGACATGGAGGAGACGATCCTCAAGACGAACCTCGAGGCCGTGCAGGAGATCGCCTACCAGCTCCGCTTCCGCAACATGGGCGGGCTCATCATCCTCGACCTCATCGACATGGAGAAGCCGTCGAACCGCGAGAAGGTGCGGCGCGCGCTCGAGGATCACCTGCAGCGCGACAAGGCGAAGACGACCTTGAACCGCATCTCGGATCTCGGCCTCATCGAGATGACGCGGAAGCGCACGCGCGAGAGCCTCGGTCGGCTGCTCCACGAGCCGTGCTTCTACTGCGACGGCACGGGTCACCTGCAGAGCAAGGAGACCATCGCCTACGAGATCCTCCGCGAGATCCGCCGGAAGCGGCAGGACTTGCCGGGCTACTCGGTGCTCGTCAACTGCCACCCCGCCGTCGCGGATCTCCTGACGGGCAGCGAGAAGGCGGTCTTGCAGGAGGCCGAGAAGCGCTACATGCGGCGCATCATGGTGCACGCGCGGACCGAGTATCACCTCGAGCAGTTCGATCTCACGGGGAAGTGAGAAGCTCGGCAATCTGACGGAGGGCACGGCCGATGAGCGAGCCGGACAAGGCCAACAAGAGGGACGGTGGGGATCGCGTCACGATCAACAAGGAGTTCGAGTCGTTCGACGCGTTCATCCAGGAGTACGTGACGAACATCTCGCGCACGGGCGTCTTCATCAAATCGCAGACGCCGCTGGCCATCGGGACGCGCGTGAACCTCCGCTTCACGGTGATCATGGACGACATCGAGACCATCGAGGGCGTCGGCGAGGTCGTGCGCACCGAGAAGGACCCGCCCGGCATGGGCGTCGTCTTCCGCGAGCTGAGCGCCTACTCGAAGGGCCTCATCGAAAAGCTGCTCGTCCAGCGAGCCACGGGCGTCGGGCAATAGTTCTCGCCCGTTGCCGGCTACCGCACCGGGCCGGTTGACATCTCACGGGCGCACGGCATTCCATCCCTGCCCCACCATCCGAGGAGAGACCCCATGGCCTTCACGTTGCCGCCGCTTCCGTACGCCAAGAACGCCCTCGTGCCGCATCTCAGCGAGGAGACGCTCGAGTACCACTACGGCAAGCATCATCAGGCGTACGTCACGAACCTGAACAAGCTCGTCGAGGGCAAGCCCGAGGCGAGCAAGTCCCTCGAGGAGATCATCCTCTCGACCGAGGGCGGCATCTTCAACAACGCCGCGCAGATCTGGAATCACACCTTCTACTGGAGCTGCATGAAGCCGGGCGGCGGCGGCGCGCCGACGGGCGACCTGGCGGACGCCATCAAGCGCGACTTCGGCAGCTTCGAGAAGTTCTCGGAGGAGCTGTCGACCGCCGCCGCGACGCAGTTCGGCTCGGGGTGGACGTGGCTCGTGCAGGGCAAGGACGGCAAGCTGTCGATCACGCGCACGCCGAACGCGGACCTGCCGATGAAGCACGGGCAGAAGGCGCTGATGACGATCGACGTGTGGGAGCACGCCTATTACATCGACTACCGGAACGCGCGCCCCAAGTACCTGGAGACGTTCCTCAAGTCGCTCGTCAACTGGGACTTCGCCCTCGAAAACCTGAAGAAGGCCTGAGCCACCCTCAACCTCCGGCCTCGCGATGACAGCGAGACCATCCCATCACTCTGGGGCGCTCGCCTGCGCCAGAAGGTCGGCCTTCTGGGCGGCGAGCGGGGGCGACATTCCCACGGGGTAACGCGCCGGCGAGGCGATCCGCCGGTGCCCTTCGTCGAGCGCCTCGACGGCCCTCCGGGCGCGGTCCCGCAGGGTCGCCGGCGTCTCGGACGGACTCGCGCGCTTGCCGGCGCGAAGGGCGCTCGTCCGCAGCGGGGCGCCCGACGCGGCGTCGAGGCGGGCGACCATGCCGGTGGCGCGATCGACGTAACGGCCCCCCTGCGCGCGGAGAAAGCGCTCGCCCGTGCCGTGGGCGACGTCGGCGACGGGGTGCCCGTCGGCGTCGACGTAGCGGACGAGGAGCTTGCGCGCCGGGTCGCTCGAGGAGCCGACGTCGTGACCGATGCGCATGCGCGGCGACCAGGCGCCCTTGCTCTCGATGGCGACGAGATCGTAACGAGCAAAGGAGGGCCCGTTCGGCGTCCCCTCGCCGCGCACGACGAAGAGCTTGTCGAGCGAGAGCTCGGCGCGAAGCTCGAGGGCGAGCCGCTCGTCGACGTCGCCCGAGATGAGCAGGCGTGGCGGCGGCAGCTCGGCGGCGATGAAGGCGCGGGCGGTGGCGCGGGCGAGGGCCACGCGGTCGCCCCCGGGGAGCTCCACGAGCACCTTGCCGGGGTCGAAGCGCGCGGGCGAGGCGAGGGCGCGGTCGCGTACCGCCGCCGCCAGGAGGGGAAGGTCTCGCCGGGCGCGCGCGGGATCGAGGCGGAGCACGCAGTCGCCGTGCGAGGTGGCGAGCCAGGCCCGCGCCGCGCGGTCCACGTCGCCCGCGGCGAGGTCGAGGCTGGCGGGCGGGCGCGCGATGACGGGGATGCGGTAACGCCGCGCCGCGACGCCGCTCGTCGTGGCGATCGCCCCGCCGACGTACGCCGCCCGCGCGAGCAGCGGAGTGCCGCCGAGACGATGAGCCGTCGCGGCGCCGTCCTCGACGACCGGGTATCCCCCGGAGGCGAGCCCCATGCGGGCGAAGCGCGTGGCGAGCAGGGTGGAGTCGGTCACCGCGGCGTGCACCAGCCCGCCGACGAGCTGCGCCTGCCAGAACGGGCCCTCGACGGTGAGCACGGCTTCGCCCGGGAAGACGACGCTCCCCTCGGGCGCCGTGTCGACGTCGCAGGCGAAGCGCATGTCGTGGAGGCGCCGCCGTGCCGGACCGTCGAGGACGCCCGTCGAGACGAGCCAGTCGAGCTCGTCGGAGCGGGGCTTCAGTCGCTCGAGGGCGTCGACGAGCGGCTCGATCCCCGCGAGCACGAGGAACCCCCAGTCCGCCGTGGGAGCCGCGAGCGTCAGCTCGAACGACGACCGCGCGTCGGCGATCCCGGCGGAGATCGCGGCGCGCACGGTGGCGAACGCGTCGACCCCCAGGCCGAGCGCGCTCGTGACCAGCGGTGGCAGCGGAGCGGGGTTGGGCATGAGCCGCGGAGGGCCCAGCGTACACTACCGTCAGAACGTGAGCCGGAGCTCCAGCGAGAGCGGCGCGTAGAAGTAGGACGTCGGCGTGGCCGTCGCGTAGCTGCCGCTGGCGCTGTTGTACGTCGCGGCGTCGGGGTTCGTGTTGAGCGCGAAGAAGGGCACGTCGAGCCGGGCGCCGATGGCGAGGTGCGTGTGGTGCGTGCGGAGGATCTCGACGCCGGCGTCGACGTACGCGCCGAGGCCGGAGTTGTCGCCGCTGAGGTTCTGGCCGGGGAGCGAGAGGTTCAAGTATCCCCAGGAGAGGCCGCCGCCGACGTACGGGCTGAAGTCGCTGTCGCTCGTGTAGTAGCGGCCGCCCACGGAGAAGATGGCAAAGCCGATGCTGGGCGACTGGCTGCTCGCCGAGCCGCCGCCGCCACGGAAGGAGCCGCCGAGCTCGATGCGCTGGTTGGGCGTCTCGTAGTGGAGGTCGAGCATGAGGCCGGGCGCCGGGCTGAGGCCCTGGTCGAGCGGCGGGGCCATGCCGACGATGCCGAGCGCGAAGTGCACGGTGCCGGGGCGGCTCTTGGGGATGCGCGTGTCCCCGCCGACGAGGTTGTCGACCCGCTCGGTCTCGACGAGCGGCACGCCGTGGACGATCGACGCGGCGATGCGCGGCGCGGCCACGTCGACCTCTTCGATGCCCTGGAGACGCATCTCGCGCGAGTCCACGGTGCTCCCGATGACGGCGCCCTCCTGGGCGACCGCGAGGATCAGGATGGACCCGAGCTTGCCGAGCGAGACCCGGTAGCGCGCGTTCGGCGAGGGCCCGGCGTGGGCGATGGAGGCGCAGACGAGCATCGCCGCGGTCCGCGCGTCCGCTTCTTCGAAGCCCGCGTGCTCGGCCAGCCGGCACGACGGGATGCTCACGGTGACCGCGGGCGGCGCGGGCGGCTCCGCAGCGGGCGGCTCCGCAGCGGGCGGGGGGAGCTCGTCGGGCTCCTGCGCGAGGGCGGCGGTGGAGGCGAGGACGGCGGCGGCGAGGACGGTGAAGGCGGCGAGCTTTCGCATGGCGTCCCCCTTCATCGCAACGGATGGGCCACGCCGCGGGCGCCGCGTCGTCGAGCAGTCGTGCAGGGTTGCGTCGGGCCCGGCGCCGCCCGTTCACGCCCCCCTGAACCGCATGTCATGCGCCCCCCCGCGCCGAGACCTACACGCGCTTGGCGAGCTGCCGGATGGCGTCGGGATTCGCCGCGTCTTCCATGAGCAGCGGCAGGAACGACGGCGGCACGGGCAGCTCCCGCGACAGACGATTCAAGCTCTCGGCCTGCACGCGCTCGCGCGTCGCGCGGTCCCGTCCGGCGGCGACCGCGGTCTCGCCGCGGGCCTCGAGGTCCCTCCGCGGGGCCCCTTCGAGGACGACGCGCTCCTCGCGCGAGAAGAGCGGCGGCAGCACCCCGTTGACGACGACGCGCCCGACCGGGAGCTTCAGCTCGCCGAGCGCGCGCGCGAGCTCGATGGTCTCCGTGGTGGGCATCTCCTCCGGCAGCGTGACGAGGACGATGGCGCACGTGTTCGGGTCCTGAAAGAGCGCCCACGCGCGCTCGGCGTCGCGCCGCAGGAGGCCCGGCGGAACGACGTCGAGGATGACCTTCGGCACCCGCAGCATGTCGAGCCCGTGCCCCGTGGCCGGCGCGTCGAGGATGACGACGTCGTACCGCGACGAGCCGTCCGGAAGCCGCTCGGTCGTGTGCCACCAGGCCTTGCCGAGCATCGACCACTCCTGCATCCCGGGGACGGCGCGGAGAAAGGACCGCACGTAGCGGTTGTCGATGAGCGTCTTGTAGAGCGCCTTGCTGTGGAGAACGAGGATTCCGTACTCCTCGAGCGCCCGGTCGGGGCTCATGTTCACCGCCCACACGTTGTCGGCCACCGGTACGACGCCCGAGCCGATGGGCCCGACGCCCAGCATGGCGCTCAGCCGCTCCTTGGCGTTGCACATCGTGATGAGGACGCGCTTGCCCTTCGCGGCGAGCGCGAGCGCCTCGGCCGCGCAGACCGTCGTCTTCCCCACGCCACCCTTGCCGGTGACGAGGACGAAGCGCTTGTCGGCGAGCGTCGACATGCGTGGGAACGGGACGAATAGCACGTTCTCATCGAGCCAGCGCGAGCGCGATGCGCTGTTCGGGGCCGTTGGCCCCTCGAGTTCTCATCGAGCGCGGTGGCGGCGCCATGGTAAGTGGCGCTGGTGGTCCCCCTCCGCGTCATCCCCCTCGGTGGTCTCGGCGAGATCGGGATGAACTGCCTCGCCCTCGAGCAGGGCGGACAGGTGCTCCTCGTCGACTGCGGCGTCACCTTCGACGACCGCGGCCTGGGGGTCGACGTCGTCCACGCGGACTTCTCGGCCCTCGAGCCGTACCGCATCGCGGGGATCTTCGTGACGCACGGGCACGAGGACCACATCGGGGCGATTCCGTATCTCCTGAAGCGGTTCGACGCGCCCGTCTTCGGCCCTCGGTATGCGCTCGGCCTCGTGCGCGAGCGGGCCGCCGAGCACGAGATCCTGAGCCACGTCGCGCTCCGCGAGGTGACGCCGCGAACGCGCGTCCGCGTGGGACCCTTCGACGTCGAGCCGATCCGCGTGACGCACTCGATCGCCGATTCGACGGCCCTCGCCATCCGGACCGACGCGGGTCTCGTCGTCCACACGGGGGACTTCAAGTTCGACGAGGCGCCGCCGGACGGCGAGACGTTCGACGTGGAGCGGTTCGAGGAGCTGTCGCGCGAGGGCGTGCGCCTCCTGCTCAGCGATTCGACGAACATCGACGCGAAGGGGCCGACGGGCAGCGAAGAGGGGGTGGGCCTCGCGCTCGACGAGATCGTCGCGAGCGCGAAGAGCGCGGTGGTGGTCGGGATGTTCGCGTCGAACGTGCACCGCCTGCGCATCCTGGGGGACATCGCGCGCCGGCACGGGCGCAAGATCGTGCCGCTCGGGCGGAGCGTGAGCACGCATGCGCGCGTCGCGCGGTCGACGGCGCGGTCGACGGGCGAGCACGCCGGCTCGCCGTACCTCGAGTGGCCGAGCGATCTCGTGTGGCCCGCCGACCGGGCGCGCGAGCTGCCGCGGAGCGCCATCCTGGGTGTGGCGACGGGGACGCAGGGAGAAGAGGCGGCGGCGCTGTCGCGGCTCGCGCGCGGCGAGCATCCGGCGTTCGACCTGGGCGAGGGGGACGTGGTGGTGATGTCGAGCCGCGTGATCCCCGGCAACGAGCCCGAGGTGATGCGCGTGATGGGGAACCTCCTCCGTCGCGGCGTCGAGCTGCGCTCGTGGTGGTCGGACCGCGCGGTGCACGTGAGCGGGCACGCGCACAGGGAAGAGCAGCGCCGGATGATCGAGATGGTCCGGCCGCGCTCGTTCGTGCCGGTGCACGGGACGCTCCACCACCTTTTGCGGCACGCGGCGCTGGCGCGCGAGCTCGGCGTGCCCGAGGTGTGCGTGCTGGAGAACGGCGACGTGGGGGAGCTCGGCGAGGGCGCGCTGCGCAAGACGGACCGCGTGCCCGTGGGGCGGGTGCACGTGTTCGCGCGACGTCCGCTGCCCGCGTCGGTGCTCGGCGAGCGGGCGGCGCTCGCGGCGCACGGCGCGGCGCACGTGGTGATCCAGGTCGACGGGGCGGGGCGCCTCGTCGGTGAGGTGTCGCTCGTGACGCGGGGCGTCCTCGACGAGACCGCGGACGCGCACCTCCTCGCCGGGGCGCGCAACGAGGCGCTGGCGGCGCTCGAAGAGCTCGTCGAGCGGGGCGGCGGCGGCGTTTTGCGGAGCGACGCGGAGCTGGGGGAGGCGGTGCGTCTGGCGGTGCGGCGCGCGCTGTCGCGGGCGCTGGGATTCAAGCCGATCACGACGGCCACCGTGCTGCGGGTGAGGCGATGAGCCCGGGGCCCGCGCTGGCGACGACGACGGGGACGGTGGGTCCCTTTCTCGTCGCGAAGCTGCGAGCGCTCGACGCGCGCCTGGGGGAGGTCGCTCCCCGGGTCCTCGAGTCGGCGGGCGACGAGGACGCCGTCCACGATCTCCGCGTGGCCCTGCGAAGGACGCGCACGGTGCTCGAAGTGGGCCGGCGCGTCCTCGGGCGGTTCCACGCCGACGAGGTGCGGCGCGCGATGCGCGCCCTGATGCGCGCCACCGGCGACCTGCGGGACGAGGAGGTGTTCCTCGAGCTCGTCGCCTCCATCGCGCCGCCCGACGCCGGCCCCCCGGACGTGCAGGCCTGGGTCGACGCGCGCCGGCGGCGCGAGCGGCATCTGCGGGGCGAGCTGGCCAGGCTTCTCCATTCCGGGGAGCTCGACCGAGGGCGCGCACTCCTCGACGCGCTGCTCGCGTTCCGCGTCGACCCGGCCCACGATCGCCGCGTCACGAAGTTTGCGCGGCGCGCCGTCGACCGCGCGCGCCGCAAGGTCGACCGTCGCAGCGACGCGCAGCCGGACGACCCGGACGCGCTCCACCGCCTGCGCATCGCGTACAAGCGTCTTCGCTACACGGTGGAGACCCTCGCCGACTCGCTGCCCGACGATCTGGCGGCGCTGGCCCAGCCGGCCTCGCGCCTGCAGAGCCGCCTCGGGGACCTGCACGATGTGGACATCGCCGTCGGCCGGGTGCGGCGCGCGCGCACCCTGTCCTCCGCGTCGCGCGCCGAGCTCCTCGCCGGCCTCGCGAGCGTGCGCGACGTCCGCCTCGCCGCTTACCTCCGGGAGCTGGGTGCCGCGGCGAGCCCGCCGCCGGCTCAGGCGGTGGGGACCGACTCGCTGCGGAAGACCTCGACGCGCTGAAGGACGACGTCGACCACCGGCTTGTCGCGGGCCGCCGTCGGGACGCGCGCGATCTTGCCGACGACGTCGATGCCGGCGACGACGACGCCGAACACCGAGTGCTTGTTGTCGAGGTGCGGGGTCGGCCCCTCGGTGATGAAGAACTGCGACCCATTGGTGGCGGGACCGCTGTTGGCCATCGAGAGGACGCCGGGACCGGAGTGGCGAAGCTCGGGGTGAAACTCGTCCTCGAAGCGGTAGCCGGGGCCGCCCGTGCCCTGGCCGAGGGGGTCGCCCGCCTGGATCATGAACTTGGGGATGACGCGGTGAAAGACGGTGCCGTCGTAGTAGGGCGCGCCCTTCTTCGCCTCGCCCGTGCGCGGGTGCACCCACTCCTGGGTGCCCATCGCGAGGCCGACGAAGTTTTTCACGGTCTTCGGGGCGCGCTGCTCCTCGAGGCGGATGACGAGGTTGCCCTGCGACGTGTGAAAGCGGGCGTAGAGCTGCCCGGTGCCGGGCGCGTGGATATCCGGGAAGGTGGCTGTCGGCATGAGCTGGGAGGCTACCCAGGCGAGGAGGGTCCGCCAAGGGCCGTGCTGGGGCGGTCGCAGTTCGCTTGACCCCCCTGGGCAGGCGTAGATACTCGTGCCAGCTGTCGCGCGTATCGTGGGCCGCGAGCGGAGGCGAGTGTGATCACCTGTCCGAAGTGCTCGAAGGACAATCAAGACCATTACAAGTTCTGCCTCGGCTGCGGCGCAGAGCTGCCGCGAGACGCGGCGCCCAAGCCGTTCTCGCCGCAGACGCCTCCGCAGGGCATGAAGAAGGCGGAGGTCGCGGCGGTGCCGCCCCCGCCCGCGATGGCCGCGGGAGGGGGTAACCTCGGGGGGACGGTGGCCATCACTCCGTCCGCCCCGCCGCCCCGCGTGGCGCCACCCGCGGCTGCGCCTGCCCCGGCACCTGCCCCGGCGCCGGCGCCGGCCGCCCACCAGGCCGGCGGTCCGCAGGCCACCGTCGCGCTGACCGGCGCGGCCGTCGCGGCGGTCGCCGCCGGCGGGGCCACGGTCATCTGTCCGCAGTGCGGCCACGTCAACGCTCCGTCGAATCTCTTCTGCGGCTCCTGCGGCTTCCGCCTCGGCGGGAGCAGCGCCGCGCGTCCAGCCGCCGCGGCGCCTCCCCCTGCGGCCGAGCCCGCGGGCGGCGCGATGATGCTGACGGCCCTCCGCGCCGACGGCACCGAGGCGGGCACCTTCCAGATGCCCGCGGGCGGCGGCACGGTCGGCCGCGAGACCGGCGGCATCTTCGCGGGCGACAGCTACCTCTCGCCCAGGCACGCGACGTTTCAGGTCCTCGGATCGGGCCGCGCCACGGTGAAGGACGAGGGGTCCCTCAACGGCGTCTACAAGAAGCTGACGCGCGAGGTTCCGGTCGAGATCCGTCCGAACGAGGTGTTTCGCATCGGGCAGGAGATCATCAAGTTCGAGCCGCTCGCCATGCAGGCTCCGTCGCCGGACGGCGTGGAGCGGCTCGGGGCTCCCAGCAAGGGCTACGTCGGGCGCATCGCGCTGGTCGTCGGCCGCGAGGAGACGGGCAACGCTTTCCCCATTCCCGAGGGAGGCGTTCACCTCGGTCGCGAGCGCGGTGACATCCTCTTCCCGGAGGACGGCTACGTCTCCGGGCTCCACTGCCGCCTTTCGTGGGACGGCGCGAAGCTCTTTCTGACGGACCTCGGCAGCTCGAACGGCACGTTCGTCCGCGTCGCCGACACCGACCTCCGCACGGGCGACGTGCTGCTCATGGGCCAGCAACTCTTCCGCATCGGCCTCTGAGAGTCTCGCGCCCCGCGTGGTACGCTCATCCAGGGGTGAGATGAGTCCGCAACGCACCATCCGTGTCGTCGCCGCCGTGCTCGAGAAGGACGGGCGCTACCTCATCACGCAGCGCCGGGCGACGGCCGTGCTGCCCCTCATGTGGGAGTTCCCCGGCGGCCGGGTGGAGGACGGGGAGACCGACGCGCACGCCCTCAAGCGCGAGGTCCGGCATCGCCTCGGCGCGGAGATCGAGGTGGGCAAGCTCATCTCCTTCGTGAGCCACCCCTACGAGCACTACGTGGTCGACCTCTTTCTCTACGAGTGCACGCTCCTCGGGGACAAGACCCTCGAGGGCCGCAACGTGAACGCCTTCCAGTGGGTGACGAGCGCCGAGTTCGACCAGTTCCCGTTCACGCCGGCCGATGAGGCGTCGATGAACAAGCTGCTCGGCGTCACCTGAAGGTCGGCAGCGACGCGGCGAACGCGAGCACCCGCTCCCCGCGCAGGGCGAGGACCGAGGCGTCCAGATCGAGCGCCGCGAGGGCCAGCGAGAGCCCGTCCGAGAACAGGCGCGCGGCCTTCCGCTCGGGGGGATCCAGCACGGGGAAGGGCTTTCGCGGCGCCCGGACGACGGCGACCCTCAGCCGGTCGGCGCCCCGGCCGATGCGCTCGCGAACGACGTCCAGCGCGTCCTCGAAGCCGCCGAGGCGATCGACGAGGCCGTGCGCGTGCGCATCGGCGCCCGTCCAGACGCGGCCCTGGGCGAGGGGCTCGATCTCGCCGACAGGCCGGCGCCTTCCGGCCGCGACGACGGCGACGAACGCGCGATAGATGTGCTCGAGCTCGCGATCGAGGGCGGCGCGGTCGGCGCCCTCGAGGGGGAGGAACGGATCGAGCAGACGTGCATGGGCCCCGCGCTGGAGGACCTCCGTGGCGACGCCCAGCCGCGCGAGGAGGGGGTCGAGGACGACGCGCGCGGCGATGACGCCGATGGAGCCCGTGATCGTGGTCGGCTGCGCGACGATGGCGTGCGCCGGCGCGGCCACGTAGTAGCCGCCGCTCGCCGCGACGTTGCCCATGCATGCGACGAGAGGCTTTTCGGCGGCGAGCTGGACGAGCTCGTGGTGGATGCGGTCGCTGGCGAGCGCGCCGCCCCCGGGCGAGTCGACGTGCAGGACGACGCCGCGGACCCGCGGGCTCGCTCGCGCGATGCGGACGGCGGAGATGATCCGCTCGTCGACGGCCATCGAGCGAAACGGCAGGCCGCCGCTGCCGCCCGCGATGGTCCCGTGCACGCGGACGACCGCGATGACCCCGCGCGACCGGAGCGCGCGCGCCTGAAACGCGGTGCGCGCATGGAGATACCCCTCGGCGTGGCGGAGCGGGGGCTTCTCGTCGCCTTCCGCGAGACGCGCCGGGAGCTCGTCCTCGTACGCCGTGCCGTCGGCGAGCCCCGCGGACACCGCCTCGGCGCCCGAGTACGGCGCGCCGTCGACCAGGGCGCGCGCCCGCGCGGCGTCCACGCGCCGCCCTTCGGTGATGGCCCGCACGACCTCGCCGTGGACCCGGTCGAGGACCGCGCCGACCTGCTCGCGCTCGGCGTCGCTCATCGTCGTGCGCTCGATGCGCTCGCCCGCCGTCTTGTAGCGACCCTGTGCGTGCACCTCCGGCACGAGGCCGGCCCGATCGAGCGCCCCGCGGAGGTACCGCGCGCTCGTCAGCAGCCCCACCGGCGCCAGCCCGGCGGTCGGGCCGAGGAGCACCTCATCCGCCGCGACGGCCGTGTACGTCTCGCGAGTGCCGCCGCCCTGGGGCAAGTGCACGACGACCCGCTTGCCCGCCGCGCGTGCGCGCGTGATGAGCGCCCGCATCGACGTTCCCGTGGCGAAGCCCGCGTGCAGCGCCTTGACGGTGAGCACGAGGCCGCGCACGCGCGGGTCGGCGACGACCGCGTCGACCAGCTCCCGCAGCTCGTGCAGTGAGGTGGCGTGCGCGCGCTGGGGAGGCCACCACCGCCGCGGCGGCAGGATCTCCTCGACGGCGCCGTCGATCTCGACGAGGACGTACGTCCCCGCCCGCGTCCGGCCGAGAAACCGGCGGAGCGCGAGCCACGGCAGCGCGACCAGCCATCCGATCAACCACGCGAACCGGATGAGGAGCCCCAGCACGAGGCGGAGCCTAGCCTCGCGTCACTGGCCCTGCACGACCTGGCCCTGGGGGACGAGGATCATGGCCTTCTGCGCGGGCACGTTGGCCTGCAGCTGCCCGCTCCCGTCGACGGCGTACGTCGTCTGCGCGGGATCCAGCACGTCGACCAGCGTGGTCCCCGCGCCGGCCGTGGTCTGCATCACGCTCGACCCGTTGGAGGTCGAGCTGGTCTTGAAGTCGTTCGCGTTGAGGACGACGAGCGCGTACGGCCCCATCCCCGCGTCGCCGCCGGCGCGCTCGAAGGCGAAGATCCCGGCGTCGTCCTCCTGCGCGACGTGCGGGCTCGACCAGACGACCTTCGTGTCCCCACGCCGGAGGGCGACGTACGCCTTGCGGATGCGCGCGAGGGTCGCGATGTGCGCGAACGTGTCGCCGTCCGTCGACATGCCCGACGTCCAGAGCACCTCGCGGTTCGCCGGATCGTTGCCGCCCGAGAAATCCTGCTCGGTGCCGTAGTAGAGGTCGGGGATCCCGTCCTCGGTGAAGAGCAGCGTGAGCGCGTTGCGGAGCGCGTTCAGATCTCCCTGCGAGTTGAAGAGAAAGCGGGGCACGTCATGGTTGTCGATGAAGTTGACGAGCGCCTTGTACGGCGCGATGCCGATGCCGCCCGGCTGCGGCTGCGTGCCGTAGTCGGTCGTCTTCTGGGCCCAGAGCGCCTGGATCTGGTCGGTCCCCTGCGCCGCGGCCGGGTTGAACGCGTTCTCGAAGACGTTCTGGAACGCGATGAACGCCTGGGGAAAGTAAAAGACGCTGTCGAGCATCCCGGGCATCGTGTAGCTGCCGACGAGCTGGTCGTCGCCGTCGAAGGCCTCGCCGAACATGAGAAAGTCGGTCTTGTTCTCGGCGCCGAGGCGCGCGCGCGTGTTGCCGGCGAAGACGGGCCAGAAGTCGCTCTCGACGTGCTTGATGGTGTCGATGCGATACCCGTCGAAGTCGACCTTCTCGACCCACGTGGCGAACGCGTCGATCAGCGTGGCGCGCACCTCGGGGAGCTCGGTCGCGAGGTCCTTCAGGCCGCCGGTGAAGTCCCCGAGCGTGCGCTCCTCGATGTTGTTGAAGCCGTTGTAGGCGGCGTCGGCGCACGGCGAGGTGCAGCGGATGTGGCCGAAGCCGTGGTACGCGCCCGCGGTGCCGAGGATGCCCGGCTGCGGCGGCAGGCGGTTGATGGTGGGGTCGTCGAAGAAGAGGAGCGGCGCGCGGCCGCCGAAGCCCTCCTGGCTGAACGTGAGGACGCCGCCCGGCTGCCACGGAGGGTCGTACTCGCTGACCTGCTCGATGGGGTCGCCCGGTCCGCCGCTGCCGTTGACGTAGTCGTCCGGCCGGCCGTTCAGGTTGATGTCGTAGAAGAAGACCTGCCCCATGTGGTTGCAGACGATGTCGAGCACGACCTTCATCCCGCGATCGTGCGCGGCGGCGACCATCGATCGGAGCGCGGAGAGATCGCCGAAGTGCGCGTTGACCTGCGTGAGATCCTGCTGCCAGTAGCCGTGGTACGCGTCGATGTCGGCGTCGGAGTCGACGTTCTGGACGATGGGGGAGATCCACAGCGTCGTGACGCCGAGCGCCTGGAGGTAGTCGAGGTGGTTCTGGATGCCGAGCCAGTCGCCCCCCTGGTACTGGTTGAGCGACCCGGCCTCGACGCCGAAGTCGTTGTTCACGTCGCCGTCGGAGAAGCGGTCGACGATGAGCTGGTAGATGACCTCGTCGCGCCAGTCCTGCACGTGCGTCGCGAGCACGGGCTGCTGGCCGTCGGCGGGGATCTGGACGCAGCCCGTCTCCGGCGCGAAGGACGCGACGCAGGCGATGGCGAGCGAGAGGGCGTAGGAGGCGCTGTGCAATCGCATGGGGATCTCAGGGGTACGAAGACGAGTTGAACCACCACTCGACGCCCATGCCGACGAACTGCTCGACGGGGCGCTGACTGAAGACGTCCTGCGCGGGATAGAGCTCGCGGGTGGCGTCGTTGCGCGCGGTGACCGCGTAGATGAGCCGGAGCTGCGGGCGCTTGTACGAGCCCCGCCCGCTCGGCGAGAAGTACGGCATGATGCCGGCGCGCCACTCGCTCGCGATGAGCGGCTGACCGGTGTTCGGGTCGGCCACCGCCAGGCGCTTGGCCTCGAAGGCGCCCTCGAGCGCCACGCCCCATCGCTCCCCGATGTAGAGCTGCGGGCGCACCGCCAGGATGCCCTCGTCGTACTTCTGCGAGGTGGTGGGGGACGGGTCGCCGTCGCGGAAGGAGCGGAGATACCCGCCGACGAGGACGCCGAACGAGTCGAATTCGTAGTTGCCGCCGAGCGCGAGGAGCGTCTCGCTCGAGCCGCGGGTCGTGCGGTCGTTCGCGAAGGTGAGCGGCACGGCCAGCGGGTCGTACGCGGCGATGCCCTCGGCGTGGCGGAAGAAGAGCTGCACGAACGAGTCGCGATGCCCCGTCCAGTAGGCGACTTCGGTGCCGACGAGCCAGCCGGTGTCGGCCGGGAGGGCGGTCTGCACGGGCGGGTTCACCGTCGTGTCGCTGTAGACGCCGGCGGAGATCTCGTGCGCCTCGCCGTAGAGGACGAGCTTCACGCCCTCCTTCTGCTCGGGGTTGCTGTGCTTGATGAGGTGCGTGAGCTTGAGCGTCTCGATGGTGCGCGGCCGGTCGAGGACCGTGACGTTCTCGGCTCCCGGCCCGGTCTGCGTCGCGAGGATGTTCGGGACCGGCGCCGGGATCTGCTCGTACTGGTAGGTCGAGTCGAGGCGCTGCATCCCGACGTGGGCGGCGATGCTCGTCTCGTCGCTGCCCTCGCGGATCTTGTAGCCGAGGCCGCCGCCGACGGTGTTCTGGTTGTCGAGAGGCCACCAGTCGAGCAGGTAGATGTCGTCGCCGCGGTACATGCGCGAGCCGACCCAGAGCGTGAGGTCGTCGTAGGTCGCCTGCGCGTAGAGGTTGCGGATGACGATGGCCTGCGTCTGGTCGCCCGAGAAGTGGAAGAACGGCGGGAAGAAGCCGAGGGTCCACACGACCTTGGTGGAGATGCTCGGCGTGAACCGGTCCTCGCGCCGCAGCTCGAGCTCGGCGTAGCTGTCCTCGTCGATGCGGTCGCCGTACGCGACGACGTTCGCCTGGCGGCCGGTCCCCCCCCGGCCGTCGCTGGCGATGACGACGCGTCCGTACGAGCCGAACTCGAAGTGCCCCGTGTCCCCGGGGATCGTGGGGAGCGCGATGGGCGACGACGGCGCGATGGGGCTCGTCGAAGGCGTTGCGTCCGGGGGAGCGACGGGCGTGGGCGGCGGCAAGACGACGGGCGGCGCGGGCGGAACATC
This sequence comes from Polyangiaceae bacterium, assembly GCA_036501935.1. GTDB lineage: Bacteria > Myxococcota_A > Polyangia > Polyangiales > Polyangiaceae > Palsa-1150. The sequence goes on along the minus strand of DASXZL010000016.1, from coordinate 397,901 downwards.
GGCGCCGGCCCTGCGGGACGTGGCGAGGAGAGCGAGGAGCAGCGCGGCGGCGCCGCAACGGACGAGAGTGCGCATCGGGTCTTTGGTGGCCTCGGAAAGGGCGGTCAGACGATCAGGGACCTGGGGAGGTACTCGCTCATGCCCGCCGTCTCCGGAAGGCCAGGAGCGCGAGGGGGGCCAGCGCCGCGAGCGCGCTCTCGGTGCTCCCCGCGTCGCCGAGGACACAGCCGCATCCTCCGCTCGAGCCGCCGGGCGCGGCCCCGTTCGCGCTCGCCCCGGAGTCGCCGTCGATCGGCGAGGCACCCGAGTCGTGCGCCGCGACGCCGCCGTCCGTCGAGGGCGCACCCCCGTCGCTGCCCACAGGCCCGGCTTCGGCGCCCCCATCGACGGGCGCACCCGGCTCGCTCGCGTAGGCCCCGCAGGTCGGCGCGTCGGGCTTGCCGCGATCGTAGAGGGCGAGCAGGTAAGCGCCCGCGCCGAACCCGACCATCGGCGATTGCCCCGCGTAATCGGCCGTCACCGGATCGTGCAGCTCCGACAGCTCGCCGTAGTTGTCGCTGGCCTGCGCGACGTTCCACGCGAAGAGCCCCTGGCTGTACGTGGCGTTGCCCTGGAGCTCGAGCGCCCGCGCCGCCCGCAGGTCGATGAACACCCACTCGTTGGACGAGTACGCGTCGCCGGCGTTGCTCCGCATGAACCCGCGCCCGCTGGCCGGCACGAGGCCGCTCTCGATGTCGCCGAGCGTCGCGGTCGCCGTGTGGAGCGTCGGGTCGATGAGCCCCATGCCGATGGCCTCCATCACGGCCGCGTCGAGCCACCCGCTCCCCGCCGCCAGCGCCTCGGTGCTCTGCCCGAGCGACCCGTCGGGTGCGCGCAGGTTCGGCAGCAGCGCGTCGCGCGACCTCTGCCCCGCGGCGAGGTACGGGGCGACGTCGGCCGAGTCCCCCGCGGCCTGCGCGAGGCGTGACGCGGAGCAGAGGCCGTTGGCGGCGGTGATGGTCGTGTACGCGAAGTGCCGCTGCTGACCGTCCCAGTGCACCTCCCAGATCGACGAGTCGGCCGAGATGAGACCGCTGCTCTCCTGGAGCGTGACCAGCACGTCGGCGACCCGCGACTTCACGACGGGCCACCACTGGGCGAGCGACGCGGTGTCGCCGCTGGCCTGCACGTACTGATCGAGCTCCCAGAGGAAGAGACCGAACCCGTCGAACTCGATGTTGGGCCCGTCCGCGTTCGAGTCGCTCCACTCGGTGCCGTCGCCGTAGTAGCGGACGACGCTGATCTGGTACGGCGCGCCCACGTACTGCTCGTAGCTCCCCACCTGCGCTTGCATCTGGAAGGCGATGGCGGCCTTGGCCTCGGCGTAGTGCCCGCTGCGCACGAGGCCGACGACGGCGTACGCCATGTCGCGCACCCACGAGATGTTCCAGGTGCCCGGGTAGACGCTGGCGAGGATCTGCCCGAGGCCCGTCCCGGTCTCGGCGACCTGCCCCATGCGAAGGGCCGCCTGCGCCTGGAGGGCGAGCGCGCTCTCGGCGGTGCTGGCGCCCGACGGGGCAGGCTTCGTCCACGCTTGCCAGGCCGAGACCTCGTCCGCGAGGAGCTTGTCCGGCGTGCGGCCCGCGACCCAGGTGCGCACGCGCTCGATGGCGGCCTGCCCGTTGGCGTCCGGCGCGAGCACCGTCAGCCAGCCGGCCCACGTCGCGGTGTTCGCCGCGGGGCTCCCCAGGCTGCTCTGGAACCCGGCGACCGCGTCGGTGGTGGGCCCGCCCGTGCCTGTGTCGTCGTCGAGATTGGAGCCGGCGTTGAGCAGCCCGAAGGGGTTGTTCGGCGTGCACCCGTGGTGCGTCGACGGCGTCACGCTCCCGTAGGCGAACGCGACGCCGGAGGGCCCGCTCTCGTAGTACGCGTCGTTGGTCGCGTCGTAGCTGATGGTCTCCGAATCGGTCCCGGGCGAAGGGCTGCCCGAGCCGAGGTGGTAGTTGAAGATCGCGTACGCATCGATGGGCGCGGGCGCGCCGCTCTGCGTGGCCTCGAGGAGCATCACGCTGGCATGCTCGGCGAGGCCCATCGGCGCGAAGTCGTATGCGTCGAGCTGCACCGAGCCGACCGTGCGCACGGTGTGGACGACCCCGGTCCCGGGCACGTACTCGATGACGCTGGGGGTCACGGTGTCGAGCCAGGTCCCCGTCGTCCCGACGCGGACGCCCGGGTAGCTGTCGTAGATGAAGTTCCGCGACTGCGCGCCGGCCGACTGCGCCTGATACGGGTGCTCGAGCCACTGATCGAGCTTGGACTGCGAGCGATCCCACGCGATGGCGGCGATCCCGTTGGACGACGGGAGATACTGCTCGCTGAGGTGCGGCTGCGCCTCGGCCCGCGCCGGCGTGCTCCCGAAGAGGACCGCGAGGGCGGGCACCGCGGCCACGAGCCCGGCGACGAGAGCAACGAGACTGTCTGCTGACGCGCGCCTCCGCATGCCCTCTCCCGAGTCTCGACCGAGGATGCGCGGCGGCTGCTCGCGCGCTCGGCCGACGATGCCGGTTCATCGGTAGCACGGGGCCGACAGGGTGCCATGAAAAAGTCACTCAGTCGTGCGTGACTACGGACCGACCGGTGAGGGGGCCGCAAACGTGCAGTGCCCCCGCATGGTAGACAGAGGGCGCGATGCGAACGCCCCGCCTCCCCGTCCTCCTCGTCGCCCTCGCTCCGCTCGTGCTCGCGTGCTCGCGGACCTCCGGCGGCGCTCCCTCGCCGGCCACCTCCACGTCGGCCCCGGCCGCGGGGACGCTGCTTCTCGGCGAGCGAATCACGTCGCCCGTCGTGCCGCTCGCCGACATCGCCAAGGACCCCGCTCGATATGCCAACCGCACGGTCGCGACCACCGGCAAGGTCACCGCGGTCTGTCAGGAGATGGGCTGCTGGATGGAGATCCGCGACGAGGCCGGCCAGGCGCACATCCGGATGCACGGGCACAGCTTCTTCGTCCCGAAGACGGCCTCCGGGCACACGGCGCGCGTGCAGGCGACCGTCGTGAAAGGCTCCGACGAGGAGTGCGCCGAGAAGGGCCCCGCGAGCCCGCTCGCCAAGGTGGAGCTCGACGCGACCGGCGTGGAGCTCGATTAGCGCGCGGTCTCGGTGCCTGTGCGACTCGCCTAGTGGAAGATGCGCGTTTCGCGCGCGGGGATGGTCACGGTGCCCGTCGCGGGGGTGTTCGTGATGAGCTCCGTCAGGCCCGAGGGGAGCATCGTCGTCGTCAGGTCGCCGTCGCTGCGGTTGATGCCGACGTACACCGTGTCGGGGGACGGGTCGCCCGCGAGCGTCGTCAGCTCGTAGACCCACAGGTCCGCGGTGACCTCCACGGTGGACCGCGTGCCCCGGCGCATGGCCGGGTGGGCGGCGCGGATGGTCGTCAGCGCCTTGATGCGGGCGTAGAGGGCCTGCTGGGCCGGCGAGTACCCGGTCCACTGCATCATGCGGCGGTTGTCGGGGTCGCCCGCGCCCGGGAGGCCTATCTCGTCGCCGTAGTAGATGAGCGGCGCGCCCTTGTTCGTCAGCAGCACGCCGAACGCGTTCCCCAGGCGCTCGAACGTGTTGGGATCCGTCTCCGGCGCGGGCTCCCCGGTCCACGCGTTGCCGGACCCGTTCGACGTCAGGGCATCCTGGGCGTTGCCCCCGAGCCACGAGGGGAGCGTCTGCTCCGCGTAGTGGATGGAGCGCGGGAGGTCGTGGTTCCCGATGAAGGTGCTCATGACCGCGTCGACCGGATAGAACGAGTCGTTGAAGTCCATGAAGGACGCGAGCCCCTGCATGCCGGCCGGCTGGTTGAACTCCCAGGAGTCGCCGTCCGGGATCGCGGGCTGGAGCATGGGTCCCGTGTCCCGGAGCAGGATCGCGTCGACGATCCGGTAGCGCAGCGGGAAGTCGAACTGCCCGTCGAGCGCGGTCGCCGGATTGATGAAGCTCCGGATGTACGCCATGTCGTCGAAGTCGTAGGTCTCCCCGACCATGTAGAAGCGCTGCGGCGCCCCGCCGTCCGCCGCCTGCGACTCGTAGGTCGTCGTCTGCGGCCGGAGCGACGCGAGCCAGCTCGGGTCGACCTGCTTGATGGCGTCGAGGCGGAAGGCGTCGTTCCCGTAGGTCTGGATGAGGCCGAGCGCGGCGTTCACCGAGTACGTCCTCGCCGCCGACGAGTTGGTGAAGTCGAAGTGCGCGAGGTAAGGCGCGAACCAGCACTTGTAGTCGTTGTAGTTGCTGCAGCCGTCGTTCGTGTCCCCGCACTGGCAGAAGGGCGTGAACCAGCTCGGGCTGTCGTTCACGTGCTGCTTGTAAATCGCCGCCGACGTGTGGACGTCGACCATCGCGTAGTCGAAGAGGACCTTCAGCTTGGCCGTGTGCGCCGCGGTGACGAGCGCCTGGAGGTCGGACGGGCTGCCGAAGCACTTCTCGACGCTGGTCGGGTCGGTCGGCCAGTAGCCGTGGTACGCGGAGAACTCGTACTGGTCGGGCGCGCACGCGCCGCTGTTGCAAAGCTCGCCGGCCCCCGTGACCGCGTCCGCGTTCTGCACCGGGACGGTGATCCACAGCGTGTTGACGCCGAGGTCGGTGAAGTACCCGCTCGTGATCTTCTGCGTCACGCCGGCCCAGTCGCCGCCGAGGTAGTTCGCCGAGGTGTACTGGCCCGTGCTGCTGCCCGAGACGCTGCAGTTGTTCGACGGGTCGCCGTCGAAGAAGCGGTCGACGAACACGAAGTAGATGACCGCGTCGCGCCAGTCGAAGACGCCGGCGGGCGGCACGGGCGGCGTCGCGCACGTGTAGTCGTTCGGGCAGGTGATGGCGGCGGCGAGGTTGTTCATGTCCCCCGCGTCGTCGGTCGTCATCGGCTGCATGGGGTTCGTCTCCCACGTCGTGCCGTCGACGTAGAACTTGTACTCCACGGGCTGGTTCCACGGGACGCCCGTCGAGACGGTCCACACGCTCCCCGAGTGCGTCATCGGCACGCCCGTCACCCACGCGCCCGCGGCGAAGCTCCCGCGGAGCTCGACCGACGTCTCGCCGTTGAACGGATAGGTGAACGTCTCCGCGCACAGCTTGTCCGCGTCCGAGCACACGGGCGGGCCGGCCTCCGGGACGGGCGGCGTCGTCCCCGTCCCGCCGTCGCCGCCGTAGGGCGAGCTCCCGCCGTTGCCCGTGTCGAACAGCGAGGCGTCGGGCGGGTTGCCGTAGCTCACCTGCGTGACCTTGTCGCTCCCGCACGCGGCCATCCCGGCCCCTCCGAGGGCCAGGGCGATGGCGAGCGCGCGCAGGGTCTTCGGCGTCATGGCTTGGCTCCGGGGGCGCAGGGGCTCGACGCGGGGACGTAGAGCGCCATGGACAATGGCGCAGCCGGCAGCGTTGTCAACTCAGGGCTGAGTGACTGAACGCGTCCCGACAGGACGTCGACCCACGGCCCTGCGGGGATCCCCGGGAGCTGTGCGGACAGAGGAGCCGCCGGCGTGCGCTGAAGGTCGATGATTGCAGTCTCCGCGCCCGCCGCCTCGCGCGCGAAGACGAGCCGCTCCGGATCCACGTGGAGCGTGCGGTACGTGCCCCGGCGCAGCGCGACCGAGCACGCCCTCGCGCGCGCGAACGCCTTCACCTGGTCGCGCGTCCCGGTCTGCAGCGCCGTCAGGTCCCCCTCCGCCGGCATCACGCGCCGCGAGTCCGGGTCCCCCTTGCCGGCCAGCGCCACCTCGTCGCCGTAATAGAGGATGGGCGCGCCCGGCAGCATCATGATCGCGCCGAGCGCCAGCTGCGTCCTCGCGTACACGTTCGGGTCGGTCGACTGCGGCGCCGGGGTCCAGGGATCGCCGCCGTCGTCGAGGGCGGCCACGCTGGAGAAGCGCGACACGTCGTGGTTGTCCGTGATGAGCCCCATGACGGCGCCCGAGCCGGCCCACGTCTGCTCGCCCGTGTTGATGGCCGCGTCGACGTCCACGAGCGACTCGCTGCCGTCGCCGAAGGCTCCGCGGAGCGCCCACATGAGCGGGAAGTGGAACTCGCCGTCGAGCCCCTGCGGCCCCAGATCGAACCGGAGCGCCGGGAAGCCTCCCTGGCCCGTGTAGTTCTCCCCGAGGACGTACGTGCGGTGCGACGGGTTGTCGTACTCCTGCCGCGCCGCCCACGCGATGCGCCGCGACGCGGCCCGCGGCATCATCGGCACGGCGTCGATGCGCAGGCCGTCGCCGTCGAACCGATCCAGCCACCAGAGGACGTCGCTCGTCGTCGTCGTCGCCACGTCGTCGTCGGTCCAGTCGAAGCTCGGGAGGTACGACGTGAACCAGCACGCCGTCTCGTCGACCGCCCACGAGCAGCTCCCGACCCCGCAGATGCACGTGCCGCTCACGTCCTGGAACCAGCCGGCCGCCTTGTTGCCCATCCAGTACGGGTGCTCCGAGTGCACGTGGTGCGGCACGACGTCGAAGAGGATCCGGATCCCGCGCGCGTGCGCCGCGGCGACGAGCGCGTCCACGTCGTCCTCCCCGCCCATCACGCTCTCGAGCGCGCGCGACTCGCTCGGCCAGTAGCCGTGGTACGAGCTGTACCCGTGGCCGTCGAGGCCGGGCCAGGTGCCCTCGGGGTTCTGGTAGAGCGGGGTCAGCCAGATCGCGTTGACGCCGAGCGCCTCGAGCTCGCCCGACTCGATGGCCTTCTCCACGCCGCCCACGTGCCCGCCGGCCCGCCCGCCCATCGACGCCGGCGCCGCGAGGGGCGAGCCGTCCTTCGCGCGGTACCGGTCGACCATCACCTCGTAGAGGACGGCGTCGCGCCAGTCCCACGGCTGCGCCTCGGTCCACACCGTCGCCAGACCCGCGTCCGCGTCGCGCCCCTTCACGTCCTTCGCGTGCACCGCCAGCGTGCTCTTGCCCGCCGGCAGGCCCGCGACGTCCACGTGGATGGCCCCGGTCGACGCCGTGGCGGACGGCGAGACCGTCGCCGGGGTCGCGCCGTGGATCGTCTCCAGCGTCACCGTCGACGGATCGAGCGGGTCGCCCCAGCGCGTCGCCAGGAAGGTCGCGTCGATCCCCGCCGTCCCGTCCGCGCTGGCCGTCACGTTCGCCACCGTGGTCGCCGGCGTCCCGCAGTCGGGCACCTGCACCCAGGTCACCTCTTGCCCCTCGTGGAAGGCCGTCGTCGCCACCTGCGGGTCGAGCAGCCAGTCCCCGTCGACGACGATGGCGTACTCGTAAGGGCCCGCCGGGAGATCGTCGACGCGCGTCGCGAGCCACCCGCTCGCCGCCGAGGCCATCGACAGGCCCGGGCGCGCCCAGCCGTTCCAGCTGCCGACCACCTGGATGTCCGACGCGGTGCTCGCGGGCTGGTACCACACCGTGACCGAGCACGACCGCTCCGGCACCGCCGGCTCCGACGCCGACCCGTGGCACGCGGCGGCCAGAGCCCCGAGCAGCACCGGACCCGCGAGCGCTGACCTGAGCCGCACGCCGCCTGATGTAGCACCCGGCTAAGTCCGTGCAGCCGCGCCCGCCGCCCAGAGCGAGTAGACCGCTCCCCAGCCCATCACGAGGAGCAGCAGAAAGACCGCCAGCGCGGCGCCTTCCAGCCTCCGCAGCCCCCGCCGGCTCGTGACGACGCCCCACCCCATGCAGAAGGATTGCAGCCCGTTCGCCATGTGGAACGCGACGCCCAGGATGCCCAGCACGTAGGTCGCGAGCGTCGGCCCGTGGAAGTGCATGTGCTCGGCGAGGTCCGCGAACGACTCGGCGTGGCCCTCGACGATGCGCGGCTTGAGCAGCGCGAGCCACACGTGGGCTCCGAGAAAGAGCAGCACGCCGAGCCCGGCCAGCCGCTGGAGCAGGTACTTCAGGTTGGCGTACGTCCGGTACCGCAGGTTGTTGGGGCGGCTCGACAGCAGCCTCCCGATGCCCCACACCGTGTGGATCGCCAGCGGCAGGAGCACGACGACCCCGGCCAGCGCCTCGGCGACCGGGTGCGGGTACTCCGTCATCGAAGCCTGCCACGCGTCGGCTCCCTGGAAACCGGAGAGCGCGTTCCACAGGTGGAAGAAGGTCCACACCGAGAGCGGAAAGACGGCGAGAAACGAGGCCAGGCGCGCGCGAAGGAAGCCCGACCGGGCGAGCGCGGGGGAGAAGGGGGTCGACGTGGCGGTGGGCATGGGCGCGCGCTCGGACGCCCACGTCTAGGCTCTGCCCAGGCGGTTTACAAGCCCTCGTCCTGCCCGACCCGGCTGCGCCGGCGCATGTCGAGGATGCCGTTGACCAGCAGCAGGGTGCCGACTGCGAGCATCATCACGAGCCTGGGTTCCAGCATGGCGGGCCTCGCGCGGTAGAGGACGGGGGACGCCCATGCACGTCGCGTGCGCGCGCCTCGCGCGGTACAAGCGTGGGCATGGCGCGTGGGCGACTGGCGGGGGCGGCGGCGGGGGCCGTCGTTTTCCTCGCGGCGCGCGCCGGGCTCGCGGTGACCTTCGAGGCGCACGCGAACGTGAGGGGTGTCGACATCACGACGGCCGAGGTGAGGTCCGACAAGGGCGCGTGGCAAGCCGCGTCGTGGGACGCGCTCGACGAGACGCCGCGGGCGCCGGGGACGTACGAGGTCCGGCTCCGCGTCAAAGGCGCGAAGGACGGAGCGACTGTGGCGGTGCCGCACTGTGCGGGGCGGCAACGTCTCGTGCTCGACGGCGCGGTGGTGCCGTCCTCGCCGGGGCCGGCCATCGTGGGCGTCGGGCCGGGCGATCACGAGCTCGTCGTCGTCGTGAAGGTGAGCGCGTACGAGAAGCGCATCGCGTGCGGCGAGCGGCCCAGGCTGGGGGCGCTCGTGACGACGCGCGAGAACCTCGGCGTCCTCGGCTTCTCCAGCCCGTACGCGGCGCGGGGCGGCGGGCAGGCGCTGGTGTACGTGCCGCCGGGGCACGATCTCGCGAGGCCGTCGGCCCTGCTCGTCGGGCTGCACCCGTGGAACGGGACGATGTGGACGTACGCCGCGTACTCCCAGCTTCTGCGGGAGGCGCGGGCGCGGGATGTCCTTCTGCTGATGCCCAGCGGTCTCGGCAACTCGCTCTACACGGCGGACCCTGAGGACGAGGTGCTGCGCGCCATCGACGCGCTCGCCGAGGTGGCCGCCGTGGACCCGCGGCGGGTCTCCTTGTGGGGCGCGTCGATGGGCGGGGCCGGCGCGACGACCATCGGGTTCCACAATCCGGACCGGTTCGCCGGCGTGACCAGCTTCTTCGGCGACTCGAAGTACGACCTGACGACGTACGTCCGGTCGATTCTTCCCGACGAAGCCGCTGCGCACCGCGTGAACGCGCTCGACGTCGTCGACAACGCGCTGCATCTCCCCGTGTGGCTCATCCACGGCGTGGACGACAGGACCTCGCCCATCCGCCAGAGCGAGCTGCTCGCGCAGGCCATGGCGGACCCGCGCTTCTCGGTGCGGTTCACGCGCGCGCCCGGCATGGGGCACGAGGGGCCTCTCGTCGCGCGGCACATCGCCGAGGTCGTCGATCGCGCGGCGACGGCGAGGGTGCCCGAGGCCGTGACGCGGGTCGAGTACCGGAGCGTGCGGGCCTGGGACACGGGCGCGTACGGCGTGCACCTCGTGCGGCGCTCGCAGCAGGGGGACGCGGCGGTCGCCGTGGATGCGCGCAAGGACGGTGTGCACGTGACGCGGGCCGAGGGGGTGAGGGCGATCGTGCTCGACCCCGGGGCGCTGGGGACGTCGGCCGAGCATCCGCCGGCGATCGCGCTCGAGGGGGTGCGCGGGGTCGAGGTGCGCTGGGCGGGGAAGACCCCGTGAGCGCGCGGGTCGAGCGGCTGCTCTTGCTGGCGACGCCGATGGCGGCGATGGCCACGGTGGCGCTCGGGCTGCGGATCGGGGCGGGCAACGCGGTGCGCGCGGCGGTGGTCTACGGCGCGCCGGCGTCGGGCGCGGGGACGGGGCTCGCGTGGCAGATCGTGGCGTTCGACGAGGAGCACAACTACCGGGAGCCCGCGCCTCTGTCGGAGCTGGACGTGGTGGCCCGCGAGGGAGACCGCGAGGTCCGCTGGCACGGCGCGACGAGCGAGGACGGCGCGGTGGAGATGCGGCTTCCCTTCGCGAGCCCCGCGGTGCATCTCGAGGTGCGCGCCGGGAGCACGGTGCTCGCCGCCGGGGACGCCGCGCCGCCGCCGCCGCTGCCGCGGGATCCGCCGGCGACCGCGTGGGCCCGCTTCGCGCGCCGGGAGGGCGACGTGGTGCTCGACGTGGCCGTCGCGGGGGAGCGCGTGGCCACGGGGATCCCTGCGACGCTGTGGGTGCGGGCGCGGGATGCGGCGACGCATGCGGCGCTGGCGGGGGTGAACGTGGAGGCGGAGCGCGACTCGGCGTTCGTGCCGGCCGCGCCGCGCGTGACGACGGACGCGCGCGGCTGGGCGCGGGTCGTGGCGACGCCGGTGGGGCACGCGGTGAGCGTCGTGCTGCACGCGACGGCCGCGGGAGGGAAGACGGGGGTCTGGGCGGGGGGCCTCTACATCTCGCCGGGCGCCGCCGAGCTCGCCCTCGATGAGCGCGTGGCCCCCGGGAAAGAGCCGGTGATCGACGTGGTCGTGCCGACGATGCGGACGACGGCGTACCTGGAGATCGACGACGCGCGCGGTCGCGCCTGGGCCGCCGCGGTGCCGGTGAAGGGCGCCCCCGGGGAGCTGCCGCGCGCGACGGTGCACGCCGCGCCGCTCGCGCCGGGGCTCTACTGGGCCGTCGCGGCGGGCGATCCCACGGGCGCGTCGGAGCTCGGGCCCGGGACCCTCGCGCGCCCCTTCTTCGTGGCCGAGTCCGACGAAGTGGCGCTCGCCTTCGGGACGGACCGGGACACGTGCACCCCGCCGGCGGACCCGCGGGAAACCGCCCGCGCCGTCAGCGAGTGCCTCGCGCTCGCGGGGCCCACGCCAGTACCGCGCTGGACGGCCCTCGAGGGATTCACGATGCAGCACGCGCGCGACGCGGCGAAGCGCTCTCGCGGGCTGGCCCTGGCGCTGGGCGGCATCTTGCTGGCGGTGATCCTCGAGGCCGTGCTGCTTCTCAAGGCGGCGGCTTCGTCCAGGGCGCGGCTGAAGGCAGCGGAGCAGGAGGGCGGCGCGGGAGCCGGGCGGCTCGTGGGGCGAGGCTGGACGGTGGGCATCGCGGTGCTCGTGGCGATGATGGGCTTCGCGCTGATGGCGGCGTTCCTGGCGCGGGTGGGCTGACTGGACCCGCGGCCCGGAGCCCTGGGATCGCGGGACAAGGCTCCGGGCGGGCGACCCAGGACCCTGGGATCGCGGGACAAGGCTCCGGGTCGGCGACCCAGGACCCTGGGATCGCGGGATAAGGCTCCGGGTCGGCGACCCAGGACCCTGGGATCGCGGGATAGGGCTCCGGGCGGGCGACCCAGGACCCTGGGATCGCGGGATAAGGCTCCGGGCTGGCGACCCAGGACCCTGGGATCGCGGGATAGGGCTCCGGGTCGGCGACCCAGGACCCTGGGATCGCGACCCGGGGCTCCGGGCGGCCGGAGTGACGCGTTGCGCCAGCGGGCTGGAGGGCTCCCGCTCAGTCCTCCAGCAGCATCCGCGCGTCCTCCCCCATCTCCTCGTCGACGACCAGGTCCACGCCGTTCCTCGCGAATCGCCGCGCGGCAGCCCCCGCCCTCTTGTCCCCGCGCCCCGACGCCCACGCCGCCTGATCCACCAGCAGCCCGAGCTCCCAGGCCCTCCCCAGCGTCAGCGCGAACCGCCGCGCCCCCGCCTCCACCGCCGGCTGGCCCTTCTGCACCGCCGACTCCACCCACGCCCGCGCGTGCGCCACCGCCTTCAGCGCCGACTCCGCCGCCTTCGCGTGCTCGCCGTCGTGCGCCCGCTCCACCAGCCGCTTCACCTCCGCCTCGATGGGCGCCAGCGTCCCGCTCTTCCCGAGCGCCCGCATCAGGTCGAGCGACAGGACGTTCGTCGTCCCCTCCCAGATGGGCAGCACCTGCGCATCCCGCAAGATCCGCGGCAGCCCCGTGTCCTCCACGTAGCCCGCGCCCCCGAACGACTCGAGCACCTCGCTCGCCACCGCGACCGCCTGCTTGGCCGTCGTCGCCTTCACGATGGGCGTGAGAAGCCGCAGGAGCAGCCCCTCTTCCTCGGTCAGCGTCTTCGCCTCTTCTCGCCCGAGGAGCGCCACCGCCCGGAACGTCAGCAACAACGCCCCCTCGAGCTCGGCCTGGCACCCGGCCAGCGTGTCCACGTGCAGCGGCTTCTGCGCGAGCGGCGCCCCGAACGCGACGCGCTTCTTCGCGTAGTCGCGCGCGAGCGCCAGGCCCCGGCGCATCCCGACGCACGCTCCGATGGCGTTCCACGTGCGCGTCACGTTGAGCATCGGCGCGATGTGCTTGATCCCGTCGGTCATCCCGACGACGGGCAGCGCCGTCACGCCCTCGAGCGTCAGCTCCGCGGTCGGGACCATGCGCGTGCCGAGCTTGTCCTTCAGCCGGTTCACCTGGATGTTCCGCAGGCGGCCCTGCTCGTCGCGTGTCTCCACGTAGAAGAGGGCCAACCCGTGTCCCCCCGGCGGATTGCCCTCGGGCCGCGCCAGCGTCAGCGCCATCTGCGAGGTCGTCGCGCTCGTGAACCACTTGGTCCCGTAGAGGCGCCACGCCGCGCCGTCCTTCCGCGCCACCGTCTCGCTGATGGCCACGTCCGAGCCGCCCGTCCGCTCCGTCATCCACTGCCCGCTCGTCCACGCGCGCGCCGGGTCGCGGGACAGGAGGCGCGGCAGGGCGCGGTCGACGATCTCGCGGTTGCCGTGGACCTGGAGGGTCTTGGCGGCGCCGTCCGTCATCGCCAGCGGGCAGGAGTAGACCTCGGTCGAGCCGTCGAAGAGGTAGGCGAGGGCGAACTGGTGGATGCGCGAGTACTCCCCGTGCTTGCGCTCGTAGGCCGTCGCGACGACGCCCTTCTCCGCCGCGACCTTCGCCGCCTCCTGCCACAGGGGCGTCAGCTCGATCGTGTCGACGCGCTGGCCCCACGCGTCCCACTGCGTGAGCTTCGGCTCCGTGCCGCGGTACTTCTTGTCGAGCTCGAAGAAGCGCCCGCCGGACAGCTCGCCCATCTCGGCGAGCTCGGGCTCCACGGCGCGGCGCACCTCGTCCGGCAACGTGCGCTCGAGGTAGCCCCGCAAGGGCTTGTCCGAGGTGAACTGATTCCCGAGGGTGGGGGGCTCCTGAAAGAACGGCATCGGGTCCAGATTAGCCCGTCGCCCCAAGTGCGGCAGGGGCCCGGCGCGTCTAAGCTCAAGACGTGCGTCCCCGCCGGCTGCTCTTCTTGCTCCTGCCGCTGGCCCTCGCGGTCTCTTCGACGTCGCGAGCGCAGGACTTCGATCCCCGCGGGCGCCACCACGGGGCTCCGCCGGGGAGGCCGGGGGGCGGCGGGCATCCGTCGGGCGGGGGCGGGCATCCGGTAAAGCCGCCCGCGGGGGCCGGCGAGCCGGGCGGGCCGTCGGCGGCGGTGCTCATCGAGCGCTACACGCGCATCACGCTGTCGCAGCCGGGGGCGTCGTTCCCGCTGCAGCGCCTCGCGCAGCTCTATCGCGAGCGCGACGGGAACATCGCGAAGCTCGTGGCGGACTTCGAGACGCGCGCGGCGGCGTCGGGCGCCGACCAGTACCCCGCGACGGTGACCCTCGCGGGCCTCTACAAGATCGACGGGCGCACCGACGACTCCATCCGGACCTTCGAGAAAGCCATCGCCCTCAAGCCGGGCGACTCGACGGCGCTGCTCGCCCTGGCGCACCTCTTCCAGGACCGCGGCGATCTCGCCGAAGCCCGCGCGCGCTACGAGAAGGCCCTGCCGCTCCTCACGGCGCAGGCCGACAAGGAGACGACCATCCGCGCCATCATGTCGCTCGCGCTCGACCAGAAGGACTGGGCGGCGGCGAAGGCGGCGCACAAGCAGCTCGTGGCGCTCGAGCCGACGAGCCTCTTCGTGAAGGGCGAGCTGGGCCACGAGCTCTACAACCGGGGCGAGTACGCGCAGGCCGAGATCGAGCTGAAGGACGTGGTGACGGCCGCGGCGGGCGACAACCGGGCCCTCGCGCCCGCGCTGAAGGAGCTCGGGCGCGCGCAGGCCAAGGCGCACGAGAACGTGCAGGCGCTGGCGACCTTGAAGCGGGCGCTCGCGACGGCCGGCGAGCAGAGCGCGCTGCGGGCCGAGATCTACGAGATCGTGACGGAGATCTACCGGGCCGACCAGCGGCTGCCGGAGCTCGTGAAGCAGCTGGAGGACGAGCACCCGGGGGACTTCGCGCGCCTCGCGCTCCTCGGGAGCCTCTACGAGGAGACCGGCGACTCGACGCGCGCCATCGAGACGTACAAGCGGGCCCTCGCCCAGCAGCCGCGCCAGATCGACATTCGTCTCCGCATGATCCGGCTGCTGCAGGCCAACGGGGACCTCGACAAGGCGATCGCCGAGTACGACGGGCTCATTCGCGCGGCGCCCAACAACCCGCAGTTCGTGTTCGAGGAGTGCGAGGCGCTGCTCCAGCGGGGGGACCGCGCGCGCGCGCTCAAGCTCGTGACGGAGCTCCAGGCCCGCGGCGGGACCGACGAGGAGGTGCTCTCGCGGGTGGCCGACTTCTTCGCGCGCATCGGGGAGAACGAGAAGTCCCTCAAGGTGCTCCAGCTGCTCGCGCAGTCGTCGGCCGGGGACCCCGGGCACCTCGTCGATCTCGGCGACCGGTACTACCAGGACGGCGACCAGAACCTCGCGATCGCGACGTGGAAGCGCATTCTCTCGGCCGTGCAGCCGCGGGCGAAGGCCCTGGCCGCGCTGGGGGACGTGTACCTCGAGCACGACATGGTCGACCCCGCGGTGGCGGCCTACAAGGAGGCGGTCGCCCTCGAGCCGGGCAACCTAGTGACGAAGAAGTCCCTCGCGTCGGCGTACGAGCGCAAGAAGCAGTACCGCGAGTCGCGGATGCTCTACGAAGAGATCGTCGCGAAGGCGAAGGAGAAGGGGGATAGGACGCTGGCGCGCGAGTGCCGCACGCGCATCGTCTCCCTGTGGGGGCTCGAGCGCGTCCTCGAGCAGCAGGTGCCTGCGCTGGAGAAGCAGTTTCGCGCGACGCCGCCGGACGTGGAGGCGGGGCGCATGCTCGCCGAGGCGGAGCTTCACCTGCGCAAGCTCGGCGACGCCGAGGGGACCCTGCGGAAGGTCATCGAGGTCGCGCCGGGCGACGCGGAGAGCTACCTGGCCCTCGAGCGGGTGCTCGTGCAGGAGAACAAGATCGCCGACGCCATCGTGGTGCTCGAGAAGCTCGCCCAGGTGGAGCCGAAGCGCGCGCGCGAGCTCTATCAGCGGATGGCCCAGTACGCGCTGCAGATCTACAAGGACGACGACGCCATCAAGTACGCGGCGCGCGCCGTCGAGCTGAACCCGGACGACGCCGAGGGGCACCGGCGCCTCGGCGAGATGTACCGCTCGAAGCAGGACGGCGAGCACGCCATCGCCGAGTTTCGCGCGGCCATCACGAAGAACGACCGCCTGTTCGTCGTGTACTTCGAGCTGGCGGACCTCCTCCTCGCGAAGGGGCAGACCGACGAGGCGGACCGGCTCTTCCGGCGCGTCGTGCGCGGGGCTCCGGACGAGGAGCTCGTGGCGCGGGCCGCGCGGCTCTCGATGCAGATCAACCTGGGCAAGGGGACGCTCGAGTCGCTGGAGCAGGACCTCTTGCCGATGGCCATCGGCGAGCCGCAGAAGCCCATCTACCGGCGCCTGCTCGTCGAGATCTACGGGAGCCTCACCTTCGGCCTCGTGCAGCGCGTCCGTCACGGCACGGCGCAAGAGGCGGACGACGCGCGGGCCGCCCTCGGGCGCATCGGGTCTCGCGCGGTGAAGCCGCTGCTCGACGCGCTGGCCGACCAGGACTCGAGCCAGCAGCGCATCGCCATCGACGTGCTCGCGTACGTGCAGAACAAGAACGCGGCGGTCCCCCTCTTCGCGTTCGCGACGGGACCCGCGGACGCGGCGCTGCGCACGCGCGCGATGGTGGCCTGCGGGGCGCTCGGCGATCCGCGCCTCGTGCCCAGGTACACGGCGCTCCTCTTCCCGAAGGAAGCGGGGCCCGAGCAGACGGGCCTCGCGGACTCGGTGGCGGTGGCGGCGGCGTGGGGCCTGGCGAGGATGCACGATCCGACGGCGCTCCCGGTGCTGCGGCGGATCGCGCACGACGGGACGCCGTCGATGCGGGCGCTCGCGGTGCTGGGCCTCGGGATGGCGCACGACAAGGCGTCGGTCGCGGAGATCGCGGGGATCGCCGGGTCGGTCGACTCGGGGAACGTCGCGCGCGCGGCGGCGGCGTACGCGCTCGGGGACCTGGACGCGGAGGCGCAGGTGCCGATGCTGCTCGCCCTGGCCGAGGAGAGCGACGCGCTGCCGAGGAGGATGGCGCTCGTGTCGCTGGCGCGGATGGCGACGTCGTCGGGCAAGGAGCCGGCGTGGCAGAAGCAGGCGGTGCAGGCGATGTCCGACGCGGTCTTCGCGGGGGCCGACGACGGCGCGCGCGGGCAGGCGTCGGCCGACGCGGTGACGCGGACGGCGGTGGCGTCGCTCGCGGCGCTGGCGACGGGGGGCGACCGGGCGAAGCGGGCGAGGGCGCCGGAGGTGCTGCCGGTGCCCGAGGGGCAGCTCGACGTCGACGCGCTGCTCGACGCGCTCGTGCCGCGCGAGGTCCCGAAGGCCGACAGGGCGGCGGCGCTCGAGCGGTTCGCCGAGCCGATCCAGCGGAGCGCCCTGGCGGCGCTGCGGACCTCGAGCGAGCGCGCGCGGGCCGTGCTCGACGCGCTCGGGACCGGCGAGGGGGAGCTCGCGCCGTTCGTCGCGCGCGGGGAGAAGGGCGCGGCGGCCGACAAGGCGCGGGCGCTGGTGGCGTCGCTCGAGCCGAGCCTCGTGCCGCTGGCGAAGCACCCCGACCCGGCGGTGCGGACGAAGGCCATCGTGCTGGTGGCGCGCTCGTCGAGCGACGCGGCGGTCGAGGCGGTGGTCGCGGGGCTCGAGGATCCCAACGAGGCGGTGCAGCGCGTGGCGCTCGCGGCGGTGGGGGCTCCGCGGGCGGACGGCGGGAGGACGCCGGCGAGCGCGAAGTCGGCGGCGGCGGTGGGGAAGATCCTGACGACGCACGAGAGCTGGGCGATGCGGGTGCTGGCGGCGCGCGCGCTCGGGCGGCTCGGCGCGGCGGGGGCGGGGCCGGAGGCGGCGCGGCTCCTCGGGGAGGCCGCGACGAAGGACGCGTACGCGCTGGTGCGCCAGGCGGCGCTCGAGGCGCTGGCGGGGTTCGACGGGGCGGCGGCGCGGGCCCTCGGGGCGCGGATGGCGGCCTCGGATCCGGAGCCGCGGGTCCGCGAGGCCGCCCAGGCGATCGCCGCGGGCCAAGTGGTGCACGCGGAGTAGAATCGGCGGATGCACGCCGGGAGGACCGCGCTCTTCGTCGGTGTGGCGTTGGGTCTGGCGAGCGTCGCGGTGGTGGCGTGCCGGGATCTGTCGAGCTTCAGCACGGGGAGCGGGAGCTTCGAGGGGGTCGCCGTGGGCGCCACGAGCCCGTCGTTCGTCCTCACCGGCCTCGACGCCGGTACGGACCTCTGCCTGACGCTCGACACGAACCACCTGCAGGACAACCCCGGCAGCATCTGGACGAGCGACGGTCTCTTCACGGCGGTGCCTCTCCGTCCGATCCCCCAGGTCTGGCAGGACCCGCTCTCGACGTTGACCTTCGGCGAGGGGCGCCTGAAGAACCTCCTCTACGTCGCCACCGCGACGACCCCGTTCGCCGACGGCAACGGCAACGACGTGCTCTTCGTCGTCTCGCTCATGCAATCGGGCGACGTGGAAGTGCGCATGCTCCGCGGCGCCCCGGGCCTCGTGCCCGAGGGCGGGACGGCGGCGACCTCGGGCGGGAACCTCTTCGCGGTGTTCGATCTGACGCGACAGCCTGGGGCATGCGGGTTCTAGGGATCGAGTCGTCGTGCGACGAGACCGGGGCGGCCGTCGTGGAGGGCGACGGGCGCGTCTTGTCCGACGTGGTGCACTCGCAGGTGGCGACGCACGCGCCGTACGGCGGCGTCGTCCCGGAGCTGGCCTCGCGGGATCACCTGAAGAACATCGGGCCGGTGGTGCGGGCGGCGCTGGCGGCGGCGGGGACGCGGCTGGAGGATCTCGACGGCGTGGCGGTGACGAACCGGCCAGGTCTCGTTGGGGCGCTGCTCGTCGGGGTGCAGGCGGCCAAGGGGCTCGCGTGGGCCGCGGGAAAACCGCTCGTCGGCGTGGACCACCTCATGGGTCACCTGCTCTCGGTCTTCGTCCGGCGCGGCGAGGGGGACGCGCCGCCGCCGCGCTTTCCCTTCGTGTGCCTGCTCGTCTCGGGCGGCCACACCGCCATCTACCGCGTCGACGCCCCGAGGCCCGACGCCATCGCCGAGCTCGGGGCCACGCGCGACGACGCCGCGGGCGAGGCGTTCGACAAGGTCGCCAAGCTGCTCGGCCTGGGATACCCGGGGGGCCCCGTCGTGGACCGCCTCGCCGCGACGGGCGACGCGTCGCGCGTGAAGCTCTCGCCGCCGATGCCGTCGAAGGGCTCCTTCGAGATGAGCTTCTCGGGCATCAAGACGCAGGTGGCCCGCCTCGTCGCCGCGCAGCCCGAGCCGCGGAGCGAGGCGTGGGTGGCGGACGTGTGCGCGTCGTTCCAGGCCGCCGTGACGGGCGTGCTGTCGCGAAAGGTCATCGAGGCGGCCGAGCGCGAGCACGTGGAGGACGTCGTGCTGGGAGGCGGCGTCGCCGCGAACGCCGAGCTGCGCCGCCGCGTGCGCGAGCTGGGCGAAGCGCGGGGCGTGCGCGTCCTCGTCCCGCCGCTGGCGAGCTGCACGGACAACGCCGCGATGATCGCCTACGCCGGCGCCGTCCGCCTCTCGCAAGGCGAGCACGACGCGTGGGACCTCGTCGCCACGAGCCGCACCGCGCTCGAGCGCAAGACCCGCAAGGGCCGCGGCGCCCGGTAAACCACGCACCCAGAGAGGGGTGGAACAGGGAGAGAAGGAGAGAAGGAGAGTTGGATGCCTCGCCTCGGTCCACCCCCCGTCCTTCTCTCCTTCCCTCCCTGTTCCCCCCTCTCTTCTCAGGGAGCCGCGAGGACCTCGACGAGCGCGACGCCGGGCTCCGCGAGGGCGGTGGGGACGACGACGATGCGCTCGGCGGGCAGACCGCCGCGCGCCATGGCGGCGTCGGCGGCGTCCTTGGCGAGCGAGGGGGGCTTGGTGGTGACGCGGACGACGGAGCGGTCGAACACGCCGGCGAGGCTCGTGATGGAGGAGGCCACCGCGGCTGTGTCGCCCTTCGCGAAGCGGCGCGCGAGGAGCACGCGCGCGCCGTCGCCGGGGGGCGTCACCGGCGAGGAAGGAGCGGCGCCGACGAGCGTGGGGAACGCGTGGAGGAAGGGGCCCGGGTCGACGGGCGGCGGGCTCGGCGTGGGAGACGTGAGGACGCCGGCGTCGCGGAGGAGCTGCCAGTCGCGCGCGAAGAGCCGTCCCACCGTGAGCGGCCCATCCGCGACATTGAGCCCGCCGCTCGCGCCGCTGCCGAGCGCGTCCCGCTCGTCGGCCCTCCCGGGATCGCTCATCCAGCCGAGCCTCTCGAGCATCGTCGCGGGCTCCGGGGCGCCCGGCTCGCCGGCGATGCGGCGCGCCGCGGCGGGGACGTCCTTGCGAAGCTCGGTCGCGCCCTTGTCCCAGGCCCGGAGCAGCGCCGTCATGGCGGCCTCGTGCCCCTCGACGAAGCCGCGCGCCGCCACCGCGACGAGCGGCACGAGCCGCGTCGCCTCCGCCGTCGTCAGCAGCACCCGCGAGGGCGCGTCGGCGGGGCGATCCGGCGGGATCGGTCGCGCGAGGGCGGCCAGCGCGGCGGTCTTCGAGTCGGCCACGAGGTGCACGCGCGCCGGCGGCGTCCCCACCTCGTCCAGCACGAAGAGCGCCAGCACCGTCGCGGACGGATCGACCGACACGACCGTGACGTCCGCCCCCAGCGCGCCCGGCTTCGCGAGCATCCCCTCGCGCGCGCCGAGCAGCACCTCGCGCCCGCGCGACCAGCCGACGACGTGGACGATCTGCGGCTCCAGCGCGCGGATGCGCTCGTACGACGCGACGAACGCGGGGAGCGGCATGACCGCCACGTCGGCGCCTTCGGGATCTCCGCCGCCGCGGGCGAGGCGGTTGTCGATGTCCTGGTCGCTGGAGGCGACGTCGACGCGCAGATCGAGCCCCTGCTCGCTCGTGACGCCCCCGTCCGCGGGCGACTTGCCGCCGTTCGCGACGAGCGCCGCCGCCGCCTGCTCCCACGTCGACGCCACGAGCCGCATCGGCCGGTCGAGCAGCGCCGCCTTCGCGTCGCTCTCCACCGCCGCATCCGCCGCCGCGACCGGCACCTCGGTCGAAGCCGACGCGCTCGGCGCGCTCGCCGGCGGCGCCGCGGCTTCGCGCACCTCCGCGAGCCTCGGCTTGGGCATCACGTGCGCATCGCGCGTGCGCGACGCGACGAGGTAGAGGAGCCCCACGAGCATCGCGAGGATGACCAGGAAGACGAGCTTGCCGCGCATCTAGTTTCCCCCGCTGGCCGAGGCGCTCGGCGCCGCCGGAGGGGCGGGAGCGGGCGCGTCGACGGGCCGCACGCCGCCGAGGAAGTAGACGAGGTGCGCCGGGACCGAGCTCCCCTCCTCCGCGAGCCGGTCTCCTTCGCGCACGAGGAGCGGCCGCGTCACCGGCTGCCCGAGCCCCACGAAGAGCAGGGCAATCCCGAGGAGCACCACGGCCACCACGTCGACGACCACCCCCGGGCGCGGCTTCGCTCCGTCTTTCGTCTTCAAAGCCCGGTCCGCCGCGACCAGGGGAAGGGCGACGGTGAGCACGAGCGCGAGGATCCCGCGCGCCCACGCGTTGCCCGTCACGATCCCGACGAGGCTCGCGAACGACACGAAGGTGCACACGCCGCCCAGCACGATGGCGGCGCCCTTCACGACGCGCTGAGCGACGACGAGTCCGCTGGCCATGCGGGGATCAGGCTACAGGCTTCGGGCTTCGGGCTACAGGTCGCGTGGGCGCTTCGCTGCGCTCGAGATGACAGCGGTTCGAGCGGCTCAGTGCTTCTCGGTCTTCTTGTGCTCGTGGTGCGCGTGCTTCGTGGCCTTGCTGCCCTTCGGGTCGTTCTTGGCGACGGTCTTGTCGAGCGAGCCGGCCGCGGCGAGCGCGATGATGAGCGTGTCGCCCTTGCCGTCGACGCGGTAGTTCGGCACGCCGTCCTTGAAGGCGATGGTGAGCTCCGCGCCCGCCGCGTCGTTGGACACCTTGATGGCGGCGATGCGCGAGTCACGCGCCGCGAGCGGGCCGGCGGCCTCGAGGGACTTGCGCCCCGGGATCTTCACGGCAAAGCCGGTCGGCTGCTGTGCGCCCTCGATGGCCTCGATGGGTCCGTCCATCTTCAGGTGAAGCACGTTGCCGTGGTGCACCGGGCCGTTGCCGAACGGCGTGACCCTGCCGTGGTGCTTGTGGGTGCCCTTGGTCGGCGTGTCGGTGTCGTCGTCGCCGAGGGCGAGCCCGCCCGAGATGCCCCCGGAGGAGCCCTGGAGCGCGGCCGTGTCCATCGGCGGGGCGGTGGGGATCGGCGCCTGCGTCGGGAACGGCGGGATCGGCGTCGTCTCGGCGGCGACCGCCGTGGGAGCCGCGGCGCGCGCATCGGTCGCGGCGGGGACCGCGGCCTCGGTGGGAGCCTCGTGGTGAGACTTCTTCAACGCGATCGCGCCGATGATGGCGGTGATCATGACGGCGCTGGCGATGGCCGCCTTTCGCCGCGTGAGCTTCAGCTTCGACGCCGCCGGAACCTCGTCCGTCGCCGAGGCCTGCTCGCCTCGCACGACCCGCCGCCCCGCCGCGTGGAGTCCGCCGCCCGGAGCCGGCGCCGTCGTCCGTCGAGCCATCGCCGCCTCGTCGCCTCGCAGGCTGCGCCGCGCCGCGAGCAGCGCGATGGTCGTCTTGGCCCGGGTCGCGAGCCGCTCGATCGCGGGTCCGATGCGCGCGATGCCGTGCGCGATCGTCCCCTTCATCTTGATCGACGCCTCCATGGCGTCCGCCTCGTCCTCGACGGCGCGGGCCGCCGCGGCGGTCTCCTTCGGCGCGAGCGAAGGCGCGACGGGCCGCGGCGCGTGGGCGTCGGCTTCGACGTCCTCGTAGCGGAGCGTGACGACGAGCTGCGGGACGTGCGACGTCGGATCGACGGCCACCTCCACGCGGTCGATCGCCGCCGGCCGCTTGTTGCCGCTCGTCGCGTCCTCCAGCTCGAGGTGGCGCCCCACCTGGAGGAACCCGAGGTCGCTGCCGACCGTGATCTCGCTCGTCTGGGCGTCCTTGATTTTCGCCCGCATCGGAGAGGCCAGCCCCTCGATGTGCAGGCGCACCTTCGTCCCGGCCTGCGCCGCGGGCATCGGCTCCGCACCGAGGCCGCACGCGCGCTTCAAGGCCTCGACGCTCTGCGGGTCCATGTCGGTGAAGCGGATGGCGAACTCGCCGCCCTTCTCCGCGCCCTGCGACCAGACCACCTCGCCCGAAGCCAGGACTCCCTCTCCGGGGCCGGCGTCGAAGCGGCACGTCAGCGGCTGACCGGGCTCCGGCAAGTACGCCGTCCTCAGCAGCATCCCGTCTTCCGAGATGTTGATGGCCTGGGCCTCGAAAGAAGGTCCCATCGCCCCGCCTACCTCGACCAGTCCGTCGAACGGAATCCGCGTCGCACCCGGCGCGCGGCGATCCTCGGTGCTCATATTCTCCTCCGTCGTCTACGGCAGTAGAGAATCCGCGACGGTCGGGCCAACTTTGTGCCTGGAGCGACCTTCGGGAGCCCGTGGATGGTGATCCATTATCCCTGGGCCTGGGCGCGGAGGAGGTGCATCTTCTCTCCTCATCATGCCCACGCATCTGGTCCTCGACATCGAGACGATCCCCGATCCCGAGCTGCCGCGGCTCGACGACAGCGAGCGCGTCCCGCCGCCGCCGTTCAACCAGATCGTCACGATGGGCTGCCTCTTGCTCGAGGACTACGTGCCCCGGCGGCTCGGCGTCGTCGGCGAGCACAAGGGCGAGGGCGACATGCTCGCCGACTTCGCGCACTGGCTCGACTCGAAGAAGCCCACCGTCGTCACGTGGAACGGCCGCGGCTTCGACATGCCGGTCATCACGAGCCGCGCGCTCCGCCACGGCATCCCGATGCCCTGGTGGTTCACCGACCGGAACACGCGCTACCGCTACTCGACCGACGGCCACTTCGACCTCATGGACTTCCTCGCGGACTTCGGCGCGACCAAGAACGCGCGCCTCGACGTCTACGCGAAGCTCATCGGCTTCCCCGGCAAGGTCGGCGTCGACGGCTCGCAGGTGCTGCCCCTCGTCACCGCCGGCAAGATCGACGAGGTGAACGCGTACTGCCTGTGCGACGTCGCGCAGACCGCCGCCATCTTCCTCCGCGTCGAGCTCCTGCGGGGCACGCTCGATCGCCAGCGCTACCGCGACCAGGCCCGCGCCCTCCTCGCCTTCATCGACGAACAGCCCCGCCTTCTCCCCGTCGCCGAGAAGATCGACCGGAAACGTTTCCTCGTCGAATGACACGAGAGGGGATTGGCCGCAGAGACGCGGAGACGCAGAGGAGAGACGAGAGGGATTGGCCGCAGAGACGCAGAGACGCAGAGCGGGAGGGGATTTGTGGTTCAACAACAAATCTCCTCTCTGCGTCTCCGCGCCTCTGCGGCCAACCCCTCTCGGGAAAGGCTACTGCGTCGAGAGGAGGTCGTTGCAGGGGATGGCCCCGCCGTCGCCCTCGAGCTGCGGGACGCCGCCTTCGTTCGTATCCAGCGCCGTGCACGTCTCGGTGGGGGCGGGGCCGTTGAGGGTCTGCTGAGCGATCCAGTCGGCGACGTAGTCCGAGTTCTCGGCGACCGAGCCCGAGTGGCCGACCGGGCTCGTGTCGTAGCAGACCTTGTAGTTGGTCCCGTCGGACGACAGGCGGTTGAAGACGCATTGCATGACGTCGGGCGTGATGGTCGTGTCGTCGTTCGCGTACTCGACGAGGATGGGCACTTTCGCGGCGGCGCCGGTGAGGTGCGGCCAGTCGGCGGTCATCCGCGCGATCCAGGTGTTGCACTCGCCGGTCGTGTCGGCGCTGCAATTGCCGTTACCGACGGGCGTCGCCGCGATGCCGATGGCCTGGATGTACGCCGCCGTGAAGAAGTCGTTGGCGCTCGTCCCGGCCTCGACGAGCTGCTGGTAGCCGTCGCCCCAGCAGTCACTGTTCACGAACGACTGCACGAGCGGGAACTTCGTCGGGTCGAAGATGCCGTCGGCGCCCGCGTCCTGCCCGTCGAGGAGCGTCGCGTGCGTGTAGTGGTACCAGATGTCCACGGCGCCGGCGGAGCTCTCGGCGAAGCCGTAGTTCGACGGCTCGAGGAAGATGGCGCCCCAGGCGCGCTGCGAGATCCACAGCGGCGCGTAGACGGCGACGGCGGCGATGGTGCCGCTCACGGGATAGGTCCCGGCGATGGCGAGCGCCGAGAGGGCGGTCTGCCCTCCCTGCGAGTGCCCCACGATGACGATTTGCTGGGTGAGGTCCGTCGTCGGGAGCACGTTGCGGAGGGCGGCGACGCCGTCGAGCGTGCTCTTGCCGACGTCCTGCGTGTCGGCGTAGGCGCTCGGCGGGTTGTGGGGGGCGCCGAAGTTCGCGTACCCGGCGAGATCCGGCGCGATGACGGCGTAGCCGAAGCCGACGAGCGGATACACCTGATGGATGAAGTCGGCGTTCACGTCGGCCGCGGCGTCGCTCTCCATCGACGGCGCGCAGATGCCCGCCTGCCCGCGGCTCCCGTGCGAGGCGACGACGACGGGGAGCGTGCCGGCGCGCGGCGTGTCCGGAAGGAGCACGAGCGCGCTCGAGTAGCCGGGGCTGTTCGCCGGGTCGCCGCGCTCGGTGCGGTAAAGGACGCGATAGACGTGCGCTCCGCTCGTGAACGGCGCGCCCTTGTAAGGCGGCGTCATGTACTGGTCCTGCGCCTGGGCGAGCGTGAGCATCGCCGACGCGGACAGATCGGTGTCGTGCGCGCACTTGATGATGGCGCCCTTGGCGAGGCTGGTGACGTCGCCCGGATCGGCATAGACGGAGGCGATCGAGTCGGTGCACGGGAGCGTCGGCTCGAAGCCCGCGCCGGCCTCGCCGCCGGCCTCGACGACCGGGCTGTCGGAGCCCGAGTCGCTGCCGGGCGAGGACTTGTTGCTCGAGCTGGAACAAGCGGCGCCCAGGCCGCCCGCGGCGGTGGTCAGCGTGATCAATCCCAAAGCAAGGACGGCTCGATTCATGGGCAGGCCTCCGGAAGCCTCCAGTCTAACCGAGTCGGGGCCCACGCGGCCCGCGGCTTCTCTCGCCTCAGGCCGCTAACCTCAATAACCGCGCCGCGCTTCCACCTGGGAGCCGGCGCGAAGCCGCGCGAGCTCGCCTTCGGTTCGCGCGAGCTGGTCCAGCACGTCGCGAAGGCTTCGCTCCGTGGCGGTCAGCTGCCGGCGAAGGTCGTCGTGAATGTTACGGGTCGAGGTGTCCGAGTGTGCGAGGGAGGCCATCGCCCGAATGCAACGGCCGCTGGCCCGCAGCGGTTAAGGGCCCTCGCCGTCGAGATACGAGGATGACAGCGGGGGGCAACGCTCGCCGTGCGGACGTCCGCTGGCCCGGCCATCTCAGAGCGGGATGTTCGTGTGCTTCTTCGGCGGGTTCGTATCCCGCTTGTCCTTCAGGAGCTCGAGGCTGCGGTGGAGGCGCGCGCGCAGGGTCCGCGGATAGATGACCTCGTCGATGAACCCGAGCTCGGCGGCCTTGTACGGGTTCGCGAACTTGTCGCGGTAGTCGGCGACGAAGGCGGCGCGCGCCGCCGCGGGGTCCTCGGCCTGGGCGATCTCGTTGCGGCGCACGATGTTGACGGCGCCCTCGGGGCCCATGACGGCAATCTCCGCCGTGGGGAAGGCGAGGTTCACGTCGGCGCGAATGTGCTTGCTGGCCATGACGTCGTACGCCCCGCCGTAGGCCTTGCGGAGGATGACGGTGACCTTGGGCACCGTCGCCTCGGCGAACGCGAAGAGGAGCTTCGCGCCGTGCTTGATGATGCCGCCGTACTCCTGGTCTGTGCCGGGCATGAAGCCGGGGACGTCGACGAAGGTGACGAGCGGCACGTTGAAGCAGTCGCAGAAGCGCACGAAGCGCGCCGCCTTCATCGACGAGTGGATGTCGAGCACCCCCGCGAGCACCATCGGCTGGTTCGCGACGACGCCGACGACCCGCCCGCCGACGCGCGCGAAGCCGACGACGATGTTCTGCGCGTAGCCTTCGGCGATCTCGAAGAGGTACTCGTCGTCGACCACGGCGCGGACGACGTCCTTCACGTCGTAGGGCTTGCTCGCGTCGAGCGGGATCATCGTGTCGAGCTGCGGCACCTCGCGGAGCGGCGGGTCGGCGGAGGCCTTGAAGGGCGGATCCTCCTGGTTGTTCGACGGCAGGAAGGAGAGAAGCTCCCGCGCCTGGGCGAGGCAGGTCTTGTCGTCGGGTGAGGTGAGGTGGCAGACGCCGCTCTTCGTGGCGTGCGTGGTGGCGCCGCCGAGGTCCTCCTTCGTGACCTCCTCGTGCGTCACCGCCTTGATGACGTCGGGCCCGGTGATGAACATGTAGCTCGTGCCCTCGACCATCAGGATGAAGTCCGTGATGGCCGGCGAGTACACGGCGCCGCCGGCGCAAGGCCCGAGCACGCAGCTCACCTGGGGCACGACCCCGCTGGCGAGCGTGTTGCGGAGGAAGATGTCCGCGTAGCCGGCGAGCGACTCGACGCCCTCCTGGATGCGCGCGCCACCGGAGTCGTTGAGCCCGACCACGGGCGCCCCGACCTTCATCGCCAGGTCCATCACCTTGACGATCTTCTGCGCGTACGCCCCGCTCAGGCTGCCGCCGAACACCGTGAAGTCCTGTGCGAAGACGAACACCTTCCGCCCGTCGACGAGCCCGTGGCCGGTGACGACGCCGTCGCCGAGCACCTTCTGCTGCTCCATGCCGAAGTCGACGCACCGGTGCGTCACGAACCGGTCGAACTCGACGAAGCTGCCCGGGTCGAGGAGCAGATCGATGCGCTCGCGCGCGGTCAGCTTGCCCCCTTCGTGCTGCTTCTTGATGCGCTCGGCCCCGCCTCCGACGAGCGCATGCTGGTTCATCTCGTCAAGCCGCTGGATGGGGGCGGGGGGGGGCTTCGACGCGCTGGGCATGGGGGCTCCGGGGGACGTCCTATAACGCAAATCGCTTCGCGAGGCGTCACTAGGCCGGGCCCGACTTACCCGCTATCCTTCATGCTCACACTCGGCGGACTTCCGCGGGGCGATGTCGCAACCTCAATACATCCCTGTCAACCCGTATCCCCAGGCGGGCGAAGTGCTCGATGGGAAGTACCGCGTCGAGCAGCTGCTCGGCGAGGGGGGGATGGGTGCGGTCGCCAAGGCGACCCACATCCTGCGAAGGGCGCCGGTCGCCCTGAAGTTCATGAGCCCGGCTGTCCTGGCGCTCCAGGGGGCCGTGGAGCGGTTCGTCAACGAAGGGGTGGCGGCTTCCCAGATCGACAGCGACCACGTGGTGAAGGTGTTCGACGTCGGCCGGTTGCCGACCGGGGCGCCCTACCTCGTGATGGAGTACCTCGACGGGTGCGACCTCGGGCAGCTGCTCGCGCGCGAGGGGGGCCGGCTCGATCCGACGCGCACCGTGCACTTCGGCCTTCAGATCCTGCGGGCGCTGCAGACGGCGCACGCCTCCGGGATCATCCACCGCGACATGAAGCCGTCGAACTGCTTCGTCATCAACAAGGACGGCGAGGCCGATTTCGTCAAGCTGGTCGACTTCGGCATCAGCAAGGTGCGGTCCGACGACGCGCAGGCCCACCAGGCGAACCTCACGCGCACGAACAGCCCTCGGCACGCCGCTCTACATGTCCCCCGAGCAGGCTCGCTCGCCGCGGGACGTCGATCACCGGGCGGACCTCTACTCGGTCGGCGCCATCCTCTACGAGATGCTCACCGGGCGGACGCCCTACGTGGCCGAATCGGGCGAGTATACGGAGATCCTCTTCAAGATCTTCACGACCGATCCAGAGCCGCTGCGCTCTCTCCGGCCGGAGATCGACGAGGGGCTGGCGCAGATGGTCCACCGGGCGCTCGCGCGCGACCCCAATCAGCGGTTCTCGTCGGCCTCCGAGATGGCCGAAGCGTTGGCGATGTACGCCGACGAACGGAGCGCGCAGGTCATCGCGCGGGTGCGCGGCGGTCGCGGGCGGAGCCTGATGCCGCCCTCGCAGTCGTACACGCCGCCCCAGATGGGAGGGGCGTCGCAGCCGGGGATCCGGTCGCAGGCGGGCGTACGTGCGAACACGTACCCGACGGCGGGTGACGCGATGCGCGCGCCGCGGGTCCCGACGGATGTGGGCGTGACCCGGGAAACGCCGCCCCAGACGGGGCAGCCCGCTCCGAGGGCGAGCCGGGCGCCGCTGGTGCTGGCGTTCGCGCTGGTGGTGCTGCTGTGCGCGGGCGGAGGGCTGCTGGCGCTGCGAAGGTCGACGCCCGGCAAGCCGGGCGCGACGCGCGATCCGATGGAGACGGCGACGACGACGGTGGTACCCCCGCCGCCGTCACTCTTGCCGACCACGACGACGCCGACGGCGTCGCTCCAGCCCCTCCCTTCGGCGACGCTCGTGGCGACGACGACGGCCACGGCGACGGCGGCCCCCTCGGCGTCGGTGGGCGTGCCGGCGAACGGCGGGGGGACGCCGGGCACTGCGGCGACGTCCTCCACCAAGCCTCATACCCCCACGAACCTCAACGGCGTGCAGCCCCACTTCTAGAGCTACCGAGAGCCCGCATGAGAAACGTCTCCCGATCCGCCTTACTTCTGCTCGCCGCCCTCGTCACCGCGCAGCCGGCGCTCGCCCAGCCGCGGCCCGCCGGGCCCTCGGTGACCGACGTGCGGTCGCAGCTCACCGAGAACGCCCGCAAGGCGTGGGACGCGGCGAAGCAGCTGGCCGAGGCGAAGGACTACAAGGGCGCCCTCGTCGAGCTGCAGCGCGCGTACGAGCTGTCGAACAACCCGCGCATCCTCTTCAACGTCGGCGCCCTCGAGAAGCTGCTGACCCACTACGCGCGCGCGGTCGACGCCTGGGAGAAGGAGCTTCGGGAGGGCGCGGGCAAGCTGACGCCGGCCGAGGCGGGAGAGGCGAGGAGCTCCATCGCCATCGTGCAGCAGTTCGTCACGACGATCGACGTCTCGGCCAACGAGCCGGACGCAACGCTCTTCATCGACGACTACCCGGTCGGCAAGACGCCGTTCGCGGGGCCAGTGAAGATCGACGTCGGCAAGCGCACGGTGCGCCTGTCGAAGGACGGCTTCGTCGACGCGGTCCAGACGGTGGACGTGGCGGCGGGCGCGCGGACGCCCTTGAGCTTCGTCCTCGAGCCGAAGAACAAGACCGCGCTCGTGTCCGTGACGGTGGGAGGCGCCCCGAGCGCGACGGTGTTCGTCGACGGCAAGGACATGGGGCCGGCGCCGTTCAAGGGGTCACTGACCGCGGAGCGGCACACCATCGAGGCGCGCTCGCCGGGCTACGTGACGGTCGGGCAGACGGTCGACGTCTTGTACAAGCAGCCGATGAGCCTCGTGCTCTCGCTTTCCCAGGAGCGCCACGAGGGCCGGCTGAAGGTGACCGCGCCCGAGGGGGCCGAGATCGCGCTCGACGAGAAGAAGGTCGGCTCCGGCACGTGGGAGGGTGTGGTCTCGACGACGGGTGGTCACCAGCTCGTCGTGACTCGGCCTGGTTTCCAGACATACTCGACGGAGGTCTTCGTCGCGGACGACCAGACGCGCGAGGTCAACGTGCCCCTGAACCGGGAGGTGGGCACGAGCTGGGTGGCATGGGGCGTGGGGTCACTCCTTGTGGTGACTGGCGGGATCGTCGCCGGGTACTTTGTATTCAAACCCGCCTCGCAGAGCCCGTTCGTCGGCGACCTGGCGCCGGGGACGACCACCGCGAGTCACGGGATTCACTTCTAGGTCGGAGGAACTTCGATGCGCAGTCTCAATACGAAAGCGCTCGCGCTCGGCATCGCCGCGATCGCCGCGTCGGGGGTCTCGAGCAGCGCGGGCTGCTCGTCGACCAAGCCGACGGAGATCGTCCCGGGCACCCTCACGCAGGTCCAGGTCCCGAAGGACCTCGCGGGCATCCAGGTCGAGGTGAGCGTCGAGGGGCGTGACGCCTTCTGCGTGGGCTACCAGGTGGCCAACGGGTTCGTGGAGCTGCCGAGCACTCTGGGGGTCATCGCCGGTTCGCCCAACACGCAGGTGCGCATCACGATCCGCGGTTACGACACGGCGACCAGCAACGATCTCCTCAACTGCAACCACCTCGACGTCGATCAGCCGAACGTCATGCCGGAGGACGGGCCGCCGCCGCGCGTCCTTCGCCAGGCGATCCTCACCTACGTCGACCAGCACGAGCTCTTCCTGCCGATGCCGCTCAGCTACTCCTGCTACGACACGGACTGCTCGGGCCAGGGGACGGACTCGACGTGCATCGCCGGGCAGTGCGGCAGCGGGGACGTCGCGTCGTCGACGCTGGCGGACTTCAACCCGTCGATCGTCGACGGCACGCAGCAGTGCTTCAGCCCGGCCGCGTGCTTCGGGGACTCGCTTCCCGGGGTGCTCGTCGATCCGGTCAACTGCGTCTACGAGGTTCCGCCCGAGCTTCAGGCCCTCGGCTCCGGGCTCAACGTGCGCATCACGTACACGGACAACACGTGGACCACCGATCCGTGGACGGGAATCGTCACCCCGCTGCTGGGGGTGCCGCT
Organism: Polyangiaceae bacterium; assembly: GCA_036501935.1. Classification (GTDB taxonomy): domain Bacteria; phylum Myxococcota_A; class Polyangia; order Polyangiales; family Polyangiaceae; genus Palsa-1150. The sequence goes on along the minus strand of DASXZL010000016.1, from coordinate 366,907 downwards.
CGAGCAGGAGATCCTCAATCAGGACGCGAACGAGGGCTTCTTCGTGTCGTCCACGGACCAGGCCCACCAGTTCACGCTGGCGCCGGGGCTCTGCGGGCTCGTTCACAACGTGACGAACCCGTCGACCAAGCCGCCGCCGAACGGCCCCGCCGTCATTCACACCATCTCGGACGTCGAGGTGTCGACGACCTGCCCGTCCAAGCTGCCGCTCCTGCCCTTCTGCGCCGCCGAACAGCACGGAAACGTGTCGACCGGGGCGACGCCGCCGGTCGTGGCGTGCAACGCGCCCATCCCGCTCGTGCCGACGCCGAGCGCCGTCTACATGGTGATGGACGACTCGGGCTCGATGTACGGAGCGTTCGGGCCGCAGGGCTACACGACGGCGATGAACCTGTCGTTCGCCTTCCCCGTGTTCAAGCACACGTACATCGCGTTCAAGTTCCTCGACCACAATGCGCAGGACTGCGCCGCCGCGTCGACTCCCTACACGACGCCTGCCGTCGACTTCGGCCTTCCGTCGACCGTGCAGCCGAACATCGCGGCCCTCCTCTTGAACCCGGCGCCCCCCGATACGGCTTCGAGCCCGTCGGGGCTCTACCTCGAGACGGCGCTGCGCCTCGACCAGGGCGTCTACAAGCACCTCCTCGATTTCTCGCAGAAGGAGAACGCGGACGGCGGGAGCCAGGGAGCGCTCAACGTGTCCGCGGCGATGGTCTTCGTCAATCGCATCCCGACCATCGCGAGCGGCGACGCCGGGGCGCCCGACGCGGGCGGTCCGGTCGGTTATCCGAGCACCGCCGCCGACTGCAATCCGCCCCTCAACGGCGTCGCCTCGGCGCCGAGCTGCAACGGCGACCTGACGTGCCTCGCGCTGGTGGGACAGACGCAGGCCGCCTACAAGAAGGGCCTCAGCACCTACTTCGTCGTGCTCAACGACGAGGCGCTGATGCCGCAGCCCGTCCTCGACTTCTACGACAACGTGGCCTCCGCAGCGGGGACGGGGGTCAACGTGCTCGACGCCACGTCGACGACGCCGTCCGTCGTCCTCCAGAAGTTCCAGGCGGGTCTCGCCTCCGTGGCGACCTGTCTCTACGACCTGCCGGCCGGCGTCGACTCGAGCGCGACCCTGAGCGTCACCGTCCCGGCGAACACGCCGGTGTTCAATCCGACCCAGTTCCCTGCGCCGATCACGATTGCGTCGGCTTCCGGCACCCCCTGCAACCTCGCCAACGCGGCCTCGGCGGAGGGCTGGGGCATCGACAACGGGCACATCCGCATCTGCGGCGAAGCTTGCAACAACGTCCAGGGAATCATCGGCGCCGTGGCGCTCGCCGCGCTCTCGCAGGGACAGGACGGCGGCGTGGACGGTGGTCTCCCGAGCGCGGGGGACGGCGGCACCGCGATCAACGTCCCCGACGTTCCCGTCGACGTCTCGGTGTCGTGCCCCGACTCCGGCTCCCCCTGATCGCGGAGGCTGAGCGGTGGGCTAGGGGCCGAAGCCGAGACCGACGAAGGGGCCGAGGGAGACCTGCGGCCCCGTCGCCAGGTGGTATTCGGGGGTGGGAATCGTTGCCCCGCCCGTACCGAACGGCATCGCGGGCTGCGCGGAGACCGAGTTCGAGCCCGCGATGCTCGCGTTGTCGGCGATGAGCTGGAACCCCACGGCCAGGGCGAGCGTCTGCGTGAGCCGGATCTGGAGCGCCGCCTCGGCGCTGATGGCCGGTGAGAAATAGCCGGCGCCCCCCGGGACGTAGGCGTTGCTGTCCCCGGCCGGGTCGGTCGCCGTGCGCTTCATGAGAACCTCTCGGTACGAGAGGCCCACGCCGCCGGCGATCGTTCCGCGGAGGATGCGGTTCTGAAATGTCGCCCGGGCCCGAACGGCGGCCATGCCACCGCCACGGACGAACGTGAACGACTCGGTCCTCGCCGGGGTCGACGCCGGCACGAGGCTGCCGCCGGAGCCCCCTTGAGGCTGGCCGGTGTAGTTGGCCTTCTGGGTCGACGTATCCCCGAAGCCGGCCAGGAAGACCTCGAAGCCCACCGGGTCCCAGGTGTACCCGACGTAGCCGAAGGCACCGCCGCCGATGGGCGCAGGCGTGCTGCAGCTCGCCGCGCCGAGGTTGGAGCAGTTGGTCTCGAGCTCGGTGCCGGTGCCCCCGACGCCGATCATCCCGAGAAGCCCGAAGCCGCCGTACATCCCGGTGATGCCGCGCTCGCCCTCGGCCACGGTGGCGCCGGCGGCGGCCGCGGGGGCGAGCGTCACCGTCTCGGCCCACGTCTGGCGCTCGCCGAGCGGCATCGACTTCTCGTAACGCTGGAAGCCCTCCCGCGAGACGATGACGGTGTGCGGCCCCGGCGCGACGTCGCCCGAGAAGGCGCCTTCGCCCCGGACGACCCCGTCGATGTAGATGCTCCCCTTGCCGTCGTTGGTCCGGATCTGGATGTGAGCCGCCGTGGCCGACGACACGAGGTCGACCTGGGCGCGGGAGCCCGCCTGGAGCTCCACGGTCTGCGCCTCGGCCTGCGCCGTCGCGCTCTTGCCCGCGATGGTGTGCGTGCCCGGCGGGAGATCCCCCTCCCACGGCGTGACGCCGACGTCGATGCCGTCGAGGATGACCCGCAGCGGCTCCGTGCCGGCCGAGTGCACGACGACGTGCCCCTGCGACGCGACCGGCGCGAGCTTCACCTCGACGATCGCGGTCCCGTCGGCGGCCACGTTGGGATGCGCGACGAAGGCGGCGTAGCCGGCCTTGGTGACGTGAACCTCGTGCGGTCCCGCGGCGACGCGCACGAGCACCGGCACCGGGGAGAGGCCGAGGGACCTGCCGTCGACGTCGACCTGCGCGCCCGGATCAGTGACGCGGAGCGAGAGCCACCCCGTCTTCGTCGCCAGCTCCTTCAGCCGCTTCGTCGCGAGCGCCTTCTCGACGGGTCCGAGCTTGCCCGCGTACGTCGTCTGCGCCTCGTTGTACGCGTCGTACGCCTCGCCCGTCCGCCCCAGCTGGTAGAACGCATCGGCGACGCCCATCTGCGCGCGCGCGCTCGCCGAGGCCAGATTCGCCGTCTGGTAGTGCGTGAGGGCGGCGGCGTAGTCCTTCGCGCGGGTCGCCTTGTCGCCTTCGCTGATCTCCGCCTGCGCGGCCGCGGGCTGCGCGAGCACGGAGAGCGGCGCGGACGCCAACGAGAACGCCAGGAGCAGCGCGAACGATCGCGGGGTGCGCGGAGACACGTGAGCTTGGAAGGTATTGAAGGGGGGCGGACGCCGTCAACGAGAAGTCGCGGGAGGGTCCACGTAATCGACCGACTCGCCGCGGAAGGTCCGCAGCGTCGTCGTCGTCACCCCGGCGGAGGACTTGCGCGCGACGACGTAGTCGGGTCCTACCGGCACTTTGCCGCGCCCTCCCGGCGTGTCGCAAATGAGCCGGGGCAGCGCGATCCCCGAGAGGCGCCCCTGCAGTCGCTCCATCAGCTCGACGCCGCGCGCGAGCGGCGTCCGCAGGTGCCCCGTGCCGCGGACCGGATCGGCCTGCAGGAGGTAGTAAGGGCGGACGCGCGCGCGCACGAGGCCGCGGAACAGCGTCTCGAGGACGGACGCGTCGTCGTTCACGCCGGCGAGGAGCACGGTCTGGTTCATCACCGGGAACCCTGCGTCGGCCATGCGCTCGCACGCGGCGATCGAGTCGGGGGTGAGCTCCGCCGGATGGTTGAAGTGCGTCATCACCCAGAGCGGGTGGTGGGGCCGGAGGGCCCGGAGCAGCTCCGGCGTGACGCGCATGGGCAAGGTCACCGGGACGCGGGTGGCCAGGCGAATGGTCTCGACGCTGGGGACGGCGCGCACCGCGGAGACGAGGCGCACGAGGCGGTCGGTCGCCATCGCGAGGGGGTCGCCGCCGCTGAGGATGACGTCGCGCACCTCCGGGTGGGCGCGGAGCCAGTCGAGCGCGGGCGCGAGGTCGGCGAGGGGCACGGGGCCGTCGCCGCCGCCGACGATGCGCGAGCGCGTGCAGAAGCGGCAGTAGACGGCGCACTGGTCGGTCGCCAGGAGCAGCACGCGGTCCGGGTAACGCTGCACGAGGTGCGGCGCGACCTCGTGGGCCTCCTCGCCGAGGGGGTCGGCGAGGTCCCCGGGGACCGTGTCGCCCTCGCGCGCGTCGGGGACGCATTGCCTCCGGATGGGGCAGGCCGGATCGTCGCGATCGACCAGCGACAGGTAGTACGGCGTGATGCGCAGCGGCAGCCCCTCCTGCGCGGCTCGCCGGGCGCCTTCGAGCTCTCGGTCCGTGAGGGGCAAGGCCCGCGCGAGCTCGTCGACCGAGCCGACCGCGTGACGGAGCTGCCAGCGCCAGTCGCTCCACTCATCCACCAGCCGGAGCATCGAGGTGCGTCTAGCGCGCGTCGGCCCCCGCGTCGACCGACGGAAGCTGGACCGACACCTGCCCGAGCGCCGCTTCGTCGATCTTCACCGGGTACTGCCGGCGAAGGTCGTCGAGGAGAGCGACCTCGCGCGCGCGAATGTCGTCCTGCGCGAGCTTGACGCGGATCTGGCGCTCGGAGTCCTCGAGCGTGCGGTCGTGCGCTTCGGTGCGGCCCGTCAGCTTGACGACGTAGTACTTGCCGTTGCCGGCCTTGACGACGCGAGGAAGGACGTCCCCCACCTTGTCGACGTCGAAGATGGCCGCGCGCACCTCCTCCGGGACACGCTGGTTGGCGCCGCGCGCGTCGCCGGGGGGGCTGACGAAGCCGAAGTCACCCGCCATCTCGATGGGCGTGTTCGACTTGGCCAGCGCGTCGGTCGACTTGGCGCGCACGAGCTCCCCCCACTGCGCGCCGTTGGCCTTGCGGGCCGTGTCGAGCGTGGTCGCCGCGGTGGCCTCGGACGACAGCACGATGGCCGAGACGCGCCGCCGCTCCGGGTCGTGAAAGTCGGCACGGTGCGCGTCGTAGTAAGCGCGCACGTCCTCCGCCGGGATCTCGTTGGGGGCGGGGACGCCCTCGCGGGCCGTCTTCAGCATGGCGTCGCGGAGGATCTCGCGGAGCTCCTGCTGGGTGACGGGGTCCTTGTCGTAGCCCTTCGCGCGCGCCTCGTCGGCGAGGAGCATGACGTCGATCATCTCGCCGAGCAGCTCCTTGCGACGCTCGGGCGACTGGTACCGCATGCGATCGAACTGGTCGAGGTGCTCGAGGGCGGCCTCGAAGTCGCCCAGCGTGATGGTCCGATCGCCGACGCGCGCGAGCACCTGCGCGGCCTGCTGGGGAGTGAGCGCGCCCGAGGACGCGACCCCCGCGTCGGCGGACGACCCCGAGGACGCGCGCTTGCAGCTCGAGCACGCGAGGCCGGCGACCGCGAGGCCGAACGCGAGCGCGAACGCGTCGATCCGGCGGAGGCCGCGCATGGGCCCCGATTACTACGAGACGGCCACGTACGCCACCGCGTGGTACAGCAAGGGAACGGCGATGTCCGACGATCTTCTCGAGCCGACCGACCGAGGCGCGCCGCTCGTCGCCACGTGGACCCGGTGGGCGGTTTCGGCGCTCGCCCTGGCCGCCGCCTTCGTGGGGAGCGTCGCGGCGTACCTCCGGTTCTCGCACGTCGACCGGACGCTCGCGTCCTTTGCGACGCTCATCGCCGTCGTCGGGATCACCGAGGCCGTCCTCGTCCTCGCCATCCTGCGCGCCGAAGAGTCCCGCCTCACCCGCGAGCTTCGGACCGCGCGCACCGGGACGGGCGTCCTTCGCGGGCTCGTGGCTCGCCGCCGGCAACAGACCCCGTTCCTGGCCCGCCTCTTCACGACGAAGCTCGGCCTCGCCGCCGTCCTCCTCGCCGACGGGGACCGCGACGGCGCGCTCGACGTGCTCTCGGGCGGCTCTCCCCTGATGCAGGGCGGGCGCCTCCTCGCCCTGCGCGCCGTCGTCGACGCCGACCTCGAGCGGGCGACGGGCACCGCGGCGGGCCGTCAGCGCTGCATCGAGCAGCTGCGCAGCGCGGCCCCGCTCGGCAACCGCGAGGCGGACCTCTACCGGATGCACGTGCTCGTGAAGGCCCTCCTCGAGCTGGGGGACGCCGAGGCCGCCGTGGAGGTCCTCGGGATGCTGGAGCCGTCGCGGGACGAGGAGCACCAGCTCTACGTCGCGTGGCTGCGGGTCTGGTTCGATCTCGACGCCGAAGCGGCCGACTACCGTGAGAGCTGGCCGGAGCTCCCCGAGGGCCAGCTGCGCCTGGCGACGCTGCTCGCGCGCGCCCACGGGGCCGAGAAGCTCGTCGAGAAGCTCGAGCAGCGCGTGTCCTCCATTGCACGCCCGCACCAGCAAGAGTAGTCGTCAGCCCTCATGGGCCCCGCCGAAGAGCGCGACGACGACACCATCGCCCCGCCGCCGCACCACCCCGGGCTGAAGTACCGGCGCATCGTGCTGAAGCTCAGCGGCGAGGCCCTGTGCGGCCGCGACGGCGGGTTCGGCATCGACGGCAACGTCATCCGCGCGACGGCGGCGGAGCTGGCCGAGGTGCACGCCCTCGGGGTGCACATCGGCGTCGTCGTCGGCGGGGGGAACATCTTCCGCGGCCTCAAGGGCGCCAGCGTCGGGATGGACCGCGCGCAGGGCGACTACATGGGGATGCTGGCGACGGTGATCAACTCGCTGGCGATGCAGGATGCGCTCGAGAAGGCGGGCGTGCCGACGCGCGTGATGACCGCCATCGAGATCCACCAGGTCGCCGAGCCCTACATCCGGCGCCGCGCCATCCGCCACATGGAGAAGGGGCGCCTCGTCATCTTCGCCGCCGGCACGGGCAACCCGTACTTCTCGACGGACACCGCCGCGGCCCTCCGCGCCATGGAGATCCAGGCCGACTGCCTGTGCAAGGCCACCAAGGTCGAGGGGATCTACGAGCGCGATCCCGTGACTCACCCCGACGCGCAGATGTACTCGAGCATGACGTTCGACCGCTTCCTCGCCGAGCGCATCGGCGTGATGGACGCGACGGCCGTGTCCTTGTGCCGCGACAACAACATGCGCATCCGCGTCTTCAAGATGGCGACCCACGGCAACATCAAGCGCGTCATCCTCGGAGAGCCCATCGGCACCATCGTCGAGGGCTAGCCGAAGGCGAGCGGGAGCGGGGCGCTAGCGGGAGCGGGGCGCTAGCGGGGCGCTAGCGGGGCGCTAGCGGGGCGCAGCCACAGCACCGCGAGCGTGAGCGAGCGGTGAGCCGCGCACCCGGAGTCAGGTGAGCAAACGACGGACGGCTCACCGCTCGCTGACGCTCGAGGTGCTGACGGCGGCTACGCCGCCGTATCAGGTCGTCCCGGAGTAGACGCGCCGCGCGGGGCCGCGCATCGTGGTGCGGCCGTCGTCGGCGACGGTGACGTCGAGGCGTCCCCCGGGGAGGCGCACGGTGACGGGCTTCCCTCGCGCGACGAGGCCCTTGTCGCAGGCCACCGCCGCGGTCGCGCACGCGCCTGTGCCGCAGGCCATCGTGACGCCGACGCCGCGCTCCCACACGACGAGGTCGATCCCGTCGCCGAGGACGCACGCGAACTCGACGTTCGTGCCGCGCGGGAAGGCCGCGTGCGTCGCGATGCGCGGGCCGAGGTGCTCGACGTCGCCGCGCGCGAAGGCGCCGAAGAGGACCGCGTGCGGGTTCCCGGCGTCGGCGAGGGAGAGGACGATGGAGCGCCCGTCGACGTCGACCGCGCGCTGCCCGAGGACGCGCACGATCCCCATGTCGACCGTGACCATGCCGTCGCCGTCGAGCACGCACGCGCGCTCGCCGGCGTCCGTCTCGAGGCGAACGGTGCCTGCCGTCCGTCCGCGCGCCGCGGCGACGTGGAGCGCCACGCACCGGACCCCGTTGCCGCACATCTCGGGAACCGAGCCGTCCGCGTTGATGACCCGGATGCGCGCGTCGCACCCGGGCACCCGAGCCGGGAGCACCAGGATGACGCCGTCGGCTCCGACGCCGAAGCGGCGGTCGCAGAGACGCGTCGCGTCCTCGGGCGTGACCTCGGTGTCGGCGGCGGCGTCGAGCAGGATGAAGTCGTTGCCGAGCCCCTCGTACTTCTCGAAGCTGAGCCTCGCCCCCATCGCCCGCGGAACCTAGCACGCACGAGCCTCCGCGCTTCCGTGCGGCGGTACTTGAGCGACGCCGTTCCTGCTAGCGTACGGCGCGATGTCGCGCCTGCGCTGGATGACCGCGGGGGAGTCGCACGGCCCACGACTGACCGCGCTCGTCGAGGGCATCCCCTCGGGGCTCCCGCTCCTCGCCGAGGACGTCGACGTGGACCTCGCGCGCCGCCAGCGCGGCTACGGGCGCGGCGGGCGCATGAAGATCGAGACCGACCAGGTCGAGATCGTCGGCGGCGTCCGCGGCGGCGAGACGCTCGGCTCCCCCATCGCGCTCTCCATCACGAACCGCGACCACGCGAGCTGGGTCGACCGCATGTCCCCCGGTCCCCTCCCCGCCCCCGCCGAGCCGCTCTCGCGCCCGCGCCCGGGACACGCCGACCTCGCCGGCGGCCTGAAGCACGACCGCCACGACCTGCGCGACGTGCTCGAGCGGGCCAGCGCCCGGGAGACCGCCGCGCGCACGGCCGTCGGCGCCGTGTGCCGCAAGCTCCTCCGCGTCGCGGGCATCGACGTCTTCGCCCACGTCGTCTCCATCGGCCCGGTCGACGTCCCGCCCTCCTCGAGCGCCCCCCCGGAAGAGCTCCGCGCCCGCTCGCGCGCGAGCGATCTCGCCTGCGCCGACGCCGAGGCCGAGGCCCGCATGAAGGTGGCCATCCGCGACGCCGCGCACGCCGGCGACACGCTGGGCGGCGTCTTCGAGGTGATGGCGACCGGCGTCTTGCCGGGCCTCGGCAGCCACGTGCAGTGGGACCGCAAGCTCGACGGGCGGCTCGCGCAGGCGCTCATGAGCATCCAGGCCATCAAGGGCGTCGAGATCGGCCTCGGCTTTCTCGCCGCGCGCTCCCCCGGCTCCGGCGTGCACGACCCCATCCACTACGACGCAGCGGCGCGTCGCTTCGGCCGGCCGACCAACCGCGCCGGCGGCCTCGAAGGCGGGATCACCAACGGGATGCCCGTCGTCTGCCGCGCCGCCATGAAGCCGATCGCGACCCTGAAGAAGGCGCTCGAGAGCGTCGACGTCCGCACGAAGGAGGCCTACCAGGCGGCCTTCGAGCGGAGCGACGTGTGCGCCGTCGCCGCGGCGAGCGTCGTGGGGGAGGCCATGGTGTGCATCGTCCTGGCCGACGCGCTGCTCGAGAAGTTCGCGGGCGACTCGCTGCGGGAGCTCGCGCGAAATATCGATGGCTACCGCGCCCAGCTGACCGAGTATTGAGGGATGCGCCCCATCGTCCTCAGCGGCTTCATGGCCACGGGCAAGAGCACCGTGGGCCCGCGCCTCGCCGCCCGCCTCGGCGTCCCCTTCGTCGACACCGACGACGAGCTCGCCCGCGCCGCCGGCAAGAGCGTCCCCGACCTGTGGCGCGAGGGCGGCGAGGCCGCGTTCCGCGCGCGAGAGGGAGCGCTCGTCGCCGAGCTCCTGCGGGACCCCGCGCCCCGGGTCATCGCGTTCGGCGGCGGCACGGTCACGGTGAAGAAGACCCGGCGACTCGCGCTCGACCGCGCCTACCTCGTGACCCTCACGGCGTCGCCCGAGACCATCGTCGCGCGCGTGCCCGACGTCTCCGCGCGCCCGAACCTCGCCGTCGGCGGCGATCCCGTGGCCCGCGCCGCCGAGCTCCTCGCCGACCGGGCCGAGGCCTACGCCGAGTGTCACCTCGCGCTCTCCAGCGAAGCGCTCGACGTGGACGCCGTCGTGGAAGCCATCGTCGCGATGGTCGAGCGCGAGCCGCTCCTCGTGCCGCTCGGCTCCCGGAGCTACACCATCGACGTGTGCGACGACGAGCCGTCGCGCCTCACCGACGCCATCGCCCGCTGCGCGCCTTCCTCGGTCGTCCTCGTCACCGACTCCAACGTGCAGCGTGCCCGCGGCACGGCCATCGAAGCCGCCCTCCACCCGCTCGCCATCGCGGGCACGCGCGTCACCCTCCCCCCCGGCGAGCGACAGAAGACCCTCGCCAGCGCCGCCACCATCTGGGACGCGGCGCTCGGCGCGGGCGTCGACCGGGACGCGCTCGTCCTCGCCGCGGGCGGCGGCGTCGTGGGTGACCTCGCGGGCTTCGCGGCGGCGTGCCTCTTGCGCGGCGTCCGGTTCGTCCAGGTGCCGACCACGCTGCTCGCGATGGTCGATGCGTCGGTCGGCGGCAAGACGGGCTTCGACCACCCCGCGGGCAAGAACCTCGTCGGCGCCTTCCACCAGCCGAGCGCCGTCGTGGCCGACCTCGCCCACCTGGCGACCCTCCCCGCCCGCGAGCGCGCCTCGGGCCTCGCCGAGGTCGTCAAGATCGCCCTCACGTCGGACGCGGCCCTGCTCGAACGGCTCGAGCGCGACGCGCCGGCCCTCGCCCGCGGGGAGCACGCCGCCCTCGGTCCCGTCGTCCGCGCGGCCATCGAGGCGAAGATCCGCGTCGTCCGGGACGACGAGCGGGAGGCCGGCGTCCGCGCGCTGCTGAACCTGGGGCACACGGTGGGGCACGCGCTCGAGGCCCACGGCGGCTACGGGCGATGGCTGCACGGCGAGGCGGTGGCGATGGGCGTCGTGGCGGAGCTCGAGGCGGGAGCCCGCCTGGGGTGGACGCCGCCGGCGCTGGTGGACCGGGCGCGGGCGTTGCTCACGGCGCTCTCGCTGCCGACGCGCGTCGAGCGAGGCGAGCTGGCGGCGTCGTGGCCTTACGTGGCCGCGGACAAGAAGCGAGCGGGCGGCGCCGTGCGTCTCCCCGTCGTGGTGGCGCCGGGCGAGGCGCGCGTCGAGCAGGTGCGACTCGAATCGCTGCACGTCGCCGTGTTGCCTACGTAGGAGCCGCCGCCCCCCCGCGCACCCGCCACTTTTTGGCGCTTTGTCGGGCAGGGAAGTAGGCTTTCAGTCATGAAGCGTGTCTGGGGCCACTGTCTGGCCGGAGCCACCTTGTTCGCCGGCGTCGTCGTCGCGATGCCCGCGTGCAAGCACAACGACAGCACCCTCTTCGTGCAGGACGTCCTCGAGGCGCAGCCCGTCTCGCAGGGCGCCATATGCACTTTCACGAGCGACCCCACGCAGGCCTTCATCTCGTCGGGAGTCCTCGATATCGCGTTCCGCACCGAGTATCAGCCGACGTACCTCATCGGGAATCAGTCGGTCCCCGAGGTCAACTCGCAGCAGCTCCAGACGGAGACGAACATCATCACCGTCCAGGGGGCCATCGTCACGATCACGGACGCCGCGGGCAACCAGCTGAACAAGTTCACGCGCCTCGCGTCGGCGACCGTCTACCCCTCGTCGGGAAGCGTGCCGGGCTACGCACCGATCACCGTGACGACCATCGACTCGACGACGATTGCCAGCGATACGTTTCTCCAGCAGAACGCCGCCAACGGGGGCACGACTCGCCTCGTCACGTACGTGCAGTTCTTCGGGCAGACGACGGGCGGCAACCAGGTCCAGTCGGACACCTTCGAGTTCCCGGTGGACGTCTGCAGCGGCTGCCTCGTCCAGTTCTCCTCGACCAGCGACGATCCGGATCTCCCGCAGCCGAACTGCCGCGGCGCCTCGAGCTCGAGCAGCTCTTTGCCCGCGCCGTGTGTCCCGGGGCAGGACTTCGGCATCGACTGCTCCCTCTGCCAGGGCGTGTCGGCATGCCAGGGCGCGCTCGCGGGCGTGAGCGCGGACGCGGGCGCGGACTGAGCGCTCGCGGACGGTCCCTTCGTCCGCGGCGGGCCGGAGACGGCTCACCTTCGAGCCGCCTCCGACCGCGCCTTCGCCCTACCCGCTATCGACCGCCGCTACCCGCCGCCCGGGCGCCGGCTAGGCCGACGTCCCCGGCTTGACCGGCGTCGCCGCCGGGGCCGCAGCCGGAGCCGCCGCCACCGGCGCCGCCACCGGCTCGTTCGCCGCGGGGCTCGTCCCCGTCGGCGTCGAAGGCTGCACCTGAGTTCCCCCCGGCGTCGTCGTCAGCACGACGGACGTGAGGTTCCCGGTGACTGCCTTCCGTTTCACGCTGCCCGTGGTGCCACGGGCTGCACGCGTCGCCTTGCCCTTCGCGGCGGCGAGTGCCTTCGTCGCGACGTCGGTCGTCGCGTTCGACTTCGGAGCAGCGAGCCCGAAGTCGCTGAGGATCGCAACCGCCTGCTCGCCGTAAAAGCCGAGCACGTAGCTGCGAAATGCGCGGGTGACCGCCGCCGTCTTGGCGTGGGTCACCTGCTCGTCCGCGACCTGCTGAAGCCAGGTCGCGTGCGCCGTATCCGTCGCGTCGATCGCGGCGGAGTCGGCCGTGTAAACCGCCGAGAGCTGGGCAGGCGTATGAAGCTCGCCTGCCAGCATGACCTGGCCCGTAGTGGCCAGGTTCTTGGCGATTCCCGCGATCATCTTGGCGTTGGCCGCCTTGATCGCGGGTTTGTTCTTCTTCGTAGCCATATGAGGTGAGGTCTTCCTCTCGACGTGGATGAGAGCCGCAGCCCGGCACCATGCCTGGCGGCGAGCCCCCTCCGGTTTCGTGCCCTGACACCCTCTGAGACGCGCTCGTCCCGAATCTGTGGAGTCGATTTCTTCGCTTTCCGGCGCGGGCCCGGAAAGGCGAGCGATCACGGCTTCTTCGGAGGCGCCGGCGCCTTCGGCCGATGCGGCGTCGCGCCCGGCTTCGCCTCTCGCTCGCGGAGCAGATCGTTCAGCTCCTCGGCCATGCGGTCGCGCGCGGCCTGGATCTCGGGCGCCGCGTCGCCCGACGGATCGAGCTCGCGGGCCGCGTCGAGCAGCTCCGCGCACCGGTCCCAGGTCGCCGACCGGCAATCCTCGCGCGCCAGGTCGCGCAGGTCCGCCGCCTCTTCTTGCGGCGACGCCTCCGTGAAGGGCGTCTCCGGCCCGAGCGCGTAGTACCCGGCCGGCTGCGCGGGCCCCCGCAGGAGAAGGAAGAGCGCCAGCGCCCCCGAGCCGAGGACCGCCGTCACCTTCGCCGCGAAGGCCGACCGCATCGCGCGGATCCGGTCGCGCACCTGCTGGTGCGTGAGCCCGAGGTCCGCGGCGATCTCGGCCTGGTCCTTGTCGTCGAGCATCGCGTCGAGGATGCGCGCGTCGAGGTCGCCCTTGTTTCGCTCGGCGAGGAAGTCGTCGAGCAGGGCGAGGGCCTTCTGGTGGTCCATCGGGTCGCGCTCGCTGAGGCGCCGCCCCTCGGCGACGTGCACCTCGAGGTCCTCCACGACGAGCCCCACGTCCCCCCGCTTCTTGCGGCGCTTGGCCTTCTTCCAGCGGTCGAAGAGCATCGACTTCGTGGCCGTGATGGCGAGGCCCTTCCACGCGTCGACGGTCTGCGGCCAGAGCGCGCGCAGCTTGTTCCGCAGCGAGTGAAGGACGCGCAGCTGCACGTCGGCCACGCCGTCGTTCATGTCCTGCGCGGCGACGCCCGCGCACCGCAGGATGCGCGCGACGGCCTTCGTGACGTCGGAGTGGGTGAGGAGCTCGGCGGACATGGTCAGCGTTTCCCTTCGCCGAGGAAGACGCGCTCCCCGCGGATCTGTGGAGCGCCTATTTCGGCGGGCGGCAAGGATTCTCGGTCGCGGGGGGCGCGAGGCCGCGAACGTAGGCTTCCCAGTCCGGGTCCGCCTCGCGCAGCGTGCGGCCGAACACCGCCGCGAAGGCCCTCTCGCCGCGCGGGTCGCTCGCGACGCCGTCGCGGTAGGCGCGATAGAACGGCCAGAGCTTGCCCTGCCGGTCCGCCCACTGCGCGAAGTAGCGCGCGAGCGCGTAGTGCCGGTTCTCCTTCGCGGGATCGGTGGCGCCGGCGTCGGGGTGCGCGGGATCGAGGGTGAGAAAGGCGGCGGTGTCCATCGCGAAGAGGGACTCGAGGGGCGTCGAGCCCGGGCCTTCGGGGGCGTCGAGGGCGTGTTTCACGTCGTCGTAGCGCCAGTTGCGGATGCCGGTGATGTCGCCCTTCGCGCAGAAAACCGGGTTCTCGTAGAGGGCCGCGATGCCCTCGTCGAGGAACGCGGGGGCGCGTGGAAAGTCGGCCTGGCCGAGGATGGGATGCACGAGCTCGTGCAGCAGGGTCTCCGCGCCCGCCGTCGCGTGAAGGACGATCTCGCGCGACACCCGGTCGTACTGGCCGAACGTGGTGGGGCAGGTCCCGCCGTTGCGGCCGCGGCAGAAGCGCTGGTAGGCGTCCTGCGACGAGAAGACGTAGACGGTGACGGCGCGCGCGGGGTGCCTGTCGAAGCGGCCGTGGAAGAAGGCGTCGAGGGCCTTGCGGGCGAGGTCGACGGCGCGCGCGAAGTGCGGACCGTGGTCGGCGTCGACGAGGACGAAGGCGTCGAGGTCGACGTGGGTGACGCTCGGCGTGTGAAGGGCGGCCGCGGCGGCGGTGACGGCGGCCCGGAGGGAGGCGGCGAGATCGACGGCGGGGGTCGGGGGCAAGAAGGAGGTGTCGACGGCGGACGCCGCGGCGGTCGCGCCGGCCGCGCTGGGAGTCACTCCGGCCAGCGTCGGCGACACGCCGGACGCGCCGGGGGTCGCGCCGGGAGCCGTGGGGACGACGCGGGGAGCGGGGGCCGTTACGCCAAGCCCGGTCGCCGTCATCCCCGACGCAGTCGGCGTGACCCCGGCCCCGGTCGCCGTGACTCCCGACGCGGTCGGCGCGACTCCGGACGCGATGGGGATCGACGGGGAGCCCTCTTGCGGCGACCCCGAGGGCGGCCGCGCGCACGCCGACACGAGCAGCGCGAACGGCCAGGCGAGGAGCCTCATGCGCAAGGGCGCCCGACCCTAACGGGGAACGCGCCCGGCGCAAGGCCGAAGGGCCCCGCCCCGACGCCAACCCCCCTCGCCACGACGGCGGCCCCTCTCCGCGTCGTGGCGGACGCTCTCCCCGTCGCGGCGCCCCCTCTCGCCGTCCGGGCGACCACACCTCCCCCCGACGGGTCCCCCGCCCGGCGTCGACGCAAGCCCGCTCCCCGTGCCGCCGCCCTGCCCAGGAGTCACAGCCGACGCCCTCCCCGTCGACGGGTGCCGCCCCCGGGGCGCCGCGGCGAGCTCTCCGAGCCCGGGGCCCCTGGACGCGCCGTCGCGATCGCGTGATACGCTCGCTCGCGCCGCCATGGACCGCCGCACCGTCGAGCTGCGCATCGCAGGGCAGAGCTATCGCCTCGTCAGCTCTGCGCCGGCCGACGAGCTGCAACGTCTGGCCGAGGTCGTCGAGGCCAAGCTGGCCGAGCTCGGCCCGAAGGGGAAAGCCCAGCCGCAGGCGCTCCTTCTGGCGGCGATGGCCCTCGCGCACGAGGTCGAGGCCGAGCGCGACCGCCGGGAGTCGCTCGAGCGGCGCACGCGCGACCTCATGCGGCGCATCCTCGTCCGGATCGACGACGCGATGGAGCCGTTCGAGCAGGCGGACGCCGCGCCCAGCGAGTAGATGTTTCACGTGAAACGGTCGACCCCGGCGGGCCTCGGGTTTCTGGACGAGGCGCTGGCCCAGGCGAGCGCGCGGGACCTGCTCCGCGAGCGGCCGGCGCCGGCGGACGGGCGCGCCCTCTCCTTCGCCTCGAACGACTACCTCGGGCTGGCCGCGGAGCTCGCGCCGCCGGAAGCCTCGGGCGCCGGCGCCTCGCGCCTCGTCACCGGGGACCGCCCCATCCATGCCCGGCTCGAGGAGGCCGCGGCCGAGCTCGTCGGGCACGCGGCGGCGCTCGTCTTCACGAGCGGCTACGCGGCGAACGTCGGCCTGCTCTCGGCCCTCGCCGGCCCGGGTGACCTCGTCGTCAGCGACGCCCTCAACCACGCGTCGATCATCGACGGCGCCCGCCTCTCCCGCGCGCGCGTCGACGTCGTGCCCCACCTCGACGTCGGCGCCGTGGACGCGGCCCTCCGCGCCCGGAGGGAAGGCCGCGCCTTCGTCGTCACCGAGTCGTACTTCAGCATGGACGCGGACGCGCCGGACCTCGCCGCGCTCCGCCGGGTCTGCGACGCGCACGGGGCGGCGCTGCTGGTCGACGAGGCCCACGCCCTCGGCGTCCTCGGTCCGGAGGGGCGGGGGCGATGCGCGGAGGCCGGGGTCGAGGCGGACGCGGTGATCGGGACGTTCGGCAAGGCCTTCGGGGCGGGGGGCGCCTTCGTCGCGGGGTGCCCGTCGCTCGCGGCGTGGCTCTGGAACCGCGCGCGGTCCTTCGTCTTTTCGACGGGGCTCAGCCCGGCGGTCGCGGCGGCGGCGCTCCAGGGGCTCCGGCGGGCGCAGGGCGAGCCGGAGCGGCGGCGGCGGGTCCTGGCGGCGGCGGCGGGGCTCCGCGAGGGGATGCTGCGGCTCGGGCTGGCGCCGGCGGGGTTCGGGCACATCGTGCCGTGGGTGCTGGGGGAGCCGGGGAAGGCGGTGCGGGTGGCGGCGGCGCTCCGCGAGCGGGGCGTCGACGTCCGGGCGATCCGGCCCCCGTCGGTCCCGACGGGCACCGCCCGCATCCGTCTGACGGTGACGGCCCAGCATGGCCCCGCCGACCTCGAGCGCGCCCTCGGGCACCTCGCCGGGGTCCTCGCCGACGGCGCCGGACCATGACGGGGCGGCTCGTCGTCGTCACGGGGACGGGGACGGAGATCGGCAAGACCCACCTGGCCGAGGCGGTGCTCCTGGCGCTCGGGGCCGCCGGGGTCCAGGCGGTGGGGCTGAAGCCCGTGGAGAGCGGGGTCACGGGCGAGGGCCGATCGGATGCGGCGCGCCTCGAGGCGGCCTCGACGTTTCACGTGAAACCCTTCGGGATCGCGCTCCGCGCGCCCATCTCCCCGCACCGGGCCGCCCGGCTCGAGGGCGTGACCCTTCCCCTCGACGACCTCGCCGCGGCCATCCACGCGGCGACGGCCCGGGCCGACCTCGTCCTCGTCGAGCTCCCCGGCGGCCTCTTCACCCCCCTCGCCGACCGCACCCTCAACGCCGACTTCGCCCTCCGCCTCCGGCCCGACCACGTCCTGCTCGTCGCCCCCGACCGCCTCGGCGTGCTCCACGACGTCCTCGCCGCGACCCGCGCCGCCGCCGCCGCCTCGCTGCCCCTCCGCGGGATCGCCCTCGTCACCCCGGAGCGCCCCGACCCCTCGACCGGCACGAACGCCGCCGACCTCGGCGACTACACGCCCGTCCCCGTCCTCGCCACGGTCCCGCGCGGCGCCCCCTCGGCCCTCGCCGCCCACCCCTCCATCGCCCTCATCGTGGCGGCGCTACGTCGCTAACGACCCGGCCGCGCTCCATCGTCACGACGTGCCCGCCGATGGCGTCCACGAACGCCGCGTCGTGGCTCACGACGACGACGACCGCCCCCCGCTGGGCCTCCTCGCCGACGACGAGCCGGACCCGCTCGGCCCCGCCCTGATCGAGCCCCGTCGTCGGCTCATCGAGGAGGAGCAGGCGCGGGTCGTTCACGAGGGCGCGGGCGAGGGCGACGCGCTGGCGCTGGCCGCGGGAGTAGGTGCGGACGGGCCTCTCGACGAAGACGTCGAGGCCGAACCGCTCGACGGCGCGCGTGAAGGCGGCGCCCGCGTCGCGGCCCTGAAGGCGGGCGGCGAGCTCGATGTTCTGCCGGCCCGTGAGGTCCGGGTAGCAGAGCGACTCGTGGCCGAGCCAGCCGAGCGTCGCGCGAACGACGGCGCGGCGCGCCCCGAGCTCGCCGTGGTCGACGGTCCCGGAGCTGACGCGGGTCAGCGTGCCGACGAGGGCGAGGAGCGTCGACTTGCCGGAGCCGTTGGGTCCGCGGACGACGCTGACGACGCCGGCCTCGAACCGGCACGAGACTCCGACGAGCGCCCGCACCGGGCCGTAGGTCTTCGTGACGTTGCGGAGCTCGACGGCGGCGGCCACGGCGTCTCGCCGAGCATCGTCCGCCGGGAGGCTCGCCGGGCGCAACTGTTCCGTCCACCGCGACGCGCTCCCGCCCGGCGCTCCCCTTCGCGCCATCGGCGCTTCCTTCACATCTCAACGTTCCAGCGGCGCCATGCGCCGCGGGTTCTGCGGCCCGGCGTCGTGCTACTCTGGCACCATGACGGCCGCCGCGACGCGCATCGCCGAGGAGCTGCCCGCGCTCCAGACGCTGCGAGAGGCCGTCGAGTCCGCGTTGGAAGGCAAGCACGAGGCTGTGGAGCTCGCGCTCGTGGCTCTCCTCGCGCGCGGCCACCTGCTCATCGAGGACGTGCCCGGCGTCGGCAAGACCACGCTCGCCCGCGCCCTCGCCAAGGCCGTCGGGGGCGATCTCCGCCGCGTGCAGTTCACGAGCGACCTCCTCCCGAGCGACGTCCTCGGCGTCAGCGTCTACGACCAGCGCCAGGGCGAGTTCGTGCTGCGGCAGGGCCCCATCTTCGCGAACATCCTCCTCGCCGACGAGATCAACCGCGCCAGCCCGCGCACCCAGTCGGCCCTGCTCGAGGCCATGAACGAGGGCCAGGTCTCGCTCGACGGGCAGACCATCCCGCTGCCCGAGCCCTTCTTCGTCATCGCGACGCAGAACCCGCAGGACTTCGCGGGGACGTTTCCGCTCCCCGAGTCGCAGCTCGATCGCTTCCTTCTCCGCGTGCGCATCGGCTATCCGCCGGCGCAGGTCGAGATGCGCCTCGTGCTCGACGGGCACACCGATACGGCGCGCGACGTGAGCAGCGTGCTCGATCCGGCGCGCCTCGTCGGGCTTCAGCGCGAGGTCGAGCGCGTGACCATCGACGGCGCGCTCGCCAACTACCTGCACGCGCTCATCGTGGCGACGCGCACCTCCCCGCTCCTTTCGCTCGGGGCCTCGACGCGCGCCGCCATGGCGCTCGGTCACGCCGCCCGCGCCCGGGCCCTGCTGCGCGGCCGGCACTACTGCATCGCGGACGACATCCACGATCTCGCGGTCGCGGTCCTCGCCCACCGCGTGCGCCTGGCGACGCAGGCCGACGGCTTCGTCCCCTCGCGCGACGAGGCGGAGTCCGCGGTTCGCGAGATCATCGCGCGCATCCCCGTCCCGCTCTAGCGGCGGCGCCCATGCAGGCCGCGTCGCCTCGCCACCCGTTCTGGCTCTGGTTCGCCGCCTGGCGAAAGCGCCTCCGACCGCCCCGCCGCCTGCGTTTCACGAGGGAGGGGAAGTTCTTCGTCGGCATCACGCTGGGCGTCGGCTTCGCGGCCATCAACACGGCGAACAACCTCCTCTACCTGCTGCTCGGGATGCTGCTCGCGCTCATCGTCGTCAGCGGCATCATGAGCGAGCTCTCGCTCCGGGACCTCTCGGTGGTGAGGCGCCTGCCGCTCCGCGCGCAGGTCGGCCGCGCGCACCTCGTCGAAATCGAGGTCTTCAACCACAAGACGCGCGTGCCCTCGTACGCCATCGAGGTGGAGGATCTCCGCGCCGGCCAGCCCGCCGACAAGCGCTGCTTCTTCCTCAAGATCAGCCCCAAGTCGGCGCAGGTCGCGGCCTACCGGCGCACGCCGACCCGGCGAGGGCAGGACGTCCACGTGGGCTTTCGCATCGCCACGCGCTTTCCGTTCGGCCTCTTCGAGAAGTCGCGCGAGGTGCCCGCGGAGGGAGAGCTCGTCATCTACCCCGCGGTGGACCCGGTCCAGCTGCCGTCGCCCGCGGGCGGGCGCTCGCCGGGGGGGGACGTCGTCGTCGGTCGAGGCCACGGGGAGGACTTCCTCGGGCTCAAGCTGATGCGGGAGGGCGAGGACCCTCGCGACGTCCACTGGCGCAAGACGGCCGCCGTGGGGCGCATGGTGATGCGCGAGCGCGCGCGCGAGACCCGCCCCGACGTGACCATCACGCTCGACGTGATGCGGCCCGACGGCGCCGGCGACGAGTGGGCCGCCGCGTTCGAGCGGAGGATCCGCGACGTCGCGTCGCGCGCGGTGGCGCACCTGAAGCGGGGAGACCGCGTCGCGGTGGTGACGACGGCGAACGGCGCGTCGCGCGCGGACAGGACGGTGGGGGCCGACCCGCTGCTCCGGTACCTGGCGCTCATCGAGCCGGTCGCGCAGGCGGTGAAGCGCGTCCCGGAGGCGGCCGAGTGAGGTTCGGGCTCGTTCACCGCGTGATGACCGACGCCCTCGCGGCGCTCGGTGTGCTGGCCGTGGTCAGCACGGCGTCCCTCAGCCCGTGGACCAACCTGGCCCTGGTGGTCGGCCTGGCGGTCGCCATCGCGATTCCGGAGGGCTGGCAGGGCCGGCCCGCGCTGCGCCACTTCGCGACGGTCGCGCCGCTGACGCTCCTCTTCGTGCAGGGCGCGCGGCTCCTCGCCGGGCGCTCGCCCCTCGACGTGGCCGTGGAGTTCGCCGCGCTCCTGCAGATCGTGCGGCTGGCGACGCGACGCGGGGCGGCGCACGACCAGCAGATCATCGTGCTGGCGCTGCTGCACTTCGTCGCGGGGACGGTGCTCGGCGGCGGGCTGACGTACGGCATCTGCTTTCTCGGGTTCCTCGTCGTCGCGCCGGGAGCCCTCGTGCTCAGCCATCTGCGGCGCGAGGTGGAGGGCAACTACCGGCAGGGGGCGCGCGACCGGACGGGGCTCCCCGTCGACGTGCCGCGCATCCTCCGCAGCCGGCGCGTGGTCGGCCGAGGGTTCCTCGCGGCGACGTGCCTGCTCTCGGTGCCCATCCTGCTCTTCACGACGGCCCTCTTCATCCTGTTCCCGCGCGTGGGGCTGTCGCTGCTCCTGCTCAACCATTCGCACTCGGGGCGGATGATCGGCTTCTCGGAGCACGTCGATCTCGGCGACGTGGGGGTGCTGCGCGACGACCCGACCATCGCGCTGCGCTTCGAGGTGAAGGATCTCCCCGACCCGCCCACGCGGCTCACGCTGCGCCTGCGCGGGACGGCGTTCGACGGCTACGACGGGCGCGCCTGGCAGCGCACGCAGCGGGAGCTCCGGCCGGCGGAGCACGGCCTCGACGGGCAGGACGTGTACCCCATCTTCCGCGGGCCGGAAGAGCGGCGCGACCGCGTCATCTCGTTCGACCTCGAGCCCATCGATCCGCCGGTCATCTTCCTGCCGCCGCGTGCCGTCGCGTTGAAGGTGAGGCCGCAGAACCAGATCCTGCTGGGAGAGCCCCTCGGGGTGCAGCGCGGCGCGGAGGACGAGCTCCGGTACTCGGGCTCGGACGCGCGCGGGCTGCGCTACGACGTGTACGTCGCGGGCGACGGAGAGGCCCTCGTCGAGGCGATGGCCCCGCTCGACCGGGCGCGGTACCTGGCGCTGCCGGGCGACCTGCCTCCGCGGGTCATCGATCTGGCGCACACCTGGACCGACGGCTTGCCGACCATCGAGGCCAAGGCGCGGGCCATCGAGGACCACCTGCGCCGCGACTACGGCTACGACCTGAAGTCGCCGTCGCAGGGCGCGCCGCAGCCGGTGGACCACTTTCTCTTCGAGTCGAAGCGCGGTCACTGCGAGTTCTTCTCGACGGCGATGGCGCTGCTGCTGCGCGCGGTCGGCATCCCGTCGCGCAACGTCACGGGGTTCGTCGGCGGGACCTGGAACCGCTGGGGTCACTACTACGCCGTGCGCGAGGGGGACGCCCACTCGTGGGTCGAGGCGTACATCGATCACCCGACCCGCCCGGGCTGGCAGACCTTCGACCCGACCCCTCCCAGCGGCGCGCAGCCCCTCGAGCCGCGCGACGGCGCTTACTACCTGATGCGCGACTTCGTCGAGGCGCTGTCGCAGCGATGGAACACGTACGTCGTCGGGTACGACCTGCGGAAGCAGGTGCGGCTCTTCGACGAGCTGAGCCGAGGGTACGACAAGTTTCGCCGGAGGACGGGCGTCGACAAGGGGCCGCTGGCGCGCCTGACTCGCGGTCCGGTGGTCGCATGCGCGCTGCTGGCCATCGTGGCGGTGGCGTACGTCCTCTGGAAGCGCCGCAAGCGCGCGCACGAGTCGCGCGAGGAGACCGCGGCCAGGCGCGAGCAGGATGTCCGCGTGGAGACCGCCGCCGCGCTGTACAAGACCCTGGAGACGGCCCTCCACGGGCAAGGGGTGACGCGCGCGGTCTCCACGCCGCCGCTCCGCCACGCCGAGGAGCTCTGCGCGCGCCGCCATCCGCTCGCCGAGGAGGTGCTCACCCTGACGAACGTGTACCTCGAGGCGCGCTTCGGCGGCGCCGTGCTCAGCGAAGCGGGCCGGCGTGACTTCGAGCGGCGAGTCCGCGACATCCGCGGGTATCGCCCGGCTCCGACGTGAGCGTCAGGCGGCGAGCGTGCGGTTCAGGCTGATCTGGATGGCGTCCTGCCCGCCCTCACGCCGGGCGACGCCGTAGACGTTGCCGGGGCGCGGGCGCGCGGTGCGTCCGTCGAACTCGAGGTTCGGCTCGCCGGCCTCGATCCACGCGACGACCATGGGGCGCTCGGAGGTCGCCTCGGCGGCGGGCTCACGCAGCTCGAGGAGGTTCACGTGGACGCCGTGGCGGAGCTCGTCGGCCGTCACGGCGCGCTGAACGCTGCCGACGGGGCGGGCGTCGTGGCCGGGCACGCGGCCGTGGCTCGCATCGTAGGACTGCACGACGAGCCGGTAGGCTCCCGCGCGCAGCCCGTTGGCCCGGACCTCGGCGTGAAGGGTGTCGGCCCCGTCACCCAGGGTGGTCGCGGCGAGCAGCGCCAGCCACGAGCCGGCCGCCACCGACCGGGTCCTCTTGCTGGGGATGCGCTTGCGCGTTGCCATGACCTCTTGCCCCTCATGCGACAACCGTGCCGCACCCCGCGGCCCGGCATTCCGTCTCGCTGTCAGACGAACATCGGGCGCGGTAGTTCCATCCCCGGCCCGGATCTTTTGGGCCGCGGGTGGGTCCCCGGCGCGCTCCGCGCGATGGAACTGCCCGACCCCGCGCCCGATTCTCCCCGGGCCCCCATGTGTCGCCCCGTCATCAAGCTGTCGTCCTTCGGACGCGCCGACCGGGACACGCTGGTCATCCCTGCCACGCCGTGACGCAAGTTGCCGCGGCCCCCCGGCCCGGGAACCCTGGGTGCGGTGACCCAGGGGGGGTCAGTTCTGCATCCGGGCGGAGAAGGTCAGCTCGCCGCCCGCGCCGCGGTCCACGACGATGTGGGTCCCGGCGGGGAACTCGCCGGCCAGCACGCGCTTGGCCAGCGCGTCCTCCAGGTTCTTCTGGATCGCTCGCTTGAGGGGGCGGGCCCCGTACTGCGGGTCCCACCCGAGCTCCGCCAGCAGGTCCTTCGCCCGGTCGCTGACCTCGATCGAGAGGTCACGGCGGCCGAGGCGGCTCGCGAACCGTTCGAGCTGGATGTCGACGATGTGCCGGATCTGCGAGGCGTCGAGGCGGTTGAAGACCACGACCTCGTCCAGCCGGTTGAGAAACTCGGGCCGGAAGACGCGGCGGACCTCCTCCATCACGGCGCGCTGAACGAGCTCACGCCGGGTGGCCGCGTCGAGCCCGGGCCTCTCGTCGATGGCCTGGATGTGGGCCGAGCCGAGGTTGCTGGTGAGGATGATGACGGTGTTCTTGAAGTCGACGGTGCGGCCCTGGCCGTCGGTGAGCCTGCCGTCGTCGAGGACCTGAAGAAGGATGTTCCACACGTCGGCGTGCGCCTTCTCGACCTCGTCGAAGAGAAGGACCGTGTACGGGCGACGGCGGACCGGCTCGGTCAACTGGCCGCCCTCGTCGTAGCCGACGTAGCCGGGGGGCGCGCCGATGAGGCGCGAGACGGCGTGCTTCTCCATGTACTCGCTCATGTCGAGGCGGACCATGGCGCGCTCGTCGTCGAAGAGAAACTCCGCGAGCGCCCGCGCCAGCTCGGTCTTTCCCACGCCGGTGGGGCCGAGAAAGAGAAAGCTCCCGATCGGGCGTTGCGGGTCCCCGAGGCCCGCCCGGGAGCGCCTCACGGCGTTGGCCACGGCCTCGACCGCGCCGTCCTGCCCGACGACGCGCTTCTCGATCTGCTCCTCCATGTGGAGGAGCTTGTGCATCTCGCCCTGCATCATCTTGGACACGGGGATGCCGGTCCATTTCGACACGATGGCGGCGATGTCCTGATCGGTGACCTCCTCGCGCAGGTAGCTCGTCTTCTCCTGCACCTTGGCGAGCGTCCTCCGGAGCTCCTCCATCCGCTTCTCGAGCTCCGGAACGCGGCCGTACGTCAGCTCGGCGGCCTTGCCGAGGTCACCCGCGCGCTGCGCCTGCTCCGCGTCGTGCCGGAGGGTCTCGATCTCCGGCTGGATCTTGCGGATCTGGTCGATCACTTCCTTCTCGCGCTGCCACTGCGCGCGCATCCCCCGGGTGCTCTCCTCGAGCTCCGCGATCTGCCGCTTCACGTCCTCGACCCGGGCCTTGCTCGCGGGGTCGCGCTCCTTCTTCAGCGCTTGAGCCTCGATCTGCAGCTGCATCAGCTTGCGCTGAACCGCATCGATCTCGGCCGGCATGCTGTCGACTTCCATCTTCGTCTTCGCGGCGGCCTCGTCGATGAGGTCGATCGCCTTGTCGGGCAGGAAGCGGTCGGGGACGTAGCGGTCGCTGAGCGTCGCCGCCGCCACGAGCGCGGCGTCCTGGATCCGGATTCCGTGGTGGACCTCGTATCTCTCCTTGAGGCCGCGAAGAATGGCGATCGTGTCCTCGACGCTCGGCGGACTCACGAAGACGGGCTGGAACCTTCGCTCGAGGGCGGGATCCTTCTCGATCCGCTTGCGATACTCGTCGAGCGTCGTGGCGCCGATGCATCGCAGGTCGCCGCGGGCGAGCGCCGGCTTCAGCAGGTTGGCCGCGTCCATCGCCCCTTCGGCGGCGCCCGCGCCGACGATCGTGTGCAGCTCGTCGATGAAGAGGACGATGCGCCCCGCCGACGCCTCCACCTCCTTCAAGACGGCCTTCAGCCGCTCCTCGAACTCGCCGCGGTATTTCGCGCCCGCGACGAGCGCCCCCATGTCGAGCGCGACCAGCAGCTTGTTCTTGAGAGACTCCGGCACGTCACCGCGCACGATGCGCTGGGCGATGCCGTCCACGATGGCCGTCTTGCCGACACCGGGCTCGCCGATGAGCACCGGGTTGTTCTTCGTCCGCCGCGAGAGGACCTGCATGACCCGGCGGATCTCCTCGTCCCGACCGATGACCGGATCCATCTTGCCCTTGCGCGCCGCGTCCGTGAGGTCGCGGCAGTACTTCTCGAGCGCCTGGAACTTCCCCTCGGGATCCTGGTCCGTGATGCGCTGCGTGCCGCGGACGCTGGCGAGGGCGGCGAGCAGCTTCTCGTGCGTGATGCCGCCGTTCTGCTCGAAGAGCGCCATCATCTCGCGGTCGTGGCGCGCCATCGCGAGGAGGTAATGCTCCACCGAGACAAACTCGTCCTTCAGCTGCTTCGCCTCGTCCTCCGCGCGACGGACGACCTCGAGCGTGCGTCTGGAGAGGGACGGCTCGGCACCGCCCGACACGCGCGGCAGCCCCGCCACCTTGGCGGCCACGGCGCCGCGAAGCGCCGAGGCGTCTGCTCCGGCTTTCTGGAGGAGCGGCGCGGCGACGCCGCCTTCCTGATCCAGCATCGCCGAGAGCAAGTGTTCGGGTTGGAGCTCGGGGTTCCCGAAGCGGGACGCGCGCGCGAGCCCCTCCTGGAAAGCCTCGCGGCTCTTCGTGGTCATCCGGTCCGGACGCATCCTCGGAAGCTAAGTCGCGGCGCTCACGGCGCAAGATGCATGCCCCGCAGGGCGCGGTCAGATGTCGAGGTTCTTCACGTTGAGGGCGTTGTCCTCGATGAACTGCCGGCGCGGCTCAACCTGGTCGCCCATGAGGATCGTGAAGATCTGATCGGTCTGCACGAGGTCGTCGAGACGCACCTGCAGCATCACGCGCGTGTTCGGATCCAGCGTCGTCTCCCAGAGCTGCTCGGGGTTCATCTCGCCGAGGCCCTTGTAGCGCTGCATGGTCGTGCCCTTGCGGCCTCGCGCGTCGATGTAGTCCCACAAGGCGTCGGCGTCGCCGAGCTCGATCTCGTCGCCCTTGCCCTTGTCGGCCTCGCGAACGAAGTACGGCGCGGGCCCGATGGATCGCACGTCCTGCTCGATGGCGTAGAGCTCCTCGTATTCCGCCGAGTCGACGAGGCTCCAGTCGATGACGACCGGGCGCGCCGCGGCGCCGGGACGCGGGGTGATGGTGATGCGCGCGGCTCCGTGCTCCACCTCCCAGTCGACCTCGATCCCCAGCGGAAAGATGTCCGGCTTCTTCGCCTCGAGACGCGCACGGATGAGCGGGACGGCGGCCTCGACGCGCTTTCGCTCCCGGAGCTCCGTCTTGCCGAGGGGCGCGGCGTGGAGGACATGCCCGATGATCCCGGCATCAGCGCGCCGGTCGAGCTTGGAGAGCGCCCGACGGAACATCCGAAGGCGCTCGGCGAGGCGAAACAGGGGGTCACCCTGGAGCGTCGGTCCCTTGCTCGCGCGGACGGCGAGCCCGTCGACGCCGTGCTCGAGGAAGAAGCGATCGAGGCTCGCCTGATCCTTCAGATACACGTCCTTCTTACCGCGACGCGCGCGGTAGAGCGGCGGCTGAGCGATGTAGAGGTAACCCTTCTCGATGAGCTCCGGCATCTGCCGGTAGAAGAAGGTGAGGAGCAGCGTCCGGATGTGGCTTCCGTCGACGTCCGCGTCCGTCATCAGGACGATCTGGTGGTAGCGGACCTTCTCGACGTCGAAGCTGTCCTCCCCGATGCCGCACCCGAGCGCCGCGATGAGCGTGCCGATCTCCGCGCTCGACAGCATCTTGTCGAGGCGCGCCCGCTCCACGTTGAGGATCTTGCCGCGTAGCGGGAGGATCGCCTGGAAGCGCCGATCGCGCCCCTGCTTCGCGGAGCCGCCGGCGCTGTCTCCCTCGACGATGTAGATCTCGGCCTCGCCCGGGTCGCGGGTCTGGCAGTCGGCGAGCTTGCCCGACAGCGTCGAGTAGTCGAGCTGCCCCTTCCGGACGACCTCGCGCGCCTTCCGCGCCGCCTCGCGCGCCTTGGCGGCGAGGATCGTCTTCTCGACGATCTTGCGTGCGGTCTGCGGGTTCTCTTCGAAGAACTGTCCCAGCTTGTCGTAGACGCTCGTCTCGACGATGGTCTTCACCTCGCTCGACACGAGCTTGCTCTTCGTCTGCGAGTCGAAGCTCGGATCCGGGTGCTTGATGCTGATGACCGCGGTGAGCCCCTCGCGGATGTCCTCGCCCTGGAGCCCGTTCTTGACCTCCTTGAAGAGGTTTTGCCCCGTGCCGTAGCTGTTGAAGACCTTGGTGAGAGCCGTGCGCAGGCCGGTGAGGTGTGTTCCGCCGTCGCGGTTGTGGACGTTGTTCGTGTAGCAAAAAATCTGTTCCGAGTAGCTCGAGTTCCACTGCAGCGCGAGCTCGATCCCGATGGGCGCGGCGCCGCCCTCCACCGTGTGCTCGGTGACGATCGAGATGACCTTGTCGTGCACCGGCTCCTTGGCCTTGTTCAGGTGCTCGACGAACTCGCTGATCCCGCCCTTGTACTGGAAGGTCTCCTTCCGGCCGCCGTCGCGCTCGTCGGTCAGCGTGATGAGAAACCCGGCGTTGAGGAACGACAGCTCCCGAAGCCGGCTGGCGAGGATGTCGTACTGAAAGTCGGTCGACGTGAAGATGGTGGCGTCAGGCTTGAAGGACATCTTCGTGCCCGTCCGGTCCGTGTCGCCGATGACCGTGAGCGGCCCGACGGGCTCGCCGCGCCGGTACTCCTGAAAGTGCACGTGGCCTTCGCGACGGATCTCCATCTTGAGCCATTCGCTGACGGCGTTGACGGCGCTGACGCCGACTCCGTGCAGGCCGGCGCTCACCTTGTAGCTCGAGTGGTCGAACTTCCCGCCCGCGTGAAGGACGGTCATCACGACCTCTGCGGCGCTCACCCCGCGCTCAGGCATGATGCCGACGGGAATGCCGCGTCCGTTGTCCTCGACGGTGACGGACCCATCGAAGTGGATGATGACGTCCATCCGCGTGCAGAACCCGCCGAGGTGCTCGTCGACCGCGTTGTCGACGACCTCCCAGACCAGATGGTGGAGCCCGGAGCCGTCGTGCACGTCGCCGATGTACATGCCCGGCCGCTTGCGCACTGCCTCGAGCCCTTCGAGGACCGTGATGCTCGTACTGTCGTAGTTCGACGAAGGAGGCGGCGCCGTTTGCGGGGTGGTGGTCACGTTCGACATCGGGGGGGTCGTATCCTTCGCGGGCATGCTCGATTTGGGCGTGCCCGAGTTTCCTGTTTGAGTCGCGGGGGCGATTTCGGTTTGACGGGGGACCGGCGACCCGGGCTCGCTCGACGAGTGGGAGAAGCTCCGCAAAGTATACGTCGAGGGCCCCTCTCGCGCAAGGGAAACGGGCCTCAGTTCCGGCGTGGTTTCAACTAGTTACGGGCCGCGCGCGACCGGTCGCACCTGGCTCTGCCACATCCTCCGGCAGCCCCCGCGGAACCGCCCGCCGGGCACCCCCGAAGGGCGGTCCTACGCAGCTCCGACCCGGCCGCCTACAACCCTGAAATCGCGGCGCTCGTCCACGCTGGAAAGTGCGCCTGTCTCGATCAGCTCGGGCCTCGTCGTCGTCAGCAGGACCTGCCCGCGTTGGCTGCTCAGAGCGGCGAACAGGGCGGTCGTGCGCGCGCGATCGAGCTCGCTCGACACGTCGTCGAGGAGCAGCAACGGGCGCACTCCTCGGGCCTCCCCGATGACGTCGATCTCCGCCAGCTCCAGCGCCAGCACGGCGGCGCGATGCTGCCCCTGCGAGGCCATTCCACGCATCGCCCGCCCTCCCAGCTCCAGCGCCAGCTCGTCGCGGTGAGGCCCCGAGGTCGCCCCCCCGCGGGCCTTGTCGCGCACACGGTTTCTCGCGAGCAAGGCGCGAAACTCATCGCGGTCGGCGGGCGCGTTGGGGGCGTAGGAGACGCCCAGCGCGACGCCGCTCGGCCCGATGCTCGTGAAGGCCCGCTCCGCCGACGGCCCCAGCCGCCCTGCCGCCTCCTCGCGGGCTTCCCTCAGGGCGGCTCCATGGCGAGCGATGAGCGCCTCCCAGTCGTCCAGGTCCGAGGCATCGATCCCGCGGCTCTCGAGCACCCGCTGACGGGCCCGTACGGCGCGCACGTAGGCCCCTGCGTCGGCCAGAGAGCCGGGCCGCAGGTAGAGGGCCACCCGGTCGAGCAGCTTGCGCCGGTCCGCCCCCGAGCCCGCGGAAAGCGCCACGACGCCCGGGTGGAACGCCACCGTGGGCGTCCCGACCGCATACTCGGCCAGCGTCGACGGGCGCTTGCCATCCACGCGCACGGACCGCATCCCGGTCCGGATCCCGACGGATTGCTCCCTCTCGGTCGGCCCCTCGCGCAGCCGCCCGCGGACGCTCGCCGTCACCGACCCGGACTCCACGAGCTCTGCCAGCTTCGACGTCCGGAAGCTCCGCGAGGTCGCCAGGACGTAGACCGCTTCGAGCAAGTTGGTCTTGCCCTGGCCGTTGTCGCCGGAGAGGACGTTGAAGCGCGGTCCGAGCTCGACGTCCACGCTGCTCAGGTTGCGAAACGCACGAACGCTCAGCGACTCTATCGCGAGCGGGACCATCTCCTCAGATGCGCATCGGCATCACGACGGCGAGGAATTGCCGCGCACCGACGGGTCGAACGACGGCCGGGTCGAGCTCACCCCCGAGGCCGAGCTGGACCTCGTCCTCGTCGAGCGCGCCGAGCACGTCGAGGAAGTACTTCGCGTTGAAGCCGATCGTCATGTTGGCGCCGGAGTACTCGATCGGGATCTCGTCGAAGCCCTCGCCGCTCTCCGGCGACTCGGTCGTGATCCGCATCGTGCCCTTGTTGAGCGCCAGCTTCACCCCGCCCGTGCGCTCGCTCGCCGCGATGGACACGGCTCGCAGCGCGTCGGCGAACGGGGCCCGCGGGACACGGACGAGCTTCTCGCTCTGCTGCGGAATCACCTGCGAGTACGGCGGGAACTGCGCGTCGACGAGGCGCACCGCGAAGGACATCCCCCCGCCCTGGAAGAATGCGCTCGACCCGCTCTGCGTGATCTGGAGCTGCGCCTTCGGTGCCCCTTCTTTCGCGCTCTCCCTCGCCTCCGCCACGATGTCGTCGCTCAGCCGTCGCAGCTCCTGGATGGCCTTGAGGGGGATGAGCATGGTCGCGGAGGCCTGCCGCCCGGTGACCTTGACCTCCATCTTCGACAGCCGGTGCCCGTCGGTCGTCACCATGCGGACCACGTCGCCGTCCCACTCGAACAGCGCGGAGTTGAGGTGCGCGCGCGTCTCGTCCGCCGAGATGGAGAAGTGCGTCTTCGCGACGAGCTCCTGCAGCACCTCGACGTCGATGGCCAGCGAGGGCGAGCCTTCCGACGGAGTGGGCAGGGGCGGGAAGTCGTCACCCGGCATGCCGCGGAGCGTGTAGCGGCGAGCGCTTCCCGCGGCCTTGATGGTCGTGGTCGCGTTGTCCTGCGAGGCGAGGTGAATGGGCCCGTCGGGCATCATCCGCACGCGCTCGAGAAGGTCCTTCGCCGAGACGGCGACGCTGCCCCCCTTGCTGACGTCCACCGTCACCCGGCCGACGAGGGCCAGGTACAGATCCGTCGCCGCGATGCGCAGCGCGCTCGGCCCGTCGACCGCCATGAGGACGTTCGACAGAACAGGCATCGTGCTCTTTCGCTCGGCGACCCCCTGCATCCGGGTCACGAGCTTGAGCAGGTCCTTCTTCGGTACCGTGAGTTCCATCGGGCGTATCTCGGTAGCATCCTTAGATGAGATCTGTAGCAGTGTCGATAGAGCCTGTGGGTACCGGGGAGAAAGCCAAAAGCGCAGCCAGGACAGGGGGTTGAGCGTCCTACCGGCTGTGGAGCGAGCAAAGGACCGCGCGGGTATGGCACGGGGGAAAACAGAGCCCGGCAGTTGTCCTCAGGCCCCTCCTGCTCCGAGTACCCAGCGTTGTCGGCATGTTGCCCACAGGCGGGCACACTTCAAGTTTTCACGAGCGTGCGCGCGAGAGCGTCGATCAGCTCACGCCGGACGCGCTCGTAGGTCTTCGGTCCGACTTCGCCGGTCTCCCGGCCGCGCTCGAGCTCTCCCAGCTCCTCCAGGATCGACGTACGGCTGCTCTTCGCTTGCCCCCCGGTCGACCTGCCACCACGGGCAGACAGCGCGAGCACGAGCCCCGCTGCGACCGCGCACGCCGCCATCAGCGTCGCGAGCAGGCGCCCCGGTCCGGGGGTCGGAAGGTCGTGGATCCCCAGGGCCACCGCCGTCAGCTTCGGGTCCTCGGGCCGGAGCCGGCGCTCGGTCACCAGGAAGCTCTGCCCTTGCTGGTCGTGCCTCACCTCGGTCGGCGGGAAGCCCTCGGCCACGAGCTTCACGTCCGACGTCGCCGGCATCATCACCCGCGCGATCGCCACGTGAGGCGGCAAGGCCACGGCGAAGTCGACGTCCTTGTCTCCCGACCAGGGCACCTGCCACCGAAACTCCAGCGAGTGCCGTCCCGGGGCGAAGGTCCCGTGCAGTCGGCCGGTTCCGTCGACCTCGTCCACGCCCTGGTCGCTCATCGACGCCTGCGCGTTGAACGCCGTGTAGCCGGCGGGAAGCTTCATCCGCACGTCGTCGGGCACCCAGGCCGTTCGACCCAGGTTGTAGATGGTCAGCGCCTGCTCCACCTGGATCCGATCCTCGCGCACCTCGCAGGCCACCGTCGCCTCGGCGACGATGAGCGCCTGCTGGATGTCGCGCGTCACGGGGTAGACGTGGAGCACGACGTGCATCGACTTCGCCTGTTGAAGCTGGAAGGGCGTCGCCGCGAAGGCGCCCCCCTGGTACCCGACGCTGACCCGGTAGGCCGTGTTGCTCGCCTGATCGAGGCCGGCGAAAACGACCCGGCCGGCGTCGTCCGTGGTCGCCTGGAGGTGCTTGCGACTGTCGCCCTTGGCGATCGAGTTGATGAGCACCCCGAGCGTCACCTCCTCGTGCGCGACGGGCTTGTCGTCCGCGTCGTGAAGGTCCACGACGATGACCCCGGGGGGCCGCGTCGGGTCCTGCTCCTCGACGTCCTCCGGAGGCTCGAACATCCCGGGCATGCCGCCTCCGCCGGCGCCGGCGCGCGCGTGGGGATTCGGGTCGCCGACCGAGGGGTGGCCCGCAGGAAGCTCTTCGGAGTCCGCGGGCGCCGCCGACGCGGCAGCCGCCGGCTGCACCCCTGCGTCGCGCGCCGGCTTGCCTCCGTCCTGGGCCAGCGCCGTCGACGCGAACAGAGAGAGCAGACCGACCGCGACCCACGCGATCGCGTCACTTCGCCGCATCGGTCGTCTCCGTGGTGCCGGCCGCGTCCCTCATCGGCGAGCCGCACTTCTTGCAGAACGCGGCGTCGCGGTCGTTCGCGGTCTTGCACGACGCGCACGCCAGCCGCGCGTCGGCTGCCGGCGGCTCGTCCTTCGTGGCGGCTGGGTCGGCGGCGGCCGCAGCGACGCCCTTCTTCTGGAGGTACTCGCGCGCCAGGCGTTCGGCCTCCTCGCGCAGAGGCGCGACCTCGAGGTCCATCTGCCGCATCACGGACTTCGCCTCGTCACGGTACCGGGTCACGATCGCGCCGTAGTCCGCGTCGTCGATCTTGCCGAGCGCGTGCTCCGTCTCCAGGTCCTTCAGGGCACGGAGGACGCGCGTCTTCTGCTCGCCGAGGTCGTCCACGACGTGACGGCGGGCCGCGATGGCTTCCAGGTCGACCGGGAGCGGCGCGTCCCCGCTGAGCGTGCGGACGCTGGCCCAGAGCAGCGCGATGGTGCCGAGCAGGGCACCCGACGCCAGCACGAGCAGCGCCGAGCCCAGGCTCGCCACCACGCCCACCACCACGGCCGCGATCACGGCCAGGACCGGCAGGCCGAGCGACACGGCGCGACCGAGCGAGCGCTCGGCCTCGTCGGCGTCACGCGCACGCACCTTCGCGGGCGGGGCGGCCCGCGTCTTCCGCGGCTTTCGCTCAGCCATCCAGACCCTTCAGCTCGTCGTCGAGGCGCGCATCGTAGGCGTCCTTCTTCGGCGGCTGGCCGGCGCTCGGCGGCTTCGGACCGCCGTCGTCGTCGTCGTTCTTTCGCCAGCGCCGCAGCATGCGCACGAGGCCGAACGCCGCGAGCCCGATCGCGACGATCGGCACGGCGTAGATGATGCGGTACGCCCCCGTGTTCGGAGGCACCGCGAGCTTGTCCGAGCCGTACTCCTTCGCGTACGCGGCCACGATCTGCTCCTGCGTCTGGCCCGCGCGCATCTGCCCGCGGATGCGGTCGCGGGCCGCCTCCGCGAAGGAACAGCTGCACGTCGCCAGGTCGAGGCGCGGGCAGCCGCACGTGCAGTTGACGGCCGAGAAGACGGCACGCTCCGCGTCGTTGTCGATGCGAACCGTGCCGTGCATGTCGTCCGTCGCCGGCATGTCCGGGGGCTGCTGCCCCGCCGCCGGGGTCGCCGCGAGCATGATGCCGAGGAGCACGCTCACCGCCGTCGCAGCCACGCCACGCGCGCCCGCCCAGACGCGTGACTCCCCGAACTCGAGCTGCGGCCACATGCACAGGATGCTGCCCGGGATCAGGATGAAGAAGCACCCGAGCCATATCCACGTGACGAGCGGGTTGATGTGGATCTGGAAGGCGGCGATCTTCGACTGCGGGTTGATGGATCCGACGATGACGTAGATGTCGTCGCCGAAGCGGTGCTCGATGGCGACCTCGGTCGTCGGCGAATCGGGCTGCTTCTTGTAGATGAACTTCGCCGGTGAGAGGTGCGCGATGGGCACGCCGTGCTTGGCCACGTCGACCTCGGCGAAGACCATGCGCTTGTTGTTGTCGACCTCCATGTGCTCGCGCACGTAGGTGAGCTTGTAGCCGGCGACCTCGTAGCTCTGGCCGGGCGAGAGGGACGCCTCCTTGTCGACGTTCCACGACTGGCCGGTGAAACCCACGAACATCACGACGATGCCGAGGTGGACGATGTACCCGCCGTAACGGCGTCGCGACGCCGGCGTCAGGCTGAAGAGCGTGTAGACGAGGCCGGGCACGCCGCCGAGCCACCACAGGATGGCCGGAGTGCGGGCGCTTGCCCCGGTGCGCGCGCGAGCGCGGAAGAGAAGGACGAACTCCTGCACGATGACCGCGGCGTTGAACACGCACAGCGAGAAGCCGAGGACCGGGGTGAACGCGTTGAACGTCGACAGAACCGTGCCGAGCGCGCCCGGGTAGATGGGGTCGCCGTGAACGACGGCGGGGAAGCCCAGCGCGCGGCCCACCAGAAACTGCAGCGCCACGGCCACCGCCCACGCGATCGCCGGCGCGCGGAAGACGCGCTTCAGCGCGTCGGGGCTCGTCTTCTTCCAGCCGAAGAGCGTGCCGACGCCCATGAGGAAGATGAGGAGGAGGCCGAGCGGCTGGAGCCAGGCCTTGTAGAACTGCGGACCGACGGTGACCTTGTCGCCCGTGAGCGCCTCGCTGATGAGCGGGAACGTCGTCGCCACGAGAATGAAGAAGAGGATGCTGCAGAGGATCCAGTTGTTGAGGACGAACGTGAACTCGCGCGAGAAGATGGACTCGATGTGCGGCCGCCGGGCGCGGACGTCGAGCCCCTGCGTCATCCGGCGGAACACGATCTCGAGCGCCACGAACACCGCGATGCCCGCGACGAGCGCGATGACCGCCACGCGCGCCGTCACCGGCAGCGGCGTGTGCCACAGGAAGTAGAAGCCCGGCAGGAGCGTCGCGATGACGAACCAGCCTGCGCCGAGGGCCGCCCAGCGCAGGCGTCGCTCCGGCTTGATGTCCCGCAGCTCGGGCCAGCGCCACATGACGAGCGTCGCCGCGAACGACACGAGGAGCAGCAGGAAGACCGCGAAGTACGTGCCGATGGACGACTGCGCGAACGAGTGGACGCTCGCGATCATCCCGGAGCGCGTGAGGAACGTGCCGAAGATGGTGAGGAAGAACGTCAGCCCGATGAGGAAGACGTTCCACACCTTGAGCATGCCGCGGCGCTCTTGGATCATCATCGAGTGGACGACGGCGCTCGCGGTGATGAACGGCATGAACGCCGCGTTCTCGACCGGATCCCAGCCCCAGTAGCCGCCCCACCCGAGCTCCTCGTAGGCCCACAGCATGCCGAGCGTGTTGCCGATGGCGAGGAACATCCACGCGAAGAGCAGCCACTTGCGGCAGGCGACGATCCACTCTTGATCGAGCCGGCCCGTCACCAGCGCGGCGACGGCGAACGCGAACGGGACCGAGCAGCCGACGAAGCCCGTGTAGAGGCACGGCGGGTGGATGACCATCCAGTAGTTCTGGAGGAGTGGATTGAGACCCTCGCCGTCGGCGCGGGCCCCGGCGACGGTCGTCGCGAACGGGTTCGCGGCGAAGGCCATGAGCACGCAGAAGAAGAGGACGATCCCCATCAGCGTCGCGAGGATGTACGGCTGAAGCTCGAGGTGGCGCTTGCCGAGCCACTTCACGCACGCGCCGATGTAGACGCTGAGGAGAAAGAGCCACCAGAGCAGCGACCCGTCCTGCCCGCCCCAGAGCGCGGTGAGCAGGTACTGGATGGGCATCGAGCGGTCGGAGTAGTGCGCCACGTACCGGATGCGGAAGTCGTGCGATACGAAGGCGTAGGCCAGGCAGAGCACCGACACGGCGATGAGCGCGACGGTGCCGTAGGCGCCGAAGCGAGCCGCCTGCAGCGTCCGCGGGCGCCCGTTCGCGCCGGCCGCCAGGGCCACCGCGAACGTGTAGCTCGCGACCACCATCACGCCGAGCAGCAGACTGGCGCCGAACGCGGGGAACGTGCTTCCGAAGACGTGGAGGAGGCTCGACATGGGTTCCGCCGGGGGGGCACGCTCAGGCGTACCGGGTGAGCCCGGAGCTTAGCCCCTGGCGACGCCCAGCGCCTCCGCAAGTCGGTCGAGGCCTTCGTCGAGCACCTCGTCCGACGCGGACCAGGCCAGGCGAAACGCATCCGGTACGCCGAAGAACGCCCCTGCCGCCACGAGCACCTCGCGCTCGCGCGCCGCCTGCTCGATGACGGGGGTGAGGTCTCCCCTGCCGGGCACCGTGACCAGTCCGAAGAGCCCCTCGGTCGGCGCGCTCCAGCCGAGGCCCGCCCTC
The DNA here is from genome assembly GCA_036501935.1 of Polyangiaceae bacterium. Lineage (GTDB taxonomy): Bacteria > Myxococcota_A > Polyangia > Polyangiales > Polyangiaceae > Palsa-1150. Next base: position 330,762 of record DASXZL010000016.1, on the reverse strand, counting down.
TCGACCCAGCGGGCCACGCGCTCGCGCTTGCCGGCCAGTTGCGCTCGCGTCCGGTCCGCCAGCGCCCGGATGCGCGCGAACGCCTGCAGCGCCACGTGCGCGTGGACGAGCGGCAGCGAGCCGCAGCTCGCGGTCGTCGCGTCCTCGGCCCGCGCCACGACCTCGGCCGGCCCGAGGAGCCAGCCGACGCGCTGCGCGCCGAGCCCGTAGCACTTGGTCAGGCTCGAGACGGCGACGATGTTCGGCGCGAGATGGCGCGCGCTCCCGCGAAAGACGCCCTCGGCGTCCACCAGCGCGTCGAACGGCGCGTACACCTCGTCGACCAGCAGCACGGCACCGCGGGACTCCGCGACGCGCGCCACGGCTCGGATGGCGTCGGCCCCGGCGCGCACGCCGCTCGGGTTGTGCAGGTTGCTGACGGCGACGACGCGCGTCCTCGGCGTCATCGCGCGCGCGACGCGGTCGGGATCGAGCGCGAAGCGCTCCCCCGCGGGGCGCTCGAAGGTCACGACCCGCGCGCCGACCCCTTCGGCGATGCGCGTCAGCGGCTCGTAGCCCGGGGCCTCGGCGAGCACCTCGTCCCCCGGCGAGGTGAGCGACGCGTAGGCGAGCCAGAGCGCGTGCGTCGTCCCCAGCGACGCGATGGCTTCGCCGGGCGGCACGTCGTTGTACCTCGCGATGGCCTCGCGGAAGCGCGGCCACCCCGTCACGTCGTCGAGGCTCCGCGCGTCGGGCAGACCCAGCTCCGCCGCCGACACGCCGGGGATCCCGCTCGTCGCGAGATCGAACCGCACCTGACCGTAGAACCTGCGCGCCCACTCGAGGTAACGCGTCCGCGCGAACATTCAGGGGGCCGCGCTGGAGGGGGTCAGGGTGAAGGTCGCCGTGCGCAGCGCGCCGGCGAGGCCGAGCGAGCCGCTCATCGTGCCCTCGAGGTGGCCGTTCGCGACCGAGCCGAGCACCGTTCCGGTGAAGCCCTGGTCGTTCGGGTCCTTCCGGCGGACGGTGCCGGCGAGCTTGCCGTCGGTGACCACCCCGTCGAGCGTGCCCGGCCCGAGCGGGCCATCGACGGTGCCGAGGACGTGTCCCGTCGCGCCGTCGACCGCCAGCGTGAGCGCGCCGTCGCCGATGCCCGCGGTCGGCTGCGTGTCCGTCCAGTGCGCCTTCTTCCCGTTGGGAGCCGCGGCAATCGGCGACGCGGCGCTCTTGTAGCTCCCTCGCCACGACTGCGTCTTCCCGGGGCTCGTCGCCGTCGCCGACGCGCTCGGGGCCGACGCGGACGCGCTCGCGGCCACCGTCACGGAAGCCGAAGGGGCGGGCGTCGCGCCGCTGCCGGACGGCGTGTTGCACGCGGCCAAGGCGAGCAGCAGCAAGGCCGAGGGTCTCATCGCGGCGCCACGTCTCCCGCGAGACGCTCGACGATGCGCACGCCGACCTCGCCGTCGACCTCCACGAGGTCGCCGCGAGCGACCGGGACTCCCCCGATGCGAAGCACCACGGGCTCGCCCACCCGGCGCCCGAGGGTCACCACGTCACCGCGCCCGAGGGCTGCCCAGTCGCGCGCCGCCATCTGCGCTTCGCCGAGCTCGACCCTCACGACGACCGGCACCTCGCCGATGGCCTCGATCAGCCCACCCCTCTCCGTGCCTTCGCCCATCTCCGCCTCCGCCGCGCACAGCGGCACGACCTCGCCACGTAGCACGATGCGGCCGTCCTCGTGGAGGTCCGCGGTCACGCCCGTCCACCCGGCCGGCGCCGCGAGCTTCACCGGGCCGGCCAGGCCGCCGGGAGCCCGTGCGAGCGGCCAGCCCACGAGCATGCAGGCGTCGCCCGGCTCGAGGGACGCCACGTCCGTCGCGGTCGCTCGCAGCGCGTGGGCCACGACCGGGATGGAGACCGGCGTCGCCCCGAGGGCCGCGAGCGTCGCCGCGTCCCACCGCGCAGGCCCCGCGCCGAGCACCGCGCTTCGTGGGACGACGACGCGCGCCTCGTAGGCGTCGTGCGCCACGAGCACCGTCAGCGTCACCGCGAGAAGCTCGTGCCCGAGCCGCGCCATGTCCGCCTCGAGCGCCTCGGCCGGACCCGCCGACAGGGCCCGCATCGCGACACCGCCGTGCGCGCGCCGCAGCGCCGCCACGACGATCGCCGCCAGCCCTCCGGCCGCCTGCGCCGAGGCTGCGGCGCTCGCGTCGAGCACCGACGGCGGCTTGCGCTTCGCGACGCGCGCGACGGCCAGCGCGACCAGCGCGACCTCGGCCTCGACCAGCATCGCGCGCTCGAGCTGCGGCGCGTCCGCCCGCGCGACCAGCACGGCCGCGCCGCCGGGGAGCCCGCGCGCCGAAGTCACGGCCTGCGCCCGTTGCACGAGCACCTCCACCTCTGCGTCGAGCAGCTCGGCCAGGACGGACCCGAGCCGCGGGAGATCGGCGTGGACGGCCGCCCACCGGCGCACGTCGCGGAACGCGTTCGCTTCGGCGCGGGTCTTCCGCTCGAGCGCGTGCCACGGGAACGGCGCCGGCCGGGCCGTCACGGCTTCACGCGGGCGAGCGTCCAGTGGCGGTCGCTCGTCGAACGGACCGCGTCGCCCGGGATGCCCAGGGGCGCGACGAGGGTGCGCACCTCGTCCGCCGTGAGCGCGGCCAGCAGCGAAGCCTCGAAGAGAGCACGCTGCCGCTCGTGCATCGCGCGCACCTCGGGCGCCTCCGGGACGGGCGCGTAGTGGCTCACCAGCTCGGCGACGCGCGCGGCGTCCGCGGGCCGCTCCAGATCGCGGACGAACAGCACGCCGCCCGGGCGCACCAGGCGCCACACCTCGGCGAGGACCTGCCGCGGCTCGGGGATGTGGTGGACGATGCTGTTCGACATGACGGCGTCGAACGCGCCGTCCGCCCAGGGCGTCGCCTTCGCGTCCATGCGCGCGACCCGGATGCGGCGCCCGAGCTCGGCCCGGGCGACGTTGCGCTCCGCGAGGGCCAACATCTGGCCCGCAAGATCGATGGCGTCGACCTCGACGCGCGCGTCGCGCCGGCAAAGCTCGATGGGGATGAGGGCCGTGCCCGTGCCCACGTCGAGCACGCGTCCGAGGCGCGCGCCGGTCGCCAGGAGGTCGTCGCAGAAGCGCGCGTTGACCTGCGCGTGGTCCATCGCGTCGTAGTCGCGAGCCTCCTCCTCCGTGTCCATCACCTCGGGCTCGAGCGTCCGCTGCAGCGCCATGGGGCCCGTTTCTGCACCGTGTGATGCCTTGCCGCAAGGGGGCGACCCTCTGATAGCCTCGGATCCGATGATGCGGAGCCGCCTCGCGCGCCTCGTTCCGGCGTTCCTGCTCGCCCCCGTCCTGGCCCTCGCCTCGGCGCCCGCCCTCGCCGAGGGCAAGAAGAAGGGGGACGCCGAGTCGGCCGACTCGGCGGGCGGCGGCGCGAAGTACCGCGAGGCCTGCAAGGACGGCAACACCAAGTACGCTGCGCGCGACTTCGTGGGCGCCATCGCCGCCTACCAGAAGGCCATCGAGCTCGACCCCAACAACGCCCTCGGCCACTACTTCCTCGGCGAGGCGCAGCTCGCGGCGGGCAACCTCATCGAGGCCGAGGCCGCGTGGAACCGCGCGTCGCTCGCGGCGAACGACAAGGAGCCGGCGCTCCGCGCGCGCATCCTCTTCGTCCTCGCCGACCTGAAAGAGCGCCAGAAGAAGTGGGACGAGGCGAGGGCCGCCTGGCAGGTGTACCTCGACTGGGCGACCAAGTTCCCCAACGCCGGCGCCTTTCCCGGCAGCGCGCAGTCGCGGCAGCAGGCCATCGACGCCATGAAGAAGCAGGACGCGGCCTACGCCGTCGTCCGCCAGCGCATCGCCGAGACCAAGGCGGGCGGGGTCTTCACGGACCTGTCGAAGTCGCCCCCTCCGCGCTGACGCCGCCTTGAAGGCGGGCGCCGGCGCGCGTCACTTGCCGATCAATACGTCGCGCGCGACGAGCGCGTCCGCGTCGCGGGCGAACTTCTGCCACGCGGCGTACTCCTCGCCCGGCTGCACGCGCCCGGCGGGCAGCACGATGGTCCGGTCGAAGTCGATCGCGTGACCGTTGACCACGTCCTTCACGAGCACCGAGGCGTCTCCGTCCGACACCGTGCCGTGCGTCAGCTCCGCCGGCATGCGCATCCCTTCCGGGAGGACCACGTGGAGCCGCACCTCGGCCCGCCACGACGTGCGGCGCAGCAGCGGCGTGTGGCGCGAGGGCAGGGCGGCGAGCTGCGCGAGGTTCGGCGCGAAGGGAGGCCGCAACGCCAGGCCCGCGTGCACCATCTTGGCGAGCTCCGGGACGTCGATGCGCGCGTGCATCACGAGCGGCTGGTCGAGCGCGTCCGCGCCTACGACCTTCAGGTCGCGCACGTGCCCGCCGTCGAAGGACGGCGCCACGATCTCCTTCTCGACGAAGTCGAAGAGCTTCGCCTGCGGGATCTGCGCGAGCGCGTTGCGCCACGCGATGGCGCGGTTGCCGCTGAAGGTCAGCGTGAGGTCGAGCACCGCCGAGCCGTCCTCGCGCACGTCGGCCCTCCCCTCGTAGACGACGTCGTCGTCCGGGGCGCCGCTCGCGTGCACGACGTCGCGCGGCATGTCGGCGACCAGCACGATGGCCGGCTGCTCGCGCAGCTCCGCCGGGATGTACCCGTAGGGAGCGAATTTGTCCCTCACCATCATCCAGCGCACGCCCTTGTCCGTCGGCACGCGCATGACGAGCGCGTCGTACTCCTCGACCTCGCTCATCTTGCCGAGCGGCGGCGTCGCGAGGCGGTTCTTCACCAGCGCGAGCTCGCTCGGGATGCCGATGAGGCGCAGCATGTAGCGGAACGCCGCCTGCCGCGAGCCCGTCGCCCCCGTCACGACGCGCCTCCCGTCGGTCTCCTTGCCGTCCTGCACGTGCTCGAGCACCCACCGGTAGAGGCGCCGCGCGCGCTCGTCGGTCGCGGCCTCCGGCACGCCCTTCACGGCGTCGAGCGCCGTCGCGCGGAGCCGCGGATCGAGCGGCGTCTCGTCGCCCGCGAGGTCGACGAGGTGCGCCAGCGTCGCGTCGAGCGAGATGCCCCAGCCGACGCGCACGCTCGGCAAGAACTCGGTGATCGGCGGGCTCTCCGGCTCCTGCTCGGCGGGCGGGCTGAGGTCCACGCGCCACCGGCGCTCGACGAACGTGCCGACGGTCTTCGTCAGCGGAGGGGGCACCGCGCCGCGCGTCTCCACCTCGAGCTCGCGCGCGGCCGGCGTGATCATCACGAACTCGCTGCGCCAGTACCCCTTGTCGGCCTCGCGGAAGAACCAGTGCGGGCTGTGGTACTGCCGGCCCTTCGCGCCGTCGCCCGGCTCGGGCGTGATGTGCTCCATCTCGACGTAGTCGCCGACCTCGAGGTGCGGGAGCGTCAACGTCGGCTTTCCCGCCACGGGCTCGGGCTCGAGGACCCGCCCGTCCGGCTTGATGACGCGCAGGTGCAGCACGAGGCCCGTCGGCGGTTCCATCTCGGACTCCGAGTTGATGGCCTCCTGCGACTGGATCTTCTGGATCTCGTGCTCGAGCATCTCGCTCGACCCGTCGTCGTGCGCCCACGTGGCCGCGTAGTCGAGCACGCGCGCCGCGGTGCCATCCATGTGGTGCCCCGCCTTCTCCCAGGCCTGGTACTCGCGCACGACGGCCTTGCCGTCCTTGCGGTACGGCTCGAGATCGGTCGCGCCCTCGAGCAGGTCGATGGCCGCGCGCAGCTCGTCGGTCGCCGCGCCCACCTGCAGGGCCGACGCGAGCGCGCGCCGCAGCGCCGCCGTGTCCCCGCGGGCGTAGGCGCCGTCGGCCAGACGGAAGCGGGCCTGCGCGTCGAGCGGGTGCTTCTTCAGCGCCTTCTCGAGCTCCTTCGCCGCCGCGCTGGGGTCGCCCGAGCGCGACAGCACGTCCGCGATGCGCGACGCGATCTCCGTCCGATCGGGCCGCCGCTTCTTCAGCCGGTCGAGCTCCGCGATCGCCGCCTTGTAGTCGCGGCGCGCGAGGGCGCGCTCGAAGTCGACCTCCGCGTCCGGATCGAGCTTCTTGATGCGCGCGGCCACCTTGTCGGCCTCCGCGGCAGGGCCGTCCTCGTCGAGCGCCTCGAGGTAACCGTGGAGCGCCCCGACGTCGTCCGGGAAGCGCTGCGCGAGGCTCGCGAGCGCGTGCTCCTGGTCGCCGCGCCACCCGAGCTTGCCGTAGACACGCGCCAGCTGCTCGAGCACCTCCGGCTCCGACGGCACTTCGTCGGCCAGCTTGCGCAGCGGCTCGACCGCCTCGGCCAGCCCGTGCTGCTCGGCGTCGTCGAGCGTCGCCAGGAGCTTCGCCCTCCACAGGCGCGCGTCACGCGCGAGGGCCCTGGCTCGAAGCGCGCGCGCCCTCGGCTCCCGCGCGTCCTGCGGGTACGCGGGATCCTCGGCGACGAAGGTCGACGCCATCTGCAGCGCGACCGCCGCGGCGTCTTGCGGCTCGACCAGCGGCGCGATGAGCGTCGACGCCACGTCGTCGAGCTGCTCGGCGTGGGCCGCGTAGGCCGCCAGCGCCGCGTCGACCGGCGACCCGGCGAACGACGCGTTGCCCTTCGCCGCCGCGCGCACGATGCCTTCGATGGGGTTCGGGTCGGCGAGCACCACGGGGGGCTCGATCCCGTAGGGCGCGCGCGGATCGCCGTCCGTCTCGACGCCCGCGGCCGTCCCGTCCGGGTTGAGCAGGCGCACGCTCGCCGCCGGCGTGAGCACGCGCGCGAGCACGCGGTGCCTGCCGTTGCCCACCGCGATCTGCGTCCCGAAGCGCTGCCACGAGCCCCAGTCCTCCGCGCCGCGCGTCAGCACCTTCGCGTCGTCGACCCACACGTCGACCGCGCCCTGCACCGCCACGACGAGCTCCTGCTCGCCGCGCGTGCGAAAGAACGCCTCCGCGTAGAACACCCCGTCGGGCACCTGCTCGTCGGCCACGGCGAGGCAGCGCGTCTGCGTCGTCGTCAGCACGTGCGGCACGCTGCCGCGCATCGGATCGGGCGCCCACGCGACGGGCCACGGCGTGCGGTCCTCCGCGGGGAACGAGCGGAGCCTGTCCGGCGCGCTCCCGTGGCCGAACGGACCCGCGAGGCGCATCCCCTTCGCGCATCCCATGCGCTTCACGACGTCCGCGTCGTACGCGTCGCCCGTGCTCTCCGCGCGGTCGTACACCTCGATCGCCCTCCAGTCCTCGAGCTCGGCCACCGCGCGCCAGCCCGCGTGCCCGGGGTGCGTGAGGATGCCCTCGAAGACGTCGCGGTGCTGCGAGTAGAGCTCCGTCACCGACGCGCGAAGCCCGAGCAGGTGCCTCACGTCGTACCAGCCCACCAGCGGCGCGCGCTCGTCGTTGCTCGTGACCGCCGACCGCAGCGACGCGAGGTAGCTCTCCACCGCCGACGCCGGATCGCCGTGCACCTCGTCCGCCATCGCGCGCGCCAGGGCCGCCCACATCCCCGTGTGCGGCACCGACTCGAGCTTCTGCCGCGCGATCGTCGCCTGCTCGGCCGTGCCGCCGGGCGCCAGCATCTCGGCGAGGGCCCACCGCCCGATCGCCTCGCCGTCGCTCGACCCCTTCGCGCTCGACCGCAGGTCCGCGAGGGACGGCGCGACCACGCCGCGCGGCGTCCCCCCCGCGCACGCGCCCATCGCGGCGGCCATCGCCGCCAGGCCCAGCGCCTTCGCCAGCGCCCTCATTTGACGCTCACCGTGGCGCGCTGTCCGAGCGCGTGGTCGACCTCTTCGCACCACGCGCGGAAGGCCGGGTACTCGCTCGCGTCGATCCTCGTCTTCGTCAGCGTCACCGTCGTCCTCACGCGGAGCGTGCCGGCGCTCGACTCGCTCGTCACGTCGTACGTCCCGAACGGGCTCGACCCCTTCGACGCCTGCGGCGTGCTCCTCACCTTCGCCCCGGGCGGCAGGTGGACCGTCCACTCGTCCTCCTGCGTCCACTGCGCGTAGAGGCGCACGTCGAGCTTGCGCGACGCGAGCGGCGCGTAGTCCCTCACCATGTGCTCCTTGCGCCCGAGCGGCACCGTCAGCGTGTCGCCCTCGGCCCGCGCGAACTGCGGCGCCTTGCCGCGCATCCTCATCGTCACCTTCTGCTCCACCTCTTCGAGGTTGCCGGGCTCCACGCTCGTCACCTCGCTGCCGGGCAAGAGGCCCGCGATCATCTGCTGCACGCGCGCCTTGCGCGTCGCGTCCGCGTGGAAGCGCACGCGCCATTCGCTCGCCTCGTAGCCGCTCACGTCCGCCTTCCAGTCGAGCTGCGCGCTCCCGTCGACCGCGAGCGTCGCGTCGACCCTGTGCACGCTCACGCTGTCGGACGCCGGCGGGTCCGGCAGGCGCACGAGGCGCGCGTTGCCCTCGTTGACCTGCAGCGCGAGCGCCCCGCGGTCCATCCCGGGGAGCTCCGTCGAGCCCGTGTATTCGGCCGTGCCGTCGAGGTAGAGGTCCATCGACGGCACGTACGCGATCATGTGGTCGAACGGCGCGAGGCTCGCCGGCTCCTGGTGCGCCAGATCCGCGTGCGCCTCGAGGTCGCCCTTGTTGCCCGTCCGCACGACCACCGGCGTCGCCTTGATCCCGAGCGCGTTCAGCATCGTCACGATGAGCGTCGCCTTGTCTTTGCAGTCGCCGAAGCCGCGCGCGAAGATCTGCGCGCACCGGTACGGCTTGAAGCCGTGGATGCCGAACTCCAGCGCGACGTACCGCGTCTTTTGCACCACGTAGTCATAGATGGCGCGCACCTTCGCGCGGTCGTCCTTCAGCCCCTTGGTCAGCGCCTCGGCGCGCAGGCGCACCTCGTCGTCCGGGACCAGCTGGTCCTTGATGAGGCCCCAGTACCAGCGGCCCATCTCCTCCCACGACTTGTAGGTCGACACGTGCACGTGGCCCAGCACCTCGGTCCACGGCGGCTGGAGCGCCTCCTGCTGCACCGCCGGCACGTCGGTCGCGACGAAGTGGTAGATGCGCTCGTCGCCGCGCTCCTCCACCGTCTGCTTCAGGCCCGGCACGTGCGGCTCGTTGAAGTGGAACGTCCGCGACTTCGGCGTCAGCAGCACGTACTCGCTCCGCCCGACCGGCTCGCCGCTCTGCAGGTACACCACCTCGCCGAAGTAGTCCGCGAACGCGTTCCTCTGCGCCACGTCCTCCACGCGGTACTGAAGCTCGACCACGTCGCCCGGCTCGAGCCGCGGGAAGTGCACGTAGTAGCTGCGCGCGCTCGTATACATCGCCATCGACGGGTCGTCCGCCATCGCGCCCGCGCCGCTCTCGATGGCCTCGTCGACCGTGCCGTCCTTCCTGTAGACGCGCGCCGCGCGGATCTGCACCGTCTCGCTGTCCGTCTCGTAGACGAACTCGTACTCGCGCGACGCCGCGGCCGCCGCGTCGGTCAGCGGCTGGTACACCACCTGATGGAAGCGGCTCGCGAGGCCGTTGGCGAACACCGACGTCACCTGCAGATCCACGAGCGACCGCCGCGCCTGCCCCGCCGCCGGCGCCCCGCGCTTCGCCAGAAACTCGCTCGCGGGCCTCGCGTACTGCTCGTCGGGCTTCGGCTTCGCCGGCTCGATGTGCGCCACCTGCTCGCGCACGTCCTTCGCCTGCGGCGACAGCTCGAGCACGCGCTTCAGGAGGCGCAGCTGGTCGTCGCGCTCCCCGCCGAGCGCGTAGAGCGTCGCCAGCTCGCGCATCACGTCCGTGTCGTCCGGCGCGAGCTCGAGCGCCGTGCGATACGACGCGATCGCCCTCGCCCTCTCGCCGAGGCGCATCCAGGTCTGCGCCGCCGTCTGCAGCGCGCCTGCGCTGTCGGGGTTCGTGGCCACCAGCCGGTCGACCCACCGCGTCGCCTTCGCCGTCTCGCGCCGCGCCACCGCGAGCTCGATGCGCGACCGCGCGAACGCAGGGTCGTCGAACCGCACCTCGGAGTACCTCTCGGCCAGCTCGTCCGCCTCGGCCTCGCGGCCCTGGTCGCGGAGCGCCGCCACCGTCGCCCTCAGGAAGGCCACGCTGCGCGGGTGAAGCTCGAGCGCGCGCTCGAGCAGCGCGAGGCCCGTGTCGTGGAGCCCCGCCTCCTCGTAGAGCTCGACCTTCGCGAGCGTCGCCGACACGTTCTCGGGATCGAGCGCCAGCACGTGCTCGTAGACGGGCACCGCGTCGCGCCAGTTGACGCCCGTCCGCGCGTACGCCGCCCGCGCGAGGAGCAGCTCGACCGCCTGCTCGGGCGTCGCCCGCCCGTGCGCCCCCAGCGCCTCGGCCTTCGCGATCCAGTCGGCCCGCTGGTTGCGGCTCTCGGTCAGCTCGCCCGCCAGCAAGAGCCGCTCGATGGTCGGCGCCTTGTCCGCCGCCTTCCTCGCGAGCTCCCTCGCGCGGTGCTCGGTCGGATCGTCGGACCCCGTCGCCCCGAGGTAGCGCGCGAACGCCTCGAGCGTCGCCGGATCGTCGCCCTTCACGAGCCTCTCGAACGCCTGGGCCGGCCCCTCGACGCCGCCCGTGTGCTCGACCGCGCCCTTGCCCATCGGCACGACCGCGCCGCCCTGCCTCGTCGAGTGCTTCGGGTCCGGGTCCACCTCGAGCTCGCCGTCGGGCGCCCCGTTCGCCGCCGCGACGCGCATCGAGAGCATCGGAGCGCGGTCGTCGCCGCACACCTTCGCCGTCACCCGGTTCCACCCGGCGCGCAGGCTCGCCGTCGCCGCCGAGCGGTCCGAGTCGAGGTCGCGGTACTTGTCGTCGCGGAGGATCTCCGTCCCGTTCCAGAAGACGCGGAGCGCGCCGGTCGCCCCCGCCCACACCGACACGACGCGCGTCGCCTTGTCCTTGAGATGCGAGTCGCGGACGAACGTCGTCACGTAGTTGCACGTCTGCTCCGCGGGCCGCACGAAGACGCCGAAGTCCGTCCACCCGTACGGCGAGACGACCGGCAGCATGCGCCAGCGGACCTGCTTGTGGTCCTTGCCGTCGTAGTCGCGCACGATGTCGAGCGGCAGCTGCAGCTCCTTCTCCGGCTCGTACGCCGCCGTCAGCCCCACCTTGCCGTCGTTGTCGAACGGCCCGAGGAGCATCCACCTGCCGATGAAGCCGAGGTGCGCGATGCGGTTCTTCGCGCCGTCGAGGTCCCCCCTCCGGCGTCTCGCGTAGGCCTCGAGCAGCCCCGCGTACGCGCGCACGGGCGCCGGCTCCCCCGCGTCGCCCGCCACCTCGTGGAGCACCTCTTCCACCTCGGCCGGGTCGCCCCTGTCCCACTCCGCCCACACCTTGCGCAGCGCCACGTAGGCCATCGGGCCGCGTGCGGCCGAGACGTCGGCGTGGAGCCGCGCGAGGTGGGGAAGCCTGTCGGCCACGTCGGCGTTGGCACGGGCGAAAGGGCTGGCCAGGGTGGCCGTGGCGACGATCGCGGCGAGGACGCGCGCGGGTGGGAGAGGCAGTTTCACGGCGACGTTGTCGTGCGGGTCACGGCTCGGCGTCAAGCGCTGCGGTGTGCACCGGAGGACACCGTGGAAGGAGACAGTTTTGGTGGCGAAGGGGCCTTTCCGCGCTATTTGTGCGAGCGCGGTACCGAGGATGCAGCCAGGGCACGAGCTCACGCCAGAGGTGGCCTCGCCGCCGCGCCTCGCCGTTCCCGGGGATCTCGCCTCGGCGGGGCAGCTGCCCGTCGTGGGTGAGGGGGGAGGCCTCCTGCGCGGTCTCGTGAAGACGCTGCGGCCGCACCAGTGGGTGAAGAACCTCTTCGTCCTCGCGCCGATGTTCTTCCACAAGGACGTCTTTTTGCGGACGGCGCAGGGCCCGGCGCTGAACCTCACGGTGACGGGGCGGGCGCTGGCGGCGACGGCGGTCTTCTGCCTGCTCGCGGGCTCCATCTACACGATCAACGACATCGCGGACGTGGCGGCGGACCGGCTGCACCCGGTCAAGCGCTACCGGCCCATCGCCAGCGGCGCGGTGCCCGAGAACGTCGCGCGCATGGTGGCCATCGCGCTCGTCGTCGTGTCGATGGGCACGGCGTACCTCATCTCGCCGGCGCTGGCGCTCGTCGCCGCGGTCTACTTCACCGAGAACCTGGCCTACACGTTCAAGCTGAAGAAGGTCGCCTTCCTCGACGTGGGCTGCATCTCGTTCGGCTTCGTGCTGCGCGTGCTCGCGGGGGGCATCGCGACCGACGTGCACGTGTCCAACTACATGATCGCGTGCACGGCGCTCCTCTCGGTGTTCCTCGGCTTCGGCAAGCGAAGGCAGGAGCTCGGCCTGGCGAACGCGGGCAAGCAGAGGGCGGCGCTCGAGGCGTACAGCCCTGCCTCTCTCAACTGGGCCATGGCGCTGACGGGCACCGCGACGGCCGTGACGTACGTCGCCTACACGCTCGACCCGGTGACGCGCACGGCCTTCAACTCGAACTACCTCTGGCTGACCGCGCCGAACGTCGTCTTCGGCATCGTGCGCTTCCTGCAGCTCGTCAGCGGCAAGGCCGGGCGCGGCCACAAGGCCGAGTCGCCCACGCAAGAGATGCTGAGGGACGTGCCGTTCGTGCTGAACCTCGTCGTCTGGGGCATCGTCGTCGTCGCCATCGTGTACCAGCTGCGCCCCGGGGCGCAGTAGGAGACCCACGGGCGGCCGGAGATGTCGAGGAGGGCGCTTCCGGGCATCTCGGGGCGGTCGCACGAGGCCCACGGGCGGCCGGAGATGTCGAGGAGGGCGCTTCCGGGCATCTCGGGGCGGTCCTGCGAGTCCCACGGGCGGCCGTGGAGGTCGAGCAGGCGCCCGGAGATGTTCGGAAGCGCGCTACCGTGCATTTCCATGTCCGTCCAGGCCAGCATCGAGAAGGTGACGACCGCCCTCGCGGTCATCAAGGGCGTCCGCAAGCGGTGGTCGAAGGAGAAGACGGTGCTCATCGAGGGCGTGCCGGTGACGCCGGACGCGATCATCGGGCGCTACGAGACGCAGCTCGCCGCGATCGACCGCGTCGCCAAGAAGAAGGCCGAGTACAGGGCCGCGCTGGCGGCCGAGCGCGCGATGCGCAGGCCCATGCAGGTCTACACGCAGGCGGTCAAGAGCTCCGTGCGGGGCTTTCTCGGTGAGGACGCCATGCCCGACTTCGGATGGCACAAGCCGAAGAAGCCCGGGCCGAAGACCGTGAAGAGCAAGCTCGCCGGCGTCGAGAAGAGAGCCGCGAAGCGCCGCAAGAGCTGATGTGCGGTACTCGAGGGGACGAAGTCCCCGAACAGCTCGCTGCTCGAGCATCCCATGCTCGGGCAGGCGGAATATTGGACGCGCGGCGCTCGCTCGCCCATCGTGAGCTTCACCGCGATGCGCGCCGCGAGCGACCCCGACGGCTTCACCGCCAAGCCCGGCGCGTGGGGCGAGCTGGCCCTGACGCTGCCCGTCTTTCTCGTCTACCAGCTCGGCGTCGTCTTTCTCAACGTGCGCAACGCCACCGATCTGGTCACGACGCGCCTGCTCGAGCTGGCGCACGGCGACCGCCTCATCTACCTGGGGCTCACGGCGAGCATCGGGCTCGTCATGAGCGCGGTCTTCGCCGTGCTCGGCCGCGGGCAGTCGCTGCGCGGGCGCAAGGTCCTCCAGATCATCATCGAGGGCGCGGCGTACGCCATCGCGATGGGCGCGGCGACCTCGTGGGTCGTCGGCAAGCTCTTCGCGCCAATCGCCCTGCGGGCGCTTGGCCCAGACACAGCGCTCGCAAGCTCGCGCTGGATGTTCGCGGGGCCGCCGTCGAGCGCCATGGCCGACTCGGGGCCGTTCACGGGGCTCGTCATGTCCCTCGGCGCGGGGTTCTACGAGGAGCTCGCGTTCCGCGCGGTGCTCTTCGGCCTCGGCGCGAAGGTGCTCGTGTGGCTCTTCGCGCGGCAGAAGGTCGGCCTCGTCGGGAGCGCGCCGCGCCTCTCGGTGACGGCCATCGCGGTGATGGTCGTGTGGGCCCTCGTCTGCGCCGCGGCCTTCAGCTGGATGCACTACGTCGGCTCGCTCGCCGACCCGTTCGACGCGAAGTCGTTCGTCGCGCGCATGGTGCTCGGCCTCATGCTGACGCTCGTCTACTCGATGCGCGGCTTCGCCGCCGCCGTGTGGACCCACGCCCTCTACGACGTGTGGGTGCTGGTCCTCTAAGTCCACCGCCGCGTCGACACGAGATGGGTTGGCCGCAGAGGCGCAGAGACGCAGAGAGGAGATTGTTGGTTTCAAGCCCAAATCCCTCTCGATCCCTCTCGTCTTCGCGTCTCTGCGCCTCTGCGGCCAACCCATCTCGGAAGGGGCGGCATGAGGCTCACGTGACGCCTCTGTCAGAAGGTCGAGGTGAGGATTGGCACGGTGCTCGGCGGCGGCAGGGCGTCCTCGCGCAGGGTCAGCGCGTGCCACGCGGGCTGGGTGCTGGTCCTCTGGTCCACCGCCGCGTCGACACGAGATGGGTTGGCCGCAGAGGCGCAGAGACGCAGAGAGGAGATTGTTGGTTTCAAACCCAACTCCCCTCTCGTCTCTGCGTCTCTGCTCCTCTGCGGCCAATCCCCTCTCGGAAGGGGTGGCATGAGGCCCACGGGACGCCTCTGTCAGAAGGTCGCGCTGAGGATGGGCATCGTGGTGGGCGGCGGCAGCGCCCCTTCGCGCAGCGTCAGCGTGTGCCACGCCGGCAAGGCCGTCAGCGTGGGCGGCGGCGGTGTCGGTAGCAGCGCCGTCGTGACCGTCGTGGGGTGGCCGCCCGAGGTCGACGCGAACCACGCGACGCCCACCGCCAGCAACACGGCACCCGCGAGCGCCGGGCCCCAGACGTACGGCGACGTGTAGGCCGGCGTGACGAGGCCCGCGCCTCCGACGACGCAGTTGCCGTAGTCCGCGTTGAAGGCGGCCGCGATGGGGCACACGAAGAGCGACGCGCCGAGGAAGACCACGACGACGCCCGCCGTGACGCCGATGCCCGGGACGAAGCCGGCGGCGCCGAGGATGGTGAAGACGATGCCCCCGACGCGCGACTGCTTGGTCGAGGGGTCGACGCGGAGCGTGACGCGCGGCTGCGGCGGGATGGAGAACACGTTGGACTCGGGCACGTCGTCGCTGGAGACGCGGTAGCTCTCGCCGGGGCGGACGAGGCGGTCGCACGGCGACGAGCAGATGGGGACCCAGTCCTTGCCGCGCTGCACCTCGAGGTCGACCTCGGCCGGCGTCGCGATGTGGACCAGCACGGCCTCCGTGGGGGCGGGCGGCGCCGGCGCCGGCGCGGGCACCTGCGCCCGGGCGGGCGTCGACACGGCGAGCACCGACGCCGAGAGCACCGCGCCGAACGCTGCGGAGCGAGCGAGCACTATCCACGAGGGTATAGCGGGCGCTATCCCGGGACAAGAGCCTCAGTCGGGCGTCTTCGCGGCGAACTCGAACCGCGCGAGCGGCGTGTACGTCGCCCCGTCGTCCGCGGGATCGCTCCGGTAGAGCGTCACGCTCTGCGCGCGGCACTCGCCCGCGCCGTCGACGAGCTCCCGCCGCAGCCAGCGGCGCGAATCGTACGCGCGCTTCAGCCTCGCCAGCGTCACGTGGGGACGAAAGGGCCGCGCGTCGCCCGCGACGCCCAGCTTGTTCGCGAGCTTGTCGACCTTCTCGGCGAGCTTGATGACGCCGCCCGTCGTGTCGTCGAGCTCCACGACGACGATCTCCGCGTCCTCGATCGTCGGAAACGCCGCGAGGCGCAGCGCGCACGGCTTCGGCGCGGGCTTGCCCTCGCACAGCGCGCCGAGCGACTTGCCGAGCGCCGCGACCGCGTCCACCGGGAGCGCCCCCATGAACCGCAGCGTCACGTGCATCTTCGGGCCGGGCACCCACGTCGCGCTCGGGGCGCCGCTCCCCATGCGCAGGCGGTCGGCCACGCGCACGACGCGCCGCAGGCTCATGGGATCGAGGTCGAGCGCGACGAACGCGCGAACGGTCGCCGTCTTCTTGGCCGCCATCGCTGGAGTCTACCCGTGCTCGCTCGCGCCCGAGGCCTCGCTCGCGCGCTCGGCGCAGCGCGAGGCGCACAGACCGCGGATGAGCTCCAGCCCCGCGTACGCCGCGAGCACCTGGATGCGCTCCCTGTCGCCCACGAAGGCGCGGTGCTTCACGTCGACCGTGCCGTCGGGCTTCGCCAGCGCGATGTACACCGTGCCGACGGGCTTCGTCTCGCTCCCGCCGCTCGGCCCCGCGACGCCCGTCAGCGACAGCGCGACGTCCGCGCCCGCCACGCGCTTCGCCCCCGACGCCATCGCCGCGGCCACCTCGGAGCTGACGGCGCCGTGCCACCGGATGGTCTCCTCGTCGACCCCGAGGATGCGCGACTTGGCGCTGTTCGCGTACGTCACGGCGTCGAGCAGGAGAAAGTCGCTCGCGCCCGGCTCGCGCGTCAGCATGTGCCCGACGAGGCCCCCGGTGCACGACTCGGCGATGGCGAGCGTCCACCCGCGCGACCGCAGCATGCGCCCGACGACGCCGGCGAAGGTCTCGTCCGCCTCGCCGAAGACGTGCGACCCGAGCCGCGCGCGCACCTCGGCGGAGGCCCGCTC
Organism: Polyangiaceae bacterium; assembly: GCA_036501935.1. Taxonomy (GTDB): domain Bacteria; phylum Myxococcota_A; class Polyangia; order Polyangiales; family Polyangiaceae; genus Palsa-1150. The sequence continues at coordinate 314,202 of DASXZL010000016.1, read as the reverse complement.
GCAGACGTCGCGCGCCGCCGCGTGCGACGGGGCCCGCGCGAGGACCTTCACCTCGATCTCCGGGAAGCTCGCGCGGTAGCCGATGGTCGTCCCGGGGAAGGACGCCTCGACGCCGGCCAGCCGATCGCCGACGAGGCTCTCGGGCAGGCCGAACGTGTGGAGCTTCAGCTGGTAGAGGTTGTTCGGCGCGAGGGCGCGGATGCGCGGCACGACCTGCTCCTCGAACATCTCGGTCATCTCGCGCGGCACGCCGGGGAGAAAGTACGCGACGCAGTCGCCGATGCGGACTCCGAAGCCGGGCGCGGTGCCGACGGCGTTCGGCAGGATGTCCGCCCCGTCGGGGAAGTCGGCCTGCTTCGCGTTGCTGCTCGTCAGCGTGCGGCCGAACTTCTCGAGGCGCCGGCGGATGGCTTCGAGCGAGGCCTCGTCGCGCGCGAGGCGGACGCCGAGGGCAGCCGCGACGGCGTCGGTGGTGACGTCGTCGGTCGTGGGCCCGAGCCCGCCGGTCGCGACGATGACGCGCGTGGTGCGCGCGAGGCGCTTCACGGCGTCGACGATGCGGGCACGGTCGTCGTCGACGACCGTGTGCTCGAGGACCTCGAAGCCGACGGCCGTGAGCTCGGTGCTCAGCCACGCGGCGTTCGAATTGACGAGCTCCCCGCGTGTCAGCTCGGTCCCGATCGACAGCACGGCGCATGTCATGGGACGGAGCAGGGTAGCGCAATCCGGCGATCAAGGGGGATACGCGCAGCGGACTCCGACGCGGGGGTCGTGGGCGTCCGGATCGACCTCGAGCCTGGCCCAGATCCGCAGCTCGCCCGCGAGGGTGCTCTGCCAGGAGCCGCCCTTCGCGACGCCTACGCTGGCGGCGGGCTCGGCGGCGACCCACTCGGCGACGTTGCCGGCGAGATCGTGGAGGCCGAGCGGCGAGTCGCCGTCGGTGTGGGCGCCTACGGTGTCGGGGCCCCTGGCGCCGTGGGCGCACGGGCCCGTCTCGAGGCCCCAGGCGGCGCGACGGCAGACAGCGCCCGTGTCGCCCCACGGGTAGCGCCTCGGAGGGTTCATGGTCGAGGCGGCGGCGACCATCCACTCGTCCTCCGTCGGCAGCCGGCCGCCCTGGCTGACGCAGAACGCCTCCGCGTCGGCGCGGGTGACGGCCGAGATCGCGCGCGGCTCGTCGTCCGTGGGGTCGCGCTGCCACACGTCGTGGAACCATCGCCCGCGCGTCACCTCGAAGGCGTCGATGCGGAAGGCCCGCACGTGCACCGAGCGCGCCGCCACGCGCCCCTCGGACTCCCAGTCCGACGGCCCGATGGCGATCGACGCCGCCGGGATGAGCACGCGGACGTCGGGCGCGTCGCAGCCGCGCGCCGTCACGACGAGCGGCGGGGGACACCCGTCGATCGCCGGAAAGCAGCGCGGCCCGCGCGCGACGAAGCCCGCGCTGCACCGCGCCTCGGGGGCCTTCGCGCCGCGAACGAGGACGACGGCCACGGCGGCGCCGGCGGCGGCCAGCACGATCGCCGCCGCGATCGCGCGCCGCACGCGACTACTTCTCCACGCGGAGCTTCAGCGTGCCGACGCCGCCCACCTCGACGGCCAGCGCGTCGCCCGCCACGAGCGGTCCGACGCCCTCGGGCGTGCCCGTGAGGATCACGTCGCCCGGCTCGAGCGTCATCATGCGGCTCACGTAGGCGATGAGCGTCGGCACGTCGAAGATCATGTTCGCGGTCGAGCCGTCCTGGCGCGTCTGCCCGTTGACGGTGCAGCGCACGGCGACCGCGGCGGGGTCGAGCGCGGTCTCGATCCACGGGCCGACGGGGCAGAACGTGTCGAAGCCCTTTCCGCGCGTGAACTGCACGTCCTTCTTCTGGAGGTCGCGCGCCGTCACGTCGCACGCGGCGGCGTAGCCGAAGACGTGGGCCAGCGCCGCGTCCTTCGCGACGTTCTTCGCGCGCTTGCCGACGACGACGGCGAGCTCGGCCTCGTGCTCCACGCGCTCGCTCTCGGGCGGCAGCCTCACGACGCCGCCCGGCCCGAGGAGCGCGGACGGCGGCTTGAGAAAGAGGAGCGGCTCGGCCGGCACGTCGTTGCCGAGCTCCTTCGCGTGCGCCGCGTAGTTGCGCCCGATGCAGACGATCTTCGACGGCGCGACGGGGCAGAGGAGCGCGTCCTCCGCCATCGGGGCGGACTCGCCCGTCGGTCGCTCGCCGAGCCAGGGGGCGAGCTCGAGGACGTGCGCGGCTCCCCCCTCGAAGCGCGCGAACCGTGGCCCTAGAGAGGTGCGGAGGACGCCGTAGCGCATGGCATCCGCAACGTACACCAAGTAGAAGGTCCAGCGAGACGCGAGCCCTCCCATGACGACGACGATCCGCCTGGCCTTCTCGCCCGACAGTGACGACCTCTTCATGTTCTGGCCGCTGCTGGCCGGCAAGGTCGACGCCGAGGGCCTCGTCTTCGAGGCGGAGCGCGCCGACACCGAGACGCTGAACACGCGCGCCGCCGCGGGCGACCTCGACGTCGTCGCCGTCTCCATCGCGCGCTGGCCCAGCCTCGCGCGCGACTACCTGCTCTTGCCGCACGGCATGTCCGTGGGGCGCGGCTACGGGCCGGTGGTGGTCGTGACGGGCGCGGCGCGTCCGCTCGAGTCGCTGAAGGGCGCGCGCATCGGCGTGCCGGGCCTGAGGACGACGGCGACGATGGTGCTTCGGCTCCTCTTGCCCGAGTTCGACGCGGTGGTCGTCCCGATCACGCCGTACGAGCGGGTCTTCCAGGTGCTGCGGGGCGGGGAGATCGACGCGGCGCTGCTCATCCACGAGGGAAGGCTGACCTACGAGCGCGAGAAGACGGCGCTGGTGGAGGACATCGGCGCCGGCTGGGCCGCGGCGACGGGCGGGCTCCCGCTGCCGCTCGGCGGCAACGCGATCCGGCGGTCGCTGGGGACGGAGCTCGTCGCGAAGGTGTCGCGGCTCTGCCAGGCGTCCATCGCGTGGGCCCTCGAGCACCGCGACGAGACGATGAACGCGCTCCTCGCGCGCGAGACCCGGAAGGACCTCGGGCTCGACCGCGATCTCCTCGACCGTTACCTCGCCATGTACGCCAACGCGGACACGCTCGGCGCCGCGCCCGACGTTCACCTCGCGATCGACACGCTCTACGCGCGCGCCCACGCCGCGGGCCTGCTCGACCGCCTCGTCCGCGTCGAGCTCGCGCCCTAGCCTCAGCCCGCGTCGGCGAAGCCGTTGCCGCCGCTGCTGCTGCCCGGAGTCGCGACGCCGCTGCTGCTCCCGCTGCCCTGGTTCGGCTCGGGCGTGCACGTGACGTTGCCGCAGGTGAAGCCGCCCGCGCCGTCGCTGCTGCACGGCGCCGTGCCGAAGAGCGCGCCGCTGCAGACGACGTTGATGAGCGCCTGCGTGCAGGTGCCGTCGCTCGTGCTCAGGCCGAGGCCCTCGCCCACGTCGCCCGCGTTGGGGCAGTTGTAGGAGACGTCGCAGGAGAGGCAGTTGCCGCCCGCGCTGTCGTCGGTGCTCGGCGGCTGGTCGTACGTGGACCCGGGATCGTCGCGGCCGGTCGACGACGTCGTCGTCACCAGCGGCCCGCCGCCGCCGCCGCACGCGGCCACCGCCGTCATCGTCCCGAGCGCGGCGATCCCGAAGAGGCTCTGGAGCGTCATCTCGACCTCGTCCTAAAGGTAGTACGTGGCGGAGATGGCGTCCTTGAAGATGGCCCACGGGTCGGCGTTGACCTGCGTGCCGAAGGTGTTCGTGCCGTCCGACGAGGAGTTTCCGGCCGACGACCACTTGTAGACCGAGCGCCGGTAGCTGAGCCCGAGGGTGGCCTGCAGGGCGAGCTGCGGGATGCCGATGAAGCCGAAGTAGATCTCGGCGCCGACGCGCGCCCCGAGGTCGAGGAGAAAGCCGCTGAGGTCCTGGTTGCTGCCGCCCGGCCCGCCCGCGGCGGTCGGCGTTGGCGTGTAGGTCGCCGTCGTGAAGCCCACGGTGAATTCGGGGATGGCGAGGAAGGCGTAGTGCTTGCCCTCGGCGAGCGCGATGGGCACGCCGCCGTGGAGCGCGAAGCCGGTGCTCGAGACCTTGTTGACCGTGGTGCTCGTCCCGCCGGCCACCGTCTGGTCCGAGCCGCCCGCCAGGCCGAGGCCGATGCCCCCGTCGATACCGATGCGTCCGTTCAGCCAGTACCTCACGCCGACGACGGGCGCCGACACGGTGCTGCTCGTGAGCCCTCCGGCCGCGGGCGCGCCCGTACCGGTGATCTGGTTGGCGATGGGCAGGTCCGTGATGTCGAAGTACGTGATGCCGAGGTGCCCGATGAAGAGGTGCGGGTCGTTGACGCCCTCCTCGGCGGGCGCAGGCGCGGCCTCGGGCGCGGCGGCGGCAGGGGGGGGCGCCGTTCGCGGCGGCGGGGGCGGCGGGGGCTCCTGAGCCCTTGCCAGGGCCGGCGCCAGAGCCACCGACAGCATCGTGAGCCCGACCATGGCCAGGCGATTCCTCGCTTGCATGACACCCCTCGCTTTCTGAGGAGAGATCAGGCCATGCCAGCCTCGACCTGAGCAAGATTGCAGCAGAGGATGCGCCGGCAGTTGTCGGGAAGCGGACAGCCGCGCACCCACGGAGAGGCGCGAGACCGCGGGGGAACGCGCTGGAGACGTGCACTGGCGCCCTCGCACGCTATTTGCTCAACTCAGACTGATGGAGTCCGGCGTCCACCCCGAAACGAGCCCGCGCGCCCTGCAGCACCGCGCCCGTTTCGACGCGCTGAGGAGCCGGGTCTTCGACGAGATGGGGCACGGCGCCAACCGCTGGCGGCTCACCTGGATCCTGCCGTTCAACGTGCTCGTGGTCGCGCTGCTCCTGGCCCGGGGCGAGGCGCACGAACGGGTCATCGCGCAGGCCATCGCGGTGGCGGTCATCGGCGCCCTCTTCGTCGCGCGCGTCTTCTCGAGCCACCGCCTCCTCAAGGCCGCGTCGCTCTTCTGCGGCGTGGGCAGCTACTTCGTCCTCGTGGCGACGACGGGCGGCCTCGCGAGCCCGCTCCTGATGACCGGCGGCATCATGATGGCGGCCGCGGCCATCACCATCGTCGAGCCGCGATGGCTGAGGCCCACCGTCTTCCTCGTGTTCCTCGTGGGCTTCGTCGGCCTCGCGCTCCTGTCGCGCACGTCCGCGCTCACGGCCACGCTCCCGCTCGCGAGCGGCCTGGCCACGCCCGAGTACGTGAGCCTGGCGCTTCTCTCATCGGTCTTCCTGATGATGGGCGTCTACCGCATCGGCTGCTCGATGACGCGCGGCTACGAGCGCGCCGCGATGGAGCTCGTCGAGCGTCGCGAGGAGCTCTGCACGGAGAACGAGGACCGAACGCGGGCGCTCGAGGGCATGGCGGCCCGGCTCGCGCACGAGGTGAAGAACCCGCTCGCGGCCATCAAGGGGCTGTCGGTCCACATGTCGCGCAACGCGCCCGACCCGAAGACGGCCGAGCGCCTCGCCATCGTCGCCGCGGAGGCCGATCGGCTGCAGGGCATCGTCGAGGGGTTCCTCACGTTCTCGCGGGGGCTCGACGATCTGGTCCTCGCGCCGACCAAGCCGCACGAGGTCGCGCGCGAGCTCGCCGTGCTGCTCGAGACGCGCGCGGAGGAGGCGGGGGTGACCCTCGAGCTGACGGGTGACGCGACCCTGACGCTCGACGCCGACGCGCGAAAGCTCCGCCAGGCGCTCCTCAACGTCGTGCTCAACGCCATCCAGGCCTCGCCGCGCGGGGCGACCGTCCGCCTCGCCGTCTCGCGGTCGTGCGGCGAGGGCGCGCGCCTCACGGTGCGCGACGACGGCACGGGGATGACGCCCGAGGTGCTCGAGCGCATCCGCAAGCCGTACTTCACGACGAAGGAGGGCGGCACGGGCCTCGGCGTCGCGGTCGCCCGCGGGCTCGTCGAGCAGCACGGCGGGCGCATGGAGCTGAAGAGCGTCCCCGGCACGGGCACGACGGTGACCATCACGCTGCCGATGAAGGCGACGCCGTGCACGCGGCTGCCCAACCCCGCGCGCGCCGAGAAGACCGAGCCGGTCGTCGCCGGCGCTCGCTGAGAGCCGATGAGCCGCGTCCTCGTCATCGACGACGACGCATCGCTGCGTTTCACGCTCGAGGCCGTGCTGAGCGACGCGGGGCTCGTCGTCGAGACGTGCGACGGCGGGGCGTCGGGCCTGGCGGCGTTCGAGGCGCGCGGCGCCGACGTGGTGCTGACGGACCTGGCGATGCCCGAGATGGACGGGATGGAGGTGCTCGCGCGGATGCGGGCGAGCGATCCCAGCGTGCCGGTGATGATGCTGACGGCGCACGGGAGCGAGCGGGTCGCGGTCGGCGCGATGAAGGCGGGCGCGTTCGACTACATCCCCAAGCCCTTCGACCCCGACGAGCTCACCCTCGCCGTCCGCCGCGCCATCGACTGGCGCGAGCTCCGCCTGCAGAACGCGCGCCTCCGGACCGAGGCGAGCCTCGGGCGCACCATCGTCGCCGACAGCCCGGCGATGAAGCGCGTGATGGACGTCGTCGCGCGGGTCGCGCCGAAGGACGTGACCGTGATGCTGACGGGCGAGAGCGGCGCGGGGAAGGACGTCGTCGCGTCGGTCTTGCACGCCCACTCGCGCCGGGCCGACAAGCCGATGGTGCGCTTCAACGCCGCCGCCATCCCGAGCGAGCTCGCCGAGGCGGAGCTCTTCGGCCACACCAAGGGGGCCTTCACGGGCGCGCAGCAGGCGCGGCTCGGGTACTTCCAGCAGGCCAACAAGGGGACGCTGTTCATCGACGAGATCGGCGACCTGCCGCTGGCCATCCAGGCAAAGGTGCTGCGCGCGCTCCAGTCGGGCGAGGTCCAGCAGGTCGGCGGGCGGACCGAGAACGTCGACGTGCGCCTCGTCGTGGCGACCAACCGCGACCTCGCCGCCGAGGTGAAGAGCGGTCGCTTCCGGGAGGACCTCTTCTACCGGCTCAACGTCGTGCCCATCCGGGTGCCGCCGCTGCGCGAGCGGCCCGAGGACGTCGAGCCGCTGGTCCGCACGTTCGTCCGCCAGTACGCGGAGCGCTACGGCATGGGCGGGGTCGAGGTCGAGCCGGCGCTGGTCGAGGCGCTCCGCACGCACGCGTGGCCCGGCAACGTGCGCGAGCTCGAGAACACCGTGGCGCGTCTGCTCGCGCTGGCTCCCGACGAGCGGATCACGCTGGCGCTGTGGCGGTCGCTGTCCGAGGGGCCGCCGACGTCGTCGACGCCGCCGTCGGCCGCCGGCGATCCGGGCCCAGGCCACCCGCTGAGGGCGCGCGTCGAGGCGTTCGAGCGGACGCTCATCGCGGAGTCGTTCGAGGCGTCGGGTCACAACCAGAGCGAGACCGCGAGGAGGCTCGGCGTGTCGCGCCCGGCGCTCATCGAGAAGCTTCACAAGTACGGGCTCATCGGTCGATGAGGCGTGCAGCCGGCTGGATCGCCGTGCTGGCGGTCGGCGCCGGCCTGGCATGCTCGAGGAGCCACGACGTCGCGCCCGCGGGCGAGGCTCACCGCGTCGTGTCGCTGGGTCCGGCGACGACCGAGGGGCTCTTCGCCGTCGGCGCGGGCGACCGCGTGGTCGCCCGTTCGCGCTATTGCGACTGGCCGCCGGAGGCGCGGAGGCTCCCCGCGGTCGGAGGCCTCGAGCCGGACGTCGAGGCCATCCTCCAGCTTGGCCCGGACCTCGTCGTCGGGCCCTCGGGGCAGTGGTCGGCGCGCTTCGCCGAGACCATGCACGCCCACGGCATCGCCACGTGGTTCCCCGACGAGATCCAGTCGCTCGTCGGAGTCGACGCGCTCCTGCTCGGCCTCGGAGAGCGGACCGGCCACGCGGCGGAGGCGCGCGCGCTCGACGCCACGCTCGACGCGCGCGAGGCGGCCATCACGAAGGCGAGCGCGAACGGCCCTCATCCGCGCGTGCTCTTCGTTGCCGGCCTCGGTCCCATCGTCGTCGCGGGGCCGCGCGACTTCGCGAACGACCTCCTCCGCCGCGCCGGCGCCGTCAACGTCGTCACCGAGGGCGGCTCCTGGCCCACGCTCGGGTTCGAGAGCGTCGTCGAGCTCGATCCGGACGTCATCGTCGACGCCTCCGTGGCGGAGTCCGGCGGCACGACGCGCATCACGCGCGACGCGCAGGGCTGGAGCGGCGTTCGCGCCGTGAAAGAGGGCCGCGTCGTGCCGATGGCCGACGAGCGGGTGCTCCGGCCCGGGCCGCGCATCGCCGAAGGGCTCGCCGTGCTCGCCCGCGCGCTTCACCCGGAGGCGGCGATTCCCTGAGGACGGGCTATCGTCGCCGCCGTGGCCAAGGTGCGCATCGACCAGCTCCTCGTGACCCGCGCCCTCGCGCCCTCGCGCGCCCGCGCGCAGGCCGTCGTGCTGGCCGGTGAGGTGTTCGTCGCGGGGGCGCGCGTCGACAAGGCCGGGACGCTCGTCGAGCCCGACGCCGCCGTCGAGGTGAAGGCGCCGGACCACCCCTACGTGTCCCGCGGCGGCGTGAAGCTCGACGGGGCGCTCGACGCGTTCGCGCTCGACGTCGCGGGCCTGCGCTGCGTCGACCTCGGCGCCTCGACCGGGGGCTTCACGGACTGCCTGCTCCAGCGCGGCGCCGCCCGCGTCGTCGCGGTCGACGTCGGCTACGGGCAGCTCGCCCACAAGCTGCGCGTCGACCCGCGCGTCGTCGTCCTCGAGCGGACCAACGCGCGCACGCTCGACCCCGGCGACGTGGGCGGACCGGCCGATCTCACCGTCGTCGACGCCTCCTTCATCGGCCTGTCGAAGCTCCTCCCCGCCGTCGCACGGTGCACGCGCGCCGGCGGGCACCTCGTGGCGCTCGTGAAGCCGCAGTTCGAGGTCGGGCGCGAGCAGGCGTCGCGCGGCAAGGGCGTCGTCCGCGACGAGGCGGTGCGCACCGGCGTCCTCGACGCCGTCACGGGGGACGTCGCCGCCGCCGGCTTCGACGTTGTCGCCCGGTGCGACAGCGTCCTCCCCGGCCCCAAAGGCAACCGCGAAGCCTTCGTCCACGCGCGGCGCAGGTCCTGACCGATGAAACGCGCTCCCGGCCTCGGCGCCATCTTCCTCACCGTCTTCGTCGACCTCCTCGGGTTCGGCCTCGTCCTGCCGTTCCTCGCCAAGGAGGCGCGCGACACCTTCGGCGTCAGCCCGTTCGTCGCCACGCTGCTCGGGTCCGTCTACTCGCTCATGCAGTTTCTCTTCGTGCCCGTGTGGGGGCGCGTCTCGGACCGCGTGGGCCGTCGCCCGGTGCTGCTCTGGTCGATCGCCGGCACCGCCTTGACGATGGCGGCCCTCGGGGTCGCGCTCGCCTACGGGAGCAGCATCGCGTGGCTCTTCGCCGCGCGCATCTTCGGCGGCATCGCCACCGCGAACCTCGGCACGGCGACCGCATACATCGCCGACATCACGAAGCCCGAGGATCGCGCGAAGGGCATGGGCCTCATCGGCATGGCCTTCGGCCTCGGGTTCATCCTCGGCCCCGGCATCGGCGGCGCCCTCGCGAAGATCCCCATCGAGGGACGCCACGGCGCCGTCCCGTGCTTCGTCGCCGCGTGCCTCAGCGTCGTCAACCTCGTCTGGGTCGCCGGCGGCGTCGCCGAGTCGCTCCCGCGCGAGAAGCGCGCGACCAAGCCGCGGCGCAAGCTGGCACCGCTGAACGTCGAGGCGATGCGCGCCGCCTTCGCGCTGCCCGGCGTCGGCCTCGCGATCGCCGTCAACTTCCTCGTCATCCTCAGCTTCACGAACCTCGACCAGACGTTCACCTTTTTCTGCGGCGACGTCTTCGGCATCGACGAGCGCGGCACCGGCTACGTGCTCGCGTTCATCGGCATCGTCGCCGCCGGCGTGCAGGGGGGCCTCGTGCGGACGCTCGCCAAGCGCTTCGACGAGGCGCTGCTCATGCGCGCCGGGGCCCTCATCCAGTCGCTCGCCTTCGCGGGCCTCGTCGCGGCGGCGACCCTGGGGGCGCGCCCGCTTCTCTACGCGTCCGGCGCGCTCCTCGCGCTCGGCAACGGCCTCACGCAGCCGACGACGTCCGCGTTCATCTCGCGGAGGGCGCCCGCGGACCAGCAGGGAGGCACGCTCGGCACCAACCAGTCCTTCGCGAGCCTCGCGCGCACCTTCGGTCCGGCGTTCGGCGGGTGGCTCTACGGCAACCTCGGCGTGAGGGCCCCTTATGCGGCCGCGTCGCTCGGAATGGTGCTCGCGTTCGCCCTCGCGATGCGGCTGCGCAAGGCCGAATCCGTGCGCTAACGTGACGCCATGCCCAGCATTTTCAGGCCCGGCCTCTTCGACGGTCACGTCGCCCTCGTCACGGGCGGCGGGAGCGGCATCGGCCTCGCCATCGCGCGGACGCTCTCCGAGCTCGGCGCCAAGGTGGCCATCGGCGGGCGCGACGCGGCCAAGCTCGAGGCGGCGAAGGCCGGGCTGACCGCGCGCGGCGCGACCGTGTACGCGGGCACCTGCGACATCCGAGAAGTGGAGCAGGTCGCGTCGTTCGTGAAGGACGTGCGCGCGGCGCTCGGCGAGGTGAGCGTGCTCGTGAACAACGCCGGCGGCCAGTTCTGGACGCCCGCGGAGGACCTCTCGACGAAGGGCTGGGACGCCGTCGTCCGCAATAACCTCAGCGGCACCTTCTACGTCACGCGCGAGGTCGCGACGGCGTCGATGATCCCGCAGCGGCGCGGGCGCATCGTGAACATCATCGCGCAGATCGCGCGCGGCTTCCCCGGCATGGTCCACACGGGCGCGGCGAGGGCCGGCGTCGAGAACATGACGAAGACGCTCGCCGTCGAGTGGGCGCGGCACGACATCGCCGTCAACGCGATCGCGCCCGGGGTCATCCGCTCGAGCGGCACCGAGCGCTACCCGCCGGAGCTGCTCGAGATGGGCCGCCGCAGCACGCCGGCCAAGCGCATCGGCACCTGCGAAGAGGTGGCCGAGCTGTGCGCGTACCTGGCGAGCGACGCGGCCTCGTTCGTCACGGGCGAGACGTGGTACATCGACGGCGGCGCGCACCTCTGGGGGGACACGTGGGTCGTCCCCGACCGCGAGGAGCCCGCTCCCCCTGCCGTCGTCCGCAATCTCTCCCGCTGAAGCGTCGTGAACCAGCCCGAGACGCCGCCCCCCGCCGCCGCCGTCCCCGCCGCCGAGGCGGAGGAGCCGCTGCCGCCCATCCCGAAGCGGACGGTCTTCACGCGCATCCGCGACTACTTCCTCGCCGAGGATCCGACGCTCCTCACGGCGCTCGTCCCCACGTGCTTCTTGTCGATGCTGCTCTACACGCGGCACCCGGCGACGAACTTCATCTTCGACGAGCAAGAGGCGCTGCTGGCGAACCCGTACGTTCGCGCCGCCGCCGACCCGATGACCAAGATCGGCTGGCTCGAGGCGTTCAAGCGCGACTTCTGGGGCCTCACGCCCGAGCGCACCATCGGCTCGTACCGCCCGCTGCCCGACATCGTGTGGCGCGGCATGTGGAAGATCGGGATGCGCGACGCGAGCGCCTTCCCGCACGACTACCTGAACGTGCTCCTTCACGGCCTCAACGGCGCGCTGCTCGTGCTGCTCGTCTTCAAGTGGACGCGCGACCGGAGGACGGCCTGGCTCGCGGGGGGCATCTTCGTCGCGACGGCGGTCGTGACCGAGGCGGTGAGCGGCGTCGTCGGCCTGGCCGACGTGCTGGGCGGGGCGGGGGCGCTCCTGGCGCTGCTCTCCTTGAACCTGCGCCTGCCCACGATGCCCATCGCGCTCTTCGGGGCGACGATGTTCGGGCTCTACTCCAAGGAGAGCGCGCTCTGCATCGTCGCGATGGCCCCCGTCGCGGCGCTCCTCACGGCGCAGCTCACGCACCCCGAGCGGCCCCTCCGGTGGGCCCGCGCGGCCGTGGCCACCGTCGTCGTCGGGATCGCGTTCGTCTTCTACGTCGAGATGCGGCGGCGGTGGTTCCCCGTGGCGACGCCGCACGAGCTCACGGCCGAAGCCAACGCCGACAAGCCCGCGATGCAGCGCGCCTTCGCCGCGGCGCTCCGCTGGTACGCGCAGCCCATGCTGCCGCACGACCCGCTGAACAACCCGCTCATCGAGGCGTCGCCGCCGTACCGCATCGCGGGCGCGCTGCGGGTCTACGCGCGCGGCCTCGGGCAGGTGCTCTTTCCGATGACGCTCTCGGGCGACTACTCGGCGCCGCAGGAGCCCGTCCCCGACCAGCTGGTCTTCCCGGAGAGCATCGTCGGCGCGCTCGGGATGGTCGTGCCGTTCGTGCTCGCGCCGGTCGTGGGCTTCGCGTCGTGGTGGCGGTGGAGGCGTGTGCGCGCGCTCGACCTGGCCCCCGTCGTCGCGTTCTGCCTCTTGTGGGTCGTCGTGTCGTACTTCCCCGTGTCGAACATCCCGGTGCTCCTGCCGACGGTGCGCGCGGAGCGGTTCTGGTACTTCCCGGCCATCGGGACGGCGACGGTGCTCGCCATCCTGTTCGCCAAGCTCTTCGCGCTCGGGCGGCGCATCGGCGCGCTGCCTGCAGCGGCGGGGATCTTCGCGCTCTTCTTCAGCTGCCAGTGCTTCGCCGCCCGCCGTCACGCGCTCGACTACAACAACGACCTCGACTTCTGGAACGCGACGCGCAAGGCCGTCCCGCGCAGCGCCAAGGCCCACCTCAACTACTCCGTGATGCTCGGCGCGCGGGGCGACCTCGAAGGACGCCTCGCCTCGAACGACGTCGCGATGCGCCTCGCCCCTCAGTGGCCGATGGCGAGCGTCTACGAAGGCGACACGCTGTGCCGCCTTCACCGCCCCGCCGACGCGATGCCGCACTACCTGCGCGGCTTCGAGCTCGGCCCGAACGATCTCAGCCTCATCGCCCTGGGCCTTCAGTGCCTCTGGGACGAGAAGGAGATCACCGACGAGGACGCGCCGGCCCGCACGGACCTGCAGGACCTGGCCGACAAGTACCCGGGCTCGTGGCTCAAGTACCTGGTGGACGACACGTTCGAGAACGGCGAGGAGTACAAGGGCGTGAACCCCAAGTACCGGCCGCGCGGGTACAACGAAGGCCCGAAGAAGGACGAGTAAGGGGCCCCCCGTGTTTGATTTGTCGCATCGATTGAGGTAGCTGGGGCGTACTTCATGCAAGACCTCTCCCCCGCATCCGTCGCCCGGGCGCGCCTCGCCGGCGACGCCTGCGTCCTCTGCGGGGGGACGCGGCGCACCTACCTGTTCGTCGTCGGGCCCTCGCGGATGACCCGGTGCGACGAGTGCCAGCTCATCACGAGGAGCGACGAGGGTCGCCCCGGGGCGGAAGCCGAGTCGTACGCGCTCGACGACGACAGCGAGCGAGCCATCCGGTCGATGCTCGCGCCCGCAGGGACGAACAGGAAGGTGCTGTGCATCGTCGATCGCGGAGGCGCCAGCGCGCGCCTGCGGGACGACGCGCGCCTCGAGGTCACCCTGATGACGTCGGAGGAGGCCCTCGCCGCCCTGCCGCACGCGGCGTTCGACGCGGCGTTCGTCAACGGCGCGGTCGAGCACGTCGATCCGCTGGCGCTGCTGCGCCGCGTGCGGGCCGCGCTCCGTCCGGGGGGCGACCTCGTCGTCGTCGTGGGCGACGACTCGGCCATCCGGGGCGAGCCTCTCCCGCGCCACGCGCTGGCGGCGGTCCCTTTGACGCGGGTGACGCTGACGGCGGGGTTCCGCCCGCGCGCGTGCGGCATCCTCTCGCGCTCGATGGACACGCCGGTGCTCGATCCTCGCCTCGCCGGCGAGCGCGTTCCGCTGCAGCGCGCCGCGCACTGGGCCGAGTCGTTCGGCAAGCGGGTCGAGGTCCCGAGCGGTCTCCTCGCGATGCACGCGCGCGCCGAGACGCCGCCCGCGCGGCCCAAGCTCTCCATCATCATGCCCGTGTTCAACGAGGCGGCGACGTTCGCCGACACGTTCGAGCGCGTCTACGCCGCCCACGTCGCGGGGGTCGACCGCGAGATCGTCATCGTCGAGAGCAACTCGACCGACGGGTCGCGCGAGCTCGTACAGAAGATCGAGCACCGGCCCGGCGTCGTCGTCCTCTGGGAGGACAAGCCGCAGGGCAAGGGCCACGGCGTGCGCGCCGCCATCGCCGCGTCGACGGGCGACTACGTGCTCATTCAGGACGCCGACAGCGAGTACGACGTCGGCGATTACGACATCGTCCTCGAGCCGCTGCTCACGCAGTCGGCGACCTTCGTCCTCGGCTCGCGCCACATGGGCGGCCGCACCTGGAAGATCCGGCAGTTCGCCAACCAGCGGGCGCTCGCGTACGTGATGAACCTCGCCCACGAGTCGTTCACGGTGCTCGCGAACACGCTTTACGGCACCGAGATGCGCGATCCGACGACCATGTACAAGGTCTTCCGGCGCGACGCCTACGAGGGCATCCGGTTCACGCGCGACCGGTTCGACTTCGACTGGGAGCTCGTGTGCAAGCTGGTGCGCCGCGGCCACGTGCCCATCGAGGTGCCGGTCAACTACCGCTCGCGGTCGTTCGCCGAGGGCAAGAAGGTGCGCTTCTTCCGCGACCCGCTCACGTGGCTGGAGACCATCGTGGCCAGCCGGTTCGAGCCGCTCGGCGAGGACGACGGGCGATGAGCCGGCTCGAAGGCCGCGTCGCGGTCGTCACGGGCGGCTCGCGCGGCATCGGTCTGGCCATCGCGCACGCGCTGGGCCGCGAGGGCGCGAAGGTGGCCATCGCGTCGCGGACGCAGCGGGAGCTCGACGCGGCGACGGCGATCCTGGAGACGGACGGCATCGACGTGCTCGCCCGCGCGACCGACGTGGCGCGCTTCGTCGACGTGAAGACTCTGGTCGACGCGGTGGAGGCGCGGTGGGGCCGCGTCGACGTGCTGGTGAACAACGCGGGCGTCAACGGCGCCATCGGCCGGGTCGACGAGTGCGATACGGCGGAGTGGAAGCTCGCCTTCGAGGTCAACGTGTTCGGCGCGATGCACGCGTGCCGCGCCGTCCTCCCCGGGATGCGCGCGCGCCGCAGCGGGAAGATCGTGAACCTCGCGGGCGGCGGCGTCGGCGGGCCCGGCGTGGCTCCCCGGGTGAGCGCGTACGCGGCGTCCAAGGCCGCCGTGGTGCAGCTCACCGAATCGCTCGCGCGCGAGCTGGTCGACGACGGGATCCAGGTGAACGCGATCGCGCCCGGCGCAGTGGTGACGGAGATGACCGCGGCGGTCGTGGCGGCCGGGCCGGAGAAGGCGGGCAAGGAGCTCTACGAGCGCACGGTCAAGCAGCGGCAGAGCGGCGGCGAGTCGCCGGACCTGGCGGCGAAGCTCGTCGTGTGGCTCGCGTCGGACGCGAGCGGCGCGCTGACGGGCAAGATGCTGAGCGCGAAGTGGGACAAGGTCGCGGCGATCGACGCGGCCTCGGCCAACGCGTCGTCACTCTTCACGCTCCGCCGCATCGACGGGGCGCTCTTCGACGAGGTTCGCAAGTAGATGAGAGTGGGAATCGTCGGCTGCGGTCTCATCGGCGGCAAGCGCGCGGACGCCCTCAAGGGCACGGGCGACACGCTGGTGGCGACGTTCGACCTCGTGACGGAGCGGGCGCGCGCGCTGGCGGGCAAGCACGGGGCGGAGGTCGCGGCGACGCTCGACGAGCTGGTGGCCAAGGTCGACGTCGTCGTCGTGGCGGCGACGAACGACCAGCTGACGCCCCTGTCGATGGTCGCGGCGCGCGCCGGCAAGCACGTCGTCGTCGAGAAGCCGGCGGCGCGGAGCGCGAAGGAGCTCGAGCCCCTCGCGGCGATGGCGCGGGACGAGGGCGTCGTCGTCAAGGTCGGCTACAACCATCGCTTCCACCCCGCGGCGCAGAAGGCGCGCGCCATCCTCGATGCCGGCGACTGCGGCGACGTGATGTTCCTCCGCGGGCGCTACGGCCACGGCGGCCGCATCGGGTACGACAAGGAGTGGCGAGCGGACCCGGAGAAGAGCGGCGGCGGGGAGCTCATCGACCAGGGGGTTCACCTCATCGACCTGGCGCGCTGGTTTCTCGGGGCCGAGCTCACCGACGTGCAGGGACGCGTCGAGACGTACTTCTGGAAGATGCCCGTCGACGACAACGCGTTCATGACGCTGGGGACGGCCGCCCATCAGGTGGCGCACCTGCAGGTGTCGTGCACCGAGTGGAAGAACATGTTCTCGCTCGAGATCTACGCGCGCCACGCCAAGCTCCACTGGGAGGGCCTCGGCGGCAGCTACGGCCCGGAGCGGCTGTACCACTACGCGATGAAGCCCGAGATGGGCCCGCCCGACGCCGTCATCTACGAGTACGCCCCGGCCGACAGGTCCTGGGCCCTCGAGTGGCAGGACTTCGCCCGCGCCGTGCGCGACAAGACCCGTCCCTGCGGCGACGTCGAGGACGCGCTCCAGGCCCTGCGCGTCGTGGATCGCCTCTACGGCCGCTGAATGCGGTGAGGGCCGCCAGGGCTCGGAGGTTCGAGCTACGCGCGCTTCTCGGTGTACGGGTTCTCGGCGAGGAACTTCAGCGTCTCCACGACGCTCTCCGCGATGTTCTTCGTCGGCGCCCACCCGAGGCCCCGGATCCGCGCCGTATCGAGCAGGATCTTGGGCGAGTCCCCCGGCCAGCCCCGCTCGCCGCCGGCGTACTCGATGGCGGGCGTCAGCCCCATCGTCTTCGTGATGATCGCGATGCTGTCGCGCACCTCGATCCAGTCGGTGTGGCCCAGGTTGAACACGTTGATCGGCTCGCGCGCCTTTTCGACCGCGACGAACATCGCCGACACGCAGTCCGCGACGTGCAGATAGCTCTTCTTCTGCAGCCCGTTGCCCAGCACCGGCAGCCGCGTCGGGTCCGCCTTCAGCTTGCGGTAGAAGTCGACGACGTGCCCGTGCGTGTAGCGCGGCCCGAGCAGCGACACGAAGCGGAAGATCCACGCGCGGATCTCCGGCGCCGGCTTCGCCTGCGCGTACGACGTCAGCAGCCCCTCGGCGGCGACCTTCGACGTCGCGTAGATCGACGTCTGCACCGGGAAGGGCGAATCCTCCGGGGTCGGGATGATGGTCGCCTCGCCGTAGACCGAGCCGGTCGACGCGAACGCGATCTCCTTCGTGCCCGACGCGCGCATCGCCTCGAGCACGTTCTGCGTCACCACCACGTTCTGGTCGACGCACTTGCGCGGCTCCTTGAAGTTTTCCCGGATGTCCGCGTTCGCGGCCATGTGGAAGACGAAGTCGACACCCCGCATGGCCTCCTCGACGCGCTTGCCGTCGAGCAGATCCGCCTCCACCGTCTTCACCCGGTCGCCGGCAGGCACGAACTCGCGAAAGCCCGTCGAGAAGTCGTCGTACACCGTGACGCGCGCGCCGCGCGCGAGCGCCATGTCGGCCACATGGCTGCCGATGAAGCCCGCGCCTCCCGTGACGAGGACGTGCTTGCCCTTCCAGTCCATCACTTCTTCTTCGGACGGGCGCGCCAAGCGCTGTTGAACTCGTTGATCGTCTCGATCGTCCGCGGGTTCCACACCATCTTGCGCAGGATGGGCGGCGTCACGGTCGGCACGTGCGCGCCGCACTCGAGCGCCTCGTTGACGTCCATCATGTGGCGCATCGAACCGACGATGATCTTCGCCGGCAAGCCCTCGCGGTCGAGGATGTTGCGCGTCGAGGTGATGACCGGCTTCACGTCGTAGCCCATGTCGCGCACGCGGCCGCTGAAGATGCTCACGTAGGTCGCCCCCGCGAGCGCCGCGAGGTACGCCTGGTTCATCGCCATCAGGCACGTCACGTTCGTCTTGATGCCGCGCTTCGTGAGCTGGTGCAGCACGCGGAGCCCGATCTCGCTGAAGGGCACCTTCACGGTGATGCGCGCCGGATCCCACGCGTGGTACTGCAGCGACTCCTCGAGCATCTCCTTCTCGGTCTCGGTCGTCAGCTCGACCGACACGTCACCCCAGCTCACCGCGATGACCTCGCGGATGCGCTCCCCGAGGTCGGCGTCCGGCGCTTCCTTGGCGATGATGAGCGGGTTGGTCGTCACGCCGGAGAGGACGCCCCACGCGAAGAGGTCCTTGATCTCCTTGGGGTCCGAGCTGTCGATGAAAAGCGCCATGGGAAATGCTCCTGAGGCCCTTCCCTTAGCATGCGCTTCTCACGCGTGGCGCAGGATCCCGCGGGCGATTTCCAGCAGCGTCGGACCGTATACGTCCGGCAACAGTCCCCCTGGTCCGGCGCGCAGGGGGCACAGCTCGCAGCGGTTCGACGCGAAGACGAGGGCCGTCCTCACCCCGGCCGCGCGGCCGGCCTCGAGGTCGCCCGCGCCGTCGCCGATCATCCAGCTTCGCGCGGGATCGCCGTCGAGCCGGCGCGTGAGGCTCGTGAGCATGCCGGGTCTCGGCTTGCGGCAGTCACACTGGTGAACGAGCGCGGGGTCGCCGCCCTGGCCGCCTTCCGGGTGGTGCATGCACACCTCGACCGCGGCGATGTGCACGCCGGCCGCCGACAGCTGAGCCACGAGGGCGTCGTTCGTGCGGCGCACGGCGTCGGCGGAGAACTGGCCCTTCGCGGGGGCGGGCTGGTTGCTGGCGATGGCGAGCGTGAAGCCGCCTGCCTGCAGGGCGCGCAGGCCCTCGACGGCGCCCGCGAGGAGGCGCAGCTGGGCCGGGTGGAAGGCGACCGTGATGGCGCCGGTCTCCTCGTCCCTCACGACGTCGATGATGGTGCCGTCGCGATCGAGGATCGCGAGCGGTACCGTCATTTCACGCTCTCCCACTTCGTCGCGTTCTTCTGGAGGGCGGGGTGGCTGACGAGGAGATGCCACACGACGGCCGCGAACCCCTCGGTGTGCGGCGTCGTCCGCTCGGCCGACACGGTGGGAACGAGGACGCACGCGTCGGCGACCTGCTTCGTGTAGCCGCCGTCGCGCCCGACGATGCCGAAGACCTTCGCCTTGACCTCGCGCGCCAGCTCGAGCGACCGGACGAGGTTCACGCTGACGTTCTTCTCCCGGTTGCCGCCGCCGACCGAGAAGACGAGCACGCCGTCGCCCGCGCGGAGGCGCGAGCCCTTGAGCCACTCGGAGAAGCACGTGTCCCATCCCTCGTCGTTCACGCGCGCCGTGAGCTCGCTCACGTTGTCGGTCGGCGCGTAGGCCTCGAAGCCGCACAGCTTGCGGAAGTCGTTCACCGCGTGCCCGGCGTGCCCGGCGCTCCCGCCGACGCCGAGGATGAAGAGGCGCCCGCCGCCGTCGCGCACCGACGCGAGGCCGGTCGCCGTGGCCTCGATGCTCGCGGCGTCGAGCTTGCGCAGGATGTCGATGCTCTCGTCGATGTACTTCTGCGTGAAGGTGCTCATTTCGCTGTTCCTGGTGCCTGTGCTGGATAGCACAGGGACACGGGCTCGCTCGCGACTCGCCTAGGATCGGTGAAAGTTGGCCATGATGCGTGCCCCGTCGAAGTCGAAGCGGAACCGCATCGGCCGCAAGCCGCGCGCGGCGAGGACGTCGTGCACGCGGCGACGGTCGCCCGCGCGCACGTAGAACATGAAGAAGCCGCCTCCGCCCGCGCCCATCAGCTTGCCCCCGATGGCGCCGGCGTTCCGCGCGGCCTCGTAGTGCTCGTCGATGACGCCGCCGGACATGTTCGACGCGAGCTTGCGCTTGTTCGTCCAGTGCTCGTGGAGCATCTCGCCGTAGGTATCGGTTTCCCCGGCGAGGAGGATGCGCTTCGTCTCGTGTCCCAGCTCCTTGATGCGGTGCATGCGCTGGACGGCCGCGTCCTTGTTCTCGGTGATGGTCTTCGCCTGCTCCTTGAGCACCGACGACGCTGCGCGCTCGACGCCCGAGTAGTAGATGATGAGGTTCGCCTCGAGGTCGTCGATCACCTCGTCCTTCAGCGGAAGCCGTTCCACGTCGACCGAGCCGTCCGTGTGGAACGTCATCGCGCTGACGCCGCCGTAGGCCGCGATGTACTGGTCCTGCTTCCCGATGGGCTCCTGCAGGATGTCGATCTCGAGCCGGCAGGCCTCCTCGGCCAGCTGCTCGGCGGGGACGAACTCGCGCTTGAAGGCGTGGAGGCCGTTGAGCAGCGCCACCGTGAAGCTGCTCGACGAGCCGAGCCCCGTGTTGGCCGGCACGTCGGCCAGGCTGTGGAGCTCGAGCCCGCGCTCGATGCCCGTCATCTTCAAGGCGGCCTTGAAGATGCGGTGCCGGATCTGGTCGACGTGGTCGACGATCTCGCTCTCGGTGTACGCGAGGCGGATGTTGTTCTGGAAGCGTCGCGCCACGCAGACGTTGACGAACTTGTCGACGGCCGCGGCCACGACGAAGCCGCCGTGCTCGCGCGCGTAGCTGGGCAGGTCGGTCCCGCCGCCGCCGAGGGAGAAGCGCACCGGGGCGCGTGAGACGATCATGATGGGACTCTCGTTCGCAGGTGTCGGTCGAGCTCCGCCAGCCCCTCGGGCGAGCCGATCTCGAAAAACCTCTCACGGGCCACGCACGCCCGCAAGCGCTTCTGCCGCGCCAGGTCGCGTTGGATCGCGTCGAGCCCCCGAGGCTCGCCGGCGGGGAGCGCCGCGATGATCTCGCGCCGGAGCGCCGTCGCGCCGTAGTCGATGTGGTCGAAGGCGGGGTCGGTCTGCCCCTTCTCGTAGCGGGCGACCCAAGCGCGGTCGGCGTCGGCGACGACGTTCGACGCGTCCCATTGCCCGGCGTTCTCGTAGATCGACATGACGCCGTCGCAGTCGTCGTGCTCGTCGAGGACACGGAGCGGCTCGGCGTAGTCGAAGGGCAGGTAGCTGTCGCCGTAGGTCACGAGGAAACGGGGCTCGAGGAGCTCGAGCGCGGCGCGGATCGCGCCCGCGGTGCCGAGGAGGCGCGGCCCCTCGTGGGCCCAGCGAACCCGGACGCCGTACCTCGCGCCGTCGCCCACGTGGGCCTCGATCTGCTCGGCGAGGTGCGCCACGCACATGACGACGTCCCGCACGCCGCAGGCCGCCAGTCGCTCGAGCTGCCAGTCGACGAAGGGTCTACCGGCGACCTCCAGCATCGACTTGGGGATCGTCAGCGTCCGCGGTTGCATCCGCGTCGCGAGCCCTCCGGCGAGGACGACGGCTTGCTTTTCCACGGGGGGCGCTTTCCTAGCAGAGAGGACGACGCTTGACACGCCAGCCCCCCCCGATTAACTCCTCGCCCCTTCGAGTAGTTCTTCCGGGCTCTCCCGGGAGGGCAGGGCCATTAGCTCAATTGGTAGAGCAGCGGACTCTTAATCCGTTGGCTGACAGTTCAAGTCTGTCATGGCCCACTCAGCTTCCCCCCGCCGCCACGGCGCCGCGGCTCATTCCTCGGGCGGCCCGAGCACCTTGAGCAGGAGCTCCAACGCCCCCGGCTCGAGCTGGATGAACTTCAGCCCCACGTCGAACTTCGCCGGGCCACCGGCGGGCAAGGCGTCGATCCAGACCACCTCCGCCGTGTAGGTGACCGGCTCGACGTCGGCGACGAAGAACTCCATCTTGAGAAAGTCCCCCACGCGCATGGCCTCGTCGCTGAAGATGCGCACACCGCCCAGGCTGACGTCGACCGGCTCCCGCTGCCGCGCGAGGAACTTCATGCCCGCGGGGCGGCAGTAGAGGGCGGTCTGAATGCGTCGGTACTTCCGGCGCTCTTGCGGATCCGGCGGAGGCACGAAACTCCTGTAATCTTAGTCCAGTAGGCTCCCCGAGCCAACGCACCAAATGGGTCGGCGCCTCGGGGACCGTTCCGGCCTGCGTGCGGGGGAGCGCCTCGTCCACGGGAGCGGCGACGGCCTGCATGCCGCGGATTAGCACGAGCCACGCAACGGCTAACCGCGCGCGCGCATGAGCGCCGCCACGGCGCGGCTCGAATCGTCGCCTCGCTCCAGCCACCCCACCACCCGCGCCTGGTCCTCCGGCGAGCGGTTCTGGCTGAGCTTCAGCTTGCCCTCCAGCCGCTCGATGTCGATCTCGAACCCGGCGATGGCCTCGAGCGCCGGTCGCAGGAATTCCTCGCCGGTGTACAGGCGCCACCCCGTCGCGTCGAAACGGGCGACCATCTCGTCGAGAATGGAGCGAAGCCCCCTCTCGTCGACCCGTCGCGCGCGGCCGTGCACGTGGACCACCGCATAGTTCCACGTGGGGACGCTCGGCTGCTGCGCATAGACCGACGGGGACACGTAGCCGTGAGGGCCGTGAAAGATCGCGAGCGCCTCGCATCCGGCGTCGAGGTGCGAGAGCTGCGGGTTTGCGCGCGCGAGGTGGCCCCGCAGGCACTTCCGCTCCTCATCCATGCAGAGGGGCAAGTGACTGACCTCGACGCCGCGGTCGTCGCGTGTGACGACGGTCGCGAAGGGATGGGCTCGGGCGAGCGCCATCAGCGCCGCCGGGTCGTCGAGGCGAAAGACGTCGGGGACGTACATGCGTGGCGATGCCCTGGATTTCGCTGCGATCGTCGCGCAGGGTGGCGATTGACGCAAGCCGAGACCGGCCCCTACGATGATCAACGATGAGCCAGATCCAGGAACTCTACGGCGCCAAGCGCGTCTACGAGGTCACATCGACCGAGGGACGCGCCGAGCTACGTCTCAACGATAGGGTGGTCGAGCTGGGCGTGCAAGAGCTCGACTGGTACCAGAAGGTCGTCGCGTGGCTACCGACCGTGCGGGGGATCGCCGACCTCTCGCGCGACCTCGGAATGAGTGAGGCGAGGGTGCCGCGGCTCATCGAGTCGCTGGAGAAGTCCGGACTCCTCTACCGGCGCGCCGAAGCCCCGAAGACCATGACGGGCCTCGGCTTTCACGCCCAGTTCTCGTCCGTGCTCGCGAGCTGGCTCACCGAGGCGTTCGGCCACCCGTTCTGGGAGCGGATGATGAGCGGCAAGGGCTCGGCGCGCCTCTTCACCGGCTGGCTGATAGAGCTCTATCACTACACGAAGAATGCCAATCGCCACATGCCGCTCTCTTGCGCGTATGCGCACGAGAAGCCCATCAAGCAGCTCCGCGCCAAGCACTACGCCGAAGAGTGGAACCACTACCACTACTTCATGAAGTCGCTGAAAGCGCTCGGCTTCACCGAGGCGCAGATCGCCGAGTCGGTACCCCTCCCGATGACGCTGGCCCTGTCGAACTTCATGCGGCAGGCGGCGCGGACCGACATCCTCGCGTACTCGATCTGCTCGGCGGTGCTCGAAGGGACCACGACCGACCGCAAGACGTATAACCCCTATTACGAAAAGTCCGGCGAGCTCTACGGGATACCCAAAGAGGCCATCGCGCCCATCTATGCGCACCTCGATCTGGACGTGCAGTACCAGCACTCCGATCTGTTTCGCGACATTCTCGAGAAGGTCCCGGAGATGTCGGCGGACCGAGCGTCCCTCGTGCTGGACCACGGGCACCAGCTGGTCGAGCACATCTGGCTCTGGACCGACAACATCGAGAAGTACTACCAGGTCGACTCAAACCCGATGCCTCGCAGGCCCTTCGACGCCTTCGTCGACTGATAGGTTCTTCCCATGTCGAGCACCGACCATTCCATCGATTTGCCGCTGCTCAAGCGGACCGTCACCGTCGCCCGTCAGAACGGGCACGTGGTCATCCGACACCTCCGCGACGAGATCACGCTGGAGGGCGCGGCGGCGCAGCTGTTCACCAAGATCGAGCCCCAGCTCGACGGAAAGACCCCCATCGCGGCGATCGCCGAGAAGGTCGCCGAGAAGCCGTCGCGCCTCCGGGCGCTGGCCGAGCAGCTCGCGAAGACGGGCGTGCTCGCCTTCGCTTCGGCCAGGGACGACGGGACGCTGATGACGGGGCTCGAGTTCCACGGCCTCCACCGCCAGAGCTGTCTTCACTGGCTCGAGGCCGTGTACAGCCACCCGCTCTGGGAGAAGGTCGTCACAGGCAAGGCCAGCCGGGCCCAGGTCATCGGGTTCGCGTTCGAGAAATACCACTACATCGAGGCGGCCTTCGAGCACATGGGGCTCGCCGCGGCCAACGCCACGCCCGAGATGATGCCTCACCTCGCGCGGCACTTCATCGAGGAGTACACGCACGGCGACATCTACCGGAAAGGGCTGCGGAGCCTGTTCCCGGACGACGTCATCCTGCGATCGCAGCCGCTGCCCTCGACGAGGGCGCTGGTCAACTATCTGAGCGAGTCCGCGCAGCGGAGCTCCTTCGCGTACTACTCGGGCAACGAGCTCCTGCAGCTGACGGAGAACACGGACGACGAGCGGGACGGTGGCGCCGTCAACGAGTTCTACGATGCGATGCGCCGGCATTACCCGTACACGGACAAGCTCATCGACTCGTTCATCGCCCACACCAAGGCCGATCAAAAGCTCGGCCACGCCGACGCTTTCCTCCTCATGTGCAAGAGCGTTCCGCCGCTGACGCGGCGCGAGGTGAACGACGCGCTCAACGTGGCGAAGAACATGGCGGAGCACCTGCTCCTCTTCATGGACGGCATCGACACGTTCTATGGGCACTTCGCCACGGTGCCGCGCTTGCCCTGCGATCCCCTCTCGGAGTAGCGCCCGTCCGTGACTGTCCCGACGCAAGTGGGGCTGGGCTACTCGGAGAGCGACCTCCGTCGCCTCCACGAGATGGCGGGCCGGGACCACTTCGACGGGCCCGAGGACGTGCGCGGCATCATCGACAACTACGGGTATCTCGACGACTGGCGCGCGAACTACCGGATCCAGTCCGTACGCTCTTCTCTGCAGAGCAACCGAATCACGTGCATCGACGCGGCCATCCTCTCCTATGGCTTGCTCGAGCTTCTCTTCCCGGACGTCAAGCGCCGACTTCTCGCCATCCACCGCCGTGATCCGAAGAAGGACGAGGAATGCGGCCACTGCGTCGCGCTCTACTGGGCGCCCGACGGGCGCGTGGGCTCGTTCTCGAAATCGAGCTTCAAGGGGCTGGGGCACAGGGACCCGGTGTTCGTCGACGAGGCGGCGGTCGCCACGAGCTACGCCGAGGCGTACGTCGCGATGGAGTTCCAGCCGCTGTATTTCGGCGTGACGACGCTGGAGGCTGCCGCGCCCGACCTCGACTGGCGCTTCCATGAGGGTGACCTCAACGAGATCTCGGATCGCTTGCAGGCGACCTACGAATACGGCTTCATGGTCGGGTGAGCGAGGCACCGAGCGACGTCGCATCCGTGATCCTCGACGTGGCGCGCCTGCTCGCCCGCTCGGATGGCGGTGAACGCACGGCCCTGAGCTTCTACCGAGGCAAGACGCTCGCCGGGCGCCTCACCTACGGCGAGCTGTTCGAGCGGGTCGAGAGACTGGCCGGCCGGCTGCACCGTGACCACGAGGTCCGTGTCGGCGACCGGGTCGCCCTTCTGTCGCCCAACCGGCTCGAGGTTCCGGTGCTGGTCCTGGCGCTGCTTCGCCTGGGCGCGGTCGTGGTCCCGCTCAACCCGACGACCGCGGTCGACGACTGGGCCTACGCGTTGAGGCACTCGCGAGCCCGCGGCCTGTGCGTGACGAGCGACCTCGACGCGCGCGTCCCACCTTCCGTGCGCCCCGCGTTCTCGCTGCGCATCGAGGACGTGTTCGTCGGTGGCGGTGTACCCCCCGAGCCACCGGAGGGGCTCGCGGACCTGCTCGCGGTGATCCTCTACACGTCCGGCACGACCGGCAATCCCAAGGGCGTCGCCCTCCGGCAACGAAACCTCCTCACGAACGCGTGGAGCATGGCGCAGAACTTCGGCTTGCGGGAGACTACGCAGCTCGCCGTCCTGCCGCTCTACCACGCCCATGCGTTCGGCTTCGGGCTGATGACGGCCCTCTCGACCAGCGGGCACCTCGTCTTCACCGAGCGGCTGGAGCCCTTCACGTGGGCCGACGTCGTTCGCGCCGAGGCCGTGGCCGTCAGCAGCGTCGTTCCCACGCTCTTGCCGATGCTCCTCGCCGCCGGGGTCACGCAGGAGAAGGTCCCCTCGTTGCGCCGGCTTCTCGTGTCGTCGGCGCCGCTATCGACCCAACTGGCGCGCGAGTTCGAGGCCCGCACCCGCATCTCCATCATCCAGGGCTGGGGTCTCTCGGAGTACACCAACTTCGCGTGCTGCGCCTCACCGGCGGCCCCTGCCGAGGAGCGCGAGCGATCGATGTTCTCGTGGGAAGTGCCGTCGATCGGGCCGGCGCTGGCGGGGACGGAGGTGCGTGTGCTGGATGCGAGCGGGGCGCCTGCAGGCGAAGGCATCCGGGGGGAGCTGGTCGTCCGCGGCCACTCCACCATGTCGGGCTACCTCGATGACCCGGAGACCACAGCGCGAACAATCGATGCCGAGGGATGGCTGCACACGGGGGACGAGGGCCTGTTCCGCGTGGAGGGGGGGCGACCGATCTACTTCGTCACCGGGCGTTTGAAGGAGATCATCATCCGCGACGCCGAGAAGTACAGTCCGCTGCGGCTCGAGAGCCGCCTCGTCGCGGCGCTGCCGGAGCTGTCGGGCCGGCTCGTGGTGCTGGGCTTCCCCCACGAAGCGCACGGCGAGGAGGTGGGAGCCTACGTCGAGAGCGAAACGCTCGACGACGCGACGCGGTCCCGGCTGATGGAGGCGATCGACGCCCTGCCGGTGGGGGAGCGTCCGAAGGTCGTTCTCTACGGTACGCCTCCCATCCCGCGTACGCACACGGGCAAGATTCAACGACGGCGGATGCAGGGCTGGTTCGCCCCCTGGTCCGCCCATCGAGGACCCATCGTGATCGCCCGAGTGGGCGACGACGGCGCGCTCAGTTCGTGAGCACCGCGCGGTATCGCACGCGGTTCTCGCGGACGCGCTGAAGCGCCGCGTTGACGTCTGCCATCGGGGCTCGTTCGACCTGCGCGCCGATGCGGTGCTCGGCGGCGAACACGAGCATCTCCCGGATGGCCGCCGGACTGCCGATATCGCTTCCGCATATCGCACGCTGTCCCGTGAGGAGCAGCGCGGCCGGAATCTGCAACAGACCGGGTGGCGCCCCGACGAGGCAGAGGACGCCGTTCGGCTTGAGGGTGCGCAGGTAGGTGATCCAGTCGAGGCGCGCAGGTACGGTGCACAGCAGGAAGTCGAACTCGCTGTGGTGGGCGAGGATCTCCTTGGCGTTCGTCGAGGAGACAACGCCCTCCGCCCCGAGCAGGAGCGCTTCATCGCGCTTGTCGGCGGACGACGTGAATGCCGTCACACGACACCCCATTGCGCGACCGAACCGCAGCGCGAGGTGACCCAGCCCACCGACGCCGATGACTCCCAGGCGCGCCCCGGCACCGACGCTCCACCGCCGCAACGGCGCAAATACGGTCGCTCCCCCGCAGAGCAGCGGAGCCGCTGCCGCGGAGTCGAGCGCGTCAGGGAGCGGAAACACGAAGCGCCCGTCGGCGCGAATGCGGTCGGCGAACCCGCCCATGTTGCCGACGCACGTGGCTTGCTGCGAGGGGCAGAGGTTCTCGCGGCCGGCAAGGCACTGCTCGCACTCGTGGCACGCCGAACGCTGCCATCCGATTCCGACGCGCTGTCCGATCGCGAGCGTGCACCGCTCGCCCGCCGCAGAGACAATGCCCACGATCTCGTGGCCAGGGACGAGCGGATAGGCGCTCGTCGACCAATCGTCGTCGATGAGGTGGAGGTCGCTGTGGCAGATCCCGCAGTGGGAGATCTGGACCTCGACATCGGCGGCTCCCAGAGCAGACGGCTCGTACTTGAACGGTACGAGCGACTGCTTGGCCGACATGGCGGCAAAGGCAGAGAAGAACGTCATGTGGGATAGAGGGCGGCGAGTCGCCCCGTGAGAAGGTCGCTGACTGCGTACTGCAATGAGGTCGGCGTGAATGAGTGGTCCGCACCTTCGACGTCGACGCGCCGAAAGCCCGGGACGCCTTCGAGCGAGCGCATCTCGGCGGGCGCGTGCGCGTCGAGATAGGCCACGCCCGGATCGTTCCGGCTGACGACGAGGAAGGTGTCGACGCCCCGCTCGGCCATCCCATGGAGGCATCTCGGGACCTCGTCGACGTGGGTCGTGGGTGGTGCGCCCGACTCGACGGCGGCGAGCGCCAGCACGCCGAAGGTGCGCGGGTTGAGCAGCCACGCCGCGGCCACGCGAGGATGATGAATGCCCAGCTGGAACGCGAAGTCGCCGCCGGAGCAAAGGCCGGCAACGATGATCTGTCCCGTCCCCACCGCCGTCATCGCGTCACCGAGGTCGTCGAGGGCGCTCGGCGGGTAGTTCACGTTCTCTTCCACGCCGGGCGCCGCGGGGCTGTCGCCGATGCCGGGCAGATCGACGCGCAAGACGTCGAAGCCGAGCTGCGCCCAGCGGCGCGCCATCTTGACGTACATTCTATGCGGGCCCGCGCGGTTCACGCAGCCCGCGTTCGAGAGGACGATCGCGGGACGCTCGGACCTCGCGTGCGCGGGGTCCGCCGGCGTGAGGATCCCGAAGAGCGGATGTGCCCGACCAAAGACGAGAGCGCGCTCGCTCGCCGGCGATTGCCCGCCCGTCGTCGGCGCAGAGGCCGACGCAGGGACGCTCGAAGGATGGGCCCCGCGTAGCCAGCCGACGATGGAGTCCAGGACCTCCTGCGGAACGAGCGAACGGTGCGAGACCGTGACGAGAAACTTGTGGCCGGGGTGCGTTCGCAGCTCGGGCACCGCGCCAAGCTCGCGCAGGCGGTCCACGAGAGCGTCGCGGCCCGGAAGATTCCCGCCGTCGATGACCAGCGTACGTCGGGCAGGGCGGCGCGCAGTCTGGAGCAAATCGACCCGGGACAGCTCGTCGATCAGGTCGCGCGGCAAAAAGCACCCGAGTGCCTCCTCGCCGTCCGCCCCGGGCGGCGGCGCCTTCGCCAGATGCGGCTCGATGCGCGTGTAGAGCTTGTGAAGCTTCGTGACCTCTCCAACGAATGACCCACCGGAGACGCAAGGGCTCCACAGGACCAGCGAGTCGACTCCGCCCACTTCGGCCGCGAGGGTCATCGCCAGGGTGGCCCCCAACCGCAGCCCTACGAGCGCGATCGCCTCAGCCCCGGAATGACGTCGCAGCTCCGCGCACGCGGACCCGATGTCGTCGACCCATTCCTGGACCAGGCCGCCTCGGAGCTCGCCCCCGCCCGAGTCGCCCGTCGCAGAGAGGTCGAAGCGAAGGCACGCGAAGCCGGCGGCTGCGAGCTGCTCGGCGAGGTGGCGATACGTGCGGTCCGAGCGGGTTTGATCCGTTCCAATCGGGCTACACAGCACCACCCCGACGCCGCGCCAAGGGCCGTCGCACGGCGGGTGGTAGAAACCGAAGAGCGATCGCCCGGCGGAGTCGAAATAGATCGGTCGCTTGCGCCCCCGCGCCCCCTCGACCTCCGACGACATCATTTCTCGGGCTTCGGCGCTGGGCTCGGCTTGCCGACCTCCAGTCCCTTGGACTCGGCGTAGTAGCGCAGCACCGTCCGCATCGCTTCCATCCGGGAACGGATGCCAGTGTGCCCCTGGATCACCTCGAGGAGCTCGAGCTCCTCGTCGGTGAAGCGAAAGGCGGTCACTTTTCCCTCGGCCATCTGTACGCCCTGATCTGAGCAAGACGCCCCCGAGGACGTCAAGCCTGCCCGCCGAAGTGGTTCGCGAGGGCTATTCGGCGAGGACGCCACGTGGCCGAACGGGCATCTCCAGCTTGCGCACGGTGATCTTGAACTCACCCTCCGCGGCCGGGCTCTCGCTCGCGTCGTCTGCGAGCTCGTTGGACGGCTTCTCCACCTTGTTGCTCTCGTTCTCGTTCGTCACGGTCATGCGCTCCTGGTGAGGGGTGATTCAGCTCCAGTGCCTGAAAGCGTGCGGGCCATGCTGAGTAGATCGCCGAGAGTCCTCAGCTCACCCAGCTCGATCCCGAGATCGACCACGTTCACGCCGAGCTCGTCTCCGAGCTGCAAGGTCAAGGAAACCAGCGACAGAGACTCGATGACTAGATCGTCCCGCAACGAGAGCTGCAGATCGAGCGGCCGCCCGCTCGGCAAGCTCTGGGCGTACTCGAGCACCAAACGCTCGACACGCGCCTCGAGGGACTCTTCGAGCATATCCGCGCACAGTAACATATGGATCGGCCGGTGCAACGGGCCCACCCCGGCGGGGCCGCCTGATGGAGGCGACGGGTTTTCGGGGGTATCACCCCCAGACTCACTCGCTGAGCGCCGCGAGGTGCCTCTTGAAGCCGGCGCCGAGCCCCGTGGGCGCGCCTTCGTAGTCGCTGATCAGCGCCGGCCCGGTCCGGCAATCCCAGACGTTCCAGGCCCACCCCAGGTACGAGACTCCCTGTCGATCCGCCCAAGCCATGTATTCGTCGATGAATTCGTGCGCGCAATCGTTCTCCCCGAGCTCACCCGTCAAGACGGGTACCTGCGCGGCTACCGCGGCGAGCGTGGTCGTCCAGCATGCGCTCGTCTTGCACGGCCACGCGAAATTGTAAGCGTGAAAGCTGGCGACGAGCTGCTTCGCGGGGTCGCGAGGCGCGTGCGCGAGCCAACCGGAGAGGTCGTTGGCGTAAGAGAGGCCGCCGAGGGCGATGACGTTGGTCGCCCCCGTGGCCCGCACCGCGTCGACCAGATCCTGCATCCCCGCGCTGGCCCAGCTCTCGGCACCCGGGCTCGACGGCTTGATCGTACAACCCGCCAGCCAGCATGCCCACGGGTCGCGGGTGTCGGCGTTCTCCGTCTTGATGAAGGGCTCGTTGTAGAGATCGAAGACCACCCCGGCGTCGTCCTTGAAGGCGTTCGCCACCGACGTCCAGAAGGCCGGTGAGTGATCGCGGTCCGCCATGGGCAACTGCGCTCGTGCGACGCCGGCGCCGGGGGCGTTCCAGTGCAGATCGAGAACGACGTAGAGGTCGTTCCTGCGGAGCATCCGTACGAAGCGGACGATGGCTTCCTGATACGCGCGTCCCGACGTCATCGGGGCCACGCCGCCGATCCCGAGCCAGCAGCTCTCGTTGAGCGGGACTCGAACGGTGTTGACCTTCCACGCGAGCATGGGCGTGACGAGTGAGCTCCCGCTGGGCCCCTGAAAGATCTCGCCGTGGCCCTCGATGCACACGCTCTCCGTCCCCGAATGGCTCACCCCGAGGAGGCGCACTGGGCCCATGCCGTCGACCAGGTGGTTTCCTTCGACGCGCAGAGTCCCCCTTCTTGCTCGCCCTACGACCGCCGCGGACGGCTCCGCGGGCGAGACAGTCGTCGGTGGGGCGCTCTCCCGTGGCTGCGCAGCAGGCAGCGGCTGCTGGCCCCCGCAGCCGACGAATGCCGCCAGAAGCGCCGGAGTCGCTTCGCCGACGAGATGGAAACGGTCGCGCATCGGACGCATCGTGTGGCAAGCCCGGGGTCCCGCCAGTCTGGAGGTGAGCGGCTCACCATACTGCCACGGTCCGAGAGTGCCCTGCAGCTCCTGCGGCTCGCGACCGGTCGACGAAGGTCACCGGGGATAGATCCTCGCGACGGCCTGGGCCCAGAGGCGGTTGACCGCCAACGCTCCCGCGTCGTTCGGGTGGACGCCGTCCCGGAGTTGCTCGGGATGCGCCCTGAACCACGCATAGAGGTCGGGTCCCGGCAGAAGCTCGTTCTCGGCGGTGAGATCGGTGATGACGTCGTTGAACTTGGCGATCGTGTCGTGCCCGCCGTCCGAGCTGTAGGGGATCATCGCGATGATCGGAATGTGACCGGCGCCCTTGATCTTCCCGATCACGGTCGAAAGAAGCCGCCGGAAGGTCGACACGTCCGCGTTGTTGCCCGCGGCGTCGTTCGTACCGAAGCCCAACGCCCAGAAGCGCATGTCCGGGTTGAGCGCGAGCCACTCATCCACGTGCTCCGCGGCGTGGGCGATGCCGACGCCGCCTATGCCCCCGTCGATCATCGCCGGAAAGAAGCGAGGATCCTTCTCGTGAACGAGTGCAGCAAAGCTCGGCTGGTGAGCCGGCGTCGTGCGGTTGAATACGAGCGCGGTGATGCTGTCGCCCGCGAAAAACCAGGAGTCCGTCACCCCGGCCGATACGTCGTACACCTCGATCTCGTCCAGCTGTACGCCGTTGGGACTCTTCTCCGGCGCGCTGGTGATCACCATCCGTACCCAGCTCTGCCCGGCAAAGTCGACGAGATGTTCCTGCGCGTGAACGGTGCAGTTTGCGTTCGTCGCGGCTGTCTTCCACGTCCCATCCATGCCGTCCCGCGAATCGGCCGACGTCTCGATGCGATAACTGCCCGGGCTCCCGTACTCGGTCTCCGTGTAGTTGTAGTTTCCGCCCGAGCTCCAGCCGACCAGCACGCGCCGCGGTCCAGCGCCGATCCGAATGGCGACGATGGCCGGCTTCGTCGCCGTCGGCACGCCTGCGCTCCACGTTCCTGCGAACGAGTTGTAGACCCCATCGACGACGGCTTCGGGGTGAGCGTACGGCGCCAGGCTCGTCGCGAAGACGGGCTTGCCGCGCGAGATGAGCGGATTCGGTGACGCCACCGGGCCGCTCGCTCCCGCCGGTGAGGCGAGAGGCTGACCGACCGCCGGCGTCAGAGGCGCTTCCGCCGCCATGGTCGACCCAGAGGGGGGCGCGCTGCTGCCTCTGCAACCCACGCCGGTTGCCACAACGATCGCCCACGCCAGCACCAGCTTCCTCATCGACCGAAGGCCTTGCGCCCGGACGGCCAGGCGCCCGTCGTCCGCGCGAGCTTGCCGAGCTCTCCGTAGCGGTGCGCGAGGTTGATGACGAACATGAGCGTGTGGGCCAGAGCGGCGACCCGATCCATGGGGCGCGTGGCGAGTCCGACGGGCTGCAAAGAATGCGCCGACGACCATCAACATCCACACCAACGAGAAACCGATGAACGAGGAAACTCTCCGGTTCGCGACCTCGATGAAGAGCGTGGCGCAGAGGCAAAATGCCCCTTCAACTCGCATCGAGTGAAGGGAGCAACCCTTGACCGCGTCGCGCGCGAGAGGCAGCTTCGTGACCATCGTCGGTGAGAATCGCAGCGACCCTCCTTGCCGTTGCCGCCGTGCCCGTCGCGCTGGCGAGCGGTTACCTCCTCCTCCTGACCCTGCGCTCCCGGCGAACCGAAACGCCGGCGCTCGGTGACCCGTCTACGCGATTCCAGGTGGTCGTCCCGGCACACGACGAAGCCGCCGGCATCGCCGAGACCGTGCGCAGCCTCCGCGACATCGACTACCCCGCCGAGCTCTTCGAGGTCGTCGTCGTGGCCGACAACTGCAAGGACGACACGGCTGCGCGCGCCAGGGCGGCAGGCGCACGTGTGCTCGAACGCACCGATGACGAGCTGCGAGGAAAGGGATACGCGCTGGCCCACGCCTTCGAGGCGTGCCTCGCCGATGCCGCGAGGACCGATGCCGTGGTCGTCGTCGACGCCGACACTGTGGTCTCCCGCAACCTCCTGCGGGCGTTCGATGCGAGGCTGAGGGCCGGCGCGAAGGCCGTGCAGGCCGACTACGCCGTGCGAAATCCGGACGATGGCTGGCGGACGAGGCTCATGGCGATCGCTTTCGGTATGTTCCACATCGTCCGCTCGACCGGCCGCGAGAGCCTCGGAGTGTCCTGCGGCCTCCGCGGCAACGGCATGTGCTTCTCTACCGACCTGCTCGAAGAAGTGCCGCACGACGCCTTCTCGGTGGTGGAGGACCTCGAGTACGGGATACGGCTCGGCGAGCGGGGACATCGCGTTCACTACGCCGGGGAGGCCCACGTCTACGGCGACATGGTGGCCTCCGAGAAGGCATCGCGCTCGCAGCGTGCGCGGTGGGAGGGCGGAAGGATGCAAATGGCGAAGCGGCATGCGCTTCCCCTCCTCGCGCGTGCCTTCAAGGAGCGCGATCCGGTGCTCGCCGATCTCGCGATGGATGTGCTGGTCCCTCCGCTCTCGGTCCTCGTTACGGCCGCGGCTGTCGGCACGGCGGCCTCTGCGGCCCTCGCGGTCGTCACACGCCGCCCGAATGCGGCGCTCGTCCTCTTCGGAGCGAGCAACCTTTGTCTGGCGGCCTATGCCGTGCGCGGGTGGCAGCTGTCCGGAACGGGCACGCGGGGCCTGGCGACGCTCTGCTACGCGCCGGTCTACATGGTGTGGAAGGCGACGCTCGGGCTGCGGAAAACACGAAGGACCCCCGCGGACTGGGTCCGCACCGCCCGTCCGGGCGAGTCAGCGTGAAGCGCGGAGGCTTGCTACGCCGGTGGCGCGCCGTGGACGCCGAACGGTGGGCCTGCACGAGGTGGAGTGATCGCGCGCGCTACCCGCCCGTCCTCGCTTTTCGCAGGGCGCGCAGGACGATGACGAGGAACTCGGGATCCCGCACGAGATAGCGCCTCCACATGCGACGCGGCTCCTTCGCCAGCCGAAAGAGCCACTCGAGCCCCGACGCGCTCATCCAGCGGGGAGCGCGCTTCGCCGTGCCGGCGATGAAGTCGACCGCTGCGCCCACACCGAGGAGCACCGCTGGCCGCACGTCCGGCGCGGCCTCGGCGATGAAGAGCTCCTGCTTGGGAGCGCCCAGCGCGACGAGAACGATGTCCGCCTTCGCGGCACGGAGGCGGTCGAGGGTTGCCGTGCGCGACGCCGCCGGCGCGCCCATGTCGATGCGGGGGGCATCCGTGCCGGCGATGCGAATGCGTGGGAAGCGTTCGACCAACCGCGCGGCGGCCAGATCGGCAGCGCCGGGTGCTCCGCCCAGGATGTACACACGCCAGCCTTCGCGCTCGGCGCGCTCCATCAACGGAAGGACCAGATCCGAGCCCGAGATCTTCTCCGGCAGAGGTTCTCCGAGCGCACGGGCGGCCCAGAGAACCGGCATGCCGTCGGCCAGGGATAGGTCGGCCGACTCGTAAGCCCTCCGGAAGCGGTCGTCGTGCTCCGCCATGACCACGTGATCGACGTTTGGCGTGAAGACCGTACCCCCCCGCCCGTCCGCGACCATCGCCGCGATCGCATCGAGGGCCTGGTCGAACGTGAGCGCATCCACGCGAAGGCGACCCAGGCGCATCAGAATCTCGTCTTCACCGGCCTGACCGTCACCGCGAAGAACACGATGCCCTGCGACAACGTCTCGACGGTGGGCTGGTTGCTTCCTGGAATGGGGTTGCCGTTCTGCTCCTGGTAGAGCGCACGAAAGCCGCCGTCGAAGGACCATACGTCGCTGAGCTTGTACGTGGCGTCGATCTCCGCCGACCCGTAGCGGGCCGACGTCGTCGTCCCCTGCTGGGTCGACTCGGCGGCGCTCGCGAACGCTCGGTACCTGAGGCGCCGGTGGGTCCAGGTTGCCTCGATGGTGCCCCGGACCTGCTCGTCCACCAGCCCCGTCAGCCGGTTGATGAACGGTGCCAGGCGCACGTCGAAGCGGAGGTCCGTCGCGTTCACTCCACGGGTGAGGTGCTCGTCGACGGCGGCCTCGGCGATGGGACCGGCCACGAACATGTCGGGTGCGTCGGCGCTCGCACGCGTCCGCGCGGCGTACCACCCCCCCGCCAGCAGCGACTCCGTCTTGTGGGACCACTGGCGCCGCCAGCGCTCCTCGAGGTCCCCAAGGAGATCTTCCGTCTCCAGAGGGGTGAACGTCGTCTCGGACGCGCTCACGTAGGTCGCCAGGTGATCCCGCGTTCCGAGCTTGTCGTCCGCGGTCGCTTCGGCGTAGGGGCCCTTCTGCAAGGGCAGAGTCGCCTGCGCGTCTGCGTTCGCGCCGCCCGTGATGAGGTATCCCGCCAGGGGAACCAGGGTCCACCGCCGAAGATCCAGCACGGAGCCGACCGAGGTATCGGACGAGGCGAACGGGATGGCGCTGCTGGTATTCGGAACGAGGGTGGCGCTCGGAAGCGGCACCGGCGCGCCTGTTGGATTCGGCGAGGGAGACGGCGTGCCCGGCGTGGGGAGGGCCGAAAGTGATTCCATACTCAGCTCGCCGTAGCTGGCGTTCTCGTTCACATGAAGCTGCACGCGGTGCCAGCGCCATTCGCCCCGCAGGACGAGCGTGTCGAGGAATGCCGGCGAGATCGCCGCACCGTTGAAATCGAGCAAGGTAAACCGCGGCAGATCGGCCACCGTGTACGTCGCGTTGTGCCCCGTCCACACGGCACGAGCGTCGACCAAGGTGTCGACGTCGAGCGCAACCTGATTGGTGATCGGATCGGGGTAGCGGGCCCGCGCCTCGGTGCGATCGGTGAGCGTGAAGATCCCGTCGGCCGCCACCGACAATGGCAGCAGGTGGAGCATCGGTCACTCGACGACCACGACGTCACCCGGTCGAAGCCGGAACGTCGAAGCCGGCGGGTTCTTCGTGAGCAGATCGTACGTGAAGCGGATGCGCCGCGGCACCGGGGCCTCGCGCAGCACGTAGATGTCGTCACGGCTGGCGGCCTCGGTCAATCCGCCCGCGTTCGCGATCGCCTGAAGCACGCCCGCGCTGCGCTCGAGCGAGATGGTCCCGGGGTGCGCCACCTCGCCGAGGACCGCCACGGTCGTCGGCTGGAACTCGTCGACGGTCACGGTCACGTTGGGCGAGTTGATGAAGTTCTTGAGGCCCACTTCCATCTCGCGAGCCACCGCGACGGGCGCCTTGCCCACGACGAGCACGTCCCCGAGAAACGGCATCGAGACCTTTCCGTCGCTCCGGACCTTGGCCTTCGTCGACATCGCGTCCTGCCCGAAGACACGGATGCTCACCACGTCACCCGGCACGATCACGTAGTCGGAGGCGTTCACCTCGTCCGGGCGAAGCTGGCTCGCCCACACGAACGAGCCGCTGCTCCCGCAGGCCGACAACATGACCGCTGCGACCACGACCCAAGCTGCGTGTCTGGAATGCGCCAACACAGCACGGACGGTAGCCCGAGCCCGTGGGGATTCGCAACCTATGCCCCCTCGGTTTTTCGCCGCAGCGCCTCGCGGGCCGTCGACAGCATCTCCCTCGGCCGAAGAGCGCCCACGAGGACGGCGAGCCCGACGTAGAGAACGGCGTCGACGGCCAGGCGCGCGGGACCAATCGGTCTCAGCAAAAGGTGCACGACCACCACGATCCCGTAGACCATCAAGCTTCGAGCTACCGTGCTCATGCTGCGGCGGTCGAAGGCGCCCCGACCGATGGCGATGGCCATGCAAGCGCTGACGAAGATCTCCGTGCCGAGCATCGCGGCGGCGCACCCGGTCCCTCCGCCGCCCTCGCCCAAGACGGCGACCGAGTAGCGGACGAAGACGAGGTTGAGGACCAGGTTGACGACCAGCCCGGCGACGGAGACCCACGCCAGCGTCCAGGCCCGCTCCAGCATGACGAGCGTTATCGCGTAGATGATCGCGACGTACGTCAAGACGAACATGGTCGACTGCACTCGCAGCGCCGTGGCGGCCGCGGCGTAAGCGGTGCCGAACGCGATGTGGATCCAGACCTCGGCGCCGAGGTTGATGAGCAGCGAGGCGGGAATCGCGATCGTGAGGATGAGCTCCAGCGACCGGCAGACGTGCTCCCGCAGCTCCTCGCGCGAACGCTGGGCGGCGCGCGCCAGCATGGGCATGAGGACCCACCCGATGATGGGGGTGATGAGCAGCGTCAGGTTCGCGAGCTGCGAAGCGGCGCCGTAGAGGCCGACCTCCTTGCTGCCCGCGGTGAACTCCAGCAGCGTGACGTCGAGCTTTCCGTAGGCCGTCGTGGCGATCGCCGCCACGTAGTAGGGAAGGCTGCTGAGGAGCATCTTCCTCGCCGCGCGCATGTCGATGCGGAAGGCGAGGCCGAGGTGGCGCCGGGCGAGCCACGTCAGCGCGACCACCTCGATGGCTTCGGACGCGAGGTACGACGCGCCGAAGCCCCAGAGACGGCCCGTGTCGGCGGCGATGGCCCAGAGCACGCCGCCGGCCCAGACGACCTTGGTGATCACCGACAGCGTGCTCATGCCGCGCACGCGCCCCTTGGCGTGGAGCATCGCGCCCAGGGTTCCGTTCGCCGTCACCGCGAACTGCGTGAGGGCAAAGAGGAACACCGTCAGCGTGACGTCGGCGGACGCATGCTTGAAGGAGAGGACGACGCCGATGGTCGTCAGCAAACCCAGCGTCAGCGCCACTCGCACGACGACGCCGCCCCCGTAGAACTCGCTGGCGAGCTCCGGGCGAACCGCCACCTCCTTGCGGATGTACTGCTCCATGCCGAGCCCGAGCACGACGAACAGCGTCGCCGTGAAGGCGTCGGCCCAGCTGAGCGTGCCGAATTGCTCGGGACCGAGGGCCCGCGGGAGCACGAAGACGCGCATCGCCAGCGCGATGACCCCCGTCGCCATCAGCGCCCCGCCCAGGGTGAAGGCGTTCTTGATGGCGAGGAGGATCGCGCTCCGTGCGTCGCGGTCGGGCGCGTCCGCCGGGCTCATGCTCAGACTGGCCGCTGTTTGTTCCTCCTCATACACCGGACACCGCCTCGATCACGCCGGGCCGGGGAGGCACGCGCGCTGGCGCGCACCGGTGTGGCCGTGCCTGATCGAAATGGGATGCGACGGCGCCACGCACTCGACCCACCCCGACCGTGCAAGGACGGCGCCCTCGGCCCACACCCCGCGGGGGATGCGTGTGGGCTAACCTTCGCCGCATGGAGCGCACGCTCTTTCGCGAAGAACACGCGCATTTTCGCAACACAGTGAGGCAATTCATCTCGCGCGAGGTCGCTCCCCACCAGGAGCGCTGGCGGACCGAGGGGATGGTCGACCGCGAGGCGTGGCGCAAAGCGGGCGACGCGGGCCTCCTCTGCCCCTGGCTCGATCCCCGCTACGGCGGCGCGGGGGGGGACTTCCTCCACTCCGTCGTCGTCATCGAGGAGATCGCGAAGGCGCACGAGTCCGGCTTCGCCCTCTCGCTCCATTCGGACGTCGTCGCTCCCTACATCGACGAGTTCGGCACGGAGGAGCAGAAACGCCGGTGGCTCCCCGGCTGCGCGACAGGCGATCTCGTCACCGCCATCGCGATGACCGAGCCCTCGACCGGCTCCGACCTCGCCGCGCTCGCGACCCGCGCCGTTCGCGATGGCGGCGACTACCTGCTCACGGGCTCGAAGACCTTCATCTCGAACGGCATCCTCTGCGACCTCGCCATCGTGGCCGCCAAGACCGACCCCGATCCCACGAAGGCCCACAAGGGGATCTCGCTCTTCGTCGTCGAGGCCGACCGCCCCGGGTTCATCAAGGGCAAGAAGCTCCGCAAGATGGGCAACGCGTCGCAGGACACGGCGGAGCTCGCGTTCGAAGAGTGCCGCGTCCCGGCCGCCAACCGGCTGGGAGAGGAGGGCGCGGGCTTCGGCATGCTGATGAAGAAGCTGCAGCAGGAGCGCCTCGTCGTCGCGGTCGGCGCGCAGGCCGTCGCCGAGCAGGTCCTCCAGGAGACCGTCGCGTACTGTCTCGAGCGCCAAGCCTTCGGCAAGCCGATCGCGAAGTTCCAGAACACGCAGTTCAAGCTCGCCGAGTGCGCCACGCAGGTCGAGGTCGGCCGCGCGTTCCTCGACGTGCTCGTGACGCGGCACGTGGCCGGAGCCTCGCTCGTGAAGGAGTGCTCGATGGCCAAGCTGTGGCAGACCGAGATGTGCGGCGCCGTGGTCGACGCGTGTCTGCAGTTCTTCGGCGGGTACGGCTACATGCTCGAGTATCCCGTCACGCGCGCGTACATGGATGTCCGCGTTCAGCGCATCTTCGCCGGCACCAACGAGATCATGAAGGTCATCATCGCCAAGCAGATGGGCCTGTGACTCCGGGCCCCTCGGCCTCGAGGCAGAAGGCCTGCATCTCGACCGTGTTCTTGAAGGAAAGGAAGCCCAGCTTGGTGCTGTAGCGCGTGTTGAGGCCGACGATGTCCCCCGAGCACTCCGCGAGGAGACCCCGGTACGCGACGTCGACGTAGTCGGTATTGTCGGTGACGCCGAGCAGGACGCCCTGGTCGGCGCGGGAGTGGATCCACACGGCCTGACGCGGAGGACCGGAGGTCGGCGTGGCGGCGGCGTACCCGGCCGCCTGGTACTCGTGCATGCTGTACGAACAGCCGCTCGCGAGCACGGCGAGGCCGGCGAAGACCGCGAGCGCGAAGAAGCCCGGAGCGCGGCGCATGGCTCAGCGAGCCTCCCGCGCGGCTTCCCGCATTGCGGTCGCCTCGCTCGGCTCGGGCGGCGCCGCGTCGTACACGCAATAGCCGGTCGCGACGACCCGCCGCGTCTGCACGATGACGTAGAAGGACGACTCCTGCTTCGTCAGGATCCCGGTGACGCGGCCTCGAGGGCACTGGCGCATGAGGTCCCCCGTCAGCGGCTCGATGAAGTCGTTGCTGAAATGAATGCCGAGGAGCGCCGTGTTGCTCACCTCGGCCTGCAGGGGTCGCGAGCGGTCGCTCGGGATCTGCGTGACGGACACGCTCTGGAGAGACGTGCAGCCCGCGAGCGTCGCGAGGCCTGCGATGGAGGCAAGAAGGAAAGCGATTTTCATAGGGGGGCCCTTGGATCAGTCGACGATGCAGTAGCCGCGGACGGTGACGTACTCGCCGCTCACGGCGTAATAATTGGCCGACTCGCGCAGGCTCATGAGGCCCGTGACGCGTGCCGTGGGACAGCGCTCGAGGATGGTCGTGGCCACGACGTCGGCGAACTCGTCGCTATAGACGACGTTGCCGGTCTTGGGTCCGTACTGGAAGAGGGCGACGAGGCTCGCGAGCTGCGAGGGGCGCGCGCTCTTCAGGGCGACCGAAGCGATCTGGCCGACGGCCTTCGTGTTGACGCCGGTCTCGGAGACGTGAATCTCGAACGGAACGAGCTGGCCGCGCTGGCCGTCGATCTCGTCGAGCTGCGCGCGGTGGAGCGTCGCGCAGCCGGTGAGGGAGGGAACCAAGGGGAGGGCAAAGACAAGGAAGCGGGGGAGGAACCGGTGCATCGGGTCCATGCTGAGCAACCCGTGTGCCTCCGGCCGAGCCGAGGACCCGAGACGCCGAGCCGCGGGCGCGGGACGGAGTGCCCTAGCGGCGCGGGCGCGCGTTCGCGCTGCGTGGACCACGGGTGCCGCGGGGGTCGCTGCGCGGGATGACAGCAGGTTGCGCCCGGGATGACAGCGAGGTGCGCTCGGGAATGACAGCGGGGGGGCGAATTGTCGCGCGGCGCGGGTCGAGGGGCTTCGAGGGGCGTGGACGGCCATTCACGGTGGCACCGAGAACGGCGGAGCGGTCTACTCGTCGTCCCCGTCGAGCGCTTCAACCTCGTCGCGGGTGATGGCGCCCTGATGCTTCACGTCGATGGCGTTCAAAACGAGGCCCGCCGCGACCGCCGACGGCTCGGTGTGCGTGACCCGCGCGACCGCCGCCTCGATCTCGCTCGGCGTCACCTGCCCGTCGTGATTCAGATCGACCACGTCGAACCCGCCGAGCTTCTGCCACAGCGCCCGCGCGAAGGCGTCGACGAGCACCACCTTCACGTCCCGCCCGCTGCCGGGCGGAGGCACCCGCTCCGGGTGCTCGCGGCCGAAGCGCACCAGCGGCTCGATGTGGTCCATTCCCTCGAGCAGGTTGCGCACGATGGCCACGCGGTAGTCGCGCTCGTCCTCCAGCGCGGCGCCGCCGAGGGCCGTCACGCGATTGCCCGGCGACTCGACGAGCACGCTGTCATCGGTTTGCAGGTATGCGCCCGACTCGGCCGGCGCGAGGGCGCGCGAGGCCGCCACCGCTTCGCGAACGATCCTCCCGGGCAACCGCACGACGACCACCTCGTTGTCGAAGGGCACCTCGGCCTCGAGGTCGCCGTACGTGAAGCGCTCGCGGTACTCGCGCGACGCGCGGATGCCGCCGCCGTTGAAGAGGCACGCCTCGGCGCCCAGCGCGTCGCGCAGCCGCGAGCAGACGAGCGTCGCGACCGACGTGGGCCGCGCCCGCCCGCCGACCGACGAGAGCGCCTCTCCCGGGCCGAGCGAGATGAGCGTCGCGCCTTCGAGGGCGCGCACCTTGGTCATGTGCCGATCGACGAGGCGGCGCAGCGCGGCGTCCTCCGCGTAGTCGGCGGTCGCCTCGAGACGGAGGGTCACGCTCGGGAGATCCGCCAGACCCGCGGCCGGCGCCTCCTCCGGCCAGACCAGATCGATCACCGCTGCCTTCACGGCGTCGGCCCCCGCCTTCACGATCCAGCTCGCTGCCACCTTCTCGAGGAAGGGGACGTGCTCGTGCCCTCCGAGGACGACCGGCAAGCGCGCCGCGGCGCCCGCGCGGCAGAGGGCGCGATCGTCGTCCATGGGCTGATGGGTGATGGGAAGGACGCAGGCGCAGCCCTCTTCC
The DNA here is from genome assembly GCA_036501935.1 of Polyangiaceae bacterium. Taxonomy (GTDB): domain Bacteria; phylum Myxococcota_A; class Polyangia; order Polyangiales; family Polyangiaceae; genus Palsa-1150. The sequence goes on along the minus strand of DASXZL010000016.1, from coordinate 271,882 downwards.
TCGACGAGGCGCGCCGCCTCTCGCAGCGCGGCCGGGTTCGGCGGCTCGATCCGGCCGCCGCCGAACGGCACGTGGCGGTACACCGTCGCGTCGTCCATGACGACGCCCACGAGGCCGACGCGGACGCTCCGCCCGCCGCCCGACGCGGCGACCACGACGACGTCGTGCGCCGGAAGCGGGGGGACGAAGTCGGGCAGGTTCGTGCCGAGGCACCGGGCGCGAAGCTCGCCGAGCCGGAGGCGCAGCTCCGTCACGGGCACGTCGTCCTCGTGGTTGCCGAGCACGACGTGGGTCACGCCGACGGCGTCGAGGCACTCGACCATGCCGCGGCCCGCGTCGAGGCTCGAGAGGATGCTCGGCGCGAGGAAGTCGCCCGCGAGCACGACGAGCATCGCGTCCGCCGGGCTCGCGCCGGCGTGGTGCCGGACGAGCGTCGCCAGCCGCGGCAGGTTCTCCAGCGTGTAGACGTCGTTCACCTGGACGATGCGCAGAACGGGCACTTCGATTCACTCCTCGACGCGCGCGCCGCGCAGCCAGCGGCCGGCGCGCGCGCGGAGCTCTCGCCGTCGTTCGTGGATGCGGGCCACGTCCTGCCGCGGGAACCAGACCTTCACGACGACGACCGTGAGCACGAGGTTGTCGAGCGACATGAGCGCGTAGACGAGCGTCGGAAAGGCCGAGACGACGAGGAAGGTGAGCGCGCACGTGGCCGCCGGGAGGGCGAACCATCGCTCGGTCCACACCGCGAGGAGCGTGTACATGAGGCCCCACGCGAACATCATGACCATGTGGATGTGGATCGGCGAGAACCCCGCGAGCCAGCCGCCCGCGCCGAGGATGCACTGCCCGGCGAAGTAGAGGGCGAAGGTCTGCGAGAGGCGCCGGTTGAGCGCCGTCTTCGTCAGCGTGTCGCGCGCCCAGACGAACGCCACGAAGCCGAGCAGGATGAAGACGACCGCGGGCAGCACCGTCGTATCGAAGTAGGAGACTCGGCCTTCGTGGGCGGCGTAGGCCCAGCCGCCGAGCGGCGCCACGGTCCACGTCAGCCCGAAGAGGCCCATGAGAAACGCGCGCGTCCGCGAGCCCACCGCCGGATCGAGGTCGCCCTCCAGGCGATGCAGCCGCTCGTCCTCCACGGCCTGCGCGTCGACGGCGGCCCTCACGCGCGCCGTCACGTCGGCCGGCGCGGCGGACACTTCGCGCAGCAGCGTCGCGGCGGTGGCGGGGCTGCCCTCGGCGAGCTCGTGATCGATGACGAGGAGGAGCGCCCGATCGAGCCCGTTGCGGGCCGCCTCGTTGCCTTGCCACGCCGAGAGCGCCGCGTGGTAGCCGAAGCGGCACTCGCCGAGCAGGTTGGCGACGGCGAGCTTGCGGTCCTCGCCGGGAGGGTCGCCCTCGATGGCCTTTTGCAGGAGCGTGAGGCTCTGCTTCGCGTCGTGCGCGAGCTTGCGCGAGCCGCGGTGCCGCAGGTACTCGTCGATGGCGAGGCGGAGCTCCATCGCGCTCGCGAAGCGCGCCCCGGGGTCGCGCTCGAGCGCGCGCAGGCAGATGCGCTTGGCCTCGGCGGGGAAGCTCGGGCCGAAGGCCGGGGCGGAGAGGAGGATGTTGGTGACGATGGCGTGGACGTCGCTCCCCTTGTGCGGCGGCTCGCCGGCGAAGATCTCGTAGAAGATGGCGCCGAGGAGGTAGACGTCCGTGCGCGGCGAGTACGCGCTGGGCTCGCCGAGGAGCATCTCGGGCGCCATGTAGTGCGGCGTGCCGGCGATGTCCTTCGCCTGCGACGCGCAGGGCAGGCGCCCGCTCGGATCGTCCTGCAAGCTGACTGCGATGCCCCAGTCGAGCACGTAGACCTCGCCGAACTCGCCGATCATGACGTTGTCGGGCTTGAGGTCGCGGTGCAGGATGCCGCGGCTGTGCGCGAAGTGGACGGCGTTGCACGCGCTGACGAGCGTGCGAAGGTTCCACTCGAGCGGATCGCCGACGCCGAAGCGCCGCGCGATCTCGGCGCCGTCCTTCATGAGGTGCGACCACACGCGCCCCTCGATGCGCTTCATCACGATGACGGGCGCCCCAGAAGCGTCGACGCCGACGTCGTGCACGGGGACGACGTTCGGGTGCTCGAGCGCCCCTGTGAGCCACGCCTCGCGGAGGATGCGCAGCGCCGCCTCTTCGTCGCCCGCGCCCTTGCGCAGCGTCTTCACGGCCACGTGCCGCCCGAGGGTCTGCTGCGTCGCCAGGTGGACGACGCCCATGCCGCCCTCGCCGATGGTGTGATGCACGTCGATCTTGCCGCCGACGCTCGCGCCGAGCGCGCGCAGGGCGTCGAGGGCGGCCATCGCGCCGGACGAGGGCATGCGCGACGGCTGGATGGTGGCGCCCGGGTGGTCGACGAGGGTCTTCGCGAGCTCGAGATCGCGGGCGAGGCGGGCCTCGATGGTCTGGGCCAGGTGGAGCGGGTCGGGCTCCATCGCGTGCGTCGAGGGTAACACGCGTGGCGAAGGGTCGGGCGGAGGCCTGGAGGAGCGAGGACCGAGGCCTGGAGGAGCGAGGACCGAGGCCTGGAGGAGTGAGGACCGAGGCCTGGAGGAGCGAGGACCGACGCCTGGAGGAGTGAGGACCGAGGCCTGGAGGAGCGAGGACCGAGGCCTGGAGGAGCGAGGACCGAGGCCTGGAGGAGCGGGGACCGAGGCCTGGAGGAGCGAGGACCGAGGCCTGGAGGAGCGGGGACCGAGGCCTGGAGGAGCGGGGACCGAGGCCTGGAGGAGCGGGGACCGAGGCCTGGAGGAGCGAGGACCGAGGCCTGGAGGAGGGCTTCTCCAGGGCAGGAGCCGCGTCCCTCCCGGCTTCGGAGGCCCTCCTCCACGCGTGGAGGACCGCTTCCCCAGACCGGGAGGAACGCTCCGCCCCGCCCGGAGGAAGAAACGGTCGCCGCGGGTGCGACCCGTCCCGGCCACGTCCAAATGGCCCAGGACCGCGCGTGCGGTCACGATGCCCCGGTCACCCCAGCGCGGCCCCCAGCGTCAGCTCCTCCAGCGTGATGCCCGCGAATCTCCGCGGCCTCACCGTCACCTCGAGCGACCCGCGCTTCGTGTCCACGCGGGCCGCGATCTCCGGCCCGGGCGGGGCGGCCCGCTCGAACATCTCCGCGAGCGAGATGCGCGCCACGTCCTCGGCGGCGCGCGGCTCGGTCCCGACCGGGATGGCGCCGGCGACCTGCTGCACGGCGCGCGCGAAGATGCCCACGAAGATCTGGTCCGCCAGCGTCCCCGTCGACGCGCCGGGGCCCGACGGCGAAGCGGTGCGATGCAGCACGGGCGCGCGCGTCAGGATGGCGGCGTCGCTGTTCGGCGCGCACGTGAGCATCGTCAGCCCCGCCCTCGCCACCTCGCGCACCGCGTCCTCCGTCGGCACGACCTCCAGCGGGATCGCGGCCTCTTCGCCGCGATCGTGCACCGTGCGCACGGGCAGGTTGCCGACGATCCCGTCGCGCGCGCCCGTGATCGACGTGGGCCAGCGCAGCCGCGCGTGGCTGCGCGCGCACAGCGCCCCGACGATGTAGGCCCCGTTCGTGTAGACGTAGGCGTCCGGATCCGACGCATCCTCCTCGTAAGGAGGCTGCTGCAGCCGCGACGTCCCCTGCGTGTACGGCGCGCGCACGAGCGCGTCGTTCAGCACGACCGTCGCCCACCGCGCCGCCTCCCGCGAGGCCACGGCGCGAAACGCCACCGCGCGCCCGTCGTCGCTGCTCGAGAGCGCGCTCGTCGACCGCGCCACCTGCGCCAGCGTGTCGACGCCCAGCATCCCTGGGTGACCCGCGAGCACGATGGGCGCGAGCAGCGTCCCCGCGAGCCCCGCCCACTTGTCGAGGTGCGCGAGGTCCACGGCGCTCGTCTCGAGGTGCTGGTCGATGAGCACCAGGTCGATCGCCGGCCGGTCGCCGTCGGACTCCCCGAGACGCCGCAGCGCCCCGGCGACCGCCTCGCGCCCGGCAGGCACCACGTCGACCTCGACGCCGGCCTTCCGGTCGCAGTGCTCGACGAGGAGCCGCAGGCCGCGCCACGTCGCCTCGAGCCGTCGGACCTCCGGGTGATGCAGGATGCCGTCGAGCAGGTTGCGGAAGGCCTGCTCCAGCCGCTGCGGCGCCGTGCCCACGACGGCTCGCGGGGCTCGACCCGGTCGCGCGCTCCGGGCCACCGCCTCGATCATCCGCGACACCCCGCCGCGCGCCGGCTCCGGCGCCTCGCTCGGGAGCGGCATCTCCGGCTCGGACCCCACGTCGACCATCTCGAGCAGCGCATCGAGCCCGCTCTTCGTGCCGCCGTTGCCCGGGGCGGGGGGCGCCGGACGCGCCGCGGCCACGGGGGCGACGAGGGGCTCGGCCGAAATCGGCGCGGGCCTCACCTCGTTGACGAGCGCGTCGGCCCACGAGGGTCGCGGAAGGATGCGCGCGAGCTGGGCGCGCGCGGCCTCGGCGGTGAGCTTTCGCGCCGCGACGTCCTGCACGACGCGCCGCGCGTCGACGAGCGCGCGCAAGGCCGGCACCTGCTCCACGAGCTCGGCCGGCCGCATCGACTTGCGGTCCCTCCACACGAGGTCGACGCGCAGCGGCGGATCGCCCGCGCCGAACGGATCGGCCACCTCGAGCCCGAGCGAGGGCGCGAGCTGCCCCATCACGGCGTCGAACGTCTCGGCGTCGATGCGGATCGGCTCGAGCGGGGGCGAGCGTCCCGTCGACCAGTCGGCGCTCGCGACGACCTCGGCGATGACCACGACGCGGAAAGAGCGTTCCTCGACGACGGGCGGCCCGCCGTCCTCCCCCTGCTTGCGGCTCCCGAACCCCACCCCGAACGACGCGATGCCCCCCGAGCGATCCTCCGTCATGGCCGAGAAGTAGCGCCACCCCGGCGCGGCAACAAGCCGCGGGCTCCGTGCCCGACGAGTCCGAGGAGACGCCCTGTTCTTTGGACGCGGAGGGGCGGAGATAGAGAGGAGCCGCGGGGGGTCGTGCACACCGGCCCCCCTCGTACAAACCAATCCCCCTCCACCACACTCCCGCCCTCCCCTCTCCTCCGCGCCTCCGCGTCCAAAGAACAGGGGGCGTCGCGCCCGGACCCGCCCGCGACGCCTACCAGCAGATCATGCTGCCGGTGTACCCGCACTCGGGGCGGGCCATCAGCGCGTAGGTCATCCCGACGAGGAAGCCGAAGCCGACGCCGGCGACGCTGCCCGCGACGATCTGCCCGCCGCTCTCGAAGTTGCCCGCCCCCCGGCCGACGTCCGTCACGCCCGCGAGCACCGCCGGGACGAACACGTTGCCGATGAAGGAGCCGATGTTGAACCGCCCGCCGCTCCACTTGGTCATGTCGAAGAGCCACACGGCGGCGCCGTTGCCGAGCGCCGAGAAGGCGCCGAAGGCGTGCGACGACGGCGACCCGTAGGTCTCGCAGTTGGGACCAGGGGTGTTGGTCGCGTCGCACCCGGGGCGGAAGCTCTTGATGGCTCCCTTGAGGGCGTACTCGTTGGCGAGCGTCAGCACCGTGAGCGTCATCACGGGAGCGAGCTGCGAGACGTGCCAGCGCGCCTTCCACCCGACCGTGGACTCCGGGTCGGAATAGAAGATGCGCGGCATGAGGAGCTCGACGGCCCCCGCCGCCCCAACGGTCACCGCGGTCGCCGTGCCCCACCCCTGGTCGCGATTGGGCGGTGGCGACGTCTGCGCGCCCGCGGGCGAGCTCACTGCGATCACCAACAGCGCTGGAGCGACACACCAAGCCTTGCGCCACGTCATCGAAAGAAGTCTCCCTCTTGCGGGGGCAAGCCTCGCCCATTCCGGTGCCCGAGGCCAAGAGACTTGATGGGTGACGCGCGCGGATTCGACGCGGGTCAGCGACGCGGCGGCCCGCCGCCGGGCCACGGACCGCCGGGCCACGGCCCTTGCGGCCCCTGCGGACCCGGTGGCTGCTGCACCATCGGAGGCTGCTGCGGACCGGTGTTCGGCCGCCCCTGTTGCGGCGGATGCGTGACCTGCGGCTGGCTGACCATCGGCGGCTGCGCGAGCCCTCCGCCCTGGGGCGAGACCGTCGGACCCCTCGCACCACCCTGCGGTCCCTGCATTCCCTGCGGCGCTTGCGGGAACGCTTGCGGCGGCTGCCCCATGTTCGGCCCGAAGGCGTGCGGCGCCCCGGGCCCTCCGCCGGGACCGCCCATGGCCGGCGCGTCGCCCGAGAGCTCCGTGTACGCGTGCACGAACTCGGGACCGAAGATGAGCATGAAGGCCTGCTTCTCGTCCTCCGCGAAGTCGCCGTAGATCTCGGCGTAGAGCTCCCAGAGCGTCTTGTAGCGGAAGGGCCCGATCTGCATGCCGCTCGCCGTCCGCCGGCGCGGGTTCCCGAGCTCCGCCTCGATGGAGGCCGGCGCGAGCTTGGCGAGGAGCGAGCGCACGCCGCGCATGACGCCGTTGAGCATCGCCACCTGGTGGACCATCACCTCGGCGAAGGTCGACTCGATGGCGCGCGAGCCCTCGTTGGAGGGGTCGGCCCAGTCGAGGACGCGGGCGGCGAGCTCCCGCGGCTCGCGCGCGGTCTCCACGGCGCGGGCGGCGTTCATCTGCTCCTTCGGCGAGCGCGTCTTCTTGATGTCCATCTGCGTCTGGAACTGCTTGTGGCCGTCCCGCAGCGGAAGGAAGCACTTGAAGAACACGTCGAGCACGTCCTGCATCTTCTGGGCGAACGCCACCACGTCGACCACGCGCTCGAGCGGCCCGCGCGCCGGCACGAACGACGCCGCGAGATCGCGCAGCGCCTGGAGGGCCACCGCCTCTTCGCGGCTGCCCGACACCATGGCGGGCTGCGCGCCCCCGGCGGCCGGAGCGACCGGGACGCCGAACTGCGAGGCGAGCCGCTGGAAGTCCCCCTCGTTTCGCACGGGCGCCATGTCGGCGAGCATCTGCTGCAGGAGCTTGCTGCGCGAGGCCGGGTCGAGCGCGTTGGAGACCGAGAAGAGCTCCCGATAGAGCTTTCCCCAGCTCGCGCGGTACTCGTCGTACGCCGGCTGCAGGCGCGCCATCTGCTCACGGCTCCGGTCGGGGCCCGCGAGGCCCGGGGACGAGGGGCTCGCGCCCGCGCCCGGCGTCATCAGCTTCTGCAGCTCGTTGACGTCCATCGAGAGGATGGTCCCCTCGCGCTTCTTCTCGACCTTGGCCGGCGCGACGTCGCTCACGAAGAAGAGCTGGAACCAGAGCGAGACGATCGCGAACTCGTAGTTCTGCTGCGTGAGGTCGATCGCCGTGTTCGGCGGCATGCGGCCCGAGGCCCGCAGCGTCGTCCCGTTCGTGCTCCCGAGGTCGCGCAGCTGCAGGCGCGTGCCGTCGAACTCGATGACGGCGTGGTACTGCGAGACGAACGCCGCCTGGATCTGGAGCTCGTTCAGGGAGCTTCGCCCGATGCGCACCGGCGAGCGGTCGAACGTCCTCTCGAGGACGGAGCCGTCCTGCGTGTTGACCACGCGCATCCGGAGACCGACCGCCACGGGACCGAGCGTATCAGCGTCGCGTCAGCGTGGCGAGTCACCCGCCAGCTTACGTGACGAGCTATTTACACGCCTTTCTTGCGGTTGCTTTCGCAGGCGTGCCAGCCTACGTGGCGCATATGCGTTACGCACGCACCGCCGCGCTCCTCACGAGTGTCTTCTCCGCCGGCATCACGCTGGGCTACGGCGCCGTGCCCGCGCAGCTGACGCGCGCCCTCACTTCGCGCGTGGGGCTGACCGCGCCGATGCAGGAGTCCGGGGCCTCTGCGCCCGCGGGTGCCGGGAACGCGCCGGCGGCCGCCCAGCCGGCGTCCGCGGCGACGCACGAGTCGAGCGAGCTCGCGGTCCTCCGGTCGCCGGAGTTCGAGATGTTCGGCGAGCGGACGGGCGAGCGTGCCCCGGCGGTCCCGCGTCCGCAGACCTCGCAGCCGTCGTCGGTGTGCGGCACGGGCCCCGAGCGGCGCCTCTGCAACGCGAGCGACGTCGATCCCGGCGCGGCTCCCGCCCCCGAGGGCAACTGGATGGTGGGCCTCCGCGCGCCGGACTTGCCCGTCCACGCGAGCGTGCGGGTCGAGCGGTTCTTCCGCTACCTCACCGAGAGCACCAACGGTCGCAAGCTCTTTCGCGCCTGGTTGAAGCGCAGCGGGCGTTATCACGACGTCGTCGCGCGCGCGCTCCACGACCGCGGCATGCCGCAGGACCTCGAGGCCCTCGTCTTCGTCGAGAGCGGCTACTCGCCGACGGCCGTGTCGAGCGAAGGGGCGATGGGCCTCTGGCAGTTCATGCCGGGGACGGCGCACGTCTACGGTCTCGCCGTCGACGAGGACTTCGACGAGCGCCGCAGCATCGAGAAGGCGACCGACGCGGCGACGCGCTACCTGTCGGACCTCTACGAGCGGTTCGGCTCGTGGGAGCTCGCCATGGCGGCGTACGACATGGGGTACGGCCGCCTCACGCAGCGCGTGCAGGAGCTGTCGACCAACGATTACTGGACGCTGTCGCTCGTGCGCGGCGCCATCCCCGACGAGGCGCTCGCCTACGTGCCGAAGATCATCGCGGTGGCCCTGCTGCTGCGGAACCTCGATCGCTTCGGGTTCGACGAGGTGCAGCAGGACCCGCCCCTCACTTCGTCGGAGCTCGACGTCCCCGGCGGGACGCCGCTCCGCATCGTCGCCCGCGCCGCGGGCACCAGCGTCGATCGGCTGCACCTCTTGAACCCGGAGCTTCTCACCGCCTACGTGCCCGACCGGGGCACGACCATCCCGCTCCACGTCCCGTCGCGCGGCGTCGCGCGGGCGAACACGATGCTCCCGCGCCTCTTGGCGCACTTCCATCCTGGCCAGGGCGGGGGCGACGACGACGTCGGCGATCGCTTCGACTGGGGCGCGGAGGAGATCCTGCCGACGCCGACCCGGCGCGCGCCGCGGACGTCGTCGCTCTGGAACGATCCGATGATGGCGCAGCCCGCCGCCCGCCCGTCGCTCGAGATGCAGGAGGCCGCCGACCGGGATCAGCCCGACGACGGCGCGTCGGCCGAGGCGGAGACCGCCGTGGTCTTCTACCGCGTCGACGAGGGCGAGACCCTGCCCGGCATCGCCCGCCGGTTCGGCATCAAGACGGCGCGGGTCGTGGCCGACAACCGGCTCGATCCGGCGGCGAAGCTGCAGAAGGGGATGCTGCTCAAGCTGCACGTCCCCCGCGCCGCGCTCTCGCGCCTCGCCAGTGAACGACCTCTCGATGACTCGCAGTATGCGCCTCCCGTTCAGCTGGACGGGGGCACAAGCCCCGACGATGACACGACGATCGCAGCCCCGGCCCCCACCGGTGGGACGCCAGAGCTGCGAACGCCGCGTGATGACATCGATCCCTTTGCTCCGGCGCACCCGGGGCCCCGCAACAAGCGCCCTCACAGTGGGCGTTCTAGCGGAAGGCGTTCGATGGCAGACTTCCCGGAGCTGTTTGCACGCAAACCCTGAACCTTGAATCGAGGTCGCGGTGCTCGTCGCGGAACCACGCTCCCTACTAAAGACACTGAACTCCACCTGCACGCGGGCCCTCGAAGCGGCCGCCAGCGCGTGCGTCGCTGCACGTCATTACGAGGTGACCGTCGAGCACGTGATGGTCGCGTTGCTCGACGACCTCGATAGCGACCTGCACAAGATCCTTCCGCACTACGAGATCGATCCGGCGTACATGCGCTCGACGATCCAGCGGTACCTGGGGGATCTGCGCAGCGGCAACGCCGGCAAGCCCACGTTCGGGAACCTGCTCTTCGAGCTGTTCCAGGACTCGTGGGTGTACGCGTCCACGGAGCTCGGCGAAGCGAAGACGCGCTCCGGTGCGCTGCTCGCGCGCCTCGCGATGGCGCCGAGCCGCTACCTGCCGTTCGAGCTCCCCGTCCTCGAGAAGATCGAGCGGGAGGACCTCCGCAAGAACCTGCCGACCATCGCCGCCGGCAGCGGTGAGGCCGGCTCGGTGCGTGCCATCGGCGAGGGCGCCGCAAGCGGCACTGCGGGGGCACCCGGTGCCGGGGGCAAGCCCGCGAAGGGGTCGGCGACGGGGCTGGGCGCTCCGGAGGGACCGCTCGCCAAGTTCACGACGGACCTCACGCAGCGCGCGAAGGAGGGCGGGCTCGACCCGGTCTTCGGCCGCGAGCCGGAGATCCGGAGCGTCATCGACATCCTGGTGCGCCGCCGCAAGAACAACCCCATCATCGTGGGCGAGGCCGGCGTCGGTAAGACGGCGCTCGTCGAGGGGCTCGCGAACGCGATCGCCGAGGGCAACGTCCCCGATCAGCTGAAGAACGTCCACGTGCTGACGCTCGATCTCGGGGCGCTGCAGGCAGGCGCCGGCGTGAAGGGCGAGTTCGAGAAGCGGCTGCAGGGCGTCATCACCGAGGTGAAGGCCTCGCCCAAGCCCATCGTGCTCTTCATCGACGAGGCGCACACCATCATCGGCGCGGGCGGACCCCAGGGAGGCGGCGACGCGGCCAACCTGCTGAAGCCCGCGCTCGCGCGCGGCGAGCTTCGCACCATCGCGGCCACGACGTGGGCCGAGTACAAGAAGTACTTCGAAAAGGACGCCGCGCTCGAGCGGCGGTTCCAGCCCGTCAAGGTCGAGGAGCCCTCGCTCGACATCGCCACCCTGATGATGCGAGGCCTGGCAAAGAGGTTCGAGGACGCCCACCAGGTCGTCATCCAGGACGAGGCGGTGCGCGCGGCGGTGACGCTGTCGAGCCGCTACATCAGCGGCCGGCAGCTGCCCGACAAGGCCGTCGACCTCCTCGACACGGCGGCGGCACGGGCCAAGATCGTCCGCGCGGCGCGTCCTGCGGTCATCGACGACACCAGGGCGGCGCTCGCGGGGATCGAGCGCGAGCTCCAGGCTTACGACCGCGACTACGCGGCCGGCATCGCGGTCGACGAGGAAGCCAAGACCGCGGCCCTGACGCGGCAGACGGACCTGAAGACGCTGCTCGAGGTGCTCGACAAGCGGGCCATCGAGCAGCGCGCGATCGTCGACCGCATCGACGCCCTCCGCAAGGAGGTCGCCGGCGGCGCCGAGGCCAAGCGCCCCGAGCTCACCGCGGAGCTCGACAAGCTGAAGGCCATCAAGCCCGAGGAGCTCCTCGTCCACGCCGACGTCGACGAGGCGCTCGTCGCGTCGATCATCTGCGACTGGACGGGCATCCCCGTCGGCAAGATGGTCAAGGACGACGTCGAGGCCATCCTGCGCCTCGAGGACCGCATGCGCGCCCGCGTGCGCGGTCAGGACGGGGGCCTCGCGGCCATCGCGCGGGAGCTCCGCGCGGCTCGCTCGGGCCTCAAGCCGCCGCAGCAGCCGCTCGGCGTGTTCCTCCTCGTCGGCCCCAGCGGCGTCGGCAAGACGGAGTGCGCGCTCGGACTGGCGGAGCTGCTCTTCGGCGGCGAGCGATTCATCGTCACCATCAACATGAGCGAGTTCCAGGAGCGTCACACGGTGGCGAAGCTCATCGGCTCGCCCCCGGGCTACGTGGGCTTCGGCGAGGGCGGCGTCCTCACCGAGGCGGTCCGGCAGCGGCCTTACTCGGTGGTCCTCCTCGACGAGTGCGAGAAGGCCGACCGGGAAGTGCTGAACATCTTCTACCAGGTGTTCGACAAGGGAATGCTCGCGGATGGCGAAGGCCGTGTCATCGACTTCAAGAACACGGTCATCATCCTCACGAGCAACCTGGCGACGGACCTCATCACGAGCGCGGCCATGCCCGGTAGCCCCGCGCCGCCGATCGAAGACGTCATCTCGCTGGTGAAGCCCACGCTGTCGGCGCACTTCAAGCCCGCGCTGCTCGCGCGCATGACGGTGGTGCCCTTTTATCCGATCAGCACCGAGGCGCTCCTCGAGATCGTGAAGATGAAGCTCGGGGCGGTGTGCAAGCGCGCGAAAGAGGCGCACGGCATCGACCTCGGGGTGGACCCGAAGGTGCACGAGGCCATCGCCGACCGCTGCAAAGAGGTGGAGAGCGGCGCGCGAAACGTCGACCACATCCTCCGCGGCACGGTGCTCCCGCTCGTCTCGTCGGAGATCCTGACGCGGATGGCGGCGGGCACTGCGCTCGAGAACATGCGTCTGTCGCTGTCGCCCGACGGCGCCATCATCTGCACGGACGGAGTGGGGGGATGATGTTTCCGGCACGCGCCACGGTCCTCGTCAGTCTCGCGATCACCGCGGGGGTCGCGATTGGCGGCTTCGGTCTCGCGTGCTCCAGCTCGACGCCGGTCATCGTTCAGCCCCCCAAGTCGTGCACGCAGCAGATCGTCGGGATGACCATCATCGCGTCGCCGAAGCTCAACCCGGAGGAGGACGGAAGCCCGCGCCCCGTCCAGCTGCGGCTCTACCAGCTGAAGACCGACACGCGCCTCCTCAACGCCTCGTTCGACCAGGTCTGGAAGGACGACAAGGCGACGCTGGCGGACGACCTCGTGAAGGTCGACGAGTTCCCCGTTTACCCGGACACGCGGACCGAGGTGAAGTTCGAGCGGGACCCGGCGGCGCTCTTCGTCGTGGGGGTGGCCCTCTTCCGCAACCCCAAGGGCCACACCTGGTGGACCGAGTTCGAGCTGCCGCCGCCTCCCGGCAAGGGCGACTGCATGTTCGCCGACCCGAAGTGCAGCGGGCCGGACTGCCAGAAAGAGGCGGGGGCCCCGCCGCTCGCGCCCCACTTCTCCATCTGGCTCGACGAGTCGCGCATCGACGACGGCGCCGACCACCTCGACGAGTACCCGGACGCCGCGCGCATCCGCCAGCTCTACCTCCGCTTCCCGACGGCGCCTGGGCAGCCGAGCCTCCCGTCGACCCCCACGGTGCCGCAGGCTCCGGCGCCGCCCTCGACCCCGTCGATGCCCTCCACGCCCTCGACGCCGTCCATGCCGACGGCCCCCGGGGTGCCCCAGTGAAACCGCGGAAGCTCGTCTGGACGGAGGGGCTGTTCGTCACGCAGCACCACTTCCAGCAGCTCGATCGCTACCACGAGTGGTTGAGCTCCGAGCGGCTGCGCGCGGCGGTCCCGTACGACTGGGGCGTCCTCGAGGTCGAGGTGGACGAGCGCGCGCTCGCCGCCGAGCAGTTCAAGCTCAATCGGCTCTCGGTGGTGCTGCCCGATGGTTCCCCCGTGGAGCACGGCGAAGGCACGGGGGACCCCGTTCCGCCGCGCGCCTTCGGCACGGCGTTCCCAGCCCAGGTGAAGTCGCTCGACGTCTACGTCGCGCTCACGCACGAGAGCGACAACATGCCCAACGTCGATCTCGACGGAAAGAGCGGCGGGGTCGTCCGCTACCTGCGCGAGCAGGCGTCGGTGCTCGACGTGAACACGGGGGTGGGCGAGCACAATCTCCAGTACGCGCGCCCGAACCTGAGCCTCCTCTTCGGCGACGAGCGGAAGGACGCGTTCGACGCCGTGCGCATCGCGCAGATCACGCGCGCCTCGACGGGCCTGCCGGCGCTGAAGGAGAGCTTCATTCCCCCGGTGCTGCGCGTCGGCGCTTCCTCGTACCTCGTCGGTCGCTTCCGGAAGCTGCTGGCCACGCTCGCGGGGAAGCAGCGCACGCTCGCCGACTCACGCCGGCAGCGCACGGCGGCCGCGGTGGAGTTCCAGGCCAGCGACGCGGCGAAGTTCTGGCTGCTCAACGCGCTGAACGTGAGCATCCCCTCCATCGCGCACATCGTCGACCACCCGACCGACCACCCCGAGCAGGCGTACCTCCACCTGGCGCAGCTCATCGGGCACCTCTGCACCTTCGCCGTCGACGGCGATCCGACGACCATCCCCAAGTTCAACTACCTCGAGCTGGGTGACGTGTTCGAGCCGATGTTCGACCGCGCCCACAAGCTCCTCGAGGCCGTGCTCGCCGAGCGCTTCGTCGAGATCCCGCTCACCAAGCGCGAGGACGGGATGTTCCTCGGGCAGATCACCGACTCGAACTTGCTTCGTTACACCTTCTTCCTTGCCGCCACGGGGACGGTCCCCGAGGCGCAGCTCCGCGATCGCATGCCGAAGCTGACCAAGATTGCTTCGTGGAGCCAGATCGGCGCCATCCTCAATTCGGCCGTGAACGGCCTGAAGATGGAGCTCGAGTACACGCCGCCCGGCGCGCTTCCCATCAAGCCAGGCGTCGTCTTCTTCAAGGTCGTCCGCACGCCGGAGTACTGGAACGACATCGCCGGGACCGGCACGATCGCCATCTACCAGCCGATCGACCCGCAAGGGGTCACCTTGCACCTCTACGCCGTCGATCCGACGAACTTGCAATGACCTCGTCCCTCCTCGCCAAGATGTACTGGGCCTGCTCCGACCCGATGACGCTCGCGAGCCAGCTGTCCGCGGCTCGCGACCTTCCCTCGCCGGACGTGCTGCAACGTCGCGTCTCGAGCCTCTTCGACCAGATGTCCCGCAAGTGCCGTGAGGCGGGCATCCCGGACGAGGACGCGAACGAGGCGAAGTACGCCATCGCCGCGTTCACCGACGAGCAGATCTTCCGCTCGGCGTGGCCAGGGCGCTCGCAGTGGATGGGGCAGCCGCTCCAGCTCATCTACTTCAACGAGAACACGGCGGGCGAGGGCTTCTTCCAGCACATGGCCCAGCTGCAGACCCAGCCGAGCCGCTCGCACGTCCTCGAGATTTACTACCTGTGCCTCTGCCTCGGCTTCCAGGGGCAGTACGCCGTCCGCGGAGGTGAGGGGCTCGGTCCCGTCATCGACCAGCTCGGCGCGCGCCTCGGCTCGGGGCTCGGAAACACAGACGTCATCAGCCCGCACGGCGAGCCTCGCGAGGCCTTCCGCGGGTTGATGCGCCGCGAGATGCCGCTGGTCGGCCTGAGCATCGCCTTCTTCGGGCTCGCCGTCGTCGTCTTCATCGTCCTCAAGGCGGTGCTCTGGAACAGCGTGAACAACGCGGCGACCGACATGACCAAGGGGAACGCGCCCGCCGCCGCGCAAGCGGCGCCCGGGACGCGCTGAGGACCGGCACATGTGGATATGGCTCCTCGCAATCTTCCTCATCATCGGCACCTGGCTGGGCGGCTACTTCCTCGAGTGGCCTCTCTGGCTGAAGATCCTGCTGACGGTCCTCGCCGTCCTCATGGTCGTCGGCTGGATCGCCTTCCGCCGCATCCGCGCGGGGATGAAGGCCCGCGCGCTCGAGCGTGAGCTCCTCAAACAAGCCGAGCAACAGGCCCTCAACGCCCGCCCCGATCGCCGCGCCGAGATCCTGGAGCTCCAGGTCCAGATGCAGCGCGGGCTGCAGGCGCTCAAGCAGAGCCGCCTGGGCGCCGGCGGCGCCGGCAGCGCGCTCTACACGCTCCCCTGGTACATGATCATCGGCCCCCCCGGGGCCGGCAAGACGACGGCGCTCAAGCAGTCGGGCCTCGTGTTCCCGTACCTCGACCCTCGCAGCGGCGGGGGCATCCGGGGCGTCGGCGGCACGCGCAACTGCGACTGGTGGTTCACGAACGAGGGCATCCTCCTCGACACGGCAGGCCGCTACGCGACGGAGGCAGACGACCACGACGAGTGGATCTCCTTCGTCGACATGCTCAAGAAGTACCGGTCGGAGAAGCCGATCAACGGAGTCATCGTCGCCATCAGCGTCACCGACCTGATGGAGGCGACCGACGAGCAGATCGACTCGTACGCCAAGCGCCTGCGCGCCCGCATCGACGAGGTGACCAACCGCCTGCACATGGTGGTCCCCGTCTACGTGATGTTCACGAAGGTCGACCTCGTAGCCGGCTTCGTCGAGTTCTGGGGCGATCTCCGGAAGAGCGAGCGCGCGCAGATCTGGGGCACCACGCTCCCGCTCGAGGGCGCCGACAAGCGGGACACCGCCCGCGCGTTCGACGAGGAGTTCGACGGGCTCGTGGAGAGAGTGCACGGCCGCGCCCTGCAGCGCGTGGGCAGCGAGCGGCAGCCGGAGCTCCGCCAGCGCATCTACCAGTTCCCCCTCGAGTTCGCGGCCCTCAAGCAGAACCTCCAGGACTTCGTCGGCGCGCTCTTCACGCCGAACAACTTCCAGGACACGCCCATCCTCCGCGGGATCTACTTCTCCAGCGGCACCCAGGAAGGCCGTCCCATCGACCGCGTCATCGGCGGGATGATGCGCGCCTTCAACCTGCCGGCCCCCGCGGAGCACGCGGAGGCGCAGCCGGGCGAGGCCAAGAGCTACTTCGTCACCGACGTCTTCCGGCGGGTGGTCTTCCCCGACCAGAACGTGGCGTCGAGGACACGCAGCGAGCAGCGCCGCCAGTTCATCAACCGCGTCGTCTTCGCGGTCGCCGCGCTGGCCCTGGCCATCCTGCTCATCGCGCCGTCGACGTACACCTTCGGCCAGAACATGTCCCTGGTGAGCGGCGCCCACGACGTGGCCGACCGCGCCCAGAAGGTGAACTGGAGCGACGGGAATCCGAACTTCCTCGACAAGGTCCACAAGCTCGACGACCTGGGACGCGAGCTCGACCAGCTCGAGACCTGGAACAAGAACGGGCCGCCGCTGCGCCTTCGCTGGGGGATGTACACGGGCGAAGCGCTGGAAGAGCCGCTGCGCGCCGTCTACATCGCCAACCTCGATCGTGGCTTCGCGACGCCCACGCGCGCACAGCTCGAGCACGAGCTCTCCATGCTCTCGCTGTCCGGCGCGTCGCACCTGACGGGGGACCAGTACGGGCTCTACTTCGGTCGCCTCAAGGCCTACCTGGAGATGACGCAGCCCTCGCGGATCGAGATCGATGCCGAGGCGCCCGAGGACAAGGGCGAACCGAGGGCGCTGACGGAAGCCTGGGCACGAGCCCTCGGGTCCACCTCGGACTCGGACAAGGCCGCGCTGAAGCCGCACGTGCGTCGCTACGTCGAGCTGGTCAAGGAGGGCAAGATCGCGCCCTGGAACGCGAACGCGGATCTCGTCACCCGCGTCCGGTCGATCCTCAAGCAGACCTCCGAGGCGGACCGAGACTTCAACGCCCTCGTCCGCGAGCCCAACGAGAACATCTCCCCCATCACGCGGTCGAGCATCTTCATCGGCTCGGCGTTCGCGACCTACATCACGTCCAAATCCAAGCCCGAGGTCGTCGTCAGCGGGGCGTACACGCGCGCCGGCTGGGAGGAGTACGTCCGCGACCGTCTCGACAAGGACCGGGCGCAGGGCCTCGCGAACGAGGGCTGGGTCCTCGGTGAGACCGAGGTCGTGAGCCTCGAGCGCATCCTGCGGACGCTGCAGGATCTGCGCGACCACTACTTCTCCGCGTACCGAAATGCCTGGGGCGACTTCTTGAAGGACCTCGACGTGCGTCAGCCCGAGAGCAACGCCGAGGCGCTCGACGAGCTCCAGGCGCTGAGCGAGACGCCCTGGCCCTACACCAAGCTCCTGACGACGCTCGGGGACAACACACGGCTCGAGGTCGCGCCGCAGACACTCGCGAACCAGACCGGCCAGGCGCTCCTCGACAAGGCCGCCGAGAAGGCCAAGCAGAACCAGACGGTGCAGACCATCCTCGGTAGCGACGGCGGCGCTCCCCCGCCGAAGCGATGGATCTCGCCGGTGGAGGACGCGTTCGCCCCGATGGTGACGTTCGGCGTACCTCCCGCGACGCCGCCGCCCGCCGGGGATGCGCCCCCGCCGCCCCCTGCGCCCACGGCGCTCGGCCACTACATCAACGACACGGTGGCGAAGATCGTCGGCGAGCTCGCCGACATGAAGGACTCCAAGGTCCCGGCCGATCCCAAGGCGGTGGTGACGCTCTTTCAGGACGCCTTCCGGGCGACGAGCGAGCAGCTCTCCTCCTCGCAGAGCGGCTTCACGCGTCCCATGCTCTCGCCGCTCCTCATGAACCCGATCCGCCTCAGCTACGCCGGCGTCCTCAGCGACGTCGCCGGCTCCGCCGGGGGCAAGTGGGAGCTCGACGTCTGGTCGAAGTGGCACGAGAAGCTGGAGGGCAAGTACCCCTTCGCCGACTCCCCCCAAGATGCGACGCTCGCGGACTTCGCGACGTTCTTCAAGCCCGAGAAGGGCCTCCTCTGGGCCTTCTACACCTCGTACCTGCAGGCCTCCCTCGAGCGGGACGGCGAGTCGTTCACCCCCGTGTCACGCTTCCAGCACTCGATTCACTACACGCCCGACTTCCTCAAGTGCTACGAGCGCGGGGCCGTGATCACGGGCGACACCTTCGCACCCACCGCCGAGCTTCCGCAGGTCGAGTTCGACATGAACCTCCACTCGGTGAGCGAGAGCGTCTCCGAGGTCACGTTCGCCATCGACGGCGTCTCGAAGACCTACAAGAACACGCCCCGGGAGTGGCTCCACACGCAGTGGCCGGCCAAGGAGCCCAAGGCGCGCGGCGCGAGCGTCAGCGTCCGCGGCTTCGCGGCGCTCGACGAGGAGATCGACCGTCCGGGCGACTTCGGGCTCTTCCACCTCATCGACGCCGCCAGCTCCATCGAGCCCGGCACCGAGGGCGGCAAGCCCGGCGGCAACCCCACCATCGTGGTGACCTGGACGCTGCGCTCGCAGAAGGCCTGGGTGAAGATGGACATCCGGCCGCCGCAGGACGAGAGCGCGTTCTCGACCTACCTGAACAAGCACGAGCGCGTGTTCAGAAACTACAAGTGCCCGCGCATCGTCGCCGCAGGCGTCCGTTGAGGATGCTCGCATGTGGTCGACGACTGGATCCCAGCCCGCAGCCGTGAACGTCGCCGTGTTCGGCAAGACGCCCCGGATGGGGGACTTCTTGCGCGTCGGATCGGGGGGACCTGCCGGCGAGGCGCTCGAGCAGTGGGTGGAGCAGGGCCTCGGCATGGCCGAGATGAGGCGCGGCAGGTACTGGCCGAACCTCTACGGCGCCGGGGCGACGTACGCCTTCATTTTTCGCCAGCCGCGCACGTCGCCCACGAAAGAGACCCTCGTGGGCGTCATCAAGCCCTCGGGCGACTCGGTGGGCCGGCGCTTCCCGCTCGTCGTGTACGCGACGGCTCTGCCCCGTCCGAACGCGCCGTGGCCCCACGTCCTTCCCATCGCCCTCGGTGACTTCTTCGACGCCGCGGCGACCCTCCTCATGGAGTCGGACTCGGTCACCGGCATCGCCGATATGCAAGCGGCCATCGCCCGGGTCCTCCCTCCGCATCTGGCGGACGCCGACCGGAGCGCGCAGGAGTACGAGGCGTGGGCCTCGTCGACCCTGCTCTCCCACGCGTGGAACGTCATCTACGGCGAGGCGCAGGCCATGTCCGTCCCGCGCGCCGTGCACACCATCTCCGAGGCGGTCGCCCCGTTCCGTGGCGAGGAGGGCCCCGCCACGAAGCTCGGGCTGCGCCTACCCCTCGGCCAGGGAGGCATCGCCGCGGCCGCGTTCTGGCTCGACACGGTGCGGCGCATGGCCCGGACACCCGCCGAGGTCCGGTCGGCCTTCTGGTGCTTCGACGGCGAGAGCGGCAGCGCCCTCGTGCAGCTCGGGGATACCCCGTCCTCGACCCTGGCTGAGCTCTGGGCCCCCGACACGAACAGCGAATTCCTCTGCGATCTGACCATCCCGACCAGCGTCGACGTCGGTCGTTTCCTCACGAGCCTCCCCCCCCACGTCGCCGAGGCCCTCCAGTCCCCCAACGCCCTCGTGCGGGACTTCCTCGACCGCCTGACCGTCTGAGCTCGCCTGGGTGTGGCCCCCCCCGCGGCGCCGGCCGTTGGCATTGGCGGCCCGGGTCGAGGCTAGACATGCGGCCAGCCCCCGGAGAAGTAAGTCGTTCGGGTGACCGGCATGCCTTCCGTACGGGCCCCCGGTTCGTTTACTGTTCCGCCCGTGTCTTACCGCGAGGAGGTCGGGCAGAGGATCGCCGCGCTGGTCGCGCCCATTGCCGGCGCGAACCCAGCCGGGGCCGACGTCTCCTACGACGCGGACTTCGAGACCATCAAGGCCGAGATCGACAAGCTCTCGTCCGTCGACAACCTCGATCCCTCGTGGAGCAAGATCCAGGATGTCGGCGCGCAACTGCTCGCGACGAAGGGCAAGGACTTCCGCGTCGTGTCGTGGATGGGCGTCGCGAAGGTCAAGACGCAAGGGTGGGTCGGCTTCGCCGAGGCCCTCATCCTCTACGAAACCCTCGCGCGCTCCTACTGGGACACGATGTATCCCGAAGCGCGGCGCGCCCGTGCGCGCGTCAACGCCTTCGCGTGGATGGCGGACATGGTGCACCAGCACCTCCTTCCGATGGACGTCACGTTCGCGGACGGCGACCCGATCCGCGCGACCGACGAGACGCTGAAGGACCTCGACCAGCTCCTCGCCGACAAGCTCGGCGACGCCTACGCCGGCCCCGGTCAGCTTCGCTCGCTGCTGCGCGACAAGGTCAACGCCATCCCGGAGCCGCCCCGCGCCGAGGAGGCCGCCGCGCCGGTCGAGGACGGAGCCGCGGCGGCGCCCGCGCGACCCGCGCCGGGCCCTGCTGCCCCTGCCGCACCGACGAGCGTCGAAAGCGTCGAGCCAGCGGCC
Source organism: Polyangiaceae bacterium (assembly GCA_036501935.1). Classification (GTDB taxonomy): domain Bacteria; phylum Myxococcota_A; class Polyangia; order Polyangiales; family Polyangiaceae; genus Palsa-1150. The sequence goes on along the minus strand of DASXZL010000016.1, from coordinate 251,351 downwards.
CGCGCCAGTGGCGGCGTCCTCGTCGAAGGGGCGGCGATCCTGCGCGCCGCGGATGCAACGCGCGCCTGGGCGTACAAGCTCCAGCGATGGGGCGCGTGGATCACCATCGAGGAGCCCCCGACGGCGCAGGACGGCGGACGCACGTACATCCCCCCGCCGGGCGACGGAGCGACGCTCGCCGAGCTGCGCGACGGTCAGAAGTGGGTCGAGCTCCTCAACGCCGCCGAGGAGATGACCGGGCGGTACCTCTTCTGGCTCGACCTTCACCGCTACGTCGCGCTGGCCATGGATAACCTCGGCAGCTCGTACGCGGCGGCCCGCGAGACGGTCGGTCGCGAGGCCTGCTACTTCGTGGCGCGCTTGCCCGGCGTCGCGTCGATGTCGTTCAGCGACGGGACACCGTTCGCCGACGCGGGGACGCAGACGTGGCTCGACGAGGAAGCCAGCAAGTGGGGCGCCGGTGGAGGGGGCTCCGCCGCGTCGGCGGCGGCGAGCGCGGAGGACGAGGAGATCGCCAAGCGCTTCGAGGAAGCCAAGAAGCTCGTGAGCGGGGGCAACCCGGCCGAGGGTCTTGCCTCGGCGCTGGCGCTGGCCGATCGCGCCGCCGACGCCCGCATGCGTTTCCGTGCCCGCCTGGCCGTCGGCAAGATGGCGCTCGACGCATCGAAGCACGAGATCGCTCGTGGAATGCTCGAGCACCTGGTGTCCGACGTGGAGCGTCATGGCCTCGAAACTTGGGAGCCCGCGACGTGCGCGACGCTCTACTCTTACCTCCTCGTGGCAGCACGGGAGGTCTCACGCGCCAGGGGGGGGTCGCCGGACCTCGTGGCGAGGGAACAGTATCTTTTCGACAAACTGTGTCGGCTGGATCCGGCGTCCGCGATAAAGTTCTCGACCTAGAAAAAAACGGCGAGGGCCGAACCAATAGCGAGGAAATGTCATGGCTAAGGAAGGGTCAGTCGCTCCCCAGGAGCGCGTGAACATCACGTACAAGCCCTCAACGGGCAACGCACAGGAAGAGGTCGAGCTCCCGCTGAAGATGCTCTTCATGGGCGACTACACGGGCCGCGCCGATCCGCGGCCGCTCGAGGAGCGAAAGCCGATCAACGTCGACAAGGACAACTTCCAGCAGGTCCTCGCCGAGCAGAATCTCAACGTGTCGATGCAGGTGGCCGACATGCTCTCCGGTGAGAAGGGAGCCGAGCTCGCCGTCAACCTGAAGTTCAAGAAGCTGAGCGACTTCGGCCCCGACTCGATCGCCGAGCAGGTGCCGGAGCTCAAGAAGCTGCTCGAGCTGCGCCAGGCGATCACGGCGCTGAAGGGTCCCCTCGGGAACATCCCCGCCTTCAAGAAGAAGATCTCGAGCCTTCTGGCGGACGACAAGGCGCGCGAGAAGCTGGTCAACGAGCTCGGTATTGCCAAGGGAGAGGGATGAGTCATGAGTGACGAGACGCAGACTGCCGGCGGCGCAGCCGCTGGGACCACGACCGAGGCCTCGCTCCTCGACGACATCCTGAGCGAGACCAAGCTCACCCCGACCGACGACGGGTACGACGTCACGCGGACGGGCATCAAGGCGCTCCTCAAGGAGCTCCTCTCGCCCAAGCACCAGAACGAGAAGGTCGACAAGGCCTTCGCCGACGCGCTCATCGCCGAGATCGACGAGAAGATCTCCCGCCAGGTCGATCAGGTCCTGCACCACCCGGACTTCCAGAAGCTCGAGTCGGCGTGGCGTGGCCTCAAGTTCGCGGTCGACCACACGGACTTCCGCGAGAACATCAAGGTCGAGGTCCTCAACGTCTCGAAGGCCGATCTGATGACGGACTTCGAGGACGCGCCCGAGATCACGAAGAGTGGTCTCTACAAGATCGCGTACACGGCGGAGTACGGAACGTTCGGCGGGAAGCCCTACGGCTGCATGTTCGCCAACTACGAGTTCGGCCCGGGCCCGCAGGACGTCCAGCTCCTGCAGAACTGCGCCGCGGTCTCCGCGATGGCGCACGCGCCCTTCTTCGCCGCCGGTGGCCCGCAGTTCTTCGGCGACAAGGACTTCCTCAAGCTGCCGAACCTGCGTGACCTCCACGCCATCTTCGAGGGGCCGCAGTACACGAAGTGGCAGTCGTTCCGCACGTCGGAGGACTCTCGCTACGTCGGCCTCTGCATGCCGCGGTTCCTGCTGCGCCTGCCCTACGGCAACAAGACCCAGCCCGCGAAGAACTTCAGCTACGAGGAGGACGTCGTCGGACGTCACGAGCGCTACTGCTGGGGCAACGCGGCCTACGCCATGGCGTCGCGCGTCGCCGACAGCTTCGCCAAGTTCCGGTGGTGCCCGAACATCATCGGCCCGCAGGCGGGCGGCTCGGTGGAGGATCTGCCGCTTCACCAGTACGAGGCGATGGGCGAGATCCAGACGAAGTGCCCGACCGAGGTGCAGATCAGCGAGCGCCGCGAGTTCGAGCTCTCCGAGGAAGGCTTCATCGCGCTGACGTTCCGCAAGGACGCCGACAACGCGTGCTTCTTCTCGGCCAACAGCTGCCAGAAGCCGAAGACCTTCGGTCAGTCGGCCGAGGGCAAGGACGCCGAGCTCAATTACCGGCTCGGCACGCAGCTCCCGTACATGTTCGTCGTCTGCCGCATCGCCCACTACATCAAGGTGCTGCAGCGCGAGCAGATCGGGTCGTGGAAGGAGCGCGGGGACCTCGAGCGCGAGCTCAACGTCTGGATCGCCCAGTACGTGGCCGATCAGGACGGCGTCAGCGCGGCCGTCCGCGGTCGTCGCCCGCTCCGCAAGGCCCAGATCACGGTCGAGGACGTGCCGGGCAACGCCGGCTGGTACAAGGTCGACATGAAGGTGCGCCCGCACTTCAAGTACATGGGCGCGTTCTTCACGCTCAGCCTCGTGGGCAAGCTCGACAAGGAGTAGTCGCTCCCCGTCGAGAGCAGGCGAGAGCGCCGGCGCATCCGAGAGGGTGCCCGGCGCTTTTGTCATTTCGACGAGCGCCGCGGCTCACCTCTTGCTGACGCGCGCGGTGCTGTGGTTGCGCACCGCCTGCTCGCGGACGCCGCGCGTGCGGTGGACGTCAGAATTCCATGTACCCGCCGGGGACGACGAAGTCGTCGTCGCGTCCCGCGACGGTGAGCACGCCCCAGCAGGCGAGCTTGGTCTTGCCGGCGAACTCGAGGATCTGGTCCACGTCGCCGATGGGGCCGAGGACGGCCAGGTTGGAGCGGTGGACGCCCCAGGACCCGCTGCCGTGCTCCAGGATGGCCTTGTGGAGGTCGGCTCCGGCGGCAGGGGCGTCGTTGAGGACGGCCACGCGGAGGCGCACGGGGCGGTCGCCGCCGGCGTTGGTGACGTCGACGTAGACGAGGTCGGCCCGGGCGCGAATGATGGTGGTCTGGAAGCCCTGGCGCTGGAGGAACGCGGCGAGGGCGTTCTCGTCGAGGCGGGTCGGGTCGGGCTTGTTCTCGGCCATGCCGCTGCAAAGCTCGGGGCGCAGGCGAGCCTCGCCGAGCGACGTGGACCCCCGGGTGAAGCTCCCGCCTCCGCCGGGCGTCGTCATGTACGCGTTGGGCGGGGGGGACTCGCCGCAGGCGGTGGCGGCGAGCGTGACGAGGGCCACGGCGCCGAAGGTGAGGTGGGAGCAGGCGAGGGAGGCGATCGATCTCATCGCGGAGTCTCGCAACGCTAACGTACGAGGCCCAAGGTGTGCGAGTTTTCCGCTTGCTTGGCCAAGGGGCCGAGACCTGACTAGGATGCTCCCCATGCTCGCGCTGGGTGGGTCTCGACGTCTGGGTCTGGCGGCGGCCGTCGTGGCGGCAGCCGCGGCGCTCTCCGCGTGTGCGGGCGCTCCGGAGAAGGTCGCCTTCGAGAACAAGGTCTTCTACCAGTACGACACGCTGAACCCCACCCAGGCCGCGAAGACCCTCGAGGCGCACTACCCGCCGCTCGACCAGAGCGAGTCGCCGCCTCTCCCCGAGTACACGGGGGTCAGCGTCCTCGGCAACGCCGTGCACATCTCGCGGCCGCGCGACTGGGTCATCCGCGCCGGCAGCGTGGAGCCCGAGCACCGCTACATCGAGTACGTGTCGCCCAACGAGTACATGGTCGCCGTCTACGAGCTCGTCGAGTCCCCGCTCGACGTGTGGCTCGAGGTGATGGGCCGCTACGAGGACCAGGCCAAGAAGTCCGGGGCGGAGCTGCTCGGGCAGCGGGTGCCCATGGCGACCGCGAACACCCAGGGCCGAGGCTACCTCGTGCGGCGTCCCGTGGCGGCGGCCAAGGGGCCGCTGCTCAACTACTCGAATGAGTACATCCTCCGTGGGGACAACCGCATCGTGCTTCTGCAGATCGTCCACCACGACCAGAACCTCGCCCCCATGGACGCGGAGCTGAGGCGCGTCGTGGAGACCCTCGAGGTCAACTAGCGAGGAAGGAGGCATCCTTCCTCGGGTGAGGAGGGTTCCTCACCGTGGTCAGGAGGCATCCTTCCTCGGGTGAGGAGGGTTCCTCACCGTGGTCAGGAGGCACCCTTCCTCGGGTGAGGAGGGTTCCTCACCGTGTCAGGAGGCACCCTTCCTCGGGTGAGGAGGGTTCCTCACCGTGGTCAGGAGGCACCCTTCCTCGGGTGAGGAGGGTTCCTTACGGTGGTCAGGAGGCATCCTGTCCGTGCTCAGGAGGCATCCTCCCAGCGGTCAGGAGGCACCCTTCCCCTGCACCGAAGCCCTCCTTCCCGTGGACAGCCTCCCTACGCCAGCACTGCGACGGCCTCGGCGGGCGGCTTGTCCTCCGAGAAGAGGTGCGGCACGGCCTCCGTCATCGATTCACTGAGCACCACGCGGGCGCGCATCGCCTTGTTGTCCTTCATCGGCAGGTGCGTCGTCACCCCGAGGCGTCCCCCCCGCTCGGCGCCCAGCTGGAACCTCGGTGCCTGCTCGGTGCCGAGGATCAGCTCGAGCTCGGGCTCGAGGTGCGCCGGGGCAAACTGGAGGATGACGTCGCGCAGGCGCGAGTGCTGCCGGCCTCCGGGCATCAGATCCTCGAACTTCGCGTAGTCCACGGGCCCGACGAGGACGCGGAAGCGCCCCGACCGGTCGGCCACGGTGCGCCCGATGGTGAAGTCCACACCGAGCACGTTGTTGCGCGCCGCGACGATGCAGCGGTCGTCGTCCCGGATCTGAACGCGCCGCACGACGAACGGCTCGACCTTGATCTTCGTCCCCGGCAAGACTCGCTCGAGGACGATCTCCAGCGTGCGCGCCGGCCGCGTCCGCGTCGCCACGAGAGGCGCGAGGGCCAGCACCTCGAGCGGCTCGAGCCCCCGCTTCGGCACGGCGCCGGCGATGTCGGCGCCGACGAAGGCCAGCATCCGACGGGTGAAGGGATCGCTCGCGTCGGGGCGGAAGCCCGCCGTGAAGCGGTACTTCTTCCACGTCCGATAAAAGAGGCTGATGAGCCGGTGGTGAAAGAGATCGTAGAAGGCGCGCAGCGACGGCTCGTCGGCCGACTCCGCACGGAGCACGTCCTCCCCGAAGACCGTGGCGAGGGGGGACGACGTGCCCGTGAGGCCGAGGAACGTGGTCGTCACCACCGCGCGGATGATGCCGTTCGACTGCTTGATCTGGACGGCGTCGATGTCGCCCGGCTGAAAGATGAGGCTGGGGTCGTGCCGGAAGCGCACCGGCTCGAGGTGTGGCGGCCCGAGCTCGCCGACGGCGATCGTGTCGGGAATGAGCCGATGCAGCAGCTGCACGGCCTGGAAGAAGCCGAACCGCCGCCCTTCGCTCTCGAGGAGCGCTACAAGAGCATCAAGTTTCCGCTGCGGGGTGGCCATCGGAGCTCGAGCTTGGAACGTAGCGTGCGAAACGTGGTGTGGGCGAACGAGTTGATGGAGACGTGCTCGCCGAACATGCGATCGAGCACCGCCGAGAAGAGGAACAGATCGCCGTCCCCGGCGAAACCGTCTTCGTCGAGGTCGACGTCGATCGCGACCCCGCGCACGGCGGCCCCTCGGTACAGGCGCTCCTCGGGGCGGACGCGCACGTCCTTGATGCCGCCGACGCGGAGCTCGTTCGCGCGCGCCGCCTGCCGGTCGACCATGGCGTGCAGGTTGTAGACGTCGATGACGGCGCGAAGCACCTCGGGCTCCGTCAGCGCCCGCAGGCCGATGGCGGCGTGGGCCACGGCCCGCCACTGGAGCTCGCGGCCGAGTGGCGGGGGGACGTGCGGCGTCATCGCCAGGATGTTCGAGAAGGTGACGAACGCGGGGGAGCTCGCCGTGTGGACGCTCACGTCGCCCGGTCGCAGCGACGCCGCCACGCTCCGGTTGGTGCCGAGCAGATCGATCGAGATGGTCTCCGCGTCGATCATCTTGCCGGACGACTCGGGGGACCCGAACGAAATGAGCATGTCGGCCCCGTCGCCCGTCACGCTCGGCGTCAGGTGCGTCGCGTAGAAGCCGTGCTCGGCGCCCTCGCCGCGCGAGAACTCGTAGAACGGCGGGATGGTGACCCGGTTGGTCGAGCCGCGCAGGATCGCCTGGACATGGTTGATGGCGTAGACCTCGCCATGAGACGGCGGGATGCCGGCGGGACGCACGACGAAGCGCTCGCGCGAAGGGACGAGCCGGATGGGCTCCGCGGTCGACTCGAAGACGTTGACGATGGGGACGCAGTGGAGCTTCACGTTCTGCGAGGTGACCCGCATGGTCGGCGGGAACGCGCGCTCGAAGCGGAGCCCGAGGGTGACGCGGGTCGCTTCCTTGTCGAGCTCCACGACGCGCCGCAGGTCGCCGACGTCGATGAAGGCGAACTTCGACGGCATCACGTAATACTCTTCGAGCAGCCGGAAGCCGGGGAAGACGTGGCGACCGAGGGGGAGCAGCCCTTCGTCCTCCTCGAAACCGATCCACCGAACGACCTTGGCGCCGAGCGAGAGCTCGCGCACGGCGCCCTTGCCCTGCACGGGCGCGAGCGTCACGTCGGCCAGCTGCCGGTTGGCGGCGAAGAGCAGGGCGAAGGCGATGTGCGGCTCGCCGGCGAAGTGCAGGCGCAGCTTGGGCGGGAGGACGTTGGCCAGCGGCGCGCCGCTGATGCTCCGGAGCGTGATGGCCAGCTGCTGGCGGGCCCCGGGCAGGGTCTCCAACCGCGCGTCCTCGATGGCGACGGGCGAGAGCAGGCAATCCATCGAAGAGCGGAACGTGCACGGCAGGCCGTCGATGGGCACGCTGGCGAACTCGGTCCCCGCCTTCACGAGGTGCGCCTCGCGCAGGGCGTTGGCCACCGGCGTGATCTCGAGGATCGACGCGCTCGGCAGCGCCCGCATCAGGTGCGGGAAGAGCAGCGCCCCGAGCGACTGCAGGAACTCGGGGACCTCGTCGTCGAGCTTCTGCCGGATGCGCCCCGTGAGGAACGCGACGCCCTCGAGGAGCCGCTCCACGTCGGGATCGACGCCGCGATCGGCCAGCATGGGCGCCAGCGTCGGGTACGCCTGGGAGAACTCGCGACCGAGCTCGCGCAGATACGCCAGCTCGTCCTGAAAGTACTTGTTGAACATGAGCGCCGACCCTCGAACGAGTCAGCGGATAGTAAGCCTTCGCGAGGGATCGAGGGCAGTTTCGAACTTCACCGCCGTCTTGCTTCCCTCCAGCACGACCCGGCCACGGACCTCGAACTTCAGCGTGAGCTCCGTCTGCTCGCTCGGGATGTGGATGACCTGCACGTTCTGCAGGCGAGGCTCGTACGTCTGGATGGTGTGACGGAGCGACTGCGCCATGATCGTGATGGCGTCCGGGAAGGAATGGATCATCTCCGTGACGTCGGCGATGCCGTAGTCCGGGCACGTGAGCATGGTCCCCTGCCGGGTCATGCACATGTGGACGAGGTTCTGCAGGATGCTGTCGCGGATCTCGCGGTCCGACACGGCACGTCGCGGCTGCGCCAGCTCGGGCCGGCGTATCTTCGCGAGCAGCGTCACACCTCCGCGCATCTCAGGTCCTCGTCGGGTCGTCCTTCGAGTGGCGGGCCGTGGGAAGCGATTCCCCGACCCTCGACGCACAGCGCGCCGATCGAGAAAGCCCGGGTCTTCTCGAGACCCGGGCTCCGCCCGACCGACGCGCCGGAACGCCTTTGGCCGCGACTACTGCCCGTGCGCCTGCCAGTTGTCGATCGCCTGCTTGCTGTTGGCGTCGTTCGAGTAGGTGATCTTCTGGAACACCATGTCGAACTCCTCGAGCTCGTTCGTGTGAACCTGCTCGATCGAGTCACCGCCGCCCTCGCGAATGCCGTGGAACGTCCGGTACCGGACGACGGCGCCCGTCTCGAGCAGAATCGAGTGGTAGAGAGCGAGCTTGCCGGCGTTGTCCGGACGGACGAACGACAGCTTGGCCTGCGTGAACGTCTCGTTCGAGCAGAGCGCTGCGAAGAGGAGCGGCGACGCCTTGTCGACCTCACGGACGATCGTGACGCACTTGTGCACGCGGCGTCCGACGAGCTGGGCGCTGCCCGCGTCGTACTGCGAGGCGACTTCGTACGTGAAGGCGTGGCACATCATCCCCTTGGAGAAATCCAGCGCGCCGTGCTTGGCGGTGCTGTCGCCAATGGCGTCTCCCTGGGTCTTCAGCTTCATCGTGAGCAGGAATACTTTCGGGTCTTTTCCGGGCATGGTCCTTCTTGCGCCTCCCTACGAATGTTTTGATGGCCGAACAGTTGTGGATAGTGTCGCGATTGCGACCCGCGCGCTAGTGGCAGCAGCGCAAAGTTGTCCCCGCGTCACCGCCGAGGATAGTGTATGTGCGCACGCAGCCGACTGCCGTCACGTCTACAAACGGGTGACCAGGCCTTCCTATGCCCTCAAGTCTTCGAACCGGGTGGCTTTTTCTCATACTGAGCGCTGGCGCCGGGGTGTCCGGGGTTTCCGGAGCATCGGGCTGCTCCACCGATCGGCCTCCGCGCATCGAGGATTACGCGCGGGCCATGGCCCCCGTACCGGCGTGCATCCTCCCGCTCCCATCCCGCACGCACGGCGCTGGGCAGACCATGCGGAACCTGACGGAGGACCAGTACTGGCAGCTCGTTTTCCCGGCCTATGACGCGCAAAATCACAAGCTTGCGGCCAATTCGCTGACCTGCACCGGCGCCCACGTCTTCGACGACCCGGTCTTCGCCGGGGGAACGACCCGGGGTACCCCCATCGACGTGCAGTCGGGGGACGCCGTCTTCGGCAACGGCGGCGACCGGGTGCGCATCGTGTGGCTGCGGACCCATCGCTGGCCCGACGGGAGCGAGGCCGGACCGCTGGCGCTGGTCCGCGCGAAGGAGGACTTCGCCGAGGTCTACGCGGTCGGCGCCTACCGGCGCTCGAACGGGGAGCTGACCCTGCAGGCCGAGCGTCTGGGGACCGAGGTGCTCATCTCGGCGACCGATGATGGCTGCCAGGGGCAAGCCAAGACGTCCGCCTGCGAGACCAACGTGTCCCTGTTTCTTCCGCGCTTCGGAAAGCTGGTCCGGCTGACGACCATCGTGACCGAGAAGCGCGCCTTTGCCGCCGGCTCCGAGCCGGGGGTCATGGGCCAGGTGGCCTACCAGCTCACGGCGTCGCCGCAGTACACGCCCGACGGCATCAAGCTCTTCGAGCAGGTGAAGGCGACCGACCCGGCGGGAAGGCTCGTCCACAAGACGGAGCTGGAACGCATGCTCGTCCTGCACGACGGGACGCTGGAGACGGGCGACTCGCTGTGGGGCAAGCTTTATCCTGGCGCCGCTCCGGCCCAGGCCAAGCAATAGCTCGGCGAGCTCCACAGCCGGCCGCCCACGGGCCCCCCCCGCCGAGCGCCCGGACCCGTCAGCGCTGGGGGACTGCGACGGCGGCCGTGCGGGGCGAGGGTGCCGGCGTCTGCCGGAGGGCACGGACACCGGCTCCCAGCACGAGGCCGAGGGCCGCCACGGCGGCAACACCGACCCACCGGAGCGGGATCCCCCAGGAACGGGGTGCCCGCGGCACGGTGGAAGGGACCGTCGAGGGGACGATTGCCGGTAGCGGCGTGGGGGCGGCGATGTATCGGACCGCGGGACGGGCGAGAGGCAGCGTGCGCTCGACGGCGGCCCGAGGGGTCACGGTCACGAGGCGCGGGGCAAATGGGCGCGGAGGGAGGGGGAGCGTGCGCGCGGGCGGCTCCGGAGCATGCTCGACGGGCCCTTCCTCCACGGAGATCTCGAGGACCCGCGGGGCCACGATGGATGCCCGGGTGCTGGCGGGCGCGCTCGGAGGCGCGGGCAGCTCGGCCGGCACGACGATTCTCGGGGCGCTGGCCAGACCGCGGGAGCGAGCGACCACCGCGGCGATCTGCTGATGGAGGCTACCTGTGAGATCCGGGTCGATGGGGGCACGCTCCGCGTTGAGCGTGAACCGCCCGGCCCTCTCGCCGAGGAGAGAGGCGAGCGCGGGCACCCCGTGGAGCACCGCTCCGTCTGCCGTCAGGCGCGCGGCGGAGCGCGGGGCTCCGTCGCGGATGCGGACCTCGTAGGTGTTGGGGGCGCACCGCAGCGTCAAGCGGGCATCGGCGCGCGTCGCGCAGGCGAGGCGAAGCAGCCGGTAGGGAGCCGTGCCGTCGAGGCGACCCCGCACGGGACCGGGCTTGCGCATCCGACGTTCGAGCCGCGCGTGGGGCTCGAGGACCTCGTGGACCCGCATCAGCACTTCTTCGGGGGTGCTCCTCTTGGCCAGGTACGCCGAGGCCTCGACCCCGCCCCCCTCGGCCTGACGCAGCCAGTCCTCCTTCCACGAGAGCAGGACGATGGGAACATCGGCCAGGATGGGGTCCGCACGGAGGGCTCGGCACAGGTTCACGCCGTCGAGGCGCGGCATCCGGATGTCGCTGATGACGAGGTCGGGCACGGTACGGCGAGCACGGTCGAGGGCGGCCTCGCCGTCGCATGCCTCCTCGACGTCGCAGCCCTGCGCGCGGAGAAGGTCCGCGAAGAACCACGTGATGGCCGGATCGTCGTCCGCCACGACGACACGCCGTCCGTGAAGATCGGGTTCTTCGGCCTTGCCGCCCTCTAGCTCGGTCGGGGCGTCGACGCGGATCGTGCGGCCTTCGCGCGCGTCGAGGGCCTCCTCGCAGGCGGCGCGGAGGGCGTCTTCGTCGCCGGTCACGACCCGGACGCCGAGGGCGACGAGGCGCGAGGTGTCGGCGAGGCTCCCGCGGACTCCCCAGGCGACCAGCGGCGTGCGCTGGAGCGCGGGGTCGTCGATCATCGCCTCGGCCACGTCGGCGGCGGCCGCAGCCTCCCCCCCGAGCACGACGAGGTCGGGCGCAGCCGCCCCGGCGCGCGCGAGGATCGACGAAGCGTCGGCCGCCTCGCGGCAGGTCACGCGTCGCGTGCTCTTCGAGAGCACGCCCTCGACCCGTGAAGCGTCCAGGTTCACCGTCGTGACTTTGGCCATCGCTCTCGGCCTTAACATGGAGGCCGCGGCACGGACCAATTAGTGGCTCTTCCGGGACCTGTCCCACCACTCGAGGCACGCGGGGAGGACGAGCACCGCCGTCGACAGGCAGGCGACCTCGCCGAGCACTGCCAGGAGCCCGAAGAGAAAGAGCGCGCGGTTCTCCGCGAGGAGGAGAGACGAATACCCGGTGATGGTCGTGAGCGAGCAGAGCGTCACGGCCCCGCCCGTCGAGCGGACGACCTCGGCCATCGAGCCGCGGCCCTCGAGCTCCCAGCGGCTCGCCATGTTGACCGAGTAGTCGACGCCGATGCCGAAGGTGATGGGATACGCGATGAAGTTCGCGAAGTTGATCTTGATGTGCAGCGCCATCATCCCGCCGGCGAGCCAGAGCACGCCGAGGAGGAGCGAGCCGAGGACCATCGGCGTCGCACGGCTCACGCGCAGGAGCAGCAGAACCACGATCATGACGCCGCAGAACGCGCCGACGCTCGCGAGCACGCCGTCCCGCCGCACCGATTCGAGGATGTCGTTCGACAGCGCCAGGGAACCAGCCAGCCTCGCCGGTCGCCCTCCGGGGGGGACGTCGGTGGCCGCCGCCTCACGAAGGCGCGAGACGAAGGTGGCCAGCGGGGGGCCCTCCCAGAGCAGGTGACCGGGCTTGGGGTACACGAGGACGGTCCGCCCCACGGTCCCGTCGCGCTCGCGCAAGCCCATCGTGAAGGTGTCGGGGAGGTCGCTCGCGGTGATGGGGACGAGGGGGCCGTTGCCGAGAAGGCGGTCCACGTTCCGGCGCTGGGCGTCGGTGAGCGAGGCGCGGATCCTCGGGGTGAGGTCGTCGCGGATCGCCTCGGCCACGGCGATCTTCGCCGGCTGGTTGGTCGGTACGACGTCGTCGAGCGTGCGGACGTTCGCGATCATCGCGTCGAGCGGGGCGACCTTCTCCTCCTTTCGAAGCACGCGGCCGATCGCGCGCGCCTCGTCCGGGTCGTCCGCGAGGATCACCGTGGGCGTGACGTAGGTACCGAGGAGATCGTCCATCTTGCGTCCCCAGTACCCCTCGCCGGTCTTCCACGTGTCCGCCCGGCGAAGCTTCGTGAAGTTGGTCTCGATCTGGTCGGGGCCGAAGGAGCGGACCTGCCACGCGGCGCCCAGCGCCAGGACCGCCGCGACGACGACGACGAGGCGTGGATAACCCTTCACGAGCTCCACGACGTAGGGCATGAGGGCGATGCGCGGGCGGGGCAGCGCGGGGCGACGGTCGACCCACGCCGCGAGGGGCGGCATGAGGACGAAGGCGAGCAGCCACGAAAGCACCATCCCGAGGCCGCCGATGAACCCGAACTGACGAAACCCCCGGAAGTCGGTGAGCGCGAGCGACGCGTAAGACACCCCGGCCGCCAGCGCGGCCGAGAGCGTCCCGATGCGCGCGCCCCACACGCCGAAGGCCAGCGCCTCTTCGACGACGGCCCCGCGCCGGCGCTCCTCGACGTATCGCGCGAGCAGCACGATGCCGAAGTTGATGCCGTTGCCGACGATGATCGACCCGAGGAAGGCCGTGTTCGAGTTGAGCTCCGTGACCCGCAGTGGCCACAGGGAGGCGAGAGCGAAGGCGTAGATCGTGGCGAGGAGCAGCGGCGGCAGCAGGATGACGATGCTGCGCCACCACTCGTAGTAGGTGATGATGACGGCGACGACGAGCACGACGACCACGACGCTCGAGAGCATCAGGTCGGCGACCAGCGCCTCGGTCTCCTCGGTGTTGATGGCGACGTCGCTCGTGAACCCCACGCGAAGACCGGGGGCGTACGAATCGGGGTGGAGCGCGGCCAGATCCTTCTTCACGCGCCCGAGCAGCGCCTCGCCGCGCGCGCGGCCGGTGTCGAACTCGCCGACCTCGATGAGGAGGAGCGCGGTGTGCTGCTCGCGGCTCGCGAAGTGGTCGTCGTCGAAGTGATGCGACCCGATGGTGCGGGATTCGTACTTCTTCTCGAGATCGCCGAAGTCGAGCGAAGGTGGCGGCTCGTCCTCGTCGAGCAGGGCGCCCTGCTGCTTCGAGGCCTCCCAGTCGCGGCGCGCCTCGACGCGGGTCCTCACCGTCTCCAGGTCGGCGAGGTCCATGTAGAGCGGCGCGTGGTCCTCGACGAAACGTCGCTCGGTGCCGTCCCCGGTGCGGACTGCGCGCACCATCCCCGGCGGATAGGCGCGGACCCGGGCGGCGAGGTCCTCGAGAAGACGCTCGCCGGCGGGGAGGTTCTCGGCGTTGCCCGTGTCCACGACGACGCCCAGGTGCTGCAGGCCCGCCATCCGCGCGCGCAGCTCGTCGATGGCGATGACGCTCGGCGCGTTGCGTGGGAGCAGCTGCTCCATCTCGCTCCGGAGGTGGATGTAAAGCTGCGCGGTTCGCCACGTTGCCGGGACGGCAGCGGCCAGCGCGAGCGCCCAGAGCCAGACCCCCCAGCGAAGCGTCCAGCGCACGAACTTCCGGGAGCGGAGGCTGGGCTCCCCTCGCTCGACGCTCAAGGCAGCACCTTCGCGAACCGCAGACCCGCCATCACGGCGGCGCCGAGCACCCCCGCGCCGATGTCGTCGAGGACGATTCCCCACCCGCCGGGCAGCGCCTCGAGCTTGCGGACCGGCCACGGCTTGAGGACGTCGAAGAGCCGAAAGAGCCCGAAGCCGAGGGCGACGGCGAGCCACGAGACTTCGCGCATCGGCAACATCGTCACGAGCAGCCCAGCCACCTCGTCGACGACGACGATCTGCGGGTCCTTCTTTCCGAGATCGCGAGCGACGACGGACGCCGCCCAGATGCCCACCGCCGTGACGACGGCGGCCGCCACGGCGACCCCGGGACGACCCTGCCGGGCCACGAGGAGATAGAGCGGGATGGCGCCGAGAGAGCCCATCGTGCCCGGCGCTTTGGGGACGAGCCCGCACCCGAACCACGTCGCGATCGCCCAGGCGACCCTATCGAGCACACGCTTCACGGCGTCGCGCTCTCGACGAGGGAGGGGACTGTGCGGGGGGCTCGCCAGCGCGTGAGCGCACGCGCCACCGCGACGACGACCACGCAGTAGAGACTGCCCGCGAGGGCGTCGAGCACCCAGTGGTGGTCGAGGTACACGGCCGAGAAGCACATGAGCGCGTAGAAGCCCGCGCTGGCCGCGCGCCATGGCTTGCTGAAGGCCGCCCACCCCTCGAGCGCGACGAGGAGCGCGTACGCGCAGTGCAGGCTGGGCATCGCGCCGAAGACACTGCTGGAGCGTCCGTACATGCCGGCGAAGTAGTGGATGCCGAGCCGGGCGTCGACCCTGGCGAGCGCCGGGCCCTCGCTGGCGTGCGTGAAGACGTCGACCGTGCAGCCGTGTGCGTGAAAGTACCAGGGCGGCGCGGCCGGGTAGAGGTGGTAGGTGGCGAAGCCGCAGACGTTGAGCGCGAAGAAGCACCAGGTGAAGCGCACCATCCGCGGATAGTCGCGAATGTAGAGCCAAACGGCGCACGCGATGATGACGAAGATGAACGTCCCGTAGGGGACGGCGCACAGGCCGTCGAGCACGGCCGAGGGGTGGGCCTGGAACCAATCGTGGAACGTGACGCGTTCGCCGTTCATCTGCAGGCCGAAGAGCGCCAGCTCGCCTGCCCGGAGGTCGCAGAGGTGTACGGACGCCGGGGTGACCCCGAGGTTCTGCACGGTCCGCATCGAGTCGTAGAAGAGGGCCACGAGGCCGATCGGATAGATGCCGACGAAGAGCTTCTTGGTGCGCGGCCCGACCGTGAAGAGCACGATCACCAGCGCGAGGACCGCGGCGTTGTCCCAGTGGAAGGCGCCCCGCGCGACCGCCCACACGCCGTGCGCGAAGAACGGGAGCGGCGTGGCGATGGTCCAGCCGGGCCAGAGCGTGCGCAGGTGGTGCCAGAGCCGTCTCAACGGACCTTCGCCTGCTCGGAGGCTCTGCCGTCACGGAAGACGAATCGCCGCTGCATGGGAAAGTTCCATAGCAGGCTCACGGCTACCGAGACGAACACCCGCGCGAGGACGTACTGCATGCCCGCGATGTCGTGGACCAGGTGCTCGCCGAGCGTGTTCCAACCGGCGCTCGCGGCGGATACCACGGCGTACCGCAGACCCTGAGCTGCCCAGTGACCCGCCTGAGCCCGGAAGATCCAGACGCGACCGAGGGAGAAGTTCGTGACCGCGCCGAGGGGCGCGCTGATCGCCGTGGCGACGACCGGCGAGAGGTGGGCCACCTCGACGAGGGCGATCATCGCGCCGTAGTCGACGACCGTCGCGATCATCGCCCCGAGCTGATGCCGACCGAGCGTCGGCCAGAGCCCGTCAGCGGACGGTTTCGCCCGCTCCGGCATCAGTCATAGTACTCGGTGCCGAGGTGCGAGATGACGTCCTCGCCCATCGTCCACCTCAGGGTGTTCTTCAGCTTCATCAGCTGAATGAAGAGGTCGTGCTCGGGGTAGAGGCCCGGCGCGGACATGGGGCTCTTGAAGTAGAAGCTGAGCCACTCCTGCGTCCCCTGGAAGCCTGCGCGCTGCGCCAGATCGAGGAAGAGCGCGAGGTCGAGGACGACCGGCGCCGCGAGGATCGAGTCCCGACAGAGGAAGTTGACCTTGATCTGCATGGGGTAGCCGAGCCACCCGAAGAGATCGATGGCGTCCCACCCTTCTTTCGCGTCGCCGCGCGGCGGGTAGTAGTCGATGCGCACTTTGTGGAAGAAGTTCCCGTAGAGCTCCGGGTAGAGGTCCTGCTGCAGGATGTGCTCGAGCACGCCGAGCTTGGAGACCTCCTTGGTCCGGAAGCTGTCGGGATCGTCGAGGACCTCGCCGTCGCGGTTGCCGAGGATGTTCGTGCTGTACCAGCCGTTCAGGCCCAGCATGCGCGCCTTGAACCCCGGCGCGAGGATGGTCTTCATGAGGGTCTGGCCCGTCTTGAAGTCCTTGCCGGCGATGGGCACGGCGCATTCGCGGGCGAGGTCCCACGCGGCCGGAAAGTCGACGCACAGGTTCGGCGCCCCGTTGGCGAAGGGGACGCGCTCCTTGATGCAGGCCCAGGCGTAGATCTGGGCGTTGGAGATCGCCGGATCGTTGCTCAGCAGGCCGCGCTCGAACGCGGCGACGTCCGCGTGAGCCGCCTGGGGCGTGAGGTACCCCTCGGTCGAGCCGCACCACACCGAGACGAGGCGGTCGCAGCCTCGGTCGCGCTTGAAGGTGCGGATGTCGTCGCGCACCTGCTCCACCATGTCGGCCTTCGTCGCCGCCGACTTCGTGTGCGTCCCGTGCAGGCGCTTGACGTAGCCCGGGTAGAAGACGCCCTTCATCGGGTGGATGGCCTGGAGCTCCGTTTTCACTGTGTCGAGATGTTGACGCTCGAGCACCTGAGCGTGCTCGGCCGCCTCGAAGGCGTCGTCGGGGAAGATGTCCCACCCGCCGAACTCGAGCTGGCTCAGGTTCGCCAGCGGGACGAAGTCGGCGATCTTCGGGGCGCGCTTGTCGGTCCGCTTGCCGAGCCGGATGGTCCCCATCTGCGTGAGCGAGCCGATGGGTTTCGCCTTCCCTTGGCGCGCGAGGAGCACGCCCGCGATCGTCGTCGTGGCGACCGCACCCATTCCGGGCAGGAGCACGCCGAGCTTTCCCTCGGCGGGGCGGAGCGTTGTGGGCTTCTTCATGGCCATCCTTCGGTTCAGTCAGATTCCCGCAGAGCGCTGCACGTTGCGTACCCCTCGCTCGGCCTCGTGGCGTGGCAAGCGATTCACGGTTCGGTCCCGGCGTGAATCGGCCGGCGGGCGTCGTTCCCCCACTCGTTCCACGAGCCGTCGAACACGGCGACCTCGTCGCGCCCGAGCATCTGGAGCGCGTGGAGCGGCACGGTGCAGGTCACCCCACCGTTGCAATACACGACGACCTCGCGCGGAAGGTGCTTCACGTCGACGCCGGCCTCCGCAAACGCGCGGGACAGCTCGCTCGGGGAACGGAACCGTCCGGTCGCTCCGTCGACGAGGCCGGCGTAGGGGACGTTGCGCGCCCCGGGGATGTGGCCGCTCCTCGCCGCCGCGCTGACCGCGCCGGCGTACTGATCGGCGGGCCGGGCATCGATGAGGAGCACCTCGGGGTCGCCCAGCGCGCGCTCGACCTGGTCGGCGGTTCGGTGGAGGCCCTCGCGGACCCGAGGCGTGAAGCGCGCGGCGACGGGCCGCGGGACCTCGACGGACACGGGCCGCCCCTCGGCGAGCCAGCGCGACCAGCCGCCGTCGAGTACGCGCACCTCGTCGTGCCCGTAATAGCGGAGGGCCCAGGCGAGCCGCCCCGCGAAGGCGTGCTGGTAGTCGTCGTAGGCGACCACAGCGACGCCGTCCCCCACGCCGAGCTCGCCCATCCGTGCGGCAAAGGCGTCGGACCTCGCGATCTGCGCGGGCACGGGGTCGTCGACGTCGACGATGTCCCGTGTCCAGTCGACGAACACGGCGCCCGGAACGTGTCCCGCGTCGTACTCGGCGCGCTTGGGCAAGTAGCGCGGAGAGTTGCCCGGGGGCAGGACCTTGCCGCGGACGTCGATCACCCGGAGGGCCGGGCTGCCGAGGTGGGCCGCCAGCCACTCCGTGGAGACGACGGGCCCATCCGGGAGAATCACGACGCGTGCTTCTCGATCATCGCGGCGAGACGCGGCACGGCGGCCTCGACGTTCTTCTTGGCGCTTCCGCGGAGCTTCTCGTACGTGCCCTTCACCATGCCGCTCTTCGAGCGCTTCGCCTTGTCGTCCGTGATCGTCAGGAGCGCGTCGGCGACCCGCGTGGTGTTCGAGGCGAAATGCTCGCGCACGGTGTGGCCCTTGGCCTTCGCCTCCTCGACCATCGGCTGGAGCGCGACCGCGAACTCGGGCAGAAGGTCGCTCACCACCTGGCGCACGAACCCCGGCTTGATGCCCTGGACCGTCCGGTAGCCCGCCTTGATGGCCAGACCCGTCAGGCCCCCCTTGTCGGCCACCTCGGCGTCGATGAGCGAGAGGCAGTCTTCGATGACGGCGCTCTTCGTGGTCTCGCCAGTGAGGGCTTCGGTGAGGCTCGGCATCGGAGGGGCTCCTTCGGGGTCGAGCCCGCGGCTTAGCACAGCTCCGGACGCTGCGACCGCTTTGACGTCCCGCGTCAGCTGCTCAGAAGGCCGCCCCGATGGAGAGGAGGACGCGCGGTCGCAAGCCCGAGCCGTAGAGGAGCGTGTGCCAGGGGTGGTTCTGGTATTCGAAGGTCGGCGGCGTCGTGTCGGCGGTGTACTGGGCGCCGAGGCCGGCCCCCACCGCGAAGTTGCCGAGGAAGACCAGCTGGTAGCCGGCGTCGAGGGCGCCGCCCAGCTGCACGAACGACGTGTCCTCGGGCGAATCCAAGGGGACACCGGGCAGCGCGCCGTGGACGTACTGCAGGCTCAGCGCGATGAGCGACGCGCCGAGGAAGAAGCCGTGGGGCCCGTAGAGGCCCGAGTACCAGCGGTAGCCCAACTCGGCGCCGAACCCGACCAGCTCGTCGGCCACGCCCGGGAGAGCGAAGTAGCCCACGGGCGTGAAGTGAAGCGCGTGGTGGGGCGCGGGCAGGTATTCGAGGTCGGCGCTGTAGCGGCCGATGATGAGGCCGAGCGGGTTGCCCTGGAGGGCGACCGACTTGAAGGGGATGCCTTCATCGATGTCGTCGGCGCGCGCGGGGCGTCCGAGCGAGAGGCCCACTGCCAGCGCCGTGGCCGCGCCGGCGAGGGCAATCGGCGATCGGGATGAGCTCGGGAGCATCGCGCGAGGGATGGCCGAATCTATCGCGCCCCGCGACAAACTGCTGCCCGGGTGGCGCTGCCTGCTACGCTTTCTCTCCCCATGCGACGGCGCGGAGTTTGGCTCGTGGGCGCGCTCTTCGGCGTCGGCGCGGCGCTGGTCTGGACGCTGCGGCCGACCCCCGCCGGCCCCCCGCTCGTCTTCGCGCCCGCCCCGAGGCCGCCCCCTCCACCGGCCCCCGAGGAGTCCTCTCCGAAGGACTCGGACGACGTGCGCCCGCACCCGTTCCGTGTGCCCAGCGGCGATGCCCCCGCGCTCGCATGCGAGGACGCTCGCGCCGTCGTCGCGCAGGTCCGCACCCAGCTCGCGTACGCCCCGGACCCGGTCGACGCCCGCACCTTCGCCGACGCGACGGCGGACTGGCTCGACCCCTACGGCCTCTGGAGCGTCGCCCCCGACACGCCCGTGGGCGACGCCTTCGCCGCACGCGCCGGGGAGCTCCTCGCCGACGTGGAGGGTCGCGGGACGCGCGACTGCGCGACCGCGCGGCTCCTCGGTGCGGAGCTCGTGACCTGGGTGAGCGCGCTGCGGGCCGTCTTCGACGAGGAGCGCGAGGCTCCGGGGACAGAGGAAGACCTGGCCTCCGCCGCGTCCGCGCCCGCCTTCGAGGGCGCCACCGTCACGCGCCCCGCCCGCGCCCTCGCGGCGACGCTCGGACGCAACGTGGGGGCCTTCGAGCGAGCCCTCGGGCCGGCGGCGCACCCGTACGTCGACGCGGCCCGCGCCCGCTACTTCCCCGCGCTCGACGCGGACGGCTGGGCGCGCGTCATCCTCGCCTCCGCCGTCCGCGCGTACGTGCCCTCGATCGACCCGCACGGCGCGTGGGCGCCCCTCGACGAGGAGTCCAGCGTCTACGAGGTCGACCTCGAGGCGCGGCCCCCGACGCGGCTCTGGGAGAAGTCCGAGCGCACGGCGGTGGGCGTGCGGATCGAGTCGGGCGCGGCCCCGCCGCTCACCGACGGTGACGTGCTGCTGTCGCTCGGAGGGGTGAGCACGGCGGGGCTCAGCTTCGAGCAGAGCGAGCAGCTCGGGTTCGCGGCGTCCGAGGCGCGTCCGGCGGCGCAGGCGGTCGTGCTGCGCGCGGGCGAGCAGCAGCCGGTGACGACGTGGCTCGACGGGGCGCCCGTCGAGGCGAGGCCGAGCGGTCCTGTGGCGGCGCAGGACGACGACGATCTGCCCGTCGAGCGCGTGGAGTACGGCGACGGGGACGTGGTGGTCGTGTCCATCCACGACGTGCGCGACGACCTGGGCGACGAGCTGACGCGCGCGCTGCTGCGGGAGCGGGAGCGCGAGGGACGCACACTCGCCGGTGTCGTCCTCGATCTGCGCGGCGACGGGGGCGGGTCCACCGACGGCGCGATCGACGCGCTGGGCGTCTTCATCCCGGGCGCCTCGCTCTTTCCGATGAAGCGGCGCGACGGCTCGCTCGAGACCGATCGCGCGCCCGAGCCTCCCGGGGTCGACCGCTGGCGCGGCCCCGTCGCGACGCTGGTCGACTCCGACACGGCGAGCGCCGCCGAGATGATCGCCGGCGCGCTCGTCTCGTACCGCCGCGGCCCCACCGTGGGGGCCGTGACGTTCGGCAAGGGATGCGCGCAGGAGTACGTCGACGACGACGCGCACGCCGGCGTCCTCCGCCTCACGACGCTGCTCTACGCCCTGCCCGACGGGACGCCGGTGCAGCGCGTCGGGCTCGTGCCGAGCCTCCGCTTTCCCTTCGGCACCGTCGACGCCAACGACCGCGAGGCCGCGCTGGCGCACGCGCCGCCCACGTGGCGCGGGCCCGACGTGCGCGACCGCGCGGTGCTCGCCCACGCCGAGGACGGCACGTGGGCCGTCGCGTGGCCGCCCAACGGCGGCAACGTCGGACCCTGCAAGGACGCCGACATGTGTCGGGCCCTCCGCGTCCTCGGCTCGGCCCCCGTGACGGCGCGCCGGGGCCCGCCGGCCAAGGGTCGCTAGCTCGGCGGGTCAGCTCGCCCGCGCGAAGTCGACGCCCAGCTTGACCATCGCCGCGGCGACGACCGCGAGCACGACCCATCGCACGAAGCGGTCCCCGCGCCGGAGGGCCAGGCGCGCGCCCACCGCCGCGCCGAGCCCGTTCGCCACGGCCATGGGGAGGGCCACGCGCCAGAGCACCGTGCCGCGCGCCGTGAACACGAGGACCGCGGCGAGGTTGGACGCGAGGTTCACCGCCTTCGCGTTGCCCGAGGCCCGGGTGATCGAGTCGCCGAAGACGAGCATGAAGGCGACGATGAGCATCGAGCCGACGCCCGGGCCGAAGAAGCCGTCGTACGCGCCGAGCCCCAGGGCGATGCCCGCGAGGACCAGCCGCGGGTGCGACGGGGCGCGCGACCGGGGCTTGATGTGGCCGCGCAGGACCACCACGGTGGCCGCGCCCGCGAGGAGGACCATGACGACGGGGCGCAGCGGCTCGGCCGGGATCGCGAGGACGGCGAACGCGCCGAGCACGGAGCCCGCGAAGCCGCAGGCGAAGGCCACCGCGGCGCGGTCGCGGTGCATGCCGCCGCCTCGCCAGTACGCGACGGCGGAGGACGCCGCGCCGAAGACCGCTTGTCCCTTGTTCGTGCCGAGGGCGAGGTGCGGCGGGAGGCCGGCCGCGACGAGCGCGGGGAACGTGATGAGCCCTCCGCCGCCGGCGATCGAGTCGACCAGGCCCGCTCCGAACGCCGCGAGGACGAGCAGCGCGACGACGTCGAGCCCCATCAGGGGGCGGGAGCCACGGGCTCGACCACCGCCCGCGCGGCCTCGCGCAGCGCGCGGAGACCGTCGAGATCCAGCGGCGAGACCAGCGACCCGTCGGGTCGGCGAGCGCCCAGCGCGACGCGCACCGAGCGATGCGGCAGCTCGGCGTCGCCCACCAGCACTTCGACCACCTCGCCGATCTTCACGCCGCCCGAGCCTCGCACCTCGACCTCGGCGCTCACGACGACGAGCTCGCCCGCCATGCCCGCGCGCGCCAGCAGCTCCCGCCCGTCGGCCCCGGCCACCTCGAGCGAGCGCAGATACTCGCGCACGTCGACCCGCTTGCCCACGCCGTCGATGCGCCGCATGACGACGAGCGACTCCGCCGCCATGGTCGCGCGAACGCGCTCCGCGAGCCACGCCTCGCCTCCCCGCGCTTCGACGACGTCCCGCGGGATCCCCACCACGTACCGCGCCGTGTCGACGAAGCGCGAGACCGCGGCGTCGTTCGCCCCGAGCCTGATCCCGCCGATGAAGCGGAGACCCTGGTGCGTCCCCTCCGACAGCGCCTCGAGCAGCGCCGGAGCGTCGATGTCCGCCGCGATCTTCATGTCGACCACCTCGGCGAGGCTCGCCACCCCGAGGCTCAACGCCGGACCGAAGACCATCTCGGGCTTCGGGTGGAAGCCCTGCGAGTACCACAGCGGGATGTCGAGCCTCCGGAACGAGCGAGGCAGTGCGCGGATGACGTCGAGATGCGAGAGGAACGCCGCGGGGCCGCGCTTCTCGTAGAGGAAGCGGTACCGGCGCGCCTCACCCTGCTCGATCTTCGGCGGAGGACCCTTCGCCCGCGGCGACGGCGGGGCCGGCGGGCGCGGCTCCTCGGCCCCGAGCTTCCGGAGCATGACGAGGCGCTGCTCGCGCATCGCGCCGAGGTCGCAGGCGATGCCGCAGTCGTAGCAGACGAGCTTGCGGTCCTCCTCGGTCGCGTCCTTCAGGTTCGTCGCGTGCACGAACGCGCCCGCGACCTTGCCGCACGGGAGCGACAGCCGGTCCTTCAGCGCCTTGCGGTACTCGCGAAGGAGAAAGCCCTCCTCGAGCCCGACGTCGATGTGGTCCCACGGCAGGCGGGCGCTCACCGGAATCGTCCCGAGGTACTTCGCCACGTCGACGCCCTCGGCCTGGAACGCCTCTTCCCAGACCGCCATCTTCTTCTGGTCTTCCCACGAGTCGAAGCGCGCGCCCGCCCGGTAGGCCCGCTCGAGCACGGGCGCGAGAGAGCGGTCGCCGCGCGCGAAGACGGCCTCGAGCCACGACGTGTCGCAGTCGTGCATCCGGAGGTCGACGTTCGCCGTCCGCGCCTCCTCCTGCAGCCAGCCCTGCTTCTCGCGCACCGACTCCGGGGTGTCCATCGCGCACCACTGGAAGGGCGTGTGCGGCTTGGGGACGTGCGTCGAGACGCTCACCGTCACCTTCGGCGAGCCCGGGTTGCCCATCGCGCGCTTCGCCTGCTTGCCGATCGCCCGGGCGCGGCCGCCCACCCGCGGGATGGCGCGCACGTCCTCCTCGCCCTCGGTCGGCAGCCCGATCATGAAGTAGAGCTTCATCGACGCCCAGCCGCGCGAGAAGACGCGCTCGGCCGTCTCGAGGAGCTGCTCCTCGGTCACGTTCTTGTTGATGACGTCGCGCATCCGCTGGGTGCCCGCCTCGGGCGCGAACGTGACGCCCGTCGCGCGGACGCGGGCGATGTCGTCGAGCACGTTGCCGTCGAGCCCGTAGGCGCGGAGCGACGAGACCCCGAGGCTGACCCGCTGCGGGGCCAGGGCGTCGGCCACCTTCTTCACGAGGGGGGCGATGCACGAGTAGTCGGCGGTCGAGAGCGACGTGAGGCTCGCCTCGTCGTAGCCGCTCTTTTTCACGGCGTTGACGACGGTGTCGACGATCTGCTGCGGATCGCGCTCGCGCACGGGGCGGTAGATCATCCCGGCCTGGCAGAAGCGGCACCCCTCGGTGCAGCCGCGCGCGATCTCGATCGACATGCGATCGAAGATGGCCTCGGGGCCGCCGATCGGGCCGTCGTCCGGGAAAGGGAAGCGGTCGAGGTCGTCGACCAGCGTGCGGATGACCGGGACGCGCGCCTCGGGCACGAGCCCGCGGTCGACGACGGTGAACCCGGTGTCCGCGTCGAGCCGCGTCGCGAAGAGGGACGGGACGTAGACGCCCGGGAGCTTCGCCAGCGCCCGGAGCCGCTCGCCACGCGGGACGCCCTGCTTCTTCAGCCTCGCCCAGGTGAGCGCCACCTCGGTCGCGCGCTCCTCCCCGTCCCCGATGACCACCGCGTCGAGGAACGGCGCGAGCGGCTCGGGGTGGGTCGCCGTCGGCCCGCCGGCGATGACCAGCGGATCGCCCTCGCCGCGCGCCTCGGCCCGGAGGGGGACGCCGCCGAGGTCGAGCATGAGCAGCACGTTCGTGTAGGTGAGCTCGAACTGGAGCGAGAAGCCGACGACGTCGAAGTCCGAAAGCGGGCGCGCGCTCTCGCAGGTCACGAGCGGCAGGCCGCGGGCCCGGAGCTGCGCCTCCATGTCGATCCACGGCGTGTAGGCGCGCTCGGCGAGCGTGCGGGGGTCGTCGTTCAAGAGCTTGTAGAGGATCTTGAAGCCGAGGTGGCTCATCCCGATGTCGTAGACGTCCGGGAAAGCGAGGCAGACGCGGGCCTCGACGCTCTCCCAGTCCTTCGGCCGGGCGCCGTGCTCGCCGCCGAGGTAGCGGGCGGGCTTCTGCACCTGGTGGACGAACGAGGCGTAGGGGTGCTCGGCCGGCGCGGTCATGGGGGAGGGTGGTGTAGCGCATCAGGCCTCGACGAGCATGGCGATCCCCTGTCCCACCCCGATGCACAGCGCGGCCATCCCCCGGCGGGCGCCCGTGTCCCGCATCGCGTGGACCAGCGTTCCGAGGATTCGCGCCCCGCTCGAGCCGATGGGATGGCCGAGCGCAATGGCGCCGCCGCGCACGTTGACCTTCGCCGGGTCGAGCTCGAGCCCGCGGAGGCACGCGAGGGACTGGGCGGCGAACGCCTCGTTCAGCTCGACCAGATCCAGCTCCTTCACGCTCCACCCCGCCCGCGCGAGGGCCTTCTTCCCCGCCGGGATGGGGCCCTCCCCCATGCGGTTCGGGTGCACCCCGGCCGTCGCGTGGGCCACGACGCGCGCCAGGGGTGTCAGCTTCTCGGCCTTCACGACCTCCCCGCTCACGACGAGGACCGCCGCCGCGCCGTCGTTCAGCGGCGAGCTGTTGCCGGCCGTCACCGTGCCTCCCTTGCGGAACGCCGGGGCGAGCTTGGCCAGGCCCTCGAGGGTCACGTCGCCCCTCGGCGACTCGTCCTTCGCGAAGAGGACCGGGTCGCCCTTCTTCTGCGGGACGGGCACGGGCACGATCTCGCGGTCGAACGCGCCCGCCGCGAGGGCCGCCGCCGCCTTCTTCTGGGACCCGAGCGCGAAGGCGTCCTGGTCCTCGCGCGACACGTTCCAGGCGGTCGCGACCTCTTCGGCGGTCTCGCCCATCGAGAGGAGGGGGAACCGCGCCGCCATGCGCGGGTTCTCGAAGCGCCAGCCGAGCGTCGTGTCGAACACCTTGGGCGGCGTCCGCGAGAAGGCCTCGTCCGTCTTGCCGAACGCGAACGGCGCCCGGGTCATGCTCTCGACCCCTCCGGCCACGACGACGTCCGCGTCGCCCGTCGCGACGCGCCTCACGGCGTCGCACACCGCCTCGAGGCCCGAGCCGCACAGCCGGTTCACCGTCATCGCAGGCAGCTCGAACGGGAGGCCTGCGACGAGGACCGCCATGCGCGCCACGTTGCGGTTGTCCTCCCCCGCCTGGTTCGTCGCGCCGAAGACGACCTGGTCGAGCCGCGCCCCGAGCCCCGGGTTCCGCGCGACGAGCGCCGAGAGCACGTGCGCCGCGAGGTCGTCGGCCCGCACCGACGCGAGGCCGCCCTTGAACCGGGCGATGGGGGTACGAACCGCGTCGACGACGAAGGCTTCCCGGAGAGCAGTCATGGCCGCGAGCTTAGCCGGGCGCCGCGCCGGGCGCCGCCGCGCGGACAAGACCACAGCACAGCGAGCGTCCGCGAGCGGTGAGGGCCGCCCCCGCACACGTTGTCGCGCTCACCGCTTGCTGACGCGCGCGGTGCTGTTTGCTGACGCGCGCGGTGCTGTGGCTTGCGCCACGCGACCCGCCGCTGGCGGCACTAGCCCCGCGGTTGGGCGACGCCGTCCTTCCAGACGTAGAAGCCTTCGCCGGTCTTCTTGCCGAGCTTGCCGGCGCGGACCATCTGCCGGAGCAGCGGGGGGGCGCGGAACTGGTCGCCGAGCTCGCGATGCAGGTGATCGAGGATGGCCAGGCGCACGTCGAGGCCCACGAGGTCGGTCAGCTTGAGGGGCCCCATCGGGTGGCGGTAGCCGAGCTCCATCGCGCGGTCGATGTCCGTCGCGCTGGCCACGCCGCTCTCCAGCATGCGGATGGCCTCCGCCCCGAGGATGACGCCCAGCCGGCTCGACGCGAAGCCCGGCACGTCGCGCACCACGATCGCCGTCTTCCCGATGTGCGCCGCGAAGGCGACCGCGCTCTCCACCGTCGCGTCGCTCGTCGAGATCCCCCGCACCACCTCGAGCAGCTCCATCACCGGCGGCGGGTTGAAGAAGTGGAGCCCCACCGTCCGCTCCGGGGCGCCGATGCGCGCGCCGAGCTCCGTCAGCGACAGGGACGAGGTGTTCGACCCGACGAGCGCGTGCGGCGGCGACGCGAGCACCACGTCGCCCAGGAGCTTCACCTTCAGCTCCATGTTCTCCGGGGCGGCCTCGACGACGAGGTCCACGCCGTCGCACGCGTCGCGCACGTCGGTCGCCACGCGCAGGGACGCCAGCGTCCGGTCGCGCTGCTCGCCCGCCATCTTCCCCTTGCCGACCAGCTTCTCGAGCTGCGCGCCCACCCCCGCGATCGCCTGCTCCGACCGGCCCGGGGCCGCGTCGAAGAGGCGCGTCGCGAGGCCCGCCGCCGCGGTCACCTGCGCGATCCCCTGGCCCATCGTCCCCGTCCCGAGGACGCACACGGTGCGAATCGACGTCGTCACGGCTCCCCCGCTCTCGTCAGGCCGTCTTCGCGCGGGCCTGCACCTCGGCCAGCGAGGCGCCGCACTCGCACTCGGCCGGCACGCTCGTCTTGTAGTAGACGCGCTCGCATCGCGGACAGAGACGCGCGTCCGGCTCGAACGCGATGACCTTCCCGCTCGACGCGCAGTGCTTTCCCACGACCTGCGGCGCCTCGAGCGCCATCGACTCGCCCGCCGACGCGCGCGGATCCGGCAGCGTCGCGTCCTCGGGCACCTGCACCACGGCGGGGACGCGCTCGCGCGCCTCCTTGACGATCCACGCCGCGGCCTGGGGATGGCTCTTCAGCTTCGCGAGGATGGTCATCGCGATGCCCATGTCGTCCTTCCCCGTCACGCGCACGGTCTCCTCGCGCCACTCGATGCGCTCGATGGCGTACCAGGGCATCCGACGCACGCCGCCCTTCTCCATCGCCAGCCCCGCGTCGCCCACCCGGAGGGCGGGGTCGCCGCTCGTGCCGATCCAGATGGCGCCGCCGACGAGGAGCGCGCCCACCGCCAGGATGTACGGCGCGAACTTCAGCGGCTCGGGGCCGCCCTCGTGGATGAGCGCCCCGAACTGACCCCACGCCCCCGCGCCCATGGCGATCGCCCCGATGGCGCCGATGAGGTAGACGGTGCGGACGTTCGTGCTCCCCTGCGGATCGAAGCGACGCTCGCGCCGTTCGCGGGTCTTCTCGCGCTTGGGGGTCTTGGTCTTCTTGGCCATGTCGGGCGGGAGAGCTACCGCGGATTGGCGCCGCGGGCCAGCCGGGATGCGCCCTGGGTCCGGGGGCGGGCGACGGCTCTTCAGCCCATCCGAGCGATCTCGTCGTAGAGGTACGCCGCGCTCTTGATGCCGAGGTGGTAGTTCTCGAGGTCGAGCCACTCGTTGGGCGCGTGGGCGTTCTCGTCGGGCTGGCCGAAGCCCATCAGAAGGCACGGTTTGCCCGTCGCGTCGGCGATGGTGCGCACGAACGGGATGCTGCCGCCCTCGCGCATGAAGACGGTGGGCTTGCCGAACGCCTTGGAGAAGGCCCTCTTCGCGATCTCGTAGACCGGATGGTCCGTCGGGGCGAGGTACGGGCGTCCGCCGTGCAGGTTCTCGACGCGGATGCGCACGCCCGGCGGGGCGACGCGCGTGAAGTGCGCCGTCAGCTTGCGCACGATGTCGTCCGGCTCCTGATCGGGCACGAGGCGGCAGCTCACCTTCGCGCTCGCGCGGGCCGGGATGATCGTCTTCGCGCCCTCCCCCTGGAAGCCGCCGGAGATCCCGCACACGTCGAGCGTCGGCCTCGCCCAGATGCGCTCGAGCGTCGAGTAGCCCTTCTCGCCGAAGACCGCCGGGGCGCCCGTCGAGCGCAGCCACTCCTTCTCGTCGAAGGGGAGGCTCGCGATCTCGCGGCGCTCGCCGTCCTTCAGCGGGAGGACGTGCTCGTAGAAGCCCTCGACCGTGATGCGCCCGTCGGCGTCGTGCAGCGTCGCGAGCATCCGCGCGAGCGCGTTCACCGGGTTGGCGACGCCCCCGCCGAAGGAGCCGGAGTGGAGATCCAGCGCGGGCCCGTCGACGAACACCTCGATGTACGCGAGGCCGCGGAGGCCGACGCACAAGGACGGGATGCCGCGCCCGAACATGGCGGTGTCGCTCACGCAGACGAAGTCGGCGGCCAGATCCGTCGCGTGCTCGCGCAGCAGCGTATCGAGGTTCACGCTCCCCACCTCTTCTTCGCCCTCGACGATCATCCTGAGGTTGATGGGGAGCTGGCCGACCGTCTTCACGAAGGCCTCGATGGCCTTCGCGTGGATGAAGACCTGCCCCTTGTCGTCGACGACGCCCCTCCCCCACAGGCGGCCGCCGCGCATGCTCGGCTCGAAGGGCGGCGTGACCCACTCGTTCAGCGGATCGACCGGTTGCACGTCGTGATGCCCGTAGACGAGGAGCGTCGGCTTGCCGGGCGCGCCCATCCACTCGGCGAAGACGGCGGGATGACCCGCGGTGGGCCACACCTCGACCCGGCCGGCGCCGAGCCCGCGCAGGGTGTTCGCGAGGTGCTCGGCGTTGAGGGCGACGTCGGGCGTGTGCTTCGGATCACTCGAGACCGAGGGGATGCGAACCCACTCGATGAGGTCGTCGACGAAGCGGCCGCGGTTCGCGTCGACGTAGGCGATGACGTCCTGCATGGGGGGGCGGACGATAGCTCAACGGCTCAGCAGCGCGAGGGCCTCGCGGATGAGCGACTCGACGGGGACCGTGTCCGTCCGCGCGCCGAGGCTCGCAATGGCCCGGTCCGCCTCGCCCAGCTTGAAGCCCATGCCCGTCAGCGCGCTGCGGAGGCGCTCTTCCCCCTCGCTGCCGCGGCGCGCGGTGGGCACGGGCAGGGCCGTCCCGGGGGCGCCGGCCATGACCTGCGGCAGCTTGTCGCGGAGCTCGAGGAGGAGCCGCTCGGCGATCTTCTTTCCGACCCCCGTGATGCCCTTCAGCGCCGTCAGATCCTGCCGGGCGACCGCGCGTGCGAGCTCCGCGGCCGGCAGCGCGCCGAGGACGGCGATGGCGATCTTCGGGCCGACGTTCGACACGCCGAGGAGCGCCCGGAAGGCGGCCCGTTCGAGCTCGTCGGAGAACCCGAAGAGCGACAGCGCGTCCTCGCGCACGTGCGTGTAGACCCAGAGCGTCACCCTCCCCGCGTCGTCGGGCTGCGCCCGCCCGAGGGTCCCGAGCGGCACGGCCACCTCGTAGCCGACCCCGTTCACGTCGACGACCACCCCACCGTCCGACTCCTGCGCCACGACCTTCCCCGTCAGGCGCCCGATCATGCGCGCAAGCTACCACGCCAGGACCCGCGCAAGCCGGCGTCGGCCCCCCGGAGAGTTGGCCACAGAGGCGCAGAGCCGCAGAGAAGAGGGGGGGATCGGAGAGCATCTCTCTCCCCCACCCAAACTCGCGCCTCTGCGCCTCTGCGCCTCGGCGGCCAATCTCCCGAGGGATCAGCGCTGCGCCATGGTTTGGGGGGAGGCCCAGCGGCAGGCGGTGGGGTCGGGGGCGTCGGCGGGGAAGGGAGCCGTGATGGAGCGGCGCACGGCGGCGAGGGGGGCGTCGTCGGTGAGCGTGACGTCGGTGCCGTGGACGAGGACGCCGAGGTCGCGGAAGACGGTGGGCAGATCGACCGACCACGCGCCGCGCTGCATCTCCGCGTGCATCCGCGCCATCACGGGGACGCCGACCGCGCCGTCGGCCGCGTCGAGCAGCCGCGAGAAGGGCCACATGTGCGCGACGCTTCCGCCCGACGCGAGCACGTTGCGGAGCGCGTCCTCGAGGCCGACGCGGTCCTCCGTGCGCCGGCGCATCTCCAGATCGGCGAGGAAGACGAACGTCGCCCCGCCCCAGTACGTCCTCGCCCAGTCCGTCGCGTCGTCGAGGCCGCGGTCGCCGCGCACGGGCGCGCCCTTCGGCATGCCGAGGGCCAGCTCGCGCCACGCCTGGAGCGGGGAGAGCTCACCGGCGCGGGCGCGCGCGATGGGCTGCAGGTAGACGGCGAGCCCCTCCTCGATCCAGTGATGCGGCCGCGACACGCTGGGGACCGCGAGGTGCGCCATCTCGTGCGGCAGGACCCAGTCGCTCGCCAGCGTCGTCTCGCCGGCCTCCTCCCCGAGCTCCACGACGATCGACGCGCCGCCGTCGCCCATCGTCTCGCCGTGGCGCACCTCCGCCCCGGGGACCGGCACGACCAGCACCATCACGCGATCGAGCGGGAAGCACCCGAGGAAGCGCGCCATCGTGCGGGCGCTCCTCGCGACCCACGCCACCATCGCGTCGTCGCTCGCGGCGTACTCGCCCGGCGCGATCGCGATGTCGATCGTCGCCCCCGGCACCGCCTCCACCGAGCGCGTGCGCACCGGCCCGAAGACCGCGTACGGCGACGCGCCGATGTTCGTCGCGTCCGCCTCGTAGGTGCCGGGCTCCCCCTCGCCCGCCGTGAACACCCCCGTCACGAAGCCCACGCCGGGCGGCGTCCGCACGCGGAACCGGTAGCGCGCGCCGAACCGCGCCAGCGGGGGATGCACCAGCCACATCGACGGCGCGGCCTCGACGACCTCGCCCCACGCCTTCGCCGTGTCCACGTCGTGCAGCGCCGTGGCGGCACGCCGCAGCTCGAAGCGATAACGCAGGTGACAGCCCGAGGCGCACTGCGGCACGTGAAGCACGCCGCGCCGCACCGGCACGTCGCGCCACGAGCCGTCGTCCTCGACCTCCGCGTCGCGGAGGAAGCGCTCTCCTCCATGCCGGACGCCGAGCTCCGACAGCGTCCCGGGCGGCAGCCACGCTTCCACGCGCAGCTCCCCGGCCTTCGCGTCGTCGACCACGTCGTAGCGCCACGCCGACGCGCTCCCCGGCAGCGGCACACTCGACGCGTCCCAGCGCCCCGCGCAACCGGACTGGAGAATCCCGGTCGCCGCGGCCACACCAAGCACTGTCCACACGCGCATCCCGAGTCGACTCCGGGTCTACCGAGGCAGTGTGCATCATCCGAGCCGGCGCGCTCCCACGCGCCGCACAAAAGAACGGCGGGGGAAGAGCCGACTGCGCCCTTCCCCCGCCGGTGCTACCCGACCCGCCGCTCTCGACCGGCTACTTCGCCGGCGTCGAGCCTCCCGCGGGCGCCGCTGCAGGCGCCGGGACCGCCTCGGGCGCGGCCACCGTGGCCGTGCCCTTCTTCGCCGAACGCGTCGCCTTGGCCTTCGCCGCGGCCGCCGCCTTCGTCGCCACCGTGGGCACGCCCTTCTTCTTCGGCGTGAGGCCGAAGTCGGCGAGCGTGTCCACCTGCTGTCCCACCTGCACTTCGATCGCCTGCTCGAGATCCAGCATGAACTGGTGGGTCTCGGTCAGGACGACCTTGTTGGCCGAGACCGCGGCGGCATGCGTCGCCTCCGTGGTCTCGACCGCCTGTGCCGCCGTGATGCGGCCCGTCACCTTGGTGACGATGTCGGCGGGCTTCATCGCCACGCCGCCCACCATGATGGTCTGAAGCCCCATCAGGTGCTGTGTGACGCCGCTGACCATCTTCTGGTCCGCGGCGAGCTGCTTCATACGATTCCCGGGCATTGGAGCCTTCACCTCGCGATTCCGGGGAGGCGCGCCCGGCGCGCGGGCTTGCGCGACGATCCGTCCTCCCTTCCCCTTAACCGGGTCGAGCAGGCCTCTTTCGCGAAAGAAAAGTGCCCCCCTCGGTCGATTGTCGAAAAACCGAGCAGTGTCCGGCCCTTCCCATGGAGGAAACGAGCCCTCCCGCGCGGGAGCCGCCGCGTCCCGCGCGGGAAGGGCCGCGTCCCGCGGAGGAAGGGGCGTTTCCTGTGCGGGAAGAGGCGCGTCCTGTGGAGGAAACGCCGCGTCCCGTGCGGGAAGGGACGTTTCCTGTGAAGGAAGGGGCGTCTCCTGTGAAGGAAGGGTCGCTTCCCGTGCGGGAAGGGACGTGTCCTGGGAAGGAAGGGCCGACTCCCGCGCGGGACGCGGCGCTTCCTCCGCGGGGCGGCGCGTTTCCTCCGCAGGACGCCGCCTTCACCGCCCCCGCACCAACCTCACCGCCCCCGCCCCACCCGTCGTGGTCGTTGACGTTGACGTTGACGTTGACGTTGACGCTGACGCTGACGTTGACGTGGTCGCGCCGAAGGCCGTGGTCGTCGTCGGGACCAGGGGCCCCGGTCGGCTCCGTCGCGGTCCCGGTCGACTCCGTCGCGGTCAGGGTCGACTACGACGACGTATGGCCGACTACGTCAACGTCAGCGTCAGCGTCAACGACCACGACCACGTCAACGTCAACGTCAACGACCACGTCAACGACGGGCGGGGTGGGGACGGGGAGTCTGCGCTAGTTGTTCTTCGCGCCTTGCGCGATCCACCGCCGCACGATGTCGCGCGTCGCCTCGTCGAGCGGCGGCGACGAGTAGGGCATCTGCTGTCCGCAGTCGGTGTACTGCGTCTTGCTCGAGGCGCACGCGTTCGCGAGCGTGCACTGGTCGCCGTCGAGCTTGTGCATGAGAAAGCTGTTCACGGGATCGCCCGGCGCCACCGTGTTCATCGTCGGATCCTCGTTGGAGAGGACGCTGACGAGGCCCTGCACGACCTCCGACGCGTCGGTGCCGCCGTCGAAGTTGCCGAGGTAGGGGCGCGCCTGCGTGGTCGCGACGTCCGGCGTGCCGTGGCACGTGGAGCCCGCGATGGCGCAGCTCGGCTGGAAGATGGGCACGATGTCCATCGCGAAGGAGACGGTCGGCGTCGTCAGGTCCGCGCAGGAGACGTAGGTCCCGAGGCAGGTGCCGCCGTCGTTGCCGCCGGTTCCGCACGCGTCGGGGGCGCCCGCTTCGGGGGTGGCGGCGGTCGACGAGGCGGAGCAGGCGACCGAGGAGCAGGCGAGCAGGAACGTCAGGACAAGAAGACGTGACATGCCCGCGAACCTAGCAGACCGCAGGCGCGAAGCGTGGCCGCCCGCGCGTTACCTCCGCGTCTCCGCAACGCTTTCGGCGCCCACGGCGGCGCGGACAGGACGGCCGCGCGTCCAGGGGCCACCTCGCAGCGCCGCGGCGGCGAGCAGGGCCAGCACGGGGGTCACGACGACGTGGTAGCGGTCCTCCCCGAAGAAGACGGCGTGCGTCACGAGGGTCGTCGCGAGCAGCGACACCGGCAGGAGCAGCGCCGGCGGCATGGCGGGGCGCCCCGGCAGCGGGAGCCACGGGACGACCGCGAGAAAGATCGCCAGCGGCCAGAAGACGGGGCTCTCCGCCGTGAACGCGACCGCGACGAGCACGAGGACGACCGCGACGAGCGCCCCCTGCACCGCCGCGGCGCGCGTGGGACGCGGGCGCGGGTACGCGATGCACCCGAGCGCGGCGGCGGCGAGCAGCAGCCGGTGAAAGAGGGTCGTCAGCCCGCGCCCGTTCTCGCGCCGCCCCTCGGGCCACGCCTCGGGCCGCGCCTCGTGCAGGTACTCGACGGCGAAGGACTCGTGGTCGAACGTGAAGCCGAGCTTCGCGGGGACGAGGGCGAGCCAGTGCCAGGGCCGCGCGCGGATCTGCCCGAGTCCGTAGTCGAGCCAGCAGCGGTCCTGCTGCACTTGCCCGGTGACGTCGCGGCAGCCGTCGCTCGAGCGGAGCGTCTCGAAGCGGCCGGTGGCGCGCGGGAAGGCGCCGATGGCGAGGTTCCAGCCGCCGTTGGTGCTGACGAGGGCGCAGCCGTCCATGACGGCGCAGTTGCGGGCGGTCCACGGGAGGACCGGCACGAGCGCGACGGCGCAGGCGACGGCGGCGGCGGGGAGGCGCGCGCGCGTCGCGGGGAGGACGAGCGCCAGAAACGGCGCGCAGAGGAGCGCCTGCGGGCGGACGAGCGCCGCGACGCCGAGGAGGAGCGCGCCGGCGACGAGGCCGCGCCGCGGCCGGAGGGCGACGGCGGCCCAGAAGGCGAGGAGCGTCAGCAGCGCGGCGAGCGGCTCGGACATGAGGAGCGCCGCGTAGAGGATGAGCCCCGGGTGCAGCGCGACGAGGACGCCGGCGGCGCGCGCGCGGAGCGGAGAGAGCGCGTGCCGGGCGAGGGCCCACGTGACGACGGCGAGGGCGGCGCCGACGAGCGCGTTGGCGACCGCCGCCACGGCGCGTCCGTCGCCGAAGAGGCGGTAGAAGAGGGCGAGAAAGGCGCTGTAGCCGACCGGATAGTGGCACCACGGGTGCCAGACGAGGTGGCCGCCGAGGGTGAGGTCGTCCGAGTAGCCCGCCCCCTCGGCGATGCGGCGCGCGCCGAAGTCGTAGTAGTGCCCGTCCCACACCGGCTCGCCCGCCCAGGAGACGGCGACGTAGAGACGCGGCAGGAGCGCGGCGACGAAGAGCAGCGCGCCGAACAGGGCGTCGCCGAGGGCTGGGCGGCCTTCGCGGGGGCCGGCCGTCAAGCCAGCTCCTTGCCTCGCGTGGCCAGCTCCTCCCGCATACGACGCAGGTAGGTCTTCTGCACCTGCATGGGATCGACGCGCAGCTGCTTGGCGAGCTCGCCGAGAAAGCCCCGCGTGTAGACGAGCGCGGGGAGATCCTCGTACCGCTCGTCCTCGACGGCCTGCAGGTGCGCCCGGCCAATCTTCGTCTTGATGCTGATGTCGACGAGCTCGAGCCCGAGCGACTCGCGCACCTTGCGGAGCAGGGCTCCCGAGAACTCGGTGTCCGGCCCCAGCTCGCGGAGCAGCTCTTCCTGCAGCATGAGCTGCTCGGCCGCGAGCGCGGGGCGCGTCGTCCGCGCCGACATGACCTCGGGGGCAGGCTCGGCGAACGTCGACAGGTCGAAGGCGCGGCGGAGCACCGGGTCGAGCAGCGTGTCGTACGCCTCGTCGAGCTTGCGCTGCGCGCGCGTCAGCTCCTCCACCCCGAGGAGCGACACGGTCGCGAGGCCCCCCGTCGCGTAGATCTCGCGCTGCCGCTTGTACGCCCGGCGGACCTCCTCGTCGCTCGCCGTGCGCGTGACGCCGAGGACGGCGTAGAGGGTCGGCTCCTCGGTCGGCACGGGCGTCGGCGTCGTTCGCTCGCCCGTCCGCGCGGCGGCGAGGGCCACGACGCGCCGGGCGATGCGCTCCATGTTGCGGGCGCTCTTGCTCGTCGGGCTGTCGACGAGCAGCGGCTTGTTGCGCCGGACCGTCAGCCACACCGTGTCGTCCTGCTCGACGTGGCCGAGCTCGTCGAGGGCGACGCCGTAGTGCCGCGAGACGATGCCGCTCATCCACGCGCCGAGCTCCGCGTCCGTCCGCACGCGGGTCTGGTTGACGACGAGCTGGACGCGCAGCGCCTGCGCCTCGGCCCACGCCGCCTCGGCGAGGCCGCGGTCGATCTTCGCGAGGCGGTGCACGAGGTCGATGGGGGCGGGGAGCGACCCCGCGTCGGAGAGCGCCCGCTCGAGCATCGAGGAGCGGAGCTTGTCGCGGACGAGCACGCGCCGCAGGCGGCGGCGGAACGCGGCGCGGAGGAAGCGGTACGTCGCCTCGATGGCGGGCGGCTCGGGCACGGTGACGGCGATGCCGATGTCGGCCGCGAGCATGAGATCGACGGCGAAGTCGCCGTGCCCGGGTCCCACGTCGACGACGAGGTACTCCGCCGAGAGCGCCCGCAGTCCGGCGAGCCAGCGCATCTTGCGGCCGGCGCGGAGGGCGAGGCCGGGGCTGATCGCGTCGTGCGCGCCGGGCAGCAGCGAGAGCCCGGGGACGCTCGTCGGCACGAGGGCGCGCCGGATCCCGTCGAGGCCCTCGGCGTCCATGTCCGGCTCGACGCTCGCCGCCGAGAGGCCGAAGTGCGCGTGGAGGTTCGACCCGGCCGTGTCCGCGTCGACGAGGACGACGCTCTTGCCGAGCTGCGCGAAGTAGACGGCGAGGTTGACCGCGACGAGGCTCTTGCCGACGCCCCCGCGCCCGCCGCCGACCGCGATGAAGCGGCCGACCGACTTCACGCCGGGGTCGTGCGGGGCGTCGTACGGGGGGAGCGACGGCGGCGGCTCGCTGAAGGACATGACTCAGGAGACGCTCTGTCCCATGCGCGCGCGCCGCAGCAGCCCGAAGATGCGGGCGCCGAGCTCGGGCGCGCGGAAGGGCTTCACGACGTAGTCGTCGGCCCCGCTGGCGAAGGCGTCGACCACGTCGCGCGACGAGGCGTGCGCCGTGAGAAAGAGGACCGGGAGCGTGGAGAGGCTGGCGTCGCGCCGGATGAGGCGGCACAGCTCGATGCCGGTCATCCCGGGCAGGTTCCAGTCGAGGACGAGCAGATCGAACGGGGCCGCGCGCACCCGCTCGAGGGCCTCTTCGGCGCTCGTCGACGCTTCGACCGTGAGGCCCACCGCGTCGAGCATCGCGCCGACCACCTCGCGGATGTCCTGGTCGTCGTCGACCAGAAGGACGCGGGCGTTCGGGCCCTGCGCGAAGGGATCGCTCTTGCGCCAGTGATGGAAGCTCGGCCGGCTGGGGGCGGTCGGCGGCACCGACGGGGGATCGGGCAGCGAGGGCTGCGTGGGCCTCTCGGGCGGGACGACGGGCGCCGCGGCGCGCATCGCGGTGCTGCCGGCGCCGGCGAAGTCGACGAGCCGCTCCCAGTCGCGCCGCTCGAAGGCGAGCACGAGCTCGGCCCCGGGGCCGCCGCCGAGGCCCCGCGCCGCGGAGGCCGTGGCCCGGCGCGAGGTGCCCACCTCGAAGATCGCGAGCACCCACTCCCCGTCGGCCACGGTCTCGCCGGGCGGGACGGGCAGCTCCTGGTCGCCCCCGCGCAGGGCGAGCGCGAAGGCCGGAGTGTCCTCGAATCGAAAGACCAGGTTCCGCAAGGCGCCCGGAACGTACTTCGGCCGCGGCGACCGTGCAAAGCGCTGCCGCTGGTATCCTCCCCGGACCATGCGGGTGACGGTTCTCGGTGCAGGATACATGGGGAGCGCGATGGCGTCGGTGGCCCGGCGGCGCGGGCACGAGGTCCGCCTGTGGGGGACGTGGCTGGACGACGCGATGCTCGAGCCGTGCGAGCGGGGGGAGGCCCACCCGCGCCTCGGCCTGCGCCTCGAGGGGATGACGCTGTTCCGCGCGCCGCGGCTCGCCGAGGCCCTCGAGGGGGCGGAGCTCGTCGTGCACGCGGTGAGCTCCGAGGGCGCGGTGCCGGTGATGACCAAGGCGGCGGCGCACCTGCCCGACGTGCCGGTGCTCAGCGTGACCAAGGGGCTGCTCGAGTCGCCGCGGACGGGAAAGATGGACCGCATCGACGTGGTGGTCCCGGAGCACGCGGGGCGCGCCGTCCGCTTCGTGCACGCGGCGGGCCCGGCGAAGGCGATGGAGGTGGCGCGCGGGGTGCTGACGTGGATGCAGTATGCGGGCGTGCCCGCGGACGCGGCGACGTGCGCGCGCGCGATGGCGGGCGATGGCCTGGTGGTGACGACGACCGACGACGTGGCCGGGGCGGAGCTCTGCTCGGCGCTGAAGAACGCCTACGCGACGGGCCTCGGTCTGTGGGACGGGCACGTCGGCCCCGCGGCGCACGACGCGCGCGCCGCGTGCTTCACGCAGGCCATCGTCGAGATGCGGTCGCTCGTCGAGGCGGGGGGCGGCCGCGCCGACACGGTGCACGGCCCCGCGGGCGTCGGGGATCTGCACGTGACGGCCGCGGCGGGGCGGAACCGCGCCTTCGGCGAGCGCGTGGGCCGCGGGAAGCCGGCCGCGCAGGTGGCGGCGGAGATGCTCGCGACGGGCGAGCTCACCGAGGGCTACCCCGCCATCGCCTCGGCCTGGCGCTACGCCCGCGAGCGCGGCGTGACGAAGCTCCCTCTCCTCGCCGCCCTCCACGCCGTCATCTGGGAAGACGCCCCCGTCGGCCCCACGCTCGCCCGCCTCACCCTCGGCTGACCCGCGAACGGGATCGCCTTGTTCTTTGGACGCGGAGGCGCGGAGGGAGAGAGGAGGCGCGGAGTAGGGGTGGGGGGGATCATGCACATCCATCCGCCCAAACAACCCCGCGCCTCCTCTCAGCTCCGCGCCTCCGCGTCCAAGAAACCACCGCGGGCACCTGGAAGAGGAACGAGGGACGGGCGTCAGTTGGGGCGGAGGTCGATGGTGATGTTGTCGTACTGGACCTCGAACGGCCCGCTCGGGCCGTTGACCTCGGCGGCGAAGCCGACGAGCGGGACGCCGGTGGTGACGAGCGTTCCGAGCAGGAGCGGGACCGGCATGAAGGCGCCGGGCTGCCCCTCGATGTTGAAGGTGAGCGTCCCGCTGCCGTCGTTCTTCGTCGCGTCGGGGGCGGCGACGGCGACGATGTGGACCCACGTGTTCGGCGCCGGGGCGTCGCCGACGTAGACCGAGCGGCCTCCCAGCATCGCGCCGCCGCCGCCGCCCGACGTGAGCGCGCTGCAGCCCGCGCCCTGGGCAAAGACGAACGCGCCGATCGAGGGCTTCCCGTCAGGGCCGTTCGGCGCCGTCCCGAGGCCGATGCAGCCCCCGCCATTCTTGTCGACGATGAGCAGGAAGCCGCCCTCGGCCGCGAGGGGCGCGTCGTTCTGCGTGACGAAGCGGACGTCGGCCTCGATGTGCAGGCCGACGAACGTCGAGTCGTCGAACTCCTTCGTGAAGCCCGAGAGGGCCGCTCCCCCGTCGGGTTCCGTCGGCGCGCTCATGTCGAGCAGGTTCGGCGGCGACTGGCCGCCCGCCTGCACCGAATACGCGGCGCCGCCCGTGGCCTCGGCGAACGTCCACCGCGAGCCGGCGTCGCCCACGTCGAAGTCCTCGCAGTACGCGTGGCCCTGGTTGGCCGCCTGCGCGCAGAAGGAGGGCGTGTCGTTCGGGATCGCGAGGACGCTCGCGCATCCGACGGCCGCCGCCGCGACCGCGAGGACGATCCACCCGGCGCGCATCACCAGCCTCCGCGCAGGGTGAGCCCGGCCATCGAGCCGGAGGAGCCGGGCGCCAGGACGAGCCCCGTGCTCGACGGGCCGCGCGGCGCGACCAGATAGAGCACGACGCCGCCCGCGAGCACGGCGCCGCCGGCGATGAACGCGATGGTCGACACCGTCGCCGAGCTGCGGGCGTCCGACAGGTCCGAGATGCCCGTCGCGTCGCACTCGGTGCCCGAGCAGTGGGGAGCGGCGTCGCTCTTGTGCCCGCCGGCGAGGACGCCGAAGACGCTGCCCACGGCGATCCCCGCGATGCCCGCCGCCCCGAGGACGACGCCGAGCACGCGCTGCGTCGAGCCGGGCGTGGACGGCGCGGGGGGAGGCGGCGCCGGCGTGGGAGGCGGAGGCGGCGGCGCGGTCGTCGGGGGTGCGGGCATCGCGGCCTCCGCGACCAGCGGTGGGATCTCGATCGACGCCTTCGCCGCCGCGCCCTCCACGACCGCCTGCGACTGCCACGTCCGCCGGCCCGGCGCGCTCGCCTCGACGGAGTGCGTCCCCGGGTCGATGGGAATGGGTGTTCCCCAGCTCGGGCGACCCAGCGCCTCGCCGTCTCGCTTCACCACGAGGTCCGGCAGCTCCGACGCCGGCGGGACCACCACCGTCAGCGTCGCGAGCCTCGGCTCGAGCTCGGCCACCTTCGCGCGCGCGAGCTTCGCGCGGTCCGCCTCGTTCGCGCGCTGCGCCGCCGTCGCCGCGCCCTTGAACGTCACCCACGCGCTCGCGATCTGCCCGTTCTTCTCGTAGCAGGTCGCCAGGTTGAGCATCGTGCCCGCGCTCGGATCGAGCCGCTCGCTCTCGGCGAGCTTCGGGCACGCCTCGGCGTACTTGGCCGCCGCCATCAGCTCGCGCGCCTGCTTGAAGAGCGCCTCTGCGGCGGCCTGGTCGGAGGCGCTCTGCGCGCGCGCGGCGGCGGGCTCCAGCAGCAAGGCGGCGGCGACCACGGCGGCGACGAGGCTCCTCACGGCGGGTTCGATGATAGGCCGTCCGGAAGAGGCCGTGGGGCTTACAGAGCTTTACTCGTCCTCACGCAATCGATGGTTGCCCGTGCCGGTCTTCACCGGGACGATGACTCGCATGCGTGCCCCCGCCCTCGCCGACCTTCGAGAGACCGTGCTCCGTGGCTCACGGAGCCTCGCGATGGTCGTCGCGCTCGCCGCGTGCGACCGCGGAGCCCCGCCGCCGGTCGTTCCGCAGCCGGTGGCGACGGTCGCCGCGCCGCCCGCGCCCGCCCGCCCCGCGCTGATGACGTCCGCGGACGTCGACGCGCGCGTGGCCTCCGAGTGGCAGAAGGCCGGCGTGACGCCGACGCCGCCCGCGGGTGACGCGACGTGGCTCCGCCGCGTGTGGCTCGACGTCCTCGGGACCATTCCGCCGCCCGAGGTCGCGCGGAGGTTCCTCGCCGACACGTCGGCGGACAAGCGCGCGCGCGTGATCGACGAGCTCCTCGCGTCGCCGCTCTGGGCGGACCACTGGACGGCCTACTGGGACGACGCGTGGATGGGCCGCGACGCGAAGGCGCCCGACGTCGACCGCGGGGCGTTCCGCGCGTGGCTGCACGACGTCCTCGCCCGCAACGTGCCGTGGAACGAGGTGGTCACGCAGCTGGTGACGGCGTCCGGGTTGAACAGCGAAGGCGGCTCGAAGAAGGACGCCTATGCGAACGAGGGCAAGA
Source organism: Polyangiaceae bacterium (assembly GCA_036501935.1). GTDB lineage: Bacteria > Myxococcota_A > Polyangia > Polyangiales > Polyangiaceae > Palsa-1150. Next base: position 210,129 of record DASXZL010000016.1, on the reverse strand, counting down.
CCGCGGCGCCGGCGGGCGTCAACGGAGCGGTGAACTGGACCCTCAAGTACCAGCTGAACCCGCAGGACATGGCGGGCATGGCGTCCCGCACGCTGCTGGGCGTGCAGATCCAGTGCGCGCAGTGCCACGACCACAAGACCGAGAAGTGGAAGCAGACGGACTTCCAGTCCTTCGCGGCGGCGTTCGTCCGCACGCGCCTCGTGCCGCTCGACCGCGGCAAGGGGATGGGCGACGTGAAGCGGGTCGAGGTGCGCGACCTCGATCGCGCGGCACCCCGCTTTGCGAAGATGGGCGACCTCGACGCCGTGATGAAGGCCAAGCCCGCGGCGCTCGACGGCACCGACCTCACGCGCGACCCCGACGGCGTGCGCGCCGCCCTCGCGCGGTGGATCACGGGCAAGGACAACCCCTGGTTCGCCCGCGCGCTCGTCAACCGCATGTGGGGGCACTTCACGGGGCGCGGCTTCGTCGATCCCATCGACGACCTCCGCCCCGCGAACCCGCCGGCGGCGCCGGAGCTCCTCGACGCGCTCGCCGCGGACTTCGTGGCGAGCGGGTACGACGTGAAGCACCTCGTGAAGGTCATCGCCGGGACGACGGCGTACGGCGTCTCGGCGGCGCCGCTCTCCGAGGCGACCATGAAGGCCGATCCCGACGTGAAGCTGTGGGAGCGCTTCCGCGTGACGCCCCTCGGCCCGGAGGAGCTGCTCGGCGCCCTCGTGTCGGCGACGAAGCTCGACGCCATCGTGCGCGCCACCGGGCGCATGGACCTCGCGCAGATTCGCTACCGCGTGAAGCAGCGGTACGGGTTCCTCTTCGACGTCGACGAGGAGTCGGACGCGGGCGACTACGAGGGGACCATCTCGCAGGCGCTGGCGCTCCTCGACGGCAGCGTGGTCGCCGCGGGGGCGAGCGTGCTCCCCGGGAGCGCGCTGGCGGACATCATGGCCGCGCCGGGCGACGACGCGACGAAGATCGAGTCGCTCTACCTGCGCGTCCTGTCGCGCCTCCCGGACCGGGAAGAGGTCGACCGCTGGACGGCGTACGTCGCGGACGCGCCGAGCACGCCCGCCCCGGCGCCCGTGCCGCGCAAGGGCAAGAAAGGCGGCAAGGGCCAGGCGCCCGATCCGCTGCGCCGCCTCGAAGAGCGCACCGCCGCCGAGAAGGGGAGCGCGCGCGTCCACGCCTACGAAGACGTCCTCTGGGCGCTGCTCAACTCCAGCGAGTTCGTCCTCAACCACTGAGCCACCCTTTCTGTCACCCCCAGCCCCCTTGCTGTCATCCCGAGGCCGAAGGCCGAGGGACCCCACGCGGAGAAATGCATGATCCACGACCCCCTCAGCCGCCGCGCCATGCTCCGCCTCGGGACGAGCGCCGTCTTCGGATCCCTCGTCGCGAAGTGGCTCTCCCCCGGCGCGGCGCTCGCCGCCGAGGCCCCGAAGGCCAAGGCCCAGGCGTGCATCCTGCTCTGGCTGAACGGGGGCCCGAGCCACATCGACACGTTCGACCCCAAGCCGGGACGCGCGACGGGCGGCCCGTTCAAGGCCATCAAGACCCGCGTCCCGGGGCTCCAGCTGAGCGAGCACCTGCCGCACCTCGCCGAGCGGGCGGACCGGCTCGCGGTCGTGCGCTCGATGAGCAGCAAGGAAGGCAACCACGTCCGCGCGCAGTACTTCGTCCACACGGGCTACGCGCCGAACCCCACCGTCGTGCACCCGTCGCTCGGCGGGTGGACGTCGGCGCGCCTCGGCGACGCGAAGGCCGAGCTGCCGGCGTTCGTCAGCATCGGGGGCCCGAGCTTCGGCGCGGGCTTCCTCGGCGTGCAGAACGGGCCCTTCGTGCTGCCCAAGGCCGGCGCGCCGCCGCTCGACGTGGCTCTCCCGGCCGGCGTCGACCGCGCGCGGTTCGATCGCCGGCGCGCCGCGCTCGACGCGATGGAGGACCGCTTCACGAAGGAGACCGGGGAGCCGAAGGTGGAGGGCCGGCGTGAGGTCTACGCGAAGGCGGTGAGGCTCATGCAGGCGCCGAAGCTCGACGCGTTCGACCTCGCGTCGGAGAGCGAGGCGACGAAGACGGCCTACGGCGACACGGACTTCGGCCGCGGGTGCCTCGTGGCGCGGCGCCTGGTCGAGCGGGGCGTGAAGTTCGTCGAGGTGGTGCTCGACGGGTGGGACACGCACCAGAACGACTTCGATCGGACCGAGAAGCTCATGGGGACGCTCGATCCGGCGTTCGCGGCGCTGCTCGACGACCTCGGGGCGCACAAGCTCGGCGGCTCGACGCTGGTCGCGTGCATGGGCGAGTTCGGGCGCACGCCGAAGATCAACGGCAACGACGGGAGGGACCACTGGCCGGGCGCGTGGAGCGCGGTCCTCTCGGGCGGGGGCATCCGTGGCGGCCGGGTGCACGGCGCGACGGACGACGACGGGGCGAAGGTCGCCGGTCCCGCGACGAGCGTGCCGGACCTGCTGGCGACGATGTCGAGCCTGATGGGCCTCGATCCGGCGTACACGGAGACGACCCCCGCCGGGAGGCCCATCTCCGTCACCGAAGGCGGGCTCCCGATCCGCGCGCTGCTCGCCTGACGTCCGTCAGCGGTGATGCCCGCCGCCGCTGCGTCCCCCGCGGCTCGGATGGGGCGCCGCCTGCGGCTCGGTCTGCGGCCTCTTCTTCTGTGGGGTCTGCGCCGGCGCCTGCCCGTGGTTCTGCATCGCCGTGCTCGGCGACATCGACCGGCCGCCGGCCGCCCCCATCGCGCCGCTTCCGCCCATGAGGCCCGACCGGCCGCCGCTCGCCGTCGTCGCCGTGGCCGCCGTGCGCGTCGGAGCGTGCGCGCCCAGCGCCGCTGCCGTCGATGCCCGCGAGAACTGCTGCGCCCTCGCGAGGCTCGCCGACGCGGCCCCCGTCGCGTGCGGGATCTGCGCCGCGGAGTAGCCGAGCTTCGACGGCTCGGGGCTGCGCGACGCCATGCCGTTGACCGACGGAAGCGCGTGGACCCGCGCCCCGATGCTCGCCGTCGCGGAGCCCCGCACGAGGCGCGTCCCGAGGACCGGCGAGAACACGTCGCCCCGGCCGCAGTAGCTCCACCGCGGCCCGACCGCGAACGTGTACGCCACGCCGACGCCGCCGAACCAGAGGAAGGCCGGCGCCATCGGGTACCAGCCGACGTACCCGTACCCGTCGTCCGCGCCCCACGACACCCAGGCGCCGCGGTATTCGCGCCCGGGGATCCACGACCAGCCGCGCCCGTCGATGAGCACCCACCGGCCGTAGTGAAACGGCGCCCAGCCCCAGTCGTAGTCGCTGACCCAGGTGTAGTCCGTGTCGTAGACCCAGTGCCCGCCGCTCGCGTACGGCGTGAAGTCCGGCCCGACCTCGCCCGCCGAAGGGACCCACACGGTGCCGTAGGTCGGATCGTCGGCCCACGTGCCGTGGGCGTCGAGCGTCTGGTGGAAGTCGGTCAGCGCGGAGGGATCGTTGTCGTCGTACGCGTCCGCGTCCTCGCCGATCGTGTACTCGGCGGACGTGTACATCCCGTTCCCGTCGGGGGCCGCGCTCGGATCGCCGGCGGCCCCCGCCCCGGGAGGCGGAGGAGGCGGCGGAGGGACGAGCTGGCCCTGCGGGTACATCGGCGGCGGTCCGGGGTCGGTCGGATCGCACCCCGCGACGAAGGGAACGAGGAGGGCGAGGCCCGACCACGATAGGCGGCGAAGGCTCATGGCTGCGCCCCACAGCATGCTCACGTTCGCGCCCTCCGTCCAAGCCCCCCGGCGGTCCGTCCAAGCCCCCGGCGGGACGAGGCCTCAGTCCTTGTGAGGCGGTCCGCTGTGGCCACCGCCCGTGCCGCCACCACCGCCCGAGTGTCCGCCGCTGCCCGCCTTCGGCGTCGGCGTGGTCGTCTCCCCGGGGAGCTTCTTGCGCTTCGGCTGGACCTGCAACGTGCCCGTCGCCGGCTGGGTCGTCGCCGTCTGCGTCGTGGGCAAGGCATGGTTGCCCATCTGACTGCTCGCCTTCGGCACCTCGTTCGCCGGCCGGGTCGTCGTCGCCGCGGTGGTCGTCGTGGCCCCTCGCAGGCCCGACGGCATCGTCGTGCTCGTCGGCGTCAGCGAGCGTCCGGTCCCGCTCGACGTGGTCCCCTCACCCTTCAGGCCGCCCGTCGCCGTCGTGCCCGATGCGATCTTCGTCGGCGCGTGCCCGCCCAGCGAGGCGGCCGTCGACGCGTGACCGAAGTTCTGCGCCTTCGTGATACCCGCGGCGGTCGCGCCCGACACGTGAGGCACCTGGCCCGCGCTCATCCCGAGGTTCTGCGGCGACGGTCCACCCGAGCGGCCCGAGACGCCGCCGCCACCCGTCGGGTGCACGTTGCCCGCGGCGCTCGCGGCCGCCGACCCCGTATAGACGCGCGCGCCGACGTTCGTCGCGAAGACGTCCCCGCGGCCGACGTAGCTCCAGCGCGCCGGTCCCGAGTACGTGTACGAGACGGCGACGCCGCCCCTCCAGACGAACTCCGGCGGCATCGGCGCCCAGCCGACCGTTCCGTAGCCGCCGTCGGCGCCCCAGGTGACCCACGCGCCGCGGTAGACGCGCCCCGGGATCCACGACCAGCCGCGCCCCTCGATCTCGACCCAGCGGCCGTAGTGGTACGGCGCCCAGCCCCAGTCGTAGTCGCTCACCCAGACGTAGTCGTCGTTGGCGTCGTACGCCCAGTGCCCGGCCGTCGAGTACGGCGTGTACGTCGGCCCGACCTCCGCCGCCGCGGGGACCCAGACCGTGCCGTAGGTCGGGTCGTCGACCCACGTGCCGTGCGAGTCGAGCGCCTGGTGGAAGTCCGTGAGCGCGGAGGGGTCCGTGTCCTGGTAGTCGTCGGTCGGTGCGACCCCGGCGACGACGTTCCCGTTCGCGTCGACCGTGCCCGCCGCCGCCGCGTTGACGTCGACGTTGGCGTTGACCGCGGGCGGCGTCACGGTGGCCTGCGCGGCGCATCCGGCGACGAGGGAACCGAGAAGCGCGAAGGACGTCCAGGCAGGGAGGGCGTGTTTCATGGCCTGGGCCGTAGCACGCTCATCTTTGGGAAGCACGCTCCTCGTCGAGGGGTTCGCGAAGGTCGGCTATGGGTGAACGAACACCACGCTGCCGCTGAGGGCCTTCCGGACTCCGTGCCACCCCGCCGGCAGCTGCGGCTCGGTCCACTGAAAGAGCCAGCGCGCGTCCTCCGGGGCGAGGTTGATGCACCCGTGGCTTCGCGGCGTGCCGAAGTCGTCGTGCCAGTACGCCGCGTGGAGGGCGTACCCCTCCTCGAAGTACTGCACGTACGGGATGTCCTTCAGCTCGAACTCCTCGCCGACGGTCTTCGAGCTCATCGTGGTCGTCAGGTGCTTCGTGTGGATGCGGAAGATGCCCCGCGCCGTCGACTTGCTCGTCTGCGGGTCCTCGAGCCCGGCCTCGCCGCTCGAGATGAGCGTCGCGTACGCGGGCTTGGTCCCCTCGTAAGCGAGCAGCACCTGCTTCGCGATGCTCACGTCGATCCAGCGCTCGCCGTCCTTGGCCCACTTCGGCATCTTCTTCACGCCGTCGACGCGCGACACGTACCGGTCGCTCAGCCAGAGCCCGTCGGTCGTCTGAAAGAAGAGGACGCCGTCGAAGAAGCGCTGCTTGCCCGAGAGCGGGATGGCCGCGCGGCGCGCCACGTCCTTCGCCTTCACGGGCTTGCCTCCGCGGACGGCGTAGGCGGCCGCCCCCTCGCGGCGGACGAGCGCGAACGGGAAGTCGACGTCGCCCGGGAGCTTGTACCCGTGGAACGACGAGCCTTCGATGGGCCGCATGCGGTCGATGGGGAAGACGAGGAGGTCGGTCGTGATGCCGTAGCGCCGGCCCTCGACGACCGCGGTGTCGACGAGCGCGAACCCGTTGTGATGGCTCGCCATGCCGGCGACGAGATCGTCCCCGTGGTGCAGCGTCGAGAGGTTGCCCGGGGGAAAGCGCGAGCCGGCGAGAAAGTCGGGGACCTCGCGGGTCGTCTGCGCGTCCCACAGCGCCTGGGGGGAGGGCGGCGCCTCGGTCTTGCCGCGCTGCCAGTAGTCGGCGCGAAAGCCCGCGCCGTCCTCCCCGCCCTCCGCGAGCCACGCGCGCATGCGGGCGTCGAGGCCCGGCTCGTTGGCCTCGGCCTCGGCGCGCGTCGGCAGGCGGGCGTAGAGCGGACCGGGGCGTCGAACGATGCCGTACATGTACGGGAGGCGCGCGGTCGTGTCGGGTCGCTGCCGGAGCGCGTGGACCATCGTCGTGTCGGCGTCGAGCGTCGCGTTCCCCGGCTCGACGCAGACGTACCCCACGGGCGCCACGGCCCTCCACTCGCCGCGGCAGCCGTCCCCGCGCGTCGACTCGCCCGCGGCTTGCACGAGCCCGCCCGCCCGCAGGTACCCGAGCACCTTCGCGGACGCGCTCGGCTGCTCGAGGACGCGCGTCTCCCACGCCAGCGCCGCGAGCTTCGCCGGAAACCGCTCGGCGTCGACGGGAAGCGCGGCGCCCTCCACCGTGAACGGCGAGGGCGCGCTCGCCGACGGCATCGCCATCATCGCCGCCGCGGGGCCCGCCTCCGCGGACGCCGGCGCATCGTGCTTCGAGCACGCGGCCAGCGCCACCAGCGCCACCAGTCCCATCGAAACCTTCACGGCGCGCCCATTAAGCCCATCCGAGAGGGAATGAACAGGGAGAGCAGGAGGGAAGGAGGTTGGTTCTTTTCACCAATACCCTCCTTGTCTCCTTCTCTCCCTGTTCGATCCAGTTTTCCGCAAGTGCCGCGGTATGCTCCGCCCGCGATGGTGAGCGGGGCGACGGCGGCGTTCTTCGATGCGCTGGGGCGGGAGCTGCCGGCGGGGACGGTGACGCGCGACCCAGCCGAGCTGGTGGAGTACGGCCGCGACTGGACGCGCGTCGTCGAGCCGGCGCCGTGCGCGGTGGCGTTCCCGAAGAGCACGGACGAGGTGGCGCGTGTCGTCCGGCTCTGCGGGGACCACGGCGTCGCCGTCGTGCCGAGCGGCGGTCGCACGGGGCTCGCGGGGGGCGCGGTGGCGGCGCGCGGGGAGCTCGTGCTCTCGCTGTCGAAGATGCGCGCGATGCACCCGGTCGACGCGGTGGGCGGCACGGTGCGGGTCCAGGCGGGCGCCGTGACGCAGGCGGTGCACGAGCACTGCGCGCCGCTCGGGCTCACGTGGCCGGTGGACTTCGCGTCGAAGGGGTCGAGCACCGTCGGCGGGAACATCGCGACGAACGCGGGCGGAGTGAAGGTCATCCGGTGGGGCCTCACGCGGCAGTGGGTGCTCGCGCTGCAGGTGGTGCTCGCGAGCGGCGAGGTGCTCGACGGGGCGAGCGCCCTCGAGAAGAACAACACCGGCCTCGATCTGCGGCAGCTCTTCGTCGGCACCGAGGGGACGCTCGGCGTCGTCACCGAGGCCACCCTCAAGCTCGCGCGCCTTCCCCGCCGCCTCGACGTGCTCCTCTTCGCCGTGGACGACCTCCCCGCCGTCGTCCGCCTCTTCCGCGAGATGCGAGCGGCGCCCTTCGCCCTCTCGGCGTACGAGATGTTCACCGCGGCCTGCCTCGCGCGCGTCCTCGCCCACCGCAAGCTCCGCGACCCGCTCGACGCCCCCGCGAGCCACTACGTCCTCGTCGAGCTGGAGGACGCCGGCGAGCACGAGCTGGAGGCGTGGGTGCAGTCGCTCTTCGAGCGGTCGCTCGTGAAGGACGGCACGCTGGCCCAGAGCAGCACCGAGGCGCGCGACCTGTGGGCGCTGCGCGAGTCCATCAGCGAGTCGCTCTCCGCGACGGGCTTCCCGCACAAGAACGACATCGCGCTCCCCATCGCGGGGCTCGAGGCCTTCTGCGCGGCGCTGGGCGACCTCTTCGCGCGCCGCTACCCGGGCTGGGAGGTGTGCCTCTTCGGCCACATCGGCGACGGCAACCTCCACGTCAACGTCATGAAGCCCGCGGACCTGGAGAAGACGGCCTTCCTCGCGCAGGTGAAGGAGGCCGACCGGGACATGTTCGACCTGGTGAAGGCGCACGGCGGCAGCGTGAGCGCCGAGCACGGCATCGGTCTCTTGAAGAAGCCCTGGCTCGCGTGGACCCGCTCCCCCGGCGAGATCGCCGCGATGAAGGCCGTGAAGCAGGCGCTCGACCCGCGCGGAGTGCTGAACCCGGGGAAGATCTTCGACCCGTAGCCGTCGCGGGAACGGGCATTCGTGGCTCCTCGAAGCACCCGTTGCAAAGAGGCGGGATGGGTACGTAGCCTTGTCTGTTGGCGTGGCGGCTCGCGCGCCTCGACTTTCGACCAAGGGAGAATGCCATGAGGACGTTGGGGCGAAGCCTGGTTGCGTTCACCTTGGGTTGCGCGGGCGTCATCGCCTGCGGGTCGTCGGGCGGGAGCGGAGGCGGGGAGACCGGGGACGGCGGCTCCGACGGCCATTCGAGCTCCGGCGGGGACGCGACCGCGAGCAGCAGCAGCGGCAGCTCCAGCGGCAGCAGCAGCGGCAACGACGGCGGCGGGGACGCCACGATGGCCGACAGCAGCAGCGGCACCGGAAGCGGCAGCTCCAGCGGCGGCGACAGCGGGAGCGGCAGCTCCAGCGGCTCGATGGACGCCTCCGAAGAGGAGGGCAGCGCCAGCGGCTCCGGCAGCGGCGGCAACGACTCCGGGTCCGGCAGCGGGGGCAACGACTCCGGCTCGAGCAGCGGCGGCGACGACTCCGGCACGGAGAGCGGTGGCAACGACTCCGGCTCGAGCAGCGGCGGCAACGACTCCGGCACGGAGAGCGGCGGCAACGACGCGGGTAGCGCGTGCGCCACGGGGCAGGCGGCATGCGGAGCGACCTGCTGCGGACCGAACCAGAACGCGACCCCCTCTTGCTCCTCCGGGGGCGCCTGCATCTACACGTGCGCCACGGGCTTCCTCGACTGCGCGAGCACGACAGGCTGCGAGGTCGACGGGCAGACCGACGTCGACAACTGCGGCGCCTGCAACTTCCTGTGCGGCACGACGAACGCCACGGCGTCGTGCACCGCCGGCGTCTGCGGTCTGTCCTGCGCCCCGAGCTTCCTCGACTGCGACGGGCTCAACTCGAACGGCTGCGAGGCCAGCAGCGTGTTCGGCGACGGGAGCGTCGGGAACATCACCGTCGCGACCACGAACACCGTCGTGAACGGCGTCGCCACCACCGGCACCGGCGCGGCCGGCTCCTCGACGCTCTCCGTGGCGAGCACCACGGGCTTCGGCGTCGGCAACCTCGTGCTCATCGTGGAGAACACCGGCAGCAACGTCGGCAACTACGAGACCGTCGTCCTCACCTCGGTCAACTCGCTCAACAAGACCCTCGGGTTCTGCACCCCGCTCCAGAACACGTACACGGCGACGACGCAGGTCGTGGTCGTCCCGCAGTACGTCAACCTCACGGTGAGCGGCAGCATCACGGCGAACCCCTGGGACCCGGTTGCCGGTACCGGCGGCATCATCGCGTTCGTCGCGACGGGCACCATCAACATCACGGGGTCCATCAACGCACCCACCGGCTACCCCGGCGGCGCGGGCGGCAGCGCCGCGGGCAGCGGCGGCATCGGCGGCACCTTCCCCGGTGGCGCGGGCGTCGCGGCGGGCACCGAGCTGACGTGCGACGCGCCCGTCGGCGGCGGACAGGGCGACGGCACCGCGAACAACGTCGGCTGCAACCCGACCAGCGGCGGCAGCGGCGCGGGCGGCGGTGGCGGCGACAGCGCGACGAACACGGACGACGGCGCCGGCGGCGGCGCAGGCGGCGGCTACGGCGGCGCGGGCGGCGGCGGCGCGGGCGGCGGCGGCTGCGGGAACGCGTCGGCGCTGGGCGGCGCGGGCGGCGACGGCACCTCGGGGGCAGGGCAGAGCGCTGGCGGCGGAGGCGGCTCGGGTTGCCCCGGCGGCGCGGGCGGCGGCCCGGGACAGGCGGGAAGTGCGGGCACCCTGTGCTGCGGAGGAACGCTCGGCGGCGGCGGCGCGGCAGGCTCCGGCCCCATCGGCGGCGGCGGCGGCGGCACCTACGGCGCGAACTTCGGCGCCGGCGGCGGCGGCGGCGGCGGCACCTACGGCACGCCCACCCTGTCGACGATCTTCTTCGGCGGCGGCGGCGCGGGCGGCGGCGGGTCACTGGCCGACGGCGTCCCCGGCGGCGCGGGTGGCGCGGGCGGCGGCATCGTCTACATGGCGAGCCCCCTTGTGACGATCTCGGGCAGCGTCAACGCGAACGGCACGGCGGGGGCCGCATCGAGCAACGTGTTCAACGGCGGCGGCACGGGCGGCGGCGGCGCGGGAGGCTCGATCCTGGTCCGCTCCTACTCGCTCGGCGGCGCCGGCAACCTGAGCGCCATCGGGGGTGCGGTGACGACTCCGACGGCCGGCAACGCGGGCGGCGGGGGCGGGGGCGTCGGTCGCATCCGTCTGCAGGGCGTCGGGGCCATCTCGGGCACCATCACGCCGGCGCCGTCTACCGGCACGGGTCCCTGAGCGGTCACCGGGGCGAGCCGAGGGCGAAGGTCCCCTCAGTACAAGATCCGCGTCTTGATGCTCGTCGGGAGCGCCGCCATCGCCTTCTTCACGTCGTGCGACACGTTTTGATCCAGGTCCATCACGAGGTACCCGATGTCCGGGTCCGTCGCGAGGACCTGCGCCGCGATGTTCGCGCCCTTCTCGCTGACGGCGTTGTTGATGTCGCGGAGCACGCCGGGCACGTTCTTGTGCACGTTGAGGATGCGGTGCTTGCCGAGGGTCGGCGGCAGGTCCACCTGCGGGAACGACACGGCGCCCGTCGTCACCCCCGCGTTCACGTACTTCACCAGCGCCGCGCCGACCTCGCGCCCGATGGCCTCCTGCGCCTCCGCCGTCGAGCCCCCGATGTGCGGCGTGAGGACCACGTTCTCCAGGCCTTGCAGCGGCGTCTTGAAGCCGTCCGCGTTCGTCTCCGGCTCCTCGGGGAAGACGTCGATCGCCGCGCCCGCGAGGTGCCCCTTCTTCAGCGCGTCAGCCAGCGCCGGGATGTCCACCACCGTGCCGCGGCTCGCGTTCAAGAGGTAGCTGCCCGCCTTCATCACGCCGAGCTCGCGTGCGCCCATCATGCCGCGCGTCTGCGGCGTCTCGGGGACGTGCAGCGTCACGAAGTCCGACTCGGCCAGCAGCTCGTCGAGCGTCTTCGTCGACCGGTTGTTGCCCATCGGGAGCTTCGCCGCGACGTCGTGGAAGACGACGCGCATCCCGAGCATCTCCGCGATGACGCCGAGCTGCCGCCCGATGTGGCCATACCCGACGATGCCGAGCGTCTTGTGACGGACCTCGTAGCTCCCCGTCGCGACCTTGCTCCACTGCCCCGTGTGCATCTCGCGCACCCGGTCGCCGAGGCGGCGCGAGAGCATGACGATCTCCGCGAGCATCATCTCGGCGACGCTGCGCGTGTTCGAGAAGGGCGCGTTGAAGACGGGGACGCCGCGCTTGTTCGCGTTGGCGAGGTCGACCTGGTTCGTGCCGATGCAGAAGCATCCGACCGAGAGCAGCCTCTTACCGGCCGCGAGCACCTTGTCGGTCACGCGCGTCTTGCTGCGGATGCCGAGCACATGCACCTCGGCGATGCGCTCGACGAGCTCGGCCTCGCCGAGCGCCCCTTTCGCGGTCTCCAGGTGAAACCCCTCGGCCTGGAAGAGCGCGTGCGCGCTGGGGTGGATGTTCTCGAGCAGGAGGACCTGGATCCGGTCCTTCGGGAAGGAGGTCTGCGGTTCGCCTGTCACGCTGCGTCATGTAGCAGAAGTCCGCCGTTCCGGGAGCAGAGGCCGTGTTACGCAGAGGCCGTGAGACCCCGACTGCTCGCCGTGTCCCTCTTCGCCGTCGCCGCGTGCGGCGGCGCCTCCAACGACGCCGTCCCGCCGCAGCCGCCTCCGCCCCGGCCGATGATCATGCCGGCGGACACCGCCGCCGCCGCCCCGCCCGCGCCGGGACCGACCGCCGACGAGGCGCAGGCCTTCATCGCCGATGTGGAGGACCACCTGCGCCATCTGTGGGTGGCGCGCGACAGGGCATCGTTGGGTCAACGAGAACTTCATCACCGACGACACGGAGGACCTCTCGGCCGCCGGCGAAGAGGCGACCGCCGCGTACGTCGGCGAGGCCATCAAGCGCTCGCGGCGCTTCGAGCCCATCCTCGCGCAGCTCCCCCCCGACGTGCGGCGAAAGCTCCACCTCCTATCGATCGCCCAGACTGTGCCCGCACCGAGCGATCCCGGCCGGCGGAGCGAGCTCGCGAGCCTCGAGTCGTGGCTGACGAGCACCTACGGCAAGGGCCAGTACTGCCCGCCCGACGGCTCGGCGCTCCGCAAATACCTGCCGCACGAGAAGGGCCAGAAGCCCGAGCCGTGCCTCCACCTCGGGGAGCTCTCGTCGGTGCTCGCGAAGAGCCGCAAGCTCGACGAGCTCGTCGAGGCGTGGCGCGGGTGGCAGTCGATCGCCGCCCCCATGCGCGCGAAGTACGCCCGCTACGTGGAGCTCGCGAACGAGGGCGCGCGCGACATCGGCTTCGCCGACGTGGGGGCCCTCTGGCGCTCGGGCTACGACATGACCCCCGCGGACTTCGAGGCCGACCTCGAGCGTCTCTGGACCGACGTGAAGCCGCTCTACGACGACTTGCACTGCTACGTGCGCGGCAAGCTCCAGGGGAAATACGGCAAGGCCGCGGTGCCCGACCACGCGCCGATCCCGTCGGAGCTCCTCGGGAACATGTGGGCCCAGGAGTGGAACAACATCTACGACGTCGTCGTCCCTTACCCGAACGAGCCGTCCCTCGACGTCGGCAAGAAGCTCGTGGCGGGACGCTGGGACGCGAAGAAGATGGTCCGCCAGGGGGAGCGCTTCTTCACGGGCCTCGGGTTCGACCCGCTGCCGGGGACCTTCTGGGAGCGCTCGCTCTTCACGCGCCCGCGCGACCGCGACGTGGTCTGCCACGCCAGCGCGTGGGACGTGAGCTGGAACGGGGACCTCCGCGTCAAGATGTGCATCGAGCCGACCGAGGAGGACCTCGTCACGATCCACCACGAGCTCGGCCACGACTTCTACTTCCAGCGCTACGACAAGCTCCCCATCCTCTTCCAGCGCGGCGCGAACGACGGCTTCCACGAGGCCATCGGCGACACGATGGCCCTCAGCGTGACGCCCGGGTACCTGAAGAGCGTGGGCCTGCTCGACGGCGTGCCCCACGACGAGCACGCGCGCATCGACCAGCAGATGAAGATGGCGCTCGACAAGGTGGCCTTCCTGCCGTTCGGCCTCCTCATCGACAAGTGGCGGTGGGACGTCTTCGCCGGCAAGACGGCGCCCGCGGACTACGAGAAGTCGTGGCTCGCGCTGAAGCAGAAGTACCAGGGCGTCAGCGCCCCGGTCGCCCGCACGGAGGACGACTTCGATCCCGGCGCGAAGTTCCACGTCGCGTCGAGCGCGCAGTACGTCATGTACTTTCTCGCGCGCATCTACCAGTTCCAGTTCCACGCGGCGCTCTGCAAGGCGGCCGGCTACACGGGTCCGCTCGACCAGTGCTCCATCCACGACAACAAGGAGGCCGGCCAGAAGCTCATGGCGATGCTCGCCCTCGGCGGGAGCCGCCCGTGGCCCGACGCGATGGAGGCGGTGGGCGCGGGACGCAAGGCGGACGCGGGCCCGCTGCTCGAGTACTTCGCCCCGCTTCGCGCGTGGCTGAAGGACCAGAACAAGGGCCAGCAGTGCGGGTGGTAGATGAGGAGAGCGGGAGGACAGGAAGGCGGGACGACGGGACGTTTTTTGGGTTTTTCCATTTGATCCTTCCCGCGTCCCCGTCTTCCTGTGATCTCTCTTCTTCATGCAGACCCTACGCGTCGCGACGATCAACATCTGGAACCGCTTCGGGCCCTGGGAGCAGCGCTTGCCGGCCATCCGCGCCGAGGTGAAGGCGCTCGCGCCGGATCTCCTCGGCATGCAGGAGGTGCTGCGGCTCGCCCCGGGTGACGGCGACGGGCTCGACCAGGCCAGCGCCATCGCGGCGGGCTTCGGCTACCACATCGCGTACTCGCGGGCGCACGACGAGAAGTGGTTCGGCAACGCCGCGCTCTCGCGGTGGCCCATCGCGAAGAGCATGATGTTCGAGTTGCCCCGCGTCGGGACCGACGAGCGCCGCACGCTCCTCTACGCGCTCGTGCAGTCCCCCTTCGGCGACGTCCCCTTCTTCGTGACGCACCTCAACTGGAAGTTCGAGGAGGGCCACGTCCGCGAGGCTCAGGTCCGCGACATCGTGAAGCACATCCAGGAGCTCGCCCCGGCGTCCGGCTTCCCCGCCATCCTCGTCGGCGACTTCAACGCAGAGCCCGCGTCGGACGAGATCCGCTATCTCCACGGCCTCACGTCGCTCGGCGGCTCGAAGCGCGTCTTTTTCCAGGACGCCTTCGCGGCGGCGGGCGACGGCTCGGCCGGGATCACCTTCGCGCGACGGAACCCGTTCGCCGCCCCCCTCGGTGAGCCCGACCGCCGCATCGACTACGTCTTCGTCCACGGCCGAGACGACCGGCGCCGCGGCGAGCCGATCGACGCCCGCGTGTGCTTCGACGCGCCTTTCGAGGGCACGTTCCCCAGTGACCACTTCGGCGTGGTCACCAACCTCCGCGCCGAGTGACCCGACCGGAGCGCCCGAAGGCATCTGCGATGGTCGAGATCGCCTCGAGCTCGGGAATAACTGCCATCCCTGCCGGTTTTCCGCGGCGGGTGTCATGGTTGACAGGGACCTCTCCGTCGCTAGGATGCGCCCCGCTTCGGGGGGGAACGTGTCGTTTGCAATGGGTGCGCCGCTACCGGGCGCTCCTGTGCTACGTGTCCGCCCCGCGGTCCCCTGAGCCCTGCTGGAGCACTCGGAATGTCCAACGAATCGATGATCTACGCGGCCGACCTGTCGAAGAGCTTCGGGTCGTTCCGGGCTCTCGACAAGATCAACTTCGAGGTCCAAAAAGGCGAGATTGTCGGCTTCCTCGGCCCCAACGGCGCCGGCAAGTCGACGACGATGCGCATCCTTACGTGCTTCATCTCTCCCACGGGGGGGACGGCGCGCGTCAACGGGCACGACGTGTTCGACGAGCCCCTCAAGGTCCGCGAGAGCCTCGGCTATCTGCCGCAGCGCGCGCCGCTCTATCTCGAGATGAGCGTCCTCGAGTACCTGAGGTTCGCCGCGGACATCCGCCACCTCGATCCCGACACGTTCCGCCGGCGCGCCAAGAGCGTCGTCGAGGTGTGCGGCCTCGCGCAGGTGCTGGGGAAGGAGATCAAGTTCCTGTCCCACGGCTACCGCCAGCGCGTCGGTCTCGCCCAGGCCCTCATTCACGACCCGCCGATCCTCATCCTCGACGAGCCGACGAGCGACCTCGACCCCAACGAGAAGGCCGAGTTCCTCGACTACCTGAAGCAGATCGGCGAGCAGCGCACCGTCATGCTCTCGACGCACAACCTGGCCGAGGTCGAGGCGTCGTGCGCGCGCGCGATCATCGTCTCACGCGGCCGCATCGTGGCCGACGGCCCTCTCGACGAGATCCGGGGCAAGAGCGGGCGCGTGCGGTACGTCGTGTCCATCCAGGAGTCGACCGGCACGGCGCCTTACCGCGGGCGAGGCGCCCCTCCGAAGAAGGGGGAGGTGGAGGACACGCTCGGGAAGGTCGAGGGGCTCAAGCAGCTGAACGAGCTCCCGACCGACGAGCGCGCCCACGCCTACGAGATGGTGAGCGAGCAGGACGTCGACCTGCGGCCGGAGCTCTTCAAGGCCGTCGCCGACAAGGGCTGGGTGCTCCTCGAGCTGCACCGCGACTCGCAGACGCTGGAGGACGTGTTCCGCGCCCTCACGATCGGCGACGAGCGGCGCAACCGCCACGTCGGCGCGCCCGCGGAGGACGCCGACGAAGACGAGCAGGACGACGAGGACGAGGACGACGAGGACGAGGGCGCCGAGGCTGACAGCAGCGACGGCGACGACGTGAAGGTCGCCAAGGCGGACCGGAGCTAGGACCATGCGAAACATCTTCATCATCGCCCGCCGCGACCTGCGCGCGCAGTTCAACTCGCCGGTCGCCTACGTCGTCCTCGGGGGCACGATGCTGCTCCTCGGCGTGTTCTTCTTCCTCATCCCGCACATCTCGGGCGTCGTCGCCGGCAGCTTCTGGGACGTCGACCGCGCGACGATGGACCAGATGTTCGCGACGCTCCCGGTGTTCCTCAGCATCTTCGTCATCCCCGCGGTGACGATGCGGAGCCTCGCGGCCGAGAAGGGCTCGGGCACGCTCGAGCTTCTCATCACGATGCCGGTGAAGGACAGCGAGGTGATCCTCGGCAAGTACATCGCCGCGCTGGCGATGGTCGTCATCCTCCTCGCGGCGACGCTGCTCTACCCCGTCGGCATGTTCGTGTGGCCCTGGCACCTCGGCGCGCTCGACTGGGGACCCGTCTGGGCGGGCTACCTCGGCTGCGTGTGCTTCTCCGCGGCGGCCGTGGGCGTCGGGATGATGCTCTCGAGCCTGACCGAGAGCGACGTCGTCGCCTTCTTCATGACGCTGGGCGTGCTCGGCGTCGTCTACGCCATCGGGTGGATCGTCGCGGTGTGGCACTCGGACAACCAGACCGGGTCGACGCTCATCGACGCGCTGGGCTTCATCTCGTTCCAGACGCGCTACCAGGGGTTCGCGAAGGGTCTCATCGACACGCGCGCCATCCTCTACTTCGTGTCGGTCACGGTGCTCTGTTTGCTCGTCGCCTTCCGCTCTCTCGAGAGCCGGAAGTGGAGCTGAGGAAGGATCATGGAGAAGCGTAGAAAGTCCGCGGTCGAAAGCGGCGTCCTCATCCTCGTCGTCGCGGCCATCCTCGTCGCCATCAACGCGCTCTCGGCCCTCGGCGTGTACGCCCGGAAGGACGTGACGAAGACCGAGAAGTACACGCTGTCGAAGGGGAGCGGCGCGCTGCTCCGCTCGATGAAGCAGACGCTCACGGTCGACTGCTACGTGACCAAGGGCCTGCCCAAGCTCGACTCGTTCGTGCGCGACCTTCGCGATCTGATGCAGGAGTACAAGAACGCCGGCGCCGGCAAGTTCGAGTACTCGATCATCGAGCCGAAGGACGAGGACTCGAAGAAGAAGGCGAAGGACGCGGGGCTCATCGAGCAGCCGTTCGGCGAGGCGAGCAGCACCGAGGACGAGAAGGCGGCCGTCACGCAGGGCTACATGGGCCTCGTCTTCAAGTACGGCGAGCAGCAGGACGTCATCAAGTTCCTCCCGCCGGACCGCACCGACGGCCTCGAGTTCTGGGTCACCAACAAGGTCCGCGAGATCCGCGACAAGGGTGACGACATCCACCACAAGATCGGCGTCCTCACGGGCGACGACGAGATCAAGCCCTCGGACAACAACCTCGTCCCCAGCAACATGGGCAAGTTCTCCATGCAGGGGATCGTGACGCAGAACTTCCCCTTCTACACGTTCTCGGACGTGGACCTGAAGGGCGGCGACGTGGAGATTCCGGACGACCTCGACGGCCTCATCATCACGCAGCCGGGCAAGGACATGTCCGAGAAGGAGCTGCGCCGTATCGACCAGTTCGTCATGAAGGGCAAGGCCCTCGCCGTCTTCGCCAGTGCGGTCAACGTGAAGGCGAACGACGCGACGATGAACGCGACGCTGAACACGCGGGGCCTCGAGAAGCTCCTCGAGGGCTACGGCGTCACGATGAACAAGGACGTCGTCATCGACATCTGGAAGCACGCGCGCGTCGTCGTGCAGACGGCGGGCGGCATGGCCGGCGCCGAGCTGCAGCAGGTGCTCGAGGTGCAGGACGACACGCGGATGACGGGCGACGAGCAGCTCGTCGACACGAGCTTCCCGGGCCTCTTCCGCGTCGAGGACATCGCGGTGCCCTTCGCGTCCAGCCTGAGCATCAAGGCGGACAAGCAGCCGCAGGCGAAGATCAAGGTCGTCATGCGCTCGTCGCCTGCGGCCGTGCACCTGACGGGCGACACGGCCGACCTCCGGCCGTTCCAGAAATGGGCGCCCAAGCTCAAGGGCCTGAAGCAGGAGCAGTTCGCCGTCGCGGCGGACGTCGAGGGCACGCTGAAGACCGCGTTCCCCGACGGCGACAAGATGGGCGTCGAGACGCCCGCGACGAGCGCCAAGCCGGCGCGCGTCTTCATCATCTCGTCGTCGCAGTTCCTGGCGAACCCGATGGCGCGCGAGGGCGCGGGCCCGGACATGGGCCAGTTCGGCGGCATGATGCCAAACCTCGGCGGCGACGAGCAGATGCTCATGCTCGCGGGGCCCTACGCGCAGCAGTTCATCACGGGGTCGATCCTCGTGTTCAAGAACACGCTCGACTGGCTGACGGGGGACACCGACCTCCTGGCCGTCAGCGCGAAGATCCTCGCGGACCCGAACCTCGCGTACGGCGACAAGCTGAAGATCACGCCGGACGAGAGCGAGGAGCAGATCAAAAAGCAGATGGACGACCTCAAGGCGTCCCGCAAGAGCGAGCAGGTGAACGTCGAGATCTTCCTCATCCTCGGCATTCCGTTCCTGTTCGGCATCTACGGCCTGCTGCGGTGGCGCCTGCGCCTCAGCGCGCGGGCCAACGTTTCGCTCGCCTAAGAGAAGGAGCACTGGGAAAGGACCATGTCGCGCGACAAGCTCATCATCCTGGGCGTTCTCGTCCTCGGTTTGCTCGGGTTCCTCGTCTACAAGCAGAGCGAGAAGGACCAGGCCATCGGCCAGCCCTCGGTCCTGGCGAAGGACTTCCCTACGATCAGCGCCCCTGACGACGTCGACAAGCTCAGCATCGTCAACGGCGACAAGGGCGAGGTCGTGCTCGAGAAGGTGGCCGACCCGGGCGCCGCGGCGGCGGGCGACGGAGGCTCGGGAGGCGTCTGGCGCATCACGAAGCCGATGACGGCCCCGGCCAACCAGCAGACGGTGAAGGACCTGGTGGCCAACCTGAAGGAGCTGAAGGTCGACTCGCAGATCAACCTGAAGCTCGACGACGAGGTCCGGAAGGACAAGCAGCTCGACGCGACCCACGGCGTGCACGTGACGGCGTGGAAAGGCGGCGACAAGAAGGTCGACGAGACGTTCGGCAAGAGCGGGCAAGCCGGGGAGCTCGTCGTCCTCGCGTCGCAGCCGGAGAAGGTGTGGGCGGCGAAGGGCTACTCCTCGTACCTCTACACGAAGGAGCCGAAGGACTACCGCGACAAGGAGATCCTGAAGTTCGACGACGGGAACGCCGCTCAGGTGACCATCGTCAACACGCACGGCACGCTGTCGTTCACCAAGGGCGACAAGTGGGTCGGCACGTTCGACAAGAACCCCATCGCGAACTTCAGCGAGGACAAGGTCAAGGACATGCTGCGCGCCTACAAGGCGCTCAACGCCGACGACTTCGGCGACGGCAAGTCCGCGGCCGACACGGGGCTCGACAAGCCCGACGCCACGGTGAGCATCGTGCTCAAGGACGGCGCCGGGAAGTACGAGCTGCTCGTCGGCAAGACCGGGACGGGCGCCGACCACTACGCCAAGCGCAGCGACTCGGACACCATCTTCCAGATCGCCAGCGGCGCGGCCGAGTGGGCGACCTCCGACGGCAGCAAGTACGCCGCCTCGCCCGACGCGGGGGCCGCCTCGGACGCCGGGATGAAGGTCTCCCAGCGTCCGACGCCGAAGAGGTAGTACGGCGTGGACCTCTTCGGGCACCTCGACCGCTACGACTACGGCGAGGTTCACCTCAAGCTCGACAAGGCCACCGGCCTCCGAGCCATCGTCGCCATCCACGACACGCGCCTCGGGCCCTCGCTCGGCGGCTGCCGCTTCATCCACTACGAGTCGGACGACGCGGCGCTCGTCGACGCCCTGCGCCTCGCCCGGGGGATGACCTACAAGGCCGCCCTCGCGGGTCTGCCGCACGGGGGCGGCAAGAGCGTCATCGTCCGGCCCACGGTGCATTTCGACCGGGTCGCGCTCTTCCGCGCGTTCGGCAAGTTCATCGACGATCTCCGCGGCCACTACATCACGGCGGAGGACAGCGGGACCGGGCTCGAGGACATGGAGGTCATCCGCTCGATGACCAAGTGGGTCACCGGCGTCGACCCGTCGCACGGAGGGTCCGGCGACCCGTCGCCCTTCACGGCGCTCGGCGTGCGGCGGGGCATCGAGGCGTGCGTCGAGCAGAAGCTCGGGCGCAAATCGCTCGAGGGCGTCCACGTCGTCGTGCAGGGCGTGGGGCACGTGGGCTACCACCTATGCCGCGAGCTTCACGAGCAGGGCTCCAAGCTCACGGTGGCCGACGTCGACCCCCTGAAGGCCGAGCGCGCCCAGCGGGAATTCGGGGCGAAGCTGGTGCCGCTCGACGGGATCTTCGACGTCGACTGCGACGTGTTCGCGCCGTGCGCCCTCGGCTCGGCGATGAACGACGAGACCATCCCGCGGCTCAAGGCGCGCATCGTCGCCGGCGCGGCGAACAACCAGCTCGCCCAGCCGAGCCACGGGGACGATCTGCACGCCCGCGGCATCCTCTACGCGCCCGACTACGCCATCAACGCCGGGGGCCTCATCAACGTGGCCCAGGAGGCGGTGGGGTACGACGAGAAGAAGGCGCGCGACAAGACGCTGCGCATCCACGACACCATCGCCGAGATCGTCGACCGCAGCGAGAAGCTGAAGGCGCCGACGCACAAGGTGGCGGACATGATGGTCGAAGAGCGCCTCGCCGCCGCGCGCCCGCGCTGACCGCCGCGATCACCGCTTCGCCGCCGCGAGCTCCCGGGCCAGCACGTCGAGCGGCACCTCGCCCAAGGCCTTCCACGTCGCCAGCCGCGCCTCGACGCCGCCCTCCGTGTAGAGCAGCTCCGCGGCGAGCGCCGGCCCCAGCACGACGGCGGGGCGGTCCCGGGCCATGCGGAGGAGCGTCTCCACCACGTCGTCCTCCGGATGCGACAAGAGGCCCGTCCGCGCCGGCGGCGTCGGCGTCACCGCGGCCAGCGAGAGCAGCACGTCGTCGTGCAGCGCCACGAGGCCCGCCGGCGCCTCCTCCTCCGTCAGCGCCCTCAGCGCCCCGCACACCGTCGCCCGCTCCGGCGGCGGCGCCATCGCCCGCACCCGCGTGTCCGCCACCGCCGGGCACGGCCGCTCCACGAGGAGCAGCTCCCGCGCCTTCGCCTCGACCGCCTTGCGCGCGTCCAGGTCCGCCGACTTCAGCGCCTTTTCCGCCGCCTCGCGCAGCCGCGCCTCGAGTCGCTCGAGCCGCGCCGGCAGCCCCGCCGTCTCCACGTCGAGCCCCAGGTGCACCTTCACGGCGCGCGCGACCCGTTCGCCGTCGACGAGCTTCGGCACCGCGCGCATGTCCGAGTCGATCGCGATGCGCACCTGCGCCAGCGCCGCCGTGCCCCGCGGGTACGTCAGCGGCGCGAGGAGCTTCTCGAGCGGGTAGAGCGCCACGTCGAGATCCCCCGGACCCCCGCGCCGCGCAGGGTCCAGCAGCGAGTCGCGCACCTCGAGCAGGTGCTTCTGCATCCATGCGTCGCGGTCCTGCACGTCCTGCGGGCGCGCCGGCTGCGTCCACAGCGACACGATCCCGCGCACCAGGTCGCCCGACGCGATCCCGAGCTTCGACTCGTCCTCGGTCCGCGCGCGCTCCTCGGCGATGAGCCGCTCGAGCAGCTCCTTCTCGAGCCGCGGCCGCGCGAGCGCGCTCCCGAGGGGCCCCACCTCGGGCAGCGGCGCCTGGAACGCCGCCATCACCTTCGCCGCCTCGGCCAGCGCGTGCGTCCGCGCGCGGAACGCGAAGAGATCCAGCGACGACCCGCGGATGACCGCCGCCGTGTCCTCGGCCAGCATCGCCTCCATGCCCACCCGCTCGAGCACCTCGTGCGGCGCCGTCGCGTTCGCCCGCGCCGCGAGCCGCGGATCGGCCGCTGCCATCCACGCGATCGCCTCGTCCTCCGCCGTCGCGAGCTCCGTCGTGTGCGCGCGATCGTCCGCCGTCGCCGCGCCCGCCGGTCCGGACGCCGTGCGGAGCGCGCCGGTCGACGAGCCGCACGCCGTCGCCAGCAGCGCGACGACGACTCCTCGTGCGGCTCCCCTCACTCGCCCAGCACCTTCACGACGAGGCGCTTGTCGCGCTGCCCGTCGAACTCGGCGTAAAAGACGCGCTGCCACGGCCCGAGGTCGAGCTGCCCCTTGGTGACCGGGACGATGACCTCGTGGTGCACGAGCATCGACTTGAGGTGCGCGTCGCCGTTGTCCTCCCCCGTCAGGTGGTGGCGGTAGTCGGTGCGCGTGGGGGCCATGCGCTCCAGCCAGTCCCAGATGTCCGCGTGCAGGCCGCTCTCGTCGTCGTTCACGAAGACGGCGGCCGTGATGTGCATCGCGCTGACCAGCATGAGCCCCTCGGACACGCCGCTCTTGGCGAGGATTTGCTCGAGCTTCGGCGTCAGGTGGACGAGCTCGCGCTTCTTCTGCGTGTTGAACGTGAGGTACTCGGTGTGTGCCCGCATCCGGCCCGGGAGCATAACGCCCTGGCCGCGGCGCCGTCAGGGTCCGCAGCGCCCCCGAAGGTGCTTGCGACCGAGCAGAAGCGTGCACGACGCGAGCGCGTCCATCGAGACGACGCCGTCGCGCGGGCAGACCGGATCCGAGACGCCCGGGACCAGATCGATGTCCGCCGTCAGCACGAACTCGCCGATCTTCACCGCGGCGGCGCGCACCAGGCTCGTCTTCACGAGGCCCGAGGCGGCGTACATCTGCTCTTTGCTGGGTCCGGCGCGGCCCGCGAGGATGCGCCCGACGCGCGTCGTCGTCAGCAGGTCGGTCCGGTGCGCCCCCGTGTCGAGCAAGAGGTCGACTCCGTGGCCGTCGATGCTCGCTGGGAGCACGAACGCCAGCCCCTTGATGGCGCTCGCCGTATCCTCGCACAGCCGTGCCCCGCTCGGCGCCACCTCGCGCCCCGGCATCGCCTCGAGCGCCCTCACCGCGTCGGCCCACGGGGCGCTCCGCATCTCGCGGTTCGGGAGATCGAGCACCACCGCGTCGCCCGCGCCCGCCAGCCACTGCGGCGAGACGAACGCGCCGATCCCGATGCGCGCGATGGGCTCCGGCACGTCGGTCACCAGCATGGGCCCGTCGGGCAGGGGGCCCCAGTCGTCGATGGCCATCGCCGGGTGCTCCACCGTGTATGCCGAGACGGCGCGCCCCGTGTGGTCGCTGCCCACCTCGCCGAGCGCGTGCATCGGCAGCCCCACCTTGCGCGCGACCCAGCTCGCGATGACGTGGCTGTTCGCCCCCGTGTCGACCAGCATCCACACCGGCTCGCCCGCCACCGTCCCGTGCACGAGCGGCAGCGGGAACTTGCGCCCGTTGAGATCGAACCGCAGCCCGACCCGCCGCGGCCCCACGGGCACCTCGACCGGCGCCACCGCCGTCGCCGACGACTCCGGGAGCGACGCCGCGATGCCCACGTTCGGCGCGAGCACCGCGGGCGGCGCCCCGGCCCCCGCCCCGCCGCACGCCGCCAGCGCGACGGCAACGAGAGGCGCGAGGAGACGCACGACGTCAGCTTAGCGCACGAATGACGCCGTCAGCACCGTCAGCGTCAGGGAGCGGTGAGCGTCGGACCGTGTCACCCTCACCGCTCCCTGACGGTCGCGGTGCTGTGCCCTGACGGGCCGGTGGCGTCTCCTGACGGGCCGGTGGCGCGGCCGGTCTCAGTTGGCCTTGCGGAAGATGTCCATCACGTCGGCGAGGAGCTTCAGAGCTTCGGCGCGGGGACGCTGGAAGGAGTTGCGGCCCATGATGCTGCCGAAGCCCCCGCCCGCGGCGATGCTGCGCACGTCCTCGAGGAGCGACGCGGTGTCGCGCGACTCGCCGCCCGAGAAGATGACGATGCGCTTGCCGTTGAACGCGCTCTGCACCACGTGCTTCACGCGGTCGGCCAGCGTCTTCACGGGGATCGCGTACTTCTCGTAGACCTTCTTCGCCTCCGCCTGCTCGAGGAACTCGGTCGGCGGCTTCACCTTCACGATGTGCGCGCCCAGTTGGCAGGAGATCTGCGCCGCGTACGCGATGACGTCGATCGCCGTCTCGCCCTGCTTCGAGAGGCCCTCGCCCCGGGCGTACGCCCAGACCACCGTCGGCAGGCCCACCTCTTTCGCCTCGAGGATCAGCTCCCGCAGCTCCTCGTACATCACGTTCCGCGCGCCCGAGCCCGGGTAGATCGTGTACCCGATGGCCGCGCACCCGAGGCGCAGCGCGTCCGTCACGCTCGCCGTCACCGCGCTGCACGGGTGATCCATCTTCGCGAGCGTGTCGCTGTTGTTCAGCTTCAGGATGAGCGGCACCTGGCCGGCGAACTTGTCCGCCGACGCCTCCAGCGAGCCGAGCGGGGCCGCGTAGGCGTTGCACCCGGCGTCGATCGCGAGCTGGAAGTGGTAGTCCGGGTCGTACGCGGGCGGGTTCGGCGCGAACGAGCGCGCCGGGCCGTGCTCGAAGCCCTGGTCCACCGGGAGGATGACGAACTTCCCCGTTCCCGCGAGGGACCCGTGGTTCATCATGCGCGCGAGGTTCGACTTCACGCCGACGTTGTCCGACGCGTACCAGGAGAGGATCTGCTTCACGCGGTCATTGGCTGCGGGCATGGTTGGCGAGGGTACCCACCGGCGGGTCACGTGCAAGGGTCGACCGCCTGGGCTAAATCGTCGGGCGCAATGACCGAGTCCGCTTCCTCCTTTCCCGTCCCGACCGGCGTGGGCACGACGCTCGAGGCGCACCTCACGGCCGGCACGCGCGGCACGCCGGGCGCGACCGGCGAGCTCGGCTCTCTCCTCAACGCGATCTCGCTCGCGGTGCGCATCATCCACACGCGGGTCCGCGCGGCCGGGCTCGCGGGCATGCTGGGCTACACGGGGGAGGTCAACGTCCAGGGCGAAGAGGTGCAGAAGCTCGACGTGCTCGCCAACGAGATCCTCTGCGCCGTCCTCGAGAAGAGCGGACGCTGCGCGATGCTCGCCAGCGAGGAGCTGGAAGAGGCCCGCGTCTTCGAGGGGTCCGGGAAGTACATCGTGGCCTTCGACCCGCTCGACGGGTCGAGCAACATCGACGTCAACATCTCCATCGGGACCATCTTCTGCGTGCTCCGCGCGCCCGGGGGAGGGGCTCCGGTGCTCGAGGGGGCGCTCGTGCCGGGCGCGAAGATCGTCGCCGCGGGCTACTCGGTCTACGGGAGCGCGACGACGCTGATTCTGTCGACCGGCCACGGCGTCCACGGCTTCACGCTCGACCCGGTGGTGGGCGAGTTCTTCCTCTCGCACCCGAGCATCCAGTGCCCGGAGCGCGGGAGCACGTACTCGATCAACGAGGGGAACTTCTCGCGCTGGGACGAGCCGACCAAGAAGTGGGCGCACTGGATCAAGAGCGACGACAAGAGCGCGGGCCTGCCCTACGGGCACCGCTACGTGGGCACGCTCGTGGCCGACGCGCACCGTACGCTGCTGAAGGGCGGCATCTTCGCGTACCCGTCGGACAAGAAGAGCCCCGGGGGCAAGCTCCGCCTCCTCTACGAGGCCAACCCGATGGCGTACCTCTTCGAGCAGGCCGGCGGCATGGCGACGAACGGCGTCGACCGCATCCTCGACATCGTGCCGAAGGGCCTCCACGACCGCACGCCGCTGGTCCTCGGCAGCAAGCACGAGGTGAGCACGTACGCGCAGTTCATGCGCGGCCAGCGCTGACCCGACGAAGAAGAGAGGGGCCGCGGAGAAGAGCAGAGGGGCCGCGGAGAAGAAGAGCGGGGCCGCGGAAGGGCGGAGAACGCAGAGGAGAGGAGAGGGGGGGAACAGGGAGATGAGGAGAGAAGGAGGTCTGGGTGGTTGCCCGATGCCCCTCCTTCTCTCCTTTCCTCCCTGTTCCCCCCCTCTCCTCTGCGTTCGCCGCCCCTCTGCGGCTATTCTCCGGGGGATGAGCAGCGGGGGAGCCCCTCCGGAGGCGCCGTTGCCGACCGCGTCGGCGTGGCTGGACTTCGAGTGTCCCGTGGAGACGGTGCGGACGGCGTTCCTCGACGCGGATCTCGTCGTGCGGAGCAAGATCCACCGCGGGATCCGCTTTCAGTGGCTGCCGCGGGCGGCCGACGGCGAGCAGCGCCTCCGCCAGCAGATGACGGTGCTCGAGAAGCTCGTCGTCGAGGAGGTCGTCCTCGAGGAGGGCCCGGGCCGGACGTGGGTGAAGCGCTTCGTCGAGGGGCCGAACGCCGGCACGCGCATGGTCGCGCGCTTCCAGGAGCTCGGGCCGCGCACGACGCGCGTCACGATGGAGGCCTTCGTCGGCAAGAACGGCTTCGCGCTCGGCCTGGGGAAGCTCTCGCCGCTCGGCCTCGAGAAGGCGATGGCGCGCGTGATGGGCGAGTACAAGAAGGCGCTGCAGGGCTACGAGCCGGGGCGGGCGCGGGGCGCCGTGCTCCAGGCCCTCGCGGTGGCGCAGCGCGGCTCGCTGGCGATGCGCGCGCTCGACGAGACGAAGCGAAAGGCCCTGACGGCGGCGCTCCTCGAGTCGGCGTGGGCGATCGCGTGCGTCGACGAGGGCCCGGACGAGGCGGAGCGCGACGCGATGCGCGCGATCGTCGCGGGGATATGGCACGCGACCCTGAGCGCCGAGATGGAAGAGCGAATGGTGCAGGCGGCCGTCGCGTCCATCGCGAAGGAGGGCGCGTCGGCCCGGTGCGAGAGCCTCGGCAAGCGGCTGAAAGCCCTCGGCTTCGCGGGCCTCGGCGTGTCGCTCGCGGTGCTCGTCGCAGAGGTGAGCCACGGGCTCGACCCCGCGGAGCTCGACGCGCTCCGCCGCCTCGCGGTGGGCGCCGGCCTCGACGACCACGACCTCGAAGACATCGTCCGCGACATCGACGCAGCCCTCGGCGGCGGCGAAACCCCGGCGCGCGTCTCCCGCTTCGTCTGACGAGAGGAGAGGGGAGAACAGGAAGGCGGGGAGACGGGAAGGTTGGTTTGGTTTCCGCCCAAGGCTCACCGCTCCTTCTTTCCTTCCCTCCCTGTTCCCCCCTCTCTTCCGAGCCCCGCGAGCCCCCCTGGCTGGCCTCAGACCCCCGTCGTCTCGGGCGGCCAGACGTACTTGTGCATCTGGAGCTGCACCCGCACGCCGAGCTTGTCCGCGAGCACCCACGCCACGAGGTCGCGCGTCGCCAGCTTGCCGAAGACCGTGCTCGCGAGGAGGTTCGGCGTGCGCTCCGCGAGGCGCCGCTCGCGCACGACGCCGCGCATCCACTCGTAGTCGGCCCGGTCGGCCAGCACGAACTTCAGCTCGTCGCCCGGACCGATGTGCTCGAGGTTCGACCAGCGGTTCCGGTGCGACTCGCCGCTCCCGGGGCACTTCAGGTCCATCACCTTGTGCACGCGCCGGTCGACGCCCGCGACGTCCGCCTCGCCGCTCGTCTCGATGAGCACCGTCTTCCCGGCGTCGCACAGCTCGCGCATCAGCGGCAGGACCGCCGGCTGGAGCAGCGGCTCGCCTCCCGTCAGCTCGACCAGCGGCGTCCCGAGCGCGAGCGCGCGCTCCAGCACCTCGGCGCGCGTCATCCGCGTGCCCCCGTGGAAGGCCTGCGGCGTGTCGCACCACACGCAGCGCAGGTTGCACCCCGTCGTCCGCACGAAGGTGCACGGCAGGCCCGCGAACGTCGATTCGCCCTGGATGCTCGCGTAAATCTCGTGGATGACGAGCGTGTCCTCGGCGCTCACGGGCCTCCTTCGCCCGAGAGGTACTCGTCGGGCACCGGGTACTCGCCGGCGTCGGCGTCGTAGGTGGGCGCGGGCGGCGCCGAGGCGGGGGCGGGCGGCGGCGGGGGGTGCATCGTGTAGTGACGGACGAGGCCGTACACCGCGGCGGCGAGCGCGACGAGCGCGAAGACGAAGAGGCGCACCATGGGCGAGGCCGCGAGCCGCGGCAGGACGAAGCGGGCGCCCTGGGGCTCGAAGCGGCGGCGGTCGTTCTTGGTGAAGCTCACGGCATTTGTCGCGGTGGAGGCCCGTAGGTTAGCGTCTCGTCGCGTGAATCACACGGCACGCGCTCGCGATGGTCGCGCAGGCCGTGTGGACCGCCTCCCGGTGCCGACGGTGAAGCGGGCCATCGCGGCCGTGGTCCTCCCGCTGGCCCTCTCGGCGGCGTGCGGCGGCGCCCCGCCCCCGTCGGCGGCGCAGCCGAGGCCCGCGGCGCACGTCGAGCCGCCCCCGGCGCCGCTCCCGGCGTGGACGTACTGGGAGGCGGTGGACGTGCCGGTCGTCGAGGGCGCGAAGGCGGCCGAGGTGCCCGTCGACGTGGCTCAGCTCCAGCGCTCGGTGGGCGCGGACAAGCGCTGGGCGGCGGCGCCACGAGCGCTGCGCGAGGCGGTGACGGCGCACGGCTTCGCGGTGACGCGCGTGCCGCACCCGGAGTCGCACCTCGGCGACTTCTACGCCTCGCTGCGCGACGACCGCGTCGCGTGGGTGCTCACGCTCGACGCGCTCTTCTTCGTGACGCACGTCGCGCTCGACCGCGCGCTCGCCGACGTCGACGCGCGCCTCATCGCCCCCGCGCTGGCCACGATGCTCCATCGCCTCGACTTGCGCCTCGCCGCCGAGAGCCGCGGGGCGGGCGCCGACATGGCGCCGTCGTACGTCGTGGCGCACGGGGTGGTCGCGGTGGCGCTCGCGCTGCTCCAGGCGGACTACGTGGCGCCCGAGGACATGAGGGCGCTCGTCGACGGCGAGAAGTCGCGCGTGCTCACGCACGTCGGCATCGCGACGAGCCCCTGGTTCGGGGTGCCGCTCGACTACTCGGCGATGTCGCCGCGGGGCGACGCGGAGCGCGACCCGGCGCACGCGGGCTGGTTCCGCGCGGTGGCGTGGCTGCAGGGGGCGGCGCTGGCGCTCGTGGGGACGGGCGAGGGCGTGGTCTTCTCGGGGGTCGACGTGGGGACGGCGCGCGTGCACGCGCGGGCGGCGCTGCTGCTGTCGCGGCTCTTGGATTACGACGTGGACGCGGAGGCGGCGGCGGCGTGGGATCGGGTCGCGCGCGCGGGCGAGCTGCTCGTCGGCGACGCGGACGACGCTTCGCCGCGGGATCTGTCGCTCGTGGCGGCGGCGCAGAAGCTCGATCTGCGCAACGGCGACTGGTTCTCGAACGTGGCGACGGTGGATCACGTGCGGCACGCGGCGGCGAAGGCGCGCGAGGCGAAGCAGGACGACGGGACGCTCGGGTCCATCGTCGCGCGGGGCGGCGTGGACCCGCTGCTGCCGATCGGGCGGCTCGCGCCGGGGTTCCGGCTGGTCGGGCCGCGCCGGACGCCGGACGGCGAGCTGCTGCAAGCGGTGGTGTTCCCGAGCGTGGGCGGGTTCGAGGGGCACGAGCCGCCCGCGAGCGCGCGTGACGGCGTGCGCGCGCTGCCGTCGGCGCTCGACGTCGCCGCGTGGCTCGGGTCGAGCGAGGCGCGGGCCGAGGTGCACGCGGGCAACGACGACGCGTACGCGCGCTACCCCGAGACGCTCGACCGGCTGATGCACGCGCGTCCGCCCGAGGGCTCGCTCGAGCGGCACCGCACGCCGTACCTGTCGATGCTCGACGCGCTGGAGACGCTCGTGCGCCCGTCGGCGGGCGACCGGGTGCAGCCGGGCGCCGACACGGCCGAGGGGCGCGCGCGCAAGGCCGAGGTGGCGGTGGGCGCGTGGACCGAGATCCGCCACGACGCGACCGCGATGTCGCGCGTCGAGGTGCTCGATCTGCGCCTTGCGCCGCGGACGCCGGTGGAGTCGCCGGTGCCGGTGTTCGTGGAACCGCACCCGGAGGCGATCGCGAAGCTCGTGGCGGTCGTGCGCCAGATGCAGCGGGCGCTCGTCGGCTCGGGGATGCTGGCGAAGGGCGCGCCGGGCCTGGCGATGCTCGACGAGGTGGACGACCTCTTGTGGACGGCGCTCGGCGTCGCGGTGCACGAGGCGTCGGACAGCGCGGTGCCGCCGGCGCTGGTGCAGCAGCTGGCCGCGTTCCCGGCGCGGCTGCGCGCGCTCGAGGCGTCGCTCGTCGGCTCGGGCGCGGCCGAAGTGCCGCTCGTCGTCGACGTGCACACGGACCGCCCCTCGGGCCGCGCGCTCGAGGAGGGCCTCGGGCGCCTCGAGGAGCTGTGGACCGTGATGCGCGAGCCCGAGACGCACCGCCTCTGGCTCGCCGTCGGCGCCGCCATCCCCCACGCCGAGGTCGTCGTCCCCATGGCCCAGCGCACGAGCGACGACGCCTGGCGCGCCGGCGTCACCGGCGAAGGCGACTTCCCACCCGACCCCCTCGAGCAAAAGTACCTCGTGAAGCGCGAGTAACCCGCTTGGGTTGGCCGCAGAGGCGCAGAGCCGCAGAGAGGAGGGGGGGATGGTCCACGCTCTACCCCACTCTCTCGGCTCTGCGGCTCTGCGGCTCTGCGGCTATCCTCTCCTTCCGACTTGGCCCCGCGGGAGGAGGAGGCAGAGGTCGCCGAATTCGTGGTCGTGGTAGCCGCGCTGTTCGGCGTGGGTCCAGGCGCGGGCGAGGAGGGGCTCGGGGGCGAAGGCCTGGGTGAGCTCGCGGTGCGAGGAGCCGAGCTCGTGGAGGCCCGTGAGCAGGCCGTCGACGACGCGGGGGCGGAAGCGGGCGTCGATGCGGAGATCCGTGGTGCCTTCGCCGGGGAGGATCTCGCCCGCGTGGAGCTTCGCGCTGCCCTCGAGCGCGCGGACGACGGTGGTGCCGGCGGCGACGACGCGGTGGCCGGAGCGGTGGGTCTCGGCGATGGCGCGCACGGTGGGCGCGGGGAGGTCGAAGCGCTCGGGGAGCGGGAGGGCGGCGTCGATGAGCGGGTCGCCGGTGGAGGAGAGGCCCGCGGCGTGCGTCAGCGTCGCCAGGCGGACGCCGCGGGCGCGGAGCTCGGCGAGGAGGGCCCAGGTGAGCGGGCGTCCGGCGCTCGGCATCTCGACGGCCCAGGGGCGCGACGCGAAGGGGGTCTGCACGTGCCAGAGATCGAGGGCGCGGTCGACGTGCGCGTACTGCACGGGGCGACCGTGGCGATAGAGCGCGGCCCAGAGGGCGGCTCCCTCGAGGGAGAAGCGCACAGTGAGGAGGCGCGGGCGCCGCGGGTCCTGGTCCTCGATGGCGCCGTGGAGCTCGGGGGCGATGCGGAGGCGGTCGCCGCGGGCGACGGGCGGCGGCGCGGGGCGGTGCTCGGTGCGTGTGTGCCAGTCGCCGTCGCCGAGGAGGGCGGCGCGCCAGAGGGCGTCGTCGAGGTGCGCGGCGAGACGTAGCTCCACGTGCTCGCCGCGGGAGGTGACCGCGGGGAGCGAGGCGGGGACGGTGGCGGCGTCGTTGAGGACGAGCAGATCGCCCGCCGACAGGTGACGCGGGAGGTCGCGCACGCGCGCGTCGCGCCAGTCGCCGGCGCGCGGGTCGACGACGAGGAGGCGCTCGTCGAGGGGCTCGTCGCGGGGCCAGGGGGCGGGGGTCATCGCTCAGCGTTCCTCCCACGCCGAGGCCTCGACGCGCGCGCCCGCCGGCAGGGACTCGGCGTCGCGGACGAGGCGCACGAGGCGCTCCGCGACGACGTCGGGCGAGAGCAAGGTGGAGCGGTCGGCGTCGGGCATCGCGTCGGCGTGCATCCGCGTGTCCATCTCGCCGGGGTCCACGGTGACGACGCGGACGCCGGTCCCCTCGAGCTCCGCGCCGAAGATGCGCCCGAGATGGTCGAGCCCCGCCTTCGACACGCCGTACGCTCCCCACGTCGGGTACGCCGCCACGCTCGCGTCCGAGGTCACGTGGACGACGAGGCCGCGTCCCCGCAGCGCCATCGGCGCGACGAGGAGCTTCGCCAGCCGGAACGGGCCGACGAGGTTCACCGCGAGCGCCGCCTCGAGCGCCTCGCAGTCCGTGTCGAGCAGCGGCCGGAGCGGCACGTGCCCGAGCGTGCTCGCCGCCTGGACCAGCAGCTCCACCGGCCCCACGAGCTCCGCCGCCGTCGCCGCGATCGCGTGCGGCGCCCGCTTGTCGCCTACGTCCGCCGCGACCGCGTGCGCCTCCCCGCCCTCCTCGCGGATGTCCCTCACGACGCGCGCGAGCTCTTCCCCGCCGCGCGCGACGAGCACGACGCGCGCGCCATCCGCCGCGAGCCTCCGCGCGACCGCCGCGCCCAGGCCGCGGCTCGCCCCCGTCACCAGCGCGGCCAATCCTCGAACCTCCATCGCGTGCCTCCTGCCCTGAAGATGCACCCGCGCCTCCCGCACGTTGACCGGCTTGCCAATCCGTTGGCACAACTCCAAGCTCTGGGCATGCACTCCGACGTCGCGGGCCGCCTGGGCTCGAACATCGCTCAGCTGCGCGAGGCCCGCGGCGTGACGCAGCAGCAGATGGCCAAGCTCGCCGGCGTCCCGCGCGCGACCTGGGCCCACCTCGAGAGCGGCAACGCCAACCCCACGCTCGCCGTCCTCCACCGCGCCGCGTCCGCCCTGCAGGTCACCATGGAGGAGCTGATCCGCGCGCCGCGTCCCGCCGTGAAGCACTTCCCCGCGAGCGCCGTCCCCGTGAAGACGCGCGGCACGGTCGCCATCCGCAAGCTCCTGCCCGACCCCATCCCCGGCATGGAGATCGACCGCATGCAGCTCCCCGCGGGGGCGCGCCTCGTCGGCATCCCCCACGTGCCGGGGACGACGGAGTACCTCACGTGCGAGCGGGGGACGATCGTGCTCGTCGCGTCCGGCGAGTCGTACGCACTGGCCCCGGGCGACGTCGTCGTCTTCCGCGGCGACCAGCGCCACTCCTACGCGAACCCGGGCGACCGCCCCGCCGTCGGCTACTCCGTGGTGGTGCTCGCGCGCGTTTCGTGAGCGATATGGGGGCTCGTGACCGCGCCCCCCGCCGGCCCCCCGTGGGATCTCCCCATCGCCGAGGCCCCACTCGCCTTCGTCGACCTGGAGATGACCGGGCTCGATGCGGCGCGCGACCGCGTCGTCGAGGTGTGCGTCGAGCGCGTCGTCGGGGGCGAGCGGCAGAAGCTCCTCAGCACGCTGGTCGACCCGGGGGAGCGCGTCGGCGGTGCGGCGCACGTTCACGGGCTCGACGCGGGCGCGCTGGCAGGGGCCCCGCGCTTCGAGGCCATCGCGGCGGAGGTGCTGGAGACGCTGGAGGGCGCCATCCTCGTGGCCCACGCGGCGGTGTGGGACGTGCGGTTCATCGCGGCGGAGCTCGACCGCGCCGGCATCGCGCCCCGCGTCGAGCACTGGCTCGACACGCTGGTCCTCGCGCGCCGCTCCTTCGCGTTCCACTCGTATTCGCTCGACGCGCTCTGCCGGGAGCTCGCGATCGACCGCGGCCAGGCCCACCGCGCCGAGAGCGACGTGCGCGCGATGCGCACGGTGTTCGACAAGTGCGTCGGCGTGCTGGCGCCGGTGAGCGCGCGGGACCTCTGGGAGGTGCGCATCGGGGAGCGGCGGGCGCGGCAGGCCATCGTCGACGCGTGCGAGGCGGCGGCCAAGCACGGCGCGCCCGTCGTCGTCACGTACCGGGCCGCGCGGCGCCCGCCCGAGGAGCTCACCATGGTCCTGCTCGAGGTCCGCTCCGACCTCGACCCGCCGGGCGTTGTGGGGTATCAGCTGCCGGGACGAGGCCGACGACAGCTCCGGGCCGACCGCATCCTGCGAGTCGAGCCCGCTCCCGCCCCGGTCCCCCCCTGAAAGCCCTCGATGCGTCGCTTGTCCCTCCTCCTCGTGGCGTCCTCGGCCCTGGCCGCGGCGTGCGGCCCCTCGCTCGGCGGCGGCCCGCCCGCGCGGACGCCCCAGGCGGCCCAGTGGTTCGACCGGGCGAAGGTGAGCTACCGCGCGGCCGACTTCGACGACGCCCGGGACTCGGCGAAGCACGCCATCACCGTGGCCCCGAACGACGCGGAGATCCGCGTGCTGTCGGCGCGCATCGCGATGGTGCGTCTCGACTTCGAGGAGGCGCTGAAGCTCACCGAGGGGCTCGACACGCCCGAGGCGCACGGCATCCGGGGCCGCGCGTTCTGGTTCACGGGTGACCTCGAGCACGCCGCGGACGAGCTCGAGGCGATGCTCCTCGACCCGACGATCAAGGACCCGTGGGCGCGGGACGTCGCGGGCCTCGCGCGGCGCGGGGCGGGGCGCCACCCGTTCGAGATGGAGGGCGGCCTGGTGGCCGAGGTCGACATGCCGCGCGGCATCGATCGCGTGCCCCTCGGCGCGGCGAACGTGGTCCCGTGCGAGCTCGACGGAGAGCGCATCCTGGCGCTCGTGGCGACGGGCTCGAGCGAGGTGCTGCTCGACGCGAACTCGCGGCACGAGGCCGCGTGGGTCAACCTCAAGTTCGATCGCCTCGAGGTGAAGGACGTGCCGGCGCTGGTGCAGGATCTGTCGCCGATCACGCGGCAGCTCGGCGTGCCCATCAAGGCCCTCATCGGCGCGCAGCTCCTCCGGCACGCGCACGCGACGTTCGACCGCCGCGGCGATCAGTTCGTCGTGCGCCGGCAGGAGCCGACGTCGCCGCCGGACGCGAGCCGCGTGCCCCTCTACTACGTGCGCGGCGGCGGGATGATGCTGCGGGCCACCATCACGGCGAAGCAGGACGATCCGATCCCGCTGCTCGTCGACAGCTCGCGTCCGTTCCCGCTCTTCCTGCAGGACCTCGCCTGGAAGAAGGCGGGCGTCGACGTGCAGAGCCTCGCCCCCGTGCCCGACACGCCCAACGTGAAGCACGGGATGGTGCCGATATTCCGCATGGGCGGCTTCGACCTCGCGAAGATGCCCGCCATCGAGGGGGGGGACTTCAGCGAGATGGCCAACGGGCTCGACATCGACCTCGCGGGCGTCGTGGGGGCGGACCTCCTCGCCTTCTTCCGCGTCACGTTCGCGGACGACGGGCGCTTCATGTGGATCGAGCCCGACCCGACGCTGCTCGGTCCCGCGCAGCCGCCGGCGGGGCAAGGGCCTCCCCCTCCCTCCCAGGGCCCGCCACCCCCTTCCCAACCGCCTGCGTTGACCCCACCTGGTCCTCCGCGCGCGCGATGAGCACCCCGAACACCCCATGAGCAGCCTGGTCATCGCCCGGCTCGCGGTCTACGCCGGGAGCTTCGACCCGCCGACGACCGGACACATGGACCTCATCGAGCGCGCGTCCGCGCTCTTCAGCGATGTCATCGTGGGCATCGGCCGGCACCCCACGCGGAGCCCGCTCTTCACGGTGGAGGAGCGCCTCGACCTCGTGCAGAGGGCGTCGGCGCACCTGCCGAACGTGACGGTCGAGGCGTTCGACGGGTTGCTCATCGAGTTCTGCCGTCAGAAAAAGGCGCGGGTCATCGTGCGGGGCCTGCGCGCGGCGACGGACTTCGAGTACGAGTTGCAGATCGCCCACGCGAACGCCGATCTCGAGCCGGACGTCGATACGGTGTTCCTCCCGACGCGGACGAAGAACGGCTTCATCAGCGCGTCGCTCGTGCGAGAGATCGCGAGCCACGGGGGGGACGTGAGTCGCTACGCGCCGGCCCTCGTCTGCGAGGCGCTGACCAAGAAGTTCGCGCGGCGCTGAGGCGGATCAAACGAGAACCGGGGCATCCTTGGCCCGGTTCCGGGAGTGACGCGCGAGCATGCGCGCGAGCCAGGCCGGGAGGGGGCCCTGGCCGGCGAGCGCGTCGCCCGGCGGGGCGAAGAGGGGCGCGTGCTCGCCCAGGGCGCGGACGAGGAGCGCGGCCTGGCCGATGGAGACGACGCCGAGGACCGCCGCCGGAGCGCTCCAGTCCGCGCCCCCGACGGCGAAGCCGAGGAAGACGAGGAGAGTCGCGTGGACGGCGCTGACGACGGCGACGCGGCGGCCGAAGGCGACGGCGCGCGCGTCGCGACGAAGCAGCCGCGCACCCGCCCGGCCGACGCTCGCGGCGACGAGGACCCCGACGACCGCGAGCGGCCCGAAGAGCAGCCGATCCGACGCGGAGAACCCGACGAGGACCCACGCGAGCATGCAGAACCAGGCCCAGTAAAAGCACCCCAGCGCAGCCGCCCGGACGAGGAGCGGCGCCCGCTGGAGCCGCGAGGGCGCGACGTCGGCGGCCCGGTAGGGGCCATCCCCGAGGCGCACGGCCGGGCGCGCGAGCACGGCCCAGGCGCGGCGGTGCCGGGCCTCGACGAAGGCGTAGGCGAACACCGAGAGCGTGACCGGGAGAAAGGCCGTCACGATGACGACGATGATGAGGGCTGAGACGGCGGCGACCACGGGCGACTCTCCTTCGTCAGACGTAAGGAACGCCCGAAGGTTCCGCCAGATGCCGCCTGCACCCCGGCCGATGTACCGTCCCCGGCGCGCATGTGGTAGCGCCTGTGCTTCGCTCCTCATGCCGCCCATCTCGCAATCTCCGCCGTCGTCGATCGCTGCCCGCCTCGACGACTGCGTGTTCGCCGTCCGCAAGCGCGTCGCCATTCAGCCGCGCGTGGGGGTCGTGCTCGGTAGCGGCCTCGGCGCCTTCGCCGACACGCTCGAGGGCCTGGTGAAGGTCCCGTACAGCGATCTGCCCCACATGCCGGCGTCGGCCGTGGTGGGGCACGCGGGCAACCTGTGCTTCGGCCAGGTGTCGGGCGTGCCTGTGGTCTGCATGCAAGGCCGCGTGCACCTCTACGAGGGGCACTCGGTCGAGAAGGTCGTGCAGGGCGTGCGGACGATGGCGCGGATGGGCGTGCGCTGCGTGCTGCTGACGAACGCGGCCGGAGGGCTGGAGCCGTCGTGGGCGGCGGGTGACCTCATGGCCGTGACCGACCACCTGAACCTCACGGGCACGACGCCGCTCCTCGGCCCGAACGACGACGCGCTCGGCCCCCGTTTTCCGGACATGAGCGCGGCCTACGATCCGGAGCTCCGGGCGGCGCTCGTCGCCGTGGCGCGCGCCGCGAACATCGCGCTCCGCGAGGGGGTCTACGCGGGACTGCTCGGGCCGTCGTACGAGACGCCGGCAGAGGTGCGGATGGTGCGGATGCTGGGCGCGCAGGCCGTGGGCATGAGCACGGTGCACGAGACGCTGGCGCTGCGGCACATGGGGGTGCGCGTGGGGGCGCTCTCGTGCATCACGAACCAGGCCGCGGGCATCTCGCCGCACCCGTTGAACCACGCCGAGGTCGAGGCGTCGGCGCGCTCGCGGCGGGGCGAGCTGACCACCCTGCTGAGCGGCTGGATCGCCCGCGCGGGGACGGCGTCGTGAAGGCTGATCTCGCCCGGCTGGTGGCCGCGGCGACCCAGGCACGCGCCCGGGCGTACGCGCCGTACTCCCGGTACCGCGTGGGGGCGGCGCTGCTGACCAAGGTGGGGCACGTGTACGCCGGGTGCAACGTGGAGAACTCCACGTTCGGCGCCACGCTGTGCGCGGAGAGGTCGGCCATCGCCGCGATGGTGAGCGCGGGTGACCGCGATCCGGTGGCGTGCGTCGTGGTGACGGCCGGGCCGCGCCCGGGAAGCCCCTGCGGCATCTGCCGACAGGTCCTGAGCGAGTTCGCCGACGACATGAAGGTCGTGATGATCGCGGAGAACGCGCGCGGGAAAGAGGTCGCCCGCGCCGAGGCGCGTCTGTCGGCCCTCCTCCCACTGGCGTTCCGCCTCGGCAAATCCAGGCGCCGCTGAGCCCCCGGAGGGGAGCGCGCGGTCACGGCAAAGCGCGCTCCTCCAGGGCGGCGTGATGTTACGCTGGGAAGGTC
The DNA here is from genome assembly GCA_036501935.1 of Polyangiaceae bacterium. Lineage (GTDB taxonomy): Bacteria > Myxococcota_A > Polyangia > Polyangiales > Polyangiaceae > Palsa-1150. Next base: position 172,327 of record DASXZL010000016.1, on the reverse strand, counting down.
GTGTCTTCCGGCACTAGCTTGTCGCTCCCCGACGGGCTCTTTGCTCCGTACGAGCTCGTGCGGCAGCTGGGCCACCGGGCGAACCCGCTCTACGTCCTTCGTCAGCCGGGCGCGGGGAGCGGCGGCAAGCCCGTGCTCGCGGTGGCGGAGCGCTTCGTGGGGCGCGCGGAAGTCGGCCCCGGCGGGGAGGACCTCGCGCAGGACGCCCGTCGCATCGCGACCTTGGCGAGCCCGAACCTCGCGCGCATCCGGGAGGTCCTCGTTCGCGGTCCGGACCTCGTCGTCATCGGGGAGCTCGTCGAGGGCGAGAAGCTGCAGGAGCTCTGGAGGCCCGAAAAGCTCCCGCTCGAGATCGCGCTGCGCATCGTCGTCGACGCGCTCGCCGGCGTCGGGGCGCTCCACAACCTGCGAGACGCGCGGCAGGAGCCGATGAAGCTCGCGCACGGCGAGCTGTCGCCGGCGACCATCGTCATCGGGCTCGACGGCATCGCGCGCGTGCTCCACGCCGTGTCCCGCCGCGCTCCGGACGTGGAGCCCGAAGTCGCGTCCCGCGGGTACCTGGCGCCGGAGGTGGCGTCGGGCGATCCGTACGACGCGCGCGCCGACGTCTTCTCCGCGGGCGTGCTGCTCTGGGAGGCGCTCAGCGGGAAGACGCTCTTCGTCGAGCGCGATCCGCCGGCGAACGCGCGGCGCGTGCGCTCGGGCCCCTTGCCGGCGGCGACGGTGCCGGAAAAGGCCGCCTGGGCGAAGGGGCTCGTCGAGGTGGCGGCGAAGGCGCTGGACGCGTCGCCCGACGCGCGCTGGCCGACGGCGGCCGTGATGGCGGCGGAGCTCCGCAAGGCGGCCGGGCTGAAGCTCGCGCCGGCGTCGACGGCGGCGGCGTTCGCGCGAAGCGCGTTCGGTGATCGCGTGAAGACGCGCCGCGAGTCCTTCGAAACCGCCGCGCCGGCGAGCCCGACGCCGGAGCCGGCGACCCCCGCGCCCGCGTCACCGCGCCGAGAGCCGGAGCCGGCGCGCCGCACGCCCGATCCGCCGCGGCGTGAGCCAGAGCCGGCGCGCCGAGAGCCGGACCCGCCGCGCCGAGAGGCGGTGCCGCCGCGCCGCGAGCCGGACCCGCCCCGCCGAGAGCTGGAGCCACCGCGCCGCGAGCCGGACCCGCCCCGCCGGGCGCCCGAGCCGCCGCGTCGCGCGCCGGAGCGCCCGAGTCCCCCCGAGTCGTCGTTCCTCGACGTGGAGCTGCACTCCGCGGTCGAGACGGTCCTCGTCGCGCCGGGGCTTCGTGCGCCGGTCGAAGAGGTGGTGGAGCTCGGGTCGGACTTCCTCATCGAGGCGGCGCGTCAGAGCTCCATCCCGCCGGCGGCGTCGTCCGCGCTGGGAGGCTTCGTGCTCGATCCGTTCGCGGCGGAGGGCGCGGTCGGGCAGCCCCCACCCCCGCCGGAAGGGCTCCGCTTCACGCCGCCCCCCGTGCCGGTCGTGGGGGTTGCGCCGGTGGTCGTCATTCAAGGGCCTCCGGCCGCCGAGGAAGCGTCGCCGCCGTCGATCACAGGAGCGCCACACTTCGCCGCCGCCATCGATACGCTCGCGAAGCCGTCGCCGCCCGCTGCGCCGGCCTTCCCGCACGCCGCGCCGGCCTTCTCGCCGGCCCCGCCAGCGTTCGCGCCCGCCCCGCAGGGCTTCGCGCCGTCGCCCCCGGCCGCGGCCCTTCAGGGACTCGAAGCGCCCGCGTCGGAGCCCGCACCCCGGCCCCCTGGCGCGGGCCGCCGCAAGGTCATGGTCCTCGGGGGGGTGGCCGCGCTGGGACTCGTCATCTTCGTCCTCGCGGCGGTCCGGCTGGTGCGGCGGGAGCCGGAAGTCACGCCGGCGAAGCTCTCGCCGCCTGCGCTCACCGCGTCGGCCGTGGCACCCCCACCGCCGACCCTCTCGGCCGCCGTACCGTCGCCGAGCCCGCCCCCGACGACGCCTCCTCCTCCCCCCGCGACCGCGGCCGCAGTCCCACCCGCGCAGACCACCGCGCCGCACCCGCAGAACGCGGCCCCCGCCGCCGCCCCGCCCGCGGTCCGGCCGACGCCCGCCGCCGCGCTTCCCACGCCGAGCCCCGTTCCCGCGGCGCACGCTCCCTCGCCCATCAAGCCCCGTCCCAAGCCCACCTTCGACCCCAACACGCTCTGAGGCTGCATGCGATCCTCCGCTCGCTCCGTGCGTCGACTCACCGCAGGCGTCGCGCTCTCCGCGCTGCTCCTCGCCTCCTCCACGACCCTCGCGGCAGGGGTCGCGCCCGGAGCGGCCTCGCAGGGCCAGAAGGCCGAGGCGATGGCCCACTTCACGGCCGGCAAGCAGGCGATCGATCAGAAGCACTGGGAGAAGGCCGAGCTCGAGCTGCGGGCGTCGCTCGAGGTGGTCGACAGCCCCAACGCGCGCCTCGTGCTCGCCCGGGCGCTCCGCGATTCCGGGAACAACGCCGACGCGTGGACCGAGTATTCGCGCACGATGGCCGACGCGACGGCCCTCGCCGCGACGGAAGACCGCTACGCGAAGACCGCGGAGGCGGCGGGCACGGAGCGCGCGGAGCTCGAGCCGAAGCTGGCGTTCGTCGTGGTGACCGTGGCCCACGCCCCGGCGGATGCGACCGTGAAGGCCGGGGGGCGTGTGGTGCCGCCGGAGGAGGCCAAGGGGCCGATCGAGGTGCCGGCGGGCGCGGTCGACGTCGTCCTCACGGACGCAAGCGGCAAGGAGCTGGCGCGGCAGACGGTGAGCGCGACGGTGGGTCAGAAGGCGACCGTGGTGCTCGATGCCCAGCCCGAGCCCAAGCCGAAGCCGGTGGCCGAGATCGCGGACACCGACAAGCCCGACGAGGCGCACGTGGCGGAAGCCCCGCCGCCGCCGCCGGACGGCTCGAAGATGCGCCTCTACTCGTACGTGGTCGGAGGGATCGGCGTCGCGGGCCTCGCGCTCTTCACCGTCTACGGTCTCATCGACAACGCGACGTACAGCGATCTCCAGAGCGCGTGCCCCCACAACGCGTGCCCTCCCGGGAAGCAGAGCGAGATCTCCGCCGGCCACACGCAGCAGACCGTGGCGAACGTGAGCCTCGTCGTGGGTGGGGTCGGGCTGGCGGCGGGGGCGACGCTGTTCGTCCTCAGCCTGTCGCCCAAGTCGCCGAACAGCACGGGGCTGCTCGTGGGGCCGGGGTATGTCGGGCTGCGAGGCTCGCTCTAGGGTCGGTGTGGGCGGCTGCGGTCGTGACCGCGCTCCTTCGCGGCCCGGGACGGCCTGAGGGGGGCCAGGCCCCCAGCGCTCGGGCCCCGGGCCACCGATCGCGTGGCCCCTCGTTCAGCCAACGGCGCGAGACTCCACGCCCTTCGTGCTTGGCGCGGCTCGTGCTCTAGCCTCTCTCACACGGGAGTCGCCAGCCATGAAACGACATCTCAAAGCACTCACGGTTTTCGGGCTCGCAGGCACTGTCGCCACCATGGGCGCCTGCAGCAAGTCCACGACGGACGACAACGGAACCGGGGTGCAGTCGCTCCTCTTCATCAAGAGGCAGGCGATTGTCACGAACCCGGACGGGACGGTGACGGTGGACGTCGCCGGGGGTAACGGGCAGGTGCTCGACTACCAGCGCTACGAGCCCGGGGGCAGCCTGAACCTGCTCTCGCCGGCGCGGTCCGACGGGACGGTGACCAACCTGACGGGCGACTTCACGACGGCCGACTTCAACGGGGCCGACGTGTCGTTCGACGCGACGCAGGCCGTCTTCTCGATGAAGCAGGACGCGAACGACCACTACCACATCTACACGGTGCAGCTGACGCCGGGGGCCGACGGCAAGTTCGAGATCCACCAGAAGACGGCGGGCGACCAGGACGACGTCAGCCCGATCTATCTGCCGGGCGGTCTCATCGCCTTCACGACCAACCAGATGTACACGGCGATGGGCACGCGCGCCGACGAGTACGAGCACGCGCGCGAAGCCCTCCAGATGGTGACCATCAGCGTGGACGGCGGCGACGCGGACCGGCACCTCTTCAGCCAGAACCTCTCGCACACGGTCGCGCCGTTCCTCCGCTACGACGGGCGCATCGGCTTCTCGCAGTGGGAGCACTTCGCGGACACGAACGACGTGAAGCTCCGCGTCGTGAACCCCGACGGCACGCAGCAGGTCGGCATCGCGGGCGAGTTCGACGGCGCGGGCAACGACCAGGGGCAGGGCAAGCCGGGCGACGCGCTCTTCTCGGTGAAGGAGACCTCGCCGAACGTGATGATCGGCATCGTGACGGCGCGTGACCGCACGATCCACTCGGGCGCGCTCGTGCAGATCGACGCGCGCAACGTGTCGGACCCGACGTGCATGGACGCGGCGCAGTACGCCAACGGCGGGACGGTGGGCCACGCCTGCCTGAACGACGAGAACGTGCACTACACGGTGCTGACGCCGAACGTCCCGACGGGCAGCGACCCCTCGCCGGTCGGCCGCTACCGCGAGCCGAACGTCCTCCCCGACGGGCGCATCATCACGTCGTGGGCCGAGGGCCCGGTGAACGACATGAACGAGCAGTCGCTCACGCCGCCGGACTTCGGCATCTACATCTACGACCAGGCGACCGGGCAGAATCAGCTCGTCTACAACGACCGCACGACCTGGGACCTCAACGCCGTCCCCGTCGTCGCCCGCACCGAGCCGCCGGTCATCGGCAACAGCCAGCACCAGCAGGACTCGACCATCCCGATCCACCTCGGGTCGGTCAACATCGCGCAGACCGACCTCCAGGAGGTCGTGAGCGGCGCGCAGTTCAACAACCTCGACATCGGCTCCGCGCTGAAGCAGGGCGCCGTCGCCGTCCGCGTCATCGAAGGGTTCTCGAGCGAGTCGGCGATGGGCGTGTCGATGTTCGGTCTTACGATGTTCGAGGGCGCCGCCGTCCTCGGCGAGGCGCCGGTCTTCCAGGACGGCAGCTGGCTGGTGACGGCGCCCCCGTACATCCCGCTGCACCTCCAGCCGATCGACAAGTACGGCATGGCCATCCGCAATCAGCGCCTCTGGATCAACGGCATGCCCGGCGAGGATCGCCGCTGCGTCGGTTGCCACGAGTCGCGGACCGGTCAGGGCGTGCCGGCTCTCGGCGCGAATCCGACGGTCGCCGAGCAGGCGTGCGGGACGGGCGAGCATTGCGCCAAGGCGCAGGACTTCACCGAGGCGATCGCCGACCGCACCGAGTACCCCTGGAACAAGAAGGTCCAGCCCATCCTCGACGCGAACTGCGCCGGCTGTCACAACGCCTCGACCACCGCGTACTACTACATGACGCGCACCGACCCCGTGACGGGGGTGGAGACGACGTACAAGATCCCGAGCCTCGACCTCTCGAGCACGCCGGTCACCGTCTACTACGACCGCATGGTCGCCTCGTACCCGGCCTCCTACGTGTCGATCTTCTACCCGGCCTCGATGGGCATGATGAGCGGCTCCGACGACACGGGGAAGATCGTCGTGACGGGCGCGGCCCCCTGCACGCAGGGCGGTCTGACCAGCGGCGCCTCGCAGGACGGAACGGCGGGCGGGTGCACGCCCTGGTGGGGAGTCAACGGCAGCGCGCGCGCCTCGGCGCTCACGCAGAGGATCAACCTCCACGGCCTGCTCAACGGCACCTCCGACGGCTCGACCGCCTGGCCGGTCAGCTCGAACCCGATGCACCCCGAGGACGTGGGCGTCACCCTCAGCGACACCGACCGCAAGACCATCGCGGTCTACCCGATGGACCTCGGTGGACAGTACTGGGCCCGTCAGAACACCGGCTTCGCGCCTTTCACCAGCGGTGACCCAGTCACCCCGGTCTCGAACTGAAGGATCAAGAGGAGACACGCCAATGCGCCGCAACAGCATTCTCAAGCTCGCAATGGGTTGCTTCCTCTCGGTGGCCGCGTCCTTCGCGGCGACCGACGCCCACAGCCAGGCGGCCTTGCGCCAGGTGACGCCGAATGGCCCGGGCGTGCAAGGGGTCTACGGGAGTGAGCCTGCCAGCCAGCTGGAGTTCCTCTCGTCCCCCGACGCCATCAAGAGCGCGGCGGCGAGCGGAGCGCCGACGCTGGTGTGGGAGACGCTGGAGCACGGGGAGAAGGTCGAGTGCCTCGACTGCATCCCGCTCGTCGCGCCCCTGCTCTACGACGCGAACGCCAAGAACCGCGAGATCGCGGCGTGGTGGCTGCGGCGGAGGATCTTCGGCGTCTTCGGTCAGGGCGAGGTCTACCAGCAGACCATCCAGACGCTCCAGAGCGACTCGGACCCCGTGAGGCGCTCGTACGCCGCGTACGCGCTCGGTGAGTTCTTCGCCGCTCCTGGCATCGCCGCCTGCGCGACGGCGCTCGTCTCCGACGGGGACGCGCGCGTGCGCTCCGCCGCGGCGAGCGCGCTCGGGCGACTGAACGCCGATGGGGCCGGAGCACTGGGCCAGGGGCTTCGCGACTCCGATCCCACCGTGCGGCTCGCGGTCCTCGCGTCCGCGGGGCGGATCAACTCCTTCTCGTCCGCGGCAGGCCTCGCGTCCCTCACCACCGACACGAGCCCCGAGGTACGCCGGCGTGCGGTGGAGGTTCTCGACGCGCTGAACGTGAGCGACGCGGTCGCCCCGGTCGCCGCCGCGGCGCAGAACGACGCGGACGCCCGGGTCCGCGCCGTGGCCTGCCACGCCCTGGGGACGTTCGGCAACTCGACCGTGCTGAGCGTGCTGCAGAACCTCTCGCAGAACGACCCGGACGCCTTCGTCCGTGACCAGGCGACGATCGCGCTGCGGAGGTTGTAGCGGTCCCTGGTACGATGGGGCCATGCGAGCCGCGAGCTTCGTTGCAGCGGTGACGCTCGCCGTCGTCGGCGCCGGGGCGTCGGGGGCGTGCGTCACCAAGGAACCGCAGACGACGACGTACTTCGATCAGACGATCGATCCCATCCTGCAGCTGTCGTGCGTGCGCACGAACACGGGCGCGGGCTGCCACGTCGCCGACACCCACGGCAATGCCTTCGGCAATCTCGACCTCACGAGCTACGACGGCCTGAACCACCGGCGCGACCTCCTGCTCGATTACGGCCCGTATCTCCAGCCGTCGATGCTGGTGAAGAACGTGCCCCCGTACGCCGTCGAGGTGCAGCTCTGGGACGGCACCCAGATCACCGTGACGACGGACATCAAGCACGTCGGAGGCCCCATCCTCGATCCGACGGCGAGCGGCTACGAGACGCTCCGCCGATGGATCGAGAACGGCGCGACCCCCGACAACACCGGCAACCCTCCGGTCGACATCCCGCGCCTTCCCTGCACGGACACCGTCCCGAGCGCGCCGGGCTTCGACCCGAACAACGACCCCACGGGCTCGGACTGGCCGACGTTCCAGCAGAGCGCCGAGCCGCTCCTCGCCTCGTCGTGCTCGGGGGGCAACTGCCACGGGACGAGCGTCAACGCCCTCTACCTCACGTGCGGGAGCACGCCGCAGGAGATTCGCTGGAACTACTTCGCGGCGAGCAACTACCTCTCGGCCACCCCGCAGCAGTCCGAAATCGTGCGGCGACCGCTCGCGACGTCGCAGGGCGGCAGCTACCACGAGGGCGGCCCGCTCTTCTCGTCGGTGCAGGACCCCAACTACCAGGCGCTCCTCCAGTGGGCGACGGCGCACGCCCCGCCTTCGGACACGGGCCTCGACCCGGCGTTCCTCTTCTTCGCCCAGAAGGTCCAGCCCATCCTCGTCAAGAAGGGCTGCATGATGTCGCAGTGCCACTCGGCGGCGATGTTCCACGACTACCGCCTGCGAGGCGGCTCGGCCGGGAGCTTCTCACTCACGGCGACGATGCGGAACTACACCTTCTCCGTCGCGCAGATGTCCTTCGAGAGCGACGACGTGACCGCGAGCCGCCTCGTGCGCAAGAACCTCTACCGGCCCGAGGTGTTCAACGGCTCCAACGGCATCACCCACCGCGGCGGCCCGCTCTTCGAGGACTTCGGCGCCAACCTGCCGAGCGGCGCGCTCTGCGACGCGGGCAACTACGACTACGACAACGCGCCGGTCGACACCATCCCGGCGTTCTGCGTGGTCTACGAGTGGCACAAGCGGGAGCGCGCCGAGCGCATGCTCGGCGGCATCACGGCGGTCGCCTACGTGAGCCGGCCCATTCCGCCCGCGCCCGACCGTCCGCAGGATTTCGACGTCTTCGCCGGTGGGGCCTCGCTTCATCTGGCGCAGGTCCTGGCTACGCCGGTCACCGGGGCGCTCGTGGCCGGCGCCGACACGACGGTGGACCTCACCACGTGTGGGCTGACCAGCGGGGCCGACGTGCGCCGGCCCGCCGTCTCGTGGGACGCGAAGACCATCGCGTTCGCCGCCCGCGGCAGCGCCACCGACCCGCTCGCCATCTACACGATGAACGCGGACGGCACGGGCTGCACGAAGCAGCCCGACATCGCGAACCACCCGAGCACCGCCAACGGCCTGCTCGAGCACGACTTCGACCCCGCCTTCAGCCCCCCCGGCCCGGACGGGACCGAGCGCATCGTCTTCGCCTCGACGCGCGGCAACCTCGACTCGAGCGCCTTCGACTACTCGGGCCCGCAGCGTACGCCGGAGGATCCCACCAAGCCGAACGCGAACCTCTACGTCCTCGAGCCGAACCCGAACAGCGCCGGGGCCAACCAGGTCCGGCAGCTCACCTGGCAGCTCAACATGGAGCGGCTGCCGAGCTTCATGCAGGACGGGCGCCTCGTGTTCACGGTCGAGAAGCGGGAGCCGAACTTCTACGAGCTCGCGCTGAGGCGCCAGAACCTCGACGGCGGCGACTACCACCCTCTCTACTCGCAGCGCGGCAGCATCGGCTACCAGCAGGCGACCTACGTGACGGAGCTGTCGCACAAGGACTTCGCCGTCATCTTCAGCAACCAGAACGCAGTGCACGGCGCGGGGTCGCTCGGCGTCTTCAACCGCTCCATCGGGGTCGACTTCACGAGCGATAACCCCGCCGACTACCCGGTCGACCCCACCGTCATCACGCCCGGCTCGCCGTCTTCGCTGGAGAGCGACTTCTTCCTCCATTCGCTCAGCATCCCTGCGAGCGACGGCTCGTACACGAGCCCGGCGGCGCTCCCCGACGGTCTCGTGCTCGTCAGCTACGGCGCCGGGGATCCCTCGACCTTCGGCGGGGATTACGACGTCTACGTCGTCGATCCCGTCACGGGGGCCAAGACGCCGCTCCTCGGCAGCCCCGGCACCGCCGAGATCGAGGCGGTCCCCGTCTACGCGCGCACGGCGAAGGGCATCTTCGTGTCGGCGCTCGACGAGCCCAACGGCCACACCACCGTGACTGCGGGCGGCACGAACGCGGACGTCACCGTCCTCGACATGCCCGTGCTCGCCTCCCTGCTCTTCCAGAACACCCCGACGGGGCGCCTCATCGAGCCGGACCTCAAGAGCTTCGACGTCTACGAGGACCTTCCCCCGGACGTCACCACGATGCCCGCCTGCCCCACGAGCGGGAACCTCTTCTGCGACAGCTTCGGCAGCGTCTACGTCCGGCGGCGCGTCGTCGGGACCGTGCCTCTCCTCACGGACGGGTCCGCCCACTTCGCCGTCCCGGGCGGCCTGCCCATGGTCCTCCACCTGGCCGACGACAGCGAGTCGCAGCAGAACAACCTGCCGCGCTGGCAGCGCGAAACGATGACGTTCGTGCCCGGCGAGACCGCCCACCAGTCGTTCCCGAGACAGTTCTTCAACAACCTGTGCGCCGGCTGCCACCAATCGATCCCCGGGCAGGCCATCGACTTCGCGCTCGGGCCGGACTTCATCACCCAGGCCTCCATCGTCGTCTCGGCCGTGAATCAGGCGCCGGTCGACCTCACGGGCCCGCCTTCGCAGCGCGGGCAGATCACGGGTCCCCCCGCCAACCCGTGACGCGCCGCAGGTCTCCTCCACGAGGGACGTGACGAGCGGCCGTTTTTGCGCGATACGCCGGAGCCCATGGTCTCCCTCCGCTCGCGGCTCCTCCTCGCCCTGGCCGTCCCGGCCGCTTCCGCCATCGTCCTCGCCTGCGGCGGGGAAGCGCCTCCTCCGGTGCCGCCCCCGCCTCCGGTCGCGACGACACCGCCGCCCCCGCCTCCGCCCCCGCCGGTCAGCTACGACCCGGACCTCAAGGGGCCCGAAGAGGCGGCCCTCGACCGCTCCGTCCAGCCCTGCGACGACTTCTACCAGTTCGCCTGCGGCGGCTGGATGAAGTCCACGCCCATCCCCGACGACGAGTCCCGGTGGACGCGTAGCTTCAGCGTCCTGCAGGAGGACAACCTGAAGGCCCTCCGCGCCATCCTCGAGCGCGACGCCTCGGGGGACACGAAGGGCGACGCGTACGGGCAGCAGCTCGGCGACTTCTGGGCGTCGTGCATGGACGAGTCGGCCGTCAATCAGCGGGGCGCCAAGGACCTCGATCCGGAGCTCAAGCGGATCGCCGAGGTGCACGACGTGAAGACGCTGGCTCGGGAGCTGGCGCACCTGCACTCGATCGGCGTCGGGGCCGCGTTCGACGTCGACAGCGAGGTCGACATGAAGGACGCGGCGCACATGATCGCCGGCATCGGCCAGGGCGGCCTCGGGCTGCCGGACCGCGACTACTACGTGAAGGACGACCAGCGCTCGAAGGACATCCGCGCCGCGTACGAGAAGCACGTCGCCGCCACCTTCGCGCTGCTCGGCGAGAAGTCGAAGCACGCCGCCGCCGACGCGAAGACCGTGATGAAGGTCGAGAGCGGCCTCGCGGGCGCGTCGCTCACGCGCGTCGAGCTCCGGGACCCGCAGAAGGTCTACCACCACATGACGCTCGGCGAGCTCAAGTCCCTCGCGCCCGAGCTGCCGTGGGACGGGTACCTCGGCGCGATCGGCTTCCCGGCCATCACGGCGTTCAACGTCGCGGAGCCGGAGTTCTTCAAGAAGCTCGACGCGATGACCAAGTCGATCCCGCTCCCCGAGTGGAAGACGTACCTGCGCTGGCACCTCGCCAAGTCGATGTCGCCGTATCTGTCGCAGGGCTTCGTCGACGAGTGGTTCAGCTTTCAGCAGGTGCTGACGGGGGCGAAGACGCTGCAGCCGCGGTGGAAGCGCTGCGTGAAGGCGGTCGACCACATGATGGGCGAGGCGCTCGCGCAGCCCTTCGTGAAGCTCTACCTCGGCGAGGACGGCAAGCGCATGGCCGAGCGGATGGTCGACGGCATCGAGACCTCGATGAAGGGCACCCTCGAGTCGCTCTCGTGGATGGACGAGCCGACGCGCACGAAGGCCGAGGAGAAGCTCTCGAAGATCTTGAACAAGATCGGCTACCCGGCCAAGTGGCGCAGCTACGACGGCCTCGCCGTCTCGCGCGCGTCGCTCGCCACGAACATCGCGAACGCGAGCGGCTTCGAGGTGAAGCGCGAGCTCGACAAGGTGGGCAAGGCCACCGACAAGGACGAGTGGGGCATGACGCCGCCCACCGTGAACGCGTACTACGACCCCACGCTGAACGAGATGGTCTTCCCGGCGGGCATCCTGCAGCCGCCGTTCTACTCGAAGACGAACACGCCGGCCGTGAACTTCGGCGGCATCGGCACGGTGGTCGGCCACGAGCTGACGCACGGGTTCGACGACGAGGGGCGGCAGTTCGACGCGAACGGGAACCTGCGCGACTGGTGGTCGCCGTCGGTGAGCGCCGAGTTCGATCGCCGGGCGAGCTGCGTGGAGAAGCAGTTCGACGACTACGTCGCGGTGGGCGATACGCACGTGAAGGGCAAGCTCACCCTGGGCGAGAACATCGCCGACCTCGGCGGGCTCAAGCTGTCCTACGCGGCGTTCCAGCGCGCCGAGCAGGCGCACCCGGCGACGCCGCCGCTCTCCGGGTTCACGCCGGAGCAGCAGTTCTTCGTCGGCTTCGCGCAGGTGTGGTGCGCGAACACGCGCCCCGAGGCGGCCCAGCTCCGGGCCTCGGTCGACCCGCACTCGCCGCCGCACTGGCGCGTCGACGGGCCGCTGTCGAACCTGACCGCGTTCTCGAGCGCCTTCCAGTGCAAGGAAGGGCAGACGATGGTGCGCCCGCAGGACAAGCGCTGCGTCGTCTGGTGACGGGCGACGCGGCGTCAGTCCTGGTCGCCGCGCAGCTCGTGGTAGGCGAGTGACTCGCAGGTCGCGAGGTCGCCGGTCTTGCGCTCGAGGCGGACGCGGGCGCCGTCGAAGCGGCGCTCCGCGTCGTCGGCCCGGGCGAGCGCGGAGGTGAGGCCGGCGAGGGCGAAGGCGGCGCAGAGGACGCTCGCCACGGTGACCGCCCAGAGGGCCTGCTCTCTCGGCCGGCGCGGCCCTCCGAGGGCGCGGATCGTGCGGAGCTCCCCCTCGAGGCGCTCGATGGTCGAGGCGAACGTGTCGTGCGAGGCGCGGTACATGGGGATGGGACCGACGCGGGCCGGGAAGGCTTGGATCGCCCCCGCCCGCCGCGCCGGCGCCCCTCACCCGTGCCCGCCCACCACCAGCTCGTCGGCGTGAACCACCACGGCGAGCTCCGCGAGCTCCGGCGGCAGGTCGGCCCGCGCCTTTCCGGCCACCATCGCCGCATCGCCCGCCCCGCAGCGCGCCAGCCCGCGCGCGATCTCCTGGCCCTCGACGTCGACGACGCGCACCGCGTCCCCCGCGCGAAAGTCCCCCCGCACGCCGAGGACGCCGACCGACAGCACGCTCTTGCCCTTCGCGCGCACCGCCTGGGCCGCGCCCCGGTCGAGCACCATCTCGCCTCGCGGGCGCAGCGTGAACGCGATCCAGTACTTCTTCGCGCTCATTCGCTCGGGCGCGCCGACGAACAGCGTGCCCACGTCGCCGCCCGCGAGCACCGCGTCGAGGATCCCCGGCACGCGCGCGTCCGCCACGACGACGTTGGCCCCGGCCAGCGTGGCCCGGCGCGCCGCCTCGACCTTGCTCGCCATGCCGCCGCTGCCGACGCCGCCGCTCGACGCGCGCACGTGCGGCACCGCGTCCCTGGCGACGTCGCGCACGACCGGGATGCGCTTGCCCCCCGTGTCGAGCAGGCCCTCGACGTCGCTCAGCAGCACCACCAGGTCGGCGTCGACGAGCGGCGCGACCATCGCCGCGAGCTGGTCGTTGTCGCCGAACTTGATCTCCTCGACGGCCACCGAGTCGTTCTCGTTGAGGATGGGGATCGCGCGCGCGTCGAGGAGCGCCCCGAGGGCCGCGCGGGCGTTGTTGGCGCGGGTGCGGTCGGCGAGGTCCGCGTGCGTGAGGAGCACCTGGGCCACGGCGAGGCCGCGCGCCTCGAAGGCCTCCTCGTAGGCGCGCATGAGGAGCGACTGCCCCGCCGCGGCCGCCGCCTGCAGCCGCGCCATCTCCTTCGGGCGCGCGCGGTAGCCGAGCTTCTTCATCCCGAGCGCGATGGCGCCGCTCGAGACCACGACGAACGCCGCGGCGGGCCGCGCCGCGATCGACTCCGCCAGCCGCGTGAAGACGCCGCGATCGGCCGCGAGGGTCCGGGAGCCGATCTTCACGACCACGCGCCGCGCGCGCGCGAGGGGACCGCGCGGGTCAACCATGGCCATGCGCGAGCAGGTCGTCGAACGCCGCGTCGAGGCGCCCGACGAGCCGGCTCGGCACGCCTGCCGCCAGTCCCAGCATGCCGTCGATGAACGCCGTCATCGCGTCGCGCTGGTCGTCGATGACGGTGGGCTCCTCCGGCTGCCGCGCCTCGATGGTCAGCGCGCGCGCCAGGGCGCCGTCGATCGCCTGCCGCACGCGCCGCGCCTCGTCGGCGTCGATGCGCACCGCCCGCTCGATGCGACCGAGCTCGAGGTAGCGATCGAACAGGTGCCCGAGGACGTACGTGCGGAACGCGTTGCGCACCGGCCAGACGAGGCGCACCGGCCCGACGCGCGTCAGCGTCCGCGTCGCGAAGCGAAGCCCGAGAAACCGCGCCGTCTGCGCGAGCAGCCCCCGCGGACCGTCCGGCCCCGCCGGCTCGCAGAGCACGTCGCGCGCCTCGGGCGCCAGCGACAGCCCGTGCCGCACCGCCACGTCGTGCACCACCGCGCCGCGCACCCGGCGCACCAGCGAATCCGGGACCCACGGCAGCGGCACCGCGCCCACCGAGGCGCCGATGGCCGCGTAGACGCCGAGGCGCGCGGGCTCCACCGGCGACCGGGGACCGACCGTGGGCAGGGACTCGGCGTCGTCGCGCGTGACCGGGGAGCGGGGGGCCATGACGCCCCGGAGTCTACACGGCCTACGCGAAGGCGCGGGACACCGGGTAAAGCTCGACGACCACCGCCTCGTGCTCCGCGGCGAGGCGCAGCAGGTCCCGCGCGGCCAGGGGCCCGAGCTCCACCCGCACCGGCACCGGCGGCGGCGCCCCGGCCGTCACCTCCGCGCGCCCGCCCCCGGCTTCCACCGCGCGCGCGAACGCCGCGACGTCCCCGTGCACGCGCACCGCGACCGCGCGCTCGCCCGCCGCCAGCTCGGCCGGCGCGCCCTGCGCCGACACGTGCGCCCCGTCGATCACCAGCGCCTCGTCGCTCGCCAGCGCCAGCGGCGACTCGAGCGGCATGCGCCCGGCGAAGACGACGACGCGGAGCTCGCCCACGGCGCGGGCCACGACGCGCGCGAAGGGACGCGCCGCCTCGGACGGCAGACCCGGGAGCGGGTCTTCGACGAGCAGCGTGCGCGCGCCCGTCGCCAGCGCCGCCGCCAGCACCGTCCCGCGCCGCGTCGTCGGAGCCACGGCGCCGAGCTTCGTCCCCGCCGCGCCGCCGAGACGCATCCGCTCGAGCGCCTCGCCCGCCATCGCGCGCGCCGTCGCCCGCGGGTGGCCCGCGAGGCGCGCGCTCCACGTCACGTACTGAAGCAGGGTCCAGGCCGGCGGCATCGGCGGGTCGAGCGCCGCCGAGGCCACGCTCCCCGCGGCCACCGCCGAGCGCGGCGACGCCCCGTCGACCCGGATCTCCCCGCGGCTCGCCTCCCGCAGCCCGGCCGCCGCTTCGAACAGCGCGCGCGCGGCGCCCAGCACGAGCACGCGATCGCCCGTCGTCGCGAGCGTCAGCCCGTCGATGGCCGGCGAGCCGCCCACGTCGACGCGAAGGCCCGTGGCGGCGAGGAGGGGCGACGGGTCCGGCACGGGGGCGATGATAGGCTAATCGGGCCGTGCCGCAGCCCGCCCACCGCGCCCTGCGCCAGCGCGCCCGCGTCGAGGACCGCGACGCGCTCGTCCACGCCGCCGAGTCGGCCTTCGAGGCGGGCGACTACGACACGGCGCGGGACCTGGCGCGCCGGGCCGTCGACGCCGCGGATCAGGCGGCCTCGCGCATCGTCGAAGGGGAGGGCGCGGCGCGCGAGGTCGCGGGGAACGTGCGGGCCGGCGCGCGCAGGCTGCTGGCCCTGGCATCGCTCTACACGGACCGCGGCGACGAGGCGCTCCAGGCCGCGCAGGAGGCGGCGCGCATCGCGCAGGCGGCTGGGGCCATGCGCGAGCTGGCGCTGGCCGAGCTGGCTCTCTCGGAGATCGCGCGGTCGCAGGGGGACAACATCGAGGGGCTCCGCTGGGCCGAGCGCGCCCGGGGCTCGGCCCTGCGCGCGGCCGATCCGCCGACGCTGCGCTCGGTGCTGGCCGACTTCGGCCTCTTGCTGGGGCGGCTCGGGGACGGCGAGCGCGCCCGCGAGGCCTTCTCCCAGGCGATCGCGCTCCCCGCGGAGGGCCAGCCCCCGATGCGCGCCTTCCGCGTGCTCCTCGACGCGGCCGGCACCCATCGCGCCGCCGGACGGTACGGCGAGGCGTTGAAGACCTGCGAGCGCGCCGAAGAGCTTGCCCGCGAGGCGGGCCTCGGCGTCGCCTGGCCGCTGCTCGCCGTGAGGCTCGCCGTTTACGTCGACCTCGGCGCGCTCGACCTCGCCCGCGATCTCCTCGACGCGCACCCCACCGGACCGGACGCCCCCCCGTGGAAGCGCGCGCAGCGCCTCGCGCTCGAAGCGCTGCTGGCGCTCGCGGAGGGCGAGCGGCCGGAGGTGGTGGAGCGGCTGGCGAGCGAAGGGCTGGCGCTCGACGGCGTCGACTCGGCGTCGCGCCTCTCGCTGGGCCAGCTCCGGGCGCAGGCTCTCCTCGCGCGCGGCCGCGCCGACGAAGCCGAGCGTCTCGCCGTCGAGATCACCTCGCAGGCCTCCAAAGGCGCCAACCGCGCCCTCGCCGCCCACGCCATGGCCCTCGCCGCCCGCGCCACCTCCCGCCCCGAGGCCGCGCTCCTTCGCTGGCTCGGCGCGTTCGCCCTCGGCGTCAACGGCGTCGCGGCGCGCATCGAGCACGAGGCCATCGCCGCCCTCTCCACGGAGCCCGACCCCATCGGCCTCATGGCGCGCACCGCCCTCGGCGTCATCCGCGAGCGCCTCCTCGAGCGCACCCCGGAGGACCTCCGCCCCGTCCTCAAGCGCACCCTCCGCGCCGTCGAGACGCGCGCCAGCGCCGCCCGCCAGGCCCGCCGCGTCGAGGTCGACACGGCGCTCGCCCCCGAGGTCGTCCGCGCGAAGGACGAGGTGGGCCTCGTCGGCGCCTCGCCGCCGCTCGTGCGCGCCATCGTCACGCTCGCCCGCGCCGCCCGCAGCGACACGAGCCTCATCATCACCGGCGAGACCGGCAGCGGGAAGGAGCTCTTCGCCCGCCTCGCGCACCGCCTCTCCACGCGCCAGAGCGGCCCCTTCGTCGCCATCAACTGCGCCGCCATCCCCGAACCGCTCCTCGAGGCGGAGCTCTTCGGCCACGAGCGCGGCGCCTTCACCGGCGCCGAGCGCTCGCGCAACGGCCTCTTCGTCGAGGCGCAGGGAGGCGCGCTCTTCCTCGACGAGGTCGGCGAGATGAGCCGCGCGATGCAGGCCAAGCTGCTGCGCGTCCTCGAAGAGCGCGAGGTGCGCCCCGTCGGCGGCAACAAGGCCCGCAAGATCGACGTGCGCGTCCTCGCCGCCACGCACCGCGACCTCGCCTCGATGGTCTCCTCCGGCGCCTTCCGCGAGGACCTCTACTACCGCCTCGCCACCATCACCGCGCGCGTCCCGAGCCTCCGCGAGCGGCCCGAGGACATCCCGGTCATCGCGCGCGCCGTCCTCGCTCGCGAAGCCGGGACGAAGAACAAGCGGCTCGACGTCCCCGCGCTGACGGCGCTCAGCGAGCACGCGTGGCCCGGCAACGTGCGTGAGCTCGGCAACGTGCTTCGCGTCGCGGCGTCGCTCGTCGAGGGGAACATGGTCTCGGGCGACGAGGTGCGCGAGGCCATCCGCTCGAGCGGCGCCCGCGGCGCTGCCCGACCCGAGCACACATTGGACGAGACCAGCGTCGCCGCCCTCCGGGCCCGCCACCGCGCCGAGCTTCGCGAGATCGTCGGCCGGGCCATCGCCGCCGCCGACGGGAACAAGCTCCGCGCCGCCCACGCCCTGGGCATCAGCCGGCAGGGGCTCTATCGCATCCTCGCGGAGATCGGGGACTAGCCGACCCGCCGTGGAGGGTATGCTTGGCACGTCGGTCGCACCTGCAGGCCGATGGAGGTCTTCGAGCCAACCATGCTGCGGAATTCCCCTGCCGCCGCCGGGCAACAGCCCCCCACCCGCGTGGGGTCGCGCCCCCGCTTCGTCCCCTTCGTGGTCGCCGTCGTCGCGGTGGCCGCCTGCTCCCAGAGCTCGAACAACCAGACCACAGCGCCGGTCGACCTCGGGATGACGTCGACCATGGCCGCCTATTACAGCGACGAGGAGCTCACGCTCTACGAGGCGCAGGTCCCCGTACCGCTGCCGGTGCGCGCGCCTACAGCGTCCGACCTCAGCGCGCTCGGGCCGACGCCCGCGGGCACCCCGTATCCGCACGCGCCCTACCTGAACGTCAACGACGAGAGCCTCGAGGTTCACTACACCATCTCGAACATCGACTCGCAGGACCACACGGTCTGGATGCTCATCGACCCGTGGAACGAGTTCGTCCGGTGGAACCCCGGGGTCAGCGTGGTCAGCGACGAGGAGACCGTGCCGAACTACGGCTACGACATTCCCTTCCTCGTCCCCGCCCTGTCGCGCGTCGACGGAACCATCACGACCGACGACATGCACGAGATCGCCATCAAGCTCGCCTCGGTCGAGAACCTCCTCGCGAGCCCGCAGGCCATGGCGGCCGACAGCGCCGACGCCGGCGACGACGGGAGCGCGGCGCCCGACGATCCCAACGCGTCGAGCATGGCGCAGAACGACTTCGACGCGACGGGCATCGCCAACAACATCATGAACCCGCAGAACCGCTCGAACGGCGACGACCCGATCTACACGCCGTGGATCCCGCCGGTCATCGCCGGGCTCACGGGCTTCGACCTCGGCCTGCGGACCTACGAGACGGCCAACGTCGCCATCGAGATCACCATCGACATCCAGGATCTCAACGGCAACCGCTTCGTTTCCTCCGGCTCGACGCAGGCGCAGATCGGCCTGCCGCCCGTCACGCTGTCGCCGGCGGCCGCGCGCTTCTAGAGGCGGGCTTCCTGCTTCGGGCTCCGGGCTTCGGGGGGAGCCGGTAAGCTGAGGGCGAGGTCCCTCGTGAACGCTCGGTTCGCCTCCCCAGCGCTGCTCGCGTGCGTCGTCGCGGCGGCGTGCAGCACCTCGGGCGCGCCCGCGCCGCTCCCCGTCGTTCCGTGCGACTCGACCGTCACGTCGGCCAGCGTCCAGGCGTTCGCCCTCGCCGACGTCGGCGTCTACCTCGACGCCACCGATCCCTCGCTCGATCCCGTGCGCGCGGACCTCGGCGGCTACCTCGGCACCATGTGGGGCGGCGCCGTCCCGGTCGCGTCGCACGCGCCCGACGGCACGAAGCCGCTCTCGCTCTGGATCTCCAGCAGCCCCGCGGCGGCCGCCCTCGCGGGCACGACCATCTCCAGCGGATACCTCTTGAAGCGCGTCGACTCGGCCGGGACGACGACGCTCCTCGTCTACGCCCTCGACGCCGCCGATCTCGCCGCCGGCGCGTACGCCCTCCTCGAGGAGCTCGGCGCGCGCTTCTTCCACCCGAAGCAGGAGCTCGTCCCCTCGCTCGGCGCCCCGCGCGTCCCCAGCGCGCTCGACGTGTGGCGCACGCCCCTCGCGCGCCGCCGCGGCCTGCAGCCCCACACGCTGCACCCCATCGAGTACCAGCCCGTCTTCATGGACCCGAGCGACGCGAACCTCGCCGACGCGAAGCTCTTCGTCGACTGGCTCGTGAAGACCGGCCAGAACTACATGCAGTGGCCCCTCCTCGCGACGGTCGACTGGACCACCTGGCAGCCGTACGCGAAGAGCATCCTCGACTACGCGCACTCCCGCGGCGTCCAGATCGGGGCCATTCCCCAGATGTGGGGCGGGTCGGCGCTCCAGAACAACTTCGTCCTCGTGAGCGACGCCTCGAGCTGGCAGGCCGAGATGACCGCGGGGCTCGACCAGCTCCTCACGCTGCCGTGGGACGTCATCGAGATCGCGATGGGCGAGTTCACGAGCACCAACGCGGAGTCCGTCGTCACGTGGCTCGACTTCGCCACGAGCTACCTGCTCTCGAAGAACCCCTCGATCGAGGTGTTCGTGCAGAACCACGTCGGCAACTACCAGGACCTCTACGTGCCGTTCCGCGGCGGCACCGTCTACTACTACCAGCTGCCCCAGTACTGCGATCTACGCCTCGGGCAGGACGTGCACACGCTCTCGGTCTTCGATCTCTACCGGGACTGGGGCACGTACGCGGAGCCGAACTTCCACTTTCAGCACGACTACATCCTGAAGGAGATCCCGACGCGCGCGGTGAGCTACTTCCCCGAGTCGGCGTACTGGATCAGCGCCGACATCGACGTGCCGGCCTTCTTGCCCGAGTTTCTCTATGCGCGGTGGCTCGACATCCACACGCTGAGCTCGGACCTCACGTCGGCGAACCTCCCCCCGCTCGAGGGGCACGTGACGTTCTCGTCCGGCCACGAGTGGAACTACTGGATGACGGATTACCTCGTCGCGAAGATGCTCTGGTCGCCGAGCGATCCGCTCGAGGCCTTCGTCGGGCACTACGCCGAGGCGTACGGGAGCTGCGCGGCCGACATCGCGAGCGCCCTCTCGACCGACATCGCGCTGCAGACGACGTACCTCTTCGACCTGCGGCTCCTCCCGTACATCCAGGGGGAGGACACGACGGTCGACGAGGGGTACCTCGCGGGGCTCGAGACGCACCCGAAGCGCGTCGAGTTCGAGGAGCTTCTCACGATGAGCGCGGGCGACCTCGCGACCTTCGAGACGGACGTCGTCACGCAGCTCGAGGCGTTCGCGGCGGCGTCGCAGCCGCTGGAGGACACCGTCGCGGCGCGGTGCCGCGGGGCCGACGCGACGATCGCGCCCTGGTGCAACGAGCTGTGGGACGGCCTCGAGATCGTGCGCCTGCGCGCGCAGCACGCGGCGCTCCTTTACCGGGCGGTCATCGCGTACGTGAACGGCGGCGACGGGACGTCCTTGCTGAACCAGGCGACGCAGGTGACGGCGGTGGCGGCGCAGGTCGTCGCGCGGCGCGAGGCAGGGTACCGGTTCGATCTGACGCGCGAGACGGGCGTCTACGCGAACTCGACGATCTACGGCTACGGGTACCTCCGGCAGGCGCACACGCAGTGCTACTGGTCGCGGCGCGAGGAGCAGGTGAGCTTTCTCATGCAGAACGGCGTGCCGGAGGGGCTGATCTCGCTTCCGAGCTGCGACGACTGAGGCCCCCCGCCCCGCGTGGCAGGGCGGGGGGAGCGTCGGGCCGGCTCAGGCCTTCGGGGGCGCCGGGACCGCGGGCGTCGCCGCGGCGGGCGCGGGTGCGTCCGCGGGCGGCGTCGCCTGGGCCGCGAGCGCCTTCTTCGCGGCCTTCTTTTGCTGGGCCCCCATGGTTCCCAGCGCCTTCCGCGTCGCGGCGGACTTCTTCGCCGCCGCGACCCGCGCCTCGGGGGAGACGACGGGCGTCTTGGGCGGCGTCAGCTTGAAGTCCGCCAGCGTCGCCGTGTCCTTTCCGGACGCGGTGAGCACCATGGACTTGAAGGCCTTGGCCATGGGTCTCGCCGCCTGGAGGGCGACTGTCGCCTTCTCGATGGCCGCCGTCCGCGCCGTGTCGGCCGGCGCCACCAGGGCGTCCGCGTCGACCGCGGTCTGGAAGAGCGTGACCAGCGAGGTCGCCGCCACACTCTGCGAGTCGAGCTGCAGCGTCGCCCCCGCATAGTGCTTGTTGATGCCGGCGATGAACCCGAGAAGCTGCGCGACGAAATCGGACTTGGACACGGACATGGTGGACTCCTTCGAATGACTCGTGACGTGACGGGGCTTCCGCCGGCGCACCGTGCGTCGGATTCGTCCCCTCTCTTGGGCCTATCGACGCAGACGGAAAAACCTGTCCGTCCGACGTCGATAAAGGAGCGCCTCGATCGGCGGCCCCTAAGAGAAGGCCGTACGAGGGTCGTTTTTGTTACAGACTATTTTCGGCGCGACGGTCGATTTGTTCTGCGTGCGCCTCCGGCGGGCCTCGAGGCCCGGCAGGGGGGCCTGCGGGTCATGCTCGGGGGTCTGCGTGCCACGCAGGGGGGCCTGCGGGTCATGCTCGGGGGTCTGCGTGCCACGCAGGGGGGCCTGCGGGCCATGCTCGGGGTCCTGCGTGCCGCGCAGGGGGGCCTGCGGGCCATGCTCGGGGTCCTGCGTGCCGCGCAGGGGGGCCTGCGGGCCATGCTCGGGGGTCTGCGTGCCACGCTCGCCCACCGGCGAGCCATCGAAGCCCTACGGCGGCGCGAGCTTCCGCTCCCGCGCGATGCGCGCGTAGAGCTTCGCGCTCTCCCGGGGCGTCCGCTCGCCGGTCCGGAAGTCCACCGCGCAGAGCCCGAACCTCGGCTCGTAGCCCTCGGCCCACTCGAAGTTGTCGAGCAGCGACCAGTGGAAGTACCCGCGCACGTCGACGCCCTCGGCGAGCAGGCGCTCGAGCTCGGCGAGGTGCGCCACGAGGAAGGGCCCGCGCTTCGTGTCGCTCGCGTCGGCGATGCCGTTCTCGGTGACGTAGACGGGCAGGCGGCTCCTCTTCGCCCAGGTGCGCACGACGTGGCCGAGGCCCGCGGGGTAGATCTCCCACCCGAGATCGCTGACCTCGGCGCCGCGGGGGACGCCGCGCGAGACGAAGAGCTCGGCGGCGTGGCGCACCGAGAAGCGGACGACGTCGCGCGAGTAATAGTTGATGCCGAAGAAGTCCTGCGTCCCGTGGTCGCACGCGGCCGCCGCGAAGGCGTCGTTGAAGACGCGGCGAAAGAGGGAAGCGGCGGCGCGATCGCGGCGGGACGCGGGGCGCTCGGGCTCGACGTCCCGCAGGTGGTGCGCGACGCCGACCTGCACGGCGTCGCCGCGGGCGTCCTTGAGGGCGCGGTACGCGGCGTCGTGCGCGGCGAGCAGGCGCTTCTGGGCGCGAAACGCGAGGCGCGGGCTCTTCTTCGCGGGCGGCCATACGCCGAGCAGGTACGCGTGCGCCGCGAGCACGTTGGGCTCGTTGACGGTGATCCACAGGCGGCAGAGATCCCCCAGCGCGTCGACGGCGACCCGCGCGAACGAGGCGAGGCGCGCCGCGAAGCCCTCGGCGAGGACGCCGCCCTCCGCGGCGAGCCACCCCGGCAGCGTGAAGTGGTGCAGCGTGACCATCGGCTCGATGCGCGCGTCCCGCAGCGCCCCGAGCATCGCGCGATACGCGTCGAGGGCCGCGTGGTCCGTCTCGCCGGGGCGCGGCTCGATGCGCGCCCACTCGAGCCCGAGGCGGTAGGCCTGCATCCCGAGGGTCTTTTGCAGGGCGACGTCCTCGCGCCAGCGGTGCCACGAGTCGCACGCGACGTCGGGCGTGTCGCCGTGCTGGATGCGCCCCGGCTCCCTGGCGAAGGCGGCCCAGTCGCTGGAGGCGCAGTGGCCTTCGATCTGCGTCGCGGAGGTCGCCGTGCCGAAGAGGAAGGACGCGGGGAACATGGCGGCAGGGTACCGCGCGACCGGTAGGCGCGGCCCGCGATGAGACGCGAACGCGATTGCCCTGGCGGAGCGGGTCGGCGAAAGATGCGGGCATGCGCGTATCCCTCGTCATCATGTCGCTTCTCGCCGGTTCCGCCCTCGCCGCCGCCGGGACGGCCGTCGGGTGCAGCAGCTCCTCGGACAAGGGCAGCGGTGGAGAGACCGACGGGGGAGGCGACGAGTGCGAAAAGATCGACTCCGCGTGCGGTCAGCCGTGCGACCCAGGGAACTCGCTCGGAGTCGGCAAGTTCTGCAACAACATCCACGACTGCGAAGGCAGCCAGCTCCCGACCTTGTGCGCCACCCTCGGCGATTCGACCGAGCACTTCTGCACCGCGATGTGCTCCCCCGAAGACGCTGGTCCGGACGCGGCGTTCACCACGAACTGCGGCGAGAACGCCACGTGTCAATGCCAGGGCGGGCAATGCGGCTGTTTTCCGACCTCTTGCCTCTGAGCCCGGCGATTGGGACGCTCTTGTGACTCACGCCTGGCGGGAAACAGCGCACCCTTCACGGCGCCTGAGGAGGTTCACATGCGAAGGTTCGTCGGGGTTGCCCTTCTCGCGGTAGCAGCGGTCGCGTGCAGCAGCGCAAGCAAAGGCAACGGTTCGGGCAGCACCGACGCCGTGCCGCTCATCGCCGGCTTCAACCCCGGTCCGGCGCCGGACCCGAGCAAGGGCTTCCAGATCATCATGCCGGCCGTCACGGACATCCCGGCGGGCAGCAGCGTCGAGTACTGCACGGACACGAGCTACATCGTGCCGCAGGACATCTGGGTCAACGGCAGCGAGGGGTTCCAGTCCGAGACCGGTCACCACGTGATCTTCTTCTACACGATGAACCCAGTGGCGCCGGACACGCACGTCTGCGCCACCGACGAGATGGGCGAATTCCAGTTCGGGATGCCGGCAAGCCAGGCCAGCGCAGGGGAGGGAGTGTTCTCCCTGCCGGGCAATCTGGCGGTCAAGATACCGGCCGGTGCTCAGATCATCGTGAACCACCACTATCTGAACGCGGGCATGACCGACGTCGCGGAGGCGCAGTCGTCGATCAACGTCTACTACGCGGACCCGACGATCCCGCACACCACCTCGAGCGTTGCGGTCGTTCTCGACACGCAGCTCCAGGTGCCCACGGGCGCGAGCACGTACTCGGTGGACTGCACGATCAACCAGGCCTACCAGTCCTGGATGGAGATCCCGCACATGCACAACTGGGGCACGCACATCACGATCACCGACACGCCGGCGGCCACGGGAGTTCCAGCGCAGCTCTTCGACATGGACTGGCAACCCGACTACGCGTTCGACTTCAACGTGGTCGCGACGTCGCAGAGTCCGACGGCCCCGTTCCTGTTCAACGCGGGGGACAAGATCCACATCCAGTGCGACTACATGAACAACACGGGCGCCGCGATGACGTTCGGCGACGAGATGTGCCTGCTCGTCAACTTCACGGTGGACCCGAACAACGTCGGGAACGTGGAATGCGACCGAGGCGTGTGGGGCACGTTCTGAGAGTCCCGCGCGGGCGGCGCCTGGGCCAGGTCTCTCCAGGGCTCTTGCGTCGACGCCTCCCTTGACAATCCGCCGTGCTGCCGGCAGGTTGCGCGGCGGAGAGCTGACCGAGTGGCCGAAGGTGCCTGATTCGAAATCAGGTGTACCCGTGAGGGTACCGTGGGTTCGAATCCCACGCTCTCCGCTAGCCCTCGCTGCGCTCAGGCTTGCGGAGCGCGTGGGGTTCGGCGCATCTCGGCCTCGCCCGGC
Organism: Polyangiaceae bacterium; assembly: GCA_036501935.1. GTDB lineage: Bacteria > Myxococcota_A > Polyangia > Polyangiales > Polyangiaceae > Palsa-1150. The sequence continues at coordinate 147,500 of DASXZL010000016.1, read as the reverse complement.
GGGCGAGGCCTCGGTGGCGAATCCCTCGATTCGTGGGCTCGCCCGTTGGGCGAGGCCACAGGTCGGGGGAATCCTGCGGTCCCGGGGCGTGCTAAGAGGGGGCCCGGCCAGGGCCGCGACAGCGGTCCGGGCGTACGGAGAGATGACCGAGTGGCCGAAGGTGCATGATTGGAAATCATGTGAACCCGCAAGGGTTCCCAGGGTTCGAATCCCTGTCTCTCCGCTAGGAAGAACTCAGACTCGACGTGACCGCTCGCGAGCCGATCAGCGGTCGTCCAGCGGCTCGCGATCGTCGGTGGGCCTTCCCCAGCGGACGAGTGACGCGAGCGTGTGCGGGTCGAGCGTCGCCGCGCCGCGGGGGTAGGGCGCGGGTGTGCTCGGCGCGAGGGCGTCGAGGGTCCAGCGGTGCAGGGGCTCGAGGGCGAGGGGCGTCGTCGCGCGGATGTCCGCGACGCAGGTGGGATCGAGGGCGAGGTCGCAGAGGCGGGCCTCGCGGTCGCGCGAGCCGAGCAGGACGAAGGTGCCCCAGCGGGCCGAGAAGTGCGCGCCGCGGGTCGCGAGCAGCGGGCGGGTGAGCGGGACGAGCGCGCCCCGGGCGGCGGTGGCGAGGTCGACTCCCTGGAAGGCCTCGGGAGGGGAGAGGCCGAGGGCGCCGAGCGCCGTGCGGGCGAGGTCGATGGGCGACGAAGGGGCCTCGACGCGCCGGGCGGCGAGCGCGTCGGCGTGGGGCCACCGGATGACGAGCGGCGTCGCCAGCAGCGGCTCCTCGAGCGGCTCGACGTCGACGAACGGCGCCGGCGGCCCCTCGGTGGCGGCGACGTCGCCGGTGACGATGACCGCGGTGTCGTCGTCGCGCCCCGCGGCGGTGATCGCCGCGAGCAGCCGGCCGAGCGCGGCGTCGTGGGCGTCGACGGCGAGGTCGTAGAGGGCCCAGGCGCGCACGCGGTCGTCGTCCTTGAGGCGGCCCGGGTGCTTGTGGGCCCTGGCGAGCGCCTCGGCCGCGCGCCGCGGCTCGACCATGCCGAGGTACGCCTCCGGCGGCATCGCCTTCAGCTCGTCCGGCGTCGCGTCCCACGGCGGGTGCCCGCCGCGCGCGTGCACGACGACGAGGAACCGGTCGGCCTTGTGCGCGTCGATCCAGGTCGCGGCCTCGTCGAAGACGCGCGTCGCGGGCGTGTCCTCCAGCGGGTCGTGCGCGACGAAGGTGTCCCAGCCCCGGTCGAAGCCGAAGGCCTCGCCGGTGGTCGGGTTGGCGGTGAACATCGCGGTCGACACGCCGCCCTGGCGGCATGCGTCCTCGATGGTGGTCGGGCCCGGGCCGAGGCGCGCGTCCGGATCGTCGAGCCCGTGCACGCGCGGCGAGAGGCCCGTGAGCATCGACGCGACGTCGGCGCTGGCGAGCGAGCTGGCCGCGCGGTTGCGGGCGAAGATCGTCCCCTTCGCGGCGAGCGCCGTCAGCTCCGCCGCCGCGTGCGGTCCCCCCCACGGCGCGAGCGACCGCGCCGACGTGCTCCCCAGCACGACGACGACCACCCCGCGCGCGACCGGTGGCGGAGGCGAAGGGCTGGCGCTGGCCACGACGACGCGCGGCTCGCCGAGGACGACGCGCGTCCCCTTGGCGGCGCGCTTCACGATGAGCTCGAGCGACGCCAGCGCGCCGTCCCCCTCGAGGCCCGTGACGGGCACCGTCCACGGCGCCCACGTGAGGCCGCCCCCCGCGACGTGCGCCGTGCCCAGCACCACGGGCGCGCGGCGATCCCGGAGGAGCCGCGCCTCGACGTCGGCGTCGCCGCCGCCCACGGTGGCGAGGGAGGCCTCGAGCGTGGCGTCCGCCGGCACCCAGCCCGAGCAGCGGACGAAGCCGGGGGCGCGGAGCGAGAGCGCGCGCTTCGAGAGGCCGCCGACGGTGGCGTCGAGCACCACGTCGCTGCGGGTCGGCGCCGAGTACGGGTCGCCCGTGTCGCCGGCCCCGACGTGCACCCAGTCGACCTCGGCGAGCGGCTCCTCGCCGGAGCGCGGGCCTCCGATGAAGTGGAGCGTCAGCTCGTGTCCCCCGGGCGAGAGCGTGGTCGGCGTGGTCGGGCGGAGGACGACGACGCGCGCCTCGCCCTTGCCGAGGCTGCCGCCCGCGAGCGGCTTGCCGTCGAGCGAGACGGCGAGGCCGCGGGCCGTGACGCCGCGCACGCGCGCCTCGACGTACGCGGGGGCGTCGGGCGAGTCGCCGGCGCCGGCGGGCCAGAAGAAGCTCGCCGAGACGGTGCGCGCGCGGGCCCGCAGCCAGGTGGCGCCCTCGTGCTCCACGAGCTCGTCGGCGCCGCGCACGATGGAGCCGGGGTGCAGGTCGTCCTTCATCGAGGGATCGCCGAAGTCGAGCAGCACGCCGCGGTGGCCGAGGGCGCAGGAGTCGAGGTCGCGGACGACGTCGAGCACGACGGGGCGCCCGGGCGTCGTCGACGCGTCCCGGTCCGCGGCGACGACGGCAGGAGCCGGGGCCGGCCCCTGCGACGGCGCCGAGCACGTGCACCCCGACGTGACGGCCAGCAGGGCCGCCACCGTGCGCACGGCGACGCGACCTCGGCGAACGGCGCGCTTCACGGCCCCGGCGCGGACCTGACGCGCGTCGTCTTGCCCGCGCGCACCTCGATCACCTGCTTGGTGTCGTGGCCGTCCTGCTCGACGCGGACCTCGTGATAACCCGGCGCCGCCACCAGGCTCGCGACCGGGCCGCCTCCCGCGATGGCGCCGTCGATGCGCACGCGCGAGCCCGTCGGCGCGCTCACCTCGACGAGGCCGAGCCCCGCCGGCACCTCGGCCCCCGGCGGCAGCTCGTCGCCCAGCGCGCTCGCCGTGGGCGCGGGGGCCGACGCGGTCGCCGTCACGGCCGACGGCGCCGTCGTCACGGTCGCCGCAGAAGGCGTGGCTCGCGGCGTGTCGTGCACCGGCTCGGGCGGCGCGGCGCTGCGCATGGTGAGCACGATCCCGACGGCGAGCCCGAGCCCGGCGAACGCCGCGACGAGGGGCAACACGGACCGCCGCCGAGGCGCCGGCACTTCCGCGGGCTGCGGCACCGGCGCGTCCTCCGCGGGCGCCGCGTGGCGGGGAAGCGGAAGCGTCGGCTCGATGGGACGCGGCGGCGGGGGGTCCGGCGGGGGGAGCGGCGAGGGCTCCGGCGCGAGCGGCTCCTCCGCCACGGCGAACGGCGACGAGTACGGCGCCTCGACGTCGGTCCGGTCCTGCACTTCGGGCTCGGCGAACGCGAGCGCGAGCGGCGCCCGCTCGACGGGGGGAGCCGCGGGGGGCGCGACCGGCAGCTCCTCGGCCGAAGAGGCCTCGGGCACGACCGCGTCCGGCGGGATCGACGCGAGCGGCGACTGCTCCTCGAGGGTGTCCCAGTCGTCGTCGACGGCCGGCGGGTTCGACGACCGCTTCCGGAGGGCGCTCGGCTCGACGATGGGAGGCGGGTTCGACGCGGGCACGTGCGCGACGCCCGGCTGCGGCGAGCGGTCGCTGATCTCGCGCATCACCGCGTCCTCGAGCGACGAGGGCACGCCTTCCTCGTCCGCCGGCGGGGGCGCGCGGGGCGGCGGCTCGCTCAGCGCGATCGACTCGTACGCCGCGGGCAGCGGTGACGCGGGGGCCGGCTCCGGAGCGGGTCTTCGCGGCTCGGTGCGCGGGCGCAGGACGGTCGGCGAAGGGAGGGCGCTCGGCCGCGCGTTCGGCGGCAGCGACAGCCGCGCCGGCCGCGGCGCGCCCTGGAGCACCGAGAGCGCCGCCTCGACGGCGGGCGACAGCAGGTCCGTCCCATCCACGCCCTCGACCGCGCGGATCGCCCCGCGCGAGGCCAGGTCCACCAGCACGTCCTCCAGCAGCGCCGGCTCGACCTCGCCCGAGAGCAGCATCTGCCGCGGCGACGCGCGCTCCGAGAGCCGCCGGATGATCGTGCGGGCCGGATCGGGCGTGGCGCTCAGGTACTCCTCGAGGGCGCCCTCGTCGAGACCGATGCGCTCGATGTTCATCGTCCGCGAGCCGGTGCAGGCCATCACCGCGCCGCGGGCCGCCGCGACGGGCCGCGCCAGCTGCTCGAACAGCGTGCCGGTCAGCTCGCCGCGGATCGGCTCGGAGCTGGGCGACACGACGAAGCGGCCGGCGCCGACGCCGAGCAGGCTGGCGAGGGCGCGCTCGCCGCTGAGGTAGCCGCCGTCGCTCGCGGTGCGCGTGGCCTTGCGCGGGGTCCCGTCGCGGATCTCGATCTCGTAGAGGTACGTCGCGTCGCGCACGCCGACGCGCGCGTCCTTGCGCACGGCGCCGACGAGCTCGAGGAGGAGCCGCGGCGTCAGCCCGTCGAGCCGGCCGCGCACCTCGCCGTCGCCGCGGAGGCGCAGCTCGATGCGGGCCCGCGGGCGGAGCACCTCGCGCACGCGGGCGAGGATGGAGCGGGAGTCGCTCTCCTTCTTCATGTACGCGGCGGCGCTCGCGCCGAGCTCGCGCACCCGCTGCAGCAGGTCCTCCTTCCACGACAGCAGGATGACGGGCACGTCCCGCAGCGCGACGTCCCGCCGCAGCGCGCGCGAGAGCGCGAAGCCGTCCATCCCCGGCATGAGGATGTCGCTCACGACGAGCTCGGGCTGGACGCGGAACGCGAGCTCGAGCGCCGTGAGGCCGTCGAGCGCCTCGTGCACCTCGCAGCCGGCGGTGCGAAGCAGATCGGCGATGAACCAGGTGACGCCCGGATCGTCGTCCGCGATGACGACGCGCCGCCCCTGCAGGCGTACGTCGGCGGCCGCGCCCCGTCCGCGCCCGACGAGTCGGTCGGCGGCCGGCACGTCCTGGTGGAGCCAGGGCGCGAGCGCGATGGTCCCCTCCGGCGCGTCGCCGCCGAAGCGCACGGCGCCGCCGGTCTTCTGCGAGACGATCTCCTGCACGCGCGCGATGGCTCCCCACAGCGCCCCGAGCACCTCGGTCCCCTCGCCGAGCGGGACGCGGCACGAGCGCGCCGTGCGATCGACGCTGTCGACGAGCGCGCGCTTCAGCTCGTCGGAGAGGCGCTCGGCGAGCTGCTCGAGCGTCGGCTCGCCCAGCGTCACGCGGACCGTGCGCTCCTCGCGCGCGTCGAGGAGATCGTCGCACGTGCGGCGCAGGACCTCCGGCGGCACGGGCTTCGAGAGCGCCTTCGCGACGCCCAGCGCCACGTACCGCGCCGCCTCGTCCGCGGTCGGGAAGCTCCCCACGACGACGATCGGCACAGGCTCGGTCAGCGGATCGTCGAGCAGCGCCTCGACCAGCTCGTAGGCCTGCGGCACGTCGGCGTCGACGAGCATGACGTCCGGCGCGTAGGCGCGGGCCAGCTCGAGCGCGGTCTGCGCGTCCTCGGTCCGCTCGCTCTCGAAGGCGCGCGCACGCAGCGTCGCGTCTTCGCCGAGGGCATCGGCCAGCGCCTCGCTTCCGACGACGAGCACCGCGATCGGCATGACGCCGGGCGGATCGTCCGCCTCGCCGGGCGGCGCCGACGTGGGCTCGCGAGGCGGCGCCTCGCCCCAGGCCAGCGCCGGCAGGTCGTCGACCACCTGCGCGACGAAGGCCACCTCTTGCTCGCGCATCGAGCCGAGCTGCGCCCCTCGGTCGAGCACCCCCAGCGCCTCCTGCAGCGACCGGGTCATCGCGTCGAAGCGCAGCAGGCGCGCCCCCGCCCCGAGCGCGTGCAGGCGGCGCCGCAGCTCGTCGCGGGCCTGCCGCGACGACGGGTCGTCCTCCAGCGCGACGAGCAGCTCGCGCGCGTCGTTCACCTTGCGGCCGAGCGAGGCGACGAAGTCGGCCCGGGCGCCGCCGAGCCGACTCCCCGCGTTGTCCTTCTCTTCGGACGAGCGGCTCGACATGTTCCCCTCGGCCGTACCACGGGGAGCGCGGGGGTGGCCAGTTCGGCAGCCGCTCGCCCGAGCCGTCGTAAGATGCTCCCCATGCCGGCCTCCTTCCGCCCTGCCCGCGAGGACGACCTGGAGCGTCTGCTCGACGTCCACGCGAGCGCCTTCCCCGACCCGCGCAGCCGCCCGGCCCGCACGCGCAACTTCCAGAACAACGCGCTCGGGGCCTTCTCCGATCTCCACGTGCTCGTCGAGGGCGACGCGGTGCTGGCGCACGCGTTCCTCTTCCCGCTCGAGGCATGGTTCGGCGGGGCGCGCGTCGCGGTCGGCGGCATCGCGACGGTGGGCGTGGCGCCCGAGGCGCGCGGTCGAGGGCTCGGCTCGCGGCTCGTGGAGCACCTGCACGCGCTCTCTCTCGCGCGCGGGGACGCGCTGACGGTGCTCTATCCGTTCCGCCAGGCCTTCTACGGGCGCCTCGGCTACGCGGCGACGAGCACGTACCGGCGCCTCCGCCTTCATCCGGCGTCCATCCCGTGGCGACCGTCGATGCGCGCGCGGGCGGCCGGGGGGCCGGACCGCGAGGCGCTCGTCGGGTGCCTCGAGGCGGCGGCGGCGCGGCGCACCGGGACGCTCGCGCGGACGACGCGGGCCTGGGACTCGCGGCTGGCCGACGAGCGCCGGACCTGGCTGGTCGTCGAGGGGCCGGACGGGGTGGAGGGCTACGTCGTGTGGACGCTGGGGCAGGACGAGCCCCACGCGGAGACGACGCTCCAGGTGCGCGAGCTGGCGGCGCGGACCGAGGCGGCCGAGCGTGAGCTCTGGGCCCTCGTCGGAGCGCAGCGCGACCAGGTGGCGGTGGTGCACGCCGACGTCGCCGCCGACGATCCGATCGAGCACGCGCTCGTCGACGCGGACCGGGCGCGCTTCGGCGACGGCGACATCGAGCACACGCTGGGCGAGGTGGCGGCGGGTCCGATGGTGCGGGCGCTCGACGCGGCGCGGGCGCTCGAGGCGCGCGGCTGGCCGGCGGAGGGGACGCTGGTCGTGGCGGTGGACGGCGACACGCTCGAGGTGACCGCGAAGGCCGGGCGCGCCTCCGTCGTCGCGTCGCGCCGAGAGGCCCACGTGACGCTCGACGCCCGCACCCTCTCCGCGGTCGCGTTCGGCGCGCTGCCCCCGTCCCGCGCGGCCCGCCTCGGCTGGCTCACGGCGCGCGACGCGAGCGCCCTCGCGCTGGCGGACGCGCTGCTCGGCCTGCCTCCCTACTTCTCGCCCGACCCTTTCTGAACGCGGCGGTGCCCTCTGCTACATTGCGGCGCGCCGACCATGCCCGCGTCCGCTCCGCCGCCGAAGAAGGCCGCCGCCGATGCGGGCTCGTTCGTCGTCCGCTTCGGGACGGCCGTGGGGCTCGGCGCGATCGCGGCGCTCGCCGCGGCGGTCCCGGCGACGCTGCGCGTCTCGTCGGTCGCTGCCGGCGCGCCGAGCGCGTGGCGCGTGTGGTTCGCCCTCTCGGCGGCGGCCCTCGTGCCGATGGTGGGGGCCGTCGTCGTGCTCCGCGGCGCGCGCGAGGGGCTGCGCGCCTTCGCGGGACCCGGGGCGGGCCTGCGCGTCGTCGGCGCGGGGCTCTGGCTCTCGTCGCTGCTCGTCGGCTTCACGCTCCTCGGCCGCGTGCTGCGCGCCCACACCCACCAGCACGCGCTCGCCGGCGTCACCTTCGCCTTCGCGGCGCTCTTCTTCGCCGCCGCCTCGGCCGTCGTCTGCGGCCGCATCGTCACGCTGGCGCGCGGCGCTCCCGAGTTCGCGCGGCGCGGCCTCGTCCTCATCCTGGGGACCGCCGCCGTGCTCGCGCTCTGCTTCGTGGGCCTCCGCTTCATCGGCGCCTCTTCCCACGACGCGGCGTCGTACGGCGCCGCGGGCACGGTGGTCGACGTCCTCGCCTTCGGGCTCGCCGCCTTCTTCGCGTCGCGCCCCTCGCTCGTCGCGCGCCGCGCCATCGCCATGGTCGGGCCTCCCATCGCGGTGGTCGTCGTGGCGCTCGGCGTGACGGCGCTGCGGACGGCGCCCATGCTCGACGCCGTCGGAGAATCGGCCCCGGTCTTTGCGCCAGTGGTCGAATTCCTGTCCAGCCGCTGAACGGCGACCCTGTGCTAGAGCGATGCGTCGCCGCTGGCGGCATCGAATCGAGGAGAAGCGAGAATGCGGCGCGTAGCTCTTCTTTTGCAGCTTCAGCTGGCCGTCCTCGTGGTTTCGCCGGCGGCCCTCGCGCAGGAGCCGCTGCAGCCTGCCCCCCTGCCTCCGCCGCCCGCGCTCGCCGCGGCGCCCGCCGCTCCTCCGCCCGTCGCGGCGCCGCACGGACTGGCCGTCGTCGCGTTGGGGGGCGCCACCGACGCCGCCTGGCCCCTCGCCCAGGCGGTCTACGGCACGCCCTCGCTGCGCCCCGCGATGGTCGACGAGGCCCACGCGCGGATCCTCTGCGGCGAGCCTGCGCCCGCCAGCGCTCCGCCGGACCTGCACGATCTCGCCGACTCGCTCGCCGCAGTGAAGGGGGAGGACGCGCCGTCCCGGATGCTGCTCGGGGAGATCGCGCGACGACTGAACGTCCGAGCCCTCGTCGTCGTCCGCGTCGACGCGGGGCGCGCGACGGCCCGCGTCTTTCTGCCGGAGACGGGCACCTTCGACGCGGCGAGCTACTCGCCCGACGCGGGACCCACGGTGTCGTGGGCGTCTGCGGCTCAGTCGCTCGCGCGCACCTTCGGGGGCGAGCCCGCCCTCGCGGGGACCCCGTCGGGGGCTCCGCCGCTGACCACGCACGAAGAGACCCTGATGATCACGACGGCTCCGCCGAAGGGCAAAGCCTTCTATGAATCCGGGTGGTTCTGGGGGGCGCTCGGGGCGGCGGCGTTCGCCGGCGGCGCCATCTTCTTCGCGACCCGGGACAACGGCGAGTCGACGATCCATCTTCAGATGCAGGTCCCGCACTAATCGATCCTCGCCATGGCCCCCCGTCTCGCCCGCCTCCTGGCCTTCGTCGCGACGCTCCTCGCGCTCGCGTGGAGCCGGCCGGCGGCGGCCGAGGCGGAGCCGGTCCCGGGCACGCTCGCCCCGCACGACGTGGCGGTGGTCGTCCAGCCCGAGGCGATGAAGCTCCCGCCCCCGCCGGCCGACTTCCAGCGGATCGACGACGGGTGGCTCGTGCTCGAGTTTCCGTCGAGCGTGCGGGACCGGGTGGAGGGCATGGCGCGCGATGCTCAGGAGTTCCGGGCCCGCCTCGCGGCCGACCTGGGTCAGCCGGTGCTCGAGCACGTGCTCGTCCGCGTCGCGCGCAACCCCGAGCAGATGGCCGAGCTGGCGCCGGAGGGGGCGCCGCCGTTCGGGTACGCCGTCGGCATGGCCTACCCTTCGGTTCACCTCATCCTCATCTCCATGCTCGCGCCGGGCTCCTGGGAAGCGACGGACCTGAACGAGACGCTGCGCCACGAGCTGACGCACGTGGCCCTCGAAGAGGCGGTGGCCGGCCACCACATCCCGCGCTGGTTCAACGAGGGGCTCGCCATCCACGAGTCGGGCGAGTTCTGGGGCAAGCGCTTCCGCGTGCTGTGGGACGCGACCGTCAGCCACACCCTCCTGCCGCTCGCGGGGCTCGACCGCGCCTTCCCGGACGAGGGCTCGGAGGTGGGCGTCGCCTACGCCGAGTCGGCGGACGTCGTGCGCTTTCTCATGCGCGACGACGACCGGGCGCGCTTCGGGTCGCTCGTCGAGCGCGTGCGCAACGGCACGGCCTTCGACCGCGCGCTGGAGGACGCGTACGACACCGACCTCCGCAAGCTCGAGTACGAGTGGCGCGAGGACGCGAGCCACCGCTTCGGCCTCGTGCCGATCCTCACCGGCGGCGGCGCGCTGTGGACCCTCATGGCGGGCCTCACCCTGCTCGCGTGGGCCAAGCGCCGGAAACGCGCGAAGGCGAAGCTCGCCCTCTGGGCGCGCGAGGAGGCCGAGATGGACGCGGCGATGGAGGCGGCGCGCGAGCGGGTCGTCGCCGCGCAGGCCGCGCCGGAGGGGGACGTCGACGTCCCGCCGCACATGCGCCCGGGCGTCCCCATCGTCGAGCACGAGGGGCGCTGGTACACGCTGCACTGATGGAGCGGCGCGAGCCGGGCTACCCTCGTCTCCGCCGTGACCCACGCCGACGCGATCCTCCGCGTTCTCCGAGCGAGCGCGGTCGCCGTCCTGCTCGTCCTCGGAGTCGGCGGGATCCCGGGGGCGTCGTTTCGCGCGGTCGTCCACGACCTCATCGCGCCGCCCGTCCCGGTGGAGGTGAAGGACCGCGACGGCGCGCTCGAGGTGACGGTGCACGACGGGGCGGGCGGTCCGCCGCTGGCCGGCGCGCACGTGAAGGCGCTGGCCCTCGTCGACGGGCGCGCGTACCTCGCCGACGCGCGGGACACCGACGGCAAGGGCGTGGCGCACCTCGGCCGCCTGCCGCACGCCGAGGCGTGGGTGCTCGCGGACGCGCCGCACAAAGCGCGCGGGTCGACGCGGCTCGTCGTCGAGGCGGGGACGCGCGCGGTGAGCATCGACCTCTTGCCCGAGCACACGCTCGACGTCGCCGTGAAGGACGATCTCGGCCGCGGCGTTCCGGGGGCCGAGATCGAGGTGACCGGGTCGGCGGACCCCTTGCCGGTCGGGGCGCGCGTGTCCGGGGAGGCCACGGCGCACGTGGGTCGGCTCGGCGAGGGCCCCTGGCGGCTGACGGCGCGCGCGCCCGGGTTCGAGGAGGGGACGGCGCGGGCCTCGCGCGACGGCGAGGCGGTCACCGTGGTCCTGCGGAAGCTCGGGGCCATCGCGGTGCACGTCGTCGGCGCCGACGGCGCGGGGGTCGCGGACGCGCGCGTCGCCGTGGCGGGCGCGATGCTGTGGCCGGCGCGCTCGGCGCAGACGGACGGCGCGGGGGACGTGCGCATCGGCGGGCTGGCCGCGGGGATGTACGCGCTGCGGGCGACGGCGGGCGACCGGGTGTCGCCCATCGAGCTCGGAGTGCTCGTCGGACGCGGCGAGGAGAAGTCCGTCGTCCTGCACCTCGGGCCCGGGCGCTGGGTGAGCGTGCGGGTCACCGACGGCGACGCGGACGACGCGGACCCGCTCGCCGCCGCGCGGGTGACGCTCGCCGAGCAGGGGCTCTCGCCGTTCCCCATCGAGGCGACGACCGACGCGAAGGGGCTCGCGCACCTCGGTCCCATCGCGCCCGGCGGGGCCACGCTCGGCGTCCGCGCCGACGGCTTCGTCCCGCGAGGCGCGGTCCCCGTGGCGGACCCGCCCCCGCCCGAGACGCGCGTCGCCCTCGTGCGCGCGGGCGTGCTCACCGGGCGCGTGCTCGACGCGCGCGGATACCCGGTCGACGGCGCGAGCATCGAGATCGTCGGCACCGACCCGGCCGGCGCGCCCATCTTCGACGACCCGCGCCGCTCCTCCTTCCAGGCCGCGCACTTCGACGCGATGCTCGGCGGCCCCGCGCCGCTCGTCCCGGCCGGGGAGCTCGGCGTCATGCCCGGGCCCGTGCCGCCCATCCCGCACTCGGGCATGCCGGTGCCGCACGCCGGCGCCGAGCCCCTCGCGGCCGCGGAGCACTCGGTCGAGGAGCCCTGGGTCACGCGCGCCGACGGCACCTTCCGCGCGAGCCCCGCCTCGCCCGGCCGCGTGCGCGCGATCATCCGGCATCCGCAGTTCGTCGAAGCGCAGAGTGACCTCGTGACGCTCTTGCCGGGGGGCGAGGCGCACGTCGACGTCGTCCTGCACGAGGGGGGCTCGCTCGAGGGCCGGGTGCTCGACGCGCGGGACCGCCCCGTCGAGGGGGCGCGGGTCGTCGTCGCGGCGATGCGAGGGACGCTGGAGCGCGTGACGCGCTCGGCGAGCGACGGGACGTTCGCGTTCGCGTCGCTGCCCGACGAGGTGAGCCTCACCGCGGGCGTCGACGAGGACGACGCGCAGCCGGACGTGCGCATGGCCGTCAGCATCCCCGAGGGCGGCAAGAAGGAGCTCACCGTGCACCTGCCCGCCCCGCGCGAGGCGCTGGCCGTGACCGTGGTCGACGACCGGGACCGCGGGGTCGACGCGGCGCAGGTGAGCGTCAGCTCGCTCTCGCCGGACGCGCCGCTGCGCACGACGGCGTTCACCGACCGGTGGGGCGAGGCGACCCTCAAGCGCGCGCGCGGCATCCCGCTGCGGGTCGAGGTGAGCGCGCCGGGGCACGCGCCGAAGATCCTCACGACCGACGGCACCGGCGAGGCGCTCCGGGTCGAGCTGTCCCCGGCCGAGAGCGCGACCGGGGAGGTCGTCGCCTCGCGCGGCAGGGACGCCATCGCGGGCGCCCGCGTGACGCTCTACACGGACCTCGGCGTGCGCCGCGCGCGGACCGGCGCGGACGGGACCTTCGCGCTGGGCGAGCTCGCTCCCGGGCCCGCAAAGCTCGACGTTCGCGCCCCCGGCTTCGCGCCCGTCTCGCACGCCATCACCCTCCCGGACAGCGGGGGCCGCCGTCCCTTCGCCGTGCCGCGCATCGAGCTCACCGCCGAGGGGGCCGTCGAGGGGGAGGTCGTCGACGAGCAAGGGCAGCCGGTCGCGGGGGCGCGCGTGGCGAAGGACCACGTGCCGACGTGGCTCGTCGTCGGCGCGAACCCCGAGGGCATCGCGCTCACCGACTCGAAGGGGCGCTTCTCGCTGAAGGAGCTCCCCGAGGGGACGCTGACGCTCGAGGCCTACGCGCCCGACGTGGGGCGCGCGCGCGCCGAGGGCGTGAAGGTCGTGTCCGACCGGACGACCGTCAACGTGCGCATCACCCTGACGCGCGACTCCGGCGAGGACGACCCGGCGTCGCACGGACCCGCGGCGAGCGGGAGCGTCGCGGCGACGCTGGGCGAGACCGACGAGCCCGTGGAGGTGGTCGTCGTCTCGGTCGTGCCGGGCAGCGAGGCGGAGCGCGCGGGCCTCGCGCCGGGCGACGTCGTGACCGCGGTGGACGGCGCGGCCGTGCACACGATGGAGGAGGCCCGGGCGAAGCTGAGCGGCCCCGTGGCCGACGACGTGCTGGTCGCGGTCAAGCGCGGCGACCGCCCGATCACGCTGCGCGTGACGCGCGAAGCGGTCCGTCGCTGACGGCGACGGCGAGGCGCTCGTCGACGACGAGGAAGCGCCGCCGGCTGCCTCCGTGGCGCGCGCCCCAGTCGGCCGCCGACAGGTCCTCGAGGACGCGGTACCCGACGTCGCCGAGCTCGCGGTGCATCGCCTCGGGCGACAGCAGCCCCACGAGCGCCTCGCCCATGGCGCGGAACACGACGAGCGCCGCGCGGACCGCCGTCGCCCCCAGCGACGACGCCTGCGGCGTGCCGTACGTCACGGCGATGCGGCTCCCCTTCGCCGATCGCGACGCCACCGCGCGGAGCGTCGCCCGCACGGCCTCCAGCGGCAGGTACGGGGTCACGCCTTCCCAGAGCCAGAAGGTCGGCGCCGTCGCGTCGTGCCCCGCGCGCTCCATCGCGCCCTCGAGCGAGTCCTTCGCGAAGTCGACCGCCACGAAGCGCACGTCCTTCGCCGCGGGCGGCCGCGTGCCCACGCGGGCGCGCTTGTAGGCCTGCGTCGACGGGTGGTCGACCTCGTAGACGCGGGCCTCCGCGAGCTCGGACATCCGCCACGCGCGCGCGTCGAGCCCCGCCCCGAGCACCACCAGCTGGCGCACCCCGGCCTCTACCGCGTCGCGAAGCGCCGCGTCGATCGCGAGGGTCCTCATCTCGATGTGGTCCACGAGCCCGAGCGTCGCCAGGTTGACCGCCGCCGCCGGGACGCGCCCGAGCCGGCCGGCGCGCATCACGAACGACAGCGGCCCTCCCACCAGCGCCGTCGCCAGCGGGTCGACCCGTGCGACGCCGCGCGCCGCGGCCACCGCCGCCGCCGTGAAGCTGGGCTTGCCCTCACGCATGCGTTCACTGCTTCGCGAAGACGATCGACTTGCCGTCGAGGACCGCCCAGCGGACCGTCTTGTCGTCGACGAACGTGAACGTCTGCGGATCGTCGGTCCCGTCCTTGTCGGTCGTGATCGTCAGCGTCGACTTGTCCTGCTTCACGACCTTGTAGCGGCCGGACTGCTTGTCCTTCGGCGTGGTGATCGTGATGGCGTCGCCCTTCACGTCGATCTCCGTCCCGCTCGCGAACGCGTTCGCCGCGGCCACCGTGTCGCCCGGCACCCCCTCGGCGCGCACCCCGCGCCACTTCCCCTGGAGGCGCGACGAGCCGCCGCCGTGGCACCCGGCGACGACGCACAGGATCGCCCCGAGCAGGGACGCGCGCGCGGGCCAGGGGAGCTGCATGCCGGTCAGAGCATACCGTCAGCGGCGCGTGACGATCCACGTCGCCAGCGCGAGAAGCACCAGCAGGCCGAGCCCCACCCCGACCACGGCCGCCAGGAGGCTCGCCGCGCGCGGGGCCCCCGGGGACGCGGCGGCGGCGAAGGGCGGGGCGTAGGGACCGGACGGGTAGGGCAGGGAAAGGGCCATCGTCGAGGCCGGGGGCGGCGTCGGCAGGGCTTGCGCGGCGGACGACACGGCGAGGCTCAACGCGGCCCAGAGCTCGTTCGCGTCGGCCGGCCGCGCGCGCGGGTCGACCGCGAGGGCCCTCGCGAGCACGGCCTCGAGCGCGTCGGGCACGGGGATGCCGCGGGTCCGGGGCGTCGGCCGCCGGTGAGGATCGATGACCTGAGCCATGATCGAGGGGAGGTCGTCCCCCTCGAGGGCCGGGCAGTCGCCGAGCAGCTCCGTCATCACGAGCGCCAGGCTGTAGACGTCCGTCCACGGCCCCGCCGGCCCGTACCTCGACTCGAGCTGCTCGGGCGCGGCGTACTTCGGCGTGAAGGACACCATCCCCGCCGACGTCGTCCCGCTGTGGGGCACCCCTTCGCGCAGCACCTTGGCGATGCCGAAGTCGAGCACCTTGAGGATCAGCCCCTGCGCGTCGATGGGCGGCGCCAGCAGGAAGAAGTTCCCCGGCTTCACGTCGCGGTGCACGACGCGTCGCTGGTGCGCGATGCCGAGGGCGCGCGCCGCCGGCTCGAGGATGCGCATCGCGTCGCCCAGCGTTCGCCCGCGCAGCCCTTGCCCGCGCCGCCGCCGCAGCTCCCGGGCGAGCGTCTCGCCCTCGAGCCACTCCTGCACGGCGAAGGGCACCCACGCCCCGGTCGGCGCGGTCGTCGCGCCGAAGTCGATGATGCGCACGATGTTCAGCGTCGCCTGCGAGAGGACGTACGTGATCTTCGCCTCCTCGCGGAACTTCGCGAGGAGCGCGCCCTGCAGCCCCGGGTCGCGCGCGTCGAGCTTCAGGGCCTTGAGCGCGACGGGCTGGTCGAGCGACAGGTGCCAGCCCTTGTAGACGACGCCGAAGCCGCCCTCGCCGACGACCTGGTCCACGCGGAACTGCCGGTCGACGACCGATCCCACGAGGCCGAACGGGTCGATCGGGTCGCTCGCCGCCACTGGCCCAAAGTAGCACGCAGCCCGCGGCGACCCTGCTTCGCCGACCGCCTTCGCCTACCCGTCTTCGCCGCGCCCGAGCACGTCCTCGCCGCGCCCGAGCACGTCGGCCATCTCGTCGTGCACGCGCTTCAACGTGCCCTTGTCGTCGACGCACGCGAGGCGCGTCGAGCCCTCGGCGAGGAGCACGCCGTCGCCCACGCGGAGCAGCCGGTAGTCGAACCGGATGCTCGCGGCGCGCCACTCGCCGAGCGCGACCTCCACGTCGATCTCGTCGTCGAAGCGCGAGGGGGCCCGGTACCTCAGCGCGATGTCGACCACCGCCAGGTGCAGCCCCCGCTGAGCCCACGACACGTACGAGACGCCGCGCCGGCGCAGCCATTCGACGCGCGCGACCTCGAGGTACCCGACGTAGCTGCCGTGGTGGACGATGCCCATGAGGTCCGTCTCGTAGAAGCGCACGCGGAGGCGGACGACGCTCCGCGCGGCGACGGGATCGATGGGCCGCAGCATGCCGGCGGGGTACCACAGGCTGCGCTAGGCTGCCCGGGCCGTGGCGACCAAGCGACGCTTGCCCGTGCTCGAGGTGTCGTCGGACGACGGCGACGGCGAGTCCACCGCGCGCCCGCCGTGGCAGTGGATCGGGTTCGGGGCGCTGGCCATCTTCGTCGTGTGGCTGCCGCTCGCGTTCCTGGCGGCGTGGGTCGCGTCGCGCTTGAACGCCTCGGGGGGCGCGCCGATCGCCGCGGTCGTCGTGCTGGCCGCGGGGTTGGCGCTCGCGGCGCTGGCGGGCGGGTTCCTCGTCGGGCGGTGGGGCGCGGCGGGCGTCGGCGTGCGCGAGGCGGCGCTGGCAGGGCTCGCGGCGGCCATCATCGCGTCGGCGCTGGCGTTCGGGGCGCCGGGGGCGGCGTGGGGCGCGCTGGCGACGGTGGTGGTGGCGGTGCCCTTCGCGGCGCTGGGGGGCAAGCTCGGTCTCCGGCGGCGGCGGGGCCCGGCGTGACCGCGGCCGTCGCGTGCTAGAAGAGCCGCGATGCTGTGCTTGAAGGTGCCGACCGACGCGGCGTGGGCGGTGGAGGCCCTGGGCGAGGTCGACGCCGTCCTGGCCGACCACGCGCACTGCGAGATGAAGGCGGCGTCGAACGCGCTGTCGCTCGCGACGCGGCACCTGGCCGACGCAGAGCTCGTGCGCGCGCTGACCGATCTGGCGCGCGAGGAGATCGAGCACTTCCAGCGCGTCCTCGCCGTGCTCGTCGAGCGCGGCGTCCCGCTCGGGCCTCCGCCCGTCGACGCGTACGCCGCCGAGCTGCGGCGCGCCGCCAACGAGCTGCCGCGCGGGGCGGGCGACGCGGCGCCGCTCGTCGATCGCCTCCTCGTGGGCGCGCTCGTCGAGGCGCGTTCGTGCGAGCGTTTCAAGCTGCTGGCCGAGGCGACGGCGGCGAGGCCCGAGCACGCGTCGCTGCACGCGCTGTGGAACGAGCTGCTCGCGGCCGAGGCTCGCCACTACCGCACCTTCGTCGAGCTCGCGACGCGCGCGGCCGGCGGCGAGCGCGACGCCGTGCAGGCGCGGCTCGAGCGCCTCGCGTCCCTCGAGGGCGACATCGTGCGCGCCCTCGCCGACCCGTCCCGCACCGGTGGCGCCTCGCGCGCCACGATCCACGGCTGAGCGCTCCGCGTGTCCGACGCCCGCGTCGACGACCTGCTTTCCCTCGACCGCGACGTCGCGCGCGGATGGGCGGCGCTCGCGCGGTGGCGGTCCGCGGTCGCGCGCGACCCCGAGGCGCACGCCGACGACGAGCCGCTCGACCCCGTGCGCCGCGTCGCCGGCAAGTCGACGTGGGACGCGCTCCGCGCGCTGTCGCCCCCGGCGGCCGAGCTGTCTCTCCGCGATGCGCTGCTTCCGTGGGTCGGCGCGCTGACGATCGCGCGCCTCGTCGGCGAGGACGACGTGGCCTGGGCCCGCGCCGCGGCCGACGCGCGCATCCCGTTCCATGTCGAGCCCCCGCGTCTCGTCAGCTGGCGGCAAGCGTGGCGCGGCGTCGTGACGGCGAGGAGCGCGGCGGAGGCAGCGCTGTGGCTCGCGGCGGCGGGCGACGCCGGCGACGCGCTCGAGCCGATCGCGCGGGCGCGCGCCGAGAAGCGCGTCGAGATCGCGCGCCGTCTGGGACGCGAGCACCCCTGGGACCTGCTCGACGTCGGGCCCGCGGCGACGCTGCGCGCGGCGGCGCGGCGGCTGCTCGACGCGACGGACGACCTGTCCCGCGCGATCTGGAAGGGCGCGCGCGGGGGCGCGGCGGAGGTGCTCCACGGAGCGGTCGGCCGCGAGGCGGGAGAGGGCTGGCCGGCGCGTCTGACGCGGCGCTGGCGCGAGGAGCTCTTCGGGGCGGCGCTCGCGGGGCTGAAGGTGGAGCCGCCGCCGGTCCCCGTCGCGCTCGGCGCGGCGAGCTTCATGCGGGCGCTCTACGACCTCGGCTTCGCGACGCGCCTCGCGGCCGCGCCCTCGGCGATGCCCTTCGCCCTCGCGCGCGAGCCGGGGGCACGCGCGGCGCATCGCCTGGGCTTCGTCTTCGCGGGGCTCGCGCCGGACCCGGAGTGGCAGGTGCGCGCCCTCGGCCTGGGGCGGCGGACGGCGCTGCGACAGGCCCGCGTCCTCGCGCGCACGGCCCTCCTCGACGCGCGCCTCCACGCGGCGCGGCTCCTCCTCGCCGGCGACCTCGGGCCCGTGCCGCGCGACCTCTTCGGCGAGCTGGGCGAGCGCCTCTTCGGCGCCCCGCTCGATCCGCGCCTCCGCGGCGCCTGGCCCGGCGCCCGCGACGACGAGCCGTCCCGCTTCGTCGCCCTCGTCGAGTCGCTCCCCTTCACCGAGGCGCTCCGCGATCGCTTCGACGCCGACTGGTTCCGCAACCCGCGCGCGTGGGCCCATGTCCGCGCGGTGTCCGCGGTCCCGGCGGCGGAGCCCCACGACGCGAAGACGCTCGACGCGGGAGTGGATCGCCTGGCCCGCGCGTTCGAGGGAGCGCTCGGATGAAGCGCGTCGCGGTGGGCCTCGCGGTCCTGCTCCTCCTCGTGGCCGCCGCGGCGGACGCGAAGCCGCCGCCTTCCCGCACGCCGCCGCACCTGCCGCCGCCCGCGCCGCACGTGTGGGTCCGTCCCGCGCCCCCGCTGCCGATGCTGCCGAGCGTCGCGCGCGTCCGCGTCGAGGCGGCGCATGACCGCGTCATCCTGCTCGAGGAGGTGAACCTGCCGCGCGGCGACTGGCGATCGGGCGGGCTGGATCTCTTCGTCGCCTTCGGCGCGCCCGGGACGCCCATCGCCGTCGACGCGCGCCTCGCGCCGGTGCCCGCGGGTGCCGTCGAGTCGCGCCCCGACGAGCCCGGGGACGCCGTCGCCGTCGAGCCGGTGATCCGCCACACCGCGGCCTCGCAGGCGCTCCTCGGGCGGCCGGCGATGGCGGGCGTCGTCCTCCACGTGAAGGACGCGCAGCTCCGCCGCGCGTTCGCGCTCGGCGACACGGTGGCGCTCCGCGTCCGCAGCCTGCTCTCGCCCCCGTCGGCCGACGCGACGGGCGCGCGCGACGTCGTCGTTCGTCTGGGCTTCGTCGCGGGTCAGCCCCTCGCGCTGGAGAAGGTGCAGGTCGTCTCCCTCGAGCCGAAGCCGTGGATCGCGCGCGCCGAGGCGACCCTCTGCGGCCCGGAGGCCGACCCGTGGCCGCTCTCGGTCGCGCTGCTCCCGCGTCCGGGCGATCCCGCGCCGCCGGCCGCGCGCACCATCGCGCCGCCCATGGCGGTGCGCCACGCCAGCGACGACCTCTGCGTCCGCTGGTGGGCAGCGCCCTGAGAGGCTTCGCAGAGCGCGATCACCGCTCCCACGGGGTAGCGTGTTCACCCGATGACGCGCCAGCGGCCATCCGCACCGCGAGCGTGAGCGCGCGGTGAGCGCCGAAGCTCGTCGCGGCGAGTCGGCGATGCAACACGTGGACGGCTCACCGCTCGCTGACGCTCGCGGTGCGGACGGCGGCTGCGCCGCACGTCAGGGCCCCCACCAGAGCATCTCGTGCACGCGCGCCTTGCCGGACTCGCTGGTCATCGTGACGAGGCGGTCCTCCTCGACGCGGACGAGCGGGTCGGGGAACGCGTCGCACTCCAAGAACGCGCTCTTCTCGAAGCCCGCCGCGGAGAGCCAGAAGAGGTGAAGCCCGTGCGGCGACGCCCCCGCGAGCAGCAGCATCCGCCCGCCGCCGAGCACGTGGAAGTCCATCCAGCGAAAGTCGTACGCCTCGAACCGCTCGGGCGTCGGGAAGTCCGCGCCGAGATCGCGCAGCTCCGGCAGATGCGCCCGCAGGTACTTGTAGAGGAGGTCGTAGCGAGGCTGCTTCAGGCGGGGCAGCGTGCGCGCGCCCGCGACGAGCACCGGCAGCTCCTCCGGCTTCGCGCACGGCACCTCCACGTGCGTCCGGTAGCGGTCCGCCAGCGTCGCCGCCGC
The DNA here is from genome assembly GCA_036501935.1 of Polyangiaceae bacterium. Classification (GTDB taxonomy): domain Bacteria; phylum Myxococcota_A; class Polyangia; order Polyangiales; family Polyangiaceae; genus Palsa-1150. The sequence continues at coordinate 127,651 of DASXZL010000016.1, read as the reverse complement.
GCGCTCCTCCGGGGCCCCGGCGAGCGCGTCGTCCGCCAGCGACTTCAGCCACCAGTGAAACACCGCGAGGTCCCCCTCGCCGGCCCGCGAGCGCAGGCGCACGACGCTCTCCCACAGCGGCCGCCGCACCCCCCACGCCGCCCCGTGGCTCGCGACGACGCACGCGCCCACGTACGCCGCGCCGTGGACCACCGCGTTGAAGAGCACGTTGTCCGCCGTCCCCTCCGCGCCGCGCGCGGCCCACGCGTCGCGCCGCTCGCGCGTCAGCGCGAGGCCGAGGCGGTGCACGCTCGCGTCGGTGCGGTCGAGCCGCAGGTCCTCGTCGAAGAGGGCGCCCGCGTTCTCGACGAACTGGTCCGCGGCGCCCGCGAGGTGCGCGAGGATCGACGGATTGCGCCCCGGGTTGGCGTCCTCGGCGCGGGCGCGAGCGAGCGCGGCGCCGTCCCGCGCGTCGGGCGGATAGAGCGGCAAGAAGTACCGGACGAAGAGCTGCTCGGCGTCGATGCGCACCGCGGGGGACTCGTAGCACGCGCACGCGCTGCTATGCTCGCGCCCGACGTGCTCACCCCCGACGTACGCTTCGAGGGCTGGACGACGCAGGACTGGATCCGGTTTCTCCGGCTCTGGCAGCCTCGCGCCACGCCCGACCGCGAGCCGACCCGGCCGCGCGGCGGCGTCATCGTCGTCCACGAGGACGGCGAGGTCCTCAAGCTGCTCCACACGAGGCGCGGCCGGCTCGATCCCGCCGCCGCGCCGCCCCCGTCGGGGCCGCCGGACGCGCGCGCGCTGGCGCTGCGGACGGGGCAGCCGTCGGCGCTCGTCGGGGTGGCGAAGGCGCACCACGCGAGCTGGGCCCTCGGGATGCGGCTCGGCGCGCTCGACGAGGTGATGGAGCGGTTCGGGGCGCGCGCGCGTCGCGGCGACGACTTCACCGCGCAGGCCCTGCAGCTCGTCACCATCGTGCGCGAGCTCATCGACGAGGGCGCCATCGCGTCGTGGCCCCAGCGCCTCCGCGGCCTTCCCGTGCCGACGCCGCACGTCGTCCGCCGCACGCTCGACGCCCTCTGCCCCGACGGCCGCGCCATCGCCCTCGGCCTCTTCGACCACGAGGGCCTCTGGGTCTCCTTCGTCGCGCGCCGGCGCGAGGGCGCGTTCGACGTCATCGCGGGCCCCGACGAGCTGCGCCCGGCGCTCGGCCTCCTCTCGGGCGACTGGCGCCGCGACTACCGCCACCTCGCGCGCGCTGTGGAGGATCGCTACGCGCCGCTCTCCTTCGGGTGCTTCGCCGACGTGACGCGCTTCCGCGCGCTGCAGACCGATCCGCACCCCGGCGCGTGGATGCGCGCGGTCGCCGTGCGCGACGTCGTCCTCGCCCCGATGCCCGTCGCGGTCGGCGTGGGCCTCGGCGTCGACGGCGCGCGCTACGCCCTCCGCGGGCTCCGCGTGCTCACCGAGCGCATCGCGCCGCTCGCGGGCCTCGGGCCCATGGTCGACGCGGCCCGGGCGCGCGTCGCGAAGGTGACGGGCAAGGACGTGGGCGCCCTGCTCGGGTTCGACCCGCTGGCGGCCTTGAGGGCGCTCCTCGAGCGGTAGACGAAGGCGGCCCAGCGCGTGGCGAAGGTCGTCCAGGGCAGGGCGAAGGTCTCCCCGCGTCGTCCGAAGCGAGCCAGGCGTCGTCCGAAGCCGTCCCTGCGCGGGGCGAAGGTCTCCCTGCGTCGTCCGAAGCTCTCCCTGCGCTTGGCGAAGGTCTCCCCGCGCCGTCCGACGCGAGCCATGCCCGGGGAGAACGTAGCCAAGCCCTGGGCGACCTTCGCCACGCGTTGTCCGCCCTTCGCACGACACGGGGTTTCGCGCACTTGCGAACAATCGACACGACCCGATGTCGATTTGTGGTCTGGACACGGCGAATCGCGACTTGGGCCGGGACTGTCTTATGAGAGCACCGAGATCGGAGCAATGGGGCCCCGATGGGAACGTGCCCTCCGACCACCACCGAAGGAGAAAGCGATGTCCAAGATCGCCAAACCCGACCGTAGTGACCGCAACCGCACGATGATCGCGGGGATCCAGAAGCGTCTTTCGACGACCCCCACGATCACCCTCAACGGGCAGCCGTTCACGACGGCCGCGCTGATCACGTTCTTCCAGGACGAGATCGACACGGCCGGCGCGACGCTGCTCGCCGAGGGCGCCTTCCACAAAGCCGTCGCCGCCGAAAAAGCGGCGGTGGCTGCGGGGGAGCCCGTATTCCGGGCGCTCAGGGCGTTCCTGCTGAACCTCTTCGAGGGGCAGCCGGACGTCCTGGCCGATTTCGGGATCACGGTCGTCGCGCGGCAAGTGCCCTCCGCAGCGACCAAGGCTGCCGCGGCCCTCAAGGCCAAGGCGACCCGCGCGGCGAGGGGCACGGGCGGCAAGCGGCAGAAAGCGAAAATCACGGGGGCCGCGCCGGCGACCCCCGCGACGACGCCGCCTGCCGCGAAGCCCGCCTGACGAGTAGGACCCACGAAGCCGCGAACGTCATCGAACGGGGGACGCCTCGGTCGGTGACGTCTCGCGGCGGAGTGGCTCAGTCGCCCGCTTCCGTCTCCGCATCGCCGCCGTCGGGCCCGGCCTCGCCGACCATGGCCCCGCCGTCGTCGCCGCCCTCCTCGCCCCCTTCTACGCCCCCGTCGCCCTCGGTCACCGGGCAGGTGACGCCGCTGTCCTCGAAGGCCGCGTACGCCGCGAAGGCTCCCGGGCAGGGATCCCCCGCCTCCGCCCCCGCGTCCTCCCCTTCGACCGAGTAGTCCCCCGGAAAGGGCGGGCACACGGTCGTCACGTAGACGGCGTTCGCGTCCCCTTCCGCGATCGTGAGGCACGTCGGGCTGCAGCTGTCGCCCGTCGCCGGTCCGTTCACGACGTCGACGCCGTCGGACGCCCCCACGCACGCGGCGCTCGGATCGTAGAGCTGCGCCGTCAGGATGTGCACGTCGGCCTCGTCGCACGACGCGACCGCGAGCACCGCGGGGACGACGAGGGCCCACCTCATCTCAGGACTCCACGACGCGCACGTGAAGCTCCATGAGCTGCTCCGCGGAGACCGCGTTCGGAGCCTCCGTCATCAAGTCCGTGCCCTTCTGCGTCTTCGGGAACGGGATGACGTCGCGCAGGCTCTCGGCCCCCGAGAGCAGCATCGCCAGCCGGTCCATGCCGACGGCGATCCCCCCGTGCGGCGGGGCCCCGAGGCGCAGCGCCTCGAGCAGGAAGCCGAACTTGCTCTTCGCCTCCTCGTCCGAGATGCCGAGCGCCCGGAACACCTTGGCCTGCACCTCCGGATCGTGGAGGCGAATGCTCCCGCCGCCGAGCTCGAAGCCGTTGAGAACGAGGTCGTAACGCCAGCACAGGACCTTGCCCGGGTCGGTGTCGAGGAGCGCGACGCAGTCGTCGTGCGGGCGCGTGAACGCGTGGTGCGCGGCGACCCAGCCCTTCGTGTCCTCATCGTACTCGAACAGCGGTGGGTTCACGACCCAGAGGAAGTTCCACTGGCCGCCGTGCCCGCTCTCCGGGATGAGCCCGAGGCGCTTGGCGAGGTGCAGGCGGAGGTTCGCGAGCACGGTCTGCACGCTCGCCTCGTGGCCGAACTGGAAGAAGAGGAGGTCCCCGTCGACGGCGCCGACGCGCGCGTTGATGGCCGCTCGCAGCTCCGGGGTCACCGTCTTCGCGAGCGGCGACTGCAGCCAGTTGCCCCCGCCGTCGACCTTCGCGCGCGCGAGGCCCTTGGCGCCCATGCCCTTCACGAACTCCTCGAGCTTGTCGACCTCGGTGCGCGAGAGCTTGCCCGCGAGGTCGGCCGGGATGCGCAGGGCCTTGACGATCTCGGTCGGCAGATCGCGCCGGTACTCGCCGCTCGTGAACTTGTCGGCGATGGGCTTCCAGAACGGCACGCCGCCGCCGCCGTGCTCGACGACGACGTCGGTGAGCTCGGTGTGCGGGAGGCCGAAGCGAAGGTCCGGCTTGTCGTTGCCGTACTTGCCCATCGACTCGTCGAAGGGAAGCTGCGGAAAGCGCCCGCTCGGATAGAGCGCCCCGAGGTCGACGCCGAGCACTTCCTTCCACACTTTGAAGACGAGGCCCTCCATGACGCGGAACACGTCATCCTGGTTGACGAAGCTCATCTCGACGTCGATCTGCGTGAACTCCGGCTGACGGTCGACGCGGAGCGCCTCGTCCCGGAAGCACTTCACGATCTGGAAGTACCGCTCGAAGCCGGCCACCATGTAGAGCTGCTTGAAGAGCTGCGGGCTCTCGGCGAGCGCGTAGAACTTGCCGGCGTGCATCCGCGAGGGGACGAGAAAGTTCCGCGCGCCGCCCGGCGTGTACTTCACCATGATGGGCGTCTCGAGCTCGAGAAACCCCTGCTCGTCGAAGTAGCGCCGCACGACCTGGTTCATGCGGTGGCGGATGCGGAGGGCCTTCTGCAGCGGCGGGCGCCGCAGGTCGAGGTACCGGTACTGGAGGCGCTTCTCCTCGCCCGTGTCGATGGAGTCGGCGATCTCGAAGGGGGGCGTGTCGCTCTTGTTGAAGACGGTGAGGTCGACCGCGTGCACCTCGATTTCGCCGGTGGGGAGCTTGGGGTTCTTGTTGGTGCCGCGGCTCTTCACGACCCCCTGGATGCCGATGACCCACTCGCTCCGCAGCGCGCGGGCCAGATCGTGCGCCTTCACGGGCAGGTCCCCGTGGCCGGAGAGCTCGGGGTCGAAGACGATCTGCGTGATGCCCTCACGGTCGCGCAGGTCGATGAACACGCAGCCGCCGTGGTCGCGGTAGCTGGCGACCCAGCCGAAGAGGACGACGGTCGCCCCCTCGTTGGCGGCGCGGAGGGCGCCGCAGTCGTGGGTGCGTTTCAGCTCGTCGATGAATCGGGCCATGGGGGTACGCAATGTAGCCGACGATGCACGCTGGCGGTAACGTGCTCGCGCTGTGCCCGAGGCTCGACCATCCAGCGGCGCGGGCGCGGGGCGGCGCCTGCCGGGGATGACGGCGCTCGTGGCGGCGCTCGCGCCCGCGTGCCTGGCCGCGGCCCACGTCGGGAACGTGGCGGATGCGGCGCACGACGCGGGGGTCGCGCGCGCGATGGGCCTCGAGGCGCAGCCCTGGAGGGCGCTCGACCCGGTGGTGGCGAGCGTCTTCGCGGTCCTGCCGCTGGGCACGCGGGCGGCGCGCGCCGGGCTCGGCGAGGCGGTCGTGGCGGGGATGGCGGGGGCGGCGCTCTTCGTCGTCGCGTGGCGTTTCGCGGCAGCCTGCGCGGACGCGCCTCGCCTCGGGGCGCTGACGGCGGCCATCGCGACGCTCGCGGCGGTGTGCGCGCCCGCGTGGCAGATGGAGGCGGCGGCGGTCGCGGGGTCGACGACGGGGGCGCTCCTCGTGCTCCTGCCGGTCGCGGTGATGGCGCGCGCCGACGAGGCCGGGGCGCCGCCGCGATGGCGCGCGGGCGCGGTCGCGCTGGGCCTGGCGCTCGGGTACGAGCCGCTCGTCGGCGCGTGCGCGCTCGCGGCGTGCGCGGCGCTGGTCGTCGTGGGGCCGAACGCGAGGCGCGGCGCGGTCGCGGCGTGGCGGACGGACTCGCGGGTCCTCCTCGCGTGCTTCGTCGGCGGGCTGGCGCCGCTGCTCGTCGCCGTGGCGCGGACGCGCTTGGCGGGTGTCCCCTTCGGGGCGGCGCTGGCCGATGCGTGGGCCGGCGAGCACGGAGCTTCGCACGCGGGGTCGCCGTCGCCGTTCCTCCGCGCCGAGCTGGGGGTCGTGCTGGGAGCGATGGCCGCGGGAGGCGCGGTGCTCGCCGCGCTCGCGCCGCGGGCGAGGGCGCTGGGGGCGGCGCTGCTCGCGGTGGTCGTCGTGGGCTTCGCGTCGGGATGGGCCGGGGCGCCGCTCGGGCCGACGCGGTTCGGCGCGCCGGTGCTCGCGGCGACGGCGGCGGCGTGCGGGCTCGCGGGAGCGTCGATGCAGGCCATCGTGCGGGCCATCGCGGAGGCGAAGGTGCCGCTGGCGAGGGCGAGCGCCGCGATGGTCCTCGTGCTCGAGCTGGCCATCCCCGTCGACTCGGCCGACGAGGCGCTGCTCCGCACGTTGCCGCGCGCGAACGGCGCCGCCGCGCTCTGGGACGACCTCGCCTGGGGCGAGCTCCCGCCGCGCACTGTCGTCCTCGTCTCCGACGCGCGCCTCGGTCGCAGGGCCGCGGCGGCTCAGGCGACCGGCGCGCTGCGGGGCGACCTCGCCGTCGTGCCGGCGCAGACGCGCGGGGCCGCTGCGTCGCGCGTCCTCTCGCAGGACGCGGCGCTCGTGCCTCTCTGGCGGGACCTCGAGCTCGCGGGCTCGCCTTCCGAGGCGTCGCTCTCGTCGCTCGCCTCGGTGCGTCCTCTCGCGATGACCTACGAGCCCCGCTGGGGCCGGGCGCTCGGCCGGCACCTCGTGCCCGTCGCGCTGCTCGATCGATTCGAGCCGGAGCCGCGCGGCGCCAGCGATCGGAAGCGCGCCCTCGACGCGTTCGCGCCGAAGCGCGAGCGCCTGGCACGCGTCGCGAGCAAGGACCCCGAGCTCGCCGGGGCGTCCGCGTACCTGCTGCGCGCCCGGGCGCTCGACGTGGCCGAGAGCGGCGACCGCGACCTCGTCGGTCGAACGGTGGACGACCTCCACACCTTCGCCCCCGACGACCCCGTGGCGGCGGCCATCGTGGCGCGCGTCGTGCTGGGCAAGGGCGCGCCCAAGCTCGACGACCTCCGACCGTAGGACAGTCTGGAGAGGCGGCGACGCGTGCCTCAGGGCACGTAGACGCCGCCGAGCGCCGTCGTGTACGCGTCGCCCGTGCCCTCGGAGGTGACGAAGACGTCGAAGTACGTCTGCGACGCGGTCCCCGGAGGCACCTCCACCGTGAGCGTCGTCGTCTGCCCGTTCTCCAGCGTGCTCGCGACGAGCGACGTGCTCGCCGTCGCCGTCCCCTCCAGCGGCGCCGAGGCCGCCGAGATCGACCAGGGGCCGACCTCCGCGGTCGACCATCCCTTCACCTGGAACGTCGTGCTCTTGCCCGCCGGGACCGCGACGAAGGTCTGCGGCTCCACGTCGGTCCCGAAGAACGGCCCCGTCGACGGGATGCAAGGGTCCCCGCCCGCCGCCACGGACGCGTTGGAGTAGACGCGCTGGAGGAACGTGTACGGCCCCTCCGACCACTGCGGCAGAAGATACGTGCACAGGTCGCCGACCTCGCCGCCGATGGAGCTCCAGGCCTGCGTCTCGTCGAGGAGGACGTATCCGGGCGCCGAGAGAAAGTACGGATCGGTCGCGGCCTCGATGAGCTCGTGCGACGCGGCCCAGACGATGTTCTCGGGCGGCGGCGCCGGCAGGCCCTGGCAGGGCGAGACGACGGCATAGGCGAACGAGTGACCGTTCGCGTTCACCTCCGACTCGTAGTGGTACCCGCCGCCGCTGATGTCGCAGAGCGTGGACCCGTCGATCGTGACGGCCGTCGTCGTCGGAAAGTAAAACATGTAGACGGCGCCCGCGCTCTCCGCGCCCCCGTCGGCGCGCGGGTCGGGCGCGGTGCCGTCGGCGATGAGCGACGCCAGCTGGCTCTGGATGGTCGAGTCGTCGATCGTCACCGGCGACGTCTGCGTGAGCTCGACGTTCGCGCTGGTGCCGTTGCCGACGCCGTACTCCTTGCCGACGGTGGCCAGCCAGCTCGACTTCACCATGAACGCCCCGAGCGCCTCCTCGGTCGCGCGGTTCATGTCGTCCGCGTACGTGACCGTCACGAGCAGCGGGCTCGCGAGGACCGGCCCGCCGTTCGCCGTGACGACCGGCCCGCTGTGCGGGGCCTCCGTGAAGGGGCCCGCCTCCATCGCGGGCGCGCTGTCCGCGAGGCCCGCGTCGGTGGCCCGCTCCTCCGCGGCGTCGGCCAGGGGAAGGACGAAGACATCGGCGCTCACGGGCCCGTCCTCGCCCGCATCGGAGGTGCCGCCGCTCGCCGCCACGCCACCGCAGGCGGCCATCGGACCGAGGGCCGCGGCGAGCGCCGCCAGGAGCAGCGTCACCGGGGTACGGGCGGTCATCGCCAACGGCTTACCCGATGAGGCGGACGGGGCAAGGAGCAACGAGCGGGATCATGCGCGTCCCGAGGGCGCCTTCTGCCGGTGAAGGTCGACGGCGCGCCACAGGTACCAGCTCGCCACCGTGCGGAACGGTCGCCACTTCTCGCCGAAGCGCGTCAGCTCCGCCGGCGTGGGGAGCCGGCGCTTGCCGTACGTCAGCTGAAACCCGTGGCGGACGCCGTAATCGCCGACGGGGAGGACGTCGGGCCGCCCGAGGCGAAAGATGAGCAGCATCTCGACGGTCCAGCGCCCGATGCCGCGCACCTTCACGAGGCGCTCGACGATGGCGTCGTCGTCCAGGCCGTGGAGCGCGCGGACGGGAGGGACCGTGCCGTCGAGGGTCCTCGCCGCCAGATCGCGGAGCGCCAGCACCTTGCCGCGCGAGAGCCCGGCGCCGCGGAGCACGGAGTCCTCGTGTGCGAGCAGGGGCTCGGGGCGAAGGCGTCTTCGCGTGAAGAGCGCGCGGAGCCTGCCGTGAATGGTGGCCGCGGCCTTGCCCGTGAGCTGCTGGTAGACGATCGACTCGGCGAGGGCCTCGAAGGTGCTCTGCGTGGCGGCGAGCCGGATCCGGGGCGGTCCCACCTTGGCGATGATCCGCGCGAGGCGGGCGTCGCTCTTCGTCAGGTGCTCGGCGGCGGCCGCGGCGTCGAACCCGAGCTCGGCCTCGGCCGGGGAGGCCGCGAGCGTCACGCCTTCGATCGCGAGCAGCCGTCGCTTCGTCTCGAGCCCGCCGTAAGCCGAGAAGCCCCCCGCCCGCCCGCCGGCCGCGAGCACGCGGTGGCAGGGGACCACGACGGGGAACGGGTTCTTGCCGACCGCCTGCCCCACGGCCCGCGCCGCCCCGGGCGAGCCGACGCGCACCGCGAGCTCGCCGTAGCCGACGGTCTGCCCCGGTCCGACCTGGCGCAGCGCTTCGTAGACGCGGCGGTGAAACAGGGGGACGCCGGCGTAGTCGAGCTCCATCGCGTCCAGCGGATCCATCTGCCCGGACAGGTGAGCCCGCATGGCGTCGACGGCGCGTTTGGCGGCGCCGTGCGGGGTGGCCTCGAGCGCCCCGGGGTACCGCGCCAGGAGCTTTTTGCGCATCGCCGCGTCGTCCGCGTCCGGGAGCTGCACCCAGACGACGCCACGCTCCGTCCAGGCCACGGCGCACCGCCCGACGGCGGTGTCGAAGAGCGCGAACGCGGGGCTCACGTCGGCGGGGCTCACGTCCGGGAGCATAGCGCGGCTATCTTGCCGGCCATGCTGACGCTCCACTTGGTCCGTCACGGCGACACGCTGCAGGCCGCGGAGGGCTACTTCGCCGGGGACATCGATCCGCCGCTGACCGACCACGGGCGGGCGCAGGCGGAGGCGCTCGGCGTCGTCGCGGCGCGCCTCGATCTCGCCGCGGTCTACGTGAGCCCCAAGCTCCGCGCTCGCGAGACGGCGGAGCCCATCCTCCGCGCGTGCAAGCTCGAGCCGATCGTCGAGGATGGCCTGCGCGAGATCGCCTACGGCGCGTGGGAAGGGCGCAAGGAGAGCGAGATCAAAGCGAGCGACCCCGCCCTCTACGGCGCCTGGTCACAGGACCCTGCCCTCGTGTCTCCGCCCGGCGGCGAGAGCGCCTTCGCCATCGCGGCCCGCGCGCTCCCGTGCCTGGTGCGCGCGCGACGAGAGCACCCGAGCGGCAACGTCATGTTCGTCAGCCACAAGGCGACGGTCCGCATCATCGTGTGCGCCCTCCTCGGCATCCCGCTCGGCCGCTTTCGCGATCGCGTGGCCTGCCCGCCGGCCTCGCTGACCACCTTCGAGTTCGGCGAGCGAGGCGCCATGCTCGTCCGCCTTGCCGACGTCAGCTATCTCCCGTGACGGGGCGACCCCGGGAGCCGCCTACCCCATCAGCGCCGCGTCGAGCGTCCTCGTCACCTCGATGAGATCGACGAGGTCCTCGACGTAGTCGACCTTCCCCGTGTCGATCCGGACGAGCGGCGAGAGGTCGTACGTCTCGAACCAGCGCCCGTAGAGACGGTGAAGCCGCCGCAGGTACGCCTCGGGGATCGCCTTCTCCATCTCGCGTCCGCGCTGGGCGATGCGCTTCCTCGCCGTCGACAGCGGGCACGTGAGGGCGATGAGGACGTCCGGGGGACGAAGGCTCCGGCAGATCCCCTCGTAGAGCTTGCGGTAGACGGTCCAGTCGCGCTTGGAGAGGTAGCCCTGGGCGTGGAGGTTCCGGGCGAAGATCTCGGCGTCCTCGTAGATGGTGCGGTCGATGACGGCCGGCCGGTCGCACGCGGCGAGCTCCTGGTGAAGCTCGAGCTTGTGGGCGAGAAAGAAGCACTGCGAGTGCATCGCCCAGCGGGCCATGTCGCCGTAAAAGTCCGACAGGTAGGGGTTCTGCTCGTTCGGCTCGTAGAAGGGGACGACGCCGTAGCGCTTCACCAGCCACGACACGAGCGACGTCTTGCCGGCGCCGATGGTCCCCGCCACTGCGATGGAGCGCTTCATGACGCACCGCCACTGTAACCGCTTCCTCCCGGCGGGAATGAACAGGCCGGCGTCCGAGTTGCGTCTTCGCCGCGCGTCGATTTCGCTTGCCGCGTGCGATTCTGGCAGATTGATAGGCGCCTTGCTTTCCGGAAGCTCCAGACCCCGTCGCGGGAGTGTGCTCGCGGGGGCGACCTTCGTGTCGCTCGCCGTCACCCTTCCCATCGGGCTCACGCATCCGCGCCCGGCGGCTGCCGGAGCGCTCGTCGTCGAGCACGAGCGAGCCAGCGTCCTCGACGCGCTGCGCAGCCCCGACCTTCTCGTGGTCCGCGCCGGCGACCCCTCCGGCGACGACGCGCGGTTCGCGGTGGACGGCCGCGAGGAGACGGCATGGACCGGGCGTCCCGGCGAGACGCGGTGGACGTGGTCGGCCGCCTTCGCGCAGCCCGTTCACGTGGGCCTGCTGCGGGCGCGCCTGGGGGCCTCGGCGACGAGCGGCGTGCCCACGGCATTTCACTGGGAGTCACGTCCCGCGGAGCCCGGCGCTCGCGGGTGTCCGGCGCTCCCCGTCACGGGCGACGAGGGATGGACCCCCCTCGGCGCGACGGCGCAATCGCCGAACGCGGCCACCGACACCCTGGCCCAGCCGACGCGGCGCTCCTGGTTCCTCGACGCCGACGCATGCGGGCTGCGCCTCGTCATCGACCGCACGAACGCGGGGCCTCCGGTCGTGCGCGAAGTGCAGGCCGTCGAGGGCGCGCGCGACGTCCTCCGCGAGGCCGAGGCCAGCGACGACGGAGCCTACCCCGGCTTTCGCGCCGAGGACGCCGTCGACGGGACCTACGGGCGACGGTGGGCGGGGGCCCCCGGCAAGTCCCGCTGGACGCTCCGCGTCGTCCTGCCCGAGCCCCAGCCCATCGATCGCATCCGGCTCGTGCTCGGGTTCGACGCCACCAGCGTGCCGCGCCCCGGCTGGGGCCGGAGCTACGCGGTCTCGTGGGCTCCGGTCCGCTACGTCCTCGAGGCGAGCGAGGACGGCAAGCGCTTCTTCACGATCGCGAGCGAGCCGCTCCGTCCGGACGGGTCCATCCTGCCGCTGCGCCGCCGGCTGGTCACCCTCTCGGAGCCGCGGACCATCCGCGCGCTGCGCCTCGTGATGCTGGGCGCCACCGGGGCGGGCGGCGTGCCCGAGGCCGGAGCGGTGCCGGTCGTGCGCGAGCTGGCCGCGTACCGGTCGGACGATTCGCGGCCGGTCCTGGCGGCCCCGTGGCTCCTCAGCGTCAACGCGAACCCGTCGGCCGAGTCGCACCTCACGCCCGGCGGAGAGCTCACCAACGACGCCTACTGGGCGAAGTTCCTGCAGCGCCGGCTCGCGCCGCTCCTTCCCGTGCTCCACGCGGACGATCGCTTCGACCGCTCGCTCGGCAATCGCGGAGAGGCCCTCGACGCGGCCCCGAGCGACCAGGCCGGCGAGGCCCTCGAGTCCATCGAGGGCGACGACCCGCTGCTCGACGCGCAGTTCCTCTCCCAGAGCAGCCCCCCGCCCATCGCCGTCCTCAGCGGCTCGGACGACTGGGACTACGCCGCGGAGACGGGCCCCGACCCGCTGAAGCCGAAGCGCTGGCACTGGGACCCGCTGCGCGACGCCCGCGCCGGAGGGATGGGGCAGCTCGGGCCGGCGGTGCGGCAGCGCGTCGCGCCGTTCCTGGGCTTCTGCGGCGGCGCGCAGATCCTCGGCCTGCTCGAGGCCCGGCGCGGCGAGGGCGGCTCGCCCGAGGAGGACCGCCGCACCATCGACCTCGTCCTCCGGCGCATCAGCGGGCGGCCCATCCGCGGCTTCGCGCCGCCCATCGACGTCGAGCGCGCGTGGCCGGGAGACCCCCACCCACCGCGCGCGAAGATCCAGTTCGTCCCGACCGACCCGCTCTTCGTCGACCTCTCCGGCGCGCAGCGTCGCTCGACGACGCAGGCGCTCCCCGAGTCGCACTCGGACGCCGTGCGGGCCGACGCCTTCCTCTCGAGCGCGCCGCTCTCGCGCTTCGCGGTGCTCGCGACGAGCGCCTTCTGCGGCACCGACGTCGTGGCCGCCAGCTCGCGCGACGGCGTCTTCCCGAACCCGAGCGGACCGGGCTGGTGCGACACCGTCCCGGAGGCCTTTCGCTCCAAGGACCCCGCGTGGCCGGTCATCGGCACGCAGTTTCACGCCGAACAGAAGGACTTCTCGACCCCCGGCCCCGGCGATCCCCCCGAGTCGGTGGCCGACGCGCGCCTCTTTTTCGCGGCCGCGTACGAGGAGATGGTCGACGCTTACGTGAAGCTCGCGCCGTGAGGATGTAAAGTTGGAGGGATGACTCGTTCCTTCGGCTTCGTCTGGGTCGTTGCGCCCCTCGCGCTCGCGGCCGCATGCAGCAGCTCGTCGTCCCACACGCAGGCCCCGACGGAGGAGGCCGGCGTCGAGGGGGGGACCGAATCGGGCGTCACGACCGACGCGGGCGGAGACGCGGCCGCAGGGCCGAAGATCGAGCACCTCGTCGTCATCGTTCAAGAGAACCAGACGTTCGACAGCTACTTCAGCCACTATTGCACTGCCGCGACCGGCTCCAACCCGACGTGCACGCAGGGTCCCTCGTGCTGCGAGACGGGGCCCGGGCTCGATCCGGGCTCGCAGACCGCGCCGACGACGCTGAACGACGCGCTCAACGCCGAGCGCGACCCGAACCACCTCCAGGTGTGCGAGCTCACCGAGATCGACGGCGGCAAGATGGACGGCTTCGTCACGTCGAGCGAGTGCGGGTCGCCGCAGAACTTCGTCTACGCCGACGCGACGGTGCAGTCGTACTGGGACCTCGCCGCGAAGAGCGCGCTGGCGGACCGCTATTTCCAGCCCGTCGTCGGGGCGAGCTCCTCGAACGACCTCTACCTCGCACGCGCACAGTACGTCTTTCTCGACGACACGTACGAGCCGGAGGCGATCGGCTCCTCGTGCTCCCTCGTCGGGCAGACCATGCAGTACACCGACACGACCATCGCCGATCTCCTCGTGAAGGCCGGGGTGACGTGGTCCTGGTACGGCGGGGGCTACGACGTGATGGCGCAGGCGGTGAAGAACGGCACCTGCCCGCCGCCCCCCGCGGCCTGCCCGTTCGCTTCGCAGATCTACCCGTGCCTCTACGACCCGGGTGACGTTCCGTTCGCGTACTACGCCGACCTCGCCGACAACCCGACCTACTTCAAGGACTACACCCAGCTCGCCACCGACCTCTCGGGCGGCAGCCTCCCGGCCGTGTCCTTCGTCAAGGCGATTGGCTACGAGAGCGAGCACCCGGGATACGGGGACACCATCTCGGCCGGCGTGACGTTCGTCGGCGACACCATCGCCGCCATCGAGGCGTCGTCGTACGCGCCGAACACCCTCGTCTTGATCACCTGGGACGAAGGCGGCGGCCACTTCGATCACGTCACCCCGCCGCCGATGAGCACCGTCGACAATCAGCCCTACGGCACGCGCGTCCCGCTCCTCGCGGTCGGCCCGCTCGCCGGCGTGGGCGTCGTGTCGCACGTCACGATGGAGCACTCGAGCATCGTGAAGTTCATCGAGTATAACTGGCTCGGGGGAGAGACCGGCCAGCTGAAGGGGCGCGACGCGGTCGTCGCGAACATCGGCAGCCTGCTCGATCCCAGCCTGGGGGTTCCCGCGAACTGAAGGTGGGTTAGCCTGCCTCGGATGAACATGCGAGCGAGCTTGCGAGCGGCTTGTCTAGGCCAGGCTCCCGGCAGGGAGGCTGGCATGAACATGCGAGCGAGCTTGCGAGCGGCTTGTCTAGGCCAGGCTCCCGCAGGGAGGCTGGCGTGAACGCGAAGCAGCTGAAAGAGGCCTTCGAGAAGCACGGCATCCGGCGCGTGAAGGTCGGCGGCTACGACGTCGACGGCATTCTCCGCGGCAAGTACCTCGCGCTCGACAAATTCTGGGGCGCGCTCGAGGAGCCCATCGGCTTCTGCGACGTCGTCTTCGGCTGGGACGCGAACGACGTCCTCTACGACAACGCCCGCGTCACCGGCTGGCACACCGGCTACCCCGACACGCGGGCCCGCGTCGACCCGTCCACGTTCCGCGTGCTCCCGTGGGAGCCGGACACCGCCGCCTTCCTCCTCGACTTCCTGAACGACGACGGCTCGCCGCACCCGGCGTGCCCCCGGGGGCTTCTCCGGCGCGTCATCGCCCGCGCCAACGCCCTCGGCTACGAGCCGACCTTCGGCAGCGAGTTCGAGTTCTTCGTCTTCCGCGAGACCCCCGCGTCGCTCCAGGAGAAGGGCTTCCGCGGGCTCGAGCCGCTCTCGCCCGGGATGTTCGGGTACTCGTGGGTGCGCTCGAGCCAGAACGCCGACCTCTGCCACGCCATCCTCGACGACATGGAGCGCCTGGGCATCCCCATCGAGGGGCTGCACACCGAGACCGGGCCTGGCGTCTACGAGGTCGCCATCCAGTACGACGAGGCCCTCCGCGCGGCCGACAAGGCGGCGCTCTTCAAGACGGCGATGAAGCAGATCGCCCACCGCCTCGGGTACGCCGTCACCTTCATGGCGAAGTGGAACCACGATTTGCCCGGGTCGAGCGGGCACGTGCACCAGTCGCTGTGGACGGCGGACGGCGCCTCGAAGCGCGGCAAGAACGCCTTCTACGACGGCTCGGACGCGCACAAGCTGAGCAAGGTGGCGCGGCACTACCTCGGCGGGCAGCTCGCGCTGATGCCGGAGCTGACGGCCCTCGTGTCGCCCACGGTCAACAGCTACAAGCGCTACGTGCCGGGCGTGTGGGCGCCGCTCAACGCGAGCTGGGGGGTCGAGAACCGGACCTGCGCCATCCGCGCCATCCCCGGAAGCTCCAAGTCGACGCGCCTCGAGTACCGGCAAGGGGCGGCCGACATGAACCCGTACACGACGATGGCGGCGACGCTCGCCGCCGGCCTCTGGGGCATCGAGCACGGCAAGGAGCCGCCGCCCCCGGTCGACGGCGACGCGTCGGGCCGGGGCGACCTCGCGCCTCTACCGCGCACGCTCCGCGAGGCCACCGAGCGCCTGTCCCGCAGCGAGCACGCGCGCGACCTCCTCGGTGAGGGCTTCGTCGATCACTACGTGCGCACGCGCGACTGGGAGTGCCGGCAATACGAGCGCGTCGTCACCGAATGGGAGCTGCGCCGTTACTTCGAAGTCATCTGAGTTCATGCTACGCCTCCGCGCATGAGCGCGCCGAGCACCTGGGCCTTTCCGACCACCATCGTCTTCGGAGCCGGCGCGGTCCGCACGCTCGCCGACCACGTGAAGCGCATCGGCGCCAAGCGGGTCCTCGTCGTGTGCGACGCGGGCGTGGCCAAGGTGGGCATCTCCGAGCGCGTGCGCGCGCTGCTCGAAGAGGGCGGCGTCCCGGCGGCCGTCTTCGCCGACGTCGATCCGAACCCCGTCGAGAAGAACGTCACCGACGGGGTCGCCGCGTTCAAGGCGCACCGGGCGGACGCCATCGTGGCCGTCGGCGGCGGGTCCCCGCTCGACGCGGGCAAGCTCATCGCGCTGAAGGTCACCCACGAGCGCCCGCTCGTCGACTACGACGACGCGACCGGCGGCGACCGCTTCATCGGCCCCGACGTGCCGCCCATCGTGACCATCCCGACGACCGCCGGGACGGGCAGCGAGGTCGGGCGCTCGGGCGTGGTGACGCTCGTGGCGACGGGCCGCAAGACCGTCATCTTCAGCCCGCACCTGCTCGCGAAGGTGGCGCTCCTCGATCCCGAGCTCACGCGCTCCATGCCGCCCCGGGTCACGGCGGCGACGGGCTTCGACGCGCTGACGCACTGCCTCGAGGCGTACTGCTCGCTCGGCGATCATCCGATGGCCGACGCGATCGCCCTCGGTGGCCTCGAGCTGTGCGCGCAGTCGCTCGCCCGCGCCGTCGAGCACGGCGACGACCTCGCCGCCCGCGGCGACATGATGAAGGCGGCGATGATGGGCGCGGTCGCGTTCCAGAAGGGCCTCGGCGCCTGTCATTCGCTGGCGCATCCGCTGTCGAGCGAGAAGGGGCTGCATCACGGCCTGGCCAACGCGCTGTGCCTGCCGGCCGTCGTCGACTTCAACGAGTCCGTCGTCCACGACAAGCTGGACCGCATCCGCGGCATCCTCGACGCGAAGGCGAAGACGTGCGGCGACGCGCTCCGCGCCCTGCGAAAGCGCATCGGCCTGCCGGACGGCCTCCGCGCCGAGGGCGTCAGCGAGGCCGACATCCCCAAGCTCGCCGACAAAGCCCTCGAGGACGCGTGCCACCGCTGCAACCCCAAGCCCGTCACGCGGGAAGACCTGGCGGCGCTGTACCGCGCCTCGCTCTGACCTGGCGCTCACATCGCGTCGGGTTCGTCGGCCGGCGTCGTCGAGCCCGTCGCGTCGTAGAAGTAGCGGAGCGAGAGCACGCCGAGCGTCTGCGAGTGCGCGCCGATGAGGTCGTGCCTCACGCCGAGCTCCACGCCCCAGCGCGGGTCGATGTAGCCGAATCCGAGCGACGGCGAGTTGATCTGCGTGCCGGCGTCGAACTGCCAGCCGGCCCGGATGGCATAGTGCTCGGCGAGGAAGACCTCTCCGCCGCCCATGACGCGTCCCTTCACGCTGTCGTACGTCGTGAAGTCCGCCAGGCCGTCGAGCTCGAGGGCGAAGACGGGCGTGAGATAGCCGATGCCGCCCGCCAGCGTCGTCGGCGCGAGCGAGACGCCCGGGTTCGTCAGGTTGTGGCCGACCACGCCGAGGCGGAAGTCGCCCAGCACGGCCGTGGCGCCGACGTCGAAGGTGAGCGCGTTGTAGAGCGACCCGTTCGAGGTGCCGTCGGAGGCCAGGCTCGGCCCGAAGGGACCCATGGAGACGGCCTGGTCGACGTGGAGCCATCGCCCCGTCACGCCGACCGCGAAGTGGTCACCGAGGGGCAGGGCGAGGCCCGCGCGGACGTCCGTCCACACCCGGTGCATGCCCGAGGGATCGAACTCGTTCCAGGTCGCCGCCACGCCGCCGGACAGATGGCTGGTGTTGACGACGGAGTCGACGATGGCGAGGCCGAAGCTCTCGCGCTGCGACTCGGGCGAATAGGCTGCCTGGGCCTCCAGATGGTAGACGCGCGCCAGGGCGATGTTCGCCGGGTTCTGGTAGAGGCCCGTCGTCGACACCCCAAGGGCGTTCAGCCCTCCCCCCATGCCCACGGCCCGCGCGCTCTCCACTTGCCCCTGGTCGTAGGCCTGCTCGGGCGAGGTCGACATGGTGTCCGCCTCAGCCGCCGCCGGCGCGCACAGGACCCCGAGCCCGAGGCCGACGACGGCCCTGCCCGGGGACAACACCCTGCGCCATCGACTCACGCGGCGGACCCTAACAGCGACCGTCCAGGGCGACGAGTTTTCCGCCGCACACGAGGCTGACACGATGCGTTCACGAGAAAGAAGCGGGATCGTCGACTCTTGACACCGAGATTCAGCCAAAAAGCCACTCCGCCAAATGCGCCCGTGCTCGCTCGGGGACGGATTCGAAAGCCATGACGCTGACTTCGCCACTGAGGCCACCCACACCAGCACCGCGGACCCTGCGCGAACGGCATTTCGCGGGTGGAGTACAAGAAAAAAAGAGAAGACATTGCGGGGACTTAAACAGAAACGAAACGAAGAGCGTGGACGCCCGACAAGACTGGGTGATAGCTCCATTCCGTTCGCTTCGGACTGCTGCGCGCCGGTCTCGAGCCCTCACGTTTACATGTGGGTGTCTCGTGAGCGGCCGCACCGTTCGACCCCGCCGTTCCGGCAGGGAACTCTTCAAGAGAGCTCACGATCACCCCGACCGCCTGGTCGGTGCCATCCCTCGCAGTAAGGTCCCCGATGCCAAACCTACCCTGGGAGACCGAGTGTCTCCCATTTGGCGACTCTCTTGAAGGTTGCGTCCTCGAAGGTGTGGAGGAAGACGCCACACGACTCCTTTCCACAGCCTGTGGATAACTTGTGGTGACTGTCACCGTTCTCGACGGTGCAGGATGGCAGCACGGATAGAACGTTACGGCCCCGCTGTCCTAGGGCAAGAGGACCGGGGAACTGAGGTCACCGCATCGGGCCGCGCCTTCGCGCACGGCTCGCGGGGCTTCGTTGCCTTTCGGGGGCGGTCGGTTGGGCATGAGGGGGGTGGTGAGTCTCGTGAGCGTCAACGTGGAATTGTCGTCGAGGGAAGTGGTGCAAGCGCGGATGCAGAGCCATGAGCAGGGCGGCGCGCCCGGAACGCCGCCGGTTGCACAGGAGCCGATCGTGCCGAGCGAAGCGCAGCACGCGTGGCTCGAGGCCATTGGGTTCACGCGCGACAAGTCGCCCGCGAGCTTCGATCAGTGGTTCTCGGGAGTTCAGTTCGACGGTCTGACCGACGGGGTGCTGAGCCTTCGCGCGCGGGACGAGTTCGTTCGCCAGTGGGTGGAGGACTACTTCCTGCCGACGGTGACCGATCGCCTCCGTGAGCACACCGGTCTCAGCATCCAGGTCCGCTGGATCATCGACGGCGCTCTCGAGCACCCCGTCGCCGACCGCCCGGCTCCGTTCACGCCGTTGCGTCCGCGCCCGCTCTCCGTGCGCCCCGGCGCCGTGGAGGAGCGCGACTCCACCCTGCCGCTGGCCGACGCGGGAGGCCGCTCCCAGGACGGCGAGTCGGGGGTTCACCCCGTCGTGCCCGAGCTGTCCCGCATCGTGGCGGTGGGCCAGCCCATCGAGGGCCTCAACCAGAAATACACGTTCGCGAACTTCGTCGTCGGTCCGTCCAACCAGCTCGCGCACGCCGCGTCGATGGCGGCCGCGGGCGTCGGCGGGCGCCGTCACAATCCGCTCTTCATCTGCGGCGGCACCGGGCTCGGCAAGACGCACCTCGTCCACGCCATCGCGTACCGCGTCCGCGAAGAGCGGCCCGCGGCGCAGATCGTCTACATCAGCGCCGAGCGCTTCGTGAACGAGTTCGTGCAGGCCCTGCAGGACCAGCGGATGCACGACTTCCGCCGCCGCTACCGCGAGAAGTGCGATCTCCTCCTGGTCGACGACATCCACTTCCTCGCGGGCAAGACGCAGACCCAGGAAGAGTTCTTCCACGCGTTCAACGCGCTCCACCAGGCCTCCAAGCAGATCGTCGTCACGAGCGACAAGTACCCCCAGCAGCTCGACAAGATGGAGGAGCGGCTCGTCTCGCGCTTCCAGTGGGGCCTCGTGGCGGACATCCAGGCGCCCGAGCTCGAGACGCGGGTCGCCATCGTGCGCAAGAAGGCGCAGCTCGAGCACATCGATCTGGCCGACGAGGTGTGCCTCTTCATCGCGCAGATGGTCCGCAGCAACGTCCGCGAGCTCGAGGGGACGCTCATTCGCCTCGCGGCCAAGGCGTCCTTGCTCGGGCGCTCCATCGATCTCTCGTTCGCCCGGACCGAGATCGCGGCGACCACCACCGCCCGACCCAACGAAGCGAGCGTCGAGGACATCCAGCGGGTCGTCTGCCACCACTTCAAGCTCCGCTCGACCGACCTTCTCTCGAAGGACCGGCACAAGAGCATCGCCTTCGCGCGTCACGTGGCGATGTACCTCTGCAAGCACCGCCTCAAGTGCAGCTTCCCGGAGCTCGGGCGCGCCTTCGGGAACCGCGATCACACGACGGTCATCAGCGCGGTCCGCAAGGTCGAGGCCCTCCGGTCCACCGATCCCGAGGTCCGCGCCCACCTCGAGGCCCTCGAGCGCAAGCTCGGCGCCGTGGAGTAGGGCCGCGCTCTAGATGGTGACCCGCCAGGTCGTGCCCCCACCCCCGGGGACGTCCTGCAGCTCCACGCCCATCGCGGTCAGCTCGGCGCGCATGGCGTCGGCTTTCGCGAAGTCCTTCGCCGCGCGCGCATCGATGCGCGCCTTCACCTTGCCCTCGATGACCGCCTCGTCGAGGCCGCGGAGCCTCAGCCGCCGGGCGCGCGTCCGCGCGAAGAACTCCGCCGAGGGCGGCTGCATCAGGCCGAGCGGGGCGCAGCACGCGTCGAGCGCCTCGACCGCCGCGGCTGCGAGCGCCCGCGAGACCGCCTGGGCGGCAGGGTCCTTCTTCTGCTTCTGGATCTGCATCACGATCTCGTTGCCGACCCGCGCCAGCTCGGCCACGACGCTGAGCGCGACGGACGTGTTGAGGTCGTTGTCGAGCGCCGTCAGCACGCGGTTCTGCGCCTGGCGGACCACCACCGCGTTCGCCGCGGGCCCGTCGTGGCTCGGCGCCGCGCCTTCGGCTGCCGTGAGGAGCGCCTCGCGCGTCACGTAGAGGTACTCGACGCGCCGCTCCGCCTCGTCGATCCCCGGGAAAACGACCCGACCGTCGGCGAGCTTCTCCAGGTCGAAGCTCACCGGCCCCCGGTAGTGCGCCCCGCAGAGAAAGTACCGCAGCGCCTCGCCGTCGTTGCGGTCGAGGACCTGCGCGATGGTCACGAAGTTCCCGAGCGACTTGCTCATCTTCTCCGAGTCGACCTCGAGGAAGCCCGCGTGCATCCAGATGTTCGCGAAGGGCTCGCCCCACGCCGCCTCGCTCTGCGCGATCTCGTTCTCGTGGTGCGGGAAGACGAGGTCCATCCCTCCGCCGTGCACGTCGAAGTGCGGGCCGAGGGTCTTCCCCGCCATCGCCGAGCACTCGATGTGCCAGCCGGGCCGCCCCTTGCCCCACGGGCTGTCCCACCCCAGCGTCTCGGGCCCCGACGCCTTCCACAGCGCGAAATCGAGCGGGTCGCGCTTCACCTCGCCGACCTCGACCCGCGCCCCCGACAGCAGGTCGTCGACCTTGCGGTGCGACAGCTTGCCGTAGCCCGCGAAGGCGCGGACCGCGAAGTACACGTCCGTCCCCGTCTCGGTCGACGCCGGATACGCGGCGCCCTTCGCCACCAGCTCCTCGACCAGCGCCACGATCTCCGGAATCGTCTCGCTGACCCGCGGCTCCGCGTCGGGATCCAGGCAGCCGGCGCCGTGCAGCTCGTCCGCGTTCACGAGGGACATGCGCCTCGACAGCTCGAGCGGCGCCTCCCCCCGCTCAGCCGCGCGCTTCAGGATCTTGTCGTCGACGTCCGTCACGTTGCGCACGTACGTCACCCGGTAGCCCCGGGCGCGCAGGAATCGCACCAGCACGTCGAACGCCACGAACGTCCGCGCGTGGCCCGCGTGCGCGTGGTCGTACGTCGTCAGCCCGCAGACATAGACGCGCACGTGCCCCGGTTCGAGCGGTTGCAACGGCTCCACCCGCTGCGTCATCGTGTTGTAGAGGCGTACGGACCCGGTGGACATGCTGGCGGATACTTCTAGCCGACCTTCGGGAGGCTGTGGCTTGTGATTCACAAGCTCCTAGCACAGAGGTGTTATGCCTTCGGGAAGGCATGATGCGCTGCCTCGCCCTTCGCTTCGCCCTTCCTCTCGTCGGCGCGCTCGCCGCGTGCGGGCACGGCGACTCGTTCGAGGACGGCATCCTCCACAAGGGTGACCTCGCCGTCCGGGTCGGCCCCGTCCCCGCCGAGTGGCACCGCGTCCGCATCGACGGCGCCGACCTCGCCTACCGGGACGAGGCCCGGGAGGGCTCGACCATGTTCGACGTGCGCTGCGGCCGCGGCGCCGACGCCCCGCTCACCGTCCTCACCGAGCACCTCATCATGGGGACCACGGCGCGCGACTTCGTCAGCCAGGAGACCCTCCCCCTCGACGGCCGCGAGGCGCTCCACACCCTGATGCGCGCCAAGCTCGACGGCGTCCCCATGCAGTACGACATCTACGTCCTCAAGAAGGACGGCTGCGTCTACGACCTCGTCTACGTCGCGCCGCCCGGACGGTTCACCGCGGGCGCCGCCGACTTCGAGCGCTTCGCCCTCGGCCTCCGCGCGTCGTCGCCGCCCGTCGCCGTCGGCGGCTCGGGCGCCGGGGCCGCGAGCGAACCATGACCGCCGCGGACGACAACCCCCCCGAGTCGATCCCGCCTCCCAGCGCGCGCGGCTCTTTCGTCCCGCCGCCCATCGTGGAGCCCAAGGTCCTCGAGGTATGGCACGGCCGCGGAGTCCGCTTCGTCGAGCACCTCGGCGACATCGCGTCGCTCACGGTCAACGCCGCCCGCTCCGTCACGAAGAGACCCTTCGAGCTCGCCTCGACCATCTACCAGATCGACTCCCTCGGCGTTCGCTCGCTCGGCATCGTCGCGGTCACCTCCATCTTCATCGGGATGGTCATGACCATCCAGTTCGCCTTCGGCCTGCAGCGCTTCGGCGGCGTCGAGTACATCCCGCGCGTCATCGTCCTCTCCTTTCTCCGGGAGCTCGGGCCCACGCTGACGGCCATCATCGTCGGGGGCCGCATCGGCAGCGGCATGGCCGCGGAGGTGGGGGCCATGAACGTCACCGAGCAGGTCGACGCCATCCGCGCGCTCGGCGGGGACCCCGCGAAGAAGCTCGTCCTGCCGCGCGTCGCCGCCGCGATGATCGTCATGCCCCTGCTGAGCGTCTTCGCGGACGCGCTGGGCACGTTCGGAGCGCTCGCGGTGTGCGCGCTCGAGTACGACATCCGCCCGCGCCTCTTCATGCAGTCGGCGCTCGAGACCGTGCTCCTCAGCGACCTCTTCTCGGGCCTGCTGAAGACCCCCATCTTCGGCTTCATCATCGCGATCGTCGGCTGCCACTTCGGCCTGACGACGCGCGGCGGGACCGAGGGCGTCGGGCAGAGCACGACCCGGACCGTCGTCGTCGTCTCGATCGCCATCCTCGTCGCCGACTTCTTCCTCACGCGGATCTTCGTGGCCATCCTCCCGGCGTGAGGCCATGATTGGAGCGCCATGCCGGAAGGTGACCCTCCCCCGGTCTTCACCCTCGAGGCCGTCAACGCCCTCCTGCCGCGCTTGCGCGCGCTGATGGAGCAGCAGATGGGCCGCCGCACGGAGATCGAGCAGCGCCTCGACAAGCTCGCCAAGCTCCTCGGCACGACGCCGAGCCACATCGAGGTCGACGCCAGCGACACGCCGCCCGTGCGCGACCTCAAGCAGGACCTGGCCACCCACGTGAGCCGCTACCAGTCCGCCTGGGGCGAGCTCGAGGAGATGGGCGCCGTGCTCAAGGACCCGCGCGCCGGCCTCGTCGACTTCTACGGACAGGTCGACGGCAAGCGCGTCTGGCTGTGCTGGAAGTACGGCGAGGAGGCCGTCACCCACTACCACGGCCTTCACGAGGGGTTCTCCGGGCGCAAGGCCATCGAGCCCGCCATGCGCCACCGGCACCTCAACTAGCGGCCCCATGATCGACACCGCGAGCCTGCGAGCGGATCGTCCGAGCCAGGCTCCCGGAGGGAGGCTGACGTGAATCGCGAGGAGGCGGCGCGAGCCATCGATGCGTTCCTGCGGGCGCTCGGGCGGGACCCGGCCCGCGAGCCGGAGCTGGCGCAGACGGGCGAGCGCGTCGCGCGCGCCTGGGCGGACGAGCTCCTCGAAGGGTACGCGGTCGACGTGGACGCGCTGCTCGGCGCGAACGTCCTCGCCGGCACCTCGGAGCTGGTCGTCGTGCGCGACCTCCCCGTCTCGACGATGTGCCCGCACCACCTCATGCCGTCGCACGGCGGGGCGACCGTCGCCTTCGCCCCCGCGGAGCACCTCGTCGGCGTCGGGGCCGTCGCGCGCCTCGTCGACGCCTTCGCCCGGCGCCTCTCGCTCCAGGAGCAGCTCGGCGAGGAGGTCGTCCGCGCCCTCGAGAAGCACCTTCGCCCGCGCTGGGCCGCGTGCCGCATCGTCCTCTCGCACGCCTGCATGACCGCGCGCGGCGAGCGGACCCACGGGGCGCGCGTCGAGACCGTCGCGCTCCGCGGAGAGGCCGCTCCGGTCGCCGTCATCCACGCCGCGCTCGGGGTGGGACGATGAGCGGATTGTCCGAGCAAGCCATCGAAGGGAGGCTCGATTGACCGGCGCCGTTCCCGAGGACGCGCTCGCGTCGTTGCCGCTCTTCCCCTTGCCGCGCGTGGCGCTCTTTCCGAGGGCCGTCCTGCCGCTCCACGTCTTCGAGCCGCGCTACCGGGCCATGCTGGCCGACGCGCTCGCGACCCACCGCTGCATCGCGATGGCCATGGTCGTCGACGAGGACGACGAGCCGCCCACCATCGCGCGCGTCGCCGGCGTGGGCGAGGTCGTGCAGCACGAGGCGCTCCCGGACGGCCGCGCGCACATCCTGCTCCGCGGTCTGGCGCGCGTGGTGCTCGACGAGCTCCCCTTCGTGTCGCCCTACCGCCGCGCCCGGGCCCGCGTCCTCGTCGAGCTCCCGACCGCGGTGACCGACGTCGAGCGGGCGGCCCTGCAGGCAGCCGCCGCGGGCTTCGTGGCGGAGGTCCGGCGGCGCGACCTCGACGTCGAGCTCGAGCTCCCCCAAGGCCTCGACGTGGGCGGCATGGCCGACCTCTGCGCGCAGCACATCGTGCTCGACTCGGACATCCGCCAGGAGGCCCTCGAGCAGCTCGACGTCGCGTCGCGCGTCCGCCTCGTGACGGGGGAGCTCGTCTCGCAGACGGCCCGGCTGACGAGCGCCCGCGGGGGCATGAATTGAGTCCCGCAGCGAGGCTTGATTGAAGTTGGTGGGACGCGTCCCACGCGCGAGCCTGGAGGGCGGCGCGATGGTGCGCCTCGACTGGCCGCCGTTCCACGTGCTCGTCGCGATGGTCGACGGCGCTCCCTACGCCATCGAGGACGCCTGCAACCACGCCGGCGCCAGCCTGGCCGAGGGCACGCGCCACCGGCACTGCGTCACCTGCCCGATGCACGGCTACCGCTTCGATCTGACGACGGGCCGCCTCGTCGAGCCGCGTGGCCTCTGCGACGACCAGCGCCGCCTCATCGCCCGCCTCGAGGGCGACGACGTCGTCGTCTGGGACCCGGGGCCCCCGGTCGACATCGTGGGCCTGTAGGCGTCGGCTCCGCCGCCGTCGGCACCGCGAGCGTCAGCGAGCGATGAGAGGGCAGCGGTCCGGGGTCGCGGCTCACCGCGCGCTGACGCTCGCGGTGCTGAGCGCGGGCGCTCGGGGTGTCCGCGCTCCGCTCCCCGAGCGCTACTCCACTTCGTTCACGTCGCTCGGGCCCATGGTCCGGTAGTTCGCGTCGACGTCGGTCATCACTTCCTCGAACCAGTCGTCGAGCTGCGCCATCGGGTGGCCGTTCACCGAGCGCGGCGAGTTCAGGTAGAACGTGCCCCGGATGCACTCGGGCAGGTTCGTCACCGGGTCGATGCGGCACCGGCCGTCGACGTACACGACGATCATCTTCGCGAGGCGCGTCGCGGCCGAGCGCTCCGAGTCGTTCATGTAGTTGTCCGTGATCGCGGCGGTCGCCTCGAGGTCCCGCGGGTCCTGCCCGTAGCCGTGGAGCACGTAGAGGACGGGGTAGCGCTCGTTGCGCACCCGGTTGGCCTCGAGGGCATACCCCGGAGGCAGCGTCACCGCGACCGGACCGACCCGCTGCGTCTTCGGACCCGTGAAGTACTTCTCGCAGTGGCCGAGCAGCTCGCACGCCGTGCCCAGCTCGTTCACCGTCGTCGTCTCCCCGTTGAAGTCGGGGTCCGTCGGGTCGCTCACGAGCGAGTCGGCGAGCGTCTTGTCGACGTCCGTCCACTCCCGGGCCGCCGCGTAGAAGCCCGTGACGAGCCGGTAGAGGATCTGGCTCCCCGTGCCGACGTGCTGCCCGTCGCCGTTCGCGATCATCTGGTCGGTCGCGTCGACGTAGCCGTACCGCATGTGCGCCGCGGTCGCGACGTCGGCCCACAGCACGTTCACCGCGAGGTAGTTGTTCGGCTGGGTCGGGTCCGAGCCCGGCAGGTTCTCGAAGTTGTTGTAGAACGCGGTCGACTTGGTCTGCGTGCCGTCGCTCTGCGTCTGCGACGCGACCGCCCCGATGAAGTGGTTCGCCACCGCCGCGAAGTTCGCCATGTCCCGCACGCCGCCGTCGGCCCACAGGTTCATCCGCGCGAGCGCCGGCGCGTTCATCGGTCCGCTGTCGGGCATCGACCGGCCCGCCAGGATGGAGTGCGGGTCGGTCGCGAAGAGGCGCTGCGCGCCCGCCGACAGCGTGAACTTGCCGTCACCCTCGCCGAGGTCGTACCCGCCGTTCGCCTGCTGCGGCGTGTTCGGCACCCCGTCGAGGCCCACGTCCTGGAACGGCTCCCCGAGCTCGTAGGTGTGGTCGTTCTCCGTCCCGTTCGGGTTCAGCTGAAAGTCGTAGTCGTCCTGGTCGGGATCCGGGTTCGCGACGGGGTCGTACCCGGGCTCCTGCGCGTCCGCGATCCCGTCGGTCCCCGTGTCGTCGAACGGCTCCTCGCCCTGGCGGATCACCGGCTCGCCGAGATCGCGGATGCCGTTGCCGTTGAGGTCGACCGCCAGCGTGAAGTTGCTCGGCGTCCAGTCGCTCGACGACACCGGCGCCCACGTGTCGACGTACGGGCTCACCCCGTTCTGGCCCCCGTCGCAGAAGCTGATGACCGGGAGCGACCCGTCCGGGTTGTAGGAGGCGTCGTAGAAGCCCGTCTTCGCGATCCACGCGTTCGCCGGATCGCACCGCGACGCCAGACACGCCGTCTGCGTCGCCGACTGCGCGTTCTCCGTCACCTGCTCCTGCGCCTGCAGCGCCGCCGAGTCGTCCTGGTCCGGCCCGATGGGATCGATCGTGATGCTGCAGTTCGTGTTCGGCACGGTGCCCATCACGAACGGGTCGGTCGACTTCGGGCCGACGACCATGAACGGGATCGTCGGGTCCGCGTTCTGGCCGTTCGGGTCCCCGCCCATGATGAGGAAGTCCTCGAGGATCTGCGTCCAGCCCCCGCGCGAGAACGTGCCGCCCGTGCCGGCTCCCGGCTGGAAGAACCAGTGATCGAAGTCCTCCGTGTGGGCGTAGGTCTCGTAGAGCGGGTAGAGGTTCGGCGCGTACTGCGTGCAGTTGGGGTTCGCGGCCGTGCAGAAGCCGCCGAACTTGAATTGCTCGAAGTACCAGGTGATCCAAGTGAGGTCGCTCGGCCCTCCCAGCGGTCCCAGCATGTCGAACTGGTCGTGGTGAGCCATTCCGAACGTCGCCGCGCCGCCTCCCCCCATCGAGATGCCAATCACGGCTCGGTGCGTGAGGTGCCGGCTGTTCGATACGGTCCCCGCGGTCGGGCTCACGGCCGCCTGGTACGTGCCGAACCAGGGCGACTCGAAGTGGAGCGCCCAGCTGCCGTCCGCGAGCTTCGTGAAGGTCGGGTTGGCGATCGTGATGGCGCGCTGCGTCTTCGCCATGGGACCGCTGTAGAGCACCACGACGTGCCGCATGCGCGCTCCGGTCGGCATCGCCGCCGGGTTGATGGGCACGTAGAAGTCGAGCTCGCGCTTCAGCGAGTGCGCGTTCCACGTCGGGATGTCGGGGGACAGACAGCTGTTGCCTTTGGTGGGGTCAGGCGTGCACGGGGTGAACGACACCGGTGGTCCGAGCGGCACCAGCGCGGCCGGCATCGGCGGCGCCGTTCCCGAGGCGCACGCCACCGTCGCCGCGAACGTCGGCAGCGCCAGCTCGTCGGTCCGCGTGAAGGCTCCGGGCGGCACCGAGATCGAAGCGTCCGCCACGCTCGCCGTCCCCGAGAGCGTCGTCGCCGAGCCGGAGAGCGTCCCCGATTGCTGGTCGCCCGCGCTGCACGTCGGGGCGTTCGCGTCGGGCCGCACCTCGATGGGGAGGACGCCCGTGAAGGGCGAGGGATCGGTCGGGCGCTGCACGGTGACGGTCAGGTTCGCCGTCCCCGCGGCGTTGGCCGTAACCATGAAGTCGAACGTCGGGTGCCGCAGATCCAGCGCCGCGGAGTCCGGCGCCGTGGCCACCGTGCCGTCGTCGACGGAGAAGCTCGCCGTGACCGGGGAGCACAGGTCCGGGTCGACCACGAGCCGCACGGGCCGCGATTGCCCGGGGGCGAGCACCACGGACAGCGGGTCGAAGTGCACGATGACCGTCGGCGCCGTCGTGGGGTCGCACACCTCCCCCGGGAGCAACGTGGTCGTCGTGGACGCCGGCGTCGAAGGGCCGGGGGACGACGTGCATCCCCACCCCACGAAGAGCACGAGCGCAGCCCATCCGAGGCGCGTCATCTCACTCATAAAGTGGGGCGCACTGTAGCGCCGAGCGCCTACCGCGGCGTCTCATCTGCGGCGCGTAAATGAAAGTGCCCGCGCAGAGGGGCCGGGGGGGCAGCCGCACTCCACACGGGCACCGCGCTGGCGTGCAGACGACGTGCCACGCCGCGGCGCGCGCAAAAGCCGCCGCAACGCGCGCATCTGCCCCGCCCCGCCGTGCAACATTGAAAGACGTGAGGCCGCTTCGTTGCACGACGGGAGGCCGACCGGGTGGTCAAACCGGCTGCCATGGGTCGACTCAATGAGCGGTGCATCGCAGGGCGTAGCGCATCCGAGCAGAGAACACGGCGACGTCGATCGCGTGTGCGTCGCGCGGGAACGACGCCGGGGAGCGTGGCGCGTGGACCAGACTCTCCGGTACGACCGAGGCGTACGGCTCGACCGCCCCGACGAGGCGCTCTACGCAGGCCCGCTCGCGCGAGAGGCGCATCCGGGCCAGCGGGGACTGCACCGCGGCCGTCCACGTCGGACCCACACGGATCACCACCGGGCCCGCGAAGGGCAGGTCCAGCTGCCACCCGGGATCGTCGCCCTTGCAGGGGCCGACTGTACGGTCGGACAGGTCCGCCCGCGCGAGCGGCTCCGGTTCTCCGACAGCGCCCGACTCCAGGTCGACCGGCACGAGCCACCGCGTCACCGCCCCGTGCTCGCCGTCGGGCTGCCCGTCGACGACCAGGCCAACCGCACGCCCGTCGATGCGTTTTGCCACGCGGAGCGGCGGCCGTGTCTCGATGGCGGCGCGCGGGACGCGGGCCACCTCGCGCGCCTGACCTCCGTCGACGACCCACACCACGGTCGCCGCGAGCTCCCCCGGCGACTGCACGGTCGCCAGGATCCAGCGCCCGTTCACCCGCGCCGCGGCCTCCACCTCCGGGAACGGGTCGCCGCCGGGCCGCTTCACTTCGAGCGGGGGGCGGTCCGTCTCGAGCGCGAGGACGTCGGCCGACACCGGCGACACCAGGCGGCGCACGACGAGGAGCGCGTGATCCGCGTCGTCCCCCGTGGCGAGGGTCCAGCCGTTGGCGCCGCCCGTGTTCACCTGAAGGCCGCGGCGCGCGGCGTCGACGCTCGTCCACGGCGCCGGGGCGATCGCGCTCGAGCGCGCATCGGGCCAGCCGCCGAACGGCCAGGCCCAGCGCGCCTCCCATCGGCCGAGCTGGTCCCAGTCGCCGCTCTTCGGGCCCCAGGCGTAGATGTGCGCGAGGGCCGCGTTCCTCAGCGTCCGCTCCACCGACGACGACAGCTCGACCGAGACGCCCGCGTCGTCGGCGCCCATCGCGGGCGGCGGGTGCCCGAGGAAAGGCGGCAGCTCCGCGAGGCCGGGCTGCGCGACCGCGACGACGCTCGACGGGCCCCAGCGCCCGAAGGTCGCCGGCGGAAAGGGCGCGAGCGTGATCCGCCCGACGCGCGGCGCGGGGACGGCCTTCGGCTCGGGGGGCTTGCCGGTCACCGGGTCGCACGCGAGCGTGAGCCCCGGGACCGCGCGCTGCGGCACGTACGCGGCCCTCGGCGGCGTCGCCGGCGCGACCTTCTCGGGCGCGCCCCAGCCGACGCGCATCCACCCCGCGGCGAGGCATCCGATGGGACCGCAGGCGCGCTCGCGCGTCGCGCGCGGTCGCACGATGGGCTCGGGGACCTCGAAGTCCTTCCAGGTCATCCCGCCGTCGACCGTCTCCATGCCGCGGCGCGAGGCCGTCCAGCCGAGGCCGTACCGGCCCGACACGAAGACGTCGCTCGCGGCGCGGATGTAGCTCCCCACGGTGGCCTGCCCGTCGAGCGCGATCTCGATGCCCACCACCGAGCCGCCCGCGTCGACCCATCCGCCGAGGACGCCGTCGCGCCGTTCTTCGAAGCCGTCCATCCAGAGGCCGACGCGGAGCGCGCGGGCCACGTCGGCGCGCATCTGCGGCATGACGACGGGGACGTGCGTCGAGTGCTCGCCGTCGGTCAGCGTGACGCGCGTCGTGGAGAGATCCTCGCCGCGCGGGGGGCGGACGAGCGCGACGCGGCCGTCGTGGAGCACGACGACGCGCGCGCGATCGACGTCGTCGCCGCGGAAGTGCATCTCGGTCCACGCGCCGCCGGGAGGCATGAGGCAGTAGGCCTGGTCGTCGGCGGGTCCCGCGGCGGGCGCGTCGGGCGCGCACGGGCCTCGGGCGGCGAGCGCGCCGTTGCCGAAGCCGAGCACCTCGCGCGCGTCGTCGAAGCGGCGGAGCTCGACGAGCCGGCCCGACGCGGGCGCGAACCGGTAGACGACCGTGCGGCCGCGCGCCTCGCCGCAGACGAAGCCGACGGCGCCCGGATCGCGCGGCGTCGCGAGCGACACCGGGTGGCAGCGCGCGGGCTTCAAGGGGAACGCGTCCGGCACGGTCTCGACGAGGGCGCCGCTGGAGAGCTGGATGCGCCCGAGGGCGCCGTCGCGCGCGACGAGGGCCGAGCCGTCGGTGAGGGGCCAGCCGTCCTCGATCGCGGTGGCGAGCGGCCTCGCGCCGAAGGTGCGCGCCGACGGGTCGACCTTCGGAGCGGCGGCCGCGTCGTCGCCCGCGCCCGGCGCAGCGGCGAGCCGGCCCACTTGCCCGTCGGGTCTCACCTCCCACCACTGCCCCTGGCGCGACTCGTCGAGGCCGCCGACGGCGATGCCGTCGTTCATGACGACCACGTCGGCCGGCTCGATGGGCAGCGCGAGCGGGCGCCACGTCGAGCCGGCGTCGAGCGTGAGCATGGCGCCGCGGAGGTCGCCGATGGCGACCGCGCGCCACGCGTCGAGGGCGGCCATGCGTCCGTGGGCGGGCGTCGCGGGGAGCGGGCCGAGATCGCGGAGCGCCCCGCGCTGCGGGTCGACGGCGACGAGCACGCCAGAGATGGACCGCAAATAGACGCGGTCGAGCCCGATCTGGAGCTGCGCGATGGGACCGGCGAGCGTCACGAGGGGCTCGGTCCGGCCGAGCCAGGAGTCCGCGCGCCAGAGGCGAGCGTCGATCGCGAAGAGGTACCCGCCGCCCATGCGCTCGGGCACGGGGACCGCCGTCGACGGCGCGCCGGGCAGCCGCTCGACCGCGGCCGAGATGGAGCCGTCCGGCCAGGTGACGACGCGGAGGCCCGCGACGATCGCGAGCGTGCCGCCCGCGGGCCCCTCGCCCCAGACGCGCCCGTCGCTCACGCTCTCGGGGAGGACGTGCGCCCCGTGCACCGTCAGGTCGTCCGGCGCGCGAAGCCCCGTCTCGCGAAGCCCGCGCTCCGCCGACACCGCGTGAACCCCCGCCAGCGATCCGGCGCACCCGCCGACCGCCGCGAGCCCGACCGCGCCCGCCGCCGTCCGCAAGAGCCTCCACCGGCGCATCCCGTGGATCGTAGCAGCCCATCCGCGAAGCCGTAGCCGCCCATCCACGAAGCGGATCAGCACGACGAGCGTGAGCGAGCGGTGAGCCGCCACACCGGACCGCACGCGGCGACGCTCACCGCTTGCTGGCGCGCGCGGTGCGGATGCTCTGCGCCGGCGAAGTGGATCAGCCGCGGAACTTGGGCCACAGTGGGGCCATCCCATGTCTTTCGTCGTCGCCGTGGTGGGCGCGACCGGCGCCGTCGGTCGCGAGATGGTTCGCACGCTCGAGCAGCGGCGCTTCCCGGTGAAGCGGCTCGTCGCGCTCGCCAGCAAGCGCAGCGCGGGGCAGAAGCTCGCGTTCGCCGGGGGCGAAGTGGTCGTCGAGGAGCTGACGCCGGCGTCGTTCGCGGGCGTGCAGATCGCGCTCTTCAGCGCCGGGGCCAGCGTGGCGCGCGAATTCGGGCCCGTCGCGGCCTCGGCGGGCGCGGTCGTCATCGACAACTCGAGCGCGTGGCGCATGGACGTCGACGTCCCGCTCGTCGTGCCCGAGGTGAACCTCGAGGCGGCGATGCACCGGCCCAGGGGCATCATCGCGAACCCGAACTGCTCGACGATCCAGATGGTCGTGGCGCTGAAGCCGCTGCACGACGCGGCGCGCGTGAAGACCATCGTCGTGTCGACGTACCAGGCGACGAGCGGCAAGGGCCACGCGGCGGTCGAGGAGCTCCTGGCGCAGGCGCGCGCGACGCTCGAGGGGCGCGCCCCGGAGGCGAAGGTATTTCCCGGGACGATGGCGTTCAACGTGCTCTGCGACTGGAAGGCGGGCGACGCCGACTACTCCGAAGAGGAGTGGAAGATGGTGAACGAGACGCGCAAGATCCTGGGCGACCCGAGCCTCGGGGTGTCGCCGACGACGGTGCGCGTCCCCGTCGTGAACGGCCACGCCGAGGCGGTGCACGTGCAGTTTCACCGCCCGATGAAGGCCGACGAGGCGAAGCGCCTCCTGCGCGGCGCGCCGGGCGTCGTCTTGATGGAGGAGGCGTACGCGCCGGGCAAGCACCCGCAGCCGGCGCACGCGTCGGGCAAGGACGCCGTGTTCGTCGGCCGCGTGCGCGACGACCTGGCCGTCCCGGGCGCGATCGACATGTTCATCGTGAGCGACAACCTGCGAAAGGGCGCCGCCCTGAACGCCGTGCAGATCGCCGAGCGGATTCTCTAGGGCGTCTGGCGATGTCCGCGCGAGCGAGCCTCAGCACCGCAGGCGCGGACATCAGCACCGCGAGCGTGGGCGAGCGGTGAGCCGTCCGCGGTATCCGGCGCCATGACCGGCGTCACCCTCACCGCTCGCTGACGCTCGCGGTGCTGAGCGGCTTTGCCGCTCGGGGGTGGCGTCTGGCGCCGCGTGGACTCACGGGGCGCCGGATTGATTCACCGGCGCGGGGGCGGGGCCTCCGAGGTTCCAGGCGCGGCGCGCGAGGACGGGGGCGATGAGCTGCGCCGACGCGTCGAGCGTCGTCGGCGAGAGATCCGGGACGCGGACGCGGCCGGCGTATTCGCGCTCGCCGTCGCGTACGAGGTAGACGTCGATGGCTCGCGGGTTGGCGCCGACGCCCAGGTTGATCTCCGCGACGAGGTGCTGCTGCGCCTTCCGCGGGACGACGACCATGTTGTACTTCGAGAGCTGCGTCGCGAGCTCTTCGTCGAAGCTCTGGAGGGTCCAGGTGCCGAGCGTGTACCAGCGGAACTGCGGGTCGAGGGCGACCGGGAGCGGCGCCCCGCCGGGGACCGGGAACGCGGGGCCCGATTCGCAGGCCGAGAGGGCGAGCAAGAGGGGCAAGAGGACAGGGACGCGCATCGGGGCGAAGGGTAGCGCGTCCCGCGCGGTGCCCCGGGCGTCCCGGGTGCTGCTCCCGCCGTCCCGAGCCGCGCTACCCCCATCCCGAACGGCGCTACCGCCGTCCCGGGGCGTGCTCCCTGCGTCCCGAGCGCTGCTGCCGGCCGCCCGAGTGGCGCTCCCGCCGTCCCGACCGCTGCTCCCGGCCGCCCGCGTCGTGCTCCCTCCGACCCGTGCGCCGCTGCCGTCCGCCCGAGCCGTGCTCCGTTCGTCCCGAGCGCCGCTCCCGGCCGGCCGAGGCGCGCTCCCTCCGTCCCGAGCGCTGCTCCCGCTCGCCCGAGCGGTGCTCCCGCGCTCCCCAGGTCCGAGCCACCGTTGTGACATCTTGGATGGGCCGGGGGCTTCCGCGCGCCACGCGACGTCGCTTTTGTCCCACATCGCCGGGGCCGCGTAACGACGGAGCAATCCGTGCGCGAGCGCGTCCGCGCAGAGGACCTCGCCCGACTTTCGAGTCGTGACCGTTGTGACTTGTCACGATTAACGGGTGAAGGGCCTGTCGATGACGGCCCGGAACGAGACCCACGACCAGAGGTGAATCCCATGTCGAAGAAGAATAGCCGTGTCGACCTTCTCGCCGCCGACCAGAACCTGATCGACGGCACTCAGAAGAACGCTTCCAAGCTGCCTGCTTCCTTCCCCGTCGGCAGCGTGACCATGACCCCTCAGGACGTGGTCACGGTGCTTCAGGGGCGCGTCACGACCGGCAAGGCCGTCGTTCAGGCCGAGTCGGCGCGGACCGCTGCGGTCCAGACGGACCGCACGACGCGTGCGCAGTCGCAGACGAGGGTGTCTGCGTTCAAGCGCATCGTGATCGCGATGTTCCTGGAGTCGCCGGACGTCCTCGGCGACTTCGGGCTCGCGGCGCCAAAGCCTCCGCAGAAATCTGCGCAGGTGAAGGCGCAGGCCGCCGCCAAGGGGGCGGCCACGCGGAAGGCCAAGGGTGCCCAGGCAGCCGCTCCGGCGGCGGAGCCTGCGGCACCGGCGGCCGCGCCGGCAGCACCGGCGGCCGCGCCGGCGGCTGCCGCCAAGCCGGTGAGCTGATCGCGGCGTGAGCGAGGGAGGCGGCTCCAGGTCGTATCGGGGCCGCCTCCCGCGGGGGGGCTCGTGAATCACGAGCCACGTCCTCCCGATGGTCGGCCAGGGCGCGGTGTACTCTGCTGCGCGATGCGCGCCTTCTTCGCTGCCATCGAGCAGGGCACCGCCTCCGTCCGCCTCGCCGACTGCGCGCCGCCTCTCGCGCCCCACGAGCACGCGGCGCTCCGCGACGCCGGCATCCTCCGCCCCGAGGGCCGCGAGGGCATCGACGAGCTCTCCGCCCCCGACCTCGCGCGCGCCCTCCGCGTCCTCTACGACGTCGCGGGCCGCGGCCTCCACGTCCCCGTGCGCCTCTCGCGCGACCCGTTTCTCCTCGGCTGGGCCGGCGAGGGCGAGTCCGAGCGCGAAGTCCTCCTCCTCGCGGGACCCGGCACCGCCCTCTCCCTGGCGCTTCTCCGCTCCCGGCGCGCGCTCTTGCTCCTCCCCACCGCGCGCCTGCTCACGCCCGAGCTCCGCGCGAAGCACCACCGCGACGCCTTCCTCGCGATCGACGTCCTCGAGGAGTCCCTCACGGCCCGCGACGGCCGCCTCGCCCGGGCCCATGCCCGCGCCCCCTCCGCCCCCGACCTCTCCCTCCTCTCCGCGGCGCTCGCACCCGCGCCCGCGCCCCTGCCCGCGTCTTCTCTCTCCCCCTCTCCTTCTTCTCTCCCGCCTTCTCCCTCTCCTCGCGCCATCCCCGGCGCCTCCCGCTGGAACGAGATCCGCATCTCGCGCATCGACGCCACGACCGTCCGCATCGACCTCCCGGGCGTCTCGGTTCGCCGCACGCACACCGATCTCGGCATGGCGCACCAC
This sequence comes from Polyangiaceae bacterium, assembly GCA_036501935.1. Classification (GTDB taxonomy): domain Bacteria; phylum Myxococcota_A; class Polyangia; order Polyangiales; family Polyangiaceae; genus Palsa-1150. The sequence goes on along the minus strand of DASXZL010000016.1, from coordinate 91,771 downwards.
AAGAGCCGCGCGCCCAAGCGCGTCTGGCTCCTGCTCCTCGAGCTCTGCGACCACCACGGCATCTTCCAGAGCCACGCCTTCGGCAGCGCCGACGCCACGAAGAAGCTCGTCAGCCGCCTGGGCGAGGAGCTCGGCGCCGTCTTCGGGCTCCCGGATTCGCCGTTTCACCCGTACCGGCCGTCGGAGGGGTGGCAGGCGAGGTTCCAGGCGGAGCCGAGGCTTCCGTACGGCGAGTGACGGGAGGGGAGTAGGCGCTCACGGCTCGCGGAGGCTCGCTCAGGGCTCGCGGAGGCTCGGTCACCGCTCGCTGACGCTCGCGGTTATGAGTGTGGTCGTAGCCCCCCGCGAGGGGTACGAAGGGGAACGGTTGGGGGGCTACTTGTCTATTTTTTGCAGCGTGCCGTCTTTGAACTGGTTGGCTTCCGTGCCGCGCGTCGTGAAGTAGACGCTGGTCGCGTCGACGATGATCGACGTCGGCGTCTGCAGGCCGTCGACGTAGGTCTGTCCCTTGCCGCCCGCCTTGGGGACCCGGGCCACCGCGTCGGGCGTGAGGAAGTAGACCCAGCTGTCGTCGATCGCGATGTCGGCCACCTTGCCGGAGCCCTCGGCGATCTTCACCGGCTCGCCCTTCGCCTTGGAAGCCTTGAAGACCTTCGGGCCCGACTGCCAGTAGACGAAGTCGGCGTCACTGTGGACGTTGGCCGCGCCGTCGGCGCCCCGGACGAGCACGTGCTGGTTCGTGCCGGTCTTCGACGACTCGACGATCCCGCTGTCGGTGAACTTGCTGGCCTCCGTGCCGCCCATGCTCCAGTAGACGTGCGTCCCGTCGAGCGCGATGGCGTTCGCGCCCTTGAAGCCGCCCGCCAGCGCCTGCGGGGCGCCGCCCGACTTGTTCTCCTTCACGACCCCGCCGCCGAGCAGCCAGTAGAGGCTCGTGTCGTCGATGGCGATGCTCTCGATGGGGGCGAACGTGCTCGACGCCACGATGGTCGGCTTGCCGCCGTTCTTGTCTTGCCGGGTCAGGGTGCTCAGCTTGTCCTGCTGCGACGTCCAGAACACGTCCGTGTCGTCGACCGCGATGCTCGAGTTCGACGCGAAGGGCTTGCCGTTGCCGGCGTAGACGACCATCGACGTGCCGCCGCGCTTGGGGATGCGCGCGACGTCGCCGTCGATCTCGTCGACCCAGTAGACGTGCGACTTGTCGACCGTGACCGCGTTCGGCGCGTGGAGGTCCCTCACGAGCACGGTGGCGGCCGACGCGGACGCGGGAGCGGCGCTGGGTGCAGCCGACGCCGAGGGGGCCGCCGAGGCGGACGCCACCTCCGGCAACGGCGCCCCGACCGACGACACACCGAGCGCGTCGGGGACCGGAGGGGGCTGCGGCGGCGGCGCGGGCGTGCCCCCGCACGCGTAGGCACCGAAGACCCCCGAAGCGATGACGCCGAGACCGAAGCTCACGAAGCGCATGCGTACCCCCTCTCCCTCATCGAAGAGGGCAGAGTATCACGACGCGATCTCGCGCACGCCCTCCACGAGCCGATCGATCTCGGCGCACGTGTTGAAGACGTGAGGGCTCGCCCGCACCGTTCCCTCGAGCTTCGCGCGCGCGTGAAGCACGTGGGTGCAGTGGAAGCCGCCCGACACGCAGACGCCGAACATGTCGCAGAGCGCGCGGGCGACGTTCTCCTGCGTCATGCCGGGCGCGTCGACGACGAAGGTGGCGAGCGCGATGCGTTTGTCGGCCGGCACGTCGGCCGCGAGGACGCGCACGCCGGGGAGCTCGCGAAGGCGCGAGACGAGGTAGCGCGCCATGGCGACGTCGTGCTTCTGGATGGTCTCCATGCCGATGGCGCGCATCCAGCGGATCGCCGCGCCGAAGCCGATGGTCGACTCGATGGCGGGCGTCCCGGCCTCGAAGCGGAAGGGGACGTCGCGCGGGATGAAGTGGCTGGGCGCGGCGCCGAGGACGTCCTCGTTCATGGCGACCATGCCGCCGCCCACCTGGTAGAGGGGGAAGTTCTGCAGACGCTCGCGCTTCGCGTAGAGGATGCCGACGCCGCTCGGGCCGAAGGCCTTGTGCGAGCTGGCGGCGAGGAAGTCGACGTCGAGCTTGCGGACGTCGATGGGCAGGTGCGAGAGCGACTGCGCGGCGTCGAGGAGGACGGGGATGCCGCGCGCGTGCGCGACGCGGACGACCTCTTCGACCGGCGCGATGCACCCGGTGACGTTCGACACGTGCCCGATGGAGACGAGGCGCGTCCGCGGCGTGAGCAAGGACTCGAGGGTCTCCCAGCGGGGGACGCCGTCCGCGTCGATGGCCACGGGGACGGGCCGCGCCTTCACGCGCCACGGGAGCCAGTTGGCGTGGTGCTCGCTGGCGGGAAAGACGACCTCGTCCTCGGAGCCGAGGCTCATCGAGTGCGAGACGAGGTTGATGGCCTCGGTGGTCCCGCGGACGAAGACGATCTCGTCGGGCGCGGCGCCGATGAGCCCCGCGGCCTCGATGCGCGCGACGTCGTAGAGCTGCGTGGCCTCCTGTCCGAGCGAGTGGACGCCGCGGTGCACGTTGGCGGTGCAGTGCTCGTAGTAGTGGACGACCGCGTCGATGACGGCGCGCGGCTTCGGCGTCGTGGAGGCGCTGTCGAGGAAGGCGAGGGGCTGGCCGTCGACGCTGCGCGCGAGCATCGGGAACTGCGGGCGGAGGCGCGCGGCGAGGGCGTCGACGGCGGCGCGATCGGCGGTGAGGTCGGGCACCGTTCAGGCTCCCTCGAAGCAGCGCGCGAGGTCGAGCGGGAAGTGCCGCTTGCTCACGCGGAACTTGCCGCTCGGCTCGATGGGGATGGCGGTCGTCGACCGCGCCGCCAGCTCGAGGCCCTCGAGCAGCGGGGCCAGGCGGGCGCGCGCCTCGTCGACGACGCGCGCCGCGTCGCCGTCGGTGACGACGTCGAGCTCGACGCGCTCGGGCGTTCGCTGGTTCACCTGCCAGAGTCGCACGCCGTCGACGGCTCCGAGCGCCCGGTCGAGCGCCCCCGCGGTCACGAGCGCGCCGTCGGGCCGGACGAGCGCGTCGTCGACCCTTCCCTCGACGCTCGCGAGCGGCGGGACGCTGGTCCAGCGGCGCGGTCCGGCGGGGTCGACCTGCACGAGGTCCCCCACGACGTAGCGGAGGAGCGGCATCGCGACGCGATCGAGCGACGTGACCAGCACGAGCCCGACGTCCTTCGCCCCCGGCGTCGCCACGCGGGCCGGGAGAAGCTCCACGTGCGTCGTGAAGGGCGCGTGATGCAGCCGCCCGTCGTCCCCCTCCATGAAGAGGACGCCCACGTCGCTCGCGCCGTAAAGCTGGAGCACGGGCCCCGCGTACGCGTCGCGGATCGCGCGGAGGTAGGCGCGCGTCGTGAAGGCGTAGGTGAGCTGGACGTAGGCCCCGACGGAGAGGGGGCGCCCGTGGGCCTTCGCGAAGCGCGCCAGCATGGCCAGGTAGAGGGGATCGCTCTCGAGGCCGAGCGTCGCGTGCCGGTCGAGCTCGTCGAGCATCCGCGTCTGCTCTTCGTCGGTCCAGAACATCGGGTCCTGGCGCTGGTTCAAGAAGAGGAGGTACTCGTCGACGCGGTCCTCGTAGGGCAAGTCGCCGATGTGGCACGTGCCGAGGCCGCAGGCGGGCGTCGTGAGGACCGATTCGCGGAAGGCGCCGCGCTTGCCGTCGAGCGTCTCGGCGACGAGCGCGTTGGTGCGCATGGCCCGCGTCTCTTGCCGCGTCCACCAGCCGGCGTCCCAGAGGATGCGCATCCGTTCGCCGGTCGAGCCGCTGGTCTCGACGAGCTCGAGCGCGCCCGACTCGAGCTCCGCGCGGGTGTCGCGCCCCGCCGGCACCCACTGCTTGTTGAGCGTGGCCCGCACGTCCTTCTTCGTGAGGACCGGGAGGCGCGAGAGCGCGGTCGCGAGGGGGGTCCCGGGCGCGGGCGGCACGTCCCCGCGCTTCTTGTAGAAGGGGATGTCGCGGAGAGCGCGTGCGATGGCGGCGACGACGCGCGCCTCGTGCTCCGGATCGGGACGCGGCTCGTCCGGGCTGAACGGCGCCCACGCCTCGAGCGCGGGAGAGGGGGAGGCCGACATGACCCTGGCTTAGCACGCTCCGACGAGAGGAGAGGGGATTGGCCGCTGAGCCGCGGAGACGCAGAGAGGAGTTGGTTGGGAACCCAATTCCTCTCTGCGTCTCCGCGCCTCTGCGGCCATCTCTCTTTACGGGCCGAGCACGCGAAGGCTCCCGGCGACGACGCCGTACCCGCCCTCGGCTTTCAGGGTCTTCCAGACGTCGGGGGCGGCCTTCTTGCCGGTCAGGAGCTCGCGGTAGGCGGTCACGATGCGCGCCACGTCGTCCGGGGTCTCACGCACGAGCTCGATGCGGAAGCGGCGGACGCCTCCCTTCTGCAGCGCGGGGACGACGCTCGCGGCGCTCTGGGCCGAGGCGTGGAACACGGTGTTGCGGCAGCCGACGTCGGCCTCGACGGGGTGCTCCATGCCGGCGCGGTCGCGCAGCGAGACGCGGTGCTTCTCGCACGGGCGGCCGCAGTCGCGGTGATCGCGGCCCTCGCTGAGGAGCGCGGCGATCACGCAGTGCTCCATGTGAAAGAGGGGCATCGGGTGGTGGACGACGACCTCGGCCCACGGGCCGAAGGGCGTGGCGCAGAGGGCGGCGAGCTGGGCGGCATCGAGGTCGAACGACGGCGTGAAGGCGAGGAGGCCGCGCGCGAGGACCTCGGCGGCCGTGAGGCGGTTGGTGACGTTGAGCGAGAAGTCACCGATGCGGGGCACGCCGGCGGCGGCCTCGTGCAGCGCGCCGAGGGACCGGACGAGGAGGGCGTCGGGGGCGAGGTCGACGAGGTAGCGGTCGATCTTCTCCTCGCCGGGCTTGCGGATGCGGGGCGGGGCGAGCGTGACGTGCGTCGGGACCGATCGCGCACGGAGGCTGCGGAGGGCCGCGCCGGTGCCTGTGAGCTCGAGGAAGTCGAGGACGACGCCGTCGGCCCCTGCGTCGACGGCCGCGTGCGCCTGGGCCTCGGTCCGGCAGAGGACGAAGAGGCCCCCCGGGGGCGGGGCGCGATCCGGGGGGACGGCGGCGGCGAGGAGGGATGCGTGAGAGACGGGCGTCGTGGCGTGGTGCGTGTGGCCGGAGGCGACGAGCGCGTCGGCCAGGGCGCGGCGGGCGCGGTTGAGGGCGGACATCGGGAGCATCGCGTCGGGCGGGAGGTCGACGTCGAGCGAGGCGAGCGCGAAGGGGGTGTCGCCGAGGCGGGCGAGCTTCTCGTGGAGGACCTCGCGGGTCGTCGCGGCGGCGCGGGCGCGCTCGACGGGGGTATCGCTCTTCACCTCGGCGGCGTGTCCACGGGGGCTCGTCGCGGAGAGGACGAAGGGCTCGCCGACCACGCCTCGCAGGCGCATGTCGAGGCCCACGCGCTCGGGGGCGCGGTCGACGCGGGCGCCGATGGCCTTCTCGTTGGCGGGATCGTTCGTCTTGAAGACGCGCCGGCCCGCCTCCGCGCCCGCGACGCCGCGGTCCGGCCCGAGCCACACGCGCGACGCGCCGTCCTCGCGCGGCTCGACGTCCCACACGCGCCCGCCCACCTCGCCCTCGCCGCCCCAGCCGCCCTCGACGAGCAGGCCGTCGCCGCGCGCGAGAGTCCCCTCCGCGCGCACGACGAGCACCTCGCGCCCCCGGACGCGCTCGACGCCCTCGCAGGTCCCCACCTGGAGCCCGCGGTGATCGCACCCGCGCCCCTCGACGAGCCGCTGGTGGTTCACGCCGGCGAGAAACCCAGGCCCGGAGCCGCGCGTGAAGGTCTGCAGCGCGGCGCGGCGATTCTCTTCGACGACGTGCGCGTCGATGGCGGCGCGGTAGAGGGCCGTCGTGGCCGCGACGTACTCGGGTCCCTTCAGGCGGCCCTCGATCTTCAGCGACGACACGCCCAGGCGCGCCAGCTCGGGGACGAGCGCGCTCGCCTCGAGGTCCTCGGGGGACAGGAGGAACGCGCGGTCGCCGAGGTCGCGCAGCACGCCGTCGACGACGAGCTCGTAGGGCAGCCGGCACGCCTGCGCGCACGCCCCGCGGTTCGCGCTGCGGCCGCCGATGGCCTCGCTGGTCATGCACTGGCCCGAGTACGAGATGCAGAGGGCGCCGTGGACGAACACCTCGAGCTCCGCGTCGCTCTTCGCGCGGATGGCGGCGATGTCGTCGAGCGACAGCTCGCGCGCGAGGATGACGCGCGTCGCCCCGAGCGAGCGCGCCAGCTCGACCCCGGCCGCGTCGGTGCAGGTCATCTGCGTCGAGGCGTGGATGTGCATCTCGGGCGCGATGGCGCGTACGAGCTTGGTCACGCCGAGGTCCTGCACGATGACGGCGTCGACGCCCGCCGAGGCGCACGCGCGCACCGCGGCCTCGAGCGACGCGAGCTCCGCGTCGAAGACGAGCGTGTTCAGCGTGACGTAGCCGCGGACGCCGCTCGCGTGGAGCTCGCGCATCGTCGCCTCGAGCCCCGCGGCGTCGAAGTTCGTCGCCCGCGCCCGCGCGTTGAACCCGTGAAGCCCGAAGTAGACGGCGTCGGCCCCGGCCCGCACCGCCGCCCGCATCGCCTCCGCGTCCCCCGCGGGAGCCAGCACCTCGGGACGGCGCGACATGAGGAGGGACGGTGTAGCACCGTCTTCTTGGGTCGGCGCGCTCGTGTACCCCGGCGTCGGCGCCCGTGCCCTCGGTCGGCGGCCTTGTGCCCTCGGTCGGCGGCCTTGCCCTCGGTCGGCGGCCTTGTGCCCTCGGTCGGCGGCTGCTGCCGCCGTCAGCACCGCGAGCGTCAGCGAGCGGTGAGCCGAGCACCCGCCCAGGGCCCAGCCTTGTCCGGCCAACTTGCGCGCTCACCGCTCGCTGACGCTCGCGGTGCTGACGGCCGCCTGCGTCGGCCGCCGTAGGCTCCCGGTGGCCACCGTCGGTCCCGTCGTTTGGCGGCCGATCCATTGCGCGCTCCCCCGCCGGCGGCTCGCGCCCTGCGGTCAGCGGCTCGTGCGCTGCGGTCGGCGGCTCCTGCCGCCGTCAGCACCGCGAGCGTGAACGAGCGGTGAGGGTGCCGCCCGCTCACTCGCCCTGTTCGTAGAGCACGTACCACGCCGCGCTCTCCACCGAGCGCTCGTCCCACAAGTAGATCGTGCTGCCATGCCGAGACCACACGTGCGTCCCTCGTTGTACCCGCCCGGCTTCTACGAGGCGGCGCGTGGCCCACGCCTTGACGGTGACCAGGATGGCCTCCGGCTCCCGGGCCGCGCTGACGACGGCGTGGACGTGGTTGGTCCTCGCGTTTGCGGCCCGGAGCATCCAGCCGCGGTGCGCACAGACGTCGGCGATTACTTGCTCGACGATGTCTCGCGCCGGCCGGCTCAGGAGGACAGCCGGTCCGCGCAGGCGCGCGCGCTCGGCGGCTTCCCAGCGGGGGCTCGGCCTCAGGAGGGGGGCGCCGTAACTTGCCTCGCGATGATGCACCGAGCCGCGGGCGTCCCCATGGAGCCAGGAGCCGTACGTACGGAAGGTCAACAGGTACGCGGCCGGCAGCGCGGTCTTCATACCCGCCCCATCGGCCGCTTGGTGGCGCCGGTTGCTTCCTCTGCAAGCTGATTGGGCGCTCACCGCTCGCTGACGCTCGCGGTGCTGACGGCGGCTGCGCCGCCGTGGGCTTTGGCGGCGGTGCCGTGGGCTTTGGCGGCGGTGCCGTGGGCTTTGGCGGCGGTGCCGTGGGCTTTGGCGGCGGTGCCGTGGGCTTCGTCTTCCGGCCTAGCTGCGCCGGCCGTGGCGGGCGAGGCGTTTGGCGATGCGGAAGCCCATCTCGAGGGCTTGCCGGTAGTTGAGGCGCGGGTCGCAGGCGCTGGCGTAGTTCCGGTCGAGGTCGTCCACCGTGAGGCCCGCGGCGCCGCCGATGCACTCGGTCACGTCCTCGCCGGTGAGCTCGAAGTGGACGCCGCCGAGGTTCGTGCCGCAGGCCTCGTGGACGTCGAAGGTGGTCTCCACCTCGCGCACGATGTCGTCGAAGTCGCGTGTCTTGATGCCCGACGGCGCGGCCTGCGTGTTCCCGTGCATCGGGTCGCACACCCAGAGCACCGTGCGGCCCGCGCGCTTCACCACCTCGACGAGCCCCGGGAGCACGTCGCCCACCTTCGACGCGCCCATGCGCGTCACGAGCGCCAGCTTGCCGGGCTCGTTCTTCGGGTTCAGCGCGTCGATGAGGCGCAGCGCCTGGTCGGCCGTGATGCTCGGGCCCAGCTTGATGCCGAGCGGGTTCTCGATGCCGCGGAAGTACTCGAGGTGCGCGCCGTCGAGCGCCCGCGTGCGCTCGCCGATCCACGGGAAATGCGTCGTCAGGTCCCACCAGCCCTCGCGCCGCGGGACTTGCCGCGTCTGCGCCGACTCGTAGTGCAGGTTCAGCCCCTCGTGGCTCGTGTAGAAGTCGACGCGCGTCAGCTCCTCGATGGTCGACTCGCCGAGCGCCTCCATGAAGCGCAGCGCCTCGGCCAGCGAGCGCGTCGTCTTCTCGTACTCCTCGCGGAGCGACGAAGGGACGCTCGCGTGGCGGAAGAACGGAAGCTCCCACTGCTCGGGGTGGTGCACGTCGGCGAACCCGCCGGCCGAGAGCGACCGGATGAAGTTCAGCGTCATCGCCGCGTGGCTGTAGGCGACGATCATGTTCTCGGGGTCGGGCTTGCGGCTGCTCTCGTCGAACTCGGTGCGGTTCACCATGTCGCCGAAGTAGCTCGGACGGACGACCCCCTCGCGCGATTCGACGGGCTTGCTGCGCGGCTTCGCGTACTGCCCCGCGAGGCGCCCCACCCGGATGACCGGGCGCTTGCCCTCGTGGATCATCACGAGCGACATCTGGAGCAGGATCTTCAGCTTGTCGGCGATGACCGGCGACCGGCAGTCGGCCAGCGTCTCCGCGCAGTCGCCCCCCTGGAGGAGGAAGCGCTTGCCCTGCTGCGCGTCGGCGAGGAGGGCCTTGAGGCGCGTGATCTCCCACGACGTGACGAGCGGCGGCAGCTCCCGCAGGCGGGCGTAGGCGGCGGCGAGGGCGGCGTCGTCGTCGTAGGCGATGGCCTGCGCGTCGACCTTCGTCCTCCACGATTCGGGCGTCCACGGGGGCGTCGTCACGGCGCTGGATCTAGCACGCGCCGGCCGCAGTGCTCGCGCCGGCCCGGTCCGGCCGGTACCGTGACCCGCGTGCGCGCCCTCCTCTTCTTCACGCTCGCGGCGCTCCTCGCCTGCGAGCCCCGCACCCGCTCCTCGGATCCTCCGCCGCCTGCGCCGTCCGCCGCCCCGACCGCGCCCGCCCCGGCGCGCCCCTACGCGCTTCACGTCCCGCCGCACCTCGACCGTTCCCGCCCCGCGCAGCTCGTCGTCTCCCTCCACGGCTACAGCGCGCCGAGCGGCGAGGCTCATGCGCATTCGCTCGGCCTCGACACGCTCGCCGACGAGCAGGGCTTCCTCCTCGCCATGCCCGACGGCACGCGCGACTCGCGCGGCAACCGCTTCTGGAACGCGAGCGACGCGTGCTGCAACTTCGACCACAGCAGCGTCGACGACGTGGCCTACATCGCCTGGCTCCTCGACGACGTCGCCAGGAAGTACGACGTCGACCGCAACCGCGTCTTTCTCATCGGCCACTCCAACGGCGGCTTTCTCGCGCACCGCCTCGCGTGCGATCTGTCGCCGCGCATCGCCGGGGCCATCAGCATCGCCGGCGCCGGACCCAAGGACCCGTCGCGCTGCAAGCCGAGCGCGCCCGTCAGCATCCTCGAGATCCACGGCGACGCCGACAGCATCATCACCATGGCCGGCGGCCGCGTCTTCAACCTGCAGATCCCCGAGTACCCGTCGACGAAGGACACGATGGCCATGTGGCTCGACAAGGACGGGTGCGGCGCGGGAGCCCAGCCGGCGCCGGCGCGCCTCGACTTCGACGACGACGTGCCCGGCCTGGACACGCAGCCCATCTCCTACCGCGGGTGCAAGGAGGGCGTCACGGTCGACCTCTGGACGGAGGCGGGCGGCTCCCACCTGCCGCACCCGTCGCACGCGGGGCTCGTGGCGCTCGGGGCGTGGATGACGGCGCACGCGGCGCACGGGCGGTAGACGCGCCGTCCCGGGCGGCCCAGAAGTCGGCGAGGGCCGGCCAGAGCTTCTTCGCGGCGCCGCGCGAGACGACCGCGCCGACGTGCCCGCCCGAGAGGTGCAGCGCGTGCTTGTCGTGGGAGGCGGCACGATCGAGCAGGTCCGTCGTGCTGGCCTTCGGGACGATGGCGTCGTGCTCGAAGGTGACGACGTGGAGCGGGCAGGTGACGCCCTCGAGCCGCGCGGACCGCCCGGAGAGCGCGAAGGTGCCGCGGACGAGCGCGTCGCCGCGGTAGAGCTCCTCGACCCACGTGCGCCACACCTCTCCGGGGAAGCTCACGTTGTCGTTGCCCCACGTCTCGATGGCGAGGAACCCGTCGAGGAACTCGTCGTCGTACGCGCGGTCGACGAGGGCGACGAGCTTCGCGAGGTTCAGCGTCGGCCGGAGCATGTGAAAGCTCGACTGGAGGAGCTGCCACGGCACGTTGCCGAGCCCGTCGACGACGGCGCGCGGCTCGAACTGCGGCGACTGCGTCCAGACGCCGAGCATCCCTGCCTCGGAGAAGCGCACGGGCGCCGCGAGCGCCGTGAGCGACGCGAAGCGCTCCGGGTGGACCGACGCGTGGATGGTCGCGAGCGTCCCGCCCATGCAGTAGCCGAGGACGTGCGCCTTGCCGGTCTTGTGGAGCGCGCGCCCGAGGTACCGGTCGCAGACGTCGTCGAACGAGAGGTAGCGGTCCTCGGCGGAGGGCGTGCCCCAGTCGATGCAGTAGACGTCGTGGCCGCGCGCGACGAGCCACTCGACGAAGCTCTTCCCGGGCAAGAGGTCGAGGACGTAGTGCCGGTTGATGAGCGATGGCACCATGAGCACCGGCGTCGCGAACCGGGCGGGCTCCTTGCGGCGATAGCGGAGCAGGCGCCACTTGTTCTCGCCGTGCACGACGTCCGCGGGCGTCGCCCCGACGGGGGGACGCTTGCGCGTGAGCAGCGAGGCGAGGTTGAAGAGGCGCTTCATCGAGCGCACCGCCTCGCTGAATCGCTGTCATCCCGAGGCGAAGCCGAGGGACCCCACGAGACCCGCGGGGTCCTTCGGCCTTCGGCCTCAGGATGACGGCAAGTCGTCAGCTCTCGACGGCGCTTCACTGGTAGAGGGCCTCGAGGATGGGCCGGAACGCCTCGTAGATCTTCTTGCGCCGCACCTTGAGCGTCGGGGTCAGCATGCCGCCCTCGACGGTGAGCGGCCTGTCCATCACAGCGAAGCGCTTGATGGTCTCGTAGCCCGCCAGGAGCGCGTTCACCTTGTCGATGCGCTGCTGCACGAGCGCCTGGACGGCCTCGCTGCGCGCGTGGGCAGCCATCCCGCCGGCCTCGAGGTGCGCGTCGACGGCCGCGTCGTTCAGCCAGACGCCCGCGACGAGGTACTTCTTCGCGTCGCCGTAGACGACGACGTGCGCGATGAAGGGATCGTCGGCGAAGCGCTGCTCGATGTTCGCCGGGGGCACGTTCTTGCCGCCCGCGGTGACGAGGATGTCCTTCTTGCGGTCGACGATCTGGAGGAACCCGTCGTCCGTGAAGCGCCCGACGTCGCCCGTCTTGAACCAGCCGTCGTGCGTGAAGGCCTCCTGCGTCGCGACGGCGTCCTTGTGGTAGCCGCCGAAGACCGTGGGGCCGCGGGCGAGGATCTCGCCGTCCTCCGCGAGCTTCAGCTCGACGCTGGGGAGCGGCTTGCCCACCGTGTCGAAGCGGAAGGCGTCGGGGCGGTTCAGCGTGAGGGTCGGCGAGGTCTCCGTGAGGCCGTACCCCTCGATGACGAGGACGCCGCACTCGTAGAGCAGCTCCTTCACCTCGCGCTTGAGGCCCGCGCCGCCCGACAAGCAGAAGCGGAGGCGGCCCCCGGTGGTCTCGGCGAGCTTCGCGCGGCGTCCCTCGGTCGTCGAGGCGGCCATCGCCGTCGTCGCGATCTTCTCCCAGACGCTGGGGACGCTCATGAAGACGCTCGGGCGCACGCGCGGGAGCTCCTGGAGCACGACGCGCGGGTCCACCATGTACGTCGTGAAGCCCAGGGTGTTGCCGAGGCACGCCTCGCCGAAGCCGAAGATGTGGCTCATCGGCAGCCAGAGGAGATCGACGTCATCCACGGCGAGCAAGGGCGCGTTGCACTTGAGCCAGTCGAGCCCGTTGACGGCGACGTTGCGGTGCGTGAGCGGGACACCCTTGGGGTTGCCGCTCGTGCCGCTCGTGTAGAGCATCATCCCGGGTTGATCGAGCGACACGCCGTCCATCGTGCGGTGAAAGGCGCTCGCGTCCTCCGCGTCGCGCGCGCGGCCCATCGCGCAGGCGCGGGACCACGGGAGGAACTTGCGCTCGATGTCGGTGAAGGCGGGGACCGTCTCGCCCCGCTCGCGCATCTCCGAGGCGACGCGCCCCACGTCGACGGCGTCGTCGAGCAGCACGATGCGCTCGACCGCCGCGTACGCGCCCCAGCCCGCGAGCACGCGCGCCACGAGAGCCGGCGTGTCGACGAAGACGACGCGCGCGTCGGAGTGCTCGACGACGTACGCCGCCTGCTCGGCGGTGCTCGACGCGTAGACGGGCACCATCACGCCCCCCGCGGCCTGGATGCCCAGCGCGGCGCTCATCCACTCGACGCGGTTCGGCGCGAAGACGCACGCGCGCTCGCCTCCCTTGAGCCCCGCGGACGCGAGGAAGAGGGCGACGTCGCGGATCTGCCGCGCGTGCGCTCCCCACGTGACGACGCGCCAGTCCCCGTCGTCCGTGGGCAAGAAGAATCGCGCCCGGGTGCGGCGCTCGGCGAGCGTGTCGAAGACGGCGCGCGGCGCGATCTTCAGGTCGAGATACGGCGTGATGTCCATGGCCGGCTACTCCCGTGCGGCGAGCTTCTCCTCGAGGTCCATGATGCGGCTCTGGAGCTGGTTGAGCAGGTGAAGCGACCGCTCCTGATCCCGCTTGGTCGGGAGGCCCATCTGCCCCCAGAGCTGCGCCTTCGCGTCGTCCGTCGCCTTCTTCGCCTTCATCGCGGCGGTCAGCATCGCGCCCATCGGGCCCAGCACGAGGGGGCTCTTCATCCACTCCTCGGTGAGCTTCGCGGTCGCGTTCTCCCAGACGTCGAAGGCCTGTTTCCACTCGTTCCACATGATCATCGTCTCCTACTGCTGGACACTCACCGCTCGCTCACGCTTGCGGTGCTGTGCTTGTTCTTTGCATTGCGTCGGGGGCAAAAGGCGGTGCCGTCGTCATTGTGCCGTGAAGCGGCGCAGCTGCGACGCCGTCGTGAAGTCGTCGTTCATCTCGTTCTGCACGCTGGTCGCGCGCGCGACCTCGCCGAAGCACTCGAAGAGGTACGAGTCCTGCCGCGTCACGACGTTCTCGCCCGCCGCGGGCACCGTGGTGACGAGGAAGTCGATGCGGTGCGCCTGCGTGAACGTGAAGTCGGGGAGGACGAGCTGTCCGGTGGCGACGTCGGTGCCCTGGTAGGTGTCCTGCCCGGCGTAGGGGCTTCCCATCAGCGTCCCGTTGCGCACGACGCCGGTGGTCGACCACGTGGCGCCGACCTGGAGCGGGAAGACGTAGAGCGTGACGGGCGTCTCGTAGACGAGGAGCGTCTGCATGTTCGCCGGGTTCTGCTGCGTCGACGCGATCCCCTGCAGGTAGAGACCGTTGGCGTCCTGCGAGTACACCGCCTCGAGCGTGTCGCCCGCGTCGAAGGGCGTCGCGAACTGCCCGTTGGGGAACGACGACGCGTACCACTTGCCCTGGAGCGCCACGGCCTCGATGCTCGAGACCTGGTCGTCGGCGTAATCGGTCCCGAAGTCCCACACGAGCTGCCCCTGCGTGTCGGTCTCGCCCGCGACGTCCACCGGGCGCGACGTGCCGGACGGGGACACGAGGTACGACACCGCGACGCCGAGGACGGGGGCGAGCTCGGTCTGCGTGATGACGCCGTCGAGGTTCGGTACGCACGAGAGGGGCGCCGCGGTGCCTGCGTCGTAGGGCTGGTTGTCGTCGACGTGCGTCTCGTTCGGCTCGCACGCGAGGACGCCGATGCACACGAGAGGAAAGTAGAGCGACCGTCGCATGGCTCAATACCTGTACATGACGCGCACGCGCGCCAGCTGGGCCGGGAAGGCCTTGAGGTTCTGCTGCGGATTGTCGAGGCCCGCCATGGGAAAGAGGACGCCGTACTCGAAGGCCACGCCGAAGCCGTCGCGTGACGCGTAGGCGAGCGTGGGGTCGATCTCGACGCCGAGGGGCGCCTTCCCTCCCGGCGTGTTCTCCGGGTAGACGGCCCACGACGCGATCCCCGCGACGCTCGCCTGGAGCACGCCCGGGGCGATGCGCATCACGTCCCACCGCACGTGGGGCCGCGCGTACACGGCGCCCGTGACGGCGCCGATGATCTCGCGGAAGAGGATGCGGTCGACGAAGTAGTCGGGGTGAAAGGTGAAGTTGTTGACGGTGTCGTGCAGCGGCGGGTTCGCCTTGGGTCCGTTGAGGTCCCCGGGCTGCGCCGGCGCCTGGCCGACGACCGGGAACGCGCCGAAGCCGGGCGACGGGTCGCCGCTCGCGTATCCGCCGTCGAACCCGACGCCGAAGCGGGACTCCTCCTCGCCGAACTCGCTCTCGAGCGCGCCGCCGATCTGCCGGGCGGTGACGGGCACGTGATAGAGGACGCCCGGGATGAGCGAGGGCTGCTGGATGGATCCGACGATCGCCGCCCACTCGGTCTCGATGCGAAAGAAGGGGTTCGTCACGCGCGCCCAGCCGTCGACGGCGATGGCCTGGTACCCGCGCGCCATGAGCTGCGAGCCGGTGACGGCGATGGGCTGCGCGGTCGGGAGGTACTCGGCGGGGACGTCGTTATTCTGCCAGCGCTCCGAGAAGTAGGCGCCGTACTCCACGGTGGTCTTGCCGGCGAGGCGGCGGCGCTCGCGCGAGAGGTCGTCCTTGTAGCGGAGGAACGCGACGGTCACCGTGTGCACGTCGGCCGACGGCGACAGGTTGAGGAAGGTCTCCCCCGGCTGCTGGGCGACGAAGGGGCCGATCTGATCGATGTCGTAGGCGATCGCGAAGATGTGCCCCGCGAGCGGCGTGATGAGCGCGACGCGATCGGCCGCGTCGCCGTAGTTGCAGTCGGCGCAATCGCCGCCGTTGGTGAGCATGCCGAGGCCCCAGGTGCTGCCGATGCGCCCGACCGCGATGAGCCCGAATGGGGTCAGCGCCTCGCCGTACGCGCGCTTCACGCGGAACGCCCCGGGCGGAGAGAGCTGCGACGCCGACGAAGAAGGCGCGCCCTGCGCGTCGCTCCCCGCGGCCACGTTGTCGAGCACGTCGATGCGGGCGCGGACCGCGACGGTGCCCCCGGGGGCGAACACGGAGAGGTCGGTGCGCAGGCGCATGTCGGCGTAGGTCATCGCCTGCGCGTTGGGGTTCCCGACGGGCACCGGAAAGAGGGGTTGTCCCGAAGGGGTGAGGCCGCGGTCGAGATCGAGGTTGTAGAGGTCCTCCGCGCGCGCCCGCAGATAGCCGTCGACCCTCACCGCGACGTCCGTGCGCGGCACGATGTCCTCCCCGATGTCGGTGAAGCCCGTCGCGCGCGCCGGCGACGCGGCGAAGAGGAGGGCCGCGCCGGCGAGGAGGGCGACACGCTTCACGGAGACTCCGAGTCGAGGAACTTCTCGAGGTCCTCGGTCGACGGACCGGCGGCCTCGATCATCGGGAAGTGGCCGCAGTGCGGGTAGGTGACGAGGTGCGCGTGCGGGAGGTCGCGCGCGAGGCGCTCGCCGTACGAGAGGAGGGTCACCTCGTCTTCCCGGCCCCAGAGAAGCAAGACCGGCTGCTTCACGGTGGCGTACTGCTTCTGCATCTCGGCGTACCGCTGCTGCCGGACGGCCGCGAGGGCCGCCGCGGTCGTCCCCGGGCGCTCGAGGGCGCGCTCCACCTCTTCGACGAACTTCTCGCTGACGTACTTCTTCGGATCGTAAAAGGCCCGGTCGATCTTCTCGTCGGCCCGCTCGGTGTAGAAGAGATCGAAGAGCACCTCGCCGAGGCCCGCCGCGCGCGCCCAGAGGAACGTGGTGGGGAGCTGCTCCTCGTAGACCCATGCGTCGTAGAGGACGATGCGCGTGACGCGGTCCGGGGCGGCGAGCGCCATCGCCAGCGCCACCGACGAGCCCCACGAGTGGGCCACCACCTGCGCGGCGTGGATGTTCCGCTGCTCCATGAGCGCGAGGACGAGCTGCGCCTCGCCCTGCGGCGAGTAGTCGCCCTCGGGGCGGCTCGACCAGCCGAAGCCCTTCATGTCGAGGGCGAGCACGTGGTGCTTCTTCGCGAGCTCCGCCATGACGCCGCGCCACGTCTCGAGCGCCGACGCGAAGCCGTGGAGGAGCACGACGGGCGGCCCCTCGCCCTGCTCGACGAAGCGGAGCCGCGCGCCGCCGACGTCGGCATAGAGCGCGTCCTTCGGCGCTCCCGGCGGGACGCCGTCGTAGAAGGAGGGGGCGCACCCGGCGAGCAGGCCCGCGAGCGCCACCAGACATAGCCTCACGGCGAGAGCCTCCACGCTTCGACGACGCTCGTGAACGCGTTGCCCGGGACGGCCTCCGGGTAGGTCGTCGTCTTCGACGTGAGCCTGGCGACGGGACCGAAGCAGGGAGCGATGAAGGTCATCGTCTGCGTGGTCTCGATGTCGGTGATCGCGATCGTCCGGGTCAGGGTCGTCTGCACGCGCAGGACCTGGAACGACCCGTAGGGGACCTTCAGCGTCCCGTGCGCGTCGACGACCGAGGCGTACTTCTCGGTGTACGTGGAGTCGGGGATGCCGTCGGCGGTGCCCGTCACGGTCGACGTGCTCGTCCACGTCGTCCCCATCTGGAGCGGGACGGCGAGGATCTCCGCGGACGGCGAGTAGCTGAGGTCGTACTCGCCCGAGCCGTTGGTCGGTGTGACCACGCCCTGGAGGAGGAGGGCGGCGGCCGTGGCCTGGTAGACGCCGAGGAACGGTTCGCTCTCGCTGAGAGTCGACGTGTACGTCGAGCTCGTGAACTGCGAGGAGAACCACTGCCCCTGCGGCGCGTTCGTCGTGATGATCACGGTCTGGTCGCCGGGGAGGGCCGCCGAGAAGTCCCAGTCCGTCGTGCCGTCGGGCTGCGCCGTTCCGGCGGTGTTCATGGTGACGGTTGCCGTCGAGATGGCGAAGGTGCCGTGCACGCCGGACAGCATGGGGACCTGGGCGCGCGTGATGACGCCGCTGTCGTCCGGGACGCAGCCCGACCCCGCGTCGTCCCCCGGGCTGGCCTCGACGCCGCTCTCCACCGCGGCCTCGATGCCGGAGTCGAAGCCGCCGCCGCCCGCGTCGTCGCCGCCGGTCGGCGCCGGGACGCACTGTCCGCTGGAGTTGCAGGCGCCCGACGCGCAGTCGGCGCCGACGTGGCACTGGGCCGTGCCGCTGGAGCATGCGGCGCCGGCGAGCACCGCCAGCGACGCGACAGAGAGGGCAATCGTGCGAGGCAGCATGGCTTCTCAGGCGGCGAGGGCGCCGGAGGGCGCGGGTGGCGGCGTCCGAGTTTCCCTCAAGCCGAGCGCCGGAGCCAGGATGAGCAGGTGGACGACGGCGAGGCCCCCGATGGCGCCCGGGAGGCCGGCCCACCCGGCGGTCACCCCCGCGAGCGACGGGAGCAGGAAGCCCCCCAGCTGCCCGATGAGGACGAGCAGCCCCAGCGCGGCGCCCACCCGGGTCGGGCCCACGCCTTCCAGCTCGGCCGGGAGCGCGAAGAGCAGGGGCGCCACGCATCCCCCGCCGAGCGCCGCGACGACCAGCAAGGGAACCGTCGCCGCCGGGGGCGCGACCGCCATCAGCGCGAGCGACAGACCGGCCACCGCGGCGCCTCCCACGAGCACCGGACGGCGCCGGCCCAACCGGTCGGAGAGCCAGGGCCCGAAGTAGTTGGCGAAGGCCGCCGCCGTGAGCCAGGCCGCGATGGCCAGGCCGACGCGCGCCGGGGGCATGCCGCCCTCGACGAGCGTCCGGGGGAGCATGCCGAGCATCGCGAGGTATCCGCCGAAGAGGAGAAAGTGCATCGCGGCGACCCGGAGGAGGCGGGGGTTTCGCGCGAGGCGGAGGACCTCGCTGAAGGGCGCGTGGGCGCCGACCGAGCGGCCGTCCCGCACGAGCGCCCACCAGAGGCCCGCCGCCCCGACCATCGCCCCGGCCGCGACGAGCATCGTGCCGCGCCATCCGCCGGCGAGCGGCGCGAGCACCGTGGGGGCGACGACCACCGTGACGGCGGTGCCGAGCGTGTAGCCGACGAGGGCGACGCCGTTGGCGCGCGCGAGCCGTGCGAGGGGGACGTGCCCCGCGAGCGCCTTGGGGATGGCGGGGGCGCAGAAGCCGATGTGCGCGCCGAAGACGAGCATCGCGGCGGCCAGGGACCACGGGCCGGTCGCCAGCGCGCGGGCCGCGCACGCCGCCGCGCCCGCGAGGAGGGCCAGACCGGCGACGCGCCGCGGTCCGAAGCGGTCGACGGCGGCGCCGCCGGCGAGGGACGCGAGCGCGATCCCCAGCGAGGCCGCCCCCCAGACGAGGCCGCCCATCGCGTGGGAGATGCCGAGCTCCCGGGCCATCGTCGGCATGAGCGCGGGGAGCACCGACCACCCCAGGCCGCCTCCCACCGCCTGCACCATCGCGCAGAGGGCCGTCGTCCGCCCCGGCATCGTCCGTTCCATGGCCCACCTCTCCGCTGCGACGCAACATGGGCGCGCGACGCCATCCATGAGCCCGGGCAGGGCAGCTGTCAAGCGCGAATTGTTGCAATGCAACACGACGCCCCGCGCTATCTTCACGTCGTGGCCACTCTCGTCGTGAAGAAGTACGGCAACCGGCGCCTCTACGACACGGGGGACAGCCGGTACATCACGCTGGAGGAGCTGGCGGAGAAGATCCGCAAGGGGTCGGACGTGCAGGTCCTCGACGCGAAGACCGGCGCCGACCTCACGCAGCCCACGCTGACGCAGATCATCACCGAGAGCCGCGGCGCCGCACGCCTCTTGCCCGTGCCGCTGCTGCTCCAGCTCATTCGGATGCGGGAAGATGCGCTCGCGGAGTTCATGGGCCGCTGGATGACGTGGGCCCTCGCGGTCTACACGCAGGCGCGGCAGGGCGCGCGCACGATCTCCGCGTACAACCCACTCGCCATGGCGCCTTTCGCCGCCACGAACGCGCTGGCGCGCCTGCTGAACGGCCCCGCGCCCTGGAGCGACCACGAGCCTCCGCCGCAGCAGCCCGAGCCGCCGCCTCCCCCCGACGTGCAGAACGACGACGTGGCGCAGCTCCGTCGCGAGCTCGATGAGATCAAGAAATCGTTGAAGAAGCGGCGACGCTGACCCGCGCTCTTTTGTGCGGCGCAACAAAAACTCGTTGACACGCTCGCGGGGTGACTTAGCTTCCAGCGCATCCGAGGCCGCGATCAAGCGGTCCGGAACGCCTGGAGACGAGACATCATGGCCGAGCAGACGACTTCGCAGACGCAGCAAATCAAGGACGGCTTCCGCAAGGCCGTGAGCGACCACGCCGAGCGCGTGGACGGCGTCTTCGCCGAGATGGCGAAGCTGGAGGAGAAGGGCCTCGAGCAGGCCGCCGCGCAGCTCGACGAGGCCGCGCGCCTCACGAAGGTGTCGCTCGCGTACGCCAGCGAGCTGGCCGCGCAGTGGCGCAAACTGTGGGTCGACGCGGCGCGACGGACGGCGGAGATGGTGTCCGGCCCCGGAGCGGTCTGAATGGCTCACGTCGCGCCGACCCCGAGGGACGTCCTCTGGCGCGACGGCTGCGCCGCGCTCTATCGCTTCCGCCGGCCCGAAGGCGTGCGGCCGGCGGCGGCGAAACCGGTCCTCGTCGTCCCCTCGATGATCAACCGGTGGTACATCGTCGATCTCCGCGCGGGGGCGAGCCTGGTCGAGGCGCTCGTCGCCGGGGGGCTCGACGTCTATTGCCTCGACTGGGGCATCGCCCGCGACGAGGACCGCTACCTCGCGTGGGACGACGTCCTCGCGCGGCTCGGGCGCGCGGTGCGGTTCGTGGAGCGTGTGTCGGGCGCCGCGCAGGTGGGCCTCGTCGGCTATTGCATGGGGGCGACGCTCGCGGGCATCCACGCGGCCCTCGAGCCGCAGCACGTGGCCGCCCTGCTGAACCTGGCGGGCCCGTTCGACTTCGCGCAGGGGGGACTGCTCCGCACGATGGTCGACGCGAAGTGGTTCGACGCGCGCGCGGTGGCCGAGGCGGGCAACGTCGCGCCGATGCAGATGCAGAGCGGCTTTCTCGCGCTGCGCCCCACCTCGCAGCTCGCCAAGTGGGTCGGTTTCCTCGACCGCGGGCACGAGGCGCAGGCGCGCGTGGCGTTCGACGCGCTCGAGCAGTGGTCCGGCGACAACATCCCGTTCCCCGCCGCGGCCTACGCCACGTACATCGAAGAGCTCTACCAGAAGAACCTCCTCGTCCGCGGGGAGCACCACGTCGGCGGGCGGCGGGTCGATCTCGCCAGCATCCGCTGCCCGGTGCTCACCGTGGCGGCCGAGCGCGACACCATCTGCCCCCCGGCGGCGGCGCGGGCGCTCAACGAGGCGTGCGGGAGCGCCGACAAGGAGCTCGTCGTCGTCCCGGGCGGGCACGTCGGCGCCGTGGTCGGCAGCAAGGCGCCCACGGTGCTCTATCCGGCGATGCGCCAGTGGCTCACGTCGCGCCTCGGCGGCGAAGCCTCGCGCGCGGCGCGCGACACGACGACCGAAGCGTGCAACTGAGAGAAGGAAGGGCCGGTGCGCACGTGAAGCTTTCCCTGCGGGTGTTGCTCGTTCCGTGCCTCGCCCTGCTGGCCTGCGGGGGCTCGTCCGAGCGTGGCTCCTCCGACGGCGGCGTGCCCGGCATCGACGGCGCCACCACTTCGCACGACGGCGGCACGGCGCCGAGCGAAGACGCGTCGCCGCTCCCCGAGGGCTCGACCCCGTCGGACAGCGCGGCGCCGCCCCCGGACGCCGGCGCGTTCCTCACCCGCAGCTACCAGGGCCGCGCGTACATGCTCTACGTGCCGGCGTCGTACGCGGCCGGGACGGCGGCCCCGCTCGTGATGATGCTCCACGGCTGCACGCAGACGATGGCCGACTTCGCGGCCGGCACGCAGATGAACGCGCAGGCCGAGGCCGCTGGCTTCCTCGTCGCGTATCCGGACGAGCCCACGAGCGCCAACGTCGAGCAGTGCTTCAACTGGTTTCTCCCGGCCGATCAGGCGCGCGGCGCGGGCGAGCCGCAGCTCCTCGCCGGCATCGTCGGCGACGTGGCGGGGTCCTACACGGTCGACCCCGGGCGCGTCTTCGTCGCGGGCATCTCGGCGGGGGCGGCGATGGCCGTCATCCTCGGCGCGACGTACCCGGACGTCTTTGCCGCCGTCGGATCGCACTCGGGGCTCGAGTACGTGGCCGCCACCGACGAGACGTCTGCGCTGGAAGCCTCGCAGTCGGGCGGCCCGGCTCCGAAGACGCAGGGGGCCGCCGCGTTCGCCGCGATGGGCACGTACGCCCGCGCCGTGCCGGTCATCGTCTTCCAGGGCACCACGGACACGACGGTGAACGACGTCAACGGGCAGCAGACCATCGACCAGTGGACCGAGACCGACGACCGCGCGTCCGCGAGCCTCGGCGCGGGAGCCGCGACGCAGGGGAGCGCGGGGGGCAAGTCGTTCACGCTGACGACGTACACCGACGCCAAGTCGGGCGGCGCGATGCTCGAGTACTACCTCGTGTCGGGCCTCGGTCACGCGTGGAGCGGTGGGAGCACGGCGGGCACCTTCACGGATCCGAACGGACCCGACGCCACCTCGCTCATGTGGCAGTTCTTCGCGGCGCACGCCAAGTGACTACTCGTGCGAGACGCTCGCCAGGACGGGCGCCGGCGTATGGCAGCCGCGGTCGTCGACCAGGCCGCAATCGAGGACGCGGTTCATCGCCGCGGCCGGCGCGGCGTCCACGTGGTCGAAGTCGAACCCCGCGGTCGCCGCGGCCCACCACGCCGCGTCGTGCCTCGGGAGGGCCACGTGCTCGCCGGGCTTCGCGGGCGGCAGCGCCAGCTTCGTCGACCGGAGCACGTCGGGCACGACCGCCTCGTACGGCGTCGCATCCGCGGCGTCCGTGAAGACGTCTTCCATCGCCGGCGCCTCCGCGTCGTGCTGCCCGAGCGGCGCGATCGCGAGGAGCAGCTCGATCGTACGGAGGAGGCTCGTCGTCGTGTAGGGCGTGTGAACGACCGCCCCGCGCCGCACGTGCCCCCCGGCGAGGAGCGCGAGCGTCCGGTGCGCGTTCACGTGGTCCGAGCCGTTCTGCGCGTCGTCCTCCACGACGGCCACCACCGTGCTCTCCCAGAACGGCGTGCGCGACAGCGACTCGACGAGGCTCCCGACGGCCCAGTCGTGGTCCGCCATCTGCGTGTCGGGCGTATCGACGCCCTCGGCCGCCTCCGAGAACGACCCCAGGTGATCGTGCGGCAGGCGCACGATGGAGAGCGCCGGAAGGTCCCCCGCCGCGACGTACGTCGCGAGCTCGCGCCGCCACTCGGCGAGGCGCCACGCGTCGGGCATGCGCATGTCGAACCCCCGGAAGAACGGGTCCTCCACCGCCGGGAGCGAGGCCCGCGCCGGGAAGCACACCCGGGTCGCCGACTCGAACGGCATGCGGAGCAGGGGAAGGCGGGCCGGGTCCTCCACCCCGAGCCCGTAACGCGTGAGGTCGCAGAAGACGCCGTAGACGCGCGTCGAGCGCCCCGCCGTGAGCGCCGCCTCCCAGAGCATCTCGTCCGGAGCGGCGACGTCGACGGCGCCGGGGAGCTCGTCGGGCGGGGTGTAGGGGTTCGAGGCGAGCCGGTCGGCGTACGAGGCGAGGCCGACGTTGATGCCTCGGTTCAGCCCTTCCCAGTCGTACGTGTGGTGGCCCCGGTCGGCGTACTGCACGGGGATGCCCTTCTCGGCGACGTCGGTCGTGCGGCCCCCCATCGTCCACTGCCAGCCGTCGCCCGAGACGTCGCCGGACGCGAAGAACCGGTCGAGCGTCACGAACCCGCGCGCGAGCGCGTGATGGTTCGGTGTGATGCGCTCGCCCCAGTGGACGAGGCGCGGGTCGCCGTCCGCGCCGGCGAGGTCGCCGAAGACCTGGTCGTAGGTCCGGTTCTCGGCGACGACGAAGACGACGTGCTTCACGCGCCCCCGCAGGCGCTGGAAGACGGGCGGGACACGGCCGATGTCGGTGGGGAAGTCGTTGGCGATGGCCTGGCGGGTGAGCTTCGCGAGGTCGGCTTCGCCGGGGACGGGGAACGCCAGGAGGCCCCCGTGCTCGAGCTGGAGCGAGTACTCGTTGCCCCCGTTGGGAGAGTACGGGTTCTCGCGAGCCAGGCCGGGGTCCGACCAGGGCCCGCGGGGGTTCGGGCCGGGGACGCTGCGGCCGTTCGCGACGTAGAGCCAGCGGCCGTCGCGCGAGACGCTTACGGCGTTGGGGTAGAAGCCGGTGGGGACGAGCCCGGCGACGCGCCCGGCGCTCCCCGTGGGGTCGAGGGAGACGACGGCGAGGGTGCTGTTGCCGCCGTTCGTGACGTAGAGGGTGCGCTCGTCGGGCGCGAGGGCGAGCGCGTTCGGGTTCGAGCCGCGGAGGGGCCCGAGCCCCGGGGGAACGGCCTCGGCGGGGGCGGTGGTCGCGATGCGGGTGACCTCGCGCCCGGCGACCAGATCCACGACGCTGACCGCGTCGGAGCCGGCGTCGGCCACGTAGAGCCGGGTGCCGGCCCGGTTCGCGACCAGGGCCGTCGGCGTGGCCCCGACGGCGATGCGCCGCTCGACGGCGGCCCCGGCGACGTCCACCTCGATCACCTCGTGATCCCGCTGGCTGGCCACGTAGGCGTGCCCTTCGCCGACGATCGTCACGGCGCGCGGGAACTCGCCCCCGGCGGCTCCCCGCGGGACGAGCGGCACATCCACCGTGGGCCTGCGCTCCGCCACGCTCACCAGCGTCAAGGAGTCGTTCTCGTGCGCGGCGATCGCGAGCCGGGAGCCCGAAGCGGTAAAGGCCAGGCCGGCGGCAAACGGCCCTTCCCGATCGCCGAGCCCGCCGAGCCCCGATCCCTCGAGGTGCCCGAGGCGGATCACGGGCCCGACCTCGGCCCAGCGTCCGTCGCGGGCGTCCCGCTTCATCTCGTGCACGTCGTCGTCCGGGCCCCCGCTGACGTAGAAGCGCGCTCCGTCGGGCGCGAACCCGATGCCGCCGAAGGTGTTCTCGACCGAGACCACCTGCGCCTCGCGAGGAACGCCCGCCGAGACGTCGTAGACGAAGACGTACTCGCCCGAAGCCGCCGGGATCCGCTCTCCGTCCGGGCCGTAGAGGCGGTTATACCCCGACGTGAGGACCAGCAAGGTGGCCCCGTCGGGCGAGAGCGCCGTGGCGACGGCCCCGCCCGCCCGGAACGCCGGTGCGACGCCGAGGTGCGGGTCGAGCCCGAAGAGGCGGGCGCCCGGGGCGGCGTCGGGGGTGAGCTGGGAGCCGTCGGGCAGACCGTAGACGTCGGTCCCGAAGAGGGACGTCCCGGGCAGACGCTCCCCCGGTCCCGGTCGCGGGTCCGGACCGGTCGCCGTGGTGGGCGAGCCCTGCGGGAGGTCCGTCGTTCTGCAGCCGAAGAGCGTCAGGAAAGCCCATCCGATGAGGTTCCGGCGCCGCATCGCGAGTGCGACGGTAGCTCAGCCCCGGAAAGCGAATACTGAACGAATGCGGGCCTGTCGTCGCCCTGCCACACCCCCTTCCTTGACCGTCACCCAGGGCGCGTATATTCGATGGTCGTCGGAGGGGACGTGAGGACCGGACCGAATGGGTAGTCGATTGACCTGGCAGAGCATCTGCGGCAGCAGCGAATTCCGGGGGCGCTGGGTGGCCCTCGACGAATGCCACTACGACCCTCGCACGGCGCAGCCGACCGAGGGAACCGTGGTCGACGCGGACGAGGACCTCGTGACCCTCTGCAGCCGCATGCAAGAGAGCGACAGCAAGCATTGCGCAATCCTCTTCTGCGATGAGCGCGCGCCCGACGAGCGGCCGCCGGTCTCGTCGCGACCCACGCCGAATCCGCCCCGCGCCTACCACTGAGACCGCGAAGGCCGCTTCCGCGGCTTCCCGCTACTTGAGGACGGGCTTCAGGATGGCCTTGCCGTCCTTGATGGCGACCTCGAAGTCGACGGGCTTGCCGTGCTTCTCGCGGAGCTTGGCGCTCGAGTCCCGCAGGCTCTTCGCGACGGCGTCGTAGGTGATGGCGGCCGTGGACTCGTTTTGCTTCCGCTTGGCGTCGACGTACTGGGCGTAGATGGCGCGCAGGCGGGCGTCGGGGAGCTCGGCCGGAAGGCGCGGCGCGGCGGGCTCGAGCTTGGCCGCCGCGGGCTCGGGCCTCACCGGCGGCGGCGCGGGCTTCGCCGCGGGCGGCGCGGGCTTCGGCGGGGCGGCCGCGCGGATCTTGGTCGAGGTCGGCGGCGGCAGCGGGAGGGGTGAGAGAGGGTGACGCGCCTCCAGGCGCGGCGCCGAAGGAGGCGCCGGCGGGGGGGGGCCGGCGGCCTTTCGCCAGAGGGGACCCGGCTGGCTCGGTCGGGGCGGTGGCGGCGGTGCCCCCGCCTGTCGGGGGGCCGGCGGTGGGGCGCGCGGCGGCTCCTCCAGCAGCTCGACGTCGAGCTCGTCGATCTCCTCGGCGTCCCCTGCCGGAGCAAATTCGCGCTCGGGCTCGGCGAGCTCGGCGGCGAGGTCCCTCGTCAGCACCTCCGGCGGCGGTGGACGGGCCGAGTCGCGCCGCCGCTGGGCCGCGGTCCCTTCGCCGAACCGCTGCTGCGCCCGGATGACGTGGCGCTTGTAGGTGCCGTTCTCGATCTCGCGACAGATGCGCTGCCAGTGCGTCTGGTACGTGTTGTACCGCTGCAGGATCATCTGGAAGCGGAAGCGCTGCGCCGTGTTGCGGATCTGCTCCTTGCGGAGAATGTGGATGCGCCGGTCGACGTCCTTCCGGGGGACGGTCGGCTCGAGCTTCTCGATGCCCATGAAGTACTGCTCGTAGAGCGAGCGCACCCGGTCGACGGCAAGCTCGAGCTCGCCCACCAGCGTCTCGATTTCGGTCGGCGGCGCCACGTCCCTGGGCCGCTCTCAGGGGGCAGGAAGAGGTACGACCTTCACGTTGTCGAAGCAGACCTTCACGTCCCAGTCGTTGAACCCGAAGTGGTCGTGCCCCACGCCGGCCAGCGGCGCGCTGTCGGCCCACGACAGCATCTCGTTGCCGTCCACCCACCACTTGATGGTCTTGCCGTCGGCCCGCTCGACCTTGAAGTGGTAGCTCTGCGCGGTCATCACCGGCTTCTCGCGGGGATCGTCCGAGTCCGGCGTGACTGTGATCTCCTTGCGGTCGTTTCCGTGCTCGTTGAGGCGCGCGAGGACGTGGAACTTGTTGTGCCAGCCGCCGAAGATGGTGAGGTAGCTCGTCGCGTTCGTGTAGGAGAGCGACGTCGCGAAGGAGCGGCCGTCACCCCAGAACTCGGCCTTGAGGTCGCCGTCGGCCGACATGCTGATGGCGTCGAACTCGATGCGCGCGTTGACCGGCAGCGTGCGCTTCAGCCAGATGCCGTGGTTTCTCGCGTGCTCGCCGCAGAGGTGGCCATTCTCGATGTGCCAGATGCCGGGCCCGGTGTTGATCCAGTCGGGGCCCGGGTCCCCCGCGGCGGCCGTGGGCGGGGCGCCGGGCGCCACGCTCGAACCGCTGGGGGCCGGCGAGGCGGCGGACGCAGCGGAGGGGGGCGCCGAGGGACGGTCGAAGTCGTCCTCGAAGGGCGTCTTCATCACATCGGGCGATGCCGTGACGGCAGCCGCGGCGGTCGGCGTCGCCTGAGGCGTCGTCGGAGCGGCCCTGCCCGCGTCCTGATCGCCCGCGCTCCCGGGCGGGACGCACCCCACCGCGGCCATCCCGACCATCCAGACCCACGATCGGCGCTGCATCACAGTCCCGGATCTACCACAGCCCCTCGAACGGTTCGCCCCCGGCCTCAATATCGTCCCCCCGGAACGCTCCAGCTGCGCCGGTGGTGCGCTCCCCCCGGTTTTCTTGTAAACGAAGGCCCTCCAGCCATGCATCCGATCCTCTTTCGCATTCCGTTGCCGCACATGCCCCTGAAGCTGTGGTGGGCGCTGGCGGCCGTGGCCGCGATCGCGGTCGTCTTCGCGGCCCTGGCCCTCCGGCGTCGGGATCGCAGCGGGGCCCTCTCCGCGGTCGTCGTCGCCGCGGCGGCGGGGGGCGCGGCGTACAAGTGGCAAACCGTCGCGTACGAGTCGCCGAACGTCCCCATCTACGCGTACGGCGTGATGCTCGGCCTGTCGCTCGTCGTCGGCTGGTACCTGACGCTCCCCCTCGCGGAGCGCGACGGGCTGCCGAAGGAGACGATGGCCAACTGCTACGTGGTGACGGCGCTCGCCGCGCTCGCCGGCTCCCGCATCCTCTACGCCATCACGAACCCCGACGAGTTCAAGTCGGTGACGGACCTCTTCGCGCTCCGGAACGGCGGGCTGGTCGCCTACGGAGGCTTCATCGGCGGTCTCCTCGGGAGCTGGGCGTTCCTCGCGCCGAAGAAGATTCGCCTGCTCGCGTGGGCGGACGACGCGGTGCCGAGCCTGGCCTCGGGCCTGATGATCACGCGCATCGGGTGCTACCTCTTCGGCTGCGACTTCGGCCAGCGCCTCCCGGACGGCTCGCCGCACTGGCTGAAGACGCTGGGCACGTTCCCGCACTGGGCCGCGGGCACCCTGGCGAGCGGTGAGGGGAGCCCGGCGTACGTGCGGCACCTCGAGGTGTACCGAGGCACGCCCATCGAGGCGGAGCTCGTGCGCATGAACTCGAGCTTCCCGGTGCACCCGACGCAGCTCTACGAGTCGCTGGTCGGCCTGGCGCTGCTCGTGCTCCTGCTCTGGCAGCGCCGGTACGCGCGCTTCCGGGGGCAGGTCTTCTTCCTCTTCGTGTTCGGCTACGGCTTCCTGCGCTTTCTCCTCGAGCTGTGGCGGGACGACGTCGAGCGGGGCAGCTACGGGCCGACGCTCGACAAGCACGTCTACATCCCGCTGTGCCTGACGCTCATGGCCCTCGGCTTCGTCTTCGGGGTCTCGCTCGGCATCGCCAACAAGCGCGCTCGCACGGTGGCGCGGGTGCTCGCGTTCGTGCCGCCGGTCGCGGCGTACCTCCTTCTCAAGCCGGCGAGCTTCGCGCAGACGATCCCGTACCAGCTGTCGACGAGTCAGCTCATCGGCCTGCTGAGCGCCGTCACCGTGTCGTTCTTCTACGCGCGGTTCTGGGAGGATGCGCGCAAGAACCCGACCCTCGCGATGAGCCTTGGCGACGCGTCGATGATCCGCGAGCTGAAGGGCGAGCCCGTCACGCCCGAGGTCGTCGACGAGGACGAGGACGAGGACGACGACGAAGAGGTCGAGGAGAAGGCCCTGCCCGCGAAGACCGGCAAGGGGAAGAAGAAGGGGCTCGCCACGAAGCCGAAGGCCGCGGCGAAGGCCGACGACGAGGCCGAGGAGCCGAAGGGCGAGCCGGAGCCCGAGCCGGGCACGGGCTGACCCTTCGGCGGAGAAAGCGCTTCACGGCGTGCGGATGCGGTCGTCCTTGAGGAACGTGTAGCCGCTCACCGTCTCGGTCTTGCCCTCGCGCGTGACGACGACGCGCTCGAAGACGGGCTCGATTCCCCAGCTCCCGTTGCCGTCGGGGCCGTCTTGCAGCTGGAAGTGCAGGTGCGGCTCGGTGGAATGCCCGCTGTTGCCCACGAGCCCCAGCACCGCGCCCCGCTTCACGTGGGCGCCCGGCTTCACCCGGATCTTCCCGGGCTGGAGGTGCATGTACGCCGAGAAGAGCGCCGGCTCGTGCCGCACGACGACGTAGTTGCCGGGGATGACGTACTCGTTCTTCTTGCCGGGGACGTTCTCCGGCGTCCCGTCGACGACGGTCTCCACGGTGCCATCGGCGACCGCGAGGACCTCCTGCCCGTAGACGAGGTAGTCGGCGTTCGAAGTGCCGTCGCCCTTGTGGGTCTTGCCGTCGGCGCCCTTCATGACGAGGTCCGCGGCGCGCCGCTGGTCGGGAACGTGGACGTGGTGGTTCAGCTCTGCCTTGTCCCCGCCCCACACGACGGCCCACTCCCCACGAAACGGCAGCGACAGGGGGATGTCGCTCTTCGCGACGGGGTGGGGCGGCGGAGGCGGCGGACCCGGCGGCTTCACCGCGAGTCCGGCGATCTTGTGCTCCCCATCGAGCGTGAGCTCGAGCTTCAACGCGCCCCGCTCCGCCTGGACCAACCAGCTGCCCTGGGACACCGAGTCTTCCCCCGGCTCCCGCGTGGCCGAGCGCCAGCTGCCGTCCTCGGCGACGAGCGCCTTCATGAGCCCCGAGACCTTCTCCAGCGGCACCGCCTTCTGCATCTCGGCGTCGAAGAGCTGGAAGAGGCCCGACGCATCCGAGGCGTTCATCAGCGCCACGACGCGGTCTTTCGCGTCGGAGACATCGTGAATCGGAGCCGGCGGAGGCGTCGCGGAGGCGGCGGGCACGCTGGGGCAAGGCATCGCGACGGGGGGCGGAACGGCAGGCGGCGCGGCCGGGGCCGAGGCGCAGGACGTCACGGTTAGGAGGGCGAGGACGGTGGCGAGGCTTCGCATGCCGGCGTGAATACCATGGCATGGTAGCGTCAGCGTGCCCGTGGCGAGTCCCGTCGTCCGCACGCTGCGCACGCGCCGCGACACGCGGCGCCTCGGGGCGGCCATCGCGCGCGTCCTCGAGGAGGGCGACCTCGTCATCCTCTCGGGCGACCTCGGCGCGGGCAAGACCTTCCTCGTCCGCGCGATCGCGCGCGCCCTCGGCGTCGACGGGCCCGTCACGAGCCCCACCTTCGCGCTCGTGCAGGAGTACGCCGCGCCGCGCGCGCCGCTCGTCCACGTGGACCTCTACCGACTGCGCGGGCCCGACCTCGCCGGCGAGGTGGCGCGCCTGGGACTCCGCGAGCGCCGCCGCGAGGGCGCCCTCGTCTTGGTCGAATGGGGCGAGGACGCCGCGGACGCGCTGGGCGGAGAGCCGTCGCTCGTCGTCTCGCTGGCCCTCGCGGGGGAGGGCGCGCGCGTGGCGACGCTCTCCGGTCCGCGCGCGGATGGTATCGTTTGAGCGCCGATGTCCAGTGGGCGAACGCGCCAGACGCGACCGTTCGGAGAGCTCGTCGCGATGGGGGTCATCGCCGGGCTCGTGGCGTTCGGGCTGGCGTTCGCGACGCGCACCCACGGGACGGCGCGCGCCCCCGTCCGGTCCCCGACGGGGCTCGAGACCCGCATCGCGAGCTTCGAGCTGCACCCGGCCGCGGCGAAGCTCAGCGTCCGGAGCCGCGATGGCGCGCTCACCCGCGAGCTCGACCTGGCCCTCGTCGTCGACGGGACCACGCGGCCCCTCGTGCTCGACCGCGACGAGCTGCGCGTCACCCCGGACGGCCTGCGCGCGACCCTGCCCATCGCCGTCGCCGACGCGACCCTCGACGCGACCCTCGAGCTCCACGTGGAGCCGCCGCGCGACGCCCTCCTCGTCGACCTCGTCGCCGCCCCCGGGGCCCTCGCGGCCATCGGCGGCGACCACACGATCGCCCTCCGCGCCGAGCTCTCGAGCGAGGGCCAGGTGGTCTTCGTGTCCGGCGTCGGCCAGATCGCCGACCGCACCCAGGTGACCGGCGGCGCGCTCCTCGTCGACGCCGAGCCGCACCCCGTGGGGATCCTCTCGGCCGCGGGGCCCGTCGCCGTCGAGGCGCTGATGGAGGAGACGCAGCCCCCGGGCGAGCCGATGCGCGTCGCCGTGACGACGCCGCCGGGCGCGCCGGCCCAGGGCAAGCTCGCGTCGTTCCAGGTCGTCGTCGGGGTGTCGAGCGCGACCGTGTGGCGCACGATGTCCGAGCTCGCGGGCCTCCCGACGGCGCCCGTGCGCGGACACGTGACCGGCACGACGGACAGCGCCCTCGTCTTCGGCCGCGACGCGCAAGGCAACCCGCAGGTACGGGCCCACACGGGCGACGGTGGGGCGTTCCAGCTGGAGGTCCCCACCAGCGTCGTCGAGTGGTACGCCGCCATCGACCCCGGGCGCTCGAGCGGGCTTGCGTCCTTCGTGCCCGGCACCCCTCGCGATCTGCTGCTCGACGTCTCGCCGGGCGGCGATCTCCACGTGACGGTGGCCGACGCCGACACCCACAAGCCGCTGACCGTGCGTCTCCTCGTGCACGGAGTCGACGGCACGGTGGATCCGAGCTTCGGCCCCGACTTCCGCGCTTCGGGCGCCGGCCCCCTCATCGACGCCCTCCGCGGAGACGTATCGACACCGCTGCCGTCCGGCCGTTACCGCATCGCCGCCACCAAAGGCATCGAGTGGAGCGTCGACGCGAAGGTCGTCGACATCGCGCCGGGTCGCGTGACGGAGATCGAGCTGGCCCCACGCCACGTCGTCCCCACCCCGGGGGTCGTCGGCTGCGACCTCCACGTGCACGCGCGCCCGAGCTTCGATTCCCCCGTGACCCCCGAGGACCGCGTCCTGTCCCTCGCCGGCGCCGGCATCGACTTCGCCGTGCCCACCGAGCACAACATCGTCGGCGACTACTCGTCGGCCATCGACACGATGGATCTCCGCCGGGAGTTTCTCACCGTCACCGGCGTCGAGGTCACCACCTACAACAAGGGGTTCGGTCACTTCGGCGTCTTCCCGTACCCGCCGTCGCAGCGCGTCCCGCCGTTCAAGCACACGTCGATGAACGCCATCTTCCGCGTCGTCCGCGCCGGCGACCCGGCTCGCTACTTTCAGCTCAACCACCCGCGGCTCCCCGGCGGCATCGGCTACTTCTCGAACATCGGCTTCGATCCCAAGCTGCCGCGCACGCGCATCCACAACCGCATCGACTTCGACGGCATCGAGGTCTTCAACGGCTACGACAGCGAGCGGACGGACCGCGTCGAGGCGGTCCTCCGCGACTACTGGGCGCTGCTCAACTTCGGCTGGCGCTTCACCGCGACCGGCAGCAGCGACTCGCACCGCATCCAGTTTCACTGGGCCGGCTACCCGCGCACGATGGTCACGTTCGATCCGCACCCGGCCGACGGCGACCCCCAGCCGGACCCGCTGACCATCGTGGCGAACATCAAGCGCGGCCACGCGACGGTGACCAACGGGCCCATCATCGAGCTCGAGCTCGGCGGTGGCCATCCGGGCGACGAGGTGAGCTCGACCGACGACCCGCTGCGGGGGCACATCCGCGTCCGGGCCGCGCCGTGGATCGACGTGACGCGCGTCGACATCGTCGTCGGTGGCCGCGTCGCGCAGAGCTTCGACGTCGCCTCGCGCCCGACGCAGCTCGGCCCCGAGCCGGGCACGCTCGAAGAGGCCGCGGCCCGCACCATCCGCTTCGATCGCGACATCGAGGTCGCCGTGGGTCCCGACAACGGCTGGGTCCAGGTCATCGCGCGCGGCGAGCGGCGCATGGACGACGTCCTGCCGTTCATGCCCATCGCGCCGTTCGGCTTCACGAACCCGATCTACGTGGTGCGCCGCTTCGTCCCGCAGCCTCCCTTCCCTTCCTCGGCCGGGCCGCCGCCGCTGCGTCCGGCCCCGTAACCCCCGGGCTGAACCCCCGGGCATGTGTTAGCTTTCGAGCGGATCCAACCCGGGGGCTCGAGAACTGGTGAACATGCAAGCGAGCCTGCGAGCGGCTTGTGCAGGCCAGGCACCCGCAGGGAGGCTGGCGTGAACTCCGCGTTCGGCCGCTATCGCTTGCTCGAACGCCTCGGGCAGGGCGGAATGGCCGAGGTCTTCAAGGCCAAGAGCTACGGCGTCGAAGGCTTCGAGAAGATCCTCGTCATCAAGCGCATCCTGCCGGAGCTGGCCCGGAGCCAGGACTTCGTCGAGATGTTCATCCACGAGGCGAAGCTCGCGGTGCGCCTGTCGCACGCGAACATCGTGCAGGTGTTCGACCTCGGCAAGGCGCCGGGGGGCGAGGCCCCGCCCGGGGGCGAGGCACCGGTCGCCTACTACATCGCGATGGAGTACGTGCACGGGCTCGACCTTGCGAGCTTCCTCGCGCGGTCGCGGCGCCAGCAGCTCGTCCTCCCCATCCAGCTCGGCGTGTACGTCGCCTCCGAGGTCGCCAAGGGGCTCGACCACGCGCACCGCCGACGCGACGAGCAGATGCGGCCGCTCGGCATCGTGCATCGCGACGTGTCGCCGCAGAACGTGCTCGTCTCCTTCGAGGGGGAGGTCAAAGTCACCGACTTCGGCATCGCCAAGGCTCGCGGCGCCCTCGATCAGGCGGCCCCGGAGGACACGCGCGCCCGCAAGCTCCAGGGCAAGTTCGGCTACATGAGCCCCGAGCAAGCGCGCGGCGAGAGCGTCGACGCCCGGAGCGACCTCTTCTCGCTGGGGACCATCCTCTACGAGTGCGTCTCGGGCGTGAACCCGTTCAGCGCGCCGACGACCTTCGAGACCTTGCGGCGCGTGCAGGCGTGCGAGTACCCGCCCATCGAGCTGCTGCGACCCGACGCGCCGCCCGAGCTCGTCGCGATTCTGAAGACCGCGATGGCGAAGAACCCGGCCGATCGCTACCACGACGCCGGGCGCATGTACGAGGCGCTCCTCGCCTTCCTCTACGCGCAGGGGAGCCGATTCGGGGCCCACGATCTCGCCGAGTTCCTCGCGCGTTTCCGGGACTCGGCCGAGGGCGCCGCGAACACGCTCCTGCCCGAGCCGATGCTCGAGGCCGAGCAGGGTAATCCCGGCACGGAGCGAACGCCGGTCGAGGTCCCGTCCACGCGGCAAGCGTCGAGCGTGCGCATCTCGACAGGGCAGCGCTTCGCCGCGATCGACCGCGCGGTCGACATGGGGGAGCGCCGCGAGGTGACGGCGCTCGTCATCGAGCTGCCGCGCGACACGGCGTCGCCGGTGGTCGACCGGGCGGCGAGCATCGTCGAGCGCTGGGGAGGGCGCGTGCTCCGGCGCGAGGCGGGCCACATCGCGGCGCTCTTCGGCCTCGGCGATCCCGACGGACGCGACACCGAGATGGCGACGCGGTGCGCCCTCGTCGCGCTGCGGAGCCTCGACGCGACGCGCCCGCCGGGCGCCGGCGTGCACACCGGACGCATCCACGTGACGGCGGCGGGGGAGCCGACCGCGGACGACCGCCTCGGCACGCTGCTCGACACCGCGCGCGACCTCGCCCGGGTGCGCGAAGGCCAGGCCGCGATGAGCGCGCAGGCCATGCGTCCCCTGCGGGCGCTCTTCGAGTTCGAGTCGCTGGGCGAGGGCGACCGGCAGGCCCCCAACGTCGCGGGCGTCCTCGTGAAGGACGTGCGCGGGCCGGGCGAGGCGTTCGGCCGCTTCGTCGGCCGGAAGGAAGAGCTCCGCCGCATCGGCGAGGTGCTCGCGCTCGCGACCAAGCGCACCGCTCGCGTGCTCACGATCCGCGGCGACCACGGCGTCGGCAAGACGCGCCTGCTCTACGAAGTCGAGCGGCGCCTGCGCAAGGGCGGGTACAACGTGGGGTTCCACATCGCCACCTGCCCCCCGCGCGGCAACGAGTTCCCGCTCTCGGGCCTCGTGAGCATGCTCCAGGTCCTCTGCGGCACGACCGAGGGCGACGCCCAGGATCGCATCCTCGCCGTGCAGCCGCGTCTCCGCGCCCTCGGCCTGCAGGGCGACGAGGTGAGCGCCGTGCTGAACGCGCTCGGCGCGAGCGGTCCGTCGTTCTCGGGCAACGCGAAGGCCCTCCTTCGCACGGCCTTCGGGCGCATGGTGCAGAGCCTCTGCGAGGACCGGCCCCACACCTTCGCGTGGGACGTCGCGCACTCGATGGACGAGGAGACCTTCGCCCTGCTCGACGAGACGCTGCGCCGGCTGCGGAGCGCGCGCCTCGTCTTCATGTTCGCCGGGCGCGCCGGGTTCACGCACCCCATGGAGAACGCGCAGGGGCACGTGGCGCTCGAGCTCGGCGACCTCACGACGGTCGACGTGGAGCGGCTCGTCGCGCTGCGGCTCGGCGTCGACGCGGTGCCCGACGAGCTGATGCGCTTCGTGCGCGCGCGCGCGGGCGGGCACCCGCTCTTCGCGGAAGAGGTGGTCAAGGGTCTGGTCGAAGTGGGCGCCGTCACCGTGGGCGATCGGCGCGTCGTGTCGATGAAGCTCATCGGCCAAGATCTGGCGCTGCCGAAGACGCTGCGGGGCCTCGTCGCGTCGCGCGTCGCGCGGCTCTCGGGCGAGGATCGGGCGACGCTCCAGGCCGCCTCCATCCTGGGGAACCCGATCGAGGTGACGGCGCTGTCCAACATGCTGGGGCAGGCGATGCCGTCGCTCGAGCGCTCCATCGCGACCCTGAAGGACCGCGAGTTCCTCGTGCACACGGGCCCGAGCGAGCTCCGGTTCGCGTCGCCGCTCATCCCGGAGATCGTGATCGACGCGCTGACGCACGAGGCCGCCCGCGAGATGCACGCGGCGGCAGGGCAGGCGCTGGAGACGACGCTGGGCGACAGGGCGTGGGAGCAGGCGGCGCGGATCGCCGGGCACCTCTACGAAGCGGGCGACCGGGAGCGCGCGGCGGCGTACTTCGCGAAGAGCGGCGAGCGGCGCCTCGAGGCGCGGCAACTCGAAGCGGCGGCGCGCGACTACGCGCGGGCCATCGCGCTGGCCGACCTCACCCTTCGCAAGCCCGACGAGCTGGCGACCTGGCTCGAGAAACTCGCGTCGGCCGTGCGCCTGGTCCGGTCCGCGCCAGACGCCGTGGAGCTGTGCAGCCGCGTCATCGAGCGGGTGGACGCGGCCGGCTCACGGGAGGTGCGCGTGCGGGTGCGCGTGGCCGCGGGTCAGCTCCTCGCCGCGGCGCAGCACATGGAAGAGTCACGGCAGCGCCTGGCCGAGGCCGAGGGGATCGCGGAGAAGGACGAGCAGCTCGTGAAGCTGGTGCTCCTCGCGGAGGCCGAGCTGGCGACGCGGCAGGGCGACTTCAAGCGGGCGCTCGAGCGGCTCGACGTGCTCCACGGCATCGTGCGCGCCGTGAGCGACGATCCGGAGAAGCACCGGGTCGCGCTCCACCTGGCGCAGGCGCACGCCGGCATCGGCGACCGGAGGACCGCGCTCGCGAGCCTTCAGGAGGCCGAGCAGGTGCTCCCGAACGACAAGATGGCGGCGCTCGAGCGGACGAAGGTGCGCGCGCTCGTCGACTACTTCACGCGCGACTTCCGCTCGGCGGCCCTCCACAGCGAGAAGGCGATCGACATGGGTCGCGAGATGGGCATCGGCTACGAGGTGATGCTCAACCTGCACAACCTCGGCGACATCCTGGTCCACCTCGACGACCTGCCGCGCGCGTACGGCGCCATCCGGCAGTCGCTCGCGATGTGCGAGGAGGGTGGCTACGAGCGGCTCGCGAACTACAACCGCATGTTCCTCGCGTTCCTCGACGGCATCCAGGGGACGGTCGACGGCGAGAAGCTCCTCCGCCACGGCATCGCCTACGCCGTGAGCAAGGACTTCACGTGGGACGTCATCGGCGGCCGCGTGCTCCTCGCGAAGCTGCTGCAGCGGGGCGGCCAGCTCGAGGAGGCCCGCAACGAGTACGAGAAGACGCGCGCGCTGGCCATCGCCGCGGGCCACCGGCTCGTGGTCGACGACTGCGAGATCGCCCTGCAGAAGCTCGAACCAACGACCCCGGGCACGATGGCGCCGCAGTCGGCGTCCTAGAGCGTTGGCCCATGCTCCCGGGAATGCTCGAAGGTGCCCTGCGCGCGCAGCTCGTCGTCGCCGCCTGCGTGCTCGCCGGCTGCGGCGGCAAAGGCTCCGCCTCGAACGCGGGCGACGCGAGCGACGCCTCTCCCGAGGGCGCCTCGACGCAGGAGTCGATCGGCGCGACGTGCATCCCGTCGGAGGAGACCTCGCCGACGTTCGCGGGCTTCTCCGCGGCGGACGTCGTGCTGGACGCGAACAACCCGGCGTGCGGCGCCGGGACGTGCCTCGTGAACCACTTCCAGGGGCTCACGTCGTGCCCCTACGGGCAGCAGGCGCAGGGCACGCCGCCGGCAGGGGAGAAGGCGTGCACCGTCCCCGGCACGGGACAGCCCGTGACGAAGGCCGTGCAGCCCTCGTGCGCCGATCGGCAGGCATCGTCGGCCGTCTACTGCTCGTGCCGCTGCGCGAACACCGACGGCCAGACCGACGACGGGGCGACGTACTGCATTTGCCCCGGCAGCTTCAGCTGCACGCAGCTCGTGTCGCCGCTCGGTCCCGACGACACGACCGCGGGCGCCTACTGCGTCGAGGACGGGACGCAGTACGATCCCATTTCGTCGTGCGAAACGGAGTGCGATCCCGCGTCGGCGAGCTGCGGGTGAGACCCGGAGCGCGAGACCATCGATCGCGAGCAGGGACAGGCTCGGGGTGGTCGGACGCCAGCGCGACGCGAAGCATACCGCCTTGGTTGGAGCCCGCGCGCCCCCTTGGTGGCCGCTCGTCAGAGCTCCCCCATCCAGTACCGCGGCTTCGCCGCCGTGGGTGCGACGCCGTTCGGCTGGGAGAATGTCACCGTCGTCCGGCCGAGCAGGAGCAGGACGATCCCTCCCGCAACCCCGACGACCCCGCCTGCGATTAGGCCAATGCCCCCGGTGCGCAGGGCCGGGTCGGGCACGTGCACCTTGGCGCCGGTGTTCGCGTCGGTCGTCGTGCTGGCCTTCTCGTTCAGCGGGACGATGATCGCGCCCGCGACCGTCGCCAGACTCCCCACGATGATCGCTGCGATCCCGCCGGCGTACTCCGCGTCGTTGCCCGGCCGGACCTGGAGCGTGAGGTCGCCGTTCCTGCCGCCGAGATCGAACCCGGACGACGAGGGAAAGCCTTTGCCCACGATCCGGAGATAGGAATCACGGATCACGCGGTCGCACGGGGACGAGCACAACGGGTCCTCTCGCAATTCCGTGGCCGTGGCATCCCGCGTGACGGTGTTCCCGAAGCCGTCCACCCACGACTCCGTCACCGGGTGCGTCGCGAGGTGCACGTCGAGGAGCGTCACCGGCGCCGGGCTGTCGATGTGCAGCCTCACGACGCCGGGATCGCCGAGCCTGGGGGCCGGAGGAAGAGGCGGAGAAGGAGGAGCAGGTGGTGGTGGCGGAACGGGCGCCGGGGGCGCGGGCGCGGGCGCGGGCGCATACTTGCCCTTCAGGACCTGATCCACGTCCGACCACGGGAGCACACGCGGCTGGGCCTCCCCCATCACCGCGATCTCCACGCTCTTGCCTGGCTCGACCACGACGATGGTGCCGCGGATGGATCCACCGCTCCTCAGCGTGACCTCGTCCTCGCCGGGACCCTCGGCCCGCGCGGCCGCCGAAGACAGGCACAGGCCGAGGGCGAGGAGGGCGGCGAGACCGGGACGACCCGGACGGGACGGGCGCATCCCGGCCATGTTCGTCGGGCGCAGCCGCGCGCGTCAATCGTGCGAGGATGCTCTCCGATGACGAAGCTCCGGGCGCCTTCGCTCTTCGTCCCTCCGCTCTGCCTGCTCTGCATCTTCTGCAACAGGGTCGTCGGCGGAGGTCGCGTCGCTCCCGTGAACCCCGACGGCGCACCCTGCAACTCCGACGTGGAGTGCGCGAGCCACCAGTGCTCTGGCAACGCCTGTCAGTCCCCCGACGGCGGCGAGGTCGAGATCGACGGCAGGTGCGGCAGCGGCAACCCGTGCGTGGCCGGCGCGACATGCCAGGACGGTATCTGCGTCGCGAACGCCACAGCGTGCGCCGCCCTCCTCGCGCCGTGCTTGGTCGACGGCGACTGCTGCTCCGGAGCGTGCGCCGAGTCCACTCGGACCTGCACGGCGAACGAAGCCGGCGCGTGCATCGACGAAGGCGACGCTTGCCTTCAGGACAGCGACTGCTGCGCGGGGCTCTGCGACTTCCGGACGAGGCCCAGCTCATTACGGGGCACGTGCTCGACCGCGTGCAAGGCGTACGGCGACGCGTGCCAGGGCGGGGACTGTTGCGATGGGTACTGCAGCGCGCAGGACGGCAGCGGAACGTGCCTGGACTGCCTCGAGCCCACCATCACCCAAGGCAAGTCGTGCGCATCGGACTTCGACTGCTGCGGAACGGAGACGTGCATGGGCGCGTCTTCCCAGTTCAGCGGCACCTGCGAATAGGGCGTCCGGAACCTGCCCGTCACGCAGAAGGTCAGCCTGTCCGTGAACAGGGAGGACCTCGCGGTGCTCAAGAAGCGCGCAAAGCGCCTGCACGGCGGAAACGTCTCGGCCGACCGTCGACGCCAGAAGTAGAGGGTGCCCTTCCCCGCCTCGCGGCAAGGAGGAGGGCAACGAGCAGGCCGGCCGCCAACGTCGCGACGGATGTGCCCCGCGACGATCCGTCTTGGACGACCGTACAGCTGCAGCCCCCGCCCCCCGCTCTCACCGGAGACCCCCCGTCGGCCATCCCTTCGTCGACGACCTCCTGGAGCCCGAAGTAGAGCATGTACGCGGTGATCCACGACTGCGTCTCGGTCGACGGGCGCTGCTGGCTCCCGGGGATGGCCCCCGTGCCAGGCATCTCCTGGGCGACGAGCCTCCCGAGGATGTCGCGCGCGATCGACTCGTCCGTCGCGCCGGCCTCGGCCCCGAGCGCGTGCGCGGCGGCGTAGTGTGCGGCCATGTTCCACGCGTTGTAGGCGTTGCGCCAGTCCGTCGTCCCGCCCGGCACGGCCGGTGTCGACTCGTCGATCCAGCCCCCGAGCATCGGCGCATACGTCGTGACCCACGCCTGCAGCTCACTCGGGTTCGCTTTCATGTAGGAGCCGACGACCCCGTGAAAGGCAGCGCCGCCGGTGAACGCCCATGATTGCATCGGCAGGTTGGTCGCCGGCCCCTGCTCGATCCACGCCTTCACGGCGCCGCCGATGCTCGCCGCGTCGCTCTCGGCCTCCGCGTCCGCGTTGGCGTCTCCCCAGATCCACAACCCCGACGCCCCCCAGGCCGCCGAGCCGACGTCGATGAGCTGCCCGCTCGTGGCCAGCCCCGGCGCGCTCGTCTCGATCTCCAGCGCGCACGTCTGGCCGAACGCGTGGTGGCTCACGTCGCCGCTCACGGCCTCGTATTCGACGACGGCGCGGAGCACCCACCCGCAGATGTAGCTGCCTGGATAAGCCGAGCCCTGCTCCCACTGGGGGTTCGCGTCGAGGAACCCGAACGCGCCGGCGACGTTCTGCAGGTAGGAGCTGTCTCCGGAGAGCTGCTGAGCGTAGGACCAGTCGAAGATCGCCTCCGCGGTGTTGTCGGGCGAGATCATCACGGGCCCCGTGGCGATCTCGCGGACGCCGCCAAGCGCGCACGAGGCGTCGGCTCCGGCGTCGTCGCCGCCGTCGGGCTCGGGGCAGGCGGTGAGCTGCATCGTGACGTCCCAGGCCGCGATCTCGGCAATCTGCTGTGTGGCCTCGGCGGCCGTGACGTCGGCGCGCGCCGGAGACGCCACGAGCAGGGCCGCCGCGACGAAGCACGACAACGCCATGGCCGGCAGGCAGGTGGCGCGCGGGGGCGGCGTCGCGACGAGGTTCACGGCGTCCTTCGTAGAATGGCCCCACCGGGGGCATTCCGTCAGTGGGTGCTCGAGCACACGATCGGTGCGAACCCGCCGCGGCAGACGCCGCCGGTGCAGCTTCCGGACAGGCACGCGGTGCCGTTCGCGCAGATCCAGCCGGCGCTCGCGTCCGACTTGCACGTCGACGAGGCGGGATCGCAGAACGATCCCGCCTGGCACTCGGGGCCTGCGGTGCCGCATGCCGCGCCGGCTGCGACGCGCGGGAGGCACTCCGCCGGACGCTGCGTCGGGTCACCGAAGTCGCAGTAGTCGCCCGGCGCGCAGTCGAGGTCCTTCGCGCACGTCCCCATCGTCGCGGACAGAGCGATGCACGTGGCGGTGCTCGTGTCGCACGAGAGCCCGTCGGCGACGTCGCACGAGTAGATGACGGCGGCGGCAGGCAGGATGCTGCCGCAGGACGTCACCGATCCCTCGACCGTGCACAGGCAATCGTCTCCGGCGGTCCCCGGAGGCAACGACACGCACGTCCCCCCGCCCGCTGCTTCGAAGCAGGACGCGGCCCCTCCGTCGGGAACCGCGCAGTCGGAGTCTTCCGCGCACGCCTGTCCCGCCGCGACCGTGCCGGGTGAGGGGAGCTGGAACACGCTCGTGCAATCGGGCGTCGACGGCGAGGCGCCGCAGAACCCCGACGCCGCCGCTGCCTGGGTCAGCTCGCCGATGCACGCATGCGCCGACACGGGATCCCACGACGGAAGGCCCTCGAGGCTATGCACGATCGTGCCGGAGCAGTCCTCGAGCGACTGGAGGCCGACGGTCGAGCAGCAGCTCTGGGCGACCCCGCAGAGGTCCGAGGCGAACTGCTCCTGCGTGTAGGGGGGCGCAGGCGCGCTCGACGAGCTGCACGCGACGAAGAAGGTCAGCGTCAGGAGGAGGCAAGCGGCGAGGCAAGGCAGGCGAAGGAAAGGGCTCATGTGCCCGGATGGTAGCAACGGCCGAACCATCGCACCCCGCGTGACTCGTCGCACGACGTGACTCCGACGTCACCACCCGTCCGTCCCGACCTGATGAGGGCGTGCCACAAGGCGACGAGATGGCGGATCCGACGCCGTGGTCAGAAGTCCGCGTGAACGATCGGCACTCCCAGGGTCGGCGGCGAGAGGGCACCGCGAGTCTCGCGTTCGACGGTGGTCGGCCGGATCACGGGGAGGTGAGGCACGAACCAGGTCACTTCGGCGGTCCATGACTTCGGCACCGACGTCTTGTAGATCGCCCCGACGATCAGCAGCACGGTCCCCGCGAGTGCGAGCCCGAGCCCCGTGTAGAACACGTCACTCACCCAGGGGCGATTGGGATCCGTGATCGAAAAGAGCGCGAAGACATCGAGCGCGCCACCGATGCCGTAGGCCACGGCCCCCGCGACGAGCGGCACCTCGCCGAAGGCCTTGGGAGGAGGCTGCAACAGCACGACCCGCGCCCTCCCTTCGGGCCACACGCGTTCGAGCGTGAATTCGCCGTTTCCGTCGGAGTACCTCCACGAGTATGTCCACGATCGGTCGACGAAGCGGTAGCAAGGTCCCGTGCACACGGGCTGCCAGTCTTCCGTCGGACCCGACCGCCCGAGTAGAACGGCGCCGGAAGGGGCCTCGAAGTGAAGCGCCAGTGGCGGAGGGGCCTGGGCGACCGCATCGGTCACCGGGGCGCTGAGGCCCGCGGCGACGACGAAGCCGATCCCCCAGCGCGCCGACGCTCGTCGCATGGGCGAGGCTCAATTGCACGCCGCGGGCCCGCTCATTCGCCTCGCGTCCGCCTCCTTCACCCGGTGCAGGCAGCCGCCACCCGAGGTCGTCCCCGCGATGCCTGCACGATCCGCGTCGCCGTGCGCCACGACACCACCCCCTGCCCTGTGAAGCCGGGCACCGATGGACATGACGCAGGGGCCATGGGGTTCTCGCGGCGCCAATGCCGTTCAATGCGTCGATGCTCCGCCGTCGTGCTCGGCCGGCCAGTCTCCGCAATACGTGTATTCGAGCGCGACGTGGCAGTGCACGGACTGCAGCGTGGTCATCACGTACGGCGGCTCCTACGGCAACTACACGCGCTGCGTGAGCGCACCCACCGTTTCATGTCCGTCCGGTCAGGTGCCGACCTGGATCGTCGACGAGGAGCAGTGGGAGTGCCAGGACACGTGCGACGATGGGCAGTACGACCAGCACGAGATCAACGGAGCCACCATCTGCGTGCCGTGTTGAGCGGCGACGGAAGCGCGGCCCGCCGCGACGATGGCCGCGTCAGGGGCACGCGCAGTTGAACGCGAGCAGCTCGGTCGGGTTGCCGGTGCCCGTCAGCGAGAACGATACGTGACCACTGTACCCGGCGTCGGCGGACCCGGTGGTTCCGGAGCCAGCGCACGCGACCGCGGGCTCCGAAGGGCACGCGAGGCGGGCGGCATGGAACGCCGCTTCTTGCGTCCGCGATGCCGCAAGGGGTACTCACGTGCCCCATGACGCCACTCCCGACCATCAACACCGGCAACACGGGATTCATGATTCTCTGCGCCAGCCTGGTCATGCTCATGACGCCGGGGTTGGCCTTCTTCTACGGAGGGCTGGTCAGCCGCAAGAATGTCCTGGGCATCATGATCCAGAGCTTCGTGTCGATGGGGTGGACCACCGTCATCTGGTTCTGCTTCGGCTACTCCATGAGCTTCGGTCCGACGATCCACGGCGTCATCGGCAACCCGTTCACGCACGCGTTCCTCCGCGGCATCACCCTCCAGAGCCTCTACCTGGGCGACGCGCATCTGGGCATCCCCACGTTCGTCCACGTGGCCTACCAGATGATGTTCGCCATCATCACCCCCGCTCTCATCACCGGCGCCTTCGCCAACCGGGTGACGTTCAAGGCGTACATGCTCTTTCTCACCGCCTGGCTCATCTTCGTCTACTTCCCCTTCTGCCACATGATCTGGCATGCGGACGGCCTGCTGGCCCAGTGGGGCGTCCTCGACTACGCGGGCGGCATCGTCGTGCACAACACGGCGGGGCTGGCGGCGCTGGCCTCGGTCCTCTACGTGGGCAAGCGCAAGGTGAAGGACAGCGTCCCGCACAGCATTCCCCTCGTCGCCCTCGGCACCGGCCTCCTGTGGTTCGGTTGGTACGGCTTCAACGCCGGCAGCGAGTTCCAGGTCGACTCCGTCACGACCTCCGCGTTCATCAACACCGATGTCGCTGCGTCCTTCGC
Organism: Polyangiaceae bacterium; assembly: GCA_036501935.1. Taxonomy (GTDB): domain Bacteria; phylum Myxococcota_A; class Polyangia; order Polyangiales; family Polyangiaceae; genus Palsa-1150. Next base: position 47,724 of record DASXZL010000016.1, on the reverse strand, counting down.
CGCCGTGACGTGGCTCGTCGTCGAGTGGATGAACGCGAAGAAGCCCAAGTTCCTCGGCCTGCTCACCGGCGCCGTCGCGGGGCTCGCCACCATCACCCCCGCCGCAGGCTTCGTCTCGCCGGCCACGGCGGCCCTCATCGGCGTTCTCGCCGGCGTCGTCTGCTACTACGCCGTCGCGCTGAAGAACAAGCTCGGCTGGGACGACGCGCTGGACGTCTGGGGCGTGCACGGCGTCGGCGGGTTCATCGGCATCATCTTCCTCGGCATGTTCGCCGACAAGGCGTGGAACCCGAACATCGTCGACAATGGCCTGCTCACGGGCGGAGGCACGACCTTCTTCGTCAAACAGCTGGTGGCGGTCGCGGTCTCCTCCGTGTGGGCCTTCGTCTTCACGTACGGGATGCTGTGGATCATCGACCGCATCACCAAGGTGAAGGTCGAAGAGGGAGTCGAGGAGAGCGGCCTGGACCTCGGCCTCCACGGCGAGTCGGCGTACACCGACGCCATCTGAGCCCGGGCTCCGAATGAGGCCTCGAGTCTGCAGGTTGGCGGCTTCAGGCGCGCTCGGGCTCGGGATGGCCGCAGCGAGCACGGCGACGACCGCACGAGCCGAGAGCGACCCGCCGGCCGCCGCGGTGTCGATCCCGACCTCGCCCGCGTCCCCCGTCGCTCCGCCGGCCCCGGAAGAACACTGGTACGACACCGTCAAGTTCGAGGCGTTCGTCGATGCCTACACGAACGTGAACTACAACTTCCCGAAGCCTCAGGGGGGAACGAATCAGTTCCGCGCTCCCGACGTAAACAACGGGTTTGCGCTGACGTGGGTGGGGCTGGACGTCGTCCACGAGGCCAAGCCGGTCGGCGGCACGATCAGCCTGCGCTTCGGCCCGGCTTCGAGCCTCTTCGCGGGCGCCGACACGCAGTACGGCCTGCAGTACGTGAGGCAGGCCTTCGCCACGTGGAAGCCCACGGAGCGGCTCGCGCTCGACCTCGGCAAGTTCGACACGATCTGCTGCGCGGAGGTCCCCGACAGTCAGAAGAACATGAACTACACGCGCGGCGTCCTCTACTGGGTCGCCGAGCCGCTGTTCCACACCGGCCTCCGCGCCGCGTACCAGGTCACCGACGCGGTCACGTTCCGCCTGATGGCGGTGAACGGCTGGAACAACAGCATCGACAACAACCTCGGCAAGTCCTTCGGCGCGCAGATCGCGATCGCCCCCGTCGAGCAGCTCTCCGGAAACATCACCTACATCGGCGGGCCCGAGCGCAGCGATACGATGACCGTGACCTGTCCCGCGGGGCAGTCGTACAGCGTCGATGCCTACGCCTGCGTCAATCAGGCCGGCGCGACCGGCGCGCCGCAGACGGTGGAAGACAAGAAGGCCAACAGCCGGTGGCGGCAATTCGTGGACGCGCTCGTCAACTACAATCCCACGGACTCGCTGGCGTTCGCGCTCAATGGCGACTTCGGTTACGACACCGCTCTCGATCCTTTGACCGGTAGCGAGCGCGCGGTCTACTGGTACGGCGGCATGGCCGCCGGGCGGCTGGCGTTCAACGACGTGTGGGCGGTCGCCTTGCGCGGGGAGTGGTTCCGCGATCCCCAGGGGTTCATGACGGGCGCGACCAACCCCGCTTCGGGAAGCCCGCTCGACGTGATCATCCGCACCGGGACGCTGACGCTCGAAGCGAAGCCCAGCCCGTACCTCATCGTACGGCTCGAGAACCGGATCGACTCGGCCAACCAACCCGTGTTCCGGAGGGGCCTGAACGACGCGAACGACGTCCAGGTGACGTCGCTGCTCGGCGTGGTGGTGACCACCGGTCACACGTTCAATGCTCCCGCATCGCCTGCAGCGCCGGCTCCGAGGTAGGGCGGCTCGTCGAGGGCAGGGGCGGCTGATAGAGCTTGCAGTAGCCCGGGTTCTCGATCGACCGACCCGTCGCATCCCGACAGACGGTCCCCGGTGTCCTCGCGCAACCCATGAGCCCGAAGAGCGCGACCAGCCCCGCCATCCACCACCGCGATCGAATCATCGGTCCTTCTTTCGGAGCTGCGACCCTTGTCCATGTGACCCCTTCCGCGTTTCGGGTGTGTTTCGCGTGGATTTCGGATCGCGACCTGGTCGCGTCACGAGGCCCTCCTCGCCTCCTTGACGGGGCGGAGACCCGCTGTCATACGCATTGTATGACGACCGCCAAGGGTCGCAGGATCAACGCCAGGCTGCCGCCCGAGGCCGCCCGAAAGGTCGCCTACCTCGAGAGGCGGCGCAACAAGTCGACGACGCAGGTCGTGCTCGAGTCCATCGACCACTACTACCTCGCTCTGACCGAGGAGAAGGAGGGCGCTGCCGAGCGGCTCGAGCGTGCGGGCTTCATCGGATGCGCTCGTGGCCCCGACGATCTGTCGTCCACCTACAAGTCCGACCTCGCGGACTCCCTCCGCGACAAGACGTGATCCTGGTCGACACGGGCTTCTGGCTCGCGCTCGCGAACGCGGCCGACCGACACCACGAGCGCGCCCGCAAGGCGCTCGCCGCCCACCGCCGTCCCTACGTCACGACGTGGCCCGTGATGACCGAGACGTGCCACATGCTCGCCGCCCGCCTCGGGATCGACGCGCAGCTCGCGTTCGTCCGCAGCGCCGCGCTCGGCGCTTTCGAGATCTTCTCGCTCGGCCGCGAGCACCTGCCGCGCGTCGAGGTGCTCATGCAGAAGTACCGCGGGCTGCCCATGGATCTGGCCGACGCTTCGCTCGTCATCCTCGCGGAGGAGTCGGGCTCGGGCGACATCCTCTCGACCGACACGCGCGACTTCGGGGCCTACCGCTGGAAGAACAGGAAGCCGTTCCGGAACCTGCTGCTGGCCTGAGACGTCCCGTCCCGTCGGGGAGGGCTCACGGTCCTCCTTCGCCGGGAGGCCCGCCGCCCGGGCCTCCGTCCCCACCGGGGTTCGTCGCGTCGTACGTCGCGGTGATCGGGAGGAAGATCGTGACGGACGCGGCGTAGCCGTTCGTGTCGTCGCCCGTGAGCGCCAGCTGGTTCGCGCCGTTCTCTTGCTGGGAGTACACGCGGTCGCTCGCGTTCGTCGTCGGGTTCGTTCCCTCGGAGCTGTAGGGCGCGACCGTCGTGTAGAGCGTGTCGATGAACGTCTGGTCGAAGAAGAGCTGCGTCGTGTTGGTCCCGTCGGTCGTCGACGATGCCTCGCTGTACGTCGAGCGGACGCGCAGGTGGATGTGCGTCGTCCTGCCCGCGTACCAGCCGGGAATGACCGTGGTGAAGGTCACTTGACCGTTCGCGCCGGTCAGCTGGTAGCCGCGGAGCCACTGGTCGCTGGAGGTGTTCTCGGACGAGATGTCCGAGTACACGCCGGAGGCGTTGCAGTGCCAGATGTCCACCTGGGCGCCGGCGTACGGCGCGCACCCGTTGTCCGCGTCGACGACGTTCACCGTCAGCGTCAGCGGGACCCCGGGCTGCGTGCTCGTCCCGTCGAGGTTCGATCTGACGTCGCCCCGGTTGAACCCCGCCGCGCTGTCGTCAGCGAAGTACGGACCGATCTCGCCTTCGGGCGTGACGTCGCACGCGGCTGCCTCCGCCGTTGCCGTCGCGCCGTCCGGATTGGACGCGTCCCCGGGCCCCGCGTCGGTCCCCGATCCCGACGCTGCGCTCTCGGAGCCCCCGCAGCCCACGGCCAGGCCGGCTCCGATCAGCGCCACGAGCGCGCTCCGGCGGGTCAACTCTTCTCGCTCGTCCGTGTCGATGGTCATGCTCGCTCCGATCCGCTGTTTGCATGGTTCGTGGGGCCGTCCACGCCCGCCGGATCACCGAGACGAAACAATTTCGCCGCGCCCGCGCGGCTCGAGCGTGCCGGTTCGTCGGATGCGCTCCGACACGGGCTTCTGGCTCGGGCTCGCGAACGCAGCCGATCGACGCCACGAGCGCGCCCGCAAGGCGTCGCCGCCCACCGCCGTCCCCCAGTGCCACGAGGCACAAGGCGGGTGAGCGTCGAACATTGAGCAATCGCACGACGCTGAAGCGCGGCCCCGTGACGCGGTCGAGCGGTTTCAAGAGGTGAAGGCGCAGCCCCGTGACTCGGTCGAGCGGTTGCACGACGTCGAGGCGCGGCCTCCTGACAAGGTCGAACGATTGTCCGAGGCAGAGGCGCAGGCCCGCGACACGGTCGTGCAATTGTCCGAGGCAGCGGCGCAGGCCCGTGACACGGTCGTGCGATTGTCCGGAGCAGAGGCGGGGCCCCGTGACGTGGTGCTGCGGTTGCGCGAGGTGGAAACGCCGTCCCGTGACACGCTCGTCGGGCTGTACGAGGTAAAGACGCGGCCCCGTGACACGGTCGTGCGGTTGTACGAGGCGGAGGCGCGGTACCACGAGACGGTCGTGGGATTGTCCGAGGCAGAGGCGGGGGCCCGTGACACGGTCCTGTGGTTGTCCGAGGTAGAGGCACGGCCCCGCGACACGGTCGTGCGGTTGTACGCGGTGGAGACGCCGTACCAGGAGACGGTCGTGGGATTGTCGGAGGCAGAGGCAGAGCCTCGTGACACGGTCCTGCAGTTGTCCGAGGCAGAGGCGCGGCCCCGTGACACGGTCGTGCCTTTGTACGAAGAGAAATCGCGGTACCACGAGGCGCTCGCGCTGTTGCGTGAAGAGAAATCGAGGCCTCGCGAGACGCTCGGGCGATTGCACGAGGAGGGATCGCGGTACAAGGCGACGGTCGTGCGGTTGAACGCGGCAAGACCGCGGTCCCACGAGACGCCGGTGCGATTGTCCAAGGTGGAATCGCGGTACAACGAGACGGTCCTGCGGTTGTCCGAGACGGAATCGCGGTCCGACGAGACGGTCGTGCGGTCCTACGAGGTCGTACTGGGGTCCTGCGACACGGTCGGGTCTCTGTAGGAAGAGGAATCGCGCTCACGCGAGGTGCTTCGCGTGTCCTTTCCGGTTGCGCGAAGAGCTAGTTTTTCATCCCGCAGTTCGACCAGTCGCTCCCGCCGATGGAGTTGCCCTTGGTGGGGCTCAGGCAAAGCTCCATGCAGTCCGGATCGGTGGTGTCCTTCGGCTTCCACGCGTACCAGCAGTTCTTGTCGCCGGTCGTCTTCGTCGGCGCGCCAAGCGCGGTCTTCACGATGGAAAGCTGCTTGTCGCCGGTCGCCATCCCCTTGCTGGCAGCCTTGTAGGCGTCCTGAAGCTGCTGGTTGCTGAGGGTCGTGGTCGGCTTCTTGGCTCCGGCGGCCGCGGTGGCGGCGGCAGTCGTGGCCGCACCCCCGCTCGACGTGCTGGGCGCGGACGACTTGCTGCAACCGACCGCCGCCGCGGCCGCACAAGCGAGCGCCGGAACGAGAACGCGCAATGATGACCTCATGATGGACCCTCCGTTTCATCGACAGGAACGCGGTTTCGCCCCGAGCCTAGCCTTTCGCCGGCGCGGGCGGCAGCTCGTTCGGCAGGCTTGTAGGGCACGTCGTCGCGGACCGAGCATCAAGCGGTACCGCGAGCCCCGCCGACCGTCACGAGCCCCTTACGTCCCGGGCTGCTTCTGCATTGCTTCGCATGCGCGGTCGGCCTCCTGCGCAGCAGCTCGGAACCGGCTCGTCACAACGGGTCCCGGCCGTCACAACGAGTCCCAGCCGCCACGAGCCCTCGTAGGCGGCAGCAGTGATCAAGGCCAAGGCCAAAATGTGGCTTCGTTGCTGGACCAATCTGGTCGAGCCGCCACTCTCGAGGTGCTAAAATGGCGGCCGGTCCAGCCCCCGATGCGCCTCGCGGTTTCCCTCGCGCTCGCCCTCCTGTCGGCCGCGTGCATCGCCACGACGCAGACCACGAACTCCACGAGCTGCACCCCCGGACAGCTCTGCTTCTGCGAGACGTCGGAGCCGTGCGCGCTCTCGTGCCCCGGCGCCGGGTGCGAACTCGTGTGCCAGGGGAGCGGCCCGTGCAGCCTCGACTGCCCTGCCGGTGGATGCACGCTGCGCAATGACAACTCCAGCCCGGCCACCCTGACGTGCGCCGGCAACGGGTGCAGGGTGGACTGCACGGGCAGTGGCCGATGCTCGCTCGAGTCCTGCACCAAGAACTGCGCATGCAGCGAATCGGGTTCCGGCACTTGCTCCGACGACTGTACCGACCCGACGTGCAGCTGACGGGAGACGACCCGATGCCGCCGGAGCCGAGCACCGCCCTCGTCCTCGCTCCGACCCTCCAGGCGTTCGTGGCCGGACCGACGGGGCGCTACATCGTGCTCCGGACGTCGCTCCACTTCTTCGCCCGGCACGGTGCCCTCTCGGGCGTCGTCATGTGGGGCGAGCCCACGGAAGCCGACGTGAGCCGCATGCTCACCGTGACGCTCGGGATCGCGAGCGTCGCCGGGCCGCGGGTCGCCATCGTCGATGCGCGGCAGATCGGGCGAGTCGATCCATTCAGCTTCCGCGCGCTCACCCGTTACGCCGAGGAGCACACCTCGTCGATCGTGCGCCGGATCACCAAGCTGGCGGTCGTCCACGCGCAGGACATCGCAGGCGCGGTCGCAGCGGGGTTCTTCCACATCGTTCGCCTGCCGATTCGCTCGGAGACGTTCACCCAGGTGGAGCAGGCGCTGGCCTGGCTGAGCCACGCCGAGGAAGCGCCCCTGCTCGCCGAGGTGGACGCGCTGGCGGCGAAGGCGCAGACCTTGCCGGCCGAGGTGCGCGACCTCGTGGCGCTGCTCGAGGGCCGGCCGACGGCCACGCTCGCGGGCGCCGCGTCGGGCCTCGCGATCTCGAAGAGGACCTTGCAGCGCCTGCTCGCCGAGCACGGGACGAGCTTCCGCAGCGAGCTCGATGCCGCGCGCGTCCGCGTGGCGCAGCGCCTCCTCCTCGAGTCCAGCGAACCCATCGCCCGGGTCGCCATCGAGGTGGGCTGCTCGACGCCGCAGCAGCTGAGCGGGCTGTTTCGCCGGGTCGTCGGGGAGTCTCCTCGCGAGTGGCGGGCACGGGTGCGCCGGGCGCCCTGAGGCCCGCCACCGGTTCCGCGACTGCCGTCGGCGTGCCAAACGATGCCGCTTTCGCGCCACCGGCGCGGATCGAGGGAGCCGGGCAGGATCGCCGCCGTAGGACGAGCGCAAATGAGTACGACATGGGTGATGGCAGTGGCCCTGGCGGTCGTCGGGGCGGTTGCGGCGTGCAGCAGTAGCGTCGGCCCTGGCGGCGCCACCACCGGCGGCGACGGCGAGCCGGGATCGAGCAGCGGTTCGGCGAGCGGCTCGGGCTCCGGGGACGCCGGCTCGCCATCGAGCGGCGGCTCGGCGAGCGGCTCAGGGTCCGGCGGAGCCACGGGATCTGGGTCAACCGACGGTTCGAGCGGCACTCCCGGCCCGGACGCCTCATCGTACGACGCGGGCTCGGGAGCCGGCAGCGGCACGCTGGTGCTCTTCGGGGGTTGGAACGGCAGCGTCTGCCTGAACGACACCTGGACGTTCGACGGCACCCGGTGGACCCAGGCGCCGGTCTCGAAGCCCCCTCCCATCCGCGCCAACGCGAGCATGGCCACGTTCGGAAGCGGCATCGTCCTCTTCGGGGGGAGCATCTTCCAGAATGGCGTCTTCCAGTTCCTGAACGACACGTGGATGTTCGATGGCACGACGTGGACCCGGGTGAGCTCCTCGAGCTCTCCGCCCGCGCGCGACAGCGCCACCATGGCCAAGCTCGGCAGCAACGTCGTGCTCTATGGAGGCTGGAACGGCAGCGACCTGCTGGGCGACACCTGGACGTTCGACGGCACCACCTGGACCGAGGTGACCCCCACCGGTGGTCCCGGTGAACGCCAGTACGCCAGCATGGCGACACGCGGTAACCACGTGGAGCTCTTCGGGGGAGTGGACTCGAACAAGGACATCTTGAACGACACGTGGGCCTTCAATGGCTCGATCTGGACCAACCTGACCACCGCGAACGCGCCGGCCACTCGCGAGCTCTCCAGCATGGCGACGCTCGGAAGCAACGTGCTCCTGTTCGGAGGCGTCGGGAGCTGGAATGGCGTGATCCTCCTGAACGACACCTGGACGTTCGACGGCTCGAGCTGGACCCAGCCGAGTGCTCCGAGCCCACCGTCTGCACGGGACTCCGCCAGCATGGCCACGTCCGGCAGCGAGGTCGTGCTCTTCGGAGGGTTCGACGGCCTCGACTATCGAAACGACACCTGGACTTTCGACGGCACCGGCTGGACCCAGGTCATCGTCCCGACTTCACCGCCCGCGCGAGACTCGTCCACGCTGGCGGCCCTTCCTTGAGTCACGACGCCGACGACCCCGATGCATATCGCTCTCCGCCTTCTTCCTCGGGCCCCTCGCCTGGGCGTGCGTCTCGTTTGCCCGCGAGGAGCGACGGCACAGAGCGGAACGGCAGGACGTGCCGGCTCCTCAGACGCAGCTTGGTACTCTGGGCCGTCCGCCGTGCGAGAGAGGCGGACCCCGCACCCGCCCCCTATCGATAGCCTTTGGTCGCCAGGCTCAGTGACGCGCCCGGCCCCTTCGCCGTCGAGTGGGAGCCGTCTGACGAGCACCTCACCAACCAGTACGAGTGAGGCTTCGTCGGGCTAGCGTGCTCGCGACGATTGCCCAAAATACTTCCTCAACCCTTCCGCCCCCTTACCCACTCCTCATGTCGATTTCTCGCCGCGCGACGGCGAAACCCGAGATCGACCGGGACTGTCTCTTTAGGAGGGACAGAAACGGCAAGCCCAAGGCACACCGTCCCGGACCCGCTGGTCCACGGACGGCTCGTCAATCCCGGCGAGGGTGCGCCCACCTGGAGAGGAGGATATTCATTTGTCTACTACCACCACGTCCAAGGCAACTACGCAGGCAGACACCTTGGCGCAGCTGCAGGCCCTCATCACGGGCTTGCAGAAGCAGCTCCCCAGCGGGTCGTTCACGCTGTTGAGCACCGTGTACACGACGGCGACGCTCGTGACGGCCCTTCAGGGGACCGTCGCGGCGCTGACGGCCGTGACCGCGGCACATGCGGCGCTCAAGGTGACGTTGGCGGCATGGGACACGGAGGAAGCGAAGATGGGACCGGTCATACTGGCCCTGAGGCGCATCCTGCAGTCCATGTACGCCGACGCGCCCGATACGCTGGCCGTGTTCGGACTGGAAGCCCGCAAGGTTCCGGCTCCGCGCACGCTGGCGCAGAAGGCGGCCTCGGCGGCCAAGGCAGCGGCCACGCGCATCGCGCGTGGGACGGCTTCGAAGAAAGCGAAGGCCCTCATCAGTGGGAACGTGACCGGGGTCAACATCGTCCCGATCACGGCGCCCACTGCCACCGCGGCCTCGCCCGCGCAGCCGGTGAACGCGCAGCCGGCACCCCCGGCTGCCGCGCCGCCGGCCGCCGCACCGGTGGTGACGACTGCTGCCCCCGCGTCCCCCACGGGACACGTCGGGCAGTAGCCGTCGCCACAGAAGCGCACCTTTGATCGAGGAGGCCTGAGCAACCTCTGTCACCGGCATCGGCTGCGCTGATACAAGGGGTCCGGGGAGCGCCGAGTTGAGGGCGCTCCCCGGGCCTCGCTCTTTTTTCACGGCCCGCGAATCGGCGTCGGGCTCGAACAGGATGGGGGACGATTGGACGCGATCACATCGAGCAGCAACTACCTCGGCACGGATCGGCTGAAGCGGGCGCTGACGAACGCGGAGCGAGACCAGCTCCAGAGGGTGCTGGGCAAGCACGACTTCGTCGGCGCGAGCATGGTGGCGCTCCGCTTCGCCTACAAGCTGACCCGCAGCCGCGAGGGAGCGCGCGACCTCATGGGCCGCGTGAACGTGCGGCTCGTCTGCACGGGGTGGGATCCGAACGACGTGACGCTCGTGAAGCGGCTCTGCCGCCTGGTCTGGAGCGTGTATACGCACCAGGAGCGCGAGACCGACGTCGCGCGCCGCGCCGAAGAGGGCTTTCTCCGCGAGGAGGGGATCCACGGCGAGCAGGCCCCCGTGGCCCCCCGGCGCGGGGATCCGTTGCACGCCGAGAAGGCGGGCCCCTTGACCCCCTCCCACGAGCAGGACCTCATCCGCCTCGAGGACGAACGCGCCGACGACGCGCGCGACGCGGCGCAGCTCGCCGAGCTGCGCGCGGACCTCGCGAAGCTGCGCGGCGTCTTCCGGGTCAAGAAGGACGAGGTGAACCTCCTCTACCTGGACCAGTGGATGGCCGGGACCGAGGACGGGACGCAGATGGCCGAGAAGACCGGCCGCGACCCCGAGGATTTCTACGCGGCGCAGAAGCGCCGGAAGCGCGCCGTCGAGCGCCTCCTGGCCGAAAAGAATGGCGCGCCGCGGGACGACGAGGAGAATGAGTGATGTCGGCCATGACGCGTGAAGAGTTGCTCTGGCAGAAGCTCGTCGACGAGGCGGGCGAGGAGCTCATCGAGCAGGCGGCCGCCGTGAGCGTGGCGCAGGCCGAGAAGGAGCTGGCCGAGGCGGGGTTCGACGTGGCGGCCGAGCGCGCTCGGGCCGAGGCGTTCCTCGCGTCGCTCGAGGCAGGGGCCGCCGACGAAGGCGTCGCGCACGCCGTCGCGCAGGAGGCGCCGCCGTCGCTGCCGGAGGCCGCCGCGAAGAGCGAGCGCGCGGCGAAGACCGAGCGCGCTGCGAAGACCGAGCGCAAGAAGCAGCGACCCGCCGCGGTCTGGGTCGCGGCCGCCGCCGCCGTGGCCGCGGGAGCGGCGATCACCTACGCGGCGACGCGGCCCGACGAGGCGCCCACGACGTCTCCCACGCCGCCGCCGTCGACGGGCTCCGCCGCGCCCTCGTCCCCGCTCGAGGTCGCGGCCGACCTGCGCCGCGGCGCGGTCGTCGCGTACGAAGAGGGCCACTCCGAGGAGTGTCTCTCCCTGCTCGACCGGGCCGCCGCGATGGACCCGGCCGGCGACACGACCCCGGAGGTCCAGCGACTGCGGAAGAAGGTCGCCGAGACCAAGCTGAAGCCGAAGCCTAGGTAGACGCCTCAGCCCGCGTCCCTCTCGCCGAGCGCCGTCAGCAGGCGCCCGTGAAGCCCTCCGAACGCGCCGTTCGAGAAGAGGGCGACCGTGTCCCCGCGCTTCGCCTCGGTGACGACGCACGCGAGGATGGCCTCGAGGCTCCGCATCACGCGCGCCTTGTCCCCCAGCGCCGCGGCGAGCTTCGCGAGGTCCAGCCGCTCGCCCTCGGGGATGTTCGTCCGGCCGAGGGGCGCGAGGAGCACCTGGTCCGCGGCGTCGAACGCGTGCGCGTAGGCCTCCTGATGGAGCGCGCGGCACGCCGTGGCGCTCCGCGGCTCGAAGGCGACCCAGAGCTTGCCCTGCGGGTGGCGTGACCGCAGCGCGCGCAGCGTCTCGTCGACGGCGGTCGGGTGGTGGGCGAAGTCGTCGTAGACGCGGACGCCGCCCGGCTCGCCGAGGAGATCCTGCCGCCGTCGTACGCCCTCGAACGAGGCCAGGTGGGACCGCGCGTCGGTCAGGCTCGCGCCGAGGCCTTCGACGCACGCCGCGAGCGCGGCGAGGGCGTTCCGCACGTTGTGGCGCCCCGGGACGCCGAGGGTGCAGCGGCCGCAGGACATGCCCCCGGCGAAGAGATCGAACTGCTGCGCGCCTTCGGCCGTCATGCTCGCGGGCGCCCCGAGCCAGGTCGGCGTCACGTCGCCCGTGTCGTCGCGCTCGAGGGCGTACCAGGCGATGCGCGTGCCGCGCGCCTCTTCCTGCACGACGGCGCGGACCCGCGGATCGCGCGCGTCGCACACGAGGAGGCCCTGCGGGGGCACGGCCCGCACGAACGCGCGGAAGGCGGCCTCGTAGGACGCGACGTCCGGGTAGATGTCGATGTGGTCGAGCTCGATGCTCGTGACGATGGCCACGTCGTCGGGCCCGACGCCGATGTAGTCGAGAAACTTCGGCTGCTTGTGCCAGTAGACCGCGTCGTACTCGTCGCCCTCCACGACGAACGGCGCCCGCCCTCCCGCCGACGGCCGGACGCGCGTCGAGCCGATGGCCGCGCCGCGGTCGAGCCCCTTGGGGATGCCGCCGATGAACCAGCCCGGATCGAAGCCGGCGCGCGACAGGAGCCACGCGCACATGGCGCTCGTCGTCGTCTTGCCGTGCGTGCCCGCGACGACGAGCGGCCGGCGCTTCGCGAGGAAGTGCTCGCGCAGCGCGCCGGACATCGACGTCCGTTTCAGGCCGAGGCGCTCGGCCGCGAGGGCCTCGGGGTTGTCGCGCCGGATGGCGTTGCCGACGACGACGAGGTCCGGACGGTCGTCGAGGTGGCTCGCGTCGTAGCCGCGAAGGCAGCGGACGGCGAGCGCTTCGAGGGCGGGCCCGATGGGCGGATCGAAGGCCACGTCGGAGCCGCTCACGGCGTGCCCGGCCTCGACGAGCAGCGCCGCCAGCGCCCCCATGCCCGTCCCCGACACGCCGACGAGGTGAACCCGCATCGCTCCCTTCTCCGGCTCAGGCCTTGGAGAAGACGAACTCGTCGCCCTTCAGCTCGACCTTCACGATGCTCCCGGGCGGGTAGCCGCCGCGCAGGATCTCCTCGGCCAGCGGGTCCTGCAGCTCCTTCAGGATGGCGCGGCGGAGCGGCCGCGCTCCGAACGCCGGCTCGTACCCGAGATCGACGAGCTTGAGCTTCGCCTCCTCGCCGAGCTGCATCTTCAGCTCGCGGTCGGTCAGGAGCTTCTCCAGCCGCCGCAGCTGGATGTCGACGATGCCGCGCAGGTCCTTCTTCGACAGGGGTCGGAAGAGGACGACGTCGTCGATGCGGTTCAGGAACTCGGGGCGAAGGAACGCCCGGAGCTCCTCGCGCATCACGTCGCGCAGCGCCTCGATCCCCTCGGGCGACTCGAAGAGCTTCGGGTCCGTCTCGAGCAGGCGCTTGCTGCCGATGTTGCTCGTCATGATGACGACGGTGTTCGAGAAGTTCGCCGTCCGCCCGCGTCCGTCGGTGAGCCGCCCGTCGTCGAGCACCTGGAGAAGCAGGTTGAACACGTCGGCGTGGGCCTTCTCGACCTCGTCGAAGAGAAGCACGCTGTAGGGCTTGCGGCGCACGGCCTCGGTGAGGAAGCCCCCCTCCTCGCTGTCGACGTAGCCCGGCGGCGCGCCCACGAGGCGCTGCGCCATGTGCTTCTCCATGAACTCGCTCATGTCGAGGCGCGTCAGCGACTGCTCGTCGTCGAAGAGAAACTCCGCCAGGGCCTTCGCGAGCTCGGTCTTGCCGACGCCGCTCGGCCCGAGAAAGAGGAACGACCCGATGGGCTTGCCCGGATCGCGCAGCCCCACCCGTCCGCGGCGCACCGAGCGCGAGACGGCGCGCACGGCCTCGTCCTGCCCCACGACGCGCTCGGCCAGGCGCGCCTCCATCTTCAGGAGCTTCTCGCTCTCGGCCTCGAGCATCTTCGCGACCGGGATCCCCGTCCAGTCGCCGAGGACGCTCGCGACGTCCTCCTCCGTCACGAGGTTGGACTCCACGTTGCCGGCCTCGCGCCCGACCGCCGCCTGCGCCGCCTCGAGGCGCCGCTTCACGTCCGGCAGCTGGACGTGCTCGAGCTCGCCCAGGCGCGCGAAGTCGTGCTTCTCGCGGGCGTCCTTCATCTGCTCCTCGAGGCGCGTCTCCTCGGCCTGGAGCGACGCGAACGCCGCCATCGCCCCGCGGCGCGAGTCGAGCTTCGCGCGCATCTCGCTCACCGTGGGCTCGAGCTCGCGCAGCTCCTTCTCCAGGCGCTCGCGCATCTTCACGCTCATGGCGTCCGAGTCGCCCGCGAGCGACGCGGCCTGCGCCTTCAGCGAGGAGAGGCGGCGGATGGCCACGTCGACCGTCGCCGGCACGCCGTCGATCTCGACGCGCTTTCGCGCCGCGGTCTCGTCGAGCAGATCGATGGCCGCGTCGGGGAGCGCGCGGTCCTGCAGGTAGCGCTTCGCGAGGCGCACGGCGGCGACGATGGCCCCCTCGCCGATCTGGACGTGGTGGTGCGCCTCGTACTTCGAGGCGATGCCGCGGAGGATCTCGGTGGCCTGGTCGAGCGTCGGCGCCTCGATGGTGAGCACGCTGAAGCGACGGAGGAGGCCCGGGTCCCTCTCCTGCATCTTCTTCGCGCCGTCGACCGTCGTCGACGCGACGAGGCGCACCTCGCCGCGCGCGAGCAGCGGCTTCAGCAGGTCCCCCACGCCGCTCCCGGCCTGGCCCTGCCCGAGGAGCGAGTCGATCCCGTTGACGTAGAGCAGCGTGTCCTTCGAACCGGCCTTCACGGCGGCGATCACCTGTCGCAGGCGCTCTTCGATCTCGCCGCGGAGCTTGGCGCCGGCCACGAGCAGGCCCGTCTCGAGCTCGAGGATGCTGAGCTTCGCCAGGCTCTCGGGCACCTCGCCCGCCGCGATGCGCATCGCGAGGGCCCCCACGATGGCCGCTTTTCCGACGCCCGCGTCGCCGACGAGGAGCGGGTGGTTCTTCTGCCGGCGCTCGAGGATCTGCAGGAGCCGGCGCACCTCGACGTCGCGCCCGATGACCGGGTCGAACCCCTCGCGGCGCGCCCGCTCGACGAGATCGTGCGTGAAGCGGGAGAGCACGTCGGCCGCCGAGGGTCCCGCCGGGACGATCTCGCGCGGCACGCTCTTCAGGGCCGCCATGTGGGGCCGGAAGCTGCCCGGTCCCAGCCCGAACGCCTGCAGGACGACCGCCGCGGCGCCGCGGATCTCCTGCGAGAGCGCGTTGAGCAGGTGCTCGACCTCGACGGTCGACGCGGCAGCCTCCTTCTCCGCGCGCGCCAGGAGCTGGAGCATCGCGCTCGACAGGTAGGCCAGACCGCCGGTGGTCTTGTGGATGCGCGCGAGCTGCGACTCGCTCTCGACGGAGACGTCCGCCGGGTCGGCGCCCGCCTTGCGAAAGACCTCCTGCACGCCGCGATCGCGCTCGATGGCGCGAGCGAGCAGGTGAATCGGCTCGACCTGCGCGTGTTTGCGCTCGTCGGCGAGGCTCTGCGCGCCGGCCACGAGCGCTTTTGCGTCGGGCGCGTACCGGTCGAGGTGGATGGTTTGCTCGGCGGCCATAGAATGGCGAAGTTAGCATGCGAGGCCTTTTCCACCGATGACCGATGTCACGATGTACACGACCCAGGTCTGCCCCTATTGCATCGCCGCCAAGCGCCTGCTCGCGGCGCGGCAGATCCCCTTCGACGAGATCGACGTGAGCCGCGACGACGCGAAGCGCGCCTGGCTCGTCGAGGCGACTGGACGCCGCACCGTCCCGCAGATCTTCATCCGCGGCGAGAGCATCGGCGGGTACGACGAGCTCGCCGCCCTCGACAAATCAGGGCAGCTCGCCCAGAAGCTCGGGTAGCTCTCGGGGCGTCAGGCGGTCGCCAGGGTGTCGACCAGGCGGGCCACGTCGCGTTCGGCGACGGAGCAGAGCGCCACGCGGAGGGCCCCGCCGCCGCTCTTGCGGACCTGGGGGACGACGTAGACGCCCTTGGCGCGCATGGCCTCGGCCTTCTCGCGCGGGCGATCGTCGAACACCGTGACGAAGAAGCCCCCCTCGTACCGCGGGAAGCGGAGGCCGCGCTCGTGGGCGTGGCGGTTGAACGCCTGGACGCGCGCGCCGAGCAGGTTCTTGAAGACGTCCCGCTCGGACGCGCAGGCGCGCGCCAGATCGGGCTCGGAGAGCAGGCGCGTGATGGCCGAGAGACCGCCGCGGTTGCAGTTGGACCAGGTGCCGCGCGACGAATAGCTGAGGGCCGCCTCGGTCGCCGCGCGCTCCGCCTCGTCCCCCACGCAGGCCACGAGCGCGCCCACGCGAAGGCCGTAGTGCGTGAAGGACTTGCTCGCGCTCCAGGCGAAGAGAACGTCGACGCGCGGCTCGACCTGGAGCAGCGGCCGGAGGTGCCGGAGGAAGGCCCGCGGATCGCGCGCTCCATAGAGGAAGTACGCGCAATCGACGAGGAGCGTGACCGGTCCTTCGGCCGCGCGCGCGGCGATGCGTTCCACGACCGCGCGCCACTCGTCGTCGGTCATCGAGTAGCCCGTCGGGTTGTGGCACGGGTCGTTCAGGAACAAGAGCGCCCGCTTCTGCGAGGCGAGCTGGCGTCCGAGCGCGGCGTCGAGGGCCGCGACGTCGAGCCCCCCGTCGGCCTGGAAGGTCTCGAAGGTCTCGAGCCTGCGGTCCGACTCGTCGCAGAGGGTCTGGTACGGGCCCCAGAACCAGCTCGTCGTCAGCAGGGCCTGGCCGGGCTCGAGGAAGTTGCCGATGGCGTGCCGCAGCGCGCCGGAGCCTCCGGGCGTCGCGACGGCGACGGCGGTGCGCTTCAGGTCGGGCTCGCCGCCCAGCAGATCCTCGATGACGGCGCGGAGGAACTCCGGCGTCCCGGCGATGGGTGCGTACGTCGCCCACTCCACGGGCGGCACCTCGTGGACGGCCCGGGCGGCGGTCGGCAGGATGGCGAGCTTGCCCTCGTCGTCGAGGAGCGCCCCCACCGTGGCGTTCACGATGGACTCCCCCTTCTGGCGGCGAAGGGTGGCCTCCCGGTTGAGGGCGAAGATGGGATCGTCCGCGGGGCGACCCTGGTGCGACGGGATGAGATGAATCACGCGGGGTGCTTATCCCGGCGATGCCAGTTTGTCACCGCGAACACGCGGGGTTCGCTCCGCCGCTGCCACGTTGACCGGAGCGGGCCCCGCAGCGTGCTCGAAGACCGCGGGGATCGGCGGAAAAACCGCGTGGCACGCGCTATGCTGCGTCGCCCCCCGATGTTCCGCCTGCGCCTCGCCCTCAGCGTCGCCCTCGTCCTCGCCGCGACGCTCGTCCCGGCGGTGGCCGCGGCGCAGACGGTATCGGCGAGCGGGCAGCCGTATCCGAACCGGATCGTCAACGGAAGCAACCTCGGATACAGCACGCGCCCGCAGAACCTGAACCCTCTGGGCGTCAGCTACACCGACTGCACGTCGGACATGACGTTGCAGTTCAGCGTCACGCTCACGGGCTTCGCCGGGAGCGACAGCCTGGAGGTGTGGGCGAGCCTCACCTCGGACTGCACGGCGAGCACGGATCGCGGCATCGGCGCCGGCGTGACCGCCCTCTGCTGGGGGCTTCGTGCCGGGAACATCACCAACCCGATCATCATGACGCCGCAGACGTACTCGTTCAACGTGCGCGTCCAGGATCTCGTCGGCTGGCAGTCGGCCCTTCCCTCGGCCGCGGAGGCGGCCAACCCACCGGCGCAAGGAGCGTCGGCGTGCACCGCGCAGGCGACGTTCGCGGCCGTGCCGATCAACGTCAACTTCCTCGCCATCGACTCGTCGGGCAACTCCGACGGCACGCCTTACCAGTACACCATCAACACCGACATGGTCGGGCCGCCGGCTCCGAGCGGCGTGGGCGAGACCGTCGGCGAGACCCTCTACAACGTCACGTGGACCGCCAACAGCGATTCGGACACGGCCGGCTACGACGTCTTCATGGACCCCATTCCCGGGAAGGAAGGCGCCGAGGCCGGCGCGATCTCCAGCGAGGCCGGTCAGGTGATGGTGTGCCCGGAGACGGGCGCCGCCTCGACCCCCGACGCCACGAGCGGAAGCGGAGACGACGGATCGACCGACGGCCCGCTCGAGACGTCGTCCGTCGTCGACGCATCGGAGGCCTCCGTCGCCCCGCTCCCGTACGACGGCGGCTGCTACTACATCAACAAGGGAGGCCAGTCCCCCCCGTCGGCGAACGGGTACACCTGCAACGACTCCATCCTCGCCAGCGGGATCACGCAGGACGGCGGCATCGACGGCGGCGACGCGGAGGTGGTGGCCACGCCGGTCCTCTACGACGAGGCGGGCGACATCATCGAAGGCGGCAGCGTCGAGGAGGGCGTCGGCGGCATCTCGACGATCCCGACGCAGTACCTCCTCAACGGCTCGTCGGGGTTCACCATCGCGGACAAGTCGGTGGGCTCGTACCAGGTCAAGGGGCTCATCGACGGGGTGACCTACACGGCCGTCGTGGCGTCGGTCGACGGCACCGGCAACATCGGGCCGCCCTCGCTCGAGGTCTGCGACTACCCTGCGCCCGTGCGCGACTTCTGGCAGACGTACCGCGAGGACGGCGGGCAGGGCGGCGGCTTCTGCGCGCTGCAGAGCGTCGGCGCCGGCGGTGCCTCTTCACTCGCCGGGGTCGCGGGCGTCCTCGGATTCGCAGCGGTCCTGCGCCGCCGTCGAAGGAGCAAGAAATGAAGCACGGCGCCATCGTCGCCGGCGGTGCGGTCGTCGTGGGTTGTGTCGCGTGCGCGTCGAGCGCCGCGGCCCAGGAAGACCGGCAGGACGTCCTCAGCGGCCGACACAAGATGTACGAGTCCGCGCAGCACTTCGCGATGGAGCTGCGGTTCTCGCCGTTCACGCCGAACGTGGACAGCGATCCCAGCCTGCACGGGGCGACGCCGTTCGCCGAGACGCTCGGGAACTTCCCGCGCCTCATGTTCCAGGGAGAGCTCGACTGGCAGGCGATCCGCATCCCGCACCTCGGCACGCTCGGCCCGGGAATCGGCGTCGGCTACACGAAGATGAGCGGGGACGCCCAGTTCATCAGCCCGCACGGCCCGAACGGCATCCTCAACTCCGGCGAGACGACGACGCTCGAGATCTACCCGTTCTACGCCGTCGCGGTCCTCCGGGCGGACGTGCTGCGGCGCGAGCTCCACGTCCCGCTCGTGCCGTACGCGAAGCTCGGCTTCGGCTACTCGCTCTGGCGCGCGTCGAACTCGGTGGGGACGTCGAACTACGCCGGCCACGTCGGCGTCGGCGGCAGCATGGGGACGCAGCTGGGCGTGGGGCTCGCGTTCAACCTCAACGTGTTCGACGAGTACTCGGCGAAGACGTTCGACGAGGCGGTCGGCGTCAACAACACGTACGCCTTCGGCGAGTACACGCGCGCCGATCTCGACGGCCTCGGCATCCAGTCCGACCCGCTGCGCGTCGGGGGCCAGTCGTGGACGTTCGGGCTCGCCTTCGAATTCTGAGGTAGGTTTCGCGGCGCCATGCGCGTCGCGAGCATCGGACGGCTCCACATCGTGGCCATCGCCGCGCTGGGCACGTTCACGTTCGCCTGGCTGCTCTACGGACGGCACGCGTGGGCCCTGTCCCTCGTCTGCGCGCTCGACTGGTTTCTCGTCAACCTCCTGAATCGGGTCGTGGACCTGAAGGAGGACGCGGCCAACGGCATCCCGGGGACGGAGCTCGTTGCGCGTCACAAGCGAGCCGTCCTCGCCGTCGGATTCGGCACGCTCGGCGCCTCGCTCGTCCTCGTGCACCTCTTCGTGCCGCAGCTGACGCCGTGGCGCCTCGGCTACCACGCCCTCGGTTTCTCCTACAACTGGGCCGTCTTGCCCGGCCGGCGCCGCATCAAGCAGCTCTATTTCTGGAAGAACACGGCCTCGGCCACGGGGTTTCTCCTCACGCTCTTCGCGTACCCCATCGCGGTCTACGGCCTCGGCGAGGGGCTCCCCTTCGTACGGGGCGTGAGCGTGGCGACCGTCGTCGTGACGATGGCCTTCTTCTTTCTCTTCGAGCTCTCCTACGAGGTCGTCTACGACCTCCGCGACGCGCCCGGAGACGCGGCGGCGAGCGTGCGGACCTACCCGGTCGTTCACGGGGAGCGCGGAGCCATGCGAATCATCGACGCCCTGCTGCTCGTCTCGAGCGCGGCGCTCGTCGGCGGGTTCGCGGCGGGCGTGGTCCCGTGGCGCATCGCCGTCATGGTCGCGGCGCCGCTCCTGCAAGCGGTGATCTACAAGCGGGCCGTGCGTCGCGGCGTGACGTCGAGCGACTGCGTTCGCCTCACGTGGCTCGGCGCGGGGCTCCTGCTCGCGTACAACCTGTGGGGCGCGGCAGGCCTTCCGGGCGTGGCGGCGTGAGGTGACCGCATTCCAGCTCACCTGCGTCGCGGTCGTCGCCCTCTACTGGGTGGTGCGGCTCGCGAGGGCCCCCGCCCGCGAACGAGGGCGCATCGCCGTCCGCCTCACGCTCCTCTCGATCGCCGGCTGGGTCGGCGAGGACACGGTCATCCGCGCGTACGGCTTTTACGGCTACTCGGCGTCCTGGTCGCTCATCCTCGACCGCGCGCCGCTCCTCGTGGCGTGCATCTGGCCCATCGTCATCGACTCGGCGTCGCAGCTCGCGCGCCGCATCGCGCCGCATCGCGTGGTGCTGGCCACGGCCGCCCTGGTGCTCGCCGACGCGGCGCTGATCGAGCCGATCTCGGTGCGGGCGGGTCTGTGGGCCTGGGCGCAGCCGGGGGTCTTCGCGGTGCCGCTCATCGGGGTGGCGGGCTGGGCGATGTTTGCCGGAGCGGCGGTCGCGTTCCTGACCGCCGTCGATCGTCGGCGCGCTGCGGCATGGGTGGATGCCGGGGTGATCCTCATCGCCCCCCTGGCGACGCACGCGATGCTCGTCGCCGCGTGGTGGGGGGCCTTCAAGTGGGCGAGCGCGCCGCTTCCGGATTGGGTGGCCGTGGCCGCCGCCTGGGGCATCTCCATGGCCCTGGCGTGGACGGCGGCGAGGTCCGGCATCGGAGCGCGCGTACCGCTCGCCGAGCTCCTCGTACGCCTACCCGGTGCGGCCGTGTTCTTCGTGCTTCTCTTCGTCTCGGCTCGCGGCTCGGTCGCGCTCGTCGCGTGGGCGCTTGCCTTCGTCCCGCCGTATCTCGCCCTCGTGACGCGCGGCGCGCCGGACGCGTTGGCGACCGCGGACCCATCGCGCTGACAACATGTCCTGCGCGTGAGGCGCGGATGGCGCGGACGGCGCGTAACCTCGCGATCCTCCTCGCCGTCCTCTGAGCCCCTGGACGGTTCCCTGCAGGCACGCGCTTCGCTCTCGGGGGTGCATGCGCCGTCGCTCGATCCTCCCGGTCGTCGTGGGGACGCTCGTGGTGTGCGCGTGGCTGCACGCGCGCGGCTTCGCGGCCCTCGTGGGCGGCAAGCTCGCCGCCCCCCGGCTCGACGTCGTGACCGAGGCTCGGGCTGCCGTCGAGCCCCGGCCGCCGGTCAACGCCGACCCCATCCTCTCCCGCAACCCGTTCGACTCCGTCACCGGCTCGCTCCTCGGCGTCCGCCCCGCTCCGTCCCCCGGGGAGCCGACCCCGGACCCGAGCGCCCCGTGCGAAGGCGTTCGCGTCATCTCGATCGTCGCGGCCGACGACCCGGAGTTCTCTCTCGTCGCGCTCCATCTACCGGGCGAGCGCGGGCCCGTCCTGCGGCGCCGGGGCGGAGAGGTCCTCGCGATCGAGCCGGATCGGGTGTTTCTGCAGCGTGACGACGGGACGTCCTGCGTCGCGCGGATGTTCGCGTCCCCGGGAGCTCCGTCCGTCGGCTCCCCCCGACCTGCCGGGGCGGTGACCCGCGCAATCGTCCGGACCGGCGCCGGCTCGTTTGCTCTCGACCGCAACGCCCGCGACGCCCTCATCGACGGCGCCGGGGATCTGATGCGCTCCGTCGCCGTGCGACCCGAAAAACAAGGCGACGATGTGATCGGGCTGCGCATCGCCACCCTCCAGCCCGGGACGGCCCTCGACGCGCTGGGCGTTCACGCGGGGGACGTTCTGCTCTCACTCGATGGAATTTCGCTGACCTCTCCTGATCGCATGCTCCAGGCCTATGCCCGCGTGCGTACCGAGGAGCGCGTCCACGTCGTCGTCCTTCGAGACGGCAGGCCGCTGGACCTCGATTACGTGGTCCGATGAGTACGCCTCGTGGCATTTAGCCACTGATGGCGTTCCGCCACGCCCCACCCCGCTTATCGGACGGCAAAGCCGGAGCAATTCAAGGTACCTGGCCAGTCGGGCCGCTCGGCACAGCCAGTGCAATCCGCAGCCGCTGCCAAGGAGGCTATGACACATGACGACAACGACCACGCCCGATCGTCCGAAGAGCAACCGGGGATTCGCCTCGATGGATCTTTCCAAGCAGCGTGAGATCGCGAGCAAGGGTGGCAAGGCGGCCCACGCTCAGGGTCGCGCCCACGAGTTCACCGCCGACGAGGCGCGCAACGCCGGTCGCAAGGGTGGCGAAGTGGTGAGCCGTGATCGCAACCACATGGCAGCCATCGGCCGCGCAGGCGGCCAGGCTCGGGGACGCAATCGCGCCCTGCAGGCGTCGAGCGCCGCCAACGCGGTGGCGCAGCCGACGCCGGCCGAGTAAGCCCTTTCTGCGGGGCTCATGCTGCGTACACGGGACAACTGTCCCGGTACGCAGCATGCGTTTTGTGTGGTTGTCTCCCGGGTTCGATGCGGGTCCTGGTCACCGGCGGCGCGGGCTACATCGGGTCGCACATGGCGCTCGTCCTGCTCCGTGCTGGCCACGGGGTGGTCGTCGTCGACGACCTGTCGTCTGGTCACCGTGACGCCGTGCCGTCGGGAGCCGCCTTCGTCGAGGCGAGCGTGGCGGACCGCGCCAAGATGGGCGAGGTCCTCCACGCTCACGGGGTCGACGCCATTCTGCACTTTGCCGCCCGCATCCAGGTCGGCGAGTCGGTGCGCGATCCGCGCCTCTATTACGCGGGCAATGTCGCCGCGAGCATCGCGCTCCTCGAGAGCGCCCTCGACGCGGGCGTCGAACGGTTCGTCCTCTCGTCGACCGCCGCGGTGTACGGCGAGCCGGTGCACGTCCCCATTCGCGAGGACCACCCCACCGACCCGATCAACCCGTACGGCGACACCAAGCTGGCCATCGAACGAATGCTCGCGTCTTACGGCCGCGCGTACGGCCTGCGCTGGGCTGCGCTCCGGTACTTCAACGCGGCGGGAGCCGACGTGGAGGCGGGGCTCGACGAACGCCATGATCCGGAGTCGCACCTCGTCCCCATCGTCGTCGACGTGGCGCTCGGCCGGCGCGAGGCCGTGACGATCTTCGGACACGATTACGACACGCCCGACGGGACGTGCGTGCGCGATTACATCCACGTGCTCGACCTTTGCGAGGCCCACCTGGTCGCGCTCGAGCACCTGGCCGCCGGCGGCGAGGGCGGCGCGTTCAACCTCGGCACCGGCGAGGGCCACTCGGTGGCCCAGGTCGTCGACGCCGTGCAGCGCGTGAGCGGTCGCGAGGTTCGGGTGGTGCGCGGCTCGCGGCGCGCGGGGGACCCTCCTCGACTCGTCGCCTCTCCGGAGCGCGCCGCTCGCGTTCTCGGGTGGAGGGCCAAGCGTACGCGCTTGGAGGACATCGTGCGCGACGTGTGGCAGGTCCGCTCCGCGCGCTCCTGAGCCGCTCCAGGCTGGCAGCACGCTTGCACCGGCAAGCGACACAGACGCGCCCCGCGCTGTCTTCACGCGAAAACTCGTTACAGAGCGTGCGGGCATCGGTCCTCACCCTGGATCCTTCGAGCACCGGCAGAAGAAGAACTGGAGCCTCGTTTGAACGTCATCGCCCTACCCCGGTCGGTGTTTCTGGAGCCCCTTCCGGCGCGCGTCGCACGCCGCGCGGACGTGCCGCTTCTCGGGCCCGCACGGCCGCAGTACGTCTATGGCGACTCGACCCCCTTCCAGGCCGGCGTCGACTTCATCGCGACGATCCGCGCGCTGGTCGCGTGCGGCGTCTCGCTCATGAAGTCCCAGCACGCGATCGACTGCGCCAGGTCGCGGGTGATGGAGGCGCAGGAGCATCTCATCAGCCTCGACGGCGATCTCGGAACGCTGGCCAGCGCGGTGGAGGCGGCCCTCGCGGCGGGCGGTCCCCGCAAGGCGCACGTGCGTGACGTCGGCCATCGCGTCGCGACGATGACCCGCGCCGCGGTCCTCGCCGAGGTGCGCCGCGCACAAGCCGCGCTGGATGCCACGGTCGTGAGGGCGGACAAGACGATCGTCGAGGCGCGCAAGTCGGCGGCCCTCTCTTTCGGGGAGCTGCTCGCGCGGCACGATCTCCCGGGCGCGAGCACGGGCTTCCGGATCTTCGCCACGGAGGACCGCTACGGGGCCGAGGTCGTGGTCAATCTGCCTTGCGGCCTGCGCGCCACCTTCGACGCGGACCTCCCCGAGGGGCACGCCTGGCGCGCGCTGCGCCGGGTACGTCACGCGCGCGAAGGGATCATGGTGACGCTCCCCTACGAGGTGGGCTGGTTCAAGAAGCGCGTCGAGCCGGTCACGCTGCGCCTCGACAAGCTGATGATCCTCGGCGCCTCGCTCGAGGGCTCGCGGGGCGCGCTGCTCCTCGGCAGGAGCGAGCGTTCCGGCATCGCCCACGCGTTCGACGTGGATCTCTCGTCGGCCCAGCCGCGGGTGAAGTGGCGGAACGCCGACGACACGGTGGTGATCGAGCTCGGCGCCCAGGATGCGGCGTGCATCACGAAGCTCCTGCGCGCCGTCGAGCAGGCGACCCGCGAGCTCGTCCCGGCCCGTCGCACGATGACCGACGCCACACTCGACGCGCGTCCGCTCGGTCAGTGCGATCCCGGCGAGGTCTGCGCACGCCTCGTCGCGCTGATGGCGGCGGACGTCCGCGAGATCGC
This sequence comes from Polyangiaceae bacterium, assembly GCA_036501935.1. GTDB lineage: Bacteria > Myxococcota_A > Polyangia > Polyangiales > Polyangiaceae > Palsa-1150. Next base: position 23,251 of record DASXZL010000016.1, on the reverse strand, counting down.
GCGCCGCGCGGGCGCGCCCGGTGAGCTCGTCCTGCGCCGCAACGTCGACTCGGGCCATCGCGACGAGGTCTTCGTCACCACCGCCGAGCTGCTCGAGCAGGTCGAGACGCTCCCCCCCTCGCTGCGTCGCGCGTTCGGCCCGCTCGACCTCGACGGAAAACCGCGAAGCCCGCGCGCCCCCGCGAGGTCGCTCGCTACCTACGAGGAGATCAGCGCATGCGAGATCTTGCCGCAGGCCTGACGCGCGCGCGCCGCCCCACGCGCGGCTCGACCCGGGACAACCTGGCCGGCACCGGGGAACGGGCGCGCGTGGCGCGCGACCAGCTCGCCCTCGCGCGAGAGCACCTCGAGCAGGCTCGGAGACGACTCCAGCGAGCGAAAGACCGGGACCGCGACCCGCAGTGAGCCGGCCAGCGAGCCGGCCGGTGGCGCCAGGAGAACCGTGTGACACACGCCCGGCGTCGACGGGCCGGTGCTCGCGGCTGCGGGTCCCTCCGACCTCCCCCGCGCGGCGCTTTGCTTCGCAAAGCTTGCGCGGGAATTCGGGAGGACCCCCCCGCCGCGGCTCCGCGCCGACCCGTCGACGCCGGGCTCTCGCGGCCTCCTATACTCGCGCCTTCGCCTCCTGTGCTCGCGCCTTCGCCTTCGACACCGACGGCTTCCCTCGATCACGGCGGCTCCTCCTTCACACGGTGGGGATCGCTTCCCTCCACCGCAGAACACGTCTCGAAGCAGCTCCGCTCGGAGTGAAAGCCCGGCGTCGACGGGCCGGCGCGGAGCGGCTGCGGGGGGTTCCTCCCGAATTCCCGCGCAAGCTTTGCGAAGCAAAGCGCCGCGCGGGGGAGGTCGGAGGGACCCGCCGCGGCGAGCACCGACCCGTCGACGCCGGGCGTGGGTCACACGGTTCCCTGGGGGCGGTCAGGCCGCGACGAGCCGCCAGCGCGGCGTCGGCGAGCGGTCGATGCGGAGCAGCATGCCTTCCTCGACGTGCTGCCAGGGCTCGTCGGTCATCTTCTCGGAGGCGACGAAGATGCCCATCCGACGCTGGGACCACGGGGTCTCGATCGTCGTCCCGTCGTTGCTGGTCAGGCGCGTCCGGATCGCGTCGTGCGGCCCGCGCTCGAGCAGGTGCATCGTCCGACCGAAGCGGTGGGCGTAAAGCGTGCTCCCGTCCGACAACACGAAGTTGAAGGCCCCGAAGCCCGGACGCTCCCGCGCCGCCCGGACAGCCACGGCGATGGCGCGATCCGTCTCCAAAGAGGCGCCGCCCTGGCTCGCCCCGGACTCGTCGAGCCGCGTGAGCAGCCAGGCGAAGAGCAGCTCGCTGTCGGTTTCGCCACGAAGCTCGGCGAGGCGCTCCCGTGACGTCTGGGCGCGCAGCCAGGTGACGTGCTCGACGGTCCCGTTGTGGGCGAAGACCCATCGCCCGCACTCGAACGGGTGCGTGTTCACCAGCGACGTCTCGCCGACGGTCTTTCGCCGGACATGGGAGATGAGGACTTCGCCGCGGCTGCCGACCGCCAACCGGTGAAATCGCTCGTCCTCCCCCGCGCAGGCCACGCCCTTCTCGAGGCGCCATCCCCCGGCTTCGTCGAACACCGCGAGGCCCCACCCATCGCGGTGCTCCCGGGACAGCGTCGCGAGCGACCGTGGCGCTTCGCGAAGGACGAGCTTGAAATCCGTGGGTTCGCTGGTGGCGATCCCGAGCAAGCGGCACATCGGCGCACTCCAACCTTAGCAACGCCGGCCCAGGCGGGCGAACTTCCACAGCCGGCCTCGGCGCTATGGGTCCTGGAGTCACCGTCACCGGCGTGGTACGCCGGAACCCTCTCGCGCCCGTAGCTCAGCTGGATAGAGCGGTGGCCTTCGAAGCCACAAGTCGGCGGTTCGAATCCGTCCGGGCGTACCCGAGCTTGACGTCCTTGCCGGCCGCGGCCTACCTCTGCCGGCGATGCGTCACGCCCCCGCCTCCGAGGCACCTCCGTCCCGGCCCCGGCGCGCGCTCGAGCTCCTGAAAGCGCGCTTCGCGCCGCCGCCCGCCGTCGAGGCGCCCGAGGTGTACGGGCGGGATGCCATCGCGCGGATCGTCCGTGCGCTGCCGCCGCTGGAGCGCGCGTACTCCCTCGTGCGCTTCTCGATCCTCCGACCGAAGATCCTCAGCGTGATGGATCTGCTGCTCACCGACGAGGGGCGCATCCTCGACGTCGGCTGCGGCTTCGGCCTCTTCGCGGCTTACTTCGGCCAGACGCAACCGCGCCGGCGCATCGTCGGCCTCGATCCGAGCGCGCGGCGCATCGGCATCGCGCGCGACGTCTCGGCGCGCCTCGGTCTCCGCGAGCACTCCTTCGTCGTGGGGGACGTGCGGGACGCCGAGATCGTCGGTTCCTTCGACGCCGCCTACGTCCTCGACGTGATGCATCATCTGCCGACCGGCGATCAGCGGCGGGTGCTCGAGCGGCTTCGCTCGGTCCTCGCCCCCGGGGGCATGCTCCTCCTCAAGGACATCACCACCGAGCCTCGCTCCGGCTTGCTCTTCACCGAGGCGCTCGACCGCATGATGGTCGGCTTCCGCGAGCCGCTCGCCTACCGCCATCACCGCGAGTGGGGCGACATGTTGACGGGGCTAGGCTTCAAGGTGCGCATGGTGCGAGTGCCGGACGTGCTGCCCTACCCGCACGTCGTCATCGCCGCGACGAAGATCTAGCGACGCCGCGCGGGCGAGCTCACCCGTCCTGTCGGGGGAGGTGCCCTCAAGTTGCCTCTGACGGCGGTGCGGCCCCCCCTGTTAGGATGGGACCGTGGCATCGAGGTCCGATCCCGCGCGCTCGCTCGACGCCCGCCTTGCGGTCGCCGAGGCGAACCTCGCGCGCGAGATGCGCGTCAGCAAGGCGCTGCGCGAGGTCGGAACCGCGCTCGGGACCACGCTCGACCTCGACCAGCTGCTCGAGCTCATCCTCGACAAGATCACCGAGGCGCTCGAGGCCGACCGGGCGACGCTCTACCTGCTCGACGAGGCGAACGACGAGCTCGTCTCGCGCATCGCGCACGGGCCCGAGGTGCGGTCCATCCGCCTCAAGATCGGGCACGGCATCGCCGGTCACGTCGCGCGGACGGGCAAGCCGCTCCACGTCCGCGACGCGTACAAGGACGCGCGCTTCAGCCCCGAGTGGGACATGCTGTCCGGCTACCGGACCCACTCGATCCTCGCCGCGCCGATGAAGAACCACCTCGGCAAGACGATCGGCGTCGTGCAGGTGCTCAACAAGCACACGGCCGAGTTCACGGACGACGACGCGGAGATCCTCGCCGCGCTGGCCACGCAGGCCGCGGTGAGCATCGACAACTCGCGTCTCTTCATGTCCGTCACGCAGAAGAACATCCAGCTGCTCGACACGAAGGAGCAGCTCGAGCATCGGGTCCGTGACCTCAAGCTGCTCTTCGACCTCGAGCACGCGATGGCGCGCGGGCAGTCGCTCGACGAGCTGTCCCTCGCGGTGCTGGGCGAGGCGATGCGCGCCTGCGAGGCCAAGATGGGGGCGGTCGCGCTGCGCGATCCCGAGCAGCGCACCGGGGCGCTCTTTCTCATCGACGAGCGCGCGAAGAGGATGAAGCGGGTCCCCTACCCGGACGACTCGGGCCTCATCGGATGGGCCATCCGCAACAACGAGGTCCTCGTCACGAGCGACGCCGAGAACGATCCGCGGCGCGACGACGCCTTCGACGAGCGCATCGGCGGCGCGACGGCGAAGACGGCGATCGCCGTCCCGCTCGAGGGGGACGAGGAGGCGCCGATGGGCGCCATCGCCATCTACAACAAGCGAGGCAACCGCGCCTTCACGGAGGAGGACCGCGAGCTCTTCGAGCTCATCACGGCCAACGCCTCCACGGCCATCCGTCTGCAGCTCTCCCGCGAGGCGCGCGAGAGCGAGGAGCGGCTGACGACCATCGGGCGCCTGCTCTCCAGCGTCATCCACGACCTGAAGACGCCGCTGACGGTGATCAGCGGGTACGTGCAGCTGATGCAGAACTCGAACGACGCGGCCCAGCGCCAGCGCTACGCCGAGCTCGTGCTCCGGCAGTTCGATCTCATCGGGGCCATGCAGCGCGAGGTCCTCGAGTTCGCGCGCGGCGAGAAGAGCGTCCTCGTTCGCAAGGTCTACGTTCAGAAGTTCTTCGAGGACGTGCGCGACCAGCTCGAGGCGGACCTCGGGCGGCGCGGCGTCGAGCTGGTCATCGACGTGCAGGAGCGCGGGACCGCCCGCTTCGACGAGGGCAAGATGCTCCGGGTCGTCCACAACCTGGCGCGCAACGCCGTCGAGGCGATGGCCGCGAAGGGCGGCAAGTTCGTCATCAAGGTCACGCGCGACAAGGAGGACGGCGCGCTCGTCGTCGGCTTCTCCGATACGGGGCCCGGCATCCCGAAGGAGATCGAGCATCGCCTCTTCCAGTCGTTCGTCACGAGCGGCAAGAAGGGCGGGACGGGGCTCGGCCTCGCCATCGTCAAGAAGATCGCCGAGGAGCACGGCGGCTCCATCACGGTGCAGAGCTCCGCCCGGGGCGCGACCTTCAAGCTGCGCATCCCCCAGCCATGACGTGGACGAAGTGGCCCGGCGCGTTCGCCGGCTCGCTCGCCGTCGCGGGTCTCGTCGCGGCCACGACGGTGCGCGCCGACACGCCCCTCCCTCCCTGGGTGGGCGAGGGGGACATCCCGCTCGCCGGGTGGGCACGCTCGGTGGCGCCCAAGCCCGGGGAGAGAAACCAGGCGGGCGACATGGTCCTCTTCACGGGGCCCAATCGCGGCAGCGGGCGGCGCGGCGTGACGGCGCCCGGGGCCACGCTGCCCATCTTCGGCGCGAGGCACGGCGCCGGCTGCACGGGTTCCTGGTGGCTCGTCGGCCCTCTCGCCTGGACGTGCTCCGACGACGCCGCCCTCTTGCCCGCGGACGCGGTCGCCCCCGAGCCGATGCCTCGCGCCGATGGGCTATTGCGCGACTACTTCTTCGTCGCCCACGAGGGCGCCAGCGCCTACCGCGACCTCGAGTCGGCGGAGGAGGGGGCTCCGGATCGCGAGCTCGAGGGAAGCTGGGGCGTGGCGGTCGTCGAGCAACGCACGGCCGGGGGCGAGCGCTGGGCGCGTACGAGCAAGGGACTCTGGATCGCCACGCGGGACCTCGGCGCGGCCCGTCCGTCGCTCTTTCACGGCGAGCACCTGGCGGGTGACGACGCGCCGCTCGACCTGGCGTGGGTCCTCGCCGAGCGCGCCGGCGTGTGGCCCGAGCCGTCGCCGAAGAGCAAGGCGAAGGACGCGCGCGCCCGGTTCCAGGTGGTCCACGTGGCCGGGGAGAGCGGGCCTTACGTCCGCGTCGGTGAGGCCGAGTGGATGCTGGCGCGCGACCTCGCGCGGCCGCACGTCGCTCCGCCTCCCGCCGAGGTGACCCGGCCCGGCGAGCGCTGGATCGACGTGGAGCTCGCGACCCAGACGCTCGTGGCGTACGAAGGGACGCGGCCCGTCTTCGCGACGCTCGTGTCGACGGGCCGAGGTCCGGTCGGCACCGACGCCGCGACGCCCCCGGGCGTGCACCGCATCTGGGTGAAGATCCTCGCCTCCGACATGGACAACGTGGAGCGGGACGACCTCGACGCCCACTTTTCCCTCGAGGACGTACCGTACGTTCAGTTCTTCGACCACGCGGTCGCGCTCCACGGCACCTACTGGCACCGCGACTTCGGCCACATGAAGAGCCACGGCTGCGTCAACCTGGCGCCGCTCGACGCGCGCTGGCTGTTCGACTTCACGGGTCCGCGCTTGCCGGCAGGATGGGTCGCGGCTTACCCCGCACCGCAGGGGATCGACCCCGGCACGGCCGTGAGGGTGCGCTAGAGGAGCGCTAGAGGGGTCCCGGCTCCTGCTCGGGGAGGGGGCGTGTGCCCGCCATTCACATGCGCTGAAGCACGTTTGCACAAATCGCGTTTGACCGTTTCCCCGAGGAAGGGATATGGCAGGCGTTGCTCCGAGGTGCACTGGGATGATCTTCGACGTATCTCGCTCGTTCGTGGGGGTCTTGTGTGGTCTGACGGTCGGGGTGATGCTCGCCGCCGGGTCCTCGGCGGGATGTAGCTCGAGCTCCGCCGCGCCGGCGACGCCCGAGGCGAGCACGGCTTGCCCGGCGACGATCGACGCGACCGTCGGCGCTTCGTGCCCCTCCGACGGCGTCGTGTGCAGCCCCACCTTCCCTTGCGGCATCGCGACGGTGACCGTCCGCTGCACCTGCACGCTGGGGACGTTCCAGTGCGTCGACGGCTCGGGCAATCCCTTCACGGCCGGCGAGACCCCGACGTGCGGCGACGCCGCCGCGGCGCTTCCCGCCTGCCCCGCGTCGGAGGGCGCGGCCTCCGTCGGCACCTGCACCAAGGTGCAGAGCGGCCAGCAGTGCGCCTATCCGCCCGAGTGCATGGGCGGAACGCTGGCGTACGACCTCTGCACCTGCGAGCCCGCTCCGAGCTCGTCGTCGTTCGCGTGGGACTGCCAGAACGCCTGCAACAGCGGCACCGGGCCTCTGCCCGACGGCGGCTCGTCCTCGGGCGGGCAGGATGCCGCGTCCGACGTTCAGGAGGCCGGTCCTGCGACCGACGCGGCCGGCGACGCCGCGAGCGAGTGACGCGGCGCGGACGCGCGTGAGAGACTGACGGCCGATGGTCTCGGTTCTCAGCGCGGTGCGCGATCTGGCGCGCTTGCGCGAGATCTCCAGCGTGCTCGTACGGCACGGGTTCGGCGAGGTCGTCGCGCGTGCCGGGTTCGGGCGCACCCGCAAGAAGGACAAGGGCCCGAGCGAGCCCCCGGCGCCGGATTCGCGGGACGCTCCGGAGATCCCGGCCGACGAGGTCGCGAAGGGCGAGGACGAGAAGAAGCGCGTCTCGATCCACGAGCGCGCGCGCCTGGTGCTGCAGGACCTGGGGCCGAGCTTCATCAAGCTGGGGCAGATCGCGAGCACGCGTCAGGACGTGCTGCCGCCCGAGCTCATCACGGAGCTGAAGAAGCTGCAGGACGACGTGCCGGGAGTGCCCTTCGAGCAGATCAAGGAGGTCGTCGAGTCGAGCCTCGGGGCGCCGCTGAGGGACGTCTTCGTGAGCTTCGAGGAGAAGCCGCTCGCCACGGCGAGCATCGGGCAAGTGCACCGGGCGGTGCTCGCGACCGAGCAGGGCGAGCAGCAGGTCGTCGTGAAGGTGCAGCGGCCGGGCGTCGTCACCACGGTGATGCGCGACCTCGAGCTGCTCCACATGATGGCCGCGGCCATCGAGCGCGCCATCCCGGACTCGCGCATCTATTCGCCCGTGGGCCTCGTGCAGCAGTTCGACCGCTCCATCACGACGGAGCTCAACTTCACGACCGAGGCCGACAACGCCCAGCGCTTCGCCGAGAACTTCGCCGGGCACGAGCGCGTGCGGTTCCCCAAGGTGTACAAGCAGGCGTCGAGCAAGCACGTGCTCACGCTCGAGTTCTTCGACGGCAAGAAGCTCGACCGCGCCGTCGCCGAGGGGGCGAGCGGCAAGTCGATCGCGAAGCTGGCCACCGGCATCATCGTCAAGATGATCTTCGAGGACGGCTTCTTCCACGCCGATCCGCACCCGGGCAACGTCATCATCATGGGCACGAACGAGGCGCCCATCGCCGGGATGATCGACGTCGGCATGGTGGGCCGCCTCTCGCCCGAGCTCCGCGACCGCACGGTGGACCTCATGGTCGCCGCCGTCCGCAAGGACATGGTCGGCGTGGCCGACGCGCTCTACGCCATCGGCAAGCCGACGAAGAAGATCGACATGCGCGAGTACCGCGCCGAGGTCGGGATGCTCGCCGAGAAGTACCTCGGCAAGCCGCTCAAGGAGATCGAGCTCTCCGGGATGATCCGCGACCTCGTCCAGGGGGCCATCAAGTACGGCCTCGAGATCCCCACCGACTTCATGCTCGTCGGCAAGGCGCTGATGACCGTCGAGGGGATCGGCAAGCAGATCGACCCGGACCTCGACGTCTTCGGCGAGACCGCGCCGTACTTCCTCGACATCATGCGCAAGCGCTACTCGCCCGTGCGCCTCGGCAACGAGCTGTGGCGCGGGGTCGAGCAGCTCTCCCGCGCCGGCTACGACATGCCCATGCAGGCCCGAGAGATCCTCGAGGACCTGCGCCTCGGGCGCCTCGCGTTGCGCACCGAGGACCACGGCGTGCCCCCCGCGACGGATCGGCTGGGCCGGCGTGTCTTCTCCGGCCTCACGACGGCCGCGCTCATCCTCGGCGGCGTCTTCCTGCTACGCGACGAGAGGCACGACCAGCTCGGCACCGTGCTCCTCGTCGCCGCCGCGCTCCTCTGGGCGGGGCACGTCGTGCGCGACCTGCGTCGCCGCTGACGCCTCCCTGCGGGGCCCGGCGGCCGACGCGCGCCGCAGCGACTACTTGGTCGCGAAGCCCTGGAGGAAGAAGGCGATGACGAACGCCACGAGCACCAGGGACTCGATGAGGGCGAGGCCGATGATCATCGGGGTGAAGATGCGGCCCGATGCGCCCGGGTTCCGCGAGATTCCTTCGAGCGCCGCCGCCGCCGCGCGGCCCTGACCGAGGGCTCCGCCGAGGGCGCCGAGGCCGATCGCGAGGCCCGCGCCCACCGCCGCATATGCCTTGACGTCGAAGACGTTCGCGCCGGCCTTGTCCTCTTGTGCGAAGGCGAGGATCGGCACGAGGAAGGTTACGGCGAACGAGAACGCCGCGAGAGCGAGCTTCTTCGGGGTCGACATCGTCAATGGCTCCTTCAGGGTCGGTACGTGGCGTTTGATCGCCGGGCGGCCCTCTTAGTCGGTTTTCGCCGTGGTGGCTAGGGCTCGCTCGCCCTTCCGGGCAGGGGCGGCAGCGCGAAAGTTTTTCGCGGTCTGCGGAGGGCTGCGGTCGGCTCAGTGCGCGGGCGCGGCCTCGCCGGACGGCGCGTGCTCCGCCTCGTGATCTTCGTGCTCGGTCGCCAGCGAAATGTAGATGGCCGACAGGAGGCTGAACACCATCACCTGGATGATGACCACCAGCGTGCTGAGGACGAGCACGGGAATCGGCAGGAAAAGCGCGACCATCCCGAGCGTGAGCGTGACGAGCAGGTGGTCGACCGCCATGTTGAGCATCAGACGGATGCTGAGGGTCAGCGGCCGAATCAGCATCGACACGAGCTCGACGCCGAAGAGAAGGATGTTGATCGGGATGGCCCACCACCCGATGTACGGCCCGAACAGGTGCATGACGTGTCCGAAGCCGTTCGCCTTGAACCCGTAGTAGTTGAACATCACGAAGACGACGAGCGCGCAGCCCATCGTGACGTTCCAGTTCGACGTGGGCGGGGCAAACCCCGGGACGAGGCCGAGCGCGTTCGAGAAGAAGATGAAGCAGGCGAGCGCGCCGACGAGCGGGAAGTACCGCTTCGCCCGGCGGGGCCCCATCATGTCCTTCATCAGCCCGTACCAGTAGCCGATGAACATCTCGAAGAAGGTGCGGGTCGTCAGCTTGGTCTCCGGGATGACCGACTTGTCGAGGTCGGCCAGCTGGCCGCGGACGCCGAAGGCCAGGAAGACCAGGAGCAGCATGATGAAGAGGCTCGCCACGAGCGGCTCGGCGCCGTGGGCGGTCACCGGCTGGCCGAACAGCGAATTCCCGAACCGGTGCATGTTCTGCCCGAGCGCCGGGAAGCGCGCGACGAGATAGCTGAAGAAGGTGGTGTGCTCGGGCATTCGCGTTTCCTGGGGGACCTTCGGGAACCTCGCGTCGAGTGATTCACGCGATCTAGGGTCGATCGTCGCCCGGGACGTCGCCCGGCGCGTTTCTATCGCTCACGAGCGAGCCGATGGCAATCCCGATCGGCAGCGCGCCGAAGCCCAGCATCATCGAGATGGGCGCCACCACTCCGTGACGCATGAGCAGCCACACGCCGCCGATGAGGGCCACCATCTTGAGGCTCGCCACGAGCGCCCACCCCGCGCGGCTCTGCGCACGCGCCCCCTCGGCGTTCCGGGGCAGGAGCGCGTGCACGATGCGCGCGAGGATCCAGAGGTTGCCCGTGGCCACGCCGGCTCCGACGGCGACCGAGAAGGCGCTCGACCGGTCGGCCACCGCGAACGCGCAGACCGTCATCACGCCGCCCGCGATGGCCACGGCGGCCAGGCAGCGCCGCATGCGCGCGTCGAGGGTGGAAGAGCTAGTTGGGCGGGTCACGGGGCTTCTCGGTCGAGCCGGGCTCCTGCGGGTGTACCCAGGTTTCGTCGACCGTCCAGCGGCTGCCCGCGGGGTCCTTCGCCTCTTCGGCCTCGATCTCCTTCTGCATGCCCATCGCCGCGCGGACCAGGCTCCGCACGCCGACCGCGACGCCGAGGAATCCGCCCGCGAGCATGGCGTAGTCGTGCCCGGGGAAGTACCGCCCGTCGAGCCAGTGGCCGAGCGCTCCGAGCAGCAGCATGGCGAGGACGAGGTCGAGCCCCACGCCTCCGTACCGCCCCATCTTCATGTACGGCTTGGCCATGCGCGGACCCCGAGCGTCGCCTATGATTGAGGCGTGCGTACCCTTCTTTCCGTGAGCTTAGTCCTCGCTTCCGGTTTGGCGACGGGCGGCACCGCCTGGGCTCAAGGCGCGCCCCCGCTCCCGCCGCTTCCTCCCGCCGAGGCGCCGCCTCCGCCTCCGCCGCCTCCTCCTTCACCGCCGCCGCCGGGGTCGCCCGGGGTGGTCTACACGCCGGCTCCTCCGCCGCCCGTGCAGTACATCTACGTCGCGCCTCCGCCGGGGACGCCCATGTCGAGCGCCGAGTACGTCCACGCTCCGCGCTACGCGCTCTGGGCCGGGGGGCGCCTCGGCATCCTCGCCTACGGCGGCGGCATGTTCGTGGACCCGAGCACGTACACGGAGACCACCGGGAACTTCGTCGGCAACGGCCTCGCCCTCGAGCTCGACGTCGGCGCGCGCATCGAGCGCCGCTACATCCCTTACCTCGCCGTGGAGCTCGGCCTCGTCGGCGCCGGGCATCGCTTCGAGCAGACGTCGACCAGCGCGGGGACGTCGTTCGTCGGCATCGGGATGCGCCTCCTCGCGGGCGACGTGAACAACGTCTCCTTCGCCAGCGAGCTGTCCTTCGGCTTCCGCAAGTTCCAGGTGTCGAACGACACGGGCACCTGGAGCGCGACCGGCTTCGAGTTCCTGCGCCTCGGCCTCGGCGCCGACATCCGCCTCGCCAACCACTTCACGCTCTCACCGATGCTGACGGTCTCCGGCGGCACCCTCACCGACACGAGCGGCAGCATCGGCTTCGGCCCGAACCAGGGGGACGGGCTCACCGGCACCCCCGACTACGTGAACCACGGGCAGATCCCCAGCGGCGAGCAGGCCACCTACGCCGCCTTCGTCCTCGGCTGCGGCGCGCACTTCGACCTCTTCGGCAAGTAGCCCCAGGGGCCCTAGCCGACGCGCGCCGTTTGCTCGGCGCGCTCGGCGAGGACGCGCTCCAGCATGGGGCGCAGGGCGGCGAAGGCGCGGCCCCGGTGGCTCACGCGGTTCTTCTCCGCCTCGCCGAGCTCGGCCATCGTCGTGTCGGTCTTCTCGAGGACGAACAGCGGATCGTAGCCGAAGCCCCCCGACCCTCGCGGCGTGCGCGTGATGGTCCCTTCGCACGCCCCCTCGACGATGCGCGGCTCCCCCTGACCCGTGAACGGGTCGACCAGCGCCAGCACGCACCGGAAGCGAGCGCGAAACCCCGCCCTCTCCGGCGGATCGCCCAGCGCGTCGAGCGCCGCCAAAAGCGCCGCGTTGTTCTCCGCGTCGGTTGCCCTCGGGTGCGCGAAGCGCGCGCTCCGCACCCCGGGGCGCCCGTCGAGCGCGTCCACCTCGAGGCCCGAGTCGTCCGCCAGCGTCAGCATCATCGTCGCCTGCGCGACCGCCTTCGCCTTCTTCACTGCGTTCTCCGCGAACGTCGCCCCGTCTTCGACCACGTGGAGCGGCTCCTTCAGCACCTCCGCCGCCGCGCGCACCTCGACCGGCAACCCCGCGAGCAGCGTCCGCAGCTCCTCGAGCTTGCCCCGGTTGGTCGTCGCGACGACCAGCGTGTCCACATACGCACGGCTCATCGCGCCCGCCTACTTCGCCGCGACCGTGATGGCCGCGAGGTCGACGCCTGCGCGCTCGAGCGCTTCGCGCTGCAGCTGCCCGAGGCGCGCGATGCCCGCGAGGGCCAGGTCGACCATTCCGTCGAGCTCGCGCCGCTCGATCGGCTCGCCCTCGGCCGTCCCCTGCACCTCGACGATCTTGCCGCTCGCCGTCGCCACCACGTTGAGGTCGACGCGCGCCTTCGAGTCCTCCACGTAGCAGAGGTCGAGCGCGTGCCCGAGCTTCTCCACCATGCCGACGCTCGTCGCCGCCACCGGCTCCCGCAGCGCCCGCGCCTTCACCTTCGCGAGCGCCAGCGCCAGCGCCACGAAGCCGCCCGTGATGGCCGCCGTGCGCGTCCCGCCGTCGGCCTCCAGCACGTCGCAGTCGATCGACACCGTGCGCGTCCCCAGCTTGTCCATGCTCACCGCGGCCCGGAGCGCGCGACCGACGAGGCGCTGGATCTCCTGCGTGCGCCCGCTCGGAGCCTTGCCGCGGCCGTCGCGGTCCTGCCGGCGCGGGTTCGCGCGCGGATGCATCTGGTACTCGGCCGTGACCCAGCCCTGGTTCTTGCCCTCGAGAAACGGCGGCACCTTCTCGTCGACCGACGCGGTGCACAGCACCACCGTCCCGCCCGCGCGGTAGAGCACCGAGCCCTCGGAGGGGCGGTGGAAGCCGAGGATCATCTCGACCGGCCGGAGAGCGTCGAGCGCGCGTCCATCTGTGCGAGGCATGGGGCCCCGTTTCTAGCACACCATGCGCCTCGCTCCCCTTCGGGACCCTAGCGAACCGCCTCGGCTCCCGCGGGGAGGCGCGTGCTCTTCGCCGGGGCGATGGGCAGCGCGATGCGAAAGCGTGTCCCCCCGCCTTCTCGCCGCTCGCACGTCACGTTGCCGCCGTGCGCCTCCACGATGTGCCGCGTGATGGCGAGGCCGAGGCCCGTCCCTTCGCCCTTCGTCGAGAAGAACGGGTCGAACACGCGCGCCCGGATGGGCTCGGGGATCCCCCCGCCGCGGTCGTCCACGTCGATGATGACGCTCATCCCGCCCGCCTCGACGCGCACCTCGATGGGCCCCCCCTCGGGCATCGCCTCGCGCGCGTTCCGCAGCAGGTTGAGCAGCGCCTGCCGCAGCTGCGCCTCGTCGAAGAGCGCGGGCCGCAGGTCGGGCTCGACGTGGATGGCCACCGTGCAGCGCGCCTGCTCGATCTCCGGCCGCGCGAACGCCACGATCTCGCGCACCGCCGTCGCCACGTCGTCGGCCTCCATGCGCGGCTCGGGCAGGCGCGCGACGCGCAGGTACTCCTCGCTCAGGTGCTCGAGGCGCTGCACCTCCCGCTGGATGGCTGCGAGCAGGTTCTTCACCTCGGCGCTGTCGCCCGGGCCCGAGCTCTGCGCGATCTCCTCCTCGAGCAGCTCCACGTTCAGGCCCATCGCCGACAGCGGGTTGCGGATCTCGTGCGTCACGTGCGCCGCCATCTTCCCGATGGCCGCGAGCCGCTCGTTCGACAGCGCCAGGGCCTGCGCGCGCGACAGCCCCGACACCATCTTCTCGAACGCTCCCTCCAGCTGACCGATCTCGTCGTCGCTCGGCTCGACGGGCCGCGCCTCGAGATCCCCCCGCGCGACCGACCGGGCGCGCTCGGTGACCCGCGCCAGCGGCGCGAGCAGCCTCCGCACGTGGAGCGAGACCACGATGCCCACCGCGAGCGTCAGCGCCGCCAGCACCGCCAGCGCCCAGATCGACCGCAGCTCGCGCTCGCGCGCCGCGTTCGACAGCGCGTCGATCGACCCCGACACGCGCCCTGCCAGAACGCGCAGCCGCTTGTCCGCGTCGTGCTCCAGCGCGCCGAGCGACACGAGGACGCGGTTGATCCCGTCCCGGTCCCCGCTCGCGATGGCCGCGTAGAGCCGCTCGAAGAGCGCCGGGTCCCCCTCGAGGAGCTGCTCCACGGCGTCGAGCTCCGCCGACAGTTGCCGCGCGAGCGCGCGCGTCGAGTCGCTCCCCACGTCGCGCAGCGTCTGAGTCATCGCGCCGCGCGTCTCGACGAACATCGTCCGCCGCGCGCCGACCAGCGTCTCCAGCAGCGCTCGCGTCGACCCGGGCTCGCGCTCGTCCGGGATGCCGTCGACCAGCGTCGAGAGCGTCGTCTGCGCCGCGCGGAGCTGCGCGAGACGCATCGCCACCGGGACGTATCCGCGCGCGAGCTCCAGGCTGTCGTCGGCCGCGCGCTGCTGCGCGACGATGCCCCAGCCGAGCGTCACCGCGAAGGCCACGACGGTGATCGCGAACGACGCGAGCACGCGCCGCGCGATGGTCGAGCGCGGCCGGTCCTCGCGGGAATCGCGGCTGGGAGGCGGGGGCAAGCCGGGGAGAGGCTAGCGCGACCAGCCCGGCGCTGCGAAAGAGAGGGCTACTTGCAGCCGTTGGCGCAGGTGAGGTACGCCGAGCAATCGGAGTCGCCCGAACACGCCGAGGCGATGCTGCCGCTCGTCGGGTCGCACTGCGCCCCCGAGGCCGTGTACTTGTCGAAGCACGTGCTGCAGGACGTCGAGGTGACGTAGCCGACCATCGTGCAGTAGTCCTGCGCCCCGCTGCACGCGCTCTTGCAGGTGCTCGACTGGCAGATGCACGCGGCGATGTCGTTGTAGAAGTTGTTGCTCCCCGTCGAGCAGTAGGTCGTCGCGCAGCAGGTCTGCACGCAGGTCGAGTTCTGGCTCGACGTCCCCTTCGTGTCGGCCGCCCAGCAGGTCGCGTCGTTGGCGGCCGTGCAGGTCCCGCTGCTGGACCCGCTGCTGGATCCGCTGGAGCTTCCGCTGCTGGACCCGCTGCTGGACCCGCTGGAGCTTCCGCTGCTGGATCCGCTGCTGGTGCTGGATCCGCTGCTGGTGCTGGACCCGCTGCTGGTACTGGACCCGCTGCTCGTGCTGGATCCGCTGCTGGTACTGGAGCCGCTGCTGGTGCTGGACCCGCTGCTCGTGCTGGAGCCACTGCTGGTGCTGGACCCGCTGCTCGTACTGGACCCGCTGCTGGTGCTCGACCCGCTGCTGCTGCCCGAACTGCTGCTGCCGCTCGTGCTCCCGCTGCCGCTGCTCCCCAGGTCACCCGAATCGAGCGGCCCGCCGTTGGCGCAACCGATGACGTACCCCGAGAGCGGAATGGCAACGAGCAACAACCCCTGAACGGCGTGATTCCAGCGCACTGACTAGCCTCCCCGGCCTCAGCCGGCGCGATACATTGGATCAGAACCGACACCAAATCGAGCCCGGACCCATGAGACGCAGATGGGGACTGGAAAAGTGCACCAGCCGCGGAAGGGCTCTCCCCACGGCCGCGCTCCGCCGGTCCGCTCGATTTTCAGATGCGTCTCGGGCATCTCCCCGCATCCTTGCCAGCCGCCTCCTTGCCCCCCTCCTCTCCGCCCTCCTCCGACACCTCCGGCGCGGGCTCGCTGCCCCTCCTCACGCGGCTCGCGCGGGTCGCCGGGCTCGCGTCGCTCGAGGCGGCGTCGCTCGGCATGGCGGGCTGGGAGGTCTCCGGACACGGGACGCTCCCGGCGCACACGCGCACGAACGCGCTCTGGGCCGAGGCGCGCGGCTGGATCTTCCTCGACATGGGGGTGGCCGTCGGCATCGGGGCGCTGCTCCTCGGCGCGCTGTTCCTGTGGAAGCGCGACCTCTCCGTCCTCGAGCGGCTCGTGCGACGCCTTTCCCCGATGGCCCTCGCGACGCTCGTCCCGCTGCTCTTCGACGTGCGGCTCTGGAGCGGCTGGGAGCTCGTGTTCCTCCCGCTGGCGCTCGTCTTCGGGTTCGGCACGTGGGCCGCGGCGCGCGCGGTGCTCGAGACGGAGCCGGCCTTTCCCGAGCTCGCCGTCCGCGGGCGCGCGCTTCGCGGGAGGCTCATCGCTCGGCGTCGCCGGTTCGACCCGCTGCTCGCGCGGGTCGACGTGCCGCTCGTCGTCGTGGTCGCGGCGGCCTGCGCCTACGTGGCGTACTTCTCGGCGGTCACCATCGAGGGACACCGCAACCTCGGGACGTCGAGCTTCGACATGGGCCTCGAGGACAACCTGATGTGGAACCTCGTCCACGGCGGGACGCTCTTCAAGTCGACGCCGTTCGGCGGGCCGACGGGCACGCACTTCGGGCACCACGCCACCTTCTTCTCGTTCCTGCTCGCGCCGATCTACCTCCTCGCGCCGCACCCGGAGACGCTCCTCGTCGTGCAGGCGGTGCTCATGGGGGCGGCGGCCGTCCCGCTGCATCTCTACGCGCGCCGGCACGTGCCGCCCTGGACGGCGACGCTCGTGGCGCTCCTCTACCTCGTCTACGCGCCCCTCCACGGCGCGAACCTCTACGACTTTCATTACCTGCCGCTGGGCGTCTTCTTCGTGTGGACGGTGCTCTACGCGGTGGAGGCGCGGCGGACGGTGCTCGCCGTGGTGGCCGCGGTGCTGGCTCTGTCGGTGCGCGAGGACGTTGCCTTCCTGCTGGCGGTGCTGGGCGTCTTCCTGCTCCTCACGGGGAAATCGGCGCGGGCCGGCGCGCTCCTCGCGGTGACGGCGGGCGGCTACTTCCTCGCGATGAAGCTCGTCGTCATGCCGCACTACGGGGGCGGCGAGTCGTTCGTCAACCAGTACGCGGGCCTCGAACCGCCCGAGGCGCACGGCTTCGGCGGCGTCGTCGAGACGATGTTCGGCAACCCCGCCTACACGGGGAGCGTCGTCCTCGAGCGGGACAAGCTCGTCTACGCCATGCAGCTGCTCGTGCCGCTGCTCTTTCTGCCGCTGTCGCGGCCCATCGGGCTCTTGCTCGTCGTCCCCGGGTTCGTCTTCACGCTGCTGTCGACCCAGTACCCGCCGCTCACGCAGATCTCCTTCCAGTACACGTCGTACTGGACGACGTTCCTCTTTCTCGGCCTCGTGCTCGCCTTCGAGCGCGCGGGGCGGCGGGGGCCGGCGCGGCGCGGGGCGCTCGTCGCGGGCGTCGTGGCGTCGTCGCTCGCGTGCTCGTACCTCTACGGCGCCGTCTTCCAGCGCGGGACGGCGCGCGGCGGGTTCTACGCGTACCACTTCGGCACGACGCCCGAGGACCTCGCGCGGCGCGCCTCGCTCGCCGCGCTGCTGGCCGAGATCCCGCCGGACGCGCGCGTCAGCGCCTCCGAGCACCTCGTGCCGCACGTCTCGGGTCGGGAGGACGCATACACGCTTCGCTTCGGCGTGTACGACGCGGGGTACCTGCTCTTACAGCTCCCGCTGCGCGGAGACGAGCGCGACGCGGCCGGCACGGCGCTGCGAGAGGGCACCTTCGGCGTGGTCGACGACCGCGGCGAAATCGTGCTGGCGAAGCGAGGAGAGGACACGACGCGAAACGCCTCCGTGCTCGCGCGGGTCCACTAAATGAGCGAGCGCTAGCGAGCGCGATTCTCGATGGATCTCGGACGGGCGGCGGAGCCGCCGTCAGCACCGCGAGCGTGAGCGAGCGGTGAGCTGCGCCGCTTGCACACTCCGCGCCACGAGCTTGGTCGCTCACCGCTCGCTCACGCTCGCGGTGCTGATGCCGCTGGCGCGGCATCGGATGGCATCTGATCGCCGATGGCGCTCGGTCATTTAGAGAGATCCTCTTCCAGGTGACGCCCGCGCCTCCGCGTCAAAGGAAAGGGCGTGTCGACGGACGGACCGAGCCGCGAGCGAGGGGGTCACGCGTGACGCGGGGCCCGTTCTCGCGGACAATCGCGGCATGGCCTCGGTGGAGATCGAACAGGCGGCGCTGGTGGACGAGGTGGAGCTGGAGCGGCCCCGCGGTCCGACGGGGTGGTTCAACCGGCTCGTCGCGTGGCATCTGACACGGCGGCGCGGGCGCAAGGCGCGAGAGCGCACGCAGGACGCGGAGAGCGACGAGGCGCGGGCGCTCATTCGCCGGGCTTGCCTCAAGGCGGCGGCGTCGGGCGCGGCGGCTGGATCGATGTCGACGGCGGCGGCGCTGCTCACGGCGCAGACCGAGGGGCTCGCGTCGATCGTGACGGTGCCGCTCGCAGCGGGGGCCATCGGGCTCGAGATGGGGTTCCGCACGCTCGTGCACCTCGACCTCGCGTGCGACCTCGCGGCGACGTTCGAGGTGCCCTACGACCTCGAGGATCCGGAGGATCTCTTCCGCCTCTACGCGCTCATCTTCAAGACGGCGGAGCACGAGGAGGAGAGCGAGGACTCGGGCGGCAAGCTCGTTCACGAGGTCATGTCGCAGGAAAGCGAGGAGGTCGGCGAGCAGGTCGGCAAGCGCGTGCTCGGCGAGAGCGTCGCGCGGAACCTCTTGCCGGTGCTCGGCATCGCGACGTCGGCGGTGACCAACTACCTGCTGACGCGCAAGCTCGGCGACACGGTGCGGCGCTACATGCGCTACCGGCGTGCGCTCCACGACGCGCTCGAGCACGCGAGCAGCGAGTGCCACGAGTGCCTCGATCTGCTCATCGAGGGCGTGTGGTTCATCTTCTCGGCCGACGGCAAGCTGACGCCCGAGGAGGTCGGCGCCCTCGCGCACCTGCTCGAGAAGCTGCCCCCGGCCGAGCGGGCGCGCGTACAGGCGCGCTTCGTGGAGGACGAGCTCGAGTGGGCGGACCGCATCGAGGCGCTGCCCGAGCACGTGCGCGACGAGTTCCTGCACGCGCTGCAGGTGGCCGCCGCGGTGGACAAGCACGTGGGCCTGCCGGAGCGGAAGATCCTGCGCCGCGCCGCGCACCACCTGGGGAGACCGTTCGATCGCGAGCGGCTCGACAAGATGATCGAGGAGTTCGAGAGCTACGGCGTGTTGCGGGAGACGAAGCGCGCACCGGCCCCGCCGCCGCCGGCGCCGCTGCCCGCCGCGCGCCCGGTGAAGACGAAGAAGGGCAAGGCGGGCGCGGCGTAACTGAGCGCGCGCGCGTCTGGCTTGCTGTCATCCCGAGGCCGCGAAGCGGCCGAGGGACCCCACGGTGTCGCAGTGGGCCCTTCGCTGCGAGGACACAGGATGACGGCAGGCGGCGCTCAAGCTGACAGCAGGCGCTCGCGGAAGAACGCGAGGGTGCGGTCGAGCGCGGCGCGCGTCGGGTGGCCGGCTTCGTCGACGAGGTCGTTCGTGAGGACCGAGTGCGCCTTGGTGGGGATGCCGTGCGGGTTGCCGGGCGAGGAGTCGATCTCGATGCCCTCGAAGCCGTCGCCGAGCTCCGCGCGGAGGCGCTCGAAGCGCTCGGCCGGCACGGCGCGATCGCACGTGAAGCGGAGGCCGAGGACGGAGCAGCCGCCGGCGACGCGCTTCTTGATGGCGACGAGGTCGTCGTCGCTCACGTGAAGGGCGCGGCGGCGCTCGGTGCCGAGGGGGAAGGGGAGGGAAGGCTGGCTGAGGACGGGCGCGGCGATGGCGTCGTCGACCATGAGGGCGAGCGCGAAGTTGCCGGTGAAGCACATGCCGAGGGCGCCCACGGGGCCGCCGGTCTCCTTCGCGAGGGCGCGGGCGAGGGCGCGGAGGTAGTCGGTGATCGGGCTGCTGCGGCGGGCGGCGAGGGCGGAGAACTCCTTCGCGACGCAGGCGCGCGCGATGGTGGAGATGGCGTACCCGGGGGTCATGGGGCGGCCGACGTCACCGAAGAGGACGAGCATCCACACGGTGAAGCCCTCGGCGACGAGGCGGTCGGAGAAGGCGGCGACCGCCGGGGTGACGCCGGGGATCTCGGGCATCACGAGGACGCCGGGACCCGAGCCGCGGCGAAGGACGTCGCGCGTCGTGGAGGAGGAGGAGAAGGGAAAGCTGGTCCAGCCGGGGAGAGGAGAAGAGGGGGCGGGCATGGGCATCGGCGCGGAGGATAGCGGGTGCGAGCGAGAGCGCGTGCGAGAGCGCGTCGATCGATCGCCCGTGGCTCCCACACGCTCGAACGAGACCTCCAAGGCCCGCCTGAAGTCTCACGAGGCGCTCGTGATGAAGACGAGGCGCCCACTCGGGTCGACGAAATGGAGCGTCGGATGCTCCTCGCGGTCACGCGAGACGACGAAGTGCGTGTCCGCGTGTTCTCGCCGAGGCTCGTTCCCCTTTCCGCGCCGCGTTCGTCGAACCAGGTGCGGCTCGCGGGTCGTCGAACGAGCCGTCGTGTCGAGCAAGAGCGCCATTTTGCTCAATAAAACCGTAATCGTGTCGAGCAAGAGCGGCTCCTCGTTCGATGAACGCGTCGTCTTGAAGAGCGAGTGTGTCGTCTTGAAGACCGAGTGCGTCGTCTTGAAGAGCAAAAGCGGCTCCCGAGTAGACGGGAGACGCGGCGACAACTCACGATGCGCCTTCTTGTCCTCGAGATGTGTCGACTTGTCTTCACGACGACACGTCGCGAAGACAAGATGGCGCATCGGCTCGACGAGATGCGGCGTCTTGTCGAGACGATGACGCTCCCGAGTCGTCGGAAGCGGCTTCTTGGTCTCGAGAAGGCGCATCGCGAAGACAAGATGCCGCATCTTGTCTTCAGCGAGACACGCCTCGTCGACCGAGAGGCGCAGCTTGTCGACGAGATGCGCCTCCCTTTCTTGAAGACGCGTCGTCTTGTCCTCGAGTCGCACCACCCAGTCGACGAGATGCGGCTCCTCGAAGACAAGATCGCCAATTCGGTCGAGACGATGTGCCTCCTCGAAGACAAGATGGCGCATTCGGTCGACAAGACGACGCATTCGCAGGTCGAAGCGTCGCGCCGGTGTTCTTTCCTCCCCGAGCGCACCCCGTAACCCGCTGTATTGCTGCACAAACGAACCGCGGGCGGCCCGCCTCTCCGGCGACCCGCCCGCGTTTCCCTCGATCCGGGTCGACTACTTACCGTTGCCGCAGATCGTGTAGATGATGTCCTGGTCGGTGCTGCACTTGCCGTTGTCGCTGGCAGAGCCGCCGTCGGCGAGGTCGGTCTGGCAGGCTGACACGGCCGTGTTCTCCGTGGAGCAAGCGCCCATGAGCGCCGTGGTCTCGCAGTTGTCGAAATCCGTCTGCGTGGTGCAGGAGTCACACGCGTCGTCGATGCAGATGAGCGCCTGGTAAAGCGGAGCCGCGCACGTGCTGTTGCCGTCGACGATCTGGACGCATCCGGGCTGATTGGAGGCCCCGTTGCCCATGGCGTCGTAGATCGTGGCGCCCGTGGTGGCCATGTTCGCCGGCTGGATGCAGGCCGCGCAGTTGGTGTCGGCTGCTGCCGGGGTCCAGGCGCTGCAAGTTGCCTGTGTCGCCGAGGCGCCGACGCAGTCGGTGACGAACGAGGTGACGTCCGCCATGCTGCAGGCCTTCTGCTGCGTGACCGTCGTGTACGTCGGCACGCCCGTCACCGTCGCCGGCGGGGTGCAGCCGCTGCTGGAGCCGCCGCTGCTCGATGTGCTGCCGCTGCTCGACGTGCTGCCGCTGCTGCTGGTGCTGCCGCTGCTCGACGTGCTGCCGCTGCTGCTGGAGGTGCTGCTTCCACTGCTGCTGCTCGTGCTGCTTCCGCTGCTGCTCGTGCTGCTGCCCGAGCTGCTCCCGGAGCTGCCGCTCGAGCTGGTGTTTCCGGCATCCTCGCTGAAGCCGGGGGTGGTGGCGGTGCTGGAGCAGCCGCCGATGTAGATGGCCGACGGCAATGCGGCGCAGCACAGAATGGTCGACACGCGGATCAGGTTCACGGCTTCCTCCCGGGGTACAGCGCCGCGAGCGCCGCGGACGCAAGGCTTGCTTGCCTTACCAGTCGGTTCGGAGACTCGTCAATGTGACGAGCCGCGATTTCTCGGTGCTGCGCAGCGTCAGCGACGCGCGGCGCATCACGCGAGAGCGCGCGCGATCCAGCTCACCAGATCATCTACCGCGATGCTGGAACCGGCGCTCTTTCGCATCGCGAGGAGGCTCGAGGCGCACGCGGTGACGATGCGGCCCGTTCCGCCGTCGCCGAGGCGCGTGTGGGCGGCGACGCGCGCGTCGGCGATGCCCTTCGCCACGTCGGGCATCGTGGCGGGGAGGAGGCCGCCGGCGCCGGAGCAGACGCCGTGCTCGCGGCGTTCGTGGGGGCCGAACTCGTCGGGGGTGCGGCCGAGGGCGCGCCCGAGGACGGCGCGCGGCGCTTCGTAGACCCCGAGGCCGCGTCCGAGCTGACAGGGGTCGTGCCAGCGAACGGGGCCGGCTTCGTGGGGGACGTGCTTCATGCGCGTGATGGCGCGCGACGCTTGCTCGACGAGGAGCTCGACGGAGGGGGCGAGCGTGACGCCGGCCTCGGCGTAGCGGTCGCGGAGGGTCTTCGCGCAGCCCGCGTCGACGACGGTGACGCGCGTGCGTCCGTCGAGCGAGCGCGCGAACGAGGCGGCGTGCTCGGCGAAGCCCGTCTTGTCGCCGGCGAGGAGAAGCGGCAGGCCGCAGCAGCCCTCGGCGAGGGCGACGGGCTCGCCGCTCAGCGCGGTCGCGGCGTCGACGGCGTCGCGCGCCTCGCGGGGGGCGGCGCGGAGGTAGCCGCAGCCGACGAGGAGGACGTCGGCGGCGTCGCGGCGCACGCGTGGGTGCGCGGTGAGCTCGAGGCCGGCGTCGCGCGTCGAGGCGTCGTGCGCGGCGAAGCGGTCGAGGACGCGCCGCGCGCCGGCGGGGGCCGTGCCGGCGCGTGTGAGGGCGTCGCGCGCGTCGACGAGGACGTCGGCGGTGGGGTTCTTGTGATCGCAGACCTCGCGGCACGCGTAGCACCCGGTGCACGCCCAGGCGGGCGCGGCGTGCGTCGCGTCGAGGGGCACGTCGCCGTGGGCGCTCATCCACGCGAGGCTCATCTTGCCCCACGGCGTGATGGTCTCCCGCGGCTCGGCGTTGGAGACGGGGCACGCGCTGCGGCACAGCTTCGGGCAGAAGACGCACTTCTCCAGCGCGCCGCGCCGCGCCTCCAGCACGGGAAGCGCGCGCATGGGACGCAAGCCGGGGCGCGGCATCGCGCGCTACGCTAGCACGCGCCTCGGCGGCCGGAGCCGGAGCTAAATGACCGAGCGCAACCGAGCGCGATTGTCGATCAGACGCCACCCGATGCCGCGCCAGCGGCATCAGCACCGCGAGCGTGAGCGAGCGGTGAGCGACCAACGTCGCGGCGCGGAGTGCCGTGTGCAAGCGGCGCGGC